>CAWHUO010000034.1:0-88634 GCA_963832605.1 uncultured Alphaproteobacteria bacterium | reverse complement strand
ACACACTTCCGCTCTGCCCCAATTTCAGACATTTTGTTGTCTCGCAGCAGACGACGTTCAGGGCCATCTCCGGACTGAGTGCGGCGCAGCAAACAAGCGGTCCTACTCAATCACCGCGTCGGCAATCGCAAGCATGTCCGGCGGAATTGTAAGGCCGAGCGCGTTTGCAGTCTTGAGGTTGATGACGAACTCAAATTTGGTTGGCTGTTCGACCGGAAGATCTGAAGGTTTTGCGCCCTTGAGTATTTTATCGACATAGCCAGCAGCGCGCCGATATAAATCGGCAAGGGATGGCCCGTAGGATAGAAGGCCTCCAGCGTCCACGAATTCCCTTAGTCCGGACATCGTCGGCAGTCGATTCTTGACCGCAAAGTCTGCGATCTGCTTTCGATGATTCACGGTGAGAGGGTCTTCGACGGTGATCAGCGCGTTTGCCTTTTCCCGCACGGCAGCTTCAAGTGCGCTGTTCACATCATCGGGCGTGCGTACTTCCAGAGATTGAGCCTCAAGGTTCAACTGCCGGGCGGCGTTCTCCGTCTGCCTAAAGACGAGCGCGGGATACGGGTTTCCTGCGTTCCAAATGATTGCGACGCGTGCAATATCTGGAACAATCTTCTCAATCAATTCCAGTCGTTTTCCACTAAGGTCCGGAGACATGAAACTCAGCCCAGTGACGTTGCCACCCGGTCGCGCAAGACTTCTAACAACCCCGGTCCCCAGCGGATCGCCAGCGGATGTCATGACTATTGGGATTGTCGCGCTGGCGTGCTTGGCAGCCAGGGGCGCCAGCGTTCCCGCCGCCACGATCACGTCGACGCTGAGGCGGACTAGCTCAGCCGCCAATTCGGGCAGGCGGTCGTTGCGATCCGCTGCGTACCGGTACTCAATGACAATGGTCTTGCCTTCAATCCAGCCCAACTGGCGCAAGCCCTCAAGCAAAGCTGGTAGCCCGGGACTGGCCACACCTGCGGTGAGAAAGCCAAGGCTCGGCAATTTGGCGGTCTGCTGCGCGCCAACCGCGAGCGGCCACGAGGCCATCGCTCCACCAAGCAGTGTGATGAACTCGCGCCGCCTCATGGACGTTGTCCTCAGTCCGAGGATTACAACATATCACATTGTCAGATCAGAACTGCGTTGTGCAAGACAGCAAAACTGGCTCGCCGATTTCCGTTCCGGGTCATCTGCGTCGTTTGGAGCGCGGGCCAGGCATGTCCGCTATTGCTCCGATCGCTACCAAATGTGTCACCCCCAATTTGCAGCGAAGGGCCAATTCCAGACATGGTGGCCGTCGTACGACGATGCGGTAAGCTCTTCTTCTTCGGCCCATGCCTCGCCCGCAAATTACAATAGCGCGACCGTCAGGCACAGCACTCGCATTCGTCCCGCGACCAAGCTTCGCGGCCTTCCTTCACCAAGAAGTACACGATTGCCAGTGAGCCGACGCCATCGATCCACCACGCGCCCACAAGCCACTGCGCCGCGAGACTGACGACAACCACGAATGACAGCCATCCGCATGTCACAGCTTCCATGGCGTCGGCGCGGAGCGCACGGCTTCCGATCTTCTCGGCAATTGCGATCTTGCGTCGCGCCAAGTAGCGCATGGCGGGAATGGCGATCAGCGCGACGAGGAAGCCCGGCCAGGAGAATTCATCGCCGGTTCTGTTCCATAGTTGCCATACGGCCGCTGCCGTAACGTAGACGGCCAAGGCGAACAGCAACGCGCCGCCGATGCGACTGGCGATGCGCTCAGCATACTCGGAAAATTTCTGCCCGTGGCGAAGCTCGACAGACAAGCGCCACATCAGCACGCCTGCCGATGCCAACTCGATTACGCTATCGAGGCCAAAGGCGACCAGTACAAGGCTTCCGGCTGTCACCCCGGCCCCAATGGCAACGACGGCTTCAACCGTCATCCATCCGATTGTCAGCCATTCAAGCCCGAACGCCTTGCGAATGGGCGGCAGCCGGTCAGGTCGCGGCGGCAAGAAAAGCGGTGGCGGGGCGCAAGAGTTCTGCCATGCGCGAAGGATATCCCAATCAGGCCCCAATGTCTGTTGCGGGTCACGAACGTCATTTCGTGACGTCCGGCACAGGTCCGTTCATCACCTGGTTGCCGACATGACGAGGCCTCCCGCGATCGGTCGAAACGGGCCAGGATCGGACATCCCCTGCTTGAAAAGTTTGTATTGATTTGCGTCAATACCGCACCGCCTACGCGGCGGGGCTAATCGTCACCGCCCTCCCACAAGATCGGCCAGAAATTGGAGAACGCTCGTGATCAAGATTAGTAAAGCCAGTCTACCCGCAGTTTTGGTCATATGTGGATTGCTCGGCTGGGCGTGCAGCCCGGCTGCCGCCGACGTTCGCATTGAAGGGCAGGTCCAAGCGGGTGGCGCTCCCCTCGCAAATTCCACTGTCACTCTATGGGCTGCGAGTGCGGGCGAACCGAGGCAACTGGCCCAAGCGAAGTCAGGCAGTGACGGTCGCTTCCAGCTTCTCAGCCAAGAAACTCCTGGCACGGATGTCAGCTTGTATCTGGTCGCCAAAGGTGGGCCAGGCGAAAGGTAACGGCGACAATCCAGCCATCGCTCTATTGACGGTGCTGGGCAACACGCCACCGGCCAAGGTCGTCATCAACGAGATGACCACCGTCGCGTCGGTGTGGACCAACGCTCAGTTTCTTGACGGCACCGCGATCAAAGGTCACGCGCTCGGACTGCGCATCGCCGCTGGCAACGTGCCGAACTTCGTTGATCTTCAAACGGGCGGCTGGGGGTCCGCTATTCAAGACCCGCTCAACAGCGGCCAGACGCCAACAATGGCCAATTTTGCCACGCTGGCCGACCTGCTGGCGGGTTGCACTACGCGGGTTAATGCCGATGCTTGCAACAGTCTTTTCACAGCGGCCACGCCCCAAAGGGCAAAGCGGCCACCGATACGCTGGCAGCGGCCCAGTCCATCGCCCGCAATCCTTGGTATCAACCACAAAGGCTCTTCGCTCTTGTTGGACCAATTCTATCCGGTCCCGAATGGCAAGAACCTGCGACCGGTTCCGTTCATGCCGTACCTCAATTGGTCACCCTAGCGCTTGGGTGCTGCCACTTAAGTTCGACGGTGGCGGCTATCGTGCGGGCGGCAAAGCCATGTTCGACAGCGAGGGCAACCTCTGGGTTGGCGACAACTTCACGGTCGGTTGGCAGGGACAGGATAGCCTATGGGAAGGTCATGCGACCAAGTTCGCACCGAACGGCCGCCCGCTTTCACCGAATACCACCGGCTTCACTGGCGGCGGAATGGAAGGCGGCACCTTCGGCGCGGCTGTCGATGCCAATGACAATGCTTGGTTCACCAATTACGGCAGCAAGTCGATCGCGGTATTCGACAAGAACGGCAAGCCGTTGACGCCCCCCGAGGGCATCACTTCGACGGCAAGCTCGGGCTGATGCAAGGGCGTCATCGTCACTCCGAGCGGAGACGTCTGGGTCCTTGGCATCGAGAAGAGCCAGCTGGTCTACTTTCCCAAAGGGCGATCTGACCAAGGGCCGGATTGTTTGCGAGGGTGACAGCGCTGAACCATGCAAATCATTCAGAGCACCATTTCATCTCGGCATCGACCAGCAGGACCGAATTTGGGTGTCCAATAGCGGAGTGGACCACGTGACACGCTTCCCCGCGTCTGATCCGAGCAAAGCCGAGAATTTCAAGCACCGGAATTAACAATAGCGGCCTTGCCATTGACAGCGGCGGCAACGTTTGGGTCACCAACCGCTTTGGCACTGGGCTTCTGGGCATGGCCCATTTGATAGACATGGGCGTACACCTTAAGCTCAAAGGCGTAGCCTCAGCTTCGGACTACCTAACGAAGACGATGTCCGAGCAAAAGGGTGGTCGTTTCGGTGGCAGCGTCACACTGTTGCGGCCAGACGGCAGCCAGTTTCCCGGCTCGCCGTTCAAAAGTGATGGTCTCCCTGGCCCTTGGGCAGCGGCCGTAGATGGTAATGACAACGTCTGGGTCTCCAACTTCAATACTCCGAGCAGTCCTATTGTGCAGTTGTGCGGGGTACGCACAGAAAACTGTCCGCCCGGCATGAAGACCGGCGACCAGATTTCACCGCCCGGCGGGTACGTTGGTGGCGGTCTCCAGATGCAGGTCGATATCGACATCGATCCCGCAGGGAACGTCTGGATGACGAACAACTGGCAGGACATTGATAGCTGTATCGGGACGCCTGGCGAGGCACTCTCAACCCGCTGCGGCGGCCAAGGCGTTGTAGTTTTCTACGGCATGGCCAAGCCGGTGCGTGCACCGCAGATCGGGCCGGCGCGAGCGCCGTAGCGAACCGGAGGGATTTCAACGTTAGAGAAGTCCGCCATGTCTGTTTGGGGTCATTCGCGACCGCGTCGAGCCACTGGCAAGTCATGCCATGTCCGCTATGCGTCGAAAGCAACCAAATTTTACGGCGCAGCGGAAAGTCGCGACGGGCCAGGAGGAGAAATTGGTCGAAAGGCTACTCGATCACCCGGTCGGCCAGGACCAACACATCCTGTGGGATCGTCCAGCCAAGTTGCGCAGCTGTGCGCTGGTTGATCACAAGTTCGAACGCGGTCGGTTGCTCGATTGGCAAATCGGCGGGCCTCGCGCCCTTTAGATACGATCGACGTAGTAGGCTGCTCGCCGGAGCGAGGCCGCCTGATTAGGGCCATAGCTCAATAACGCTCCCGCGTCCGCAAAGACCGCAAAATCGGCTATTACCGGCAGCTTTGCTGTCATTGCCATCGTGACGATTTTGTCCTGATTGCCGGTGAAAATCGGTTCGACAATCACGGCCTCATTTCCATCTCGCTTCATCGCATCGAAAACGTCCTGGTCAAGAGCCGCTGGTCCATCGATCATGCGAACCGAAAGCGCGATGCCAAGTTTGTCGGCGGCCACTTTTGTCTCGCGCACGAAGGTCGCGTTGTTTGGCTCTCTGGTCGAACCGAGAAAAGCAACCGCTTTCAAATGCGGATTTATTTGGCGGAGCAGTTCCACCCGTTTACCGGCGACGTCGGTCATTAAAAGAGAAACCCCAGTCAGATTGCGGCTCGGGCGCGAAAGGCTCGGCGAGAGACCAGTAGCGAGGGCGTTGGCAGTCAGCATCACTATTGGAATTGTATCAGTCGCTTCGGCCGCGACGTGCGCCGCAGGAGTGGTAACCGCGACCAGAATGTCAACCGGCTCCCGCACCAGTTTGCGCGCAGTTTCTTCGGTCAGTTGCCGGTCGCCGCTGGTGAAATAAACCTGTAAGTCGTAGTCCTTGCCGTCGACATAGCCGAATTGCTGCATCCCTTCGCGAAAACGGTCGAGATCGACGCCCATAGTCGGCGGGAACCAGTCCAACAAACCGATTTTGGGCTTCTTTCTGTCCGCCAAACCTGGTGTCGCAAGGCCCACGGTGGTGGTTAGAAGAATGACGAATGCGCGCCTGTCCATTCGATCAGCCTCTATAAGGCAACGGGCCGGTCCTGGTTTCTGCTATTAACATTCTTGTCATCAACGCTAGCATAACGGCGGGCGTACGCTCGGACAGCGTCGCTAAGCACTGCCGGATGTCTCAGTCGGGTCATGAACTGCCTCGCCGACAACAAGCGAGTGCGGCGGCTATCACTCCGATGACAGACACGATGGTGGACTGTTGGTGCGGCAGGAACGGGTCACAACCGGTCATCGCGCGAGCCGTCACCCGCCGCGATGTCAGACGGATTGTTCTGCAGGTTGCGCGAGGGCTAAGATGCGGCGCAGGGTGGATGGGACATAGCTGCAAATGATCCGTCGCGGAGTTATAGCTGCGTGCGCCACATTGGCCGCTGGACTATCGCTCGCGGCCTGTGCGAGCGGTGGCGGACACTCAACGTCCCAAGATCTCCTGGGGTTGAGCCACATGCAGGATGCTAGTGGCATCCGTACGCGCGAGCTTCTGCCAGAGGAGAAGGCGGTCATCAGCCACGCCGTCGGCCTATCGGTTCTAAATCCCAACACGGCGCAATTCCGTTGGCCGCAGATCGCCGATACCGAAGATGGCCCGACCAACTACTGCGGGATGGTCAACGCCAAGAGCCCATACCCGGGCTATAGCGGCTGGCAAGCGTATATCGTCGAAGGTACGATTTCCGGCGGCAAGGTGACATCGGCGGTGGTCGGCCTGATCGCCGGCGGTAAGGACGTCGGGATCGTCCGCAAGATGTGCCAGAAATACGGCCTCGATCCCGGCAGCACCACCTGATTTTACCCAATGCGGAGCACGCTGCGGGCTGCACGATTCCTGCTGCGCGGCGGCGAAATAACGCGATGGGTCATCAGCGTTGCTTTGGTGATGTCCGCGTCATGTCCCATTTGCCCGCAACGCCGGACATTCATCAGGTGGCGCGGCACGGAAGCGATGGGCCAAAACCGATCCAACCAGACTCATGCAGTGCAGCAAACTACATGCGTGAGTTGCCTCATTCGATCACCTCGTCGGCGAGTACGAGCAAGCTATGCGGCATAGTGAGGCCGAGCGCTTTGGCGGTCTTGAGGTTGATAACGAGATCGAATTTGGTCGGCTGCTCGACCGGGAGGTCTTCCGGCTTAACGCCGCGGAGGACCTTGACGATCAGACGCGCCAACTGCCGATAGATAAGCGTAAGACGCGGGCCGTATCCGATCATACCGCCCTCTTCCGACATTTCAGGCCATTCATAAATCGCGGGCAGGCCAAGAGCCGCGGACCGCTCGATGACGACCCGGCGATTAAAGGAGAACAGTGGCGCCGACAGCACGTTAAGTGCGGTGGCCCCCGATGCCTTGGCCTTGTCCATCGCTGGCGCGATCTGTTCGGGCGTTCCGGCTACAAAGACCACGACCTCGACACCGCGCGCACGAGCCGCGTTCTGAAGCACCTGGAGCTCCGCCGGTGGCGTATTATTCGGGTCCGCCAGGATTGCAATATGCCGTGCGCCGGGCACGGCCTCCATGAGGATTTCGAGGCGCTTGCCATTGAGTTCAGCCCCGAGAATACTGACACCTGTGATGTTGCCACCGGGATGGGAGAACGAGCGCACAAAACCCGCGGCGAGCATATCGTCGGATAGGCCGACGATGGGAAGCGTCTGGGTCGACTTCGCTGCTGCGCGTGTCGCGGCATCACTGACGCAAAAGACAACGTCTGGTGCGGAGTTGGGTAACGTCGCCGCGACTTCCGCATACTGATCATCGCGAAGCTCAAAGCCACCGGCAACGATCTTGAGGTTTTGCCCCTCAACGAAGCCGAACGTCTTGAGTTCGTCAAAAAACGCTACCATCCGTGGCACCTGGCGTGGAGCGCCGGTCATCATGCCGAGTTCAGTAGATGCGTCCGGGCTCCTGCGCCCGCACGACAGGCGCTCGAAGCAACGACACCGCCGCGGCACTTCCGATAAGGGTGATGAATTCCCGCCGCCTCATGAGGTTCCCCTACGGCCGAGGCTTGAATCTTCAATATAGCAGCTACCAGCGTGGTCATTGAAGCGTGCAGCGCGGTAAAAATGGGACCCCTGTGTCGCTGATGGCTCATTCGCGATCGCGTCGAGCCACTCGCAGGTCATGCCGCGTCCGCTATGCCCCGAAAGCAACCAAATTTTACGGCGCAGCGAAATGTCGCGATGGGCCACGAACCGACGCGCTAGCCGGCATTACTCAAACGCCCCGGCCGGGCGAGGTAATTAAGCAAGAGCTTGGCGGCGACGTATTGCATAAACAACGGCATTCCAAACGACGGAAACGCCGAGGGCGACGATGAGGGCTGCACCGGATCCAAGCGGCACTGCGGCGAGATGCAAGGTGAGCAAAGCCAAGCCAAATCCGGCAAGAGCGGGAACGGCGTTCGCCAACAAGGCTGCCGTGGCAGGACCGCCGACGCGGCGATGCAGAATGAGCATAATGCTGGTGTAGATGACCGGGAACACAGCAAGCACGCCGCTTCCCGTCGGGCCAATTTGAAAGCTTAGAGTTACGACCACGCCGACTAGCGAAGCCACCAAACCCGCTCGTAACACGAAGTCGTACCAGGGTCGTGTGGTTCGTGGGATGCGTACGAGGGAAAATGGCTGGACGATGAAGCTACAAGCGGTGAATACGATGACGTTGAGAGCAGATGCCGACCATGCGGCCCATTGGACGGGGCTGAGCACCAAAACGGCCGCCAGCCACATTACAAATGCAAGGGATATGCTGAGCCACATCGAGCGTCGTTGGGCGATCAGAACATAGGCCGTGAGATAAATCGCCGTAGCGCTGTTCAGTGCGAGGCTCGCAACCGCGCTCGAAGAAATGAAAGTGGAATCGTGATCGAGGGCCAGAAACACATAGACCGGGCCGGCTGAGACTGGCAGCGTTGCCACGAGCGCTCCAACCGTGGCGCCTAATCGTTCGGCGATGATGGTCGTCGCGGTCACAAACAGCGCGGTAACCGCCATCTTCGTCGCAAGCACGAACCACATCATGAGTTCGGGAGACACACAATTGATCTTGGCAAAGTGAGACGGTCCGCGTGCCCAAAAAAAATACGTGTACGGCAGAGTCAGGAGTTTTAAAATGATATAATTGAATTTCGATGCGGCACGTCGCCGATGGGTCTTGGCTGTTCTCTAATTCCGGGCGTCGTTGTCAAGCTCTCTCGCATCCTTGCCGGGCCCATGGTTCTCTCCGCGGTAGGGGCAAGCCCTCCGCATGATGGCGTAAGGTGACGCTGGTGGATTCAATGTGTGAAGCGCGTTTTGCTCTCTCGAGCATCGCAAAACCAAGAGCGATCTCACCACCGCCACGTCCCGGCAGGGACCTCAGTTCCGCTTGCGGGCGGAAGCTTGTTTTCTCGATTATGCAACGTGGGCAGCTACCTCCTTTGATGACCAATTGAACTCGGTGCCGTCGACCCACATGCGGTGCAGAATGACGGCGAGCTTGCGTGCGACCGCGACCTTAGCTTTGCGCAGGCTGCTTCGCTTAGCGATCCGCATACCCCAAGACTTGAGCGCTGACCATTTTGCGATGCGCGTCAGCAGCACATTGGCGGCTTCATATAGGTAGGTTCGCAACATCGCATCGCCACATTTCGAGATGCGTCCAGTCCAATCGATCTCGCCCGAACGATATCTTCGGGTCGTCAATCCGGCATAAGCGCCGACGCTGCGCGACTTCTTGAACCGAGTTCGGGTCATCGATCGTTGCGAGATAGCACAGCGCAGTGATCGGTCCCACACCGGGCACAGTCATGAAGCGCCGCACCTGAGTATTGTTGCGTGCCAGTTGCAGCACTTTACGATCGAGATCAGCAATTTGACGCTCAATAACCTCCCGCGTCTTGAGGAGTGGTACTACGGCAGCAGTCAGTTTCGGCCGATCTTGGATCAGCTCCCCAGCACGCACAGCGAATACGTTCATTTTTGCTCGGCCAATCACGAGCCCAAGGTTCTTGAGGAGCCCGCGGATCTGGTTCTCAACATCTCGCTTGATCTTGACGAGCAGAGCTCGGCTGACCAAAAGAGCTTTGACCGCGTGACTGTCAAGGTCTTTGACGCGAACCTCCTTGTACCATCCGCATTGCATGATGCGAGCGATGCCCACGGCATCGTTGCGGTCACTTTTGTTGATCTGCATCTTCAGAGCGGCCTTGGCATGCCTGGCATCGATGCAAATGACGGGCAATCCCAGCTTGTTCAGCTCGGTCCACAGCCACGTTGACGTTGCTCCGGCCTCAAGCCCTACTCGAGCGACATTCGATGAATACGACTCGATGAAAGCCGCAATCGCCTCCGGGTCGGAAGGCACTACGCCTTCGCGCTGGATCTTTCCCGTTCGATCGACGATGCAGATCGCTGTCAGTTTCAACGATACGTCCAGTCCAACATAGTGCTCCATTGCAGCCCTCCATGATTGCAAGGCCCCATGAGGTCGGCCTTGTGTTCGTAGAGAGCTAATTCCCAGAGCCCGAGTATGGCTCGAGCCCGGAATTACCCCATGTGTGAAAACGCGGAGACCAGCGCGCGCGATAGAATAAATACTTCGCGATATCCCAATCGGGAGCGCAAAAATTCAAAAGTGCGATTGTTTTCTGTCGCTTCGAGAAAAAGCATTCTCGTCATTCGCGATCGCGTCGAGCCACTCGCAGGTCATGCCATGACCGCTATGCGCCGAAAGCAACTAAATTTTACGGCGCAGCGGAATGTCGCGACGGGCCAATAGCTGCCGAAGCGATTTTATTCGATCCCCTCATCGGCTAGCGCGAACAGGGCCGGCGTTATGCGCTCCTGTACGCTTTGAACGATAAGAATGCGCCAACTGCTAAGATCACAAGCGCCGCTATAGGCATTACGCCAGTGGTTTGAGTGGCGCTTGTCGCGATTCCAGCTAGCCGCGTTGGAAAAAGTATTCGTGAAAGGCCAGATGCCAGCGCAAGCCATCCTAGAACGGTCACCACCACTGGCCAGCTTCGCTGTCCACCGATTGTGAAAATATACAATGGCAAGTCCAGCAACGAACAAAGGAAAGCCTGTCACGAAAACAAGCGCCGGGTTATGAAAAGCCTGGTCGACCAAGGCCGGCCACGCTGTTGAGGTTTATAAAAATTGAGGCAGCGCTTGCTATAAGCGTGGGACCGAGCAAGGCCGCAATCGTCTTTGAGGTTGTCATAACTATAGTGTTCTTTAATTTGGCACGCCTGTCTTTACAGCAAACCGATACACTTCAGTCGAAGAGTATGCGCCGATAATCGAACCGGACGGGTAATCCGCTCCTGTGATTTCCGGTTCGGGTCATTCGCGACCGCGTCGAGCCACTCGCAGGTCATGCCGTGACCGCTATGCGCCGATAGCAACCAAATTTTGCGGAGCAGCGGAATGTCGCGACGGGCCAACAGCGGAAGTGAGCGGTCCTATTCGGTCATCTCATCGGTCGAGGCCGAGTGCGCTAGAAGACAGCTCCGGGGCCAGCAACGCTACTGCCACAACAGGATGCTCAAAAATCCGTCGCAATTGATCTAGATCAATGCATACAGCATCGGCGAAGCATGGAGATAAATTCTAGTGAAGTGCGGGGTACAGTTCGCGTGCGGGCTCGTTGGTCGAAGTCCAAGCCGCGCGAGGTCCCATGGAACGGTTTTTCACTCAGAAGAACATTCAGCGTTATCGAAGGCTAGCGGATAAATCCACCGATGAGCCGCAGCGGCGGCTGATATTGAAGTTTTTGGCAACGCAGGCGCATTCTATGCAAACGGGCGTCAATGGTGAACTAACCGTTCGGGTCCAGCGGCGTGGGGATAAATACATTTGGGAGCTTCACCGCGATGGCCATTATCATTCGGTGAAGTTTTCCGCGCCTCTTTATTTGTCAGAACAAGCGGCCAAGGCCTCGGGAAATGAAGTGCGGAACTCTTTATTTGGCACGTTTGGCAGCCCTAGGGCGTTAGATTTCGATGGTGATTTTCTGATCAAGATCAAATTGCTGGCCACTCCAGCGGCGCATAAGAGCTTCATGTGGCAACCGACCGATTTCTATCGCGCCGCGTCAATTTCGAAGGCAAGCAGCAGCGCTGGGTCAGAAATACGCCCGCGAATGGGGCGCTGATGTTTCTCCGGTGACATCATTACGGAATCGAATTAGGACAAAAGCCGGCCGCGAGTTGCGTGCAAAACTGTACACCTCTCAAAAGGGACCGATGGCTTTGGAAAGGGGCCTGTAGCCTTGCAAACGAAGGTCCGGCACGGCTTTATGTCGATTTTCTGTTTAGCCGCGAGGGCCACACCCGCCAATGTGTTGGCGTCACTTTAATTCATTTATTGGTCTCTGCCGCAATCCATCCGCCCACGACGCGACGACAAGGAAAAGCAATGGGATTTAGGGCCGTCGTTCTCGACGACGGCTAACTCAAGATCGCCACCGTATGGTGCTGTAGCTCCGACGGCGGGCGAAGTCAGCTTTGGGTCTTGGCTGTGTAAAAACGCGGCGACGCGCGAGCGCGGTAGAATAAACGTTCGTCCAAATTACCGTTAGGCGTGCAAAAATTCGCAAGCGAGTCCGATTTCAATAGACCTGAGAAAAATCATTCTCGTCCCTTTTCAATTTCTGCGTTTTTACACAGCCTAGGTCATTCGCGATCGCGTCGAGCCACTCGCAGGTCGTGCCATGACCGCTATGCCCCGATAGCAACCAAATTTTAGACGCAGCGGAATGTCGCGACGGGCCCACAAGCCGGCGTCCAATCATAAGTATTGTTGGGCCGGACCAGCTTGTGGATGACTATTCTGATAACTTCCTAGGATTCTTAAGGACCGCCACCGGCTTGTACAAAAAATGCTCTGCCCGGAGAGAAGTTTATGGCTCAACAGGCGGGGTATCTGTCAAGGCACGATGTCCTCGGGCTTCAGATAAACAATCAGGCAAAAAATACACATTCCCAGTCCGACCAGCGGATATTTGAACGCCACGACGGCAGCAATGCCGAAAACGCTTAAAGTCGCAATCGACCGCCAGCGCATGACCCTGCGCTTCTTCAGCGAGACTTCTTTGACGGGGGAGCGCTCTAAAAGCTCCCAAATCAGAGCCATGTAAGTTGCATTCACGAAGAAGAAGACCGCAGCATAAAAGGCAACAGGCTGCGCCGCCAACTTGCTTACGGCCATCCAAGCAGTGGAGAGCGGAAGCAGCGACACGGAAAACAGGTGCGCGAAATTGAACCACATCAAACGAGGGCTGGCCTCAGTAGCGTAGCGTAGAAGATGGTGGTGATTGACCCAAACAATGGCGATGAAAAGATAGCTCACCGCATAACTAAGCCAGGTAGGCCACAGCAAAAATAGCGCTCGAAAGGTGGGGAGTTCCGGCGGTCGCAGCTCCAAAACCAGAACGGTTATAAGGACAGCGAATACGGCATCGGAGAACATGCTGAGTTGTTCCGGGGTCCCTCTCGCATGTGGCACGACCGTCTCCTTTGCATCCATCAACAGCTCGATATTCTGCCGAACTTCTGACGTCTCCCAGCCGCACATAGTCGGCGACGACCTCAATTCACTGCCGCCCAGCTCGTCCTGGACACAAGTGAGGCTCCTTACTGGCCGGTCATCACACCCTAAAATTATCGAAGGTCAATGACCGCTTCGGGTCGATTTCGTTGAAGAAGTCGGTGAGTAATTTTGAGATTAATCAGCCCGGCCATTCGAAGGCCCTCGATTGCGAGCCGCTAATGGTCTCAGGCTGGGTGGGGCTTGGCATCGGTATCAGCTTCGCCAGCTTTTCGGAGGTTTTGGGCGGTTGCTGCGAGAAGGAACTCATCGCGCGCACCATTCGGTCCTCTTAGTCTGAGCCGATCGAGCCTGAGAATGCGTTTGAGATGGGCGAACAGCATTTCAACTTTCTTGCGCAGTCGTCGCGCGGTGCGGCCTTGCCACGAGCTTGCGATCTGGCGTGCCATGTCACGGGCGCCTTCATAGATCGATCGCGGCACGTACCGGGCCGGCTCCTTTGGACAGCATCGGGGCTTTAGGCGGCAGGCTTGGCAGTCATACTTGCTGGCGCGGTAGCGTAATGTCGCTCCGTCATTCACACGTGAGCCGGTCGTCGTTAGCATCTTGCCGGCGGGGCAAGAATAGACGTCGCCGACATGGTCGTAGGTGAAGTCGTCGCGTGAGAAGGTGCCGTCCTGACGGGTGGACTTATCGAACACGGTCACATGTGGCTCGATGCCATGCTCGTAGACGAGCCATCCGAGCATCTCGGCTGAGCCGTAGGCGCTGTCCCCCAGAAGTCGTGCGGGATAAAGATCGAAGCGATCGAGCGAGCGTTCTATCATGCGTTTTGCGGCCAGGACCTCGGCCTGCCGGATCGCGGTTGTGGCTTCGACATCAACGATGATCGCGTTGTCGACATCGATCAGATAGTTGGTGGAATAGGCGAAGAATGCTTGCCCGCCGTGGGCTCCGGTCCATCGCGCTGCCGGATCGGCCGGTGAGACGAACTTGGGCACGACATCGGTCGCAGCGCCGAAGGCCGCATCGTCGAGCACAGCCAGATACTCTTTGACCGCCCGGCCGGTCGCTTCTGGTGGCAACCCCTTCTCGCCCTCGATCCCTTTCTGCCGATTGGCATCCGCCTTGATCAGACTGGCATCGATCGCAAAGGCTTCCCCGCCGACCAATCCCTCGCGGATGCAGCGCTGCAGAACCGTCTCGAAGACGCGCCGCAGCAGATCGCTCTCGCGGAAACGGCCATGCCGGTTCTTCGAGAAGGTGGAATGATCGGGCACATCGCCGTCGAGCCCGAGCCGGCAGAACCACCTGTACGCCAGATTGAGGTGGACCTCTTCGCAGAGGCGCCGCTCGGAGCGGATGCCGAAGCAATAGCCGATGATCAGCATCCGGATCATCAGCTCGGGAGCGACCGACGGGCGACCCATCGAGCTGTAGAACGGCGCGAGCTCGCGGCGCAGTTCCGACAGCTCGACAAAGCGGTCGATCGACCTCAGCAAATGATCCGCCGGCACATGTGCATCGAGCGAGAAGTTGTAGAACAGCACACCCTGTTCGACTTGCCGTGGTCCCATCATCAACTCAGTTCCTGCCTCTCAACAGGACTGAATCAGTGAGCTTTCACCGTTTCAACTAGCGAGTTTTTCAACAGAATCGGTCAAACTGCGACATCGCACGATGTCTGCGGTGACGGCAGCTTTAACCCCGGAAGCCGAAATTCGCTTCCGCCGCTGCAAGTTGACGTGACGGGCCAAAACGGGACGTTCTCCTGTCGCCCGGACTTGTCGCGAGTCGGTAACAATCCTTCCGACCGGCATGGCGGTGGGGAGCGAATTACACTGTCGCGTGAGGGCTCCAAGCTATTTCTGGTCCAAGTGCCAAGCACCGTCCCAGTCGTCTGCCAGATTCGCCGCCTCTAGCGCGTCCAGGCGTTTTAGGAGCGTTCGCGACGGTCCGTCGTCGGGAACTATTGCAAGCGCCGCCATAAAGCCGCTATGCGCTGCCTCCCATTGCCTGGCACGATATGCCGCCAGAGCTTCGGCAAATCGTGCGCGGAGCTCCGCTTGTGCGGTCGTCAGCTGCCCCTTGCGGGCCATTACCTCGAACACTGCCTGCGGCTCTTTTTGACCAAGTACGACGATGCGGTCGATCTCGCGTACCTCAACGTCTGAGGCGGCGGCTTTGGCGGTCGCCTCAGAGGCCAGCACCCGTGTCGCATAGACCTTGTTGGCTCCTTCCAGTCGCGAGGCAAGAATTCACTGAGTCGCCCATGATCGTGTAACTCATCATCAGTTCCGAGCCGATGCTTCCGACTAGTGCCTCGCCGGTAGCTATGCCGATGCGGATGTCCAATGGAGGCACGTTGCGAACGCCCAGGATTTCCGGCAGCTCGGCGCACAGAGGAGCAACCCGATCGACCATGTCGAGCGCGGCAAGGCAAGCGAGCCGCGCCTGGTCCGCATCATCATTAAAGGGCGGCCCCCAATACGCCATGATGGCATCGCCGATATACTTGTCGATTACACCATGCTGGGTCCTTATCGGTCCCGACATCGCCGACAAATAGTGGTTCATGATTTTCACCAGGCCCTGCGGAATCATCCCCTCGCTGATGCTGGTGAAGCCCACAAGATCGCAGAATAGCGTCGTCATTACACGGCGCTGCCCGGAGGTCGCGAGCGCGGGACGGTCGATTAGCCCCTCGACGACCTGCGGATCGATGTATTTTCCGAATGTTTCGCGAATGCGCTCTTTGAGGCGCAACTGCTCGACCATGCGATTGAAGGCGCCGGTTAGAGCTCCGATCTCATCCCTCGAGGTGACTTGAAGTATTTGATCAAGATGGCCTGCCTCGATTGCGCGTGTGCCTTCCAGCAGCCGCCGCACTGGCCGCATCATTCCGGCACTGACTAGCAGCGAAACCGCTAAGCCCAAGATTGTCGCGAGCGCCGTCAGTGCTGCAGCGCCGATCATCAGCTCGCGTTGCTTACGCAGCGTTGTCGCGGTGCTGGCTTGAACAAGAGTGAGCATTTCGGAGCGAATGGCGTTCATCTTCCGTGTAAGTTCGTCGCGCAATCCCTCAACGCGCTCGAGCCCGGCGGCGATCTCCTCTGTGTTACCGGTGTCGAGCAAAGACAGCAGACGCTTGGTTTCGTTGGCTAGATAACGGCGATCGTCAGTAAGTATGGTGTCAAGCAGAGTTTTGACGCGCGTGAGCGCAATTGCATCCGAGAACTCAGTATTCTCGATCATGGTCTGAATCAGCGCCCCTGCCGCATGCTCCTCGCGATCAATATCGGCGAGCTTGGCTTCAGCAACGGCTATGCTCTCGGCGTAGCGAATGTTGTCGGGCGGCGTCGCGGTCTTGGCGATGATCATCCTTCGGATTTCGAGCGCTCTGCCCAGCGAATCGATCGTTGCGTCGGCTAAGTCGTGGTAAGCCGGAAAATAATCTGCTGAAAGTTGTTCGAGACGATTACTGACCCGCATCGCGGCTACGAACGACAAGGCTGCCGTGCCGACCATGAGCACGATCAACCCAACAGCGATGCCAAGGATTTTTGTTCGGATCGACGATCGAAGAGGCATCTGCGGCTTACTCTTTGTCTCATTCACAGGGTTTGCTGCGCTGTAGTCTCAGCTATCCTCTGCGCGCTGACACGCCTCACCGCTATTATCAAACGCATGAAGAATTCTGTCGAACATTGATGCAGGTCAACTCATTCTCGACTTGCCCATTAGGCCGGTGAGGGGAACGCACAGGTTAGTGCCTGAGGACCGTTTTGGGTCATTCGCGATCGCGTCGAGCCACTCGCAGGTCATGCCATGACCGCCATGCCCCGATAGCAAACAAATTTCACGGCGCAGCGGAATGTCGCGACGGGCCATAAGGAGACTCATGCACCGCAACATTTTCTGTCATCGATCGCCCCCGGCAGTCTTTAACCCTGCCCACCGCTAGAGGAAGCGGCAGGTCAAGCGACGTGTCGGTCGCGACCTTCCCAGAAGGGCCGACGTAGCTCTCGCTTGAGAATTTTGCCCGCGCCCGACATCGGCAGGGGATCTGTGCGCACTTCGACACTATGCGGGCATTTGTATCCAGCAATTCGCTCCTTACAGAAGGCTATGAGATCGGCTGCAGCGACCGTCATGCCCGCTTTTACGACGACGACCACATGAACCGCTTCCCCCCAGCGTGGATCGGGTATGCCGATCACCGCACATTGCAGGACGCCCGGATACTGCGCGACGACATTCTCTACTTCGGTGGAGTAGACGTTCTCGCCGCCGGTAATGATCATGTCCTTGATGCGATCAACGATATAGATGAAGCCGTACTCGTCCATATAGCCGCCATCGCCGGTGTGCATCCAACCATCGACGACGGCCTTGGCAGTCTCCTCAGGCCGGTTCCAATAGCCCATCATCACGACGTCGCCGCGGACGACGATCTCGCCGACCGTACCTGGTGGGACGGGCCGGCCATTCGCGTCGACAATCCTCACCTCGACCCCGAGAAGTGCTCGCCCTCCGGAGCGATGCCGCCCTTTAGCCCGGCCAGCGCCGACATGCTCTTCGGGCATCAGCACCGTCGCGCCCGGTGAAAGCTCGGTCATGCCGTAAGCCTGGACGAAGCGCACTCCAGGTAGACGCGCCATGGCGCGGTCGAGAAGCGCTTCGGAGATCGGGGATGCGCCGTACAGGATCTGCCGCAGTGACGAGAGGTCTCGTCCGGCAAGCCCCGGATGATCGACGAACATCTGGATCATAGTCGGAACGAGTAGCGTATGGTCGACGCGGTAACGCTCAATCGCTTGTGCGACGACTTCGGGTGAAAACGCCTTGATGATTGCGTTCGTGCCGGCGTTCAGCAGCATGCAGTACATGACCGCCCCGTTTGCCAGATGGAACATCGGCGCTGCATGCAGATAGATACCCTCCCGTGGAAACAGACCCTCGCCGAGCAACTGAAGCGCGTCGGCCATCAAGTTGCCGTGGCTCAACATGACGCCCTTGGAGCGCCCAGTCGTGCCGCCGGTATAGAAGATGCCCGCGAGATCATCCCGGCCTGCCATCGCGTCCGGGATTGGGTTCGCGGCGGCGAGCAATGATTCATATCCGATAAAATCCGCAGGAGGCTCGCCTTCGTCGGCATAAACGAGCGTAAGCGCTGGAATTGTCGCCGCGAGCGCCCGGCCGGCCTCCACGAAAGCGCTGTCGACGACCAGCACACGGGCACCACAATCTTGTAAGGCGTCCTGGTTCTCAGCGACGCTCCAGCGGATGTTCAGCGGAACAATCACGGCTCCGGCCCAGCCCACCGCGAGATAGAGCTCGAGATAGCGGCCGCTGTTCAACATCAGGACCGCGACCCTATCGCCCTTTTCCACGCCAAGCTGTCGCAGTGCGCCGGCGAAATGGCTTACGCGCTTACCGACGTCGGTCCAGGAGGATTTGCGCTCGCCCTCCAGAATGGCGATGCCCTGCGGATTGACCTGAAGGGCCCGCCGCAGTCCGTGCGTGATATTCATGTTTCCCCCCCTCGCATCGATTTGACGCGCCGTCCGGCGCTTGTTCTTGCGCTTGCCTGGACAATCAGGTGAGCAGCGCGGAAGAGCCAAAGCGTTCCCTAAGGGCGCGATGGTCGATAGCTAACCTGCAGCCCACAGATGATCTGAATTTTAGAGTGCTTGCCTGCCGACGGCATGATCGCTGCCGCTGAGGATTTTGGGACTTCGGCACGCCCCGTGGCAGCTCGCGCGGCGAAACTACGACGTTCGCAAAATACACCACCAGCACTAGTGGTGGAAGGGTTAGCGCGAGCGAAATTTACGAGGCGATCAATCTTCGCCACCATTCAACGTAGGTTTCATCGCGGCCATCCATTGGTCTGGGTTTAAGACCTCCTGCCGGCTGCATAAGTGTTACCGAGCGGCACGATCTTGGGTCCAAACGGCGGCGGCTCGCCGACCCCAGTGCTTTGGATCACGCGCGCTGATCTTACGCAGAGTGAAGCTGGGCGGCCCAGTTCCGGTTGGTCACTGACTGCGATGATCCGGAGTCGGAAACGCTCTTTAGTTAGTCGAAAACGATCCATGAGTAAGCTGAATTGAGCAATCGTCGTCGGGAACATTAGAAATGTGCAGTCAAGCGACGGCCCGAAAGATAGCGTTGACACTCGCAGTCCTGCTGGGGCTTTTCGCCAAGTCAGAAGATGGACTTGCCAGCGGCGACACGGCAACGTTTCCGGACTTAAGAACAGCCCCGGCGCGACTCTTCCACCACTCTGCCGGGCAATCGTACACCAGTTCCGGGCCCGCTATTCCGCCGGATATTGCATCTTTACAGATCACAACGGACGGGCCTTTCGATTCGTCTACATTGCGAGTTGCAGACGGCCAGCTTGCCCACCTTTGGCAGGGTGTGAAGCGGGGAGTGCTTGCCGACATGGCAGCCTTGGCGCTCTGCCGCGCCACGGACGAGGCGTGCTCCCCTGCTATCCGCGTCCTTCGCAACATTATTGCCGAAGGACGCGCTCGTGACGGCCTCGCCCGCCTTGGTGTGATTAACCGATCCATTAACCTCGCGATAAAGCCAACAACCGTTCCTTACGTCTGGCACTCCTCGCTGGAAGCACTTTCCGCAGGAGAAGGTGACTGCAAGGACTACGCCGTGGCCAAGTACGTTGCGATATTAGAAGTCGGCTTTGCAAAACAAGATGTGAAGCTGGTGATCGTCCATGACACGGTCGTCAATCAGGACCATGTCGTTGTGACCGTTCGTTTCAATGGCGACTGGATGGTATTGGACAATCGCTGGTTGGCGCTGGTCCGTGATGTCGACTTTCCCCGCTCAATTCCACTTTACGTTCTCGATGAGAATGGAGTGCGGCGATTTAGTCAGCAGCAGGCAAGATCGAATTCGCCTGCCCAAACTACTGATCCGCCCTGACCATCCTACGAAACTGAGGTCAAGTATCGCCGCAGCTCCCATATCATCGAAAGGATAGGCAGGCTGTACGTCGCCGCGAAGTGTCGCGACGGGCCAACATCAGACGTGATCAGCCAGGGTATAGCTACGGCCGCATAAGCCCCGTAGCCGAGGCGCAGCGGCGGACGCGATACATGGCGCAGCGCCCGCATCATCGAATCGTCACTCATGCCGATTTTGCAGTGAGCCGATCATGGTATTTGGATCCCACGCAGCAGCGCTCAGCGCCTGCAGGATGGAGAGTGGCGAGATAGGCCCATGCATCCCTCGTCCACCGCGCGTCGGCGAGAGCGTGGTGGCGCGCGCCGACCTGCCGTGGCAATTCGGGACCACCCAACTCGATGGCCCACTGTTCGATGTCCATGCAAAGTTGCGGGAACCGAAACGGTAGCTCATTCATGTCGCCGAACAGCCAGCAGAACGCGACCCAGTCGTAAGCCGGAAAATAACCCCAGAAAACCGGGTGCGCGTCGCCATCGACGAACCGACGAATTGCGTAGCCGATTTGTTCCCGCACCATTCCCGAGCCCTCGAGTTGCGGCCGGACGGTTTGAAGGGTCCACTCGCTGGCTTTGGTCCAATCAACCTCACTGCTCTCGGCATAGAACTCACGGCTGTCCTCAGCCACCAGTCCCACACTGATCAAATCGATGGTGCACGGCCGCTCGATGAACTCGGTGTCGATCCAATATTTCATACGTCACCCTCGGAAGTCATTCGCGGCGATCCGGCGTCACCACCGACCCCGCATTTCGCTCCGCGCCATGCGGACTACAAGTGAACCGCACCACGCGCCAGTCTCGCCATAAGGGCGTGCAAACGGAACCGCAGCATGGATTGCCGGAACATCAGGCGCGGAGACGGCGCTTCGCGCCCTTTGTCCGGCAATGACGAGAGCGCGCCTACGCACGGCCCTTATTCAAATCTCTGCTAGCGTGTCTGTCATCCCTCTAAGGTAGGCCTCACGATGTCAGAAACCACGCCGCTCAGTCCGGCCGAAGCGACCGTGCTGCTGTCGCCGAACCTGCTTAAGGGTCAGGCGGCGTCAAGGCGACGCTGCTCTTTCTGCTTGCCACCGGCGTGCTGCGCATTGAGGAAACCGAACAGCCCGGCGTGTTCCGCAGCAAAAAGATCGCGCATCTGCGCATCGCCGGCGAGCCGAAAAATGCGCCGCCGGACATTGCCGCTATCCTCGACGTGGTGCGCGCGGCGCAGGCCGACGGCGGCCGGATCGGCGATGTGGTTGAGACGGCCGAGAAGGCGTTTGGGCCGGCGTGCCTGCAATTCAGCGTCAAGTTCATCATCCCCGCGCTGATCGCGCGCGGGCTGTTGCAGAAGAAAAAGCTTCTGTTCACGCACTACTTTCGTCTGACACCGGATGGCGAGACCGCGCAGGCGCGGATCAAGTCCGATCTGTTCAAGGCCGACGACGTCGCGCGGCTGCTCAAGTCCGATCCGGCGCGGGCGGCGGCTCTGGCAAAGACGCTCGGCACCAATGTGCTGCTTAGCGACAAGCTCACCAAAGCGTTCAAGCCGCTTGGCGACGCCATGCGCGCGCACGGCGGCGCCGAGAGCTTGGTCTTTACGGAGACCGGCCCGCAGCACGGGCGTCATTCCGGGCGCTTCGACTTTGGCAGCTTCGATCCGGGCAGCTTCGATCTAGGCTGTTTCGACGCCGGCGCGATCGACGCTGTCCATTCCGGCATGAGCGCATTCGATGCCGGCTTCAGCGACGGTGGCGGAGGCCACGACAGCGGCAGTAGCGGCTATCATTAGCCGAAGGCGCCCGCTTACGACGAACTGGAGAGCGTAAGGCTTACAGAGAAAGGGCGGCGAGACTGGGCGCGGGCGTCAGGTCTGAATGTCGAGGAGTGTCTGCATCATCTTTTCGTAGGCGCTCATCACGTCGGCGTTGGCGGCGAACTCGTAGCTCGCGATCGCCTGCTGGATGACTTCGCTGGCGACGTCGACGTTCGGCGCCGCCACCTGGCCGTTTTGGTCGGCGTAGGGCGCGGTCGGATCGTACGCCGTCACGGTGCCCGGCTGCAGGTTGGAAACGACTGCGCTTGTTCCGCCACCGGATGTGGCAACCTGATTGACCTGCTGGGCAACATAGGCGGCGGGATATTGCGCCTGGACCGCCGCGCTTGTCGACGGCAGCGGGCCATCCGAATTCGCGTTGGGAATATTGTTGGCCGAAACCTGCAGCCGTTGCGAAGCGGCCGCCAAGCCTGAAGCGGCAATCGACAGGATGGAACTCATGCCGGTTCCATACTGCGCGTACGCTAACGGCGGATGGTGCGGATCGTTACAATCTTAGCGAAAGGTGACCCGGCCGACATACATTGCATTTAACGCAATCGCCCGCCGGGGCCTTAAGGCGATGTCGATAGTGTCCGCTCGCCTCCACAATCGCGCAAGAAAAGGCCACGCACATGGATTTCGGAAAACGCTTTTCCATGCACAACAACAGGCCGCCGCCGATCATCAAACAAACCTGCGAGCGCTGCCGCGGTACGGGCTGGGTCCGCGAGCGCGGCAGCCAAATCCTGTGTAAGCCGTGCAACGGCACCGGAAAAGTTGAAGCCAAAACCGAGCGCGCCTCCTGAGCAGTTAGCAGGACGGGTCGGCGTGCACGCCGCCGAAAAAAGGCAGGCCGGTTTAGTTATCACCGAGCATGATCTTTTCGGAGAACCGGCTTCTACTTTTCCGGATCATGCCCTAGTTGCAATATTTACCGGTGGTTTTTAGCGCCGTGCCGACGGCCACGGCCAGGAATGTTCCGCCCGGTTGCTTGTCAACGGCCACCACGTAATCGTAACGGTCGGTATGGACGTGCAGACCCTTGCCGGTGACTGACCACGTACCCTCTCCGGTCATATTGTTCGAGTATTTGCCGCCCGGGCCGTAAGTGCTTGCGGAACCGTTATCCCAGCAGATTTTCTTGCCGGACAGATCCGCCGCGGTCACGGGCGAAGCCTGTGCCGCCGAAACGAAAGCGAGGCAAAGCGCGGAAGCGGCGCCGAGCGACCAAAGATATTTTTGCATGCCTGTCCCCTGCTTGGTTGGATTGAAGCAGACTAGCGCATTATTCGGTGGGCGGCGAGCTGCGGCCGGCTATTCAACGGGTGCCCAATTTTCGTTTTGGGTATAATAATATCGGTGGGGCAGAGCGATACCAGCCGACAAGCGTTCGGGCTGGCGCGAAAATCGCCTGTGGTCTTGGGGGCAGTTCATGGCGAGCCGGCAGTGGTACACCGCGATTGATGGCCAGCAGGCGGGTCCGTATTCGGACGAGCGCTTAAGCGAACTGGTCGCGGCCGGAATGGTGCGCGCCGACACCTTCGTCTGGTGTGCCGGCATGAAGGATTGGGCGACGGCCGTCGAGATTCCCGGCCTGATGCCGCGATCGCGGCCGGCCCCGCCACCGCCGCCGCGGCAGCCGCCGCAGGCCGCGCGACCGGGAGGGCCCAGCCAAAACGCGCGCACGGCTGCGCCGAGGCAGGGCGCCGCGCAGTCTTTCACCGCGCCGAACTTCAACAGGGCCGAGGCGACGCAGGGCCTCGGCCAGGCTTTCTCACAGCACGTGCCGGCTGACGCCGAGCCGCTGACGACGCACGTGCAGATGTGGCCGCTGCTAGGCCGCTCGCTTCTGGTCGCGCTCGGCCAAATTACGGTCATCCCTTCGCCCTGGCTGACGACGGCCTTCTACAAATGGTTCATCGAGAACATCGAACTGCCGGGCCAGCGGCGCACGGGTTTCACCGGCCAGCCGATGGATATCTGGTACATCTTCATGCTCAATGCCGGGCTGCCCTACATCAAATACATTCTTACATATCTCGGGATCTACATCCCGTTTGTGTGGGACATCGCCACTTATCTCGGCTGGCTCACCTGGCCGCTGTCGGTATTCTTTTTGTTCATCATTCTGAAATGGGTGGTGCAGAATACCGTGTGGGAAGGCCAAAGCGGCCCGCTCACCTTCACCGGCAGCTTTTGGGGCGTGCTCGGGTGGTACGTGCTGACCGCAATCTCCTTTATTACCATCGTCGGCTGGGCGTGGGTCGGCGCGGCGTGGACGCGCTGGATGTGCCGGCATCTCGAGGGCGGCAACCGGCAGCTGGTCTTCACCGCCAGCGGCTGGGACCTGTTGTGGCGCACGGTCGTGTTCGCGCTGTCCTGCTCGGTGATCATTCCGATTCCGTGGACGCTGCACTGGATCACGCGCTGGTATATCTCGCAGTTTGCGCTGACCAACGAGTCGGTGGAGCGGACGGCCGCAGCATAATCGGCCGGGATGCCGGAAAGGCGTGCATGGCCGGACCAAGTCCGGCCATGACGGAGCGCGGTGGCCAGCGCGCTTCCCTACAACTTGAACAGCTTCTCGGCGTTGCCGTGGGCGATGCGTTCCTTGTCGGTGGCGCTGACCGGAATCTGCTCGAGAAAGGCGCGCGCTTTGGCCATCGGCTGATACGGATGGTCGGCCGAGAACATGATGCGGTCGACGCCGCCGAGTTCGAGCAACAGGTCGAGGAAGGTCGGTGAAAAATTGAAGCCCGAGAACGTGTAATGCACGTTGTCGCGCAGATAGGCGCTGACCGGGCGTTTGAGCTTGGTGAAATCCGTCGCCATGATGTCGACCCGCTGGAACATGAAGGGCAGGCCTTCGCCGAGGTGGCCGATCACGATCTGTAACTTGGGGAAGCGGTCGAATACGCCGCCCAAAATCATGCGCAGGACGTGCACCCCGGTTTCAATGTGCCAGCCCCAGCCGGGGCCGGAGAACAATTCGGTCACCAGTGGCGAAAAGCCGCCGAACGACACGTCGATGACCGGCTGCGGCGGCCGCGTCGGATGCAGATAGATTGGGGCGCTTAAGTTTTCGGCGCATTCCAGGACCGGCCAATAAAATTTGTCGTCGAGATAGCGGCCGCGATTGTGGCCGTTGATCACCGCACCGGCGAATTTCTGGTCGCGCACGCGGTGCTCCAGCTCCGCCGCCGCCTTGTCGGGCGTGCCGGTCGGAACCGAGGCGAAGCCGGAAATGCGCGTCGAGTGCTTCTTGATCGCCGCGGCGAGGACATCATTGGTGTCGCGCGCCATGGCGACGGCGTCGGCCGCTTCCATTTGCTCGACACCGGGCGCGGTCAGCGACACCACCTGCATGTCGATGCCGGCGGCATCCATCTCGGCAATGCGTCCTTTGTCGAGATCGCAGAGCTGCGCGATGAGCTTGGCGGCGCGGGCGGCATGGCGGGACTCTTTGAGATCTTTCAAGGGGCCGTCGAGAAATGCAGGCGTGGCGAAATGTTCTTCGAGGGTGATGGTTCGCATGCTGGTTCTTTCCTCCCGTCCGCGGCGTATGTTGGCCGCTGTTGAGCGCATTTCGTCATACGCGGGCTTGACCCGCGTATCCATGCGGTATTGAAGCGGGTACGAGCATGGCTGCTATTACCGGCGGCTTGACTGGTCGGATCAAGCCCGGCAATGACGATTCGGGCTAATCGTCATCCGCGATTGTTGCGCAGCACGACACAGGCGCCGCCGGCGGCGATGAGCTTCTCGCATAATGTGTCGAGCGGGGCGCGGTTGTCGTCGGCGATGCGGATGATGGTGCGCGTGGCCGCCCCCATGCCCGGCAGCCGCCCGTGCAATACGACCGGTTCGCGGTCGCCGATCAGCGCGGCGAATTTCTTCTGCAGCGCGCGATAGGTCGCCCAGGCCAGGCTCTCCGACCAGTTGGCGGTGAGCTGCGCACCCCAGCGCGGCACGTAAGACGCGATGCGCTGCGCCTCCGCTTTCGGCGCGAGGATTAGATTGGCGAGCCGCGTGCAGGGCACGCCCTGCGGGATCGTGGTCTCCGCCGCCTGCGGCGGCGACGGCGAGGCCCATTCGTCGGCGGTCCAGCCGGTGATGATAGCGACGTAATTGCGAGTCTCGCTCGGCAGGGCGCGCTTGCCGTTGAGCCATTCGCTGACCCGCCCGGGACCGGCGTTGTAGCCGGCGGCGGCAAGCCCGAGATTGCCGAACTTCGTCTTCAGGTCGCGCAGGTAGCTGGCCGAATGGCGCAACGCCTCAAGCGGATCGAACGGATCGACCAGCCCGCGATAATCTGCCGTCTGCGGCATGAATTGCGCGATGCCCTCGGCACCTTTGCGGCTCACCGCGCGGGCGTTGAACCGGCTCTCCTGCCAGATCACCCGGGCGAAGAACTCGACCGGAAGCTCATTCTCGGCCGCCGCCTCTTCGAGCGTGTTGCAGATGTTCTCGGCGGTCGGCGGCTGGGCCGTTGCCGGCTGCGCTGCGCCTGCTGCCGCGGGCTTTTCGGGTAGCGCCTCGACGTCGGCCGCGCCCGGTGGGGTCGCGCCGGCCTGCGCGTTCGCGTGGACGCTCCACAGCGCCATCACGCACGCCAGCAACGGTCCGGCCCATCGGGTCATGCCGGTCTAACGCCCAGGGTTCAGAACGGTGCCGCTTCTGGCGGCAAAGCGACTTCCGCATCTTGTATGTGCAAATTGTATGCACATATGGTATTCGCTTGGCATGGAGTTCGAATGGGATGAACGCAAGCGTGCGCAGATCATCCACGATCGAGCGCTCGATTTTGTGTCAGCCTACCGATTTTTTGATGGACGCGCGGCAATCCACCAGCCGTCGCCGCGCAACAACGAGGGGCGATGGAA
This sequence comes from uncultured Alphaproteobacteria bacterium, assembly GCA_963832605.1. Taxonomy (GTDB): domain Bacteria; phylum Pseudomonadota; class Alphaproteobacteria; order Rhizobiales; family Xanthobacteraceae; genus BOG-931. Next base: position 61,941 of record CAWHUO010000034.1, on the reverse strand, counting down.
AACGACGGCGGAGATCGAAAGTGCTTTCTTTACCGTCGTTTGGACTCGGCGCGGCGAGACGATCCGCGTGATTTCAGTGAGGCGAGCGCATGAGCAGGAAAATCAGGAAATATCGCGAAGCACACGGCGGCTGAGCTGCGCGCCATGGAGAAGCGCGACGAAGCCAAGACCGACTGGAAAGCAGCCGCTAAGACGCCGCTGCCGTCGGGCCGCGATGCAGACGACGCCATGGAAGAAATCGATTGGCTCACCACCGAACTACCGAAGCCAAAGCGCAAAGGACACATGACGCTGCGGATCGATTCCGATGTGCTCGCGTGGTTCCGGGCGCAGGGCAGGGGCTACCAATCGCGGATCAACGCAATCCTGCGGCGATATTACGAGCAGCATACGAGGTAGAAACTCCACCCCTGCGGCGCGCCCGCTAGGTGCGCAAGCCTTTGCCCTTGAGCGCGCTGCCGATCTCGTCGAGCACGACCGGATCGTCGATGGTCGCCGGCATGCTCCAGGCCTCGCCGTCGGCGATTTTTTTGATGGTGCCGCGCAGGATTTTGCCCGAGCGCGTTTTCGGCAAGCGCCCGACCGTGATGGCGAGCTTGAACGCCGCCACTGGGCCGATCTTGTCGCGCACCAGCGCGATACATTCCTTCTCGATTTCGCTCGGCGGCCGGTTGACGCCGGACTTGAGCACGATGAAGCCGCACGGCACTTCGCCCTTGAGCTCGTCCTTGATGCCGAGCACGGCGCATTCGGCGACGTCCTGATGTGACGCGAGCACCTCCTCCATGCCGCCGGTCGAAAGCCGGTGGCCGGCAACATTGATGATGTCGTCGGTGCGGCCCATGACGAAGATGTAGCCGTCTTCGTCCTTGAAGCCGGCGTCGGCGGTCTTGTAGTAGCCGGGGAATTCGTCGAGGTAGCTTTCCTTGAAACGCTTATCGGCTTGCCACAGCGTCGGCAGGCAGGCCGGCGGCAGCGGCAGCTTGATCACGATCGAGCCCATCTTGTTGGGCGGCACCTCGTGGCAGCTCTCATCGACGACGCGCACGTCATAGCCGGGCATCGCTACTGTTGGCGAACCGTGTTTGATCGGCAGCATGCCGAGGCCCACCGGATTGCCAGCGATCGCCCAGCCGGTCTCGGTCTGCCACCAATGATCGATCACCGGCTTTTTCAGGAGGCTTTCCGCCCATTCGAGGGTCGGCGGATCGGCGCGCTCGCCGGCAAGGAACAGCGTACGGAATTTCTCAAGGTTATGTTGGGCGAACAGCTTGCCCTGCGGGTCTTCTTTCTTGATGGCGCGAAAGGCGGTCGGCGCGGTGAACAGCGCCGCGCAGCCGTGCTCGGCAATCACCCGCCAGAACGCGCCGGCGTCCGGCGTCCCGACCGGCTTGCCTTCATAGAGGACCGAGGTGCAGCCGTGCAGGAGCGGCCCATAGACGATGTAGCTATGGCCGACCACCCAGCCGATGTCTGAGGCGGTCCACCATGTCTCGCCCGGTTCGATGCCGTAGAGATTTTTCATCGACCATTTGAGCGCGACCATGTGGCCGCCATTGTCGCGCACGACGCCCTTGGGGCGTCCAGTCGTGCCAGATGTATAGAGAATGTAGAGCGGATCGGTCGCCGCGACCGGAACGCAGTCGTAGACCGAGCGGGCGTGAATAAGCGCGTGGTCGCGCATAGTCGCCCAGTCGTGATCGCGGCCGCCGACCAAAGAGGCTTCCGCCTGCGGCCGCTGCAAGATCAGACAGGCGCCGGGCTTGTACTGCGCCAGCGTAATCGCCTCGTCGAGCAGCGGCTTGTAGTGGACGATGCGGCCGGGCTCGATGCCGCAGCTGGCGGAGAGGATCGCCTTCGGCTTGGCGTCATCGATGCGAGTGGCCAGTTCGCGCGCGGCGAAGCCGCCGAACACAACCGAATGAATGGCGCCGATGCGGGCGCAGGCGAGCATGGCGATCACCGCTTCCGGCACCATCGGCATATACAGGATCACGCGGTCGCCTTTGGCGACGCCGAGATCGCGCAGCACAGACGCGAGCACCTGCGTCTCGGTCATCAGCCGGTGATAGGTGATGGTGCGCTTTGCGCCGGCGAGCGGCGAATCGTAGATGATCGCCGCCTGGTCGCCGCGCCCGGCGTTGACGTGGCGGTCGACGGCGTTGAAGCAGGTATTGCAGACGCCGCCGGGGAACCAGCGGCCGTAGATCCCGGCCTTCGGGTCGAAGGTCGCCTTCGGCTGCTCGAACCATTCAAGGTCGGCGGCCGCTTCGGCCCAAAAGCCCTGCGGATCGCGCTGCCAGCGCGCGTAAACCTCGTGATAGCGGCTCGAACGGGCGTCCATGGCGCTCTCTCCCGTTTGTTTTTCTGACTTCATTCTCAATCCCTGGCGGCGCTCTTTGCAAGCCGTGTCGAGGTCGCGGCCCCGCCATGCATCACAATCTGGCGCCAAGCCGCGCGCTTTGATCTATGTCAGCGGGCTATTCGCCCGATAACGCAGTCCGTTTCCGTGATCACCGATCCCCTGTTCTATCTGGTAGCCATTCCCGCCGTGACTTTGGTCGGCCTTGCCAAAGGCGGCTTTGCCGGGCTCGGCATGATCTCGACACCGCTGCTCGCCTTGGTCGTGCCGCCGCTCGAGGGCGCCGCCATCCTGCTGCCGATCCTCATTGTCCAAGACGCCATTTCGGTCTGGACCTATCACCGCCAGTGGAGCGCCTGGAATCTGAAGGTGCTGCTGCCCGGCTCCGTGCTCGGCGTCGGCGGCGGTTGGCTGTTCGCGCGCTATTTCTCCAACGCCGCGATCGAACTGACCGTGGGAGCGATCGCGCTCATCTTCGTCCTCTATACGTGGCTGGGAACGTGGCGGCGCGCTTATCTCGGGCATCCGCCGGCCAAGGCGCGACGGCCGCATCCGGCCATGGGTATTCTCTGGGGCGCGCTGTCGGGCTTCACCTCGACGCTGGTGCAGGTCGGCTCGCCGCCGTTTCAGATTCATATCCTGCCGCAGCGGCTCGACAAGTTTACGCTGGTCGGCACCACGGTGATTTTCTTCGCCATCCTGAACTGGATGAAGGTCGCTGCCCTATTTCGCGCTGGGTCAGTTCTCGCCGCGTAATCTGGCGACCTCGGCCGTGTTGCTGCCGCTAGCCGTCGCCACTAATTTTCTCGGCATTTGGCTGGTGCGCAAAACGCCAACCGAGCAATTCTACCGCATCGCCTATCTGCTGATGCTGCTGATCGCGGTGGCGCTGCTCTGGCAGGGCGCAAGAGGTTTTGTTCGGTAGAACAACATAGCGAATCGCGAGTGCTAAGCGGCGTACCTTACTATTCGCTACTTGCTATTTCCCATTCGCTGTCCTCTATTCGCTGTTCGCTCCTCGCCATTTTCGCTAGGCTGCGTAGTCAGTGATTCTCTTGGCCCCACTGACGAACCCTCATGCTTGACCACCTCAGGCCGGTCTGCGCGGAGCCGCTTCCCTGCAAGATCTGCGGCAGCGAGGCCGGGCTTTTCGGCGTCATCGATTTTCACAAAAACTGCGCCGAGCCGAAAGGTGTTCGGCTGCGGCCCAGTGCCGATCTATTACCGCCGCTGCGCGAAATGCGGCTTTCTGTTCACCGATGCCTTCGATGACTGGAGCGGCGAGCAATTCAAACAGCACATCTATAATGACGCCTATCAAGCCGTCGATCCCGATTACCAATCGGCGCGGCCGCGGGCCAATGGCCAGGTGGTGACGCGGTTATGGGCGACGCACCGGGCGGAAACCCGCGTGCTCGACTATGGCGGAGGCAATGACGAGTTTTGCACGGTGCTGCGCGCCAATGGCTTCCCGGCAGCGGTGACTTACGATCCCATGGTGCCGGCCTATGCGCACCGTCCGGAGGGAAAGTTCGACCTGGTGACCAGCTTCGAAACCCTCGAACATCTGCCGGATCCGCTTGCTGGCATCGCAACGATCCTGGAATGCGTAGCTGAAACAGGGCTGATTTTTTATTCGACGCTGGTGCAGCCGGCAGACTTCAACAATTACGGCCTCGGCTGGTGGTATGTCGGGCCGCGCAACGGCCACGTGTCGATCTTCAGCAGGCAGGCGCTTTGCCGCCGCTTGGGGACGTCACGGTTATAGGACGCTGTCGTTCAACGACAGCATCCATCTTGCCTTTCGCACCCTGCCGCCCTTCCTCGCCCATCTGAACAAAAAAATGACCGACTCCGCGCTCAAGCCGCCCGCGGAATGACCGGCTCGCGGCTCCGCCTCTAAAAAAGCCGACAGCTGGCGGCCAAAGAGTTTTAGCCGCCGGCCAAGCTTGCAAACGCTATTTTCGCCATTCGCCAATTTCGCTAGGCTTGGGTCTCGCAGCGAGAACCGACCATGCCGACGCCCTACGACACCGACCTCGAACGCAACCCAGCGAATTTTCAGCCGCTGACGCCGCTGTCCTTCCTGGCGCGCGCGGCCGAGGTCTATCCGGACGTCGCTGCGATCGTCCATGGCGCGCGCTCCTGGAATTACCGGCAGTTCTATGCGCGCGCGCGGCAACTGGCGTCGGCGCTGTCGCGGCGCGGCATCAAGCGCGGCGATACCGTGTCGGTCATGCTCGCCAATACGCCGGCCATGATCGAGGCGCATTATGGAGTGCCGATGGCGGGCGCCGTGCTCAACACCATCAACACGCGGCTCAACTCCGCCATCGTCGCCTTTGGCTTCGACCATGCCGAAACCAAGGTGCTGATCACCGACCGCGAATATTCCAAGGTGGTGAAAGACGCCTTGGCGATCTGCAAGGCAAAGCCGCTCGTCATCGATTACGACGATCCGGAATTTACCGGGGCTGGCGAGCGCTTGGGCGGCATCGAGTACGAGGAATTCCTGCGCGAGGGCGAGGCGGATTTCGCCTGGCAAATGCCGGGCGATGAATGGGATGCGATCTCGCTCAACTACACGTCCGGTACTACCGGCGATCCCAAGGGCGTCGTCTATCACCACCGTGGCGCTTACCTGCTCGCGCTCGGCAACGTGATCACCTGCGGCATGGGCAAGCATCCGGTCTATCTGTGGACGCTGCCAATGTTTCACTGCAACGGCTGGTGCTTTACCTGGACGCTGTCGGTCGTCGCCGGCACCCATGTCTGCCTGCGCGCGGTGCGCGCGGCGCCGATCTTCGACGCCATCGCCGCGCACAAGGTCACTCATCTGTGCGGCGCGCCGATCGTCATGTCGACGCTGCTCAACGCGACGGCGCAGGAGCACAAGCCGCTGCCGCATGGGGTCGAGTTTGTCACCGCCGCCGCGCCGCCGCCGGAAGCCGTGCTGGCGGCGATGAAGGCGGCCGGCTTCAACGTCACTCATGTCTACGGCCTCACCGAGACTTACGGGCCGGCCAGCATCAACGACTGGCACGGCGCATGGGACGCGCTCTCCGCTGATCAGCAGGCGGAGAAGAAAGCGCGTCAAGGGGTGCGCTATCCGGTGCTCGAGGCGCTCGATGTGCTCGATCCCGAAAACATGCAGAGCGTCCCGCGTGACGGCAAAACGTTGGGCGAAGTGATGTTCCGCGGCAATGTGGTGATGAAAGGCTACCTGAAGAACAAACAATCGACCGAGGCGGCGTTCGCCGACGGCTGGTTTCACTCCGGCGATCTCGGCGTCGTCCATCCCGACGGCTATATCCAGCTCAAGGACCGCTCCAAGGACATCATCATTTCCGGCGGCGAGAATATTTCCTCGATCGAGGTGGAGGACGCGCTCTACAAGCATCCGGCGGTCGCCGCCGTCGCCGTCGTCGCCAAGCCCGATGAGAAATGGGGCGAGACGCCGTGCGCGTTCATTGAGCTAAAGCCCGGCGCCAGCGCCACGTCCGAGGAACTGATCGCCTGGTGCCGCTCGCACCTCGCCGCCTACAAATGCCCGCGCCATGTCGTGTTCGCCGACATTCCGAAGACCAGCACCGGCAAGCTGCAGAAGTTCAAATTGCGTGATGTGGCGAAGGGGATGTGAGGAGGAAAAAACCCTCTAACCGCCCCGCTGCCGCGGGGACGAACTGGCAAACTAAAATCGATCTATTCGACTAATGTACGCTGGCGTCTTGCCTGAGCCGCGTGATCTCGTCTTTCACGTGCAGCTTGCGGCGTTTGAGCTCCACGATTCTCAAATCGTCCGTGGAAGGGTGGGTGAGCGCTTCGCTGATTTCCTGTTCGAGTGCTTGGTGCCGTCTCTCGAGTTCCGCAAGGTGCGATTCGATCGGCATATGGCGTGCCTCCATAGAGTCTGAATGACCCCTGACCCTTGAACGCAATGTTACACCAGTATGATGCTTATTGAAGATACTCCCTTTACCGGATCGGGAAAATCCCCATTGTGCACCGACGATCGGCAGGCTTGTCGGACATTAACCAAAACGCGATAATCCGCAGGAACTTACCGGCCTTTACACCGTGCCCACGGGCGCCCAAGGCAAAACCACGGCGCGACCAAGGCAGCGATGACACAAGAGGAAGAACGCGAGCTTCGGGCGCAACTTGCACACCTGCAGCAGGAGCATCGCGACCTCGATGCCGCGATCGCGGCGCTGCAGGGCTCGCCTAGCGCCGACATTATCCAGGTTCAGCGCCTGAAGAAGCGCAAGCTGCACTTGCGCGACCGCATCACCTTTATCGAAGACCAGCTGACGCCAGATATTATTGCGTGACCTGTTCCTGCCCGTGGCGAAAAGCGCTTGGCCGGCGCGCCGCCTTGCGCGCGTACATGGCCGCGTCGGCATGCGCGAGCACCTCGGCGGGCGTGTCGAGCGGGCCCATAAACGCCACCCCCGCGGACGCGCCGACAACCAGCGTCGAAGCGCCCCAGCGTACCGGGGTGCCGTATACCGCCGCTTCGAGCGCGGCCGCCTTCGCTGCCGCTTCGCTCTCACTGACGTTCCACAACAGCACGACGAATTCGTCACCGCCGATGCGCGCCACGACGTCGGAAGCACGGACCTGGCTTATGAGTGTCGCCGCGATGGCTTTGAGAACGGCATCGCCCGCGGCGTGGCCGTGACGATCATTGACCGGCTTGAATTCATTGAGATCGACGTAGACCAGCGCCGCGCTCACGCCATAACGCTTGACGTAAGCGAGCGAGCGCGTGAGTTCGCGCTCGAAGCCGCGGCGGTTGAGCGTCTCGGTGAGGGGATCGATGTCGATCCTCGCCTCGAGTTCGGTGATGCGGGCGCGCGAAGCTTCGAGTTCAGCGGCTAGCCGGTCGACCTCGGCCGCCAGCCGCGCGGAAACCGCGCGCGGACGCTGCTTCGACACGCCCGGTCCGTCCGCGATGGTGTCGGTCTGAACCTGTCCGCGCCGCGCTACGGGCTGCGGCGGCCGCGAGACAACCGTCTTGGGCTGCGGCCTTGCCGGCTTGCGCTTCACGTGCCCCCCAAACCCGAATCGCAGGTGAGATTAGCCCGCCGAAGGGCTGCAATTCAGCGCGTCATCGTGGCCGACCGGTCAGATAACCGCTGCATGCGACGGATTGACGCAGGCTGCGAAGACGCGAAAAGCACCCTGAATGTTTGAGGACCCCGGCTAGCAGGCGGACGGCGCTCGGCAAGTCGAGCCGCAGGCGCCTGATCAATCAGCTTGGAGAAACGCCGTCGGATTGGTTGCAGCGTCGTTGAAAACTGCCGCAGTGAGTTTGCCGCCGAAAACGGCGCCGGTGTCGAGGTTCAAGCGGTTGCCGCGCAGATCCGGCCGGTCGGTCGGCAAGGGCGTGTGGCCGTGGACGACGAGGCGTCCGTAATCACGCCGGTCTCGGAGGAACGGCTCCCTGATCCAAAGCAGGTCACGTTCGTCCTGCGCGTCGAGCGGCTTGTTCGGGTCAATCCCGGCGTGGACGAAAAAACGGCGCCCGTCGTCGTAGATCAATCGCAAGGAGCGCAGCCATTCGACGTGATCGCGCGGCAGGTCGCTGGCACTTTGGACGCCATAGCTCCGCAGCGTCGCCGTTCCGCCTTGGGCGAACCAATAGTCGGCCGGCAGCGTGCCGTCGATGACGCCGAGCGCAATCGCCTCGTGGTTACCCTTCAGGGCGATGACGCATCCCTTTAGCCTCGACTGAAGCTCGATCACCGTGCCGATGACGCCGGCGCTTTCAGGTCCCCGGTCGATGTAATCGCCGAGAAAGACGAATGTCATCGGCCGGCCTTCGGCATGTTGCTCGCAGCGCGCGATCAGCTGGCGCAATTTCGGCAGCGAGCCGTGGATGTCGCCGACGGCATAGATCAGTGACATGGGACCTCTAAGGTTCGTTTCCCGGCTTCAAATGATGGCCATAATCAGGCAGCATTGTTCAGTCCGCGTTCACCCATAAATGGGAACTTAGGTCCCAGGGGCGGATTTGGGTGCTGTTAACAAAACAAATGCCAGTCGAGGTGATGCCATGAAGAAGATTTTGACGACACTCATCGCGGTCGCGGCTATCGGCACGACGGTGCTCGCGACAGCGAGCCCGGCGGACGCCTGGTGGCGCTACGGCCCGGGTTGGGGCTGGGGATGGCGCGGTTGGGGCTGGGGCGTGGGCGCCGGAGTGGCCGCCGGCGCCGCGGTCGGAGCTGCGGCAGCCGCTCCCTACTATTACCGTGGTTATGGCTACGCTTACCCGTACGGTGGGTACTACCCTTATTACGGGCCCGGCTGCCGGCGCGTGTGGAACGGATATGTCTGGGTGCGCGCCTGCTACTGAAGCTGCAGGCTTAAGGCATTATCCGGAAAACTCGTCCCTCCACCTGGTGGGGGGACGCCTTAATTTAGCTCGCAGGAGCGATGTACCCAGTCGCTCGCGAATGCCTCCGCAGTGCGGGGGCGGGGGCGGTTGGGAATGCGGGGGTTTACGGGGACTTCCGGGTCATTGACGTTCGCGGTCGGCTCCCGGCCGATCAGACGAGGAGAACACATGCAAAAATCGCTCATCGCGCTTGCGGGCGCCGCGAGCATCAGCGTTGCGTCGCTGGCCGCGCCGAGCCCCGCAAATGCGTGGTGCGTCGGCTGCGCCGTGGGTGCGGGGATAATCGGCGGCGTCGCCGCTGGCGCCATTGTTGGGAGCGCCGTCGCCAACAGTGCTCCGTATTATTATCCGCCCGGCTATTACCCGCCGCCGCCGGGTTACTACCCGCCGCCCCCCGGCTACTACCCGCCGCCGCCTCCGCCTCCAGGCGCCTATTATCCGCCTGCAGCCGCGGCGCCTGCGCCGGCACCAGCCCCGGCTTATGCTCAGCTCGCCCCGGGCTGCCATTGGGCGAAGCGTCAGATCTGGGTCGAAGGCGTCGGTTACCGATGGCGAACCGTGCAGGTTTGTCCCTGATTCGCCGTGCCTGGTTGCTTGGCATCGAAGCTGAATCCGGCCGGCCGGCTTGTAAAAGCCGGCCGGTTTGTTTTTGTGCTCGAGCGATTCTGGTGTGGTCGTGCCGGCGACAGCCGGATGCCGCCATGCGGAAATAGACGAGAGATTTGATGGGGCGCTCTCTTTCATTTCAACGAGACGCAAAGATTCGGTCAGGCGCGGGAATACGGCGGCGCAATTCTCCGTGGTGTTGCTCAGCGCGTGCGGGAGTTCATTCAACGCGCCCCGGCCGCCTGCCGTGAACTCGCGACGAGCCTGTGGTCACGGCCGGATCCTTGGGCCGCGCGCGCACGGACGGCGCTCAAATGGATCGCGGTCGTCTTGTTCGCACTCTATCTCGGCGTCGGCGCGCTCCTCTACTTCGCGCAGCGCTCCATGATGTATTTCCCCGAAGCGGTCCACACGCCGCCGGCGCAAGCCGGTCTGCCGGAGGCCGATGAGGTCACCCTGACAACGTCCGACGGCGAGCGCATCGTCGCCTGGCACGTTGCTCCGCGCGACGCCAAGCCGGTCATCGTCTATTTCCACGGCAATGGCGGTTCGTTGCGCTATCGCGCCGAGCGCTTTCGTAAGCTCATCAAAGGCGGCATCGGTCTGGTCGCCATCGACTATCGCGGCTATGGCGGCTCAAGCGGGAGCCCCAGCGAGGCCGGGCTGATGGCCGACGCCGAGGCCGCCTATGCCTTCGCTGCTGCGCGCTACCCGGCGCGGCAGCTTGTCGTGTGGGGCGAGTTGCTCGGGTCTGGCGTCGCGGTCGATCTGGCGACGGAAAAACCGGTTGGCCGCGTCATTCTGGAGGCGCCGTTTACGTCAGCGGCGGCGGTCGCTGCCATGCGCTATTGGTATTTGCCGGTCGGGCTGCTGATGAAGGATCAATTCCGCTCCGACGAGCGTATCGGGAAAATCACCGCGCCGGTTCTCATCCTGCATGGCCTGCGCGATCGGATCATTCCCTACGCCATGGGCGAACGGCTGTTCGATCTGACTCAAGCGCCGAAGCATATCGTGCGCTTTCTCGATGGCGACCACGACGATCTTGACGCCAATGGCGCGCTGCACGCGGTCGGCCGTTTTCTCGCCGGCGATCTGGACGGACAGCCAGGCAGCCGCCAGCACTGAGCGCCGCGCTTATTGCGGCACGGTCATCAGTTCGAGCACGTGCCCGTTCGGATCCCGGAAATAGACGCCGCGGCCGCCGTTCCAGTCATTGAGCTTGCCGTCGTCGAGGCTCCAGGGCGCGCTGCCGAAGCCGATTTTCGCCGCCTTGATGCGGCGCAGGATGGCGTCGAATTCGCGATTGCTGACGTGGAACGCCAGGTGATGACTTTCGAACCCGTTGTCATCGTCGAACAAAAGCGTCAGCGACTTGTTGATCCGCACCGGCGCGAAATAGTTGCTGCGGCCACGCTTGAGTCCGAAGATGTGGGCGAAAAACTTGGCTGCCGCAGCTTTGTCCCGGGCCGGAACGATGGTGTGATTAAGCGTAATGGTCATGGCCGCGCGCTCGTTCGGCGTTCTTAGAACGTCTGATAAGACTGCCCCGCCTTGCCGCCGACGCGGGCGAAGCCGGCGCGCGCGACCTCGTATTTTTCGTTGATGTTAAGCGCCTTGGCATAGGAGCCGGCCGCCTTGTCCTTTTGCCCGAGGCGCTCATAGGCCAGTCCGCGGCTGGTCCAGGCCTGCAGGTTGTTGGGCTCAAGCTGCACCGCCTCGTCGAGGTCGCTGGCCGCCGATTTGGCGTCACCGATCGCAAGATAGCTGAGCGCGCGCGCCACAAAAGGCTCGGTCTTTTGCGTCGTCAGCCCGAGCGCGGTGGAAAAGTCGTCGATGGCGAATTGGTACTGATGCTGGCCCTGATAGAGCAGCCCGCGATTGTAATAGGCCTGCGCGTTGTCAGGCTTGATGGCGATCGCTTTGTTGAAGTCGCCGAGCGCCTGCACAGTGCGGCCTTGCTGGCGGTAGACGATGCCGCGGCCGAGATAGGCCGGCGCGTAGTTGCCGTCGATCGATAGCGCCTTGTTGTAATCAGCGAGCGCAAGCTCGAGCTTGCCGTTCCGCCGGTAAAGGAGCGCGCGGTTTGCGTAGGCCTGCGCGTAATTGGGATCGATGCTGATCGCCTTATTGAAATCGGCGAGCGCCTGCTCGGCGTGCCCGGACTCGGCAAGGACCGAGCCGCGCATGTTGTAGGCCTGCGGATCTTCGGGATGTTTTTCGATGACTTCGGTGAGCGACGTCAGATTGGATTGCGAGGTCGCGTAAAGCGCCTCGTCCTTCTCCGATGACGGCAGATTGCCGAGCGGCGCGCAGCCGGCGAGCGCCAGCGGTCCAAGCAAAAAAAAGGCAAGTGCCGTACGTCGCATCGCCATGTGCCGGCATCGCCGCGCGCGCCACACCCAAGCCAAACCCGTCATTCGATGCCTCGTGGCACCGCGGCGCCCCCTTCCGCCAACGGTAAATCACACAGCGCCAATGGGATAGTCCCGACGGATCAAACCAAAGGCACGTGCCAAAACAAAGGCGCGGGCCAAGAAGAGCCCGCGCCGTCAGCAAAACGCGACTGGTTCAGCCGAAACGGGGCGCCCGCAGCGGCCCGGACCTGCCGCCCGGTCCGGCAGCGGTTGTGGGCTTCGGTTTCATCGGCAGCAGGCCTTCGCGCTGCAGCCGCTTGCGGGCAAGCTTGCGGGCGCGGCGGATCGCTTCCGCCTTCTCCCGAGCCTTTCTTTCTGAGGGTTTTTCGTAGTGGCCGCGAAGCTTCATTTCGCGGAAAATGCCTTCGCGCTGCATCTTTTTCTTCAGCGCTTTGAGAGCCTGGTCGACGTTATTGTCGCGGACGAGAACCTGCACGCGTGCTCCTCGCTTAGGTGCGCTCAGTTAAGTGCGCTGTGAATGGAAGGGTGGTGCACACGCTCGCGTCTGCGCCACCTTGGCGCGGTCTGTAGCAGAACCGTTCGTAAAAGTCCACAACTGGCGCCGTCGCGGTTGCTGGCAACGATCTTCGCGGTCTTTCGGGCATGATCCAGAAAAACTCGCCCGCGGATCTGATCCGGGGGCAGAAGCCGATTTTCCGCAAAACATCATGTTCCAGCAAGATGATAGAGCGCACTTCGATTCAATCTGAAACGATTGCGCCCTATTCGGCAAAGACCCGCGTTACGTGTCCCATCTTGCGGCCAGGACGAATGGCGGTTTTGCCGTAAAGGTGCACGGCGGCGCCTAGCACGCCGAGCCAAGACCGGTAGTCCGCGACTTCACTGCCGATGAGGTTGATCATTTCGATGCGGCCGCGGCGAATGGGCTTTGCCAACGGCCAGCCGGCCACCGCCCGAATGTGTTGCTCGAACTGCGAGACAGAGGCGCCGTCAAGCGTCCAATGGCCGGAATTGTGCACCCGCGGGGCGATCTCGTTGACGAGCAGTGCGCCGTCGCCCAGCACGAACATCTCGACGGCGAACACGCCGACATAGGCGAATTTGTGCGCGATGGTCTCGGCGATCCGGCGTGCTTCCTCTGCGGCGTCTTCGGACAGGGCGGCGGGGACCCGGGAGATCTTCAAGATATGTTCGCGATGCTCGTTCTCGGTCACATCGAAACATTCGACGGCGCCGTCGTGCGCCCGCGCGGCAATAACCGAGACTTCGCGCGCGAACGGGACAAACGCTTCGAGGACGCAGGGCTGACCGCCAACCTCGCGCCAGGCCGCTTCGGGGGCGGTGCCATTACGGATCGTTGCCTGGCCCTTGCCGTCGTAGCCGAACCGACGCGTCTTCAGGATAGCGGGACGGCCGATCCGCTCCAGCGCCGCGGCCAACGCGGACGGCGCCGCCACGTCGGCATAGGGAGCAGTGGTGATGCCCAGCGCGGTCACAAAGTTCTTTTCGGCAAGCCGATCCTGGGTCGTCGCCAGAACGTTTGGGTCGGGCAGCACCGGCACGCGCGCGGCCAGGAACGTTGCGGTCTCTGCCGGGACGTTCTCGAACTCGTAAGTGACGACGTCGACGTCCTCCGCAAAGCGGTCGAGCGCCTCCGTGTCGGCATAATCGGCGCAGGTGACCCGATGCACGACATCAAAGGCGGGTAAGTCGGGATTGGGAGCGAAGATATGGCACTTGAAGCCGAGGCGCGCCGCCGCCTGCGCCAGCATGCGCCCGAGCTGACCGCCGCCAAGGATACCGATCGTGGCCCCAGGCTCGAGCGCAGGCGCGAAAGCGCTCACGCGCCGAGGTCCTTGGGTTCTTCCGCGACCGTGGCCGTCTGGCGCTGCCGCCAGGCTTCGAGGCGATCGCCAAGCGCCGGATCGCTCAGCGCCAAAACGCTCGCCGCGAGCAGCGCGGCATTGACGGCGCCGGGTTGTCCGATCGCCAAGGTGCCGACCGGAACGCCCGGCGGCATCTGCACAATCGAATAAAGCGAATCCAGCCCCGAAAGCGCTTTCGACTCGATCGGCACGCCAAACACCGGCAGGCTGGTGAGCGCAGCCGTCATGCCGGGCAAGTGTGCAGCGCCGCCGGCGCCGGCGATGATCACCTTGAAGCCGGCGGCCTTCGCGCCTTTGGCGAAGGCATAGAGGCGCTCGGGCGTGCGGTGCGCGGAAACGATGCGCGCGTCAAAGCTTACGCCGAGCGCGTCGAGCGTCTCGGCGGCGTGTTGCATGGTCTGCCAGTCGGACTGGCTGCCCATGATGATGGCGACGGATTTCGCTCCCGGCGGCGCCAAGACAATCCCCTGCGCGAAGGAAGCGCTGGATTATAGGTCCGCCCCCCGGGGTGGCAAGGCGGAGCCGCGAGAGACTGCAGCCGAGGTTAAAATCCGAATGGTTGGTTCGGGCATTTTTGCGGTCGCATTGGTTATGGTGGCGAGCGCTGCCGCGCATAGCCGATCCGGATTCCGCTCGCCTTTCGCCGCCAGCGCGATGATGCGTCGAGCGGCCACATCGCGCATGAGCCGTGGATGATCGCTTCGCTCGATCACCGCCAAGGCCTTTGCGTACGCGGCGGCCAGTATGGCGGTCATTTCTGAATCGAAGGCTTTCTCACGACGATAGAACGGCAGTATTTGTCCCATGGCATACTTGTGCGGCTGAACCGCAAACGCGGTCCGGTCACCTGATCCTTCAGTTTACCTGCGATTGTAATTCGAACTCTTTGATCCACTCGTGAGTTCCAGTGGTTTTAAGCTTGCCCTTCTTTGCTGGAACTCGCTGGCGCGATGCTCTGTTTCAGATATGCTGCTTTTGGGCGGCGGAAGCGGAGTGGCGTCTTGGCGGACAACGACAACACGGAGGGCCGCGGACAGCCCGCACCGGAAGCGCGCAACGAAACACCGGTCATCGTCGCCATTGGCGCCTCGGCCGGCGGTATTCAGGCTCTGCAGAACTTTTTTGCGGCGGTGCCGGATCACACCGGTGCTGCGTTCGTCGTCATCGTGCACCTCGAGCCCCAGCATCGCAGCGAGTTGGCAAATATCTTGGCCACGCGGACGCGGATGCCGGTGGTGCAAGTCGAAAAGCAGGAAAAACTGTTAGCCAATCATGTCTATGTCATTCCGCCCGATCGCCGTCTGCAATTGATCGCTCATGAGATTTCGGCTTTGGCGTTCGACGAACCACGCGGGCAGCGCACGCCGATCGATTTGTTTTTTCGCTCACTTGCGGAGCAATTGGGCGACGGCTTTGCCGTGATTCTCAGCGGCGCCGGTTCGGACGGCGCCATCGGCGTTCGCGCCGTCAAGGAAGCCGGCGGCATCATCCTCGTGCAGGACCCGAACGAGGCCGAATATTCGTCGATGCCGCGCAGCGCCATCGCCGCCGGTCCGGCGGATTTCGTGCTGCCGGTGCGTCAGCTGGCCGCGCGCCTTGTCGATCTGATCTGCATCAAGGAAACGATGCCGGTGCCGGCCTTGCAAAAACCGGATGAAGAGGAGTTGCAGCGCATCCTCGCGCTGGTGCGTGTGCGCACCGGTCATGACTTCTCGAAATACAAGCGCACGACTGTGCTCCGACGGATCGCTCGCCGCATGCAGGTCACCAGGACCAGTGACCTGAAAGCGTATTACGAAGTTGTGCGCGAGAATGCAGACGAGGCGCAGGCGTTGCTCGGCGACTTGCTCATTTCGGTGACGACGTTCTTCCGCGACCACGAAGCGTTCGAGGCGGTTGCCAAAAGGGTGCTGCCGGAAATCTTCAAGGAGAGCCGTCACGGGGAAGCAATCCGCGTCTGGGTTCCGGGCTCGGCGACTGGGGAGGAAGCCTATTCATTCGCGATCCTCCTCCTCGAGGAGGCGGCGCGGCAGGGGGCGCGCGCGCCGATCCAGGTGTTCGGCTCCGATCTTGATTCCCACGCCCTCGTTGTGGCGCGGGAGGGGCGTTATCCGATCGCCATCGAGAACGATGTGAGCGAAGATCGCCTGCGCCGTTTCTTCCTACGCGAAGGCGATCACTACCGCGTGCGGCAGGAACTGCGGGATATCGTCCTTTTCGCAGCGCATGATCTTTTGAAAGACCCGCCGTTCTCGCACGTCGATCTGATCTCCTGCCGTAACGTGCTCATTTATCTCGATCGCGAACTGCAGGAGCAAGTGTGCAGCGTCTTCCACTACGCGCTCAATCCCGGTGGATTTCTGTTTCTCGGCCCCTCGGAAGGTGCCGACAACCCGCCGGGATTTTTCCGCTGTCTCGACCGGGCCGCCCGCGTCTACCAGTCGGTGGCGGTTCCCGGCGAGAAGCAGCGGCTGCCGCCGCATCTGCTCGGCTCCATCGGCGGGCACGAACAAATTGCCCAGATCGGCCGCGGTCTGACGCCGGCCATGGCGCTCCAGGAAGCCGCGTTACATCTGCGCGCGATCGAGCAGGTGGCGCCGCCCTCGATGCTGGTCGACGAGAGCCACCGGGTGATTCACCTGTCGGAAAGCGCCGGCCGTTATGTTCTGCCATCGGGCGGCCCGTTAAGCAGCGACGTCGTCGATCTGGTCCGGCCTGAACTGCGCTTCGAGCTGCGTTCCGCCCTCAATCGTGTTTTCGAGCAGCGCCTGCCGACCTGCAGCCTCTCGATCTTGGTGCGTTTCAACGGGTCCGCACACCGTGTCCATTTGCTCGTCAAGCCGGCCCGGGACAACGGCTCGGCCGAGCCGGCGAATGCGGTCGTCATGTTCATCGAGGGCGAAGCCGTCGACGAAAGCCTGGTGGCACCGGACCACCTGGCCTCCGACGAAACGGTACGGCGGCTCACTCAGGAATTGGAACTGACCCAGGCGCGGCTGCACACCGTGCGCGAGGAATCCGACGCCGCCAATGAGGAACTGCGCGCCGCGAACGAAGAGCTGCAATCGATCAACGAGGAATACCGATCGACCTCCGAGGAGCTGGAAACCAGCAAGGAGGAGCTGCAGTCGATCAACGAGGAGCTGCAGACCGTCAACAGCGAGCTCAAGCTCAAGCTGGACGCAATCTCGCGGGCGCATAGCGATTTGCAGAATCTGGTGGCGGCGACGGACTTCGGCACGCTTTTCCTCGACGGCGACCTGCGCATCAAGCGCTTCACTGATCGGGTGACGGAGCTATTCAGCATCACGCCGAACGACGAGGGCCGGCCGATCACCGATTTCACCCACCAGCTCGAATACGAGGACCTCGGCAAGGATGCGCGCGCCGTGCTTGCCAATCTTACCCCGATCCGGCGCGAGGTCCGCAGCCGCAAAGGCATCTGGTACGACATCCGCCTGCGGCCTTATCGTACCGTGGACAACAAGATCGACGGCGTGGTCGTTACCTTCGTCGATGTTTCCGAGCGCCAGCAGGTCGAGCAGACGCTGCGCCAGAGCGAAGAACGGTTCCAGCAGCAACAGCATCTCATCGACCTCTCGCGCGATCCGATCTTCGTCTGGGATTTCGACGGCGGTATCGTCGAATGGAACCGCGGCAGCGAGGAGTTGTACGGCTATAGCCGCGACGAGGCGCTCGGCAAGCCAAAGGAGCAGTTGCTCCGTACGGCGGTTCCCGGCTCCTCGTTCGCCGCGCTTAAGGCGAAGCTGTTGCAGGAGGGAAGCTGGGCCGGCGAGCTACGGCACAAGACCAAGAGCGGCGAAGAACTGATCGTCGAAAGCCGCCTTCAGATTGAGAACTTCAGCGGCCGCCGGCTGGTACTCGAAAGCACCCGCGACGTCACCGCGCGCCGGGCCGCGGAGCAGCGCCTGCGCGTGCTCTTAAGCGAACTAACGCATCGCGTCCGCAATACGCTTGCCGTCGTTCAGGCGATCGCGCGCCACACCATGCGCAACAGCAAATCGAAGGAGGATTTCGTCGAGCGCTTCGAGGGGCGGCTGTCGGCGCTCGCCAGCGCGCACACCCTGCTCGTCGGCTCGGATTGGAAGGGAGCCGACCTTGCGGAACTCGCACGCCAACAGCTGGCGCCGTATATCACCGACCAGCGGACTCGCCTGCACTTGCAAGGCAAAGCGATTCTGCTCCCGGCCGATCTGGCTACGCCTGTGGGCCTGGTTCTGCATGAACTGGCAACCAATGCCGCCAAATACGGCTCGCTGTCGGTTGCGACCGGCACGGTCAGCGTCAGCTGGGCAACGAGTGGGCGGAACAATGAGCGCCGGCTCAAGCTTGTCTGGGAGGAGGGCGGTGGTCCGCGCGCAGGGAAGCCGAAGACGGATGGATTCGGCAACGCACTGATCGACAGCGTCATCCCCGGCGCCCAGGTAGAGCGCGAATTGCGGACGGGCGGACTTGTCTGCACGATCGACCTGGCGCTGCCGGAGGCAGCCGATGATGGAGCAGTCGCTCGAGTTCAGTAGAGTACCGATGCTGCAAGGCGCTCGTGTGCTGATTGTGGAAGACGACGTTCTCCTGCTCATGGAGCTTGAATTGATTCTGCTCGAAGCGGGAGCGGTAATCGCCGGCTGCTGCCGAACCGTGAAAGAGGGTCTTGCCGCGGCCGATGACCGTGTCGCTGCCGCTATTCTGGACGTCAGGGTCGGGCGGGAAACGATTGCACCAGTCGCCAGGCGGCTCGCCAGCCGCGGCACACCCTTTGTCTTCTATACCGGGCAGGTACCGGGCGATCCGGCATTGGCGGAATGGCCAGGATGCACGGTCCTGTCGAAGCCGTCCCGACCGGGCACCATCGTTGCCGCACTCGCTGATTTGTTAGGAATCTCCTGACCGAAGACCCTTTGCGCGCCGACACGCCCCCCAGAGCCGCGCGGCCGTGACTGGCATGTCGAGATGCGCGCCGGCGCCGCCGGGGATGGCGTCGGCGACGGCATTCATGACCGCGGCGATCGAGGCTGTGGTGCCGGCTTCGCCGACGCCCTTGACGCCGAGCGGATTGGTGGTCGCCGGCACGCAGAGGAATTCGTCGCGGATCGCCCGCGGCATGTCGGCGGCGCGCGGCATGGCGTAGTCCTGAAACGAGCCGGTCACCAGCTGACCGCTGTCGTCGTAAAATATTTGCTCCATCAGCGCTTGCCCGAGCCCCTGCGCCAGGGCGCCGTGCAGTTGGCCCTCGACGATCATGCCATTGAGCACATTGCCGCAATCGTCGACCGCGGTGTAGGCGACGATCTCCATCTGGCCGGTATCGGGATCGATCTCGACCTCGGCGATGTGGACGCCGTTGGGAAAGGTGAGCGGCGTTTCTGTCGAGACCTTGGTGTCGAGGGTCTCCGCGACCGCGCCTTGCGTTTTCAGCTCGGCTGCGCGCGCTGCAAGCTCGAACAGTGAGATGCGGCGGTCGGTGCCGACGACGCCGAAATGGCCAGCGTCATAGGCGATATCGCCTTCTGCTGCCTCAAGCAGCATCGCTGCAATGCGTCTGCCCTTTTCCAGCATCACATCGATACATTTGACCACCGACGCTCCCGCGGTCATCGCCGAGCGCGAGCCGACCGAGGCGTAGCCGGCAATCTCCAGCGCCGAATCGCCGTGCCGGTGGGTGACCTTGTCGCGCGCAATGCCGAGCCGGTCGGCGACTAACGGAGGAAACACCGAAGCGTGGCCTTGGCCGGTCGACTGCACATTGAGATTGACCGTGAGCGTGCCGTCGCCCGGAAACGTGAACAACGCACCTTCGATCGGTGCCCCGCCGGCATGCTCCAGCATGCAGGAGATCCCAATGCCGCGATATTTGCCGCGTTTCTTGGCTTCGCGGCGCCGCGCTTTGATGCCGTCGTAGTCGCCCAGCGCCAGCGCCTTGTCGAAGATCGGTGCGAAATCGCCGCTGTCATAGGTGGTGCCGACCGCGGTCTTGTACGGCATCGCCGCAGCCGGAATGAGATTGCGGCGCCGCAGCTTTGCCAGATCGATCCCGGTGACCCGCGAGGCTTCTTCGACGACGCGCTCGAGGACGTAGTTCGCTTCCGGCCGCCCGGCGCCGCGATAGGGGGCGGTGGCGATCGTGTTGGTGAAGGCGCAGCGCGCGCTGACGTCGATATGCCGGATGTCGTAAATGCCCGGCAGGCAGCGGGTGAAATTCAAGGTCGGAATATTGGCGCCGACCGGGCCGACATAGGCGCCGAGATTGCCGGTGTTGCGGATGCGCAGCGCCAGAAATCGTCCCTTCTCGTCCAGCGCGAGTTCAGCTTCGGAATAAATGTCGCGCGCTTGATTGTCGCTGAGGAACGCTTCCGAGCGGCCCGACATCCAATGGATCGGCCGGCCGAGTTTTTTGGCGCCGACCATCTGCGCGATGTATTCAGGATAGGGGCCGGTCTTCAGGCCGAACGCGCCGCCGACGTCGTCGGTGAGGACGCGCACGCGTTCTTTCGGCAGCTGCATGATGGCGGCGATCGGATCGCGCATCGCCGTGGTGCCCTGCGAGCAGACGCGCAATGTGTATGTCTCCGCGCGCGCGTCGTAACTCGCGGTGGCGCCGCGCGGCTCCATTGAGGCGACCGCCATGCGCTGGTTCATGACTGCCACGCGCGCGACGAATTTGGCAGCGGCAAAGATCGCGTCCACTTGCCGCGCGTTAGCTTCCGGATCGGCGGCCGTCCCCGGCCAGTCGACCGCGAGGTTGCCTGGCGCCTGCGGCCACACCTGCGGTGCACTGGGATCAAGCGCCGCGCGCGCATCGGTCACCGGCGTGAGGGGCTCGTAGTCGACGGCGACAAGCTCGGCGGCCCCCTGTGCGGCGATCGCGCTCTCTGCAACAATCATCGCCACGGGCTCGCCAATATGCATCACCCGTTCGGCGGCCAGCGCCGGGCGGTGCGGCACGATCAGGCCCTTGCCGCCACGGCCGCCGAGCGGCGGATGGCGCCCGAGGCTGCCCACGCCCTCCATATCCTTCGCCGTCAGCACGCCAAGGACACCGTGCGCGCTTTGCGCTGCCGCCACGTCAATGTTCACGATGCGGGCAAAAGCATGCGGCGAACGCACGAAATGGGCATAGGCCTGGTCCGGCAGCGGAACATCGGCGGCGTAACGGCCGTGCCCGCGGACCAGAATATCGTCTTCCACGCGCGGTTCGCGTACCGCGCGACCATCTGTTTTTGCATCCATGCTTTGTTTCGGAATGCTCTATTGCAGTGTGGGCCAGCCCTTTATAACCGAAACCGCCGACGGCTAAAGAGCGGCCTTTTCCGGGAACTTTTCCGCTCAAGCTCCCTCTGATCCGTCTCCCGTCGCACAGCGGCGTATGACAGCGAAAGTTACCTGCTGGATTCCTGCTGATGCTCCGCCCCGGCACGTTAGCGCTCCCACGCTGTTGGCCATGCTGACCGCGCTCGGTCCGCTGTCGATGGACATGTACCTGCCATCGATGCCCGAGATCGCCCGAGTGCTCGCGGCGCCGCCAGCCCGCGTGCAGTTGACGATTTCCAGCTATCTGATCGGCTTTGCCGTCGGCCAGGTCATCTATGGTCCGGTATCGGACCGTCACGGCCGCCGCCCGGTGCTGCTTGCGGCGCTGGCCCTCTATGTCGTGAGCACGCTTATTTGCGCCGTGACACAATCGATCGACCCGCTGATCGGAGCGCGCTTCCTGCAGGGCATCGGCGGTTCCGGCACCATCGTGCTTGCCCGCGCCATGGTACGCGACGCCTATTCCGGTGCGCGGCGGGCCGCTTCGCTGATGGGATCGATCAGCGCTTCCCTGTCGTTGCGCCGATGATCGGCGGCGTCCTGCAGACTGCATTCGGCTGGCGCGCGGGTTTTGTCGTTATGGGTGATGCGGCAGTGATAGCGATGCTGGTTGCGGGGCGGCTGCTACCGGAGACGCTGCGCCAACGTGCCACCGCACCGTTCTCCTTATCGCTCATCATTGCCGGTTATGGCGCCGTGCTGCGGCATCGCGGCTTCATCGCCAATCTCGCCATTCTCACCATCAGCTATGCCGGGCTGTTCGCCTGGATTTCCGGCGCGGCGTTCGTGCTGCAGGGAATCTACGGCCTCTCGGCTTTGGCGTTCGGCTTTACCTTCGCGATCGCGGCGGCGGGATACATGACGGGGGCGACGCTGGCGGCGCGGCTGGTGCTGCGGCTCGGTCTCGATCGCACCATGGGACTCGGCGTCACCGCGCTTGCGGCCGGCGGCCTCGGAGCGGCGGCCGTCGTCGCTGCACGCATCCCGGACGGAGTGTGGCTGGTTGTGGCAATGGCGGTTTACCTCGCCGGCCTCGGGCTTGCCATGCCGCAGGCCATGGCCAGTGCGCTAACCCCATTCCCCGAACGCGCCGGTACGGCGGCCGCACTCATGGGGCTGGTGCAGCAAACGGTCGCAGCTATTGTGGCGGCTGTGGTGGGTGGTTACCTCGGCCGCTCGGCCTGGCCGGTTGCCGGCATCGTCGCCGCCATGGGTTGCCTCACCTTTCTGACCTGGGCGTTCACCCGCCAGCTGCGTGCCCATGAGCGCTAGGCGGCTCAAAATCCGGCCCGTTCCGGAGAAACCGGCACTAAGGTTGCCTGCGGCATCATGTTTGTTAGGATGCCGCGGGGGCGGCGCCATTATGTGCGACTGAATGTGCGACCGACGATTGCCGACGTTCTCACCAGAGCCTTCCCGCCTCCGCCCCGCTTCGTTTGAAGAATTGCAGATGACACCAGGCCATTCGCTGAGCCGCCGTTCCCTCCTCGCTGCAATTAGCGCCGCGGGCGGGAGCCTGACACTCGCTTTCGCGGTTCCATTCGGACGCGGGCGCGCCGCCGAACACGCTGCGGAGGCGCCGGAGGTCACCGCCTGGGTCGTCATTCACCCAGACGATTCGGTGGTCATCCGCGTCGCGCGCGCGGAGATGGGGCAGGGCGCCTTGACCGGTCTCGCCATGCTGGTCGCCGAGGAGCTCGAATGCGACTGGACCAAGGTCCGCGCTGAACTCGTCTCCGCCCGTGAGAATTTCGAACGCAACCAGATCTGGGGCGATATGTCGACCGGCGCCAGCCGCTCGATCGCCGACTTGCAGCTGTATTTGCGGCAGGCCGGTGCTACGGCGCGGGAAATGCTGATCGCCGCGGCCGCGGCGCGCTGGCGTGTGCCAGCTTCCGAGTGCGTTGCGCGCATGAGTGCGATCAGGCACAAACCGAGCGGCCGCACGGTGTCCTTCGGCGCCGTCGCCGAGGATGCAGCAAAGATCACGGTGCCGGCGGACGTTGCGCTGAAGGATCCCGCCACATGGTCTCTCGCGGGAACGTCGCGCCGGCGTCTTGACGTGCTCGACAAGGTAACGGCGCAGCCGGTCTATGCGATCGATGTGCGCCTGCCGGGCATGCTCTACGCCGCCATCAAGCAGTGCCCGGTTTACGGCGGCGTTCCCAAATCGGTCGATGAGAATGCGATCGCCGGCATGAAGGGCGTGCGCCGTGTGGTGCGGATGCCCGACGCGGTAGCAGTGGTGGCCGATTCCTGGTGGCGCGCGAAACGGGCGCTCGAAGCTCTGCCCATCGTCTGGGATGATCGCGGCAACGGCCGCCTGTCGAGCGCGGCGATCGCCGACGTCGTGCGTGCGGCGCTCGATGCGGAGAAAGCGCAAGTCGGCCAGGCCGACGGCGATGTGACGGCGGGTCTCGCCCGCGCCGCGCACCGCGTCGAAGCAGAATATACCGTCCCCTATCTCGCGCACGCGACCATGGAGCCGCAAACCTGCACCGCGCATGTCACGCGAGAGCGCGTCGAGGTCTGGGCGCCCAGCCAGGGCGCCACCACGGCGCTGGTGACCGCGGCCGTCGCCGCCGGCGTCTCCAACGACAAAGTCATGGTCCACAACACCATGCTTGGCGGCGGCTTCGGTCGGCGCGGAGCGATACAGGAATACGTCCGCCAGGCCGTGCTCATCGCCAAGGAGGTTGACGCCCCCGTCAAGCTTCTGTGGACGCGCGAAGAGGATATGCGGCACGACTTCTATCGGCCGTTCGGGATGGCGCGCCTTTCCGCCGGTCTCGATGCCGACGGCATGCCGATCGCGTTGCGGATGCGGCTCGCCGGTCCGTCATTCGTGGCCGTGTTCGTGGCGGCTTTCGGGACCAACATTATCGACAAGACTTTTCTCAGCGGTCTGACCGACGACGAGATGCCCTACGACGTGCCGAATTATCTCGTGGACTACGTCATTCACCAGACCCCGGTGCCGGTCGGCGTCTGGCGCGCGATCAACTACACCGAGAACGCGTTTTACAAAGAATGCTTCATCGACGAACTGGCGCATGCCACCGGCACTGATCCTTATCTCTATCGGCGACGGCTGCTGCGCAACAGCCCGAAGTACCTCGCGGTGCTCGATGCCGCGGCAAAAAAGGCGGATTGGTCCGCCCCGCTGCCAAAAGGTACGTTCCGCGGCATCGCGGTCAACAAGGCCTGCGGCAGCTATTGCGCTCAGGTGGTCGAAGCCTCGGTGGAGCGCAGCAGCGTGCGCGTGCACCGCGTCGTCTCGGCGATCGACCCCGGCTACGCGGTCAACCCACTCTCGATCGAGATGCAGACCCAGGGCGCGGTTATCTATGCGCTGACGGCGGCGCTTTACGGCGAGATCACCATCAAGGATGGCGGCGCCGAGCAGGGAAACTTCGACGACTACGAAATGTTGCGCCTGGCCGATGCGCCCAAGGTCGAAACCGTAATCGTGCCGAGCGGCGATTTCTGGGGCGGCGTCGGTGAGCCGCCGGTGCCGCCGTTGGCGCCGGCCTTATGCAACGCGATCTTTGCCGCCACCGGCAAGCGCATCCGCTCGCTGCCGCTCAAGAACCAGGATCTGGGCAAAGCGATTTAGGGCGTGTGCTCATAAATCCGCCATGTGGCTTTACCCCCTAAAGGCGGGCATCGCCGGGCGGCCACGGCAAGTCCGTTTTGGGCCAAGAGCGACATTTCGCACTGCAGAGCTTAGAAAGCGTCTTCGGCGATGCGATTTGCGCTCAAATAAAATAACGCCGCAGTGAATGATGGAGATTACGCTGATCTTTGGGCGCCCACTCCGTCTGGCGAGACCTCAATCTAGTTGTTAATTTAGTTGTGGGGCCGATGCTGTTGCTTGCTTAATTGGGAGACTGGAGTGGAACCGTGGCCTCCGTCCGGCACCAATGAAGATGCCGGCCTCCAGGTTTTATCGGAGGACGGCGGACTCGTCTTCTGCAGAGGATGGTGCGACGGCACCCAAGGCAGCAGTGACAGCGCGCTGGCTGTGTTCCCAGCCTCAGCACAACCAAGACCTGCCACGCTCGATCGCCTGACCCACGAATACTCCTTTAAGAATGAGCTGGACGGCACCTGGGCCGTGCGGCCGCTTGCGCTTGTGCGGGATCGCGGTCGGACCGTTCTGGTGCTCGAGGATCCCGGCGGCGAGTTGCTCAGCGGGCTCCTCGGCAAGCCGATGGATGTGGAGAGTTTCCTGCGCATCGCCGTCGGCGTTGCCGTGGCTGTCGGCAAGGTGCACCGGCACGGCCTCATCCACAAGGATATCAAGCCTGCCAATATCCTGGTGAGCGACGGAGAGGAGATACGACTCACCGGTTTTGGAATAGCCTCGCGCCTTCCGCGCGAGCGGCAGCCGCCCGATCCTCCCGAGTTCATCTACGGGACGCTGGCCTACATGGCACCCGAGCAGACCGGACGCATGAATCGCTCCATCGATTCACGTAGCGACCTCTACGCGCTTGGCGTCACGTTCTATCAAATGCTGACGGGAGCGCTGCCGTTCACGGCGACCGATCCCATGGAATGGGTTCATTGCCACATCGCGCGCAAGCCGCTGGCGCCCAACAAGCGATTCACCGGAATACCATCTCCCTTGTCTGACATCATCATGAAGCTCCTCGCTAAGACGGCAGAGGAACGCTATCAGACTGCTGTGGGACTGGAGCGAGACCTGCGACATTGTGCAATCCAATGGGAGATCCAACAGCGCATCGAGCCCTTCACCCTCGGACGACACGAGCTGCCCGGGCGGCTCTTGATTCCTGAGAACTTGTACGGGCGCGCCCGGGAAATAGCAGCATTGCAGAATGCCTTCGACACCATCGTCAAACACCCGACGACGGCGTTAATCCTCGTGTCTGGCTACACGGGTATTGGCAAATCATCGGTGGTAAATGAACTTCACAAGGCCCTGGTTCCGCCACGCGGCCTGTTCGCATCGGGCAAGTTCGACCAATACAAACGCGACATTCCCTATGCGACCCTGGCACAAGCCTTTCAACGACTTATCCGCCCGATCCTCGCCAAGAGCGAAGCCGAACTCGGCCAGTGGCGGGAGGCTTTGCTCCACGCGCTTGAGCCCCACGGCGACCTCGTCGTCGACCTCGTTCCGGAGCTGAAACTCATCGTCGGGGAGCAGGCCCCGGTCCCTGAGCTGCCGGCACCCGACGCCCAGCGACGCTTCCAGTTACTACTGCGGCGTTTCATCGGTGTCTTCGCCCGCCCCGAACATCCGCTCGCCCTGTTTCTCGACGACCTGCAATGGGTCGACGCGGCTACTTTGGATCTGCTCGAGGATCTCCTCACCCGAGAGAGCGTCCCACACCTGCTTCTCATTGGCGCCTATCGCGACAACGAGGTCGATGCCTCTCATCCGCTGATGCGTAAACTCGGCTCGATAAAGGCGGCCGGCAGGTCGTCCGTCGAGGAGATCACGCTAGGCGCGCTCGATGCCAAACATGTTTCGCAGTTGATCGCGGACGCGCTGCACTGTGAAACGGATAGGGTGGGGGATCTGGCTCAGCTGATTTTACAGAAAACCGACGGCAATCCCTTTTTCATTAATCAGTTCCTGTCGACATTGACGGATGAAGGTCTGATCGCGTTCGATTCTGTGCATTCGCGCTGGTCGTGGGATCTTACGCGCATCCACGCGAAGGATTACACCGACAATGTGGCTGACTTGATGATCGGCAAACTCGTTCGGCTTCCTGCTGCAACCCAGCAGGCGCTGCAACAACTGGCCTGTCTCGGTAATATCGCGACCACCGCGATGTTAGCTATCATTCACGATACCACCGAGCAGGAGCTGCACGCCAGTCTCGTTGAGGCACGTCGCCAGGAGTTGGTCGATTTCCTCGAGAGCTCCTACCGGTTCGTCCACGATCGCGTCCACGAGGCTGCTTATGCGCTGATTCCGACCGAGCGGCGTGCTGAGTGCCATCTCAGAATAGGAAGGCTGCTCCTGCAGCATATCCCTCAGGACAAGCGCGAAGAGGCGATTTTCGAGATCGTATCTCAGTTTGAACAGGGCGTTGCGCTGATTGCGTCGCGCGAGGAACGCGAAAAAATCGCTGAGCTCAATCTGGTGGCTGGCAAGCGCGCCAGAGCCGCCGCGGCTTACGCGTCAGCACTCAAGTATTTTGTCGCCGGTACAACACTCGTAGCCGAGGACTGCTGGGAGAGGCGTCACGATCTCATTCTCCAGCTCGAAATACACCGGGCCGAATGCGAGTTCCTCATCGGTGATCTCAACGCCGCGGCTGACAGGCTAACGACGCTGTCATCCAGGGCCGCAGGTACGGTCGAGCAATCGGCAGTGGAATGTTTGCGCGTGGACCTATATCACACCCTCTATCAACCTGATCGCGCGATTGCAGTTTTTCTCGACTACCTCAAAAAACAGGGTATTGAGTGGTCGCCTCACCCTACGAGCGAGGAGGTGCAGCGCGAATACGAGGGGGTCTATTCACGGCTTGGAAGTCGCACAATCGAGGATATCATTGATCTACCCTTAATGAGCGATCCGGCCTCATTGGCGACTCTTGATGTTCTGACCAGGGGGTTATCGCCGACGTTGTTGACAGACGGGAATCTTCTAGGCCTGACCATCTGCCGGATGACGAATCTCAGCCTGCAGCATGGCAACAGCGACGGTTCATGCCAAGCCTACGTTTGGTTTGGCATGATAGCTCGCACGCTCTTCGGCAACTACAAGGATGGAGTCAGATTCGGTCGGCTGGCGCTCGAACTAGTTGAAAAAAAGAACTTAAAGCGCTTTCAGGGGAGGACCTATCGGTCCTTTGCAGAGAATGTGGCTTTATGGACAGAGCATATCCAAATTGGCTGCGATCTGCTCAGGCAAGCTTTCGAGGCCGCGAATAAGATCGGCGACGTCACCAGTGCAGTTTACAGTCTCGACACTCTAGGTAGGTTACTCCTAGCGTCTGGGCAGCCGCTCGCCGAAGTGCAACGCAAGGCCGAGGCGTGCCTTGAGTTTGCCACTGCGGCGCGCTTCGGGTTCGTGATTGACCTTATGGTCCCACAACTCGAACTCATTTGGACTCTGCGCGGTTTGACTACAAAATTTGGTCTATTGGATTCTGAGCAATTCAGCGAGTCTGTGTTCGAGCCGCATTTGGCGGGCGACCAGCGGCAAGTGATCGCGGAGTGCTTCTACTGCATCAGGAAACTTCAAGCTCGCTTCTACGCAGGGGAATATTCTGCTGCTCTTGCTGCCTCGCGGGGAGCCGAGCGGCTGCTTTCGATACCAGTGGCATTCGTGGAAACGGCGGAGTACCACTTTTATACTGCGCTTTGTCACGCGGCCTCGGTTGAGTTTGAAGATATCGAGGGGCGCCAGCGGCACCTGGAGGCACTGACGGCTCACCACAGACAGATCGCGGTTTGGGCGGCTCAGTGCCCCGAGAATTTCGAGAACCGAGCAGCTCTTCTGGGCGCCGAACTCGCGCGCATCGAAGGCCGCGAGCTTGAAGCCGAGCGCTTGTACGAGCGTGCGATCCGTTCTGCCCGCACGAACGGATTCCTAAACAACGAAGCAATCGCGAATGAGTTTGCGGCGCGCTTTCACGCGTCCCGCGGCTTCGAGACGATCGCAAATGCTTATCTTCAAGAGGCCCGGCTTTGCTATCGACGTTGGGGCGCCGAGGGTAAGGTGCGCCAGCTTGATCGGCTTTATCCGCGCTCGGCCGTTCCGGAGGGGCAGCGTTCTGCCACGGCCGATGGCTCTCCCGTCCAGCACCTGGATGTCGCAAGCGTTGTTAAAGCTACTCAAGCCTTGTCCAGCGAGATCGAGTTGCCGAAGCTGATTGAGCGACTGATGACGATCGCGCTCGAGAATGCAGGCGCGGATCGCGGCGTTTTGATACTGCCGGCGGGGGATGAATATCTGATTCACGCAGAGGCGCGAACCAGCGGCGATCAGATCGAAGTTAGGATGTGCCAGGAGCCGATTACCGGGATCACCTGTCCCGAATCCGTCGTCCGTTATGTCATCCGGACGCAGGAAAGCGTGATTCTCGATGATGCCTCCAAACCCAACCTGTTTTCTGCGGACGACTATCTGCGCGACCGGCAATCGAAGTCGATCCTCTGCCTCCCACTCATCAAGCAACAGCAATTCACCGGGATTCTACTCCTCGAAAACGCGTTGACCTCACACGCGTTCACACCGGCGCGAATCGCGGTCCTGGAACTGCTAGCGGCACAAGCAGCGATCTCGCTGGAGAACACGCGTCTCTATAGCGATCTTCAAGAACGGGAGACCAAGGTCAGACGCCTTGTCAACTCGAATATTATTGGGATTTTGATCGGGAGTCTCGACGGTCAGGTTCTAGAGGCCAATCAGGCGTTTCTCCAGATTGTCGGATACGATCAAGCGGACCTCGCGGCGGGTCGATTGCGCCGGACGGAGCTAACGCCGGCGGAATGGCATGACCGGGACGCGCAGGCTGTGGCTGAAATGACGACGATGGGAACTTTCCAGCCATACGAGAAGGAGTACTTGCGGAAAGACGGAAGTCGCGTGCCGGTGCTCGTTGGAGGAGCAACGTTCGGTGAACGAGGACACGCTGTTGTCGCCTTCGTCGTCGACCTGACCGAGCGAAAGCACGCCGAGGCAGAGCTGGCGCACGCAAACCGGCTCGCAACAATGGGCCAACTTACGGCCTCCATTGCCCATGAAGTCAACCTACCTATCGCTGCCGCGCTTACGAATGCCGGAACCGCCGAGCGCTGGCTCGCCCGGCAGCCGCCAGATCTGGAAAAGGCCAAGCAGGCGATCAGCCGTAGTATCAACGACGGCAAGCGGGCCGCTGATATTATTTCCGGAATTCGCGGTCTCGTTAAAAACGCGCCGCCGCAGCGGGGAGATTTCTCAATCAACGAAGCGATTTTGGAGGTGATCGCGCTGACCCGTGGTGAGATATCAAAAAATCGCGTTTTAGTGCAGATGGAGCTGGCGAAGGACCTGTCACTCATTCAAGGCGATCGGGTTCAAGTGCAACAGGTGATTTTGAACCTGATCGTCAACGCCGTCGAGGCGATGAGCCAAACGAGCGACGGGCCGCGGGACATACTGATCAGCACCGAGACGGAGCCCGGTCGTGTCCGGGTCGCAGTACAGGATTCGGGCCCGGGGCTGCCTCCAGCCGGCTACGAACGAGTCTTCGAAGCCTTCTATACGACCAAGCCTACCGGTTTGGGGATGGGCCTTTCGATTTGCCGTTCGATCATCGAGGCACATGACGGGCGGCTCTGGGCAGCGCGAACGAACCGCGCGGCGCGATCTTTTGCTTCACGCTGCCGGTCGAGGAGAAAACGCTCGTCCCTTGATGGTCAGTTTTGATATGGGTCGCAAAACCCGCCGACCTGCCGGTGCTGGCGCCAACCAAGTATGAGCTTGTCGTTAACCTCAAGACCGCCAAGGACCTCGGCCTTACCATCCCACAGACCGTACTCGCCCGCGCCGACGAGGTGATCGAGTAACCTTTCGCAGTGCGTCAATTGACGATCGCAAATTGACGCTTTTCGTCATTTTCGACCGATTCAACGTGGCTTTGCGAGAGCACACACCCTAGCGCCTAGATGCTCTTCACGACGCCCGCGCTCAACGATCCCGTCGCCGCGGCCAACGGGCACTCGCATTCGAATAGAAGAAATCCAGGCGGTCCGGCGGCGAATTGATTTGGATCAAAGCGCCTCCTGGGTCGCGATCGCATATTTGTTGCGCTTGCAACGAATTGCCGTCTCCTGGTGTTTCTTTGCAGGTGGCGGCGCAGCTACGGGGGTACTGCGCCGCCCTTGAATGCTCCGCGCTAAGGAGGGTCAAATGTCAGTATCCAGTGGACCAAAAACCTGGTCGCCGCTTGAAGCCTTCGCGCAATGGTGGCGTGAATGGACCGCAGCGGGGTCCCGCTCCGAGCTGAAATATTGCACCGAGGAGGAAGTTGCGCGCATGGCGCAAGAGGCGGGCGTGTCTGCCGGCGAATTCCGCACGCTTGCCAGCAAAGGTCCGGAGTCGGCCGAGCTCTTGCTGCAACGCATGGCGGCACTTGATCTCAATCCCGATGAGGTCGCGCGCATCGAGCCGCAAGTGTTCCACGATCTGCAACGCGTTTGCACGATGTGTGAAAGTCACGGCCGATGCGTGCGGGATCTCAAGCGCGATTCGGCAAATCCGGCATGGAAGAGCTATTGCCCAAACGTTGACACCCTTACGGATCTGGATCTTTTGCCCTGGGCGTCGCGCCGCGAATACTGACGTCTCGCGCATCCCCATCGCTGCGCGGAGGGTGGAGCCGCGCCCCGACGTCTGGTTTATCTCACCTGACAGCGAGGCCGGTTGATCTAAGCTGACGTTCCGCGTCTTTCCCGATCCGCGCGCACCGGAAACTTCCAGCCAATCGCCGCTCTTTTCAGCGTCTCGCAACGTGCAACGCAAGGGAGTATGCTTCCGCGTCTCCTGGCGTGGCGGCTCCGGCGAGGGCGTCATGAAACGGCGCGGGAAGGGAAGCGGGCGGAAGACGACGGCGCGGCGCCGCGACGCGTCTGCTAAAGCCCGCCCTGCGCGCCAATCCGCGAAGCTCAACCTGCCCGCGACCGATCTGGCAACTGCATTGCAGGAGCGCACCCGCGAACTCAACGACGCGCTGGAGCAGCAGACGGCGACGTCGGAGGTACTGCGGGTTATATCGAGTTCGCCCGGCGATCTTGAGCCGGTGTTTCAGACCATGTTGGCGAACGCAGTGCGAATTTGCGACGCAAAATATGGCACCCTGTGGCGCCGCGACAATGAAATGTTCCATGCGGCCGCAGCGTTTGGCGTGCCGCCGGCCCTCGTCGAGTTTCATCAGAAACGTGGTTTGTTCGGCCGGCAGCCGGAACCGGCCTCGATCGCGTGCTGCGCACAAAGGACGTGGCTCGCATCGCCGACAAGTTGGCCGAGCCAGTCCCGAGCGTCGCAGCCAGAACTCGGCGGCGCACGGTCGCTTATTGTTGTGCCGATGCTCAAAGAGAATGATCTGATTGGCGCGATTAGCATCTACCGGCAGGAAGTTCGTCCCTTTACCGAGACAACAGATCGAGTTGGTCATAAACTTTTCCGCCCAGGCGGTCATCGCCATCGAGAATACGCGGCTGCTCAACGAACTGCGCCAGCGCACGTCCGACCTCACCGAATCGTTGGAGCAGCAGACGGCGACCTCAGACGTGTTGCGCGTCATCAGCTCATCGCCGGGCGAGCTGGAACCGGTGTTCCATGCCATGCTGGAGAACGCAACGCGCATTTGCGACGCAAAGTTTGGGTTACTGCTGCGATACGGCCGAGAAGGGTTTCGCTTCGCGGCGGAAGTCGGCACGCCGCCGGCATTCGCCGCATTCCTAAAGGAGCGCGGGGCGTTTCAACCACTGCCAGGCAGTCACCTCGACCGCGTGCTGCGGACCAAGCAGGTCAGTCACACCGCGGATTACGCGGCCGAAGGCGTTCAAAGTCCGCCGGTCGAACTCGGCGGTGCGCGCTCCACCGTCGACGTGCCGCTGCTCAAAAATGATGAATTGATCGGCGCTTTCTCCATCTATCGCCAGGAGGTTCGGCCGTTTACCGACAAGCAGATCGCGCTGGTACAGAATTTTGCCGCGCAAGCCGTCATCGCCATCGAAAATGCGCGTCTGCTTACCGAATTGCGCCAGCGCACCGACGACCTCACCGAATCCCTGGAACAGCAGACGGCGACGTCAGAAGTACTGCAGCGTCATTTCGAGTTCACCCGGCGAGCTGGAGGCTGTTTTTCAAAGCATGCTGGAGAATGCTGTCAGAATTTGTCAAGCCCAGTTTGGTTTTATGCTTCGATACGATGGCGAAGCCTGCATCTATGGCTCGCACATGTGCCGCAGGCCTAGTACGCCGAAGAGATGAAGCGCGTGACCGTTACGGCCCGACCCGGAACCTCAGCCCTCGGTCTCGCTGGTGGAACAGGGCAGGTTGCTCAAGTCGCCGATTTGGCTGCGCACCGTCTTTTTGAACAGCGAGATCCCGGTCCTTCGCCGCCGGTGCAGAACTCGGCGGCATTCGGACGATACTTGCCGTCCCGATGATCAAGGATAAGCAACTGGTCGGCGCCATTAACCATCTTCCGCCAAGAAGTTCGTCCGTTCAACGATAAGCAGATCGAGCTGGTCACAGAATTTCGCCGCTCAGGCGGTCATCGCCATCGAGAACGCGCGGCTGCTCAACGAGCTGCGCCAGCGCACGGACGACCTCACGGAATCGCTGGAGCAGCAGACGGCTACGTCGGAAGTGCTGCGGGTGATCTCAAGTTCGCCGGGCGAACTCGATCCCGTGTTCCAGACGATTTTGCACAATGCGGCGCGGATTTGCGATGCAAGCTTCGGCATGCTCGCGTTCTACGAAAACGACTTATGGCGGACCGTGGCCGTGACAGAACTCAGTATGGAGACAAAATGGGCGCAGTGGCTCCTGGCCGAACCGCGCAGCTTCGGCCCAGAAACCGCGCTCGGCCGGCTCGTCCGGTCGAAGCAGTTGGTCCATATTTCCGACCTGGGGAAGGATGTCGCCGATCCCCGCACAAGCCCGACCCGGGCCGCTTTCCTGGAGACCGGCGCCCAGGCGCTGTTGGCCGCTCCGCTGCTGAAGGAAGGCGCGATCATTGGCGTAGTTGCCTTTTATCGCCGAGAGTGCCGCCCATTCACCGACAAGCAAATCGCACTGGTCACGAGTTTTGCAAGTCAAGCCGTCATCGCCATCGAGAACACGCGGCTTTTGAACGAGCTGCGCCAGCGCACCGATGATCTCACCGAATCGCTGGAGCAGCAGACGGCGACGGCTGAGGTCCTCGGCGTCATCAGCCGATCCAAATTCGAACTGCAACCGATCCTGCAGAGCGTCGTCGAAACAGCGATGCGGCTGTGCCGGGCCGAGCAGGCGGTGATCTACCGGTTGGAGGACGGGGTATACGGCTTCGCCGCCGGCTTCAGTTCCGTCCCGGAATATTTGAAGATCGAGCGGCAAACCAGGATTGTGCCGGGCGCCGGCTCGGTGGTCGGACGTGCCGCCCTGACCCGGCAAGTCGCCCGCATCGACGACGCCTGGACCGATCCGCAATACGAGAACAAGGAAGACGCCAAAGTCGGCGGTGTGCGCTCGATGATCGGCGTGCCGCTCATGCGCGAAGGCGAGGCGATTGGCGTGATCGGGCTGGCGCGCAATCGGGTCGAACCCTTTGTGGCTCGCGAAATCGAACTGGTCGCCACTTTCGCCGACCAGGCGGTGATCGCCATTGAGAACGTGCGTTTGTTCGAGGCCGAGCAGCAGCGCACGCGAGAACTTACCGAGTCGCTGCAGCAGCAGACCGCCACCGCTGACGTGCTGAAAGTCATCAGCCGTTCGACCTTCGATCTTCAGGCCGTGCTCGATACGCTCGTCGAATTGGCCGCCCGGCTCTGCGAGGCGGAGATGGCGGCAATGTCTCGCCAAAGCGGCGAAACTTATCGACAGATTGCGAGCTACGGTTACTCGCCGGAACTCAACGAATTCATGGCTCGCAATCCCATTCCGTCCGGCCGCGCCTCTATCTCCGGCCGGGTAATGCGCGAAGGGCGCGCCGTGCAAATTGCCGATGTTCAGACCGACCCAGAATATGAATTCAAGGAAGGGGCAAAAATTGGCGGTATACGCACGATGCTGGGCGTCCCTCTGCTGCGGGAAGGCAGTCCGATTGGCATGTTTGCGCTGAGCCGGACGAGCGTGCGGCCGTTCACCAACAAACAGATTGAGCTTGTCGAAACCTTCGCCGACCAAGCGGCCATCGCCATCGAGAACGTGCGGCTGTTCGAGGCGGAGCAGCAGCGCACGTATGAGCTTACCGAGTTGCTGGAGCAGCAGACAGCAACCTCTGACGTGCTGCAGGTGATCTCCAGCTCTCCTGGAGATCTGCAACGGGTGTTTGATGCTATTTTGAACAATGCCGTCCGCATTTGCCGGGCAGAGAACGCAACGCTGTTTCTGCACAAGGATGGTTCACTCCGCCGGGCCGCCCGCTTCAAAGATGCGGGCGACGCAAGTATACCGGTCCAACCCGGCGCCAGATCGGGTACTGGCCGCATGCTGAGCACGAAACAGATCGTTCATATCCGGGATTATTTGACAGAGCCAGCGTATCTCGAAGGCGATCCCTTCGTCGTTGCCACCGTTGATCGCTTCGGCATACGAACTCTTCTGGCAGTCCCAATGCTGAAGGAAGGCGAATTGGTCGGTGGGATTGCAATTTGGCGAATTGAAGGCCGCCCCTTTAGCGACAAGCAAATCGAACTAATCACCAGTTTCGCAAATCAAGCGGTCATCGCCATCGAGAATGCGCGGCTCTTGAACGAGCTGCGCCAGCGCACCGACGATCTTAGCGAGTTGCTGGAGCAGCAGACAGCCACTTCGAATGTGCTTGAGGTCATCAGCCGCTCGGCTTTCGATCTACACGCCGTGTTCGAGACCTTGGCCGAAAGTTCGACTAGGCTGTGCGGGGCTGACAGAGCGTTCATTTTCCGTTTTGACGGCGAGCTGCTGCGCGTGGTGGCGGACTGCAACGCTTCTCGGGAGATGAAGGAGTTTGTAGAGCGAAATCCAATCCGACCCGGCCGTCAAAGCGCCTCCGCCCGCGCCGCTCTTGAACGCCGAACGATCCACATTCCCGATGTCCTAGCTGATCCGGAATATTCGTACGCGATGAGTGTGAGAGGTGTCGAGGCATTTCGTACACTGCTGGCAGTACCGATCCTCAAAGGCGATGACTTGCTGGGCGTGGTCATGATTTATCACGTGGAGGAGGTCAGGCCGTTCACGGAAAAGCACATCGCGCTGGTCGAGACCTTCGCCGACCAAGCGGCCATCGCCATCGAGAACGTGCGGCTGTTCGAGGCGGAGCAGCAGCGCACGCGCGAGCTTACCGAGTCCCTGGAGCAGCAGACCGCGACGTCGGAGGTGCTGCAGGCCATTTCAAGCTCGCCCGGGGACCTGCAGCCGGTGTTTGACGCCATGCTGGAGAACGCAATTCGAATCTGCGCGGCCGATTTCGGCGTGCTGAACCTTCACGAAAATGGTGCATTGCGGACTGGCGCGATGCACAATGTGCCGCGCGCTTTCGCTGAATTTCTTAAACAGAGTGCGGCGTATCGGCCGACAACAGGCAGCCTGCTCGATCGCGTGATGCGGACAAAGCAAGTAGGGCACGTTTCTGACAACGCCGGCGAGGCTGTCGGCAGGGCGGCGACGCTGGGCGGTGCACGATCAATTGTTGTAGTGCCCATGCTCAAAGAAGACGAGCTGATCGGCACTATTACGCTCTATCGGCAGGAAGTCCGGCCGTTTACCGAGAAGCAGATCGAGCTGGTACAGAATTTTGCCGCGCAGGCCGTCATTGCTATCGAGAACACGCGGCTCTTGACCGAACTGCGCCAGCGCACCGATGACCTTACCGAATCGTTGGAGCAGCAGACGGCGACGTCCGAGGTGCTGCAGGTCATCTCGAGCTCGCCGGGCGATCTGCAGCCGGTGTTTGCGAGCATGCTGGAGAATGCCACCCGCATCTGCGACGCCACGTTTGGCGCCATGCAGTTACGTGAAGGCGATGGATTCCGGCGGGTTGCGCTGTACAACGCACCAACGGAATTTCTTGAATTCCATAAGAAGGCTCCGGTCATAAAAGTCGCCGATGCCGCCAGCCTCGGGCGCATCACGACCACGAAGGAAGTCATCCACATCCTTGACCTCCAGATGGACGACCCGGACACGCCGCTGGCCAAATATGCGGGCGCGCGCTCACTTCTGGTCGTGCCCTTGCTCAAGGAGAGCGAGCTCATCGGCGCCTTCGGCATTTACCGCCGGGAGGTGCGCCCGTTCACCGACAAGCAGATCAAGTTGGCGCAGAATTTCGCCGCCCAAGCGGTCATCGCCATTGAAAATACGCGGCTGCTCAACGAACTGCGCCAGCGCACCGCCGATCTCGCCGAGTCCCTGGAGCAGCAGACGGCGACGTCGGAGGTCCTGCGCGTCATTTCGAGTTCGCCGAGCAAGCTAGAGCCGGTATTTCAGACCATGCTGGCGAACGCGACCCGTATTTGCGAAGCGAAGTTCGGTATACTGTTGCTTTATGAAAACGGCACATTCCGTGTCGCGGGGATGCACAATGTACCGGATGCATACGCCGAGCACCGGCAGCGCGATCCGGCTGTGATCAATGCGGGTCCACACACCAGTCTCGGGCGCGTGGTCGCTACCAAGCGGGTGGTCCACATTTCCGACTACGCGCAGGATGCGGCCGACAGCGCGCCCGTCAAGCTTGGCGGAGCACGTTCGCTCGTGGCCGTGCCGATGCTCAAGGACGATGAGCTTATCGGCACCATTGTCATTTATCGCCAGGAGGTTCGCCCGTTCACCGACCGACAAGTCGAGCTAGTCAAGAACTTCGCCGCCCAGGCGGTCATCGCCATTGAGAATACGCGGCTTTTGAACGAACTGCGCCAGCGCACCGACGACCTCACCGAATTGCTGGAACAGCAGACCGCCACTGCCGAGGTTCTGCGCGTCATCTCGAGTTCGCCCAACGATCTCGCGCCTGTGTTTCAGACCATCCTGGCGAACGCGACGCGGCTTTGCGCGGCGAATTTCGGCCTCCTGGCGCTCTACGAGAACGGGGCGTTCCGCCGCCCCGACGCGATGTACAACGTCCCGGAAGCCTTCATCTCGTTGCGGCGGCGTCAGGGAGAGATCCACTACGGCCCGAAGAATCCGCTGGTGCGCCTCGCCGCGACGAAAGAAGTCCTTCATATCGACGACGTCAGAACGGACGTGGCCTTTCTCGACGGCGACGAGGCGTGGGTTCAACTAGTCGAACTGACCCAATCCCGCTCGTTGCTCTTGCTACCCGATGCTCAAGGGTAGCGAACTCGTCGGCGCGATCGCTATCTATCGTTAGGAAGTGCGCCCGTTTACCGACAAGCAAATCAAGCTGGTCCAGAATTTTGCCGCCCAAGCAGTCATCGCCATCGAGAATGCACGGCTGCTTAACGAGCTGCGCCATCGCACCGACGACCTCAGCCGCTCGGTCGGCGAGTTGCGTGCGCTCGGCGAAGTGTCGCAGGCGGTGAACTCGACGCTCGATCTGCAAACCGTGCTCTCGACCATCGTCGCCAAGGCGGTCCAGCTGTCCGGCACCGAAGCCGGCGCGATCTATGTGTTCGACGATGTGCAACGCGAATTTCATCTGCGCGCCACCTACGGCATGGATCAGGAACTGATCGAAGCGCTCACGCATCGGCATATCGGTCTGGACGAGCCGAATGTCGCGGAGGTCATGGCGAAAGGCGAGCCGATTCAGGTCGCCGACTTGAAGGACAGCGGCGGGTCCTCGGAGATCAACGAGATCACCCTGCGCGCCGGCTACCGTGCGCGGCTGGTGGCGCCGCTCCTTCGCGGGGAGGAAATCGTCGGCATGCTGGTGGTCCGCCGCCGCGCGCCCGGCGCCTTCCCGCAGAACACCGTCGATCTGATCAAGACGTTCGCGGCCCAATCGGTGCTGGCGATCCAGAACGCGCGGCTGTTCCACGAAATCGAGGACAAGGGCCGGCAGCTCGAAGTGGCGAGCAGACACAAATCGCAGTTCCTCGCCAATATGAGCCACGAGCTGCGCACGCCGCTCAATGCCATTCTCGGCTATACCGAACTGATCCTCGACGACATCTACGGCGAGGCGCCGGAAAAAATGCGTTCGGTCCTGGAGCGCGTGCAGACCAACGGCAAGCACCTGCTCGGGCTGATCAACGACGTGCTCGATCTTTCGAAGATCGAAGCCGGGCAGCTGACGCTTTCGCTCACCGATTATTCGCTCGCCGATCTGGTCCAGGGCGTCTATGTGGCAGTCGAGCCGTTGGCGTCGCAGAAGAACCTTGCCCTGACCACGAACGTCGCCAAAGGCCTGCCGGTTGGCCACGGCGACGAGCGCCGTCTCGCCCAGGTCCTGCTCAACCTCGTTGGCAACGCCATCAAGTTCACCGAAAAAGGCGAAGTGGCGATCGAGGCATCGGTATCCGACGGTGCGTTCCGGCGTCGCCGTGCGCGACAGCGGGCCCGGCATCGCCTCAGGCGATCAGGCGAAAATCTTCGAGGAGTTCCAGCAGGTCGACAACACGTCGACGCGCGAGAAGGGCGGGACGGGATTGGGGCTCGCCATCTCCAAGCGCATTGTCGAAATGCATGGCGGGCGCATTTTGGTCGATTCCGCGCTCGGCAAGGGGTCGATCTTTACCATCGATCTGCCGGTCAATGCCGGGCGCGAGGGGCGGTTGACATGAGCAAGCGCATTCTGGTGGTGGAAGATCAGGAAGATAACCGGCGCATTCTTCGCGATCTCCTTACCAGCGTCGGGTTTCAACTATTCGAGG
The DNA here is from genome assembly GCA_963832605.1 of uncultured Alphaproteobacteria bacterium. GTDB lineage: Bacteria > Pseudomonadota > Alphaproteobacteria > Rhizobiales > Xanthobacteraceae > BOG-931. Next base: position 22,473 of record CAWHUO010000034.1, on the reverse strand, counting down.
CCGAGGACGGCGCGCAAGGCATTGCCGCAGCCGAAGCGCATAGTCCGGATTTGATTCTGATGGATATCCAGATGCCGATCCTGGACGGCTATGAGGCGACGCGGCGCATCAAGGCCAATCCCGCGCTGCGCGCGATCCCGATTATTGTGGTGACGTCGTACGCGCTGTCCGGCGACGAGGACAAAGCCCGCGCCGCCGGCTGTGACGACTATATCACCAAGCCTTACAGCCCCCGTCAGCTGCTGGCGAAGATCAAGGAATATTTGCACTAGCTGCAGCCCTGGATCGCCGATGCACAATCCTCCGCGCATTCTCATTGTCGACGACAATGAGACCAATCGCGACATTCTGTGCACGCGGCTGCGGCCGCAAGGCTACGAGCTTCTGGAAGCGGCCGACGGCGAACAAGCTTTGTCGCTCGCCCGTCAGCAGCTTCCCGATCTGATCCTGCTCGACGTCATGATGCCGAAGGTCGACGGCATCGAAGTGTGCCGGCGGCTGAAATCGGATGCCGAGTTGCCGTTCATGGCGATCATCCTGGTGACGGCCAAGGCCGACTTCAAGGATGTCGTTGCCGGGCTCGAGGCCGGCGCCGACGAATATCTGGCCAAACCCGTCGATCAGGCCGCGCTCGTCGCCCGGGTCAAGTCGATGCTGCGGCTCAAGGAGCTGACCGATCAGGTGCGCGCGCAAGCCGCCGATCTGGCGAGTTGGAACCGTACCCTGGAGGAGCGCGTCACGCGGCAGCTTAAGCAAATCGAGCGCATGGACCGTCTCAAGCGGTTTTTGTCCCCGCAGGTGGCCGAGCTGATCCTGACCTCGGGCGACGATCACGTGCTCGACAGTCACCGCCGGCAGGTCACCGTCGTGTTTTGCGACTTGCGCGGATTTACCTCGTTTGCCGAGACTGCCGAGCCGGAAGAGGTCATGGGCATTCTGAGCGAGTATCACGCAAGCGTCGGCGCCATCATTCACAAATTCCAGGGCACCATCGAGCGCTTCGCGGGTGACGGGCTGATGGCGATGCTCAACGATCCGGTGCCGTGTGCCGATCCCTGCGGACAGGCGGTGCGGATGGCGGCGGAGATGCGCGCCGCCGTCTCAGAGTTGGCCGCCAAATGGCGCAAGCAAGGCTTTAATCTTGGTTTTGGCGTCGGCATCGCGCACGGCTATGCCACGCTCGGCCGCATCGGTTTCGAAGGCCGCTTCGATTACGCCGCCATTGGGACGGTGACCAATCTTGCGGCGCGCTTGTGCGCGGAAGCAAAGGACGGCCAGATTTTGATCGACGGCAAGGTCCAGGCGGCGGTCGAATTGATTGCTGATTTGGAGCCGCTCGACGCGCTCAGCCTCAAAGGATTTCACCGGCCGGTCAATGCGGCCAATGTCCGCGCGATTCCCGCGTCGTAGATTGAGCCAGTTTGATCGGCAGGACGCTACTCACCGGCGACCAAAAAGTTTGTCGAGCAACCACGAGTCAAGGCCGCCCTGACCTGATGACGGACCGTCCGGCGGCGGCGCCCGGAGCGACGCCCGGCGCCCTGTGGCGGCGACGTGTTGGACCAGCCTCCGCCGGCGAGACCAGCGAGGGCGGTGGGCGCGGAGCCCTGGTGGGCCGTCCGCATGAACCGGCTCCAGATCTCGACCGGCAGGCCGCCGCCGACTTGCTTGCGCGTCGGCGAATTATCGTCGTTGCCGAGCCAGACGCCGGTGACGAGATGCGCAGTGTAGCCGATGAACCAGGCGTCGCGGAAATCCTGGCTGGTGCCGGTCTTGCCGGCGGCCGGCCAGCCGGGAAGATCGGCGCGACGCGCGGTGCCGTTGACCAGTGTCTCATGCAGCATGGCGTTCATCATCGCCACGTAGCGCGCATCGACGATGCGGCCGAGAGCCTGCGTCGGGCGTGCATAAAGCGTCCTGCCTTCGGTGGTGCGGACGCGCTCGACCGCGTGCGGGGACACGGCGAACCCGCCATTGGCGAACGTAGCGTAGGCAGCGACGAGTTCGAATGGCGATACCTCCGAGGTGCCGAGCGCGATCGAGGCGTTTGGCTCGAGCTTGGAATTGATGCCGAGCCGGTACCCGGTGCGCGCCACCGCGGCCGGACCGAATTCCAGCGTCAGGCGCACGGAGACCGTGTTCAGCGAATTGGCGAGCGCCTGTGTCAACGTCACCGGGCCCAGATATTCGCGCTCGAAGTTTTCTGGTTTCCAGCCTTTGACGGCGATCGGCGCATCGTCGCGCAACGTGTCGGGCGTCAATCCGTGTTCGAGCGCGGTCAGATAGACGAATGGCTTGAACGCAGAGCCCGGTTGGCGCTTGGCAGAGATGGCGCGATTGAATTGGCTTTCGGCGTAGTTGCGGCCGCCGATGAGCGCGCGCACGACGCCGTCCGGGGTCATGGCAACAAGCGCACCCTCGCCGATGCCGAGTTTCTCGCCCTTTTGCGTCAGTGCGTCGTCGAGCGCGTGCTCGGCCACGCCCTGCAGCGCCGGATCGATCGAGGTGTCGACCACGATGTCCTGATCGAAGCGGCCGACCAGGTCGTTGACGGCGTCCAAGACCCAGTCGGCCACATAATTGACCGAGTCGGCGCCGGCCGGCTTCACCGCGCGCGCCGGATGGGCGAGCGCGATCTTTTCAGCGTCTTCGCCGATTAGCTTTTGCTCGGCCATATCGGCAAGAACAACGCGAGCGCGGCGCTCGGCACCGTCGGGGTTATGGCTCGGCGCCAGCCGCGACGGCGATTGCACGAGGCCGGCAAGCAGGGCTGCTTCGGCCAAAGTTAATTGCCGCGCCGATTTGCCGAAATAGCGCTGCGCAGCCCCTTCGATGCCGTAAGCGCCGGAGCCGAAATAAACGCGGTTGAGGTAAAGCTCGAGAATTTGCGCCTTGGAGAACTTGTGCTCGAGCCACAGCGCCAGCACCATCTCCTGCAGCTTGCGCGATACGGTGCGCTCCTGGGTCAGGAAAAGGTTCTTGGCGAGCTGCTGCGTGATCGTGGATCCGCCTTGCGAGGCGCCCCGACGCAAGACGTCGCGGATGAGGGCGCGCATGATTCCAAGAGGGTCGACCCCGTGATGGGAATAGAAGCGGCGATCCTCGATGGCGATGAACGCCTTGGGCACGTAGTCCGGCAGCTCGCGCAGCGGCACCGCGGCGCCGCCCATGTCGCCGCGCGTGGCGAGCGTGGCGCCGTTCGCCCCCAGGATGAGGACCGAAGGCGGCCGCTTCGGGATCTCAAGCGACTGGATCGGCGGCAGGTGGATGCCGATCCAGACGAGCACGCCGATCGCGGCGATGACCGCCCATAAGGCGAGAACCGCGCCCCAATAGACGATTCGGCCGAGCGTCGAACGGCCTTTGCCGCCGCCGCGCCGCTTGCTCTTTTGGCGCGAGGGTGCGTCGTCCCGCCGGCGGCGTCCGGCATCGCCGCGTACTGCGGGCGGACCGCCGGTGCGATCCTGCGGCCGCAGCCGCAGCTCCAGGCGTCCGGCGTCTTGCGCGCATTTGCGGCCGGTCGCTCCTCGCCACGCCATGTCCCATCCCCGCGGAGGTAGGAGGACGGTAGAGAACGCGGTTTAAGGGCCCGTTACCGGGGCAAGGGCGGAGGCTTGCCTACTCGGCCGCAGTCTCCCGCGCCGGCTTTGTCTCGCCGCCGGGAAGGGTGAACAAGGCGATGAGCGGGCGCTTGATCGCGGTCTGGCGAGTTGGTGTCGTGATCTTGGCGCCGAGGAGGTCGGTTACGTAAAAAACGTCGACGACGCGTTCGCCGAAGGTGGCGACATGCGCCGAGGCGATATTCAGGTTGAGCTGGGAAAGGGTGGTGGTCAGTTCGTAAAGAAGCCCGGGCCGGTCGAGACCGGTGACTTCCACCACGGTATAGCGCTGGGACCATTGGTTGTTGATGGTCACCTCCGGCTCGATGGCGAAAGCCTTCAGCCTTCCCTTCGGCGGCGCGCGCTTCGGCACGACATCGGGCAGTTTGATTTCGCCCCTGACCGCCTTCTCGATCACGTCGCCGATGCGGGCGGCGCGGCGCGCTTCATCCTCCTCTTGCTCGAATTCGCGTGAGACGGCGATGGTGTCGAGCGCGAGCCCGTCGGTCGTGGTGTAGATCTGAGCATCCACGATGTTGGCGCCGGCAAGCGCACAGGCCCCGGCGATGATCGAAAGCAGCCAGGGATGGTCGGGCGCGTAGATGGTGAGCTCGGTCACGCCGCGGTCCACGTCAAAGCCGACGCTGGTGGCGAGCCGCTTGCCGGCCTGCTCAGTGTCGCGGACGAAATGGGCCTGCGCGATCTTGTGCGGTACGTCGACCTTGAGCCAGTAGGCCGGGTAATGCCGCGCGATATAGGTTTCGAGGGCTTCGAGCGGCCAGCCCTTGATCGCCGCGCGGAATTCGGCTTTGGCGGCCGCCACGCGTTCGGCGCGGTTGACCTCGGAGTAGCCGCCGGTCAGCACGGGCTCGGTTTCGTAATAGAGGGTGCGCAGAAGCTGCGCCTTCCATCCGTTCCAAACTCCCGGGCCGACTGCGCGGATATCGGCCGTGGTCAGGATGGCCAAAAGCTTCATGCGTTCCAACGACTGCACCACCGCGGCGAAATTCTCGATGGTCTTGCGGTCGGACAGATCGCGCGATTGCGCCACCGTCGACATCACCAGATGCACTTCGACCAGCCAGGCGACAAGCTCGGTCTCGGCGGCATTGAATCCGAGCCGCGGGCAGAATCGCCGGGCGATGCGCGCGCCGAGGATCGAATGGTCTTCGACGCGACCCTTGGCGATGTCGTGCAGGAACAGCGCGACGTACAAGAGCTTGCGATGCTCCGGCTGGATGGTGTGAAAGAGCTCGTTGGCGAGCGCAAAGTCGCGGCCGTCGCCGCGCTCGATCTCGTTGAGGACGCCGATGCAGCGTAAGAGATGCTCGTCGACCGTATAGTGATGATACATGTTGAACTGCATCATCGCCACGATGCGGCCGAACGCGCGCATGAATTCGCCGAGCACGCCGGCCTCGTTCATGCGCCGCAGTACGGTCTCCGCTTCGTTCTTTGAAGTGAGAATTTCCAGGAACAGCCGGTTCGCTTCCTCGTCGCCGCGCACCTCGGCGTCGATCAGCTTGAGCGAGCGGGTCGTCGCGCGCATCGCGTCGGGATGAATTGCGAGATTGTGTTTCTGCGCCAGATAAAACAGCCGGATCAGATTGACCGGATCGCGCTTGAAGACATTGGGGCGCGCGAGGTTGATGCGATTATTGTCGATGATGAAATCGTCGGTCTCGGTGAGCGTTCGGTGGCTGCGCGCCGGACGCAAGCGGGCGATGACCCGGCTCAAGACCGGCGCCGGTTTCGCCTGACGCTCCTCCAAGCCGGCGCAGAGAATCGCGGTCAGATCGCCGACATGCTTGGCGGTGAGAAAATAATGCTTCATGAAGCGTTCGACGTCTTGCAGCCCGGGATGCTGGGTGTAGCCGAGCCGCACCGCGATCTCGCGCTGGATGTCGAACGACAGGCGCTCCTCCGCGCGGCCGCAGAGGAAATGCATGTTGCAACGAACCGACCAGAGAAAATCCTCGCACCGGCGGAACATGTTGTATTCGTCGCGGTCGAACACGCCGCGCTCGATCAGTTGCTCGGGCTCGCGCACGCGGTAGACGTATTTGGCGATCCAGAACAGCGTGTGCAGGTCGCGCAACCCGCCTTTGCCGTCCTTGACGTTGGGCTCGACCAGATACCGCGATTGCCCGGCGCGGCGGTGGCGCTCCTCGCGTTCGGCGAGCTTGGCGGCGACGAACTGCGGCCCGGTTCCCTGCACGACCTCCTTGTCGAACCGCGTGGTAAGTTCGTCGTAGAGCTTGGCGTCGCCGAACAGATGCCGCGATTCGAGAAGCGCGGTGCGGATGGTCATGTCGGCCTTGGCCTGGCGGATGCATTCGTTGATCGAACGCGTCGCGTGGCCAACCTTCTGCCCCATGTCCCACAGGCAATAGAGCAAGGCCTCGGCAACCGACTCGCCCCAGGCCGTTTGCTTGTAAGGCAGCACAAACAGAAGATCGATGTCGGAGCCCGGCGCCAGCAGACCGCGGCCATAGCCTCCCGTCGCGATCACCGCCATGCGTTCGGCCTGCGAGTGGATCTGCGGCGGGTAAAGCTTGCTGACGGCGCATTCGAACAGGATGCGAATGATTTCGTCCTGGGTCTGGCACAGCCGCTCGGCGCAGCGCCGCCCATGGCGGTCCTTGAGCAACAGGTCCTCGGCGCGGGCGCGCGCCTCGGTAAGCGCTGCCTTAAGGCGGCGAGCGACGGCGGCGCGCAGCTCGCGTTCGCGCCCGGCATGAGTTTCGGCCAGCGCATTGAGGTCGGCGACAATCGCCGCAGTGTCGATGAGTTCGGCGGCGCGCGCTGAGCGTTGGGTGTCCAGCATCACTGTACGTCATAACCGAGCGATCGCCCGCTGTCATCGGCCCCGCCATGGCGTCGTACACGCTGCGCGCGAGGGACGCGGCCACGGGCCTGCGCCAAGTCATGTCTCGTGTGCAGAATAGTGGGAACCTCGTATATGCTACGCTTATCTTCGAGGACGACAAAAATCTGTTGGGAGGAGCGGGTCCGATGAAGAGCTATGACCTTTGCGAATGCGGCGCGCCATTGCGGCTGATGGAGCGGCCCACCCCGAAGCCGGTTGGGACCGAAGTGTTGCTTAAGATTGTTGCTGCCGGCATTTGCCACAGTGACCTGCATATCTGGGACGGCTATTACGACTTCGGTGGCGGTAAGCTGCTCAAGCTCAGCGATCGCGGCGTCAAACTGCCGCTGACGATGGGACACGAGAATGTCGGCGAAGTCGTCGCTGCTGGTCCCGACGCCGTAGGCGTCGAAATAGGCTCGCGCAAGCTCGTCCACCCGTGGCTGGGCTGTGGCGAGTGCGCCCTGTGCCGGCGCGGCGATGAGCAGCTGTGCCGGACGCCATTCAGCATCGGGGTATTTCGTTCGGGCGGCTATGCGGATCATTTGTTGGTTCCGCATCCGCGCTACCTGTTCGACATCGGCAGTATCGCGCCGGAAAAGGCCGCGCCGCTCGCCTGCTCGGGCATTACGACCTATGGCGCGTTGAAGAAGGTGGGGCCGGTATTGCAGGAGGAGCCGGTCGTCATTATCGGCGCCGGCGGTCTCGGGCTCATGTGCCTGGCGCTGCATCGGGCGATGGGCGGCAAGGGTGCCATCGTCGTCGACATTGACCCGGCCAAGCGAGACGCTGCGCTCAAAGCCGGCGCGCAAACGACGATCGACGGCGGCGCGCCGGACGCCGCCAAGCAGATCGTCGAGGCGACCAACGGTGGTGCCTGGGCGGTGATCGATTTTGTCGGCTCCTCGCGCACCGTGCAACTCGCTCTCGACAGCATCGTAAAGGGCGGCAAATTGATCGTGGTCGGCTTGTTCGGCGGCGACATCACGGTGCCGACGCCGTCGTTCCCGCTGCGGGCAATGACTATTCAAGGCTCCTATGTCGGCAGCCTCACCGAAATGGCGGAGCTGCTCGATCTGGTGCGCCGCAAAGGCGCGCCCAACCTTCCCATTGGTACGCGGCCGCTCGCGGCGGTGAACGAGGCACTCAACGAACTAAGGACCGGCAAAGTCGTCGGCCGCTTGGTGCTGACACCGGCGGGGTAATCTCGAAGGGAGCGAAAAAATGCTGTCGCACGTTCATATCGGCGTTGCCGATTTTGCGCGCGCCTTCGGCTTCTACCAAGAGGTGATGCATGAACTGGGATTTCAGCTGAAGTTTTCGGAGCCGGAGAAGCACTGGGCGGGCTGGATGAAGCCTGGAGCGGATCGGCCGCTTTTCCTCGTCGGCTATCCGTACAATGGCGAGCCCGCCAGCCCGGGCAATGGGCAGATGGTCGCCTTGCTTGCGCCGAGCCGCGACGCCGTCGACCGGTGCTATGCCACGGCCATCGCCCATGGCGCGCGGGATGAAGGCAAGCCCGGCTTAAGACCCCACTATCATCCCAACTATTACGGCGCCTATTTCCGCGACCCGGACGGCAACAAGCTCTGCGTTTGCTGCCATGATCCGGTTCCCGCGTAGTTATCAACCAGAAAGGACCAAAGCATGGACGCCGCCGGGCTGCGGGCGCTGCAAGCGCCGATCAAAGAGCGGTACAAGGCTGAGCCTAACGCCGCCTTCATCACGCTGAAGGCAAAAGGCAACCTCGACGACGCCAACATCGCCTGCAAGGTCGAGACCGGCCGGGCTCTTGCGGTGGCCGGCCTGCATCCGGCCACCGGCGGCTCGGGGCTTGAGCTGTGCTCCGGCGACATGCTGCTCGAAGCGCTGGTCGCTTGCGCCGGCGTGACGCTCAAAGCGGTGGCGACCGCGCTCGAAATACCCCTGAAATCCGGGACCGTTTCCGCTGAAGGCGATCTCGATTTCCGCGGCACGCTCGGCGTCGCCAAGGACGCGCCGGTCGGCTTTGCCCAGATTCGTCTGCGTTTCGACATCGACACTGACGCGCCGCAGGACAAATTGGACCAGCTTCTCAAACTCACCGAACGCTACTGTGTCGTTTATCAGACGATCAGGAACGGGCCGCCGGTCGAAGTTTCGATGCTGCGGGTATGATGGCATGGTCAGTGTCATCGGGCTCGACCACTTGCAGTTGGCAATGCCTCCCGGCAGAGAGGCGGATGCGCGAGCTTTCTATGGCGGCATCCTCGGTTTGGCGGAGGTGCAAAAGCCGCCAAATCTTGCTGTGCGGGGCGGCGTATGGTTCGCGCTCGGCTCGCAGCAGTTCCATCTCGGTGTCGAAGACGACTTCCGCCCGGCGCGAAAGGCGCATCCGGCACTGCTGGTGCACGACATTCGCGCCCTTCGCGCACGGTTGGAGCAACATGGCTTCGCACCCTATGAGGATGAACCGTTGTCGGGCTACGACCGCTTCTATGTCGCCGACCCGTTCGGCAATCGGTTAGAATTTTTGCAGCCCATCGCGCGGTAGCACTCACGCCCTGCCTTGCGGCTTCCCTTTCAACGCGCGCCGCTCCGTTCTCCGCAAATGCATTCCATGTCCCCCGATCTCTTCTTCTGGTACGGCCTCGTTCTGAAGATGGCGATGACAGCAACCGTGGTCGTCATCACGTCGGTGGCGGTCGAGCGCAGCGGTCCGTTCGTCGGTGCGCTGATCGGGGCCCTGCCGACCGCGGCCGGCGCAGCTTATGCAATCCTCGCGATCGAGCAGCCGCCGAGCTTCATTGCCGCGAGCGCGATCGGCACCGTCGCGGCCACCGCCGCGGTCGCGATCTTTGCGGCCACCTACACCGTATTGGCGCAGCGCCACGGCCTGTTCCTAAGCCTCGGTACGGCGATGGTGTTGTGGTTTGCGGCCGCCTATGCGCTGCGTTTGGTCAATTGGACGCCGCTCGGCGCGGTCCTCGTCAGCGCGGCCGTCTATGCTTTGACCATTCCGCTGAGTTGGCGCTTTCGCACCAGCGGCGCGCCAGTGAGATTTATGCGGACGCGCTTCGACATTCCGCTGCGCGCCGTGACCGTCGCCATCGTGGTCGCAATCGTGACCACGGCGAGCTCCACCATCGGCTCGTTTGCTTCAGGCATGTTCGCCATATTTCCGATCATCCTCGGCAGCTCGATCGTCATCATGCATCCGCGCATCGGCGGCAAAGCGACAGCGAGCATGCTGGCGCACGCGCAGCCTTTTCTGATCGGCCTCGGCCTTGGCGGGCTGGCGCTGCATTATCTTGTGGCGCCAATCGGGGTCTGGCCGGCGCTTTTCGTCGCGCTCTGCGTCAACCTGGCTTGGAGCGGACTGCTTTGGGCGTTACGGACACGCAGCCGGAAACGGGTTTCGGCGTGAGCTGCAGCTACGGTTTGATCTTCGCGAGCTGCCCCTTGAGCGCGTAGAGCGCTTCGAGCGCGTCCCGCGGCGACATTTCATCGGGATGAAGTGCGTTGAGCGCCTCGACCAGGCTCGCGAGCGCGGCGTCGGCTTGCGGCGCTGCTGGCGTGGTGGCAGCCGCGCGCCGGGTTGCGGCGAACAGCGGCAGATCGTCGATCAGCTTGCGCGCCGGTGAGATGCGGTCTTCGGCCTCCAGCTGCGCCAGCACGAGCTTGGCGCGTTCGATCACGCTCGGCGGCAGCCCGGCGAGCTTCGCCACCTGAATGCCGTAGGAGCGGTCGGCGGCGCCCGGGACGACTTCGTGCAGAAAGACCACCTCGCCTTGCCATTCCTTCACCCGCATGGTGGCGTTGTGCAGCCGCGTGAGCTTGGCGGCGAGCGCGGTCATCTCGTGGAAGTGGGTGGCGAACAACGCGCGGCAGCGATTGCTCTCGTGCAGGTGCTCGATCGTTGCCCAGGCGATGGAGAGCCCGTCGAACGTGGCGGTGCCGCGGCCAATTTCGTCCAAAATGACCAGCGCGCGCTCCCCCGCCTGATTAAGGATCGCCGCCGTCTCCACCATCTCGACCATGAAAGTCGAGCGCCCACGGGCGAGATCGTCGGCGGCGCCGACGCGCGAAAACAGCCGATCGACCACGCCGATATGGGCGGCGCGCGCCGGTACGAAGCTGCCGATCTGCGCCAGCACGGCGATCAGCGCGTTCTGGCGCAGAAACGTCGATTTTCCCGCCATGTTCGGCCCGGTGACGAGCCAAATTCGTCCGGCCTCGCCGTCCGGCCCTGGCGGCGACAGATCGCAATCGTTGGCGACGAACGGGCCGCCATCGCGCATGAGCGCCTGTTCGACCACCGGATGGCGTCCGCCCGTGATCGCAAAGGCAAGGCTGCCGTCGACCTCGGGGCGCACGTAGTCGCGCTCGACCGCGAGGCTCGCCAGCGCCGCAGCGACGTCGATTATTGCCAGGGCCTCGGCCGCCGCCTTGATCGCGGCGCTTGCCGCCGTGACGTCAGCGGCCAATCGATCGAATATTTCCAGCTCCAGCGCCAGCGCCCGTTCCGCTGCGTTGGCAATTTTCGCTTCGAGTTCGCCGAGCTCGGTGGTGGTGAAGCGCACCTGCCCGGCCAATGTCTGCCGGTGGATGAATGTCGCGTTGAGCGGCGGACCCAAAAGTTTTTCGCCGTGCTGCGCGGTGACATCGACGAAATAGCCAAGCACGTTGTTGTGCCGGATTTTCAGCGAGCGGACGCCGGTCGTTTCCGCGTAACGGATCTGCAGCGCCGCGATGACGCGGCGGGATTCGTCGCGCAGCGCGCGCGCTTCGTCGAGCGCCGGCTCGTAGCCGCCGCGCACGAAGCCGCCGTCGCGGCGGAACGCGGGCAGCTCCTCGGCAAGCGCCCGCTTGAGTTCGGCGGCGAGTGCGGCATCGGGCCGGCGCAACGCCGCTGCAGCCTCCGCCAACTCGCGGGGAATATCTTCCAGCGCGGAGAGTCGTTGGGCGATTTGGGCAGCGGCAAAGATTCCGTCGCGGATGGCGGCGAGATCGCGCGGTCCGCCGCGGCCGAGCACAATACGCGACAGCGCACGGGCAAGGTCGGGTGCGGTCTTCAGCCGCTCGCGCAGATCGCCGCAGGTAACGGTGTCATCGACGAACGCGGCGACCGCATCGAGCCGGTTGCCGATCGCCTGCGGGTCGGTCAGCGGCGCGGCCAACCGCTGCGCCAGTAGCCGCGCGCCAGCCGCCGTGACCGTTCGGTCGATAGCGGCCAGCAGCGAGCCGCGCCGTTCGCCGGCCAATGTGCGGATGAGTTCGAGATTGCCGCGTGTCGCCTGGTCGATGGCGAGCGTGGCGCCGGCCGCTTCGCGCACCGGCGGCGACAGCAGCGGACGTTTGCCGATCTGCGTGCGCTCGACATAAGTGACCGCCGCAGCTGCCGCGGTCAGCTCGACCCTGGAGAACGTACCGAAGGAGGCCGTCGTCGCCACGCCGAAGAACGACCCAAGCCGGCGTTCCGCTGTCGCGCCGTCGAAGACGTCGCGGGTCAGCGGCGTCACCGCCGGAAGGGTGCGCAGGTAGGGCGCCAGCTCCGGGTCCGCATAGAACGCGTCCGAGACGACGATCTCGCCCGGCTCGATGCGCGCGATCTCGGCGGCGAGCGTGGCGCGGTCGCATTCGCCGACGCAAAACTCGCCGGTTGAAATATCGATCCAGGCGAGCGCGAAATGGTCCTCGTCCGAGGTCGCGCGCGCCCGCGCCAATGCCAGCAGGTAGTTGTTGCTTTTGGCGTCGAGCAGCAAGTCTTCGGTCAACGTGCCGGGCGTCACCAGCCGCACAACGTCGCGGCGCACGACGCTCTTGGCGCCGCGCTTTCGCGCATGTGCCGGATCCTCGAGCTGCTCGCACACGGCGACGCGATGGCCGAGTGCGATGAGCCGATGCAGATATTCGTCGGCGCGCTCGATCGGGACACCGCACATGGGAATATCGCGGCCAAGATGCTTGCCGCGCTTGGTCAGCACGATACCGAGCGCGCGCGAGGCGACTTCGGCGTCGTCGAAGAACAACTCGTAGAAATCACCCATCCGGTAAAACAACAGACAGTCGGGATTGGCCGCCTTGATCTCGATGTATTGCTCCATCATCGGCGTGATGCGGGCGCCTTCCGGTGAAGCTCCGGAGCTATCGATAATGATCGGCTGCGCGGCATCCATAATGGCCGCGACGCTAGCAGAGGCGTACCGGGAATGAAACGATAGCGCGCCGCAGCGACCCGCGCGACTAAAACGGCCGGGCCCTGCGTTTATCAGAATAGCGAAAGCGGCGGACGGGGCGCGCTCCCGCCCCGTCCTCCTGCTCAGTATGACCTCAGTAGGCGCTCAGTACGGCGCGACACCGTACAAATAACTGCCAGCGTAGGGATCCGGCTGATCGTTACTGCCATAGGGCGCAATGCCTTCCCAATAGGTCCCGGCGTAAGGGTCGCGCCAATGGGTGCCGCGATAGGGCGCCACGCCTTGCATGTAGGTCGCGGCATTTTGCCGGTAGGTCTTGGTCTGCGCGGAGGCCATCACGGTCGACCCCAGCAGCAGGGCGGCGACGACGGCGACCATTGCGGCGATGATTTTCTCGGGCATGAGTTGAAGCCTCCTGGTTTTCCCCGGTTGGCAACTCCCCGCTTGGCGACGGAGGAACACATCACGATGGATGTCGTTCCGGTCTCATTGTGCATTGCACCTATCAACCAACTTTTCGGGGTGTTCCCGTGAACGCAAGCGCCCGCCTTGAACCGCGCGGTTCCTGTTAAAATGCTCGTCGGGCGGTTAGGGCGTTAGGGTGTAGTAGCCAACAGCCGCAACTGCTGCGGCTGTTGTATCGACGGCTGGTAAATTTGGAACCGCTAACTTAGTCGTTCCAATCACTCCAGCCGTTCCAACCGTGATCGTTGGTCCAATCGTTCCAGAGATTGTAGTATGGTCCCGTATTGTAATAAGGCCCCGGTGCATAATCATAATAATCGGGCGCGTAATCGTAATAGCCGGGCCCGTAGTATCCGGGGCCGCCGCCAAGCCTTCCAGGTGGGTAGTCAGGCGTGCCCGGGCCGTAATACCCGCCGCCGCCCCAATATCGCGGAGCCGCTCGCGTCTGCGCCGATGCTAACGCGGTTGAACCGAACAGAATTGCCGCAGCCATTACCGCGACGAGCTTGCCGAACATTGTGACGCTCCTTGCCGTTTTCACGATCGTGACGACAATTCCATACGCCGACGGGCGTTCCGGTCATGTATGCATTTCTTGGAAGAGCAAAATGAAAATCCTCTGTATTATTTTATAAATTCAAACTCTCGTTATCTTGGAACAAATGTTTGTGCCCCGCTGCGACAGGGCGGTGGAACGCAAGGAACGCCGTCCTGTAGAAATTCCCGACCTGGCCTTCACGTCTCGGTTTCCTTCTCGGGCGTCGCGCTGGCCCGCACGATCAATCGGCGCCGAACCGGAAACAGGCTGATGTTGAAGGCCCGTGAGATCAGCCCCCAGACACCGGCTGGAGCAAACAGCATGAGCAGAATGGCGAGTGCTCCGAGGATGATCAGATACCAAGACCCGAGCGCGGCCAGATAGTATTGCAGCAGATAGAATATCAGGACGCCGATGATCGGCCCTTCCATGGTCCCGATCCCGCCGATGACGACGATGAAAATGACGTAGGCGGTCCAGTCGAGGAGCGAGAACGCGGCGTCGGGGGAGATTCTGGCCTTCTGCAGGAAAATAAGCGCGCCTACCATGCCGGTCGCGATAGCAGTCGCGACGTAGATCAACAGCTTGGTGCGGAAGACATCGACGCCGGTACTCTCGGCGGCGGCTTCGGAGTCGCCGATGGCGGACAGAGCAAGGCCGTAACGCGACCGCAGCAGCCGGTAAACCAGAACGAACGTGCCGACGGCGAGGAGGAGAGCGAGCCAATAGGCCAGGATGTCGCGCGCGGCGGGACCGCGGACGGCGAAGAGGTTGCGGACGAAGTCGAGACCGACCATGGAGCCGGCGACATCTGCCGGCAGCGAAGTTCCGGTGCCGCCGCCCAGTCGCTTGACCTGCGCCAGGATGAGTCGGCAGACCTCGGCGACGACCCAGGTGCCGATGGCGAAATAAGCGCCGCGCAGGCGGAACACGATCAGCGCCGCCGGGATGGCGACCAGTCCGGCGACGGCTCCGGCAAACACGATCGCGAGCATCGGATCGAAGGCCGCGGTGACCGTGAACGCGAACAGCGCGTAAGCGCCAACGCCGACGAAGGCCTGCTGGCCCACCGAAATCAAGCCCGCGCTCCCGGCCAGAAGATTCCACAATTGCGCGAGCGCCAGCATGGTGAAGACGTAGAACAATTCCTGCAGCAGCGCCCGGCTCGCGAACGCCGGCATAGCGAGCAGAACAAGGATGACGGGACCGGCGAGAACCGCAGTGACCGTCGCTGCGCGCGTCGCCGTCGCCACGGCAAACCGCGAGCCGTGACCACGGCCGGCGCCGAGAACGTTCGGGCTCATTCCCCCCATTCGCATCCCGCCGCTCTCAATCCACCGCGCGCGGAAACAGGCCGCGCGGCCTGATCACCAGCACGATCAGAAACGCGACATGGCCGGAAAGAATCTGCCATTCGGGATCGATGTGGGCGCCAATGGTCTGCGCCAGGCCGACGACGATGCCGCCGGCGAGGGTGCCCCACAGGCTGCCGAGACCGCCAATGATCACCGCCTCGAAGGCGTAGAGCAGACGCGCCGGACCGATGCTGGGGTCGAAATTGGCGCGGGCGCCAAGGAAGAATCCAGCGACGGCGCAGACGGCAA
The DNA here is from genome assembly GCA_963832605.1 of uncultured Alphaproteobacteria bacterium. Lineage (GTDB taxonomy): Bacteria > Pseudomonadota > Alphaproteobacteria > Rhizobiales > Xanthobacteraceae > BOG-931. Next base: position 7,219 of record CAWHUO010000034.1, on the reverse strand, counting down.
GCGCAATCCCCATCGTCAGCGCGTAGATCGCCTTGTTGTTGATGCCCATGAGCTGGGCGATCTCGGCGTCGTCGGAGGTAGCGCGAAAGGCCCGCCCGACCGTGGTCCGGTAGAAAACGCCGTTGAGCAGCAGGATGACGGCGATCGCCGCCACGAGGCAGATCAGCGGCATGACCCCGATCGCGATGCCGCCGCCGAGCGGCAGCGAAGCGCTCTGCAGCGGGCCGACATTGAGAAAGCGCGTGTCGGCGGAGAAGGTCTCGAGCAGACCGTTCTGCACGATGATCGACAGTCCGAAGGTGATCAGCAAAGGCGGCAGGATATTGCGCCCGAGCGCCCGATTGAGCAGGATGGATTGCAGCGCGTAGCCGGCGGCGAACATCAGCGGCACGACGATCACAAAGGCGACGACCAGCGGTACGCCCGCGGTGGTCAGTGCCAGGATCAAAAAGGCACCGAGCACGATCAGGTCGCCGTGCGCCAGGTTGACGAGGCGCATGATGCCGAAGATGACCGAGAGGCCGGTGGCGTACAACGAATACAGTCCGCCAAGCAGCACGCCTTGCAGAATTGTGTCGACCCAGCCGAGCATGCGCTTACAATCCGAAATAGGCGGCGTGAATGGCGTCGCGGGTCAGCTCCGCCGGGCGGCCCGAGAGGCTCACCCGGCCCTCCTGGAAACAATAAGCCCGGTCGGCAACGGACATCGCATGGACCAGATCCTGCTCGACCAGGACCACGCTGGTGCCACGCAGTTTGATCTCCGCTAACGCCGCATAGATGTCGCGGATGACGATCGGTGCGAGACCGAGACTGAGCTCGTCGCAGAGCAGGATGCGCGGATTCGACATCAGGCTTCTGCCGATGGCGACCATCTGCTGCTGGCCGCCGGAGAGCGCCGTCGAGGGCGTGTGGCGCCGCTCGCGCAGCATGGGAAACAGCTGATAAACCGCGGCCAGGTTCCACGGACCGGCAGTGCGCCGGCCATACGCGCCAACGAGCAGATTTTCCTCGACCGAGAGCGAAGGAAACAGCCGCCGGCCCTCCGGCACCAGCGCGATGCCGAGCTTGACGATCTCGTAGGCCGGCAGACGTGCCGATATCGCGGCCGTCGAGCCGCACGGCGGCGGCCGGGCGCGGCAGCAATCCTGCGATCGCCTTCAGGAAGGTGGACTTCCCCGCGCCGTTGGCGCCGATGATGGCGACCGTCTCGCCCTCGTCGAGAACGAACGTGATGCCGAAAAGCGCCTGGAAGTCGCCGTAAAAGGCGGTCAGTTCGCGGGTCTCCAGTACGGCCGCGCCCGCGTGCGTCACGCCGCAATGCCCATATAGATCTCCCGGACCTCGTCCGAGGCCATGACCGATCGCGGCTCGCCTTCGACGATCTTGCGCCCGAAGTTCAGCACCACCAATCGGGAAACGACCGCGAGGAGCGCATGCACGATGTGCTCGATCCACACGATGGTGACGCCGGATTGTCTGATGTCGCGTATCAATTCAACGAGCTCGGCGCATTCGGCCTCGGTCAGGCCGCCGGCGATTTCGTCGAGCAGAAGCAGCCGCGGCGCGCTCGCCAGGGCGCGCGCCAATTCGAGACGCTTGCGGCCTAGGAGATTGAGCGTGCCGGCGCGGCGATTGGCGAAAGCGATGAGGCCGGTGCGTTCGAGAATGTCGCCGCAGGCATCGACCACCTGCGGCTCGCGTTGCCGGCGGCCGTGGATCGCGGCGACCAGCAGATTTTCGAACACCGTGAGGTTCTCGAACGGATGCGGAATCTGAAACGAGCGGCCGATGCCGGCGATGCAACGCACACGCGGCGGTGCGTTCGTGATGTCGCGTCCGTCAAACCGGATCGAGCCGGCGTCGGGCTTGAGCAAGCCGGTGATGAGGTTGAAGAGCGTGGATTTGCCGGCGCCGTTCGGCCCGATGATGCCGAGCGCTTCGCCCTGCGCGACTTCAAGCTCCACGTCGTCAACGGCTTTGAGCGAGCCGAACGATCTCGTCAAATTATCCAGCCTGAGGATCACGCCACCGTCCGTCGCGCGCCGGCCCGGCCGGGCCGACGCTTTTATTTCATCTCATGCCGATCGGACGTCACCGGCCCGCAGATCGAGCGGATCCAACGCCTAGCCGATCGGCTCCATCTTGCCGCCGACCGGAATTTCCGGCGCGGTCTTATTGTCGGTGATGACGATGTCGTATTTGTTGCCGTCACGCAACCGCCACTGGCCGCCGACCAGCGGCGTCTTGGCGATATTCTTCGCTGCGAACGGCGGCAGGTTCTTGCCGTCCCAGGCGATCGGCCCGACCACGGTGTCGAGCTTGGTCGCGGCGATCGCCTTCACCATGGCTTTGTTGTCGCCGACATTGCCGGAGCGCTTGGCCACGTCGACGGCGAGCTCGAACAAGGCGTGCACGAACCCGATCGGTTGGGTCCACTGCTTGCCGGAAGACTTTTCATAGGCATCGGCAATCTGCTTCGCCGATTGTCCGGTCAGCGAAGACTTGAACGGATGGTTCGGCGTCCACCAGACCTCGGAGGAAAGGTTGTTGCCGTTCTTGCCAAGCGCTTCGACCGCGACCGGGAACAAAATGGCCTTGCCGATCGAGGCAACCTTGGGCTTGAAGCCTTGCTGCAACGCCTGGTTCCAGAACGTGGTGAAATCCGGCGGTATCATCACCCCGGTGATGATCTCGCAATTGGCTTTCTTGAATGCGGCGATCTGGGCGCTGAAATCGTCGGTGAGGTTCTGATAACGGCCGGGATCGGTGAGCGTATAGCCGAGCTTGTCCAGCACCGGCGGGAAACCGACTTGCTTGCTGCCCCAGGCGTTGCCGTCGCCGTCATTGGGGAACAGGCCGCCGACAGATTTGTCGGTCTTAACCTGGCCCCACATGTTGGTATAGACCGCGATGACGTCCTCGAGGCCCCAGAAGAAGTGATAGGTGTAGTTGAACGGTTTCCAGGCCGGCGGCCCGCCGGCCGGATCGGCCTGCCGGCCGATGAAATACGGCTGCCACGGCGCGACCGTAGAAATGCACGGCACCTCCTCGATCTCGCATTGGGTGGAAACCGGGTTGGTGGTCTCCGGAGTTGAAGCCACCAGCATCAGATCGATCTTGTTGCCGACGATCAGCTCTTTGGCGACTTCGGCCGCGCGGTTGGGATTGGATTGGCTGTCTTTGACGGTGACCTCGACCGGGAGCGTCGCGCTGCCGACTTTGACGCCGCCTTTCACCGTGTTCAGAAAGTTGGAGATGACGAAGTTGTCCGCCTCGGCAAACGCGGCAAGCGGTCCGGTCTGCGGGCTGACGTAGCCGAGCTTGAGGCTTTGTGCAGCGCGCACCGCCGGCGCAAACACGGACCCTGCGGCGAGCGCCGCGCCGGTTGCCGCCGACGCCTTCATGAAGCCGCGGCGATTCACGCCAAACCTGTCTGATGACTTCGCCATGCCGTCCTCCCTGTCCGGTTCGGCACGCCGCCCGGAATCGGGCCGTGCCATCGGCGTTTCACTCCTCGACGAAGCCTTCGACTTGCACCAAGCGGCGCATCTCGTTATGTTCGATTATCGAACGAAGGTTCGCTATAAGTATTGTTGCTGAGAGCAGAATTTCTGTCAATCGCCAAGGCGCTGTCGGGCGAATGACCGGCGGGCGGAACGCAATGAACAAAAGACCTCAGGATAAGGAGTTCATGGCGACGCTTGCCAAAGGTCTCGCCGTGCTGGGGACTTTCGACAAAGCGCGACCGACCATGACCTTGTCGCAGGCCGCGCAAGCGACTGGGCTGACTCGGGCAACGGCGCGGCGCATTTTGCGCACGTTGACCGAGCTTGGCTACGTCGCGCAAAGCGGGCGGCAATTTTCGCTGTCGTCGAGCATTCTGAAGCTCGGCTTTACGTATCTCGCGACCCAGAACTGGATCGAGCAAGCCACGCCGCTGATGCGGCAGCTGAGCGAGCACTTCCACGAATCGTGCTCGGCGTCGATTCTGGAGGGAACGGAAATCGTTTACGTCGCGCGCATTCCGGCGGGCCGCATTATGTCGGTGACACTGGCGGTCGGCACGCGATTGCCAGCGTTCCACACGTCGCTGGGCAGGATCCAGCTCGGCTTTCTCGACCATGCGGAAATTTGGCGCCGACTGATGTCGTTGCGGCTCGACGCCTATACGCCGTCGACAATCACCGACCTTCAGGCGCTGTTCGACCGTGTGCAGGAAGATCGCGCCCAGGGATTTTCCATCGTCGACGAAGAGCTGGAGCGCGGCCTGCGCTCGATCGCGGTACCGATCGTCGATCGGCACGGGCAAGCGGTTGCCGCGCTCAACCTGAGCACCCATTCGACGCGCACCACGCGCAACGAAATGCGGGAGCGTTTCCTGCCGCGCTTGCGCGAGGTCGCCGCGCAGATTTCCGCGTCCGTGGTGTAGGACCCTGGAATCATTTTCCGCATCTTGCTTGCCCGTTGCTCGCCGAGTATCGTTCGCATAACGCCGATTATCGGACGATCGTTCGACTATCGAACAAACAAACGAATGGATGAAGCGAAGAGGGGTGAGCGCCATGAGCGTAGTGGTGAAGGACGGCAAGGATGCGGGCGCCGGCAAATCGGCTAAGGCCGGCAAGGCAGGCGCCACGACGCCGCAGACCGGCAAGGAATATCTCGACTCGCTGCGCGACGACCGCACGGTCTTCATCTACGGTGAACGCGTCAAGGACGTGACCACGCATCCGGCCTTTCGCAACACCGCACGCATGGTGGCGAGGCTTTTCGATGCGCTGCACGACCCCAAGCATGCCGACAAGATCATGGTGCCGACCGACACCGGCAACGGCGGCAAAACGCACGCCTTCTTCAAAGCGCCGAAATCGCTCGACGACCTTTTAGCCGGGCGCAGCGCCATCGCCGAATGGGCGAAGATCACCTACGGCTGGCTCGGCCGTTCACCGGATTACAAAGCGTCCTTTCTGGCGACGCTCGGCGCCAATTCCGAGTTCTACGAGCCGTATCAGGACAACGCCAAGCGCTGGTACAAATTCAGCCAGGAGCGCGTGCCGTTCGTCAATCACGCCATCATCCATCCTCCGGTCGATCGCGATCGGCCGCCGAGCGAGGTCGGCGATATCTGCTGCCACGTGGAGAAGGAGACCGACGCCGGCATTGTCGTGTCCGGTGCCAAGGTCGTGGCGACCGGGTCGGTGCTGACCAATTATACTTTCGTCGCCCATCACGGCCTCATCCCGGTCCAGGACAAGAAATTCGCCGTGGTGTTCATGGTGCCGACCAATCATCCGGGCGTGAAATTCATTTGCCGCACCTCCTACGAGATGACGTCGACGGCGATGGGCAGCCCGTTCGACTATCCATTGTCGAGCCGGATCGACGAGAACGATGCCGTCTTCATCCTCGACAAAGTGCTGGTGCCCTGGGAGAACGTTTTCGTTTATGGCGACATGGAGAAGGCCAACAACTTCTTCCCGCGCACCGGATTTCTGCCGCGCTTTGTCGTGCACGGCTGCACGCGGCTGGCCGTGAAGCTCGACTTCATCGCCGGCTTGCTGCTCAAGGCGGTCGAGGCGTCGGGGACCAAGGATTACCGCGGCGTGCAGGCCAATGTCGGCGAGGTCATCGCCTGGCGCAATCTGTTCTGGGCCCTATCGGACGCGATGGTGCGCGATCCCAAGCCGTGGATCGGTGACTACGTGCTGCCGAACATGGATCCGGGCAACGCCTATCAGATCATCGCCACCATCGCCTATACCAAGGTCAAATACATCATCGAACAGACCGTGGCGTCGGGGCTCATCTATCTCAATTCGCACGCCAATGATTTCAAGAACCCCGAAATCCGTCCCTATATCGACCGCTACATGCGTGGCTCCAACGGCTACAAGGCCGAAGAGCGCGTCAAACTGATGAAGCTCCTGTGGGACTGCATGGCGACGGAATTCGGCGGCCGCCATGAGCTCTATGAGATCAATTACGGTGGCTCTACCGAAGAAATCCGCCGCTATTGCCTGTTCGGCGCACAAGCTTCCGGCAACGCCGATCGCTTCAAGGGCTTCGCCGAAGACTGCATGGCGGAATACGATCTCGACGGCTGGAAGGTACCGGATCTCACCGATCCCGGTGAGCTCAGCTACCACGTGATGCGCAACGCGAAGACGTAAGGCTAGCTGTGAAGCCTCAACAGGTTGTCCTCGGATAGACCGAGACGACTGATTGGTGTGTTGGCTTTCAAGCTACCATGCGGCCGATGCCAATTGTAGCGATGGAGCCAATGGCAGAGCTCGGCCGATCGTTGATCCGAGTTCTGATAGGCACGAGCGTAGGCCCATTCGCGAAGCGTGGTTTGGATGAAGCGCTCGGCTTTTCCATTGGTCTTCGGGTTGTAGGGCCTGGTGAAGATTTGGCGAAGGCCGAGGCGTTTGCAGGCAGATCGGAACGTCTTTGATCGGTAGCACGAGCCATTGTCCGTCATCACACGCTCGATGCGGATTCCAAGCTCAGCGTAATAAGCGACGGCAGCTTCCAGGAAGGCGACGGCGCTCTCCTTGCGCTGGTTGGCCATGACCTTGACGAAAGCGACGCGCGAGGCATCGTCGATGCAGACATGGACGAACTCCCAACCGATGCCGTGGTGACGGTTGACGGCGCCAGGATATCGTCCGGTGATGCGGTGCCCGACGGAGCCGATCCGGCCGAGCTTCTTGATATCGAGATGGATGAGTTCGCCCGGATGCTCGCGCTCATAGCGCCGGACCGGTTCGGCCGGCTCCAACGCGCTCAGCTTGTTCAATCCCAGCCGCCGCAGGACACGGCTGACAGTGGCTGGCGAGACCCCGGTCTCGGCGGCGATCTGCTTGCCCGTCCAGCGCTGCCGGCGCAGCCGCTCAATCTCTTCGACAACCACATGGGGTGTCGGCTGCCGCAGCCGATGTGGCCGGGATGGAGCGATCCTGCAATCCCGCCAAACCTTCCCGACGATATCGATCCACCCACTTGCGAACCGTGCGCGGACAGACGCCTGCGGCTTCCGCAACGGCCTCCGGCGTCTGCCCGCTCTCCACCTGGAGTACAATCCGCTCTCGACCGCGCGGCGTAAGCCGGGCATTCTTGTGCATGTTCATCCGGTCCTCCCGGGATTGCTGAAGCTTCGCAACTCTCAGCTTCCTCGGTCAGGACCGGGTGGACAACCTAATGAAAGCTCACAGCT
>CAWHUO010000033.1:0-280251 GCA_963832605.1 uncultured Alphaproteobacteria bacterium | reverse complement strand
TTGCGAATGGAACTTCAGACCTGGCTGAGGCGAGGCCGGACGCGGCACAATCAGAGATTTACCAAATGTTGGCAGGTTCCTGCCATTATGGAATTTGATCCCGTTCTCAACCTAAAAGCCGTCTGTAGGTCAGGAGCAACGACCATGTCCAGCGACCGCGCGGTCCTGCTGATTTCGGATCGTCCGGACCGAAGCCGGGAACTAGCTTACCGGCTCGGCAATCTCTGCGCGTGTCGAACGATCGGGCTGCACGAACAGAAGAGCACTGCGGAGCCCGTAACCGCGGCGGTCACCGATGTCAGCTTTCGCCATCCCGCCGACATTGCGCGCTTGCGTCACCTCTTGTCGCAACCGCGTGCATTGGCAGCGCCAATCGTCGCAATCCTGCGCGACGACAGTCGCCTGGAACGTGTTCAAGCGGCCGCAGTTGGCGCAACCTCCCTGTTCCCCGCCAATGTATTATTCTCTGATATTGCCGCGGCGCTTGCGCCGGTCATTCGATCGACCATCCCTTGGACCGTGCCGGCCACAGGCTTAGCGCCGGCGCAGCACATCGAGCAGGCCCGGTTTCAGTTTGGAACCATCTTTAGTGCAGCCGCGCGCGGCGAGCTTGTCAGCAGGACGACTGTCGACAATACGACAGAGTCCATCATGGGCGCGGTAGCCGAAGGCGGCATCCGACAATGGCTCGATGTTGTTTGGACGTATGACGAGGCCACCTACCAGCACTGTCTGTTGGTCACCGGCCTCGCCGCGGAGTTCGCCGCCAGCCTGCAGTTCGCGACGAACGATCAGAAGCACGTCATAAGAGCGGCGCTGCTGCATGATCTCGGCAAGGCGAAAATCCCGCTCGCCATCTTGAACAAACCCGGAGCCCTGACGAGCGAAGAAGTTGCAATCATGCGCACCCATGCCCGAATTGGCTATGAACTCCTGCGCGGGCAAGGCGATTACGACCCCGAGCTACTCGAAGTCGTGCTCCGGCATCACGAGCTACTCGATGGGAGCGGCTATCCGGACGGTCTCGCCGGCCCGCAAATCAACGATCTGGTGCGCCTCGTGACGATTTGCGACATCTATGCGGCGCTGATCGAGCGCCGGTCATACAGGCCGGCCACGGAACCGGTGCGGGCGTTCAAGCTCCTGCAAGAAATGGAAGGCAAACTCGAAGGCCCTCTTGTGCGAGCGTTCGCGCAAGTTGCCGAGAGGTCAGCAGCGCCGGCCTCGCCTGATCGACTGCAATTAGAACCAACCTGCCCTCACGACAGTAGGTCCATCCATTATTAAAGGCATACAGGGAGATTCCCTGCGGCGCTAACAAGCTATTGTGGCCGGGGATAGGCCGCGCATGTCCGTTCAGGGTCATTCGCGACCGGGCCGAGCCAGCGGAAGGTCGAGCCATGTCCGCTTTGTTCCGCAAGCGACCAAATCCCGGACAGGTCGTGAATGACGTGATGGGCCAACAACAGACATCCGCTCGCCAAATCCTTCCGGCCCGCCGATTCCATAGAAACCAGGGAGTGTCAAAACTCGCCGATTAGCGCCGTACCAGGGACGAGCCAGGAGCCAGGCGCAGCTTAATCCCATGATAGGACCGGTACTGAAAGTCGGCCTATTATTCGGGTAGGCCCGCTTGGCGAAAACCAGCGGAATATGCGCTCAATATTTCCGGCCGCGCGAACACAAAAAAAGTTTCGAGTAGCGGGCGAAAGTGAAATGTCGGCTCCAATTCCAGAACTCTTCGAGCAACAGATTTTGATTCATCGATGCGGCCGGCCGTGGCCAGCATTGCTGCTTGAATGGCGTATCCCGTGCTGAATTGCGGTTCGCTTGCATTGCCTTCGCGATATGCGCTGCCGCGTCGGCGTAATGTCCCTCACGGACACGCACGTTGCCCTGCGCAAAATGAGCTAAAAAGCCGAGAGGATCGAATGGACTGAGCCGCAAGGCGCGGGTAGCGTAATCCTCGGCAGTGGCTGGGTCTCCGCTGAAGCCATGGATGTGCGCACCGAGAAAAAACGCGGTAGCACAGGAGCCGTTCAGCGAAAGTGCGCGCGCAATTGCGCCGGAGGCCGCTTCAAAATCATGGCCAAGATGCAGGAGGACAATACTTGCTATGGCCAGGGCCGTCGCATCATCGGCGGCGTAAGCCAGCGCGGCCCGGGCATGGCGTAGGCCCGCGGCCACATCGGCCTCGCTGAAGCCGCCGCGCGCAAAACGCATCTCCAAGCTCCACGCCAGGTACGCATGGGCGGCGGCATAGGTGGGATCGAGCTTCAGTGCTTGTTCGAGCAAACCCATACCGATATTGGCATCTTCCGGCATCGCCGACGCCAGGTGGGGCAACGCTTGGAGATATAGATCGTAAGCACCGAGGTTATCCGGCCGCTTGCGCCGCGCACGCTCGATCTCTGCACGACGAAGATTCGGCTCGATGATGCCGACGATGGTCTCCGTGATCTTGTCCTGCAGATCGAACACGTCTTCGAGCGCACCATCATATCGATCGGCCCAGAGATGCGTGCCGGTCTCCGCTTCAATCAACTGTCCGGTAATGCGGATGCGGTTGGCCGCCTTGCGCACGCTGCCTTCGAGCACGTAGCGCACGCCGAGGTCGCGACCGACCTGCTTCACGTCGATAGGCTTGCCCTTGTAAACGAAGCTCGAATTGCGGGCGATAACGAACAGCCACTTAATGTGCGAAAGGCCCGTGACGATGTCCTCAACCATGCCGTCGCAGAAGTATTCCTGATCCGGATCACCGCTTATATTTTGGAACGGCAGCACGGCGATAGAAGGCTTGTCGGGCAGCGCCAACGGCGCAGAGATGCTTTCTGTTGCAGCGGGTTGAGCTTGCGTGACCGGTGGAGTGGCGTGTCCAACCAGAAGCTGATAAACCCGCACCGGCTCGGCAATGTTTTTCAGCTTGGTTTCACCAAGATCGTTGATAGCTAGATCAAGCCTCGATTTCACCTGCCGGTAGGCATCTTCGGAAAGGCATATTGCGCCGGGTTGAGCGACGCCCTCCAATCGCGCCGCGATATTGACCCCGTCACCCATCAGGTCGCCATCGCTTTCCTCGACAACGTCGCCGAGATGGATGCCGATGCGAAAGTCGATGCGCCGCTCAGGCGGTAGGCCGGCATTACGCTCGGCCATGCCGTTCTGCACCTCGATGGCGCAGCGGACAGCGTCGACTACGCTGCGAAATTCGACCAGGGCCCCATCGCCGGTACGCTTCACGACACGCCCGTGATGCACCGCGACAGTCGGATCTATGAGATCACTTCGGAGCGCCCGGAGCCGCGCCAGCGTTCGATCTTCGTCGGACCCGGCGAGCCGACTGTAACCGACCACATCTGCCGCCAAAATTGCCGCTATTTTCCGTGTCTCGGTCATGCAGACCGCGCTCTCCGGGAAAAGGTGGATCAATTGAACTTTATGGCTCGCCGGGCAGGGTGTCCACCGCGGTGCCAATGACCGCTTCGGGTCAAACGCGTTGGTTTGGCCCGTCTACCTCAGGTCTGCTTACCTGCGGAAAGCGACCGGCGCGACTAAACCGCAACACCGCAAAACGTCCCACAGTTGCTGCCGTGACGACGAGGTTCGCTTTGCCGGCAGGTGGCGCAGGGTGTTTTCCTAATGCTATAGATATCGTGGCCGTGCGATCGGCCCGAGCGCGTAGTGGAGGCTGACCATGACCGCGCATGCCAATCCAAGCGTCATGCAAGCCAGCCCGCCGGTTGGCCAAAAGCTCGTCAATTTGGCGCTTCAAGGTGTCGGCAGCCACGGCGCCTTCACCTGGGGCGTGCTTGACCGCCTGCTTGAGGAGGAACGGCTAGCCCTCGATGGCATCAGCGCGACAAGTGCTGGCGCCGTCAATGCTGCCGTGCTCACCTACGGCTTTGCCGTCGGCGGACGCGAAGAGGCGAAGAGATCACTCAATCGCTATTGGCGACGATTGTCCGAAATGGCATCCGCCAGCATCTTTCAACCTTCACTGCTCGACAAGATGTACGGAAATTTCGGTCTTGATCATTCGCCGGGCTACGTTTTTACCGACACTCTCAGTCAAGTTTTCTCGCCCTATCAACTCAATCCACTGAACTACAATCCATTCAAGAAACTGCTCGAAGAAGTTATCGATTTCGAGATTTTGCGCCGCCAATCGGCCGTCAAGCTGTTTCTATGCGCGACCAACGTGCGCAGCGGCAAGGTGAAGATTTTTCGCTCCGGGGAACTTCGGTCGGATCATGTGGTCGCATCGTCGTGCCAGCCGCTCATGATGCGTGCCGTCGAGATCGATGGCGAATATTATTGGGACGGCGGCTTTATGGGAAATCCCGCGCTATTTCCCGTGATCTATGCATCCGAGGCGCGCGACATCATCCTTGTTCATTTGACGCCGACCAAACGGCCGGAAAACCCGACCACCTCTCGCGCTATTCTCAGTCGCATGCAGGAGCTTACTTTCAACTCGTCCGTCATGCGAGAAATGCGGGTCGTCGCCTTTGTTACCAAGCTCATTGACGACGGCAAGATAGTTGACGGCGAACGAATGCTCATTCATGCGATCGACGGCGAGGACATCATCGGCGCCTTGGCAAATTCCAGCAAGTTGAACGGTGACTGGGATTTCCTGCAGCATCTTTACAAGATCGGTCGCGAGCGCGCCGACGATTGGCTGAAGTCCAACTTCAATCGCCTTGGCGTCGAAACGACCATCGATCTGCAATCCAAGTATTTATAGCTGCGGCTGCGTTCCCGCGCGGAAACCGGGTTCGCGGTACAGGCAGGATGTGCGGTGATGGGCCATTCGATGCGCGGCGGGTTCCGTTTGACCATGCCATTTGATCGCATCTTCCAAATCGATCACTACGGCAAAAATTTCTGCCGGCTACCGACATCGCGACCAAAGCCTGCGCGTCGATCGCAGTGACGCCGCACTCGATCGGCCCTCCGTGCTCGCCTTCGGGTTATGGCTTCGATTCGCGCGGCCTCAGGACGCCACGCGTTATATAAAAATCTTCAATGAATTTCTCCGCCTCATCGGCGTTCCTAAAGCCGACCTGAACGACGCGAAGATTTCGTAGCGCGTCGACCACGGCGACTGTACCATCCGACATTTCCCGAGTTATCAGCACCTCGAGCGGTTCATCGGCCATTTGATCCTCCCCCCGTGCTCGTGACATTTGCCCGGACCTCATTGTAGCAGTTTATAGCAGGGCTGTTTTCACGGTTTAGCTGGCGCGCATGCGAGGTTCCGGCGTGCCCGCGGAGTTCAGGCCGGTGATTGGCCCGATGTCTCTGATGGGTCCACGAACGTCATTTCGTGACGTCCGCCACAGGTCCGTTCATCACCTGGTTGCCGACATGACGGGGCCTCCCGCGATCGGTCGAAACGGGCCAATAAGAGACATTGCCCGCTCGCTCGGAGCACCGCGAACTAGGCTACAGACCTCTGTGTTCAGCCGTGTTATTATTTTCATTCTAACCGCCGGACCTCCTTGGGAAGCGGTCAAATGAAAATCAAATTGCACGGCCGAAATTCATATCAGCACTTGGCAGCATGGCACTCGCATGGCCGCGCATCATGCGTGCCTAGTAGCTGCTGGCTTCCGCGTGCCCCATCAGAATCGCGCAGATTTTCGGTTATCCGCGGAATGATGGCGGACAAAAAGTCTGACTGCATCGAAGTGACGCGATGGGGCGTGAAATGATTGCAGAACAGCAAGCGCGACAGGCTGCGACGCAGCTGCAATGGCTTAGTTCCGTCATCGAATATTACGAGCATACGAAATTTGACTATCGCGCCGTTTGGCACAACATGGAGAATTGTGCATTTCACTTTGGATATTACAGTGAGCAGGTGCGTCAGCATGCACATGCTCTGATCAATAGCAATAAAGTGCTCGCCGACATCGCTGGCGTGCGACCCGGCGATCGCGTCCTCGACGCCGGTTGTGGGCTGGGTGGCAGCAGTTTCTGGCTCGCTAGCCATTGTGCGGCCAAGGTCGTCGGAATTAGTCCGGTGGCTTATCAAATCGTCAGAGCCCGGGAAATCGCCCGGAATAGGTTGCTCGATGGGTCTGTCCGTTTCGAGCAGGCTGATTATACTCGCACGCCGTTTCCGAACGGTTCGTTCGACGTCGTGTGGGCGCTCGAAAGTCTCTGCCACGCGGTCCATAAGGAGGCGTTCTATGCCGAAGCGGCCCGTCTTCTGCGGCCGGGGGGTCGCTTGGTGGTCGCGGAATACATATGGGCTTCGCGCAATCGCGATAAGCAGTCAGAAGAGTTGGCCCGCGAGTGGCTTGACGGTTGGTGTATGCCCGACCTCGGCACTCGCGAGGAGCATATTGCGTCAGCGGTTAGTGCAGGCCTAAGCAAGGTGCAGCTAATCGACTACACATCCGTTACCCGTCGCTCGCTGCAACGACTGTACAGGCTCGCATGCATTGCGTGGCCGATCGATCGGCTCCTGTTCGGTCTGGGATTGCGATCGAGGGCGCAGCACGGCAACGTCATAGCATCGCTTCGCCAATATCAGTTGCTCCGAAGGGGATTGTGGTTCTACGGAATTCTTTTGGCCACCAAACGATGATCAATACGCCGCAGCAACGAGGCGCCACAGTAACGGGTGTCGTGCCAGGGCATCGGGTATTCGAGCGGTGCTGGGAAGACGCATGGACCGTCACATTCGCCGGTGAAGACGTTTTAAGCGGTGCGCCGGTTTTCGTCAGGATGTTGAAGACCAATCCGCCAAGCGCCTTCGACAGCGAGGCATTGCGGCAAGACTACGAGTTCGCGAAGTCGGTTGAAGCTTGTGGCATCTTGAAACCGCTGGCATACGGGACTGCGGACGGTGCCGACTTCCTGGTGGTCGCGGACGACGGAACGCGTCCGCTGCACGAGTTGCTGCTTGAACGCCGATTTAACCTCCTTACTTCGCTTGAGCTGGCGGTGCAACTGACGGTGATACTTGGCGAGCTTCACCGCTCGCGAGTCATTCACGGCAACCTCAACCCTCACAGTATCTGGTTCGACACTCGCTCTCTGGAAACCAGGCTCACCGACTTCTCGGGAGCCTCGCGGGTTGACGATCTGACGCTGCCCGCCGACGTTAAATCTTATCGGAGGGATTTTCGCTACATCGCGCCGGAACAAACCGGCCGCGCGAGCGGGAAGATCGACCCTCGAACGGACCTGTATGGCATGGGTGTCGTCCTCTATCAGCTGCTCTGCGGCGCGCCGCCGTTCGACGGCGACGATCCAGTAGGGCTAATCCACGCGCATCTGGCGCGCGTTCCTGTTGCTCCGCATGTCGTTAATCCCGAGATCCCGCAACCGGTCTCGGAAATCGTCATGAAGCAGCTTTCGAAATCGGCCGAAGAACGCTACCAGAGCGCGCGCGGTTTAGAATATGATCTAGGTGCGTGTCTGAAACTATTGCGTTCGAATACCGCAATTGTCGGTGTCGTGGTTGGCGCGCAAGATGTCACTACGGCGTTTCGCGTCTCAAGTAAACTTTACGGCCGGGACGCCGAGACCGCAGCATTGCGCGGGGCGCTTAACAGGGCGATTCGCGGATCCACCGAACTCTTTCTAGTGTCGGGGGCTCCTGGCATCGGGAAATCTCTGCTCGTCAGGAGCGTCCAGGCTGAAGCGCGGGCCAAGGGTGCGTTTATCATCGCGAAGTTTGACCAATTCAACCAGAACGAACCCTATTCGTTTATGATCCGGGCGTTTAGAGGGCTGATCGAGCAACTACTGGCGGGCAGTGATGCCTCGATCCGCGTCTGGCGCGAACGCCTGCTCGAGGCACTGGAAGTCAACGGTAAGGTGATTGCAAGCGTCATCCCAGAAATTGAGCTGATCATCGGTTCACAGCCTAGCGTGCAACAGCTCCCGGCTGCAGAAAAGCTCTACCGCTTCAATCGCGTGTTCCGGCAGTTTGTCAGAGTGTTCGCCCGCGAGGATCATTTTCTCTGTATTTTCGTTGATGATTTGCAGTGGGCGGACGCTGCCTCGCTCGCGCTACTCAAGACGCTCCTTACCGACCGCCACACTTCACATTTCCTGGTGATTGGCGCTTGCCGCGATGCCGGATTCGACGTCAAATCCGGCAGTCTGCCAAAAATGCTTGACGAGCTGCGCGCGGTCGAGGTGCCGATCACACACATCCTCCTGTCGCAGCTTTCCGTGGATCAGGTTGGCGAGCTACTTGGCGATACCTTTAACTGCCCGCGCAAAGACGCGGCTCTCCTGGCCGAGCTGATAGTGCAGAAGACGGACGGCAACCCGCTGTTCGTAAGCCAATTCCTTTCATTTCTGCACGATGAACGCCTTATCGACTTCAACTATGCCAAGAACCAATGGGAGTGGGATCTCAGGCGAATCTCGGCGCAAGGTGTGACGGAAGATGTGCTCGCGCTGATGAGCCGCAAATTGCTGACCATCCCCCCGCTTGCTCAGGAAGCGCTCAAGGCCGCGGCCTGTATGGGAAGCCGCTTTAGTCTCTTCGAGCTGAGGTCGGTCATGGGCGAGGAGGAGGGCAGGCTGCTCGCCGCGCTCCAGGCGGCCGAAGCAGTGGGTCTAATCATCGCTGCACCAAATTCCGGCGATCCACTCCAGGACGGTCGCGCCAGCGCAACCGCCTCCAATGAAGGCGCGAGGTTCCAGTTCCTGCACGATCGCGTGCAGCAAGCCGCTTATGCGCTGATCTCTCCGGACGCTCGTCAGGAATTGCGCCTGCGGATCGGACGAACCCTCCTGGCTGCCTTGCCTTCAAACCGGCGTTCTGACGTCCCATTCGTCGTCGTGGATAATCTCAACGGTGGCGCTGGCCTTATTACCAGCACCCGCGAACGTGAGGATGTCGCGCGGCTCAACCTTGCCGTCGGCCGGCGAGCGCGCGAGCAAGCGGCATTTGCAGCGGCACTGGAGTACTTCCGGACCGGAATGCAACTGCTCGGCCCCAATACTTGGTCTGATCAGTACGACTTGGCATTGGATCTCCGGCTGCAACGCTTTGAATGCGCCTACGTCTCAGGTCACCCCGAGGAGGCTAATGCGTTATTCGACGAGGTGCTGGCGAATGCGCGGACTTCGATCGACAAAGCGAGTGCTTACTACCTCAAGATCTTACTGAATAGCGGCCTGGATCGAAGCGACGAGGCAGTGGCGCTTGGCATCGAAGCTCTGCGGCTCTTCGGCGAGAAGCTACCACCGGCGCCCAGCAAATTTCAACTCTTTCGCGAACTCGTTAGGGTTCTCGTTCTATTGCGCGGCCGACGTGCTCACGACCTTGCCGTGCTCCCCCAACTTGCCGACGCCGACCGCAGGACCGTGATCAGTCTCCTCATGAGTATTTGTCCTGCCGCCTATTTCCGAAACCAAGACTTGATGTCCCTGGCGGCGCTGCGAATCATGAACATCTCGCTCAGGCACGGCAATACGAGCGCGTCCTCTTTCGGTTACGTGCTATACGGTCTGATACGCGGCGGGTTATTCGCCGACTATAAAGGCGGCCATGAGTTCGGTCGTCTAGCGGTAGACCTCGCCTTTCGCGATAACAATGTTGCCCAGCGCTGCAAGATCATGCTGATCTTCGCCGGGTTCATCAACTTCTGGCGTGAGCCAGTCGACACCAGTATCGAAATGCTTCGGACGTCGCTGAAACTGGCGTTAGACAGCGGCGACGTCCAATATGCAAACTATTCAATCCTGCAAATCATCTTCCTCCAGCTCGCGCGCGGCGCTGATCTCGATCATGCCTACGCCGAATGCACCCAGCATGAGCATTTCGTCAAACACACCAACGACTGGTTCGCGATCACAAGTCTGGAGATCCGTAAGCAGCAAATTCTCGCTCTTAAAGGCGAGACCGAGAACGACTCCAGCCTTAGCGACGCAAAATACCATGAGGAGACGCACCTTGCCGGTTTCCGCGCCGTCGGCAACCTCACCGCACTGTCATACTACCTTATCGTCAAAATGCAGCTGACCTATCTTTTCCGGCAATACGACAAAGCATTAAATCTTGCCGAGGAGTCCGAAGCGCTGATCAAATCGGCGATCAATCAGATAGTTATCGTTGAGCACTATTTCTACCGTGGTCTCACGGCGGCAGCACTGATCCGCCATCGCGGCGCTCGGCGAGGACCGTTATGGCGAACGCTCAAGCTTTGCAGGAAGAAGATTCGTCGTTGGGCTCGCAATTGTCCGCGGAACTACCAGGCGCACTATAACTTGATCGAAGCCGAGTTCGAATCCCTGAACGGCCGAACTGACCAATCGGAGCGCTGTTACGATAACACGATAGCGGTCGCCCAGCGTCACGGGTGGCAGCATATAGAGGCCCTGGCCGGCGAGCTTGCCGGCGAGAGCTATCTTCGGCGCAATCGCCGCCATGTCGCGAAGACCTATCTTCAGGCGGCGCGGCAAAGCTATGCTAAGTGGGGTGCAGTCGCGAAGAGCCGGCAAATCGCAAGCCTATACGCGGATGTTCTCGGCGAGGTCTTCGAACCCGCGCAGCGAGCAGCCCCTGATCCGGCCCGCCGAAATGATTTGGCACATTTGATAGAACTCGACGCCGTTTTGCGTGCCACGACCGCGATCTCGGCTGAAATGGAATCCGACCGGTTATTGACGAAGCTGATGCGGCTCGTGCTCGAAAGTGTCGGTGGAGAGCGCGCCCTGTTTATTACGCAACTGGGGGAAAAGCTGCATGTGGCGGCGGCCGGATCTACCGATGGTGCGCAGGTCCGGATTTTCAGCGGTTCTTCGGCCGAAGGAAGCACCCATCATTTCTCGGAACAGATTGTCAGTTATGTGCTGCGTACGGGGCGTCGACTTGTCCTTGAAGATGCCCGCGCCGATACGCGATTCAACTCATGTCCTTACATCGTTGCGTGCCAGCCCCGCTCGGTGCTCTGCACGCCACTGTTGACGAAGGGAGAGATTTTTGGCGCGATCTACGTCGAGAACAGGTTGGTGCAAGGCGCCTTCACGCTGGATCGACTACAGCCTCTATTGCCGCTCCTGCAGCAAGTCGCGGCCATCGTCGAAAATGCTCGATTGCAGCACAATCTCGAGCAAAACATTTCCGATCTTCAAGCCGCCATGAAGAACGTCAAGCTACTGGAGCTGATCCGTGGCCATCTGACGAAGTTCGTGCCGCAATCCTTACAAAGACTCATCGACACAAATCCCGAGAACCCCGATCTGCAAAATCATAACGAGGACGTCTCAATTCTGTTTCTGGACATCGCCGGCTACACCAGCATGAGCGAGAAACTGAATTCCGAGCAGCTCAGCGAGATCGTTGAGACCTACTTCTCAAGTTTCCTTGACGACATCCATGCTAATGGCGGTGACATAAACGATGTCGCCGGCGATGGGCTCATGATCATTTTTCAGCATCCGGACCCGGCTATGCACGCTCGACTCGCCACGCGGGCTGCTCTCTCAATCCGCGAGCAAACTCTCAACATTAACCGCAATGCCCACGGAGATTGGCCGACTGTGGTCGTTAACGTAGGAATTCATTCGGGGCAGGTGTTGTTGGGCGCCAACAAGATGGAAAGCGCCGGCGGAACGCGCTGGGTCTACACGGCGACTGGCTATTCGACCAATCTTGCGGCGCGGATCGGTGCCTCCGCCACCAACGGTGCGATCCTCGTGAGCGAAGCGACAGCGGCGCGGCTTGGCGATGAGTTCGAGTTGCAAGGAAGAGGGCCTCAGCAATTTAAAGGAATCAGCCGTGCCATCGATGTCTTCAGTGTGATCGGAGAGAAGCAGGATAAAATATCGGGTGGCCCCGACGAGCGGGATGACAGCCCGCTCCGCAGAAATTCAACCCTCAACAGCCGCAAAGAATAGGAGCGGAACGTGGCCGGAGAAAAGGTGATCATTCTTGGCGGAGGCGTCGCGGGACTGACGGCGGCCCACGAGCTGATCGAGCGCGGCTTTGTGGTTGAGGTTTACGAAAAAGCGGCGGCGCCCGGCGGCAAAGCCAAAAGCTCGTCGAAACCGAATTCAGGCACGGGCACGCGAAAGGACCTAGCGGGCGAACACGGCTTCCGCTTTTTCCCCGGATTCTATCAGCACGTACCCGACACGATGAAGCGGATCCCCCTCGCCGGCAACGCAGGTTGTGTTTTTGACAATCTGGTGGTCGCACCCCAAGCAGGGATCGCGCAAGAAAAGAAACCGCTCTATGGCTTCCTTACGCACATCCCCCAAACTCTCCTCGATTGGCGCATGGTCTTCGAAGATTGGTTCGCCCGCAACGAGCTCGGACTCAAACCGGGAGAGGCCGATTACTTCATTTCACGTTTACTCGACTTCATGTCGACTTGTACCAAGCGCCGCTTTGCCAAGCTGGAGAACGAAAAGTGGTGGGACTATGTCGGGGCGTCGACCCGCTCGGTGCAATACAGGAAGTTGCTCGCCCAGGGCATGACGCGTTCGCTCGTCGCCATGGATGCGGAGGTCGCCAATTCGCGCACGGTCGGCTCGATCCTTGTTCAAATGCTCATGAGCATGACCTCGCAGTCCGGGACGATGGACCGCGTATTGAACGCGCCGACGAGTGACGCCTGGATAACGCCCTGGCTGACATACCTGCGCGAAAGGGGGCTCAAGATTTACCTGAATGCCGCGGTGCAACGCGTCGAATTCGACGGCACAAAGATCACCGGCGTCGTGATCGAGCAGCCGACCGGAGCAACGACCATTAGCGGCGACTATTATCTGGCCGCCTTCCCGGTTGAAGTTGCGCAGATCGTATTAGCGCCGTTGGCTGCGGCCGCGCCCTCGCTCGGGCGGATCAGAAATCTGCAGTATGCATGGATGAACGGGTTGGTATTTTATTTGCCGCGCGACGTTCCGATTTGTCAGGGGCATGTCATCTGCGCCAACTCGCCATGGTCGGTGACTTGTATTTCGCAGGGTCAGTTCTGGAGCGGGGTCGATTTGTCGGGCTACGGCAACGGAAACGTTCGAGGCCAGATCTCCGTCGATATCTCGAATTGGACAAAGCCCGGCTGCAAGATAACGCCCAAGCCGGCAAATCAATGCACGCTAGCTGAAATCGTCGCGGAAGTTTGGGCGCAGTTGGTTGATCATCTAAAATCGACCACTGATCCACTCGTACCGGACGATCTCCTCAACTCGTTTCTTGATCCATCGATCACGTTCGGCGAGGACGGCGTGGTCAATAACTCGCAGCCTCTCCTGGTCAACACCGTAGGCTCGTGGGTCAACCGGCCCCAAGCCGTGACGGAGATCTCCAATCTCTTTTTGGCTTCGGATTACGTGCAAACGAACACCGACCTTGCCACGATGGAGGGCGCCGACGAGGCCGGGCGCCGCGCGGTCAATGAGATATTGCGCACGTCAAACTCCAACGCGCCGCCGTGCGGCGTATGGACATTTCCCGAGCCCGACGTCTTTAAGCCGCTAAAGGACATTGACGAGATGTTTTATGACTTGGGCCTGCCGTTTCTGGGATCAAACGTATTACATAAAATGCACTCGGTCGGGGCCGCCTTGCGTTTCAGGCGTGACCGGTAATCGGCGGATCGCACCTCGCTACGACAGGCGCGCCGCCTATAATGGCCGCCATCGGTGTCCTCGCTGGCGTTGGCGTGGGACGTGGGCGAGGTTATCGGCTCTCGCGACGTTCGCTGGAATCCGGCGGTTCGGGGCGAAATGGTTTTATGGCGTCTATGCAGCCTGCAGTATCAGCGCCGCCGCCCTCGTTTGGTTTTGCCAATGCGCCCATATTGTGAGTAAGCGTGTGCGCGTACTACACCCCGCTGTGGGGCCAACGGCCGGGGATCTTTGTTGTTTCTGTCGAAAGTGCTGCGCCTTTCCGCTGATTAAGTGCCCTCAAGCCGCACCGTGCCAGCGTCAAGCGGGAGACACTGCACGTACGTTAGGATGCGTTGCTCCATGCTCAAGCCGCTACACCCGTACGCAATCGCTCTCAGCAGGCGCTTGCGATGCCCCAGCGGCACGCCAAGTTTTTTGAAGGTCGTTCTCGGTCAACTCGGGCAGGACATCCGCGTCGATTTTCGCTATCGCGGAACGTGGCCTCATACTGACCAAGCCCAAGGCTTCGCAGCCAATTCCCCACATTCATGGTCGCGTCTCAAGCGGCTCTGAACCATGATCTTCCAGGTGAAACGGCGTGTCTCGGGCACTACTCCCAAATGACCGCTTCGGGTCATTAGCGTACTTGACGAGGGCAAATTGCGATGTCTGCTTTTACCGCCAAGGGGGACATTGCTTGTTACGTTCGCGGACCGAAAATTTCCCTGCTCGCCGTCAAATCTTCCCTGCAACAGCTTCGAACTGTTCTGTTGCATAGGGAATTTCTGCGCAAGTGACTGAAATTGCATACTTCGACCGCTCAAATGCTGCCACATTTAGACCAGGACACGCTCAGCATGGCGGCAGCTTGACCGCGCGCATCGCGCTTTGTCACTCGCGAGCATGTCAATTTCCGCCCCGCATCATTGCGACTGAGCAATAGAGTTCGCGCGCGATCTGTGCTTCGATTTCGTCGCGGGAGCCGGAATGTTTGCGCACCATTTCAACTAAGATCGGCGCAAGCCGGATGGCCCACTCCCGCTCTTTCGTGGTTGGTTGCGGGGTTCCGCCGAGGTACTCGCGCTCAGCCATTTTTCTCTTCCGAATAACTGCGGGCTAAGCCCCGTTTCGGGTCGGAAGGTCAGCGGGGCGTGGAAGCCGTATTTGCATGGCGCGGGCAATGACGCTCAGTTTGCAGCGGAAGTCTAGTCTTTTTTGCCCCGAAAGTGCGGGCGCAATCCAGCAAGTCTCACCGCTAAAAAAGCAAACTCGCGGAGTGAAAATCCCTCTTCTGCCAATTAATTTCTCTGTTACCACTCTGGAAATTCCCTGTTCCGTGGCGTAGGAATTTCTGTGTAAGTGGCTAAAAATACTGCGTGACCGGGCGCGAAAATTGCGGTTGCGGGATCAATTCCGCAAAATTCCCTGTTTATTTCCCTGTTAGCAGGGAATTTTTCGCGGAGACCGGTTCTATGCGCACTGCGTCGTCAGCCAGCCAGTCGGCCTCTTTTCCCGTCGGGAGGACAGCCAACACCGGCGATGGAGTTCAACGAACTTCGCGAGTTGGCTCGGCCTAGTTTTTGATCAGCCTGTTTGTGAGGAGTACCCCGGTCCGCGCGCGGGCATGCCCGCGGACTTAGTTTCAGCTGCGAGACTGGCCGTGGCGCGTCTCGCGCAACGCCAACAATCCATCCGCGGTAAGGGCAAATCAAATTCTACGCAGTGACCCTGACTAGCGGACGTCCTGGACGTGCGGCACCATGCTTGCGGTCCGGTCGAAATCTTTGGGGACCGCCCTTTGCCGCTGGCACGGCGATTGCTTGGAACTTGCACTCGGCCACCTCCGTTGCGTTCAGGACGGGGGACTTACTCAGCAAGAAGGAGCACTTTGGATGTGTGACTATAGCCTAGAGAACATTGCAGCGCGGCCGGCAAAGGTCGGAGATGAAATGGTAACCACAAAGTTCGCCGGCTCTGCCACGCGCGGGTTCTCAGCGGTTGGGGAGCCTAGTGTGGCCGTTTGCCTGCTGCCCGGGACGGAAATTGCCCTCGAAAAGGAAGCGGAATACCGGGTTCCCATCGCCCGGCTCTTTTCCGGCTTCGAAAACGAGATTGGGCAGCCCCATCCTATTGCCCGGCTCTTTTCCGGGCTCCGGTCTGCCTGCGGTAAGGTGGCGCGATTCCGGCAGATCAACCTCGACAAACCGCAAACCCATCATGATGCTTTGGAGTTTGCCGACGGCCAAACCGTGCTGCTCACCGAGCTCTGTCTGGGGCAACGCGCGACGGTGCTGCAGCTCCCGGCCCAGCCACACCCCGGGAAGGAGCAGGAATCCGCGGCGCAGAAGCGTGCCGTCCTCGTTTCCTGATCAGAAGCGCATCAGTCAAAGTCGGCCAACGATCACGGCTTCTGTGATGTTGGCCGACGTCGTTTGACGCCGCGCATGATGTCTTGGTGCCCGTCAGCCCGATAGCGCCCCTGGTGCCCTGTGGAGAACTGTGCCCGGCCTGCCGCATGTAACTGTTACTGTTACATGTAATGTCTTCCTTGGCCGTTTGGTCGTGCGAATGAATATTGGGCGCGACATTCTCGGGGAGCGGCTCTATAAACAGGGGCAGCCCGCTGACTGTATGTTCTACATCGAACAGGGACAGATCCGCCTTACCGTCCTCTCGACCCAGGGCAAGGAAGCAATCATCGGCCTGCTCGACAGCGGCGATTTTTGCGGCGAAGGCGGCGTCGTTGGCGAGCGGGTACGACCCTCGGCAGCTATGTGCATTGCGGATAGCGCGTCGTGCGGCTGGACGGCGCAAGCGTCATGCGCGCCGTTCAGCTGGATCCGCAATTTGCCGAGCTCTGTCTGGGTTACTTTTTGAATCGAGCCGTGATTTCTCCGATCACCTTGATTGACTGGCTGACGGGATCGATCCGGCCGCCGAGGCGCGTGATCCGTACCGGCTAGGTCTTTTCGGTCTTGTCGATATGCACGTGAAATGTTTGGCCCGGCTTGAGCCGGCTGAGCCACGATCGATTCCTCCCCCGATGTCGTGGCGTGCCGTTGAGCTCAAAGGAGCGCGCCGGAATATTTACACGCTACTTATCGTGTCATATCTAGATGAATGCGACCGCAGTGCTGGGCTGGCCGTCAAGGCGGCAGCCGTCCCAGGCTCGACGCGTCGGCAAAAAAATCAAAACGGCGCAGCCATGAAGCCAAACTTCCGAGCGGCCCTGCAAGCGGAACGGCCGCTGATTTTGTTTGGTGCCTACGATGCGTTGAGCGCGCGGCTGATCGAGCGTGCCGGATGCGCGGCGTGCTTTATCGGCGGCTTTTCCGTCGTTGGCTCGCGGTTTGGCGTCCCCGATATCGGGCTTCGGGCGTTCGGCGACATCGCCGCGGCCGTCCGCGACATTTTGCAGGCGACGACTCTTCCCGCACTGATCGACATCGATGACGGCTATGGCGACGTCAAGAACGCTGTGCACACAGTGCAAGCCTACGAGCGCATGGGCGCGAGCGCGATGATGATCGAGGACCAGACCTGGCCAAAGCGTTGCGGCCATATGGCCGGCAAGTCCGTAGTGCCTCAAGCGGACATGGAGGCGAAGGTGCGCGCCGTGGTTGGCGAACGTACTAATCCCGATACTTTTATTATTGCACGGACGGATTCGCGGGCCGTGCTCGGGTTGGACGAAGCGTTGCGCCGCGCCGAGTCATACCTTCGCGCTGGCGCTCACGGGCTGTTCATTGAGGCGCCGGAATCCGTCGAGGAAATGGCCATCATCGGCCGACACTTCGACGTGCCGTTGTTGGCCAATCCGTTGGAGGGCGGCCGCTCGCCGATCCTGACCCCGGACGAGTACCGCGAGCTTGGTTTCGGGATCATCGGCTACGGCATCACTTTGCTGCTGCGCGCCGCTGCGGCAATGCAATCAGCCATCGCCGAGATCCGCTCCGGCCGGCTCGGGACATCGCAGAATGCGATAGGCTTGGAAGAATTCAAGGACATCGTCGGCTTTGCCGACTGGGCGCGGATCGAAGAAAAGTATTGGCCGCGTTGATGCGTCCCTATGCGGCACGGAGTAGGAACCTCCGTTCGCGAATCCAGCACGGCAACTGTTGCAGCGCGCCATTCGCGGGCGGCTAGACGAAGCGAAACTGCGGAATTCCACCGATCGTGACCAGGCGGCCAACGGTCGGCGCCGGGAAATGGCCGGTCATCAGCAGGATATCGCGGTCCGTGCAGTATTCGATCATCTGCCGGCGCGTCTGCTCCGCCGCTTTTAGATCGACGTCCCCGGACGTACCCCATTCCGGGTGCAAAACCTGGATGGGCGAATGGAGGGCATCGCCGGTCAGGAGGGCGCGTCTGCCTCCGCTTTCAATGAACAGTCCGGTATGCCCCGGCGTGTGCCCGACCAGAGGCTGCAAATGAAATTCATCGCCCAGCAATGACCCGACAGCATCCTTGGCATCAACGATCACGACCTGGCCGGCGGCGATCACCGGCGCCACGCTATCCTCATACGCCGCGATGCCAAACGCGACTTCCGTTCGGTTCTTGACCGCCGCTTCCCAATAAGCCGCCTCGTCGCGGCTGATGATGTATTTCGCGTTGGGAAAGGTCGGTATCCATTTTCCGTCCTGAAGCCTCGTGTTCCAGCCGATATGATCCACGTGCAGATGCGAGCACATGACGAAGTCGACATCCTCGGGCCGGCAGCCCCTGGCGGCGAGGTTCGTCAGATACGGTGTGTCGACCATATCGAAGAGCTTAACGCCGCCGCGCTCCTTGTGGTTGCCGCAGCATGTGTCGAACAAGATCGTATGGTGTTTGGTGCGGATCACATAGGTGTGGATGCTAAGCAGCACCTTTCGGTTCTCCGGATCGAAGAAACGCGGCACCATCCAGTCGCGCTCTTCCATGAACTCTTCGAACGTGACGGTCGGAAAGAGCCGGCGAAGACCAAATTCAGCCCGCGGCTGTTCGACCAGAATATCAACCGTCACTGCGTTCAAGAGATGAGGAGCCATCATTTCACTTTCCGAAGCTGCGTTTTGCTTGTCGGCCGAAGACTGGCCGTGACTGAGTTTGCCCTTGCTCTCGCCTCGCGGGCGATGGCAACACGGCCGTGCGCGGGCTGCCGACGCCATATTGATTGATTTTGCCTGCCGCCTACGTGGGGACGGCAAGCCGGTAGGTCCGCTGCGCGGCGTTCCAGAAGAGATCGGCCTTCTCCGCGGAACTGTAATCCGCGGCGAGGCGCTTGAAGGCGTTCCACATGACGCCGTAGCTGTAATAGCGCTTGTCGACGGGAAAGTTGCTCTCGAACATCGCCCGCTGTGTACCGAAGGCCTCGACGCAGGTTTCGACGAATGGCCGCCAGGTCTTGGCCAATTCCTCCGAGGATGGCGGCGCTGCCTGGTTTTCGAAACCGAAGCCGAAGAAATGCATGCCCATGCCGCCCAGTTTTACATGCACATTCGCGCATTTGCCGAGCTCGCGAATGTTGCGCTGCCAATCCTTGAATACTTCGTCCCTGCGGCCGGCATAGACGCCGATGCCGAGCGGTGCGCCGATATGGTCGAGCACGATGGCCGTCCCGGGAAAGGCGCGTGCGAGATCGATAAGCTCGGGAATTTGCGTGTGGTAAAGAAACGCATCGAAGGAAAGGCCATGGTGCGCAAGGCGGGCGAAGCCGGCGCGGAATTTGCCGTCGAGCAATAGTCCCTTGGGAAAATCCATGGGTGTCGATTTGATCGATTGGTCGGCGTCCCATGCCGAGCAATAGCGCACGCCCTTGAAGCGCTCCCCGGCACTTCGCAGGTGCGCCTCCAGTACAGTGTCGACTTTGGCGCCAAGCAGGAGGTTGGCGAAACCGACGATGCCGGCGCAGATCCGCGCCGGTCCATAAATGGCGCTGGCGCTCATCGCCGCGATGCCGTTGACAAATTCCGTCTCCCCAAGCGGCCTGAGGTTCGGATCGCCGTCGGCGCGATACATGGAATCGCATTGCACGAAAACGGTGGCGCGCACATTGTGGCTGCTTGAGTCAATGTCGCGCTTGATCTCGTCGAGCAGATAGCGTGAGCCGCGGTCCCACAGATGATGATGCGGATCAATGAGCGGCATCGCCGGATCGATCGGCTCTTCGCGGTGCTTGGCGAGCCAGTCCTCCCTGACGTCGAAAAGGATCTTCTTCTCGGTCTCGGTTTCACCGATCTTGACGTTCATGCTCCCCTCCCGAGGGACCCGTGGCCTTCTCACCGACTGCAGGATCGGCGTTCCGTTTCTATGTCACTGGGCTCGTTGCCTGAAGCATCTGCCAAACGCGCTGCGGCGTCGCGGGCATGTCGATATGGCGTAATCCGATCCGGCGGTACAGTGCATCGACGATCGCGTTGATGACCGCGGGCGGCGCGCCGATCGCACCAGCCTCACCCGCGCCCTTGACGCCGAACGGATTGGTGGTGCACCGCACGTTATGCGTCGAGAAGGCGAACGGCGGGACATCGCCAGCGCGCGGCATGGCGTAGTCCATGAACGAGCCTGAAAGGAGCTGCCCGCTGTCGGGATCATAAACCGTGTGCTCGAGGAGTGCCTGGCCGACGCCCTGCACGATCCCGCCATGAACTTGGCCCTCGAGCAGCAGCGGATTGATCGTGCGTCCGAAATCGTCGACGATGGTGTAGCGCTCGATGGTTACGGCACCGGTGTCGGGATCGATTTCAACTTCAACGATGTGGCAGCCGTTCGGAAAAGTCTGCGCCGGCGGTATCCGCTGATGCGTTGCGTCGAGCCCGGGCTCCATGCCCGGCGGCAATTTTGCGGGATCGCGCGCGGCCTTGGCCACGTCCATAAGATCGACGCGCAGATCGGTACCGGGTACGGAGAAGGCTCCATCCGCGAAAGTGATGTCCTGCGCAGACACTTCCAGAAGGTGCGCGGCGAGTTGGCTGCCCTTGTCGATGATGGTGCGCCCGGCCTCATAGAGCGCGACGCCGGCGACGGCGATCGCGCGCGAACCTCCGGTCAGCCCTGAAGGTGTGCGATCCGTGTCACCCATAATGATTTCGATGCGATCGGCGTCGACGCCCAGCTGGTCCGAAACGATCTGCTTGTAAGAGGTGACCAGCCCGGTGCCATATTCCTGATTGCCCATGACCAGTTCGACACGCTCGTCTTTGAACTCGATGGACGCGGTTTCGGGAAAGCCGCCGCCGCAGCGTTCGGTATAGGTCGCCATGCCGATGCCGCGAAGCTTGTCGCCGCGCTTGCTTTGCGCGCGCCGCTCCGGGAACGATGACCATTCGGCGGCGGCCATGCAGCGGTCCATCACTTCTTCGAACTCGCCGGAATCGAGCACGAGCTTGGTCGCCGAAGTGTACGGCATCGCCGAGGGTGGTACGAAATTGATGCGCCGGATCGCATCGGGGCTCATACGGAGCTCGCGCGCCGCAGCATCGACGATCCGCTCCAGCAGATAGGCCGCCTCGGGGCGCCCGGCGCCGCGATAGGCGCAGACCGGCACGGTGTTGGTGCACACGCCCTTGACGTTTACGTGGATCGCGCCAATTGCGTAGATGCCGGAGACCAGATCCGTCGAGCGCGTCGGGACAAAGCTGCCAAACGGCGAGAGATAAGCTCCAACGTTCGCCAGAATGGAAACGCGCAGGCCGAGAAAGCGGCCGTCGGCGTCGAGCGCAAGTTCAACACGCGTCGTGTGGTCGCGGCCCTGATTGTCGGAAACAAATCCTTCGGAACGGTCCTCCTGCCACTTCACCGGCCGCTGCAGCTTGCGGCTTGCCCAGACCACGAGCGCCTGTTCGGGATAGTAGAACGCCTTCATGCCGAACCCGCCGCCGACATTGGGGGTGATCACGCGAAGCATGTCCTTTGGCATCTTCAGCACTGCGTCCGCGAGCGGATCGCGCACGAAATGCGGGCCTTGCGTCGCCGTGTAGAGCGTCGAGCGCCCGCTCGCCGGGTCGTAGTCGGCAACGGCGTTGCGCGGCTCCATCGAGTTGACGACAACGCGGTTGTTGACGAGCTCAAGCGCGACCACGCGCGCGGCCTTGGCGAAGGCGGCTTCTGTCGCCTTCGCGTCGCCCATGTCATTATCCCAGTCGAAAACGACGTTGCCAGTAATATGCTCGAAAAGCTGCGGCGGGCCTGGTGCGATCGCATTCTTGGCCTCGGTCACCACCGGCAGGGAATCGTACTCGACTTGGATCATTTCGGCGGCATCCCGAGCGGCGGATAAAGTCTCAGCCACCACCAATGCGACGGGCTCGCCAGCGTGCCGCACCTTGCCGAGAGCCAGCACGGGACGCGGCGTATCGTGACGCGGCGTGCCATCGCGATTGACTAGCGGCGCCGTGCAGGCCAGCTCGCCGAGACCGTCCGCCTGAACGTCATCGCCGGTAGCCACAAACAGGACGCCGGGCATGCGCCGTGCCGCTGCTGCATCGAAGCGTGTGATATGCGCATGCGCTACGGGCGCGCGCAGCACAAAGGCATGGGTCATCCGCGGCAGGACCACATCGTCGGTGTAGCGGCCCCGCCCGGTGATAAGGCGCTGGTCCTCGTGACGCTGTACGGGCTGGCCGATGCCGAATTTCATGCCGTCCTCGGTCGTGCGGTTTGGTGTTTATACTAACGCTATTTGAATGTACGGGGTTTGGGCTGGGGTGCGAAGGCTGAGCGTTGAACCGTAGCTAAAATCTTAGCGAATTTTTTTTCAATACACTCGCCGGTTTTTCGACAAACGGCGGCGCGAACGACCCCTGTTAAGCCGCCGCAAGAGCATCTGCGCATAAGGAAATCCCCGCACGACGGGGACGAGATCCGGCCGTTCAAGACCGGCACACGTCCCGCGGCAGGGGCGTCGGATGTTGAACTTCTGTCGCGCGCGGCGTGCAACAGCGTCTTTCGCGATGATATTCGCTCTCGCATTGCCCGCTTGCCTCGGCAATGCGCTTGCAAATGAACTTACGGCTCCCTCATTCGAGATGTACAGTTTCGCAGTTGCATCCGCCGATCCATTCGAAGTGCCGCAGGCTGCGCTGAGGATCAGTCGCTGGAGCCATTTGGGCTGCAAGCTTCGGCACTCGTAAAAGGTAACCTCCAGCGCAAATGGAGCTCAGTAAAGGAAAGACTGCTTCGTGAGCGCGAAGTTCTGATGCGGTGCCGCGCCGGCGCCGCGGAATGCCCGCCGGCAGCAACCAAGTTCCTCGCCATCCTCGACGAGGCGCTGACCCGCGAGGGCTGGGCGCGCATCGCGGAAATCAATCGCGCCATCAATTTGGACATCAAACCGGTCGACGATATGACCCAATATGGCGTTGTCGACCTCTGGGCTACGCCGCTGATGGCGTTTGCATCCAACGCTGGCGATTGCGAAGACTATGCCATCGCCAAATATGTCGCCCTGCACGAAATCGGAATCGCGACGGACGATCTTCGGCTTCTTATCGTTCATGACCACGCCACGAATGAAGATCATGCCGTAGCCGCCGTCCGTTACGACGGCCGCTGGTTGATTCTCGACAACCGCAGTCTCGAGATGCGACACGACGTCGATATCGCGGAATTCGATCCGCTGTTTGTCATCGACGGCGAGGGCGTGAAGCGCATGACGGCAGTGCCGTCGAAACCGGGCGATGCGGGCAGGAACATTAGCTCGGCGGGGATTGAGCCGTTGTTTTCTTCTGGGTGGTCGTCCACGCCCCTGGTATTGTGAGCTTCAGCTCAACATTCGCCACGAGACGCCAAGGCTGAATCGAGCCGGCGTCGGCTGCCGCGGTCAGCCGCGCGATTCCAGGCCGCCAATCCTGCCCGGATAAAGGCTTGCCGGTCTTTCCGATGGCGAACGCGCCATCATCGGCATGTTTTGCAGCTCGTGTGAGCTTCCATTTCCGCCGCGCAGAGCGGACATGAACTCCTGTTGCCAACGCTCCACGTCATAGTCGGAGATGATGGCAAGCAGTGCCTGGTGGCGCGCGCGCCGCTCTTCGATCGGCATCGCCAGCGCCTGTGCCATAGCATTGGCGACTGATTCGGCATCGTAGGGATTGACCAAGAGCGCGCGCCGCAACTCGTTCGCCGCTCCGGCGAATCGCGAGAGCACAAGGACCCCCGGATCGTCCGGATCCTGAGCGGCGACATATTCCTTCGCCACGAGATTCATGCCATCGCGCAATGGCGTCACCAGGCCCACGCGCGCGGTCCGATAAAGTCCCGCTAAAGCCGATCGGCTGTAGACCCGATTGACGTAGCGGATCGGGGTCCATGATACCTCTCCGTACTTGCCGTTGATCCGCCCGGCCGCGGAGTTAGCGGCCTGCTCGAGTTCCGCGTATTCGGGAATTGCCGATCGGTTTTTTGGTGCGATTTGCAGGTAGGTGACCTTGCCGATCCACTCGGGATGGTTGGCGAGGAACATGTCGAAGGCGTCAAGGCGTTGAATGAGCCCCTTGGAATAGTCGAGGCGGTCGACCCCGATCACCAAGGCCCGACCGCCGAGACTTTCCGCCAGATCCTTCACCAAGGGTGAGCGCATGTTGCGACGCGCCAAGCGCGCGAATGCGCGCGGCTCGATGCCGACCGGGAAGCTGCCGATCTTGGTCTGATGGCCGTTCACGTTCAAAGTGGTCTGACGGCCGGCAGTTTCGAACACGCGCATTTCCCTCGTGGAATTGCACTCGGAGATCAGGTAGCGAATAAAATTTCCGGAATCGCTGTCGGTCTGAAAACCGACGACATCGTATTCCAGGAGCAACGGGATCAGTTGCTCGTGGTTCGGCAGCGAGGTCAGAATCTCCGGCGGCGGGAACGGGACGTGCAAAAAGAACCCGATGCGGTTGGCGTGTCCGCGCCGCCGCAACGCGGCGGCGATCGGGATCATGTGGTAGTCGTGGACCCAAATCAAATCATCATCGGCGATAACCTTTTCCAGCTCGGTCGCGAAGTGATCGTTGACCCGGAAATATCCGCTGAGATCCCGGCGTGCGAATTCAGCGAGATCAAGTCGGTAATGCAGGATCGGCCACAGCACGCGATTGGCGAAGCCGTTATAGTATTCCTGATAATCGTCGCTTGAGAGGTCGGTAACGACATATTCCACGTTCTTGTTTTTGACGGATCGCGTTTCCAGCTCATCTGCCGCAGCGACTTTGCCGCTCCAACCCAGCCAGACGCCACCGTTCCGCTGCAGCGCCGGGCGCAACGCGACCTCAAGGCCACCGGCGCGCTTGGCGCCGTCGCCGGTGGGAACTGAAACCCGATTGGAGACGACCACTAGTCGTGCCAATACCGATCCTCCCAACTTCGCGACAGGCGCATCGCCGTTAAGATCAGTCCAGCCATGGAATAAGTCTGCGGAAAATTTCCGCACATCTCACCGCTTTGCAGATGCACGTCTTCCGCAAGCAACCCATAACGATTGCGGTAGCGCAGGGCATCGTTGAACATGTCGATGGCTTCCTCACGGCGGTCGAGCTTCCACCACACGTCGATTAGCCAGAACCGACAGATCAAAAAGGCCGACTCTGGCAGCCCGAAGTCATCTTCCCCGGCGTAACGCATAACGTGCTTACCGCGTAAAAGTTCACGCTCGATGGCATCGACCGTGCTTACGAAGCGCGGATCGTCAACCTCCACTAGCCCGATTTCCGGCAGCAGGAGAACGCTCGCATCGAGCTCATCCACGCCGAATCCGGCCGTAAACGCGCCCCGCTTCTCGTTCCAGGCGTCCTCGATCAGTCGCGATTGAATGCCGTCGGCCACATTTCTCCACTCGGTGGCGCGTTCCCTTAATCCGAGATGCCGCGCTATGGCGGCGAGGCGACTACAGCCCGCCCAGCACATCGAAGCCGAATGGGTGTGTATGCGCATCCGCCCCCGATATTCCCATATGCTGGCGTCCGGCTCGAATGCCGAGCGTTTGCAAATAACTCCAAGCCGCTCGAGCAGGTGAAACAAGCCGGCATCACCCGGGCGCGGCAAGCGGCGATCGAAAAACATCGGCATCGCCGCGAGGATGATACTGCCGTAGGTATCATGCTGGAGCATCTCCGCCGCCGCATTGCCGACGCGAACGGGACCGTCGCCGCGGTAGCCTTGCAAATCGCCGGCGATGACCTCATCCATGCTGTCGCTCGGTACGATGCTATAGACCGGGCGAACGACGTCCTCGGATGCGATGCCGAGGATGAACGAGATAAAATCTTCCATGGTCTGGGTGGCGCCAATCCGATTGAGCGCCTTGACCACGAAATAGGCATCGCGCAGCCAGCAAAAACGGTAGTCCCAAGTGCGCCCCGAGTGTGGTGCTTCGGGGATGGACGTCGTATGTGCCGCGATAATGCCGCCGGTCTCCTCGAAATTGCTCAGCTTAAGCGTAATAGCGGCGCGGATGATCACATCTTGCCAATCATAGGCGATCGACAAGCCGCGCACCCATTCGGTCCAGTAGTCTTGCGTGCGAACGGCGAACTCGCGGCAGGTCGTCGCCAGGTCCGCGGGGAAGGGCTCGTCCGGTCCCATGACCAGATACATGGGCCGGGTCAGCACAAACGGCGCCTCGCGGTCGATGTAGGACAGCGGCGCATCAGTCGTCAGTCTGATGACCGTTTCGGATCCGCGGAAAGTGATGTGGTTACTGCCGATCGACTTCGACAGCATCGGCTTGCCATATCCGTTGGTCGGGCGGAACCGTATCGTGATTCGCGGCATTCCCGCGACCGGCTCGATGATGCGAACGAGCTGCGGCGGACGGAACAGACGATCGTAGATACGAAAGCGCGGGGCGAAATCGGTAATCTTGACCGATCCGCCTTTCTGGTCGGTCAGGACGGTTGAAACCACGGCGGTGTTGCGCACATAGTCGGATCGATAGTCCGCCATCTCGTCAAGTACGATATCGCTGAAGCCCTTTTCCTCGCTCCCGGCCAGCAGACGACAAAAGACGGGATCGCCGTCAAAGCGCGGGTAGCACCACCAGACGACGCGCGACGACGGCTCAAGCAACGCGGCCGTGCGGCCGTTGCCGATGACAGCCAGATCGAGTCCGAAATCGTTCATTCCCGACCGTTTCCCTCGCGCCCGCAAAGACTGGCGAGCCAGCTGCGAACCTCGTGCGGCGAGACGAACGTGCCGTCGACGCCCGGCATGAACCGTTCCACTGAATAGCCAAGACCGCCAAGCGTCGGAAGTATTTTGAATACCGAAAGGTCGGTCGTATCGTCGCCGATGAATACCGGCTTGCGATGCAAGAAGGGCGGGCTCTTCATCAGCTCGCGAACCGCCACTCCTTTGCTGAAATGGGTGGACTTGATCTCGATCACCGCCTTGCCGTGCATGACCTCGAGATCGTCGACGGAGAGACGCGAAATGATTGCGTCGATTTTCGTTTTGAGCGGCTCCTCGACCTCTGGCGCCAGCCGGTAGTGCAACGCCAGCGACGTTCCCTTATCCTCCAAGATGACACGCGGATCGATGGCGGCAGCGGCGGCAATCAGGTTGCGGAATGCTTCGCCAATCGAATCGGCGTGTCGTGCCCGCGTGCTCAGCGGGCCTTCCAATCGCATCTCGGCACCGTGCCCGCCGATGGCCGGCAGTCGCAATGGTGCGAACAGATTGTCGAGGTCCTTGATCAGTCGGCCGCTGACCAACGCCAACGCTCCGCCGCATTTTGCATGCAATTCCTTGAGCGACGAACGCAACGCGTTCGAGACGACGACGCCGCTCGGCGTAATGGCGGTATCCAGGATCGTCCCGTCGACGTCGAGCAATAATGCGATCGATTGAAGGTCAGCGGGCCCGGGCAACGGGGGCTCACCGAATGACGGACGTCGAAGCATGTTGGTCTGCATCATTGAACCTGAGAACGTTGGCGTTGCTTCGTTATTGGACCGAACCGCCAGGGGCCGCCATGACCGAAAGCGGGGCGCGCTCATGGTGGCAATGCAACATTCTCGGCGGCATTTCTGTCGACGCAACGTTCATCGCTGGAAACTTGAGCAATTTCCGGGAGATCACAAGGACGCGCGGATTTAACCGCACTGCAGCGAAAAAGTTCCATGATTATGGTGCGCTGTTCCAACGTCCCCTATTCCATACCCGCCAAAAAAGAGCGGATTGGGAACTTTTTGTGGTTGTCCTGCGTAAGCATGCGGCGGTCCGCCCGTCTGTGCACTGTCCGAGCGCCGCGTTTCATTCTTGGCCATGGTTCCCTGCAGCCTTAATCTAATGTCGAGATAAGAGTGTCGCTGCGCGTTGATAAGTGAAATGACAGACATAAGGCGGAAACCGTGAAAACCGTTGCGCCGTTTCTGCCATCCGATAATCATCGCCGACAACGACAAACCGGCAACGCGCGGAGCCCTAGCGATGCCACTAACAGCAAAACGCACGGCGGCGCCCTCAATGATAGCTGCAACGACGGCGGTGGATGCATATTCGACTGAGGGGCACGAAGCTGCGTTCACAATCACCGCCACGCAGTCGAGCCGGCCTCCCAGTACCCTCAAATATGGCGATACTTTTGTGGTGTTTGACGGCCGCGGCGATATTGCGGCGGCGTCGGGCGGCTCTGCCGGATTGTTTCACCTCGACACGCGCTATCTTTCGCGGCTCGAATTGCTGGTCAATGGCATGCAGCCGTTGCTGCTCGGCTCCAATCTCCGTGACGACAATTCTGCATTTTTCGCCGATCTCACCAATCCGGATTTCATGTCCGACGAGCGCATCGTCCTTGAGAAGGACACCGTGCACCTCCTGCGCACCATTTTTGTTTGGCGCGGGACTGCGTATCAGCGGCTGGCTGTGCGCAATTACGGCGATCACGAGATCGACCTGCGCCTGTCGATGCTGTTTGCCAATGATTTTGCCGATCTTTTCGAGGTGCGCGGATCGCACCGGAAACGGCGCGGCAGCGCCAAGACCGAGATTCGCGGCGAGGATCAGGTCGTGTTGACTTATTGGGGGTTGGACGAGGAGGTGCGGCGCACGACCCTGACCTTCGATCCGCCGCCGGATCGGCTTGTGGCCGACGCTGCCTTCTACACGCTCCATCTCGCGCCTGGCGAGATGCGCCCGATCTTCTTGGTCATAAGCTGCAATCTCGCGGATGCCCGTCCTCGACCATTCATGCAGAGCCTTATCGCCGCACAGCGGGAAATGCGCGTCTCGACACGCGACATGGCATCAGTGGAAACATCGAATGACCGGTTCAACGAGATGCTATGCCGCGCCGCCGCCGACCTCGTGATGCTGATGACGGATACGCCGCAAGGCCCCTATCCGTATGCCGGCATCCCCTGGTTCTCGACGACGTTCGGTCGCGACGGCTTGATTACGGCGCTGCAAATGTTGTGGTGGAGCCCGCACGTGGCCCGGGGCGTGTTGCGCCGCCTCGCCGCCTATCAGGCGAAGACCACAGA
Organism: uncultured Alphaproteobacteria bacterium; assembly: GCA_963832605.1. GTDB lineage: Bacteria > Pseudomonadota > Alphaproteobacteria > Rhizobiales > Xanthobacteraceae > BOG-931. The sequence continues at coordinate 251,212 of CAWHUO010000033.1, read as the reverse complement.
TCCGCTCGCGGACGCTCAACCGGGAAAAATCTTGCATGAGATGCGCGGCGGCGAGATGGCGGCGTTGCGGGAAGTGCCGTTCGGACTTTATTACGGCAGCGTCGATTCGACGCCGTTGTTTGTGCTGCTCGCCGGACTCTATGCCGAGCGCACCGGCGACATGGAGACGATTGCCAGCCTGTGGCCGGCGATCGAACGAGCTTTGGGATGGATCGACGGTCCAGGCGATCCCGACGGTGACGGATTCATCGAATACAAGCGCGCCAGCGAACAGGGTCTTGCCAACCAGGGCTGGAAGGATTCGCATGACGCAGTGTTCCATGCCGACGGACGTTTGGTGGAGGGCGAGATCGCGCTCGCCGAGGTGCAAGGGTATGTCTACGCCGCCAAGCGCATGGCGGCACGATGTGCACGGCGGCTCGGACACGAAACTGCCGCGAGCAAGCTCGATGTGGAAGCTCGCCGGCTCGCTGAGCGGTTTGAGGCCGCGTTCTGGTGTCCGGAAATCGAGACTTATGCGCTTGCGCTTGACGGTAACAAGGAACCATGCCGGGTACGCACGTCGAATGCCGGGCAGGTGCTGTTTAGCGGCATCGCTACGGCCGAGCGAGCAGGGCAGGTAGCCCAGGGATTGCTGCAACCGAGTTTCTTTTCCGGTTGGGGTATCCGCACGGTGGCGAGAGGCGAGGCTCGCTACAATCCGATGTCATACCATAACGGCTCGGTCTGGCCGCACGATAACGCGCTCATTGCATTGGGTCTCGCGCGTTATGACCAAAAGCGAGCCATCGAAATGCTCTTCGGCGGGCTGTTCAGCGCCGCTACGTATATGGACTTGCGGCGACTGCCCGAACTGTTCTGCGGTTTCGAGCGCCAAAAAGGTCACGGGCCGACACTTTATCCCGTCGCCTGCTCGCCGCAGGCGTGGGCGAGTGCGACCCCGTTTACGCTGCTCGAAGCCTCGCTCGGTCTGCAATTCGACCCGTTCAAAGGCGAAATCCAGTTACGCAATCCACGGCTGCCGGAGTTTCTCGACGAAGTGCTCTTGCGCGAACCTGCAGCTTGGCTCATCGCGTGTCGATCTCAGGGTGCGTCGCCACAACGAGACGGTGTCGCTCGACACCCCCCGGACCGCCGGCAATATCCGCGTGTCGATCGTCTATTCATCATGAGGCCATGCCAGCCCTGAGGATCAGTGCATCTCGTAACCCGGTCGCCCATTACCACTTGAGCGCATGAATCCTGAAAATGGAAGCCAGTTTTCCCGAAAACACCAAGCGCGCCCGAAAGTTAGGCGCCAATCGATACAATCTGAGACGATTGTGCCCTTGGGGGTGGAACCCGCAGAGACTTGGCCGACTTTCACTGGCGTGGGCTTGATATACAGCTGGAGGCGGCATTGCGCGGGGATAAGCGAACAGCGATGGCGGTAGCCGTGCTGGTGGCGCTGACTGTCGCCGTCGCCGGAGCTTTCGCCGAAGATGATGCCGCGCCGGGAAATACCCCGCCGGCAGGCGCCAATCCCGCAACTCCAGAAGTTACGATCCTCAACACGCACGAGGTCGAGGGAATTCTTGGCCGCGAGGTGCTCAGCGCCGCCAACGAGAATATGGGCCGGGTCGTGGACGTGCTGGTCGACCATCGCGGGCAAGTGCGCGCGGCCATCATCGATTTCGGCGGGTTCCTCGGCGTCGGTAGCCGCAAGATCGCCGTCGACTGGAACGCGCTGCACTTTCCTCCACCCGGCAAGCCCGGCGGACAAATCAAACTCGAGCTTAATCGCGACCAAGTGAATGCCGCGCCTGCGTATCAAGACGGCAAGCCCGTGGTCGTCCTCGGTGCCCTGGGCAAGCTCGAGCCGTTGCCCGAATAGACAACAGTGCTGGAGACGTGCCCTGTGCGCGGAACCACTACGCCGCCCTAGCGATAGGCCGGCCCCGCAGCGTGGGGTCGCGGCCGAAGGCGCGTCGACGGCCGGCCAACGGCCGGAAGGGAGCGAACCGCCGCTGACACCGTCCGCGCGCAGCTTGCGCGGGCTTGATTGGTTCGTCTTCTTCGTAGCCGACGTGCAAACAGGCTTCGGGCCGTTCGTCTCGGTCTATCTCACCACACAGAAATGGACGCAGGTCGATATCGGCCTCGTCCTCTCCGCCGCCAGCCTCGTGTCCCTGTTTGGCCAGATGCCGGGCGGAGCATTAGTCGACGCCGCCCGCTCGGAACGCCTGGTCGGCGGCATTGCCATCGCGACCATCTGCATCAGTGCCTTGGCCTATGCGACGGTGCCGGTCTTTCCGATGGTGTTGTCGGCCGCAGTCCTGCAATCGCTGGCGAGTTGCGTGCTTGGCCCCGCTATGGCCGCGATCAGTCTCGGCCTGGTCGGCCATGCGGCGATCGGCGAGCGACTTGGACGGAACGCCCGCTTCGCCTCGGTTGGCAACGGGCTGGCGGCGGCGGCGATGGGCGCCTGCGGCTACCTCCTGTCAGCCCGTGCCGTTTTTATCGTCACCGTGCTTTTGCTCGTTCCGGCGCTGCTGGCGCTGCGTACGATCGCTGCGGGCGAGATCGATCCCGAGCGCGCCCATGGCGCGGCGCCAAGGCGCCGCGCCCGACCGCCGGGGAAACTGAAAACGCTGATGAGCAATCGGCCGCTCCTCATCTTCGCCGGCTGTCTTCTTCTCTTCCACCTCGCCAACGCGGCGATGCTGCCGTTGATGGGAAGCCTCGTCACCATGCGGTCGGCGCGCTGGGCGACGGTTTTGATCGCAGCCTGTATCGTCGTGCCGCAACTCGTTGTCGCGGTTTCTTCGCCGTGGATCGGCAGACGCGCTCAGATCTGGGGCCGTCGACCGTTGCTGCTGATCGGCTTCGCCGCGTTGCCCATTCGCGGCATTCTCTTTGCCACGGTGACTAGTCCGTCGCTGCTCGTAGTGGTGCAGCTCCTCGACGGTATCACCGCCGCGGTGTTCGCCGTGATGGTCCCGCTCGTGGTCGCCGATCTCACGCGCGGCACCGGCCACTTCAACCTCGGCCAAGGCATTGTTGGCACCTTCGTCGGCATTGGCGCTGCGCTCAGCGCTACGTTTGCCGGCTACATCAGCGACCACTTCGGCGGCCCGGCAGCCTTCGCCGGTTTGGCCGTGATCGCGCTTCTCGGGCTGACGGTGCTGTGGCTCTTCATGCCGGAAACCCGCGACGTCGCCGAGCCCGAATAACAGCGCAGCTACAGGGCCGGCACGTCGTCGGTGACCAGCCGCAGATGCGGCGCAGCCATGTCCATGAGGCTGCGATAGACGGAAAGATAATCCTGCGCCATGCGCCTTGCCGTGAAGCGTTCCTCGAAGCGCCTGCGGATCCGTTCGCGCGACAAATGGCTCAAGCGGTCGACCGCGCCGATAGCGCCAGTTTCGTCCTCGACGATGAACCCGGTCACGCCGTCGTCCACCACTTCCGGCACCGATCCGCGATTGAAGGCGATCACGGGAGTACCGCAGGCCATGGCTTCGATCATCACCAGGCCGAACGGCTCGGGCCAATCGATGGGCACCAGAAGAGCAATGGCACCGCTTAAGAACTCCGATTTGTCCTTGTCGTTGATCTCGCCGATATACTCAACGTTGCCCGATTTGATCATCGGATGAATCTGTTCGTCGAAATATTCGCGATCGGTCTTGTCGACTTTCGCCGCAATCTTGAGAGGCGTGCCGCAATGCTCCGCAATGCGGATGGCGCGATCAACGCCCTTTTCCGGCGCAATACGGCCAAGGAAAGCGAAGTAGGACGGCCTGACCGGCTTCGGGGTGAGCAGTTGCGCGGGCAGGCCGTGATGAACGGTGCGTACCCAATGCGCTTGCGGCAGCGGCCGGCGCTGCGAATTGGAGATCGATACCACCGGCATTGACGAAAATGCATCGAACACCGGCTGATGCTCCGGCAAATCGAGCCGGCCATGCAGGGTGGTTGCCATCGGTGTCGGCTGCCGGGAGAACAGCGAGAAGGGGTAATAGTCGAGGTGGAAATGCAGGAAATCGAATTCGGCTGCGCGCTGATAGACCTTTTCCAGCATCAGCATGTGCAGCGCGTTCGGATCGCGCACGGCGCCGTCGAGGCGCAAGGCCCGCGGCCACACCGCTTCGAGCCGGGCCGAGGTCTGCGAGTCGCCGCTGGCAAATAGCGTCACTTCGTGCCCAAGCGCGATCAACTCCTCGGTCAACCAGGAGACGACCCGCTCGGTGCCGCCATAAAGCTTGGGCGGAATCGCTTCAGTCAACGGTGCAATTTGCGCAATATGCATCGAACGTCCTCTTGGTCATAGTGCTGCCGCCCATCACCCCGAATTCCACCGGCCAAAAGGAACAACGGCGAGAGAGCCGAATATTTTCATATGCGGTGGAACTTATTTTTGGCGCTCGATGGGGAACTTTTTCGCCGCCTGCGGCGTCAACGATATTGCACGGGGTTGACCGGCCGTCGGCCGGCCACCATCGCCGTGAACGTGTCTAGGCGTCTATGAGGTGGCTCAGACGTGAGGGGTTCTGTTAGCCCGGCACCTGCCCACATGGTTTCCGAGGGCAACGGTGCTCCCCTTCCATGTGAAACCACAAGGAGCCCGGCCGCATTAACAAGCGGAGATCAAACGCACATGGCCGATCTTTGTGATGCCGATCTTTGTGATTATGCCAGCCGTCCTCTTGCGTTCGTTTTTCGTTACCTGCAGTTGCGACCTATATCCCATACGGTCATTCTCGCAGCGGTGCTGGCGGCGGTCGCCTGCTCGGTAAGCACGCAGTACGGCGTCAAATTTCTGGTCGACGTCCTCTCCGCCCACAACGATGCCGGAGTATGGACCGCGTTCTGCCTGCTCGGATCGCTCATTGCCGCCGACAATTTGCTCTGGCGGGTAGCGAGTTGGATCGCGAATTATGCTTTTGTTGGCGTGACCGGAGATCTGCGGCGGGACCTGTTCCGGCACCTCACCGGGCACTCGCCCGGCTATTTTGCCGACCGTCTGCCCGGCACGCTGACCAGCCGGGTGACGGCGACCTCGAACGCGGTTTTCACGGCGGAAAACATGTTCGTCTGGAACGTGCTGCCGCCATGCGCGGCGACGGTCGCAGCGATCATCCTGGTGCACACGATCAGCCTGTCGATGGCCGCCGGCCTCGCCGTCGTCGCCGGGATCATGGTCTTCATCATGTTCCGCCTGGCCGCAGCCGGCCGTCCCCTGCACCACGATTTCGCCGGCAAGGCGGCCGCGGTTGATGGCGAAATGACCGACGTCATCGCCAACATGCCGCTGGTGCGCGCGTTCGGCGGCTTTTTTCGCGAGTATCACCGCTTCGATGCGACCGTCGAGCGCGAGATGGTGGCGCGCCGGCGCAGCCTCCTCTATCTGGAGAAGCTGCGCGTCTTTCATGCTTTGGTGACGATCATACTGGCACTTGGCCTGCTCGCCTGGGCGATCATGCTCTGGCAGCAGGGTGAAGCGACGACGGGCGACGTCGTGCTCGCTTGTACGCTCGGACTTTCAGTGCTGCATGCCACGCGCGATCTCGCGGTGGCGCTGGTCGATATTACCCAGCACATCGCGCGGCTTTCCGAAGCGTTGGCGACGCTGCTGATACCGCACGAACTGCGCGACCATCCGGAAGCGGCGCCGCTGATCCGGCGTGGCGCCAGCGTCAAGTTCGAGCATGTCCATTTCCGCTACAGCGACGGACGACAGATATTCGAGGACCTTAACTTGAGCTTCATGCCCGGCGAGCGCGTCGGTCTCGTCGGCCAATCCGGCGGCGGCAAGTCGACCTTGTTTGCGCTGCTGCAACGTTTCTACGACGTTCAGGAGGGGCGGATTCTGATTGACGGACAGGATATTGCGCGCGTCACACAGCACAGCTTACGCGAATCCATCGGCGTCGTGCCACAGGACATCTCGCTGTTTCACCGCTCGGTGATGGAGAACGTCCGTTATGGAAGGCCAGACGCCTCCGATGATGAGGTGCTGGAGGCAGCAATGGCTGCGCGCTGCGATTTCATCGAGGAATTGCCGGCCGGCATTCGCACCATTGTCGGCGACCGCGGCGTCAAGCTCTCCGGTGGCCAACGCCAGCGCATCGCCATCGCCCGCGCATTTCTCAAGGACGCCCCCCTCCTCCTACTCGACGAGGCGACATCGGCCCTCGATTCCGAATCGGAGGAAATCATCCGCGAGGCATTGGGTCGCCTGATGCGCGGCCGCACCGTTATCGCCATTGCCCATCGGTTGTCGACAGTGAGGAATTTCGACCGCATCGTCGTGTTGCAGCTCGGCAAGGTCATTCAAGACGGCCCGCCGCATCTGCTGGCACACCGTGAAGGACTCTATCAACGGCTGGTGCAGCGCGAAATGGATCGCCTCTCCAGCCCGGCGGCGGCGGCCTAGGCGCAATTTGCACCACTGACTCGAAGTGCCCGTTGAACCGCGGGGCGCGACGCGCGCCGCCTCGATGGGCGTTTGCCGCATTCCGCGAGCGGTGGCGCCGCGGGAATGACTGCGGCTCACACACTCAGATAGTTTCGCAGCACAAATTCGTTGCTCTCGAGCTCGGCCGAGCTTCCGGTGAAGCAGATCGTGCCTTTGTTGATGACGTGGTGGCGGTCGCCAACGGCCAGCGCGGTGCGAAGGTTCTGCTCGATCAACAGGATCGCAAGCCCCTCGCGCTTGAGCGCGGTCAACGTCTCGATGATCTCCCGCACAATCATCGGCGCCAAGCCCTCCGACGGTTCGTCGAGCAGCAGCAGGCGCGGATTGAGCATCAATGCCCGGGCGATCGACAACATCTGCTGCTCGCCGCCGGAAAGCTGAAAGCCGAGATTGCGAACACGCGCGTGCAGGTGAGGGAACATGGTGAAGATGCGATCGAGCGTCCATGGGCTTTTGCCCGACGAGCGTGCGAACACGGTGAGGTTCTCGCGCACCGTCAGGCTCGGAAAGATGCCGCGCTCCTGCGGTACGAAGCCGAAGCCGAGGCGCGCCACCGCATAGGGCGGCAGCGCCGCGATATCGCGTCCGCAGAACGGATGCGGCCGGGACGCGGCTGCAGATAGCCCATGACCGTCAGGATCGTCGTCGTCTTGCCAGCGCCGTTGCGGCCAAGCAGACACACCGCCTCGCCCTCACCGACGGATAGAGACACGCCGTGAAGGATGTGGCTGTCGCCGTAATAGGCGTTGACGTTTTCAAGATCGAGCATGTCAGTGCGCGGTCCCGAGATAGACCTCGCGAACGCTGGCGTTCGCCTTGATTTCTGCCGGCGTGCCGGTCGCAAGAACCTCGCCGTAGTAGAGCACGGTGATCCGGTCGGCGACCGAAAACACCACGTCCATGTCGTGCTCGATCATCAGGATCGACAAGGTGCGCGGCAGGCTGGCGATCAGATCGATCATCCGGCTGGTTTCGGCGGGCGACATGCCCGAGGTCGGCTCGTCGAGCAGCAAAAGCTTGGGCTCGCCGGCGAGCGCGATGCCGATTTCGAGCTGGCGTTGCTCGCCATAGGACAGGCTGCGCGCCGGCCGCGCACCATCGTGGCCGAGATGAACGCGCCGCATCAATTCCTCGGCGCGCTCGATCAGCGCGCCGATACGCTCCACCGGCGTGAAGAAATTGAGCGGGTTGCCGCGTCGCGCCTCGATCGCAAGCCGTAAGTTTTCCATTACGCTCAAATTCGCGAAAAGGTTGTTGCGCTGGAAAGTGCGGGCGACGCCAGAGCGGCAGACCCGGTCCGGCGGCCAGCCGGTGATGTCGGTCTCGTCAAGCAGGATTCGACCCGCGGTCGGTTGCAGCTGCCCGCCGATCTGATTGACGAGGCTGGTCTTGCCGGCGCCGTTGGGGCCGATGATGACGTGGCGTTCGCCCGGGTCAACGGTGAGATTGACATCGTTGGTGACGACCAGGCTGCCGAACGAGCGGCACAGCTGGTCGGTTCGCAGCACGCTCATCGCAGACAGGTTTCCTTGCGCTAAATCTGGCGCAACGTTCCCCAGATCCCGCCGGGAAAGAACAGCACGCAAGAGATGAAGATGACCCCGATGATCATGAGCCAATGCTCGCTATAGGAGCTGACGACGTTCTTCATCAGCAGAAAGACGCCGGTGCCGATCGCGGGTCCGATCAGCGTCCCCGCGCCGCCGAGCATGGTCATGATCAAAATGTCGCCCGACGCCGTCCAATAGACCGCGTCCGGCGAGATGAAACTGTTGAAGATGGCATAGAGCCCGCCGGCAAGGCCGGCGAGCGCCCCGGCGATGGTGAACGCCAGGAGCTTGTAGGCGCGCGTCGGATAGCCGATCGCCAGCATGCGCGGCTCGTTCTCGCGGATGCCGACGAAAACATGGCCGAGCGGCGCGTTGAGCAGCCGCCGCAGGCCCCAATAGCTCAGCAGAAAGAACGTCAATGCCATGAAATACATCGGCAGCGTGTTCGACAGATCGAAGCCGAAGAAACCCGGCTTGTCGGCGATCGCCATGCCGTCCGAGCCGCCGGTCAGGTCACGCCATTTGAGTGCAACCGAAAATACGAGTTGTGAGAACGCGAGCGTCAGCATCAGAAACGGTATGCCACTGGTGCGGACGCAGAAGAAGCCGATCACGAGCGCACCGAGCCCCGCCGTGAACACGCCGGCCGACGACGCCCAGCCAAGCATTCACGCCGAAGAATGTGCTCAGGATCGCGACGGCATAGGCGCCAAAACCGAAAAAGGCGGCATGGCCGAGTGACATCAAGCCGGTGAAGCCGAGGAGAAGATCGAGGCTCATGGCGAAGATCGCGAAGATGTAGATTTCCGCCAGCAGCGCGCGCGGATAATCCGGCACCAGGAACGGGAAAATCAGCATTGCGGCGAGGACCGACGAGTTCCTGCGACCCAAGTCTGTCGCGTCGCCGGGGCGCTGGTCGTGGTGACCGACGGGCGCGGCGGAAACGCCAGTGTATTTGATGCCGAACAGCCCTTGCGGCCGCGCCAGCAGCACCACCGCCATCAACAGATAGATCAGGAACAACGCCATGCTCGGCAGATAGGCTTTGCCGAACGTATCAGCCTCGCCAATCAGCATGCTGCCGATGAAGGCGCCGCGCAGGCTGCCCATGCCGCCAATCACGATGACGATGAAAGCGGGAATCATGATCTCCGCATCCATGCCGGGATAGAGGCCGATCACCGGCGCGGCCGCCATGCCGCCGAGCCCGGCCAAAGCAACGCCGGCGCCGAAGATTCCGGTGAACAGCGCCGGAATATTGCCGCCGAGTCCTGCCGCCATGGCGGCGTCGTCGACGCCGGCGCGCACCATGGCGCCCAGACGGCTGCGCTCGAGGACGAGCCACAGCAGCAGCGCCAGCGCAACGCCGAGCGCGATGAGGAACAGCCGATAGGCCGAGAACACGCCGACGCCGATATGGATCGCGTCCTGAGCGCCGCCGGCGCCGGCAGCCGCAGGACCGTCCTGCCCCAGACCGACTGCACGAAATCGAAAAAGACGAAGGTGAAGCCGAATGTCAGCAGCACCTGGTCCATGTGGCCGCGACGGTAAAGCGGCCGCATGAACAGAAGCTCCATGACTATTCCCATGACCGCCACCGCGGCCGGCGCCAGCACGAGGGCAAGCCAGAAGCTATGCGTCTCGTGAAATATGCTGAGCCCGAAAAACGCGCCCAGCATGAAGAACGAGCCGTGCGCGAGGCTGACGACATTCATCAGGCCGAAGATCAGCGACAAGCCCGCCGCCATCAGAAACAGCAGCACTCCGTAGACCAGCCCGTTCAGGAGCTGGGCGAGAATGAGTTCCATAAGCCGTCCACCCGCGGTCTGGCGCCTGCGGCAATCAATATGTCTTCTTCCCGGGGTCCTGGACTTGCTTGGCGGTGTAGAGAACCTCGCCGGCGACTTTGCCGTCGCGCTCGATCACCTTACAGATGTAGATGTCTTGGATCGGATTGTGTGTCGCCGGATCGAAGCGAAACGCACCGCGCGGCGCGTCGAATTTGACCTTGACCATCGCCTCCGCAAGCTTGTCTTTCGCGGCGTCGCCGTTGGTGAGCTTCAGCGCCTCGGCGACCGCGCGCGCCCCGACATAACCGTAGTCGGAGAAGATGTCCGGCAGCGCATTGAACTTCGCCTGATAGTCGGCGGCGAACCGCCTGCTTTCAGGATTGTCGACGGCCGGGATATAGGTGGTGGCCGAGATCACGCCGACCATCGCTTTGCCGAGCGTATTCAGCATCAGCGAATTGATGATGGTGAAGCCGGTCAGCGGCATCTTTTGCATCAATCCGTATTCGCCATATTGCTGAATGAAGCGCACGGCGTCGGTGCCGGGCATGAAGTCGTAGGTCACCGGCGGGTTCATCGCTTTGATGTCGGTGAGATAGGCTGAAAAGTCAGTCGTGCCGAGCGGCGGATAGATCTCCTTGAGCACCTTGCCGCCCTTCCCGAGATAGGGGGCTTTGAATGCCCCGAGCACGTCGTGGCCGCCGGCATAGTCGGAAGCCGTCAAGACGATTTCCTTGCCGAGATTGTCGTAGACCCATTCCGCCATCGGTGCGCTCAGCTGATAGGCGGAGATCGAGGTGCGAAAAAGATAGGGGTAGCGATCCCAGGTGATCGCATCGGTGCCGGCGCCGGAGACGATGTAGAACGCCTTCTGTTGCTTCATATAATTCAGCACCGCGAGCGCCACGTTGCTCGCCTGCACGCCGATGATCATGTCGACATTGTCGCTCTCGATGAGCTTCTTCGCCTTTTGCAGGCCAATCTGCGGGTTGAACTGGTCGTCTTCCTTGATCAGCTCGATCTTGCGGCCGCCGACGGTCCAATTGATGCTGTCGAAATAAAGCGACATGCCGTTAAGGTTGTTCTCGCCCGCATAGGCGAGCCCGCCGGTGAAGGAATTGAGAACGCCGATGCGGACCGGTTTTTCCGTTTGCGCCAAAACGGCCGGCGCCGCGAGGTTGGAAGCGAGCACCGCGCCCGCACCAGCGGCGCCGGAGACAAATGTTCGGCGAGAAATTCCAGCGGACTCGAACATGTCCTCCCCCCTTTTGTAATCTTGTCCATGCGACTGCATTCCACGGTATGTGTCAATGCGGCGGCCCGACGACGTGGCGCATGGTTCAAAACCTGATCGACCAAAACCAAGGCCGCCCCCATCGGCGGTCGCGAGGCCGGCCAACTCGCGGCGCATTCGCGCTGGATCCTGCTCCGGGAATTTCGACATACGGCCTCGCAAGGCTAACGGCTTAAGGCGGGCGATGCCTTCCTTTCTCGTGCCTCACCGACCGGAGCCAATCCGAACTCTTCTTTGAGCTGCGGATAAACTTCGCGCGCGAAAGTCTTGATCCCCAACACCGTTTCTTTGTGCTCCAGGAAGCCCGCCTGTCCCATCAGCAGCAGATGGCCGAAGCCGCCGACATAATCGTGGATTTTCCTGATTTGCTTCACCACCTGGTCCGGAGTTCCCGCAATCATGACGCCGGCCTCGATCGCGTTTTCGACGGTCGGGGCTCCGGCAAAATGACTAAGCGACTTTGCTTTGCCGCGCAGCATGTCGACGGCGGCGCTGATCGGCACGTAGCCCGGCGGGTAGGTGAACTGCGGCACGATCTTGTTGGCGGTGATGTACCAGAGAAGCTTCTCCGCTCCGGCGCGCGCGTCGGCTTCGCTCGGGGCGGTATAGACCAGCGCGGCATAAGCCAGCCGGTCGAGCGGCACGGCGTCGCCACGGCCGGCTTCGCGCCAGCCCTTACGATAGGCTTCGAACACCGCGCGCGTGCCGTCATAGCCGGTGAGAAAAGTCGCCTGCACGAAACCGCGCGCGCCGACGCGTGCGGCGCCTCCGGGACTGGTGGTGCTGACCCAAATCGGAGGATGCGGCTGCTGATAGGGTCGCGGCCAGATGTTGATCATGCGGTGATGAAAGAAGCGGCCTTCATGGCTCACCGGTCCGTCATGCGCAGTCCAGGCCTTGATGATGAGGTCGAGGGCTTCCCAATGGCGCTCGTTCATGCGCACCGGATTGCTATTGGCGGCCGCGACCTCCCACGGCACGCCGCGCACGAAACCCACTTCGATGCGGCCGCGCGACAAAACGTCGGCCATCGCCATCTCCTCGGCGACGCGGACCGGTTGGCGCCGATTGGCGATCGGATTGCCGAGGATCAGGAGCCGTGCCCTTTTGGTCAGCCGCGCCAGGGCAGCGAGCACCAGCGGCGCTGCGGGATCGACGCAGGTTGCGGTCTGATGATGCTCATTGAGCATGACCTCGACGCCCTCGTCGTCGGCCACGCACCATTCGTCGAGATACCGGTCCCACAGCGCGGCGCCCTTTTCCGGATCGAAGTAGCGGTTCGGCAGCGTCACGCGGATCGAGGAATAGCTGTCGGCCGGCGGCAAATATGGATAGGCCGTCTCGCTGAAGTGCCAAGCTTTCATCCCATCGCTCCTGTCATGCATCGGGGCCGATGTTGGGCGCGCTCAGTTTTCGAGAAACGCGAGCGCCGCAGCAGCGAACGTCTCGGGCTGCTCGAGATGCGGTGCATGCCCGGCCTCGGCGATGGTCGCGAGCCGCGCGTTCGGTAAAAGTCGTGCGTAGGCGCGCAAGTATTCGTCGGATATCAGGCCGTCGCTATCGCCGCGCAGAAAGAGCGCCGGCGCCCTGATCCGATGCAGCCGATGCTTCAGCTTGGGATTATGCATGTATGGCTCCCAGGCAATCAGCGCCAAAGTCTCGCGATTGCGCACCATGATTGTCAGCTCATCGTCACTGAGCGAAGCCGGGTCACGCACCATCTTGGCCGGATCGCGAAACAATAGGCCTGTCGAGCTCAGCCGGCCGGCAGGGCGAAGATGTCGGGTACGTCAAGCCGATCGGCGCTACCGGTCTTGACGCCGACCGGGCCGACGAAAATGAGCTTGGTGAAGCGCTCCGGCGCCTTGGTCGCCATTTCGGCGGCGATCCAGCCGCCGACCGAGCAGCCGATCAACTCGGCGGTCGGCAAACCGAGCTGATCCATCAGCTCAAGATAAACGTGAGCGATGTCGTCGACGCTGTCGAGCCAGTCGGGGAGGGCGGATCGGCCAAAGCCGGGATGCGACGGGCAGATCAGCCGGCGTCGCTTGCCGAGCAGGAGGTTGATTGGCTGGCGGGGATCGAAGCCGCCGGCGCCGTGAAGCATCAGCAAAGGCGCGCCGCTCCCGATCTCGGTAAGCTCGAGATCGATGCCGGCAACGGCCATCATGCTGGTCGTCACCGGTCAATCCTCTTTGGCGAACGGCGGGCGCCGAGGACCTCAGCCTCGTGCCGCTCTCTCACGAGCGCGGTAAGGCGCTGAAGCCATGCTTCGCCCGGCATTTGCCGCCTCATTGCGCCTCTCCTCCCGATTTATTGTTCTCTATTAGACAGTTGCAGAAGACCCGGGTGTCAAGCGCGAATCCGTCTTGCAGACCCCACACTTATGCATGTCCCAATGCGAAGAGTTCTTCCGCGCGCTCGAACACTTTGGACGTGTACGCTGCTCGCGTTTGCGGATAATGTCGGGCATCGAATTTCGGAGGCGGCCGATGGTCGGCACCTTCTTGCGGCATGGCTCCAACGTCTGGCTCGCGCTAGGGCTCGCGGCGCTCGCCGTGGCATTCCTGGCGGGCGTCTTGCCGTTCTCGCTGGGCTGGGTCGTTATCGGCGCCTTGACCTTCTATGTCAGCGAATATGGCTTTCACCGCTTCGCCTTCCATGCCGAGCCGTCGCGCTTTGCCTTTGCGCGCAAAATGCAGCATCGGCTGCATTACGATCATCACGCCGAGCCCGATCGGCTTGATCTTCTGTTCTTGCCGGTCTGGTTTCTCATTCCCAATCTCGCCGTGACCGCGCTGGCCTTTGCGCTGCTCTTCGGGTGGGAGCCGGTCGGCTCGGCGATGTTCGGCGTGACGCTGGCGATTTTCCAGTACGAATGGGTGCACTATGTCGCCCACATTCCGTATCAGCCGCGCACGCGCGTCGGGCGCTGGATGAAGCAATATCATCTGCGCCATCATTTCATCAGCGAGAAATTCTGGTTCGGCGTCTCAAATCCGTCGATGGACTTTGTTGGCCGCACCTACAAGGCCGCACGCGAAGTGCAGCGCAGCGCGACGACCCGCAAGCTTTACGGTTAGCGGCCTCGACGGCCCAAGCTAAAGTTCATGCCGTCGACAGCAGCCGTTTACGGCTTGGATGAATCGTCCGCCGGCGCCAGAGCCAGACGTCGCCCGACCGGGAAAAGCTGAATGTCGTAGCGGTGGACGACCCAGCCCCAAATCCCCGAAGGCGCTTTCAGCATCACGGCGATGGCGATCGCACCCATAAACATCAAATAAATGGTGCCGTAGTCGGCCAGCAGCTCACGCAGCACGATGTAGATCAACATGCCGATGAAAGGCCCTTCCAGGGTGCCGATACCGCCGATCACGACCATGAAAATTACGACGACGGTCCAATCGTTGATGCTGAACCCGGCTTCCGGCGAGATGCGGAGCTTTTGCAGGAAGATCAATCCGCCGATAACGCCGGTGCATGCTGCAGTCGCGATGTAAATGATAAACTTGGTGCGAAACGTGTTGACGCCGAGACTGGCCGATGCCGGCTCTGAATCGCGGATTGCCGTCAAAGCCAGGCCGTGGCGCGAACGCAACATAAAATAGACGATGGCAAATACCGCCACGGCGATGGCCAGCGACATGAGATACAGGATCGTGTCGCGGACGTCTCGGTGGGTCGAGATCTCGCGCAAGATCGCAGGCGTGAGTGACAGGCCGGACCCTGCGCCAAGCACCGCGATCAGACTGGCAAACAGCGCAAACACTTCGGACACAACCCAGGTGCCAACCGCAAAGTACGCGCCGCGCAGTCGGAACACCGCGAACGAGACGGGAATCGCCATCAGGCCGGCGAACGGTCCGGCGAGCAATAGTGCCAGATACACGTTCGTGTTCCAGACGCCAGTCAAATAGAACAGGGCATATCCGCCGAGGCCCACATAGGCCTGCTGGCCGACCGACACGAGCCCCGCGTAACCGGCGAGCAGGTTCCAGAGTTGCGCCAGCGCCAGGTAATAAGCCATCTCGCCGACCAGTCGCATCTCGCCGGCGTCGCCCCACCAGGGCATCGCGATGAGGGCCGCAAGAAGCGCAGCCGCGAACAAGGCGAAGACGCGGCTGGCCCTGGTTGCTCGCTCGACGCGGACCGACTCCATTTCAGTCCCTCGTCCGTGGGAACAGCCCGCTCGGGCGGACGATCAGGATGGCGAGAAAGGCCAGATGTCCGGCCAAAATTTGCCAAGTCGGATCCAGTGCCGCCCCGATGGCCTGGGCGAGGCCAAGCACCACGCCGCCGACCAGCGTGCCCCACATGCTGCCGAGTCCGCCGATGATGACGGCTTCGAAGGCGAGGATCAGCCGGATCGGTCCCGACAAGGGGGCGAAGATGGTTCGTATGCCAAACAGGACACCGGCGAGTGCGGTGAAAATCATCGCGATGCCCAACGCCAGCGCGTACAGCTTCAAATTATCGATGCCCATCAGCTCGGCGGTGTCGGCGTCGTCGGAAACGGCGCGAAAAGCGCGGCCCAGCCGCGTGCGGTAAAACAGAAGCTGCAAGCCGGCGATCGCGAGCGTCGCCACCGCAAATACCACGAGCGGAAAAACGCCAACCGATAGGCCACCGGGAAAATGCAGGCTCGCGGTCTCGATCACGCCCTCCTGGAGCCGATGGTCATAGGCGCCGAAGCCCTGCAACAGTCCGTTCTGGATGATGATCGAAATGCCGAAGGTGACGAGCAGCGGCGGCAAGAGGCCGCCGCTGAGCGTCTGATTGAGCAGCCCGCGTTGCAACGCGTAGCCCAGCACGAACATCACTGGCACAACGATGAGCAGGCTGAAGAACGGATCGAGCCCGGTTGTTTGCGTCACCACCAGCGCGACATAGGCCGAGAGTACGATGAGATCGCCGTGGGCGATGTTGACCAGCCGCATGATGCCGAACGACATCGACAAGCCCATGGCGAATAGCGCGTAGAAGCCGCCGAGCAGGCCGCCTTGGATGACGATATTGATCCAATTCATTCCGCCCTACATCCCGAAATAGGCCGCGGTGATCGCGGCGCGGTCGAAATTCTTCGTCGGTGCGGTAAGTGCAAGACGGCCTTCCTGAAAGCAATAAAAGCGCGCCGAGGCGTCGAGCGCCCGGTTGATGTCCTGTTCGACCAGCACGACAGTCGTACCCTCGGCGGTGATGGTCGCAAGGCACTCATAAATGTCACGAATGACGACCGGCGCGAGGCCCAAGGACAGTTCATCGCAAAGCAGCAGCCGTGGATTGGACATCAAGCCGCGGCCGATCGCCGCCATTTGTTGTTGTCCGCCGGATAGTGACGGCGCCGGCAGGTGGCGCAGCTCATGCAAGCGTGGGAATAGCTCGTAAACGCGCTTGAGATTCCACGGCCCGGCGCGCTCACTGTGAGTGCCGAGCAAGAGATTCTCTTCCACCGATAAACTCGGGAACAGCCGCCGTCCTTCCGGCACCATGGCTATTCCGAGCCGCACGATCTCGTGCGGAGTCTTGTGGCCGATCGGCTGGCCGACGAACATCACGGTTTCAGGCGCGGTCGCCAAAGCGCCCGCGACGGTGCGGAGAAACGTGGTCTTGCCGGCACCGTTGGCGCCGATGATGGCGACCGTCTCGCCTTGCTCGACCGTCACATTGATGCCGAATAGCGCCTGGAAGTCACCGTAGAAGGCCGAGAGATTTTGGGTCTGCAGCAGCGTCATGACAGCGGAATGCCCATGTACACTTCACGCACGCGCGCATCGGCCATGACGTCGTGCGGATTGCCCTGGGCCAGCAGTTGCCCGAAATTCATCACGATCAGCCGGCTCGCCACCGAAACCAGCGCGTGCACGATATGCTCGATCCAGACGATGGTGGTGCCGCGCGCGTGAATTTCTTTGATCGTCTTGACCAACTCGCCGCATTCGTACTCGGTCAGTCCGCCCGCGATCTCGTCGAGCAGCAGCAGTTTGGGCTGTATGGCGAGCGCGCGGGCCAGTTCCAGCCGTTTGCGCTGAAGTAACGTCAGTGTACGCGCGGGCACGTTGGCTTTGTCATAAAGCCCGGTGATCCTGAGCACGTCACTGCAGCGTTTGTAGCTTTCACGCTCGGTAGTGCCGCCGCCGAAAATCGAGCCGACCAAAAGATTCTCAAACACGCTCATATTCGCGAATGGGTGCGGAATTTGATAGGAGCGGCCTATGCCCAAGGCGCGATCGCGCGTGTGGCGGCATCGCCGTCATGTCGGAACCGTCGAACAGCATCCGTCCGCCGCTCGGCGCCACGTCGCCGCTGATCAGGTTAAACAAGGTGGTTTTCCCGGCGCCGTTGGGGCCGATCACCGCGAGAGCCTCGCCGTCCTCAACGACGAGACTTACCGTGTCCACGGCCTTGAGCGCGCCGTAGGACTTGGACACTTCGCTAAGCTCGAGGAGGATCGCCATGAACTGCTTTTACAGAAAGCCGCCGCGCGAGTTGCGCGGCGGCGGTAGTTCGCTCACCAACCGAATGTCTCAGGAATATTGAATTGCCGAGAACGGCCTGTCGAGCGGGATGTTCGGCGCAGTTTTGTTAAATACGACGTTCAAGTCGTATTTCCACTTCGTGCCCTTTTCCCATTGGCCGCCGACGAGCGGAGTAAGGCACACGTTCGGCACGGGATTAAGCGGGCCGCCCTTCCATGTGATCGGACCGACAATCGACTGGTAGTCGGTTTGCGCAATGGCGTCGCGGATCGCGGTCGGCTCAAGCTTCTTGGAACGCTTGAGGGCATCGATTGCGACTTCGAGGTTGGCGTGCTTGAAACCGAGCGGCTGGGTCCATTGCTTGCCGCTCGCCTTCTCATAGGCGTCGCAATATTGCTGCGCCGTCTCGCCGGTCAGGCTCGACTTGAACGGATGGTGATGCGACCACCACACCTCGGTCGACATGCCGGCGCCACGGTCGCCGAGCGCCTCGACCGCGGTTGGGAATAGCAACGCCTTGGGCGGCGTCACGATCTTCGGCCGGTAGCCCTGCTGCGCGCACTGCGTCCAGAAAATCGCAAATTGCGGCGGATTGAAAATGCCGCAGACGATGTCGGCATTCGCCTTCTTCATTTCGGAGATCTGGGCGGTGAAGTCGTCCGCCAGCGGCGGATATAGGCCGAGGTGATGGACATCGAAGCCGTGGCTCTTGATCGTAGCCGGCAACCCGTGCACCGGGTCGCTGGCCGCGACGCCATCGGGATCGTTGGTCAGCATCGTGCACACGATGTTGTTAGTCGGTATCGACTTCCACATCTCGGCGAACATGTTGGCGACCATGTCGAAGCCCCAGAAGAAGTGGTAGGTCCATTCGAAGCCCTTCTTGGGATCGCCCTTGCGACCAAAGAACCAGGCCTGCCAGGGATCGTCCGACGTGATGCAGGGCACGCCGGCGAGCTCGCATTGGTCGGCAACGGGATTGGTCGTGTCGGACGTCGACGAGGCGACCATGATGTCGATCTTGTCGTTGTTGATCAGCTGGGTCGCCACTTCCGACGCGCGGTTCGGATTCGACTGGCTGTCCCGGTTGAGGATCTGTACCGGGTATTTCTGGCCAGCGACCATAATACCGTCGCCCAGAGCCTTGCTTACGCCCTCGGCTACCCACTTCGACGGCTCGCCGAATGCGGCGATCGGGCCGGTCTCCGGCGTGATCATGCCGATCTTGATCGTCTTGCTGGCCGCGCGCGACGATTGAAACGTCCACGGCGACGCGATGGCGGCGGCGCCGCCGGCGGCAATAAGCTTTACGACCTCGCGACGTTGGCTATCGACCTTGTCGCTTCGCTTTCCCTTCCCTGCCGGCCTGCTCTTCATGTTGTCCTCCCTGGCCATGGGTCAGTGGGACCGATCGGTTAGGTAATGATGGGACAGGCCCCACACACGTCTCATCATCGCAAATCCCGCGGCGCCAGAGGGCCACTGATTTGGCGGCACTACGGACGTCGCCTTCTGCACGCCATTCTCCCAGCGATCCCGGGTCGCGAGGTGTTGGCGAACTCTTGTCGGCGGGCATTCATAGATGGTGTTTGAATTTTGGTTCGGCGGGCTTTGCGCCAGCGAACCCGGTGTCCTCCCTCACTAGCAAAGTTGTGCTTTAATGTCCCGCAATGTAGAGCATATGGCTCACAATGCGGTCAAGTGCAGGTGGACGGCTGATGTCATCAACGGGAGTTCTTGAGGGCTCTTTGACGCCGGCAAGCTCGAACGACGGGAGCGAAGATTGCCGGGTCAAATAGCTGGGCAACTGGAGAACTCAGGGAGCCGCGGCGTTCAGGTCATCGCCCGGGCGGCGAGCATTTTGCGGCTGCTCGAGGAACGCCCTGAAGGGCTCACGCTCGCGGAAATCGCGCGCGATGTTCGCCTGGCGCGATCGACCGTCCAGCGCATTCTCGCGGCGCTGGCCGCAGAGGATTTTGTCATTGAGGCCCAGCCGGGCCGCGGCGTGCGCATAGGTCCCGGACTCGCACGTATCGCCGCCTCTCTTGCTTCGAATATCACCGAACTCCTGCATCCGCGGCTGGTCGCCTTGCGCGATGAATTCGGTGAGACGGTTGATCTGTCGGTTCTCGCGGGGGGATCGGCGGTCTTCATCGACCAGATCCCGGGACGGCAGCGGCTCGTCGCGCTGTCGGCGGTCGGTCAACGTTTTCCACTGCACTGCACCGCGAACGGCAAGGCCATGCTCGCGTGTTATCTGCCCGAGCAAGGTGCCGCCCTCGTCGAAAAGAGCGTGGCCGCGCATGCGACCCACCCGCTCGCAAATCGCGACAAACTCTTGCGCGAGATTGCCACCGTGCGGCGCACGCATCTTGGCTTCGATCGAGGCGAGCACGATCCGAGCATCGGCGCCGTCGGCGTCGCGGTGTTTGATTCCTTTGGACGAGCGGTCGCCGTATCAATTCCGGTGCCTTGGTCGCGCTTCGCCAAGCGCCGCGAGCTTCTGGCGAAGGCACTTCTTCGCTTTCGGCACGAAATGGACGCCATATTCAATGGCAAAATGAATCACCGCGACAGACGTCGTTGAACCGTTTGTGTTTGTTGAGGTCGGCTGGCTGAACAAAACGCACTGTAGAGCGAACGTCGCAAAAGATCCCAGGGAAGGAGACACCTAATGGCCCAAGCTGCAAGTGTACACAAACTTGCCGCACCGACGGTGCAAGAACTCGTAGAGCGGGCTCGCGACCTCGCGCCATTACTGCGCAAGAATGCGGCTGCCAGCGAAGCCAATCGGCGCGTCGAAGAAGAGACGATTCTGGCGCTGCGGAACGCCGGTTTGACGCGGGTCTGCACACCCAAGCGTTACGGCGGCTGGGAAATGAACACGCGCGCCATGCTGGACGTGAGCGCGGCGATCGCCGAAGGCGACGGCGGCGCCGCCTGGGTCGTCAACCTCACCAACATCTGCGCCTGGCTGCTGGGCCTTTATCCGGTCAAAACGCAGGATGAAGTGTTCGGCGTCGATCCCGACGCCTGCATATCCGGCGTCCTCACCCCGAGTGCGACGACGACCAAGGTGGACGGCGGATTTCGTGTCACCGGCACCTGGCACTACAATTCCGGCGGCTGGCATGCACAGTGGGCGTTGCTCGGCATGCCGCTTGTCGATGAATCAGGCAAAGCGGTAGATCAAGGGCTTGCGCTCATTCCGATGAGCGATCTGGAACGGGAGGATACCTGGTTCGTTGCCGGCATGAAATCCACCGGCAGCATTTGTCTGAAGGCGAAAGACGTCTTCATACCCGCGCACCGCGTCATGTCGGTGCCGCGCGCCATCGAAGGCGACTATCCGACCGAAATGCGCGACGAGACTTTCTATCGGTCGGCGTTTATTCCGATCCTGGCCATCATTTTGGTTGGACCGATCCTGGGACTGGGCCGCGCCGCATTAGAATTCGTCCGGCAAAAAGCATCGTCGCGAACAATTACCTACACCTTTTTTGACAAGCAAAGCGCGTCGGTTGCGTTTCAGCTGCAGATCGCCGAGGCGGCGCTGATGATCGATACCGCGCATTTCCATGCCTACCGGGCTGCCGATGATATCGACCAGGCGGCATTGCGCGGCGTCTATCCCGATATGCTGACGCGCACACGGGTGCGCGCCGACACCGGCTACGTCGTCGAAAAAATCACGCGGGCTATCGACAAGCTCATGTTCGCCCACGGCTCCGCGGGGTTTGCCGATGCAAGCCCGCTGCAGCGCATCTGGCGCGACGCGGCAGTGGCGTCACGGCATGCCGTTGTGCTGCCGCAGGTCGGTTATGAGATCTACGGCAAAGCTCTGCTCGGCGTTGAAAATAACGTCACGCCACTTGTCTGATGGAAGGACGAACTTTCAGAATTCGATTTTCTTCTTGCTAAGGAACGCGTCGATGCCGGCGCGGGCGTCCTCGGAGGTCATGCTGATCGCTTGCGCGACGCTTTCGGTCCACAGGCCGTCCGCGGATGACATATCCTCGATGCGCGGGATCGCCTGGACGATCAGATAATTGGGGATGCGCGCGTTCTTGGCGATATTGTTGGCGAGTTCAATTGCCTTTTCCAGGGCCTTGCCCGGCTCGACCACGTAGTGCGAAAGCCCAAGCCGGTCGCCGGTCGCCGCATCGAGCGTGCGGCCGGTCAGCATCATTTCGACCATGCGGCCGGAGCCGATGATCTTGGCAACGCGGACGCTGGCGCCGCCGCCGACATAGAAGCCGCGGCGGCCTTCCGGGAGCTGGTAGAAGGCGGTCGTATCGGCGACGCGGACATGGGTGGCGGTCGCAACCTCGAGCCCGCCGCCGATCACGGCGCCCTGCATCGCCGTCACCACCGGCCGGCCGCCGAACTGGATGGCGTCGAGCGTGGCATGGGCAAAGCGCGACATGAAGATGCTGTCGAACGCTTCGCGGTGGCGATGCTCGGAAAGATCGAGGCCAGCGCAGAAATGCTTGCCGGCGCCGGCAAGCACGACACAGCGCACGTCCGGTTCGAAATTCTCGAAGGTCTTTTTCAATTCGCCCCACAAAGTCTCGCTGAGCGCATTGCGTTTGTCGGGACGATTAAGCGTGACAATCGCAATCGGGCCCTGCCGCTCGGTCAACAAAATCGGCGTCTCGCTCATCAATTTTTTCCTATCGGCTCGTTGGGATCGCTTCGAGATCGGCTTCGGCGGTCGCAAGCTCGCTAAGCGCTGCTTCGCGCAGCACGCGCCGAAGCACCTTATTGGTGGAGGTGCGCGGCAGTTCTGCAACAAAATTGTAGACCCGCGGCCGTTGATAGGGCGAGAGATCGCTGGCCTGGACATGAAGCTCCATGGCAGCGGCATCGAGTCGTGGATCGTGGCGGACGATGAACGCCTGCACCTGTTCGCCCCATTGCGGATGCGGCACGCCGACCACGGCGCATTCGGCGACGCCGCTGTGTGCAAGCAGCACTTCCTCGACCCGCGCCGGCATGATGTTGATGCCGCCGGAGATGATCATATCGTCGCGCCGTCCTTCGAGATAAAGGTAGCCGCCAGCGTCGACGCGGCCGAGATCACGCGAGCGCCACCAGCGTCGGTCGCCGTCGGTCACATGAAGCTCGCGGCCGTGGCTTCGGGATCGCGCCAGATGCCGGCGGCGAGCGAAGGGCTGGAGATCAAAATTTCGCCGATCTCGCCGGGCGCGACTTCCTCGCGCGGCCCGCCGCCTGGCGCGACGATGCGCAGATCGCCGTTGACCAATGGGCGGCCGACGCTGCCGAGCCGCTCGCCCACCATATCGTCGGCGAAGATGCAGCTCGCGGCCGCGCCGGTTTCGGTCGAGCCATACATCTGCACCACATTCCGGCTGATGCGTTCGCGCAGCCGCTTGAGCGTGGTTGCATCCATCGGCTCGGCGGCAAAGCCGATCAAGCGTACCGACCGGAAATCCCCGTTATGTTCGTCGGCATTCAGAAGGCGCCGCCACAGGGTCGGCGTCAGAAAAACGTGGGTGGCGTGCTCGTCGCCCACGCGCTTGGCCAACTCGCCAAGGTCGAAACGCTCCATGAAGATCGTGCAGGCGCCGGCGTTGAGGAACGGAAACCACCCGTTGTAGCAGCCGATGAAAGCCGTACTCAATGGCACCAGCGAACGATCGCGCGGCGAGAGTCCCTGATAAAGGTAGAGATTGGTGCGCGCGTTCTCGATAAAGCTGCGGTGGGTGTGCACGACGCCTTTAGGGATCGATGTCGTTCCCGATGAGAGCACGATCACGGCCGGGTCGTCCTCGGCCGGCCGCGCCAACGGCGCATCCGCAAGTTTGCCCTCCAAATCAGCGGGAATGGAAGCGGCGGGACGCATGGCGCCGACCCGTTTCGAGGGTGGCGCGGAGCACGCTTCGACGCACGCGGCGAAGGACGGATAATGACTGACGATGCCGCCCGCCAAGGCTTCCATGGACGCGTCGTAGACCAAGAGGCTCGGCTCCATCTTGCGGCAGATGCGCGGCCAGCGTTTGCGCGGATTCGCGGGTGTGAAGCGCCATCGGCAGGGCGCCGATGCGGATGGCTGCGACCCACGCGACCAGATAGATCGCGCTCGGAGGACAAAGGAGGGCGATCGGTTTGCCGGCTTCGGCGCCCAGCGCTGCAAACAGCGCAGCGGTACGGAGCGACAACGCGTCGAGCTCGGCATAGGTCAGGCGCGTCGTGGAATCGACCACCGCTTCGCCGCCGGCGAACCAGCGCGCCGCGCGTTCAAACGCGTTGGGAATAGTGAGCGGCAGACCGACACTCATGGCGCTCGCTAAAATGTCCTTATTGCACCTTGAGGCCCATTTGGCCGGCAATCAGATTGCGCTGGATTTGCGAGCTGCCGGCGGCAATGGTCGCGGCCCGGGCGTCGCGGAAATGACGTTGCATATCGAATTCCATGTTGTAGCCGAAGCCGCCCATGACCTGCATGCCGGCTTCCGTCGTCTTCACATAAGTCTCGGCGGCGAGAAGCTTTGCCATGGTGATGTCTTTGAGCGCGTCCTCGCCCCGGCTGATACGCCAAGCGGCCTTTATTGTCAGCGCCCAGGCGGCTTCCACCTGCGTTTCCAGATCGGCGAGCATGTGGGCGATCGCCTGGAAACTGCCGATCGGCCGGCCGAACTGCCGCCGCTCTTTGGCATAGTTCACCGCGAGGTCGAGGACGCCGCGGGCGCTGCCGCAATCGCAGGCAGCGGCGACCACGCGCTCGGCCTGCAGGCCGGACAGGATGCAGTCCCAGCCTTTGTTCTCGCCGCCGATCAGCCGGTCGGGTGGAATGCGCGCGTCGTTGAAGAACAGCTCATAGGTGCCGACCGAACGGCGGCCGAGCATGTCGAGCTTGCGGATTTCGAGACCCGGCGTGGTGTTGTCGACCAAAAAAAGCGACATGCCCTGCCGGTAATGCGCCTTGGGGTCGGTCTTCACATAGACGTTGATGACGTTGTTCTTGGCGCCGGCGCCGGTGGCCCAGATCTTCTGGCCGTTGATGACGTATTCGTTGCCGTCGCGCCGCGCCGCGGTGCGCATGGCGCC
The DNA here is from genome assembly GCA_963832605.1 of uncultured Alphaproteobacteria bacterium. Taxonomy (GTDB): domain Bacteria; phylum Pseudomonadota; class Alphaproteobacteria; order Rhizobiales; family Xanthobacteraceae; genus BOG-931. The sequence continues at coordinate 226,571 of CAWHUO010000033.1, read as the reverse complement.
GACGTCGGAGCCGGCGTCCGGTTCGGACATCGAGATCGACATGCGGATTTCGCCGGAAATCAGCTTGGGCAGCCAGTAGCGCTTCTGCTCTTCCGAGCCTTTGCGCGCGACATTGAGGCTGCAAAAGACGCTGCCGCCGAAGGCCATCGCCACGTCGGCGCTGTAGCGGCCGATCTCCTCGGACACGATGGCGAGGTCGACGACGCTGCCGCCGACGCCGCCATATTCCTCCGCGAAGGGCAGGGCAAACAGCCCGGCCTCCACCCATGCATCGTAGAGCTCATACGGATAAAGGCGCTCGCGGTCGAGCCGGCGCAGATAGTCGGGCGTGGCGACCCGCTGCATCAGCTTCCGGACGCTTTCCCAGAGAAGCTTCTGCTCGGACGAATACTCGAAATCCATGCATCCTCCCGCGGCGGACAGGCTTTCCGCGGCGCGCGCCGCTGCGCTATACGATGCGCTAACAAGGCTTGCCTAGACTAGCTGCCGTCCGCGTAGGGGAGGAAGTCCAACGTGACCACCATGCTTGCCGCCCGGCTCCATAAAGTCGGCGAGCCGATGAAATTAGAGCGCGTACCGGTGCCGGAGCCGCGGCCGACGGATGTCCTTGTCGCGGTGAAAGCCTGCGGCGTGGTGCCGAACCTCATCAATGTGCTGACGCATTGGCAGAGCTGGTTCCCGGAGCTGCCGCTGCCGAAACTGCCGGCAATCTTCGGCCTCGACGTTGCCGGCGTGATCGCAGGCGTGGGCGATCAGGTGCAGAATTTCCGCAAAGGCGACCGGGTCTACGTCAATCCCGGGCTGTTCTGCGGGTCGTGCCCGGCGTGTCGCGCCGACGACACCATGAACTGCACCAATTACACGTTCAGCGGCTATTTCGGCTTCGGGCCGGATTCGCAGAAGCAATTCGACGCCTACCCCTATGGCGGCATGTGCGAATACATGATCGCGCCGCAGCACAATCTAGTTCCCATCCCGGAAAGTGTTGCATTCGAAGAAGCGGCGCGGTTCGGCTATATCGGCACCGCCTATGCGGCGCTGCGCAAAGCGCAGGCGGGGCCGGGCAAGACCATTTTCATCAACGGCCTCACCGGCACGCTCGGTCTCGGCGCGACCCTGTCGGCGCTCGGCCGCGGCGTCACCCGCATCCTCGGCACCGCGCGCGACCGCAAACGCCTTGCCCGGGTCAAGGCGCTGGCCCCGGAGCGGATCGAAGTTCTGCCACAGGATGAAGGGCGCACCGTCGCCGACTGGGCGCGCGCGTTTACCGGCGGTCACGGCGTCGACGCGGTCATCGATTGCCTCGGTCCCGGCACGTCCGGCGCGTTCCTGATGAACGCGATCTATGCGCTCCGCCGTGGCGGCAAGGCGATCAATATCGGCGGCGTCGGCGAGAAGACGCGTGATGGACATCCACTGGATGATGGACAACCAGATCGAATTCATCGGCAGCAACTGGTTCAGCATCGCGGACGGCGAGGCGCTCGCCGCCATGGCGCAAGCGGGCACGCTCGACCTCTCGGTGTTCCAGCATGTCCGGATACCGCTCGCCGAGGTCAACCGCGCACTCGACGGCTCGCAATTCCGCGACGGCGGCTTCACCAATGTCGTGATCGTGCCTTGAGGGAGCGGAAATGACGGAGTCGCATCGCGTCATCATCACCGGCACCAACAATGCCGGCAAATCCGTCGTGGTGGAGGAAGCTCACGCGACGATGGTCGGGCCGGGCAATTTCGATTTCTGGCAGACCAAGCCCGGTCATTCGCCGCATGATCTTTCGATCGGCCGCTCGCCGATGCAATTCTTTCCGGCGCCGGGCGGCACGCATGTTTCGGCTGTTCACGATCCCGCCGCCTGATCCCAACATGACGCCGGCCGACATCGCCAAGCTGCAGGACTGGTTCTTCAAGGAAGTCGGCCATCCGGATGCGCGCGGCGATACCAGCCGACATCCGATGATGCACAAGACGCCGACCGTCGATTACATCGTGCTGTTGTCCGGCGAAATTTCACTCGTCCTCGATGAGGGAGAGCCGGTCGCGCTCAAACCCTTCGACGCCGTCGTGCAGCGCGGCGTCGGTCATTCCTGGGTCAACACCGGACGCGAGCCGGCACTTTTGATGTGCGTCATGGTCGGCGGCAAATGAAAGACAACGACGTTCGCGCGGCCGAGGAGCTTTTTCCGTCCGGCCACCAGCCGCCGTCCGACTATCAGCGGCCGCCGCAATACCAGCGGATCGCTTGCGACAAGGATGTCGCGGTGGCGATGCGCGACGGCGTCAAAGTCGGCGCTCGACGTCTATCGGCCGGCCATCGCCGGGCCGGTTTCCGGTGCTCTTTGCCTTCGGCGTTCATTCCAAGGAGTTGCAGGGAAACGAGCTACCGCAAAGCTTTCCGCCGCAGCCCTCCTGGTCGACACTGTGGCTCGGCCACGCGGAAGCCGGCGATACCGAGTTCTTCGTGTCGCGCGGCTATGTGCACGTGATCGGTTCGCCGCGCGGCTACCTCAAATCGGGCGACGGCGGCTCGCGCGAATGGGACAGCTACGACGTCATCGATTGGATCGCGCAACAGCCTTGGTGCGACGGCAATATCGGCATGGTCGGCATTGGCGCTTTTGCCTCCGAGCAATTTCACCTCGCGCGCCAGCAACCGCCGCAGCTCAAAGCGATCTTTCCCTACGATCCGCGCGGCGCCTACGGCAAATTCGGCGGCTTCCGCGAAGAATATCCGGGCGGCGTGCTGCACGCCTTCCGCTATCTCATGGATCATTTCTCCTCCGTGCACACCGCGCGCGGCGCGCCGGGCGAGCTGCCGCCGGAGAAGGAGGCAAAGTGGCGCGAGGCGATGGCGGATGCCGACATCGGCATGTATCCGCATCTGCATAATGTGCTGATGCAGAAGGGCCAGCACATGCCGCGCTATTTCGACGTGCTGATCGATCCGTTTCGATCGCGAGGAAACGATCGCCGAGGCCGAGCGGGAATTTCAGAACATCACCGTGCCGACTTACACCGGCGCCGGCTGGTACGGCTACACCTACAAGACCCATCTCGCCGGCGCCCAGACCTATTTCACGAATATCGCGGCGCCTAAGAAAATGGTGCTGACCGGTCCGGCGCATCCCGACCGGCCGCTGCGGGCGCTGCGCGGCGAGATGCTGCGCTGGTACGACCATTGGCTCAAAGGCATCGATACCGGCCTCATGAAGGAGCCGCCGGTCACTTATTGGGTGATGGGCGCAAATGATTGGCGGCGCGGCGCCGATTGGCCGCTGCCGGAGACGCAATGGACCAAGCTTTATCTGGCGAGCTGGGAGCGGCTCACGGCCGAGCCCTATATCGCTTCGAGCGTCGACAAGTACATTCCGCCGGACGTGTTCGCGCAAATGCCGCCGACCCAGACCAATCGGATCGCGAAGCTGCGTTTTCTGACTGATCCGCTGCCGCACGATCTCCTCGTTGCCGGTCCCAGCGTGCTCAATCTGTTCGCGGCCATCGATCAGGACGACACCAACTGGATTATCATCCTCAAGGATGTCGGGCCCGATCCGTCGGTGCGCACGGCGCGGGAAGGCGAGCGCGAGATCGCGGATAATCTTCCGGAACGCGAGCTGACGCGCGGCTGGCTCAAAGCCTCGAACCGCGCGCTTGACGCCAAGCGCTCGAAGCCGTGGAAGCCGTGGCACAAGCTCACCCGCGAGGCGCGGCAAAAAGTGACGCCGGGCAAAGTCGAGGAATATGCGATCGAAATCTTCGCGATGGCCAATCTGTTCCGCAAGGGTCATCGTATTTGTGTCGAGATCACCAGCCTCGATCTGTCGACCGGCGTTCTCGGCGCCACCAATGTCGAATACATCCCCTATCATGTTTGCTCCAGCCGCACGGTGGTGCACAGCATCTATCACGATGCGGCGCATCCTTCGCATCTCTTGCTGCCGGTCATTCCGATGGCCGACTGAAAGGTCAAGGTGACCGCATGGACCTCAATCTCACCGGCAAAAGCGTGCTGATCACCGGCGGCTCGAAAGGCTTGGGCCTGGCGATGGCACGACGCTTTGCCGCCGAAGGCTGCGATCTTCATCTCGCCGCCCGCTCGCAGGCGCTGCTCGAAGACGCAGCCGACCGCCATCCGGCGCCAGTATCCGGTCAAGGTGAACACGGTCGCCGTCGATCTCGCGCAACCCGGTTCTGCCGGTCGCGTCGTCAAGGCCTGCGGCGATATCGATATTCTGGTCAACAATGCGGGCGACATTCCTTCCGGCTCGTTGGAGACGGTCGATGAGGCGCGATGGCGCGCGGGCTGGGATTCAAAAGTCTTCAACTACATCAATCTCAGCCGCGAATATTTCCGCCGCATGAAGGCGCGCGGTGCGGGCGTGATCGTCAATGTGACCGGCATCGGCGGCGATCTCTTGGACGCGAGCTACATCGCCGGCAGCGTCGGCAATGCGGCGATGGCCGCTTTCACCAAGGCGCTCGGCTCGACCAGCCACAAATTCGGCGTGCGCGTGGTCGGCATCAATCCCGGGCCGTGCGCCACCGAACGCTACGAACGGCTGGCCCGCGCCAAGGCGCAGGAGCGGCACGGCGATCCCGAGCGCTGGCGCGAGAGCGTTGAGCACGCTGCCGTTCGGCCGCGCCGCATCGCCCGATGAAATCGCGGCGGCTGTCGTTTTCTCGCCTCGCCGCTGTCCGCCTACACCACCGGCGCCATCCTCACGATCGACGGCGGATTGACCGGCGGCCGGGAAATCGCGCGGTGAGGCGATTGCCATGCCGATCATCGAGAGCCGCATCGATCCCAGCTCCGAGACCTTTCGCGCCAACCGCGAGCAGATGCTGGCGTTGATCGGCGAATTCCGCGCGCTCGAGCAGAAGGTGCGGGATTTCTCCAATTCCCGGCGCGAGCGCTTCCGCGCCCGCAAGCAATTGCTGCCGCGCGAGCGCGTCGCGCTGCTTGATCGATCCCGGCGCGCCCTGGCTCGAGCTGTCGACGCTCGCCGGTTTTCGCATGCATGACGATGACGGCGCCGAGGGCATCCAGGGCGGCGGCGGCATTGCCGGCATCGGCTACGTGTCCGGCATTCGCTGCATCGTTTCCGCCAACGACAGCGCGATCAAGGGCGGCACTTCGACGCCGATGGGCGTGAAGAAACATCTGCGCATCCAGCAGATCGCACTGGAGAACAAGCTGCCGATGGTGCGGCTTGTCGAATCCGGCGGCGCCAATCTCCTCTATCAGGCGGAGATGTTCGTCGAGGGCGGCCGCGGTTTCGCCAACCAGGCGCGCCTGTCGGCGGCTGGAATCCCGCAGGTCACCGTTGTGCACGGCTCCTCGACCGCCGGCGGCGCCTATCTTCCCGGCCTTTCGGATTACGTGATCCTGGTGCGCGGCAGAGCAAAGGTATTCCTTGCCGGGCCGCCGCTTCTTCGCGCGGCGACCGGCGAGATCGCAACCGACGAAGAACTCGGCGGCGCCGAGATGCACGCGACCGTCTCCGGGCTTGGCGAATATCTCGCCGAAGACGATGCCGACGGCATTCGCATCGCGCGCGAGATCATGGCCAAGCTGCCGTGGAACGCGCAGCTGCCGGTCGCGGCAGCAAAAACTCTTCAAGGAGCCGCGCTATCCGGCCGAAGAACTCGCCGGCGTCGTGCCGATCGGACTACCGCAAGCCGTACGACGTGCGCGAAATTATCGCGCGCGTCGTCGACGATTTCAGATTTCCTCGATTTCAAGGCGCTGTACGGTCCGCACACGGTGTGCGGTCACGCCGAGATCGAAGGACACGCCATCGGGCTCATCGGCAATAACGGGCCGATCGACGCCGACGGCGCGAGCAAGGCGGCGCAGTTCATCCAGCTCTGCTGTCAGGCCAACATGCCGATCGTCTATCTGCAGAACACGACCGGCTACATGGTCGGGCGCGAAGCCGAGCAGGCCGGCATCATCAAGCACGGCTCGAAGATGATCCAGGCGGTTGCCAATGCGACCGTGCCGCAACTGACCATCCACATCGGCGCCTCGTTCGGCGCCGGCAATTACGGCATGTGCGGACGCGCTTATGATCCGCGTTTTATTTTCGCCTGGCCGAGCAACCGCATCGCCGTCATGGGCGGTGAGCAGGCCGCCAAGGTCATGGCGATTGTCACCGAGGAGAAGCTCAAGCGTGAGGGCAAGCCGGTCGACCAAGCCAAGCTTGATGCGATGGAGCAAGCGATCATCAAGCGCATGGAAGGCGAATCCACCGCGCTCTACGCCACCGCCCGGCTGTGGGACGACGGGCTGATCGACCCACGCGACACCCGCAAAGTGCTAGGCTTCTGCCTGTCGATCTGCCGCGAAGCAGAGCTCCGCCCGCTCAAACCGAATACGTTCGGCGTCGGGCGCATGTAAAAGAATAACGAAGAGGAAACGCCATGCTGTTCACGCCCGAGCACGAGGAGCTGCGCCGCAGCCTGCAAAAATTCATTGCCGCGGAGGTCAACCCGCACGTCGACGATTGGGAAGAAGCCGGCATCTTTCCCGCCCACGAGCTGTTCAAGAAAATGGGCGATCTTGGTTTCCTCGGCCTTCACAAGCCGGTTGAGTATGGCGGGCAGGGCCTCGACTATTCCTACGCCATGGTGATGGCCGAGGAGCTCGGCAACATCGCCTGCGGCAGCGTGCCGATGGCGATCGGCGTGCAGACTGACATGGCGACGCCGGCGCTGGCCCGGTTCGGCTCCGAGGTGGTCAAGCGCGAGTTTCTGGCGCCGTCGATCGCCGGCGATTATGTCGCCTGCCTCGGCGTCTCGGAAGTCGGCGCGGGATCCGACGTTGCCTCGATCAAGACCACCGCGCGCAAAGATGGCGGCGATTACGTTATCAACGGTGGCAAGATGTGGACCACCAACGGCACCCAAGCCGATTGGATGTGTCTGCTCGCCAACACCTCTGATGGTCCGGTGCATAAGAACAAGTCGCTGATCTGCCTGCCGATGAAAACCAAGGGCGTCGAGATCGCCCGCAAGCTCGACAAGCTCGGCATGCGCTCCTCCGACACCGCGCAGATTTTCTTCGACAATGTGCGGGTGCCGCAGCGTTTCTTGATCGGCGAGGAAGGCAAGGGCTTCACCTATCAGATGCTGCAGTTCCAGGAGGAGCGGCTGTGGGCCGCCGCCGCCGGACCTCAAGTCGCTGGAACGGCTCATCGAAGAGACGATCGAGTACACCCGCAACCGCAAGGCCTTCGGCAAATCGATCCTCGACAATCAGGTGGTGCATTTCCGGCTCGCCGAGCTTGCCACAGAGGTCGAGCTGTTGCGCGCGCTGGTCTATCGCGCCTGCGAGCTTTACCTCGCCGGCACCGATGTGACCCGGCTTGCCTCCATGACCAAGCTCAAGGCCGGGCGATTGCGCCGCGAAGTGAGTGACGCGTGCCTGCAATATTGGGGCGGCATGGGCTACATGAACGAGACGCATGTGAGCCGGGCCTTCCGCGACGGGCGTTTGACCTCGATCGGCGGCGGCGCCGACGAGGTGATGCTGACCATCATCTGCAAGCTGATGGGGACGCTTCCCGGCACCTCGAACGCGCCGGAGCAGAAGGCCGGTCATGGCTGATCTGCCGCAGACCTCGCATATCAGGCTGGAACGGCGCGGACCGCTGCTGCATCTGTGGCTCGATCGGCCCGAATTGCGCAACGCGGTCAGTCCACAGATGGTGCGCGAGATCCTGGCGACATTCGCGGCGATTGCCGACGATCGCTCGGTGCGGGTTGTGGTACTGCGCGGTGCCGGCGGCACGTTCTGTGCCGGCGGCGACATCAAGAGCATGTCGGCGGCGCAGGAGGCACCGCCGTCCGGCGCAGCCGATGAGCTGAAGGAAAGCAACCCGCGTTTTGGCGCCATGCTGGAGGCGGTCAACGCTGCGCCGCAGGTGGTGATTGCCGCGATTGAAGGCTACGCCATGGGCGGCGGCTTTGGCCTGGCCTGTGTCGCCGACATCACCATTGCGACGGCGGATGCCCGCTTCGCCATGAGCGAAGTGATGATCGGCGTGGTCGCGGCTGCGATCTCTCCGTTCGTAGTACAGCGTATCGGGCTCACGGCGGCACGGCGCTTGGCAGTCACCGGCGAGCGGCTCACCGGTGCCGAGGCTGCCGCAATCGGCATCGCGCATCTAAATGTTGCGGACACGGCTGCGCTCGAAGCGGCGGTGCGCGAGGCCTGCAACCAGGTGCTCAAATGCGCTCCCGGCGCCGTCGCCGCTAGCAAAAGGCTGATGTTGCGGGCCGCCGGCCCGAATCCGATTCCAGAGCTACTCGACGACGCGGCTGAGTGCTTCGCGGCGGCGGTGCGCGGGCCGGAAGGCCGCGAGGGTACCCGATCCTTTGTCGAAAAGCGCAGACCGTCCTGGGTCGTGCAGGTGGAGTGACAGATGAGACCGCTCCGGCCGCACTTTCGCTTGCGCCGCTTATTCGCCGGATGAGCGCGTTCCACAAGATTCTGATTGCCAATCGCGGGGAGATTGCCTGCCGCATCATCCGCACCGCGAAGGCACTCGGCTATCGCACGGTTGCGGTGTTCAGCGACGCCGATGCCAACGCGCCGCACGTGCGGCAGGCCGATGAGGCGGTGCGCATTGGGCCGCCGGCGCCGCAGGACAGTTACCTCAAAATCGACGCGCTGCTGGCAGCCGCAAAACTCGCGGGCGCGGATGCGGTCCATCCCGGTTATGGCTTCCTCTCGGAGAATGCAGCGTTCGCGGACGCTTGCGTTCGAGCTGGTTTCGTCTTCATCGGTCCGCCGGCAACGGCGATCGAGGCCATGGGCAACAAGGCGCGCGCCAAAGACTTGATGGCGGCGGCAGGCGTGCCCTGCGTTCCCGGCTATCAGGGGCCGGATCAATCAGACGAACGGCTGAAAGTGGAAGGGGAGCGAATCGGCTTTCCGCTGATGATCAAGGCTTCGGCCGGCGGTGGCGGGCGAGGGATGCGGCTTGTCACCTCCGCCGACGATTTCGCCAACGGGGCGGCACGCGCGCGTTCGGAGGCGGCCGGCGCCTTTGGGTCGGACGAACTGATCCTCGAGCGTGCGATCGCGTGACGCTCGCCACATCGAGTTTCAGATTTTTGCCGACCAGCATGGCAACGTCATCCATCTCGGCGAACGCGACTGCTCGATTCAACGCCGGCATCAGAAGGTCGTCGAGGAGGCTCCTTCACTGGCGGTCTCCAGCGAGTTGCGCGAACGCATGGGCGACGCCGCGGTCACGGCTGCACGCACCATCGGCTATGTGGGCGCCGGCACCATCGAGTTTCTGCTCGGTCCGGCGGAGAAATTCTATTTCATCGAAATGAACACCCGCCTTCAGGTCGAGCATCCGGTGACCGAGGCGATTACCGGACTTGATCTGGTCGCTTGGCAGCTACGCATAGCCGCCGGCGAGAAGCTGCCGCTTGAGCAGCATGAGGTGCAGTTCAGTGGCCACGCTATCGAAGCACGCCTTTATGCCGAGGACCCTTACCAAAACTTTCTGCCGCAAAGCGGAACACTGATCGACTGGCGGCCGGCATCAGGGGAGGGCGTGCGCATCGATCACGGCCTGACGGCGGGTCAAAGCGTGGGCCCGTTCTACGATCCCCTGCTAGCCAAGGTGATTGCGCATGGCGCGAACCGGGAGGAGGCTCGTCGGCGGCTGATCATCGCGCTCGAGGACACGGTCGCGCTTGGACTGGCGACCAATCGCGGCTTTCTCCTTGGCATGTTTCGCCACCCCGCTTTCGTAGCCGGGGAGGCGACGACGACCTTCATCGACCGGCATTTTCGGGCCGGAAGCGACGCCATGCGCCGCCCGACGCCGGACCTGCGCACGCTCGCACTCGCGGCGGTGCTGTTATTCGGAGCCCGGAGGCGCGGGCCGGACGAGCCGGGCGTGGCGCGGAACTGGTCCTCGACCGGCGTTGCCATCTGGCCGCTGCGGCTGACGCTTGGCGACGCTCATCATCCGGCGAACATCACGGTCATCGGAGCGGATCGCTATTTGGTTGCTCTGGGCACTTATATGGTCAAGGTTTCGATCGAGGGGCAAGCCGAGGGCGCTGTTCGCTTTACGGCCTTCGGCTTGCAGCAGATCGCGCGCTTCGCATTGCACGAAGGCATCCTCTATCTCAATCTCAACAGCACCGCCGTCATGGTGCGCGACACCGCGCTTGAGGCCGGCAGTGCAGCGCGCCGGCACGGCTCTTCGCGCCTCGTTGCGCCGATGAATGGCGCGATCGTCGGCGTGCTCGCCAAACCGGGCGATCACGTCGCCAAAGGACAGCGCATCGTCGTGCTGGAGGCGATGAAGATGCAGCACGAGATCAGCGCCGAACGCGACGGCACGATCGACAAGGTTTTAGTCAAGCCAGGCGACCAAGTGGCGACACGTCAGCTTCTGGTCGAGCTGCAACCGGACGTGAGCGCGAAGCCGGAAGGGACGGGAGAAGCGCCATGAGCGACAAAGTCGTGATCACCTGCGCACTCACCGGCGTGCTCACCGACCCGAAGCAGCATCATGTGCCGGTGACGCCGGCGGAGATGGCACGCGAAGCAAAATCCGCATTCGATGCCGGCGCTGCGATCATGCACGTGCATTTCCGCCAGCAGGCGCCCGGCAAGGGTCACCTGCCGTCATGGGAGCCGGAATTGGCGGCAACCATCATGCAGGCGATCCGCGACGCTTGCCCCGGCGTGATCCTCAACGAATTGACCGGGACGATCGGATCGAACATTTCCGGCCCGCTCGCCTGCCTGCGCGCGGTTCGGCCCGAGATTGCCGCCTGCAATGCCGGCTCGCTCAATTATCTGAAAGTTCGTGCCGACGGCTCGTGGGCTTGGCCGCCGCATTTGTTCGACAATACGGTGGAAAAAGTGAAAGCCTATCTCGATGTCATGGCGGAGACTGACACTCAACCGGAATTCGAGTGTTTCGACGTCGGCATCGTGCGCTGCGTCGGCATGTATGCGAAGAACGGCATGTTCAAGGGCCGGCCGAAATACAATTTCGTCATGGGCGTAGAATCCGGCATGCCGGCGGATCCCGATTTGCTGCCGATCCTGCAGAAGCTCATCATCGCCGGCGCGCCGTGGCAGGTGACCGCGGTCGGCCGCGAGACCATTTGGCCGCTGCACCGGCGCGCCGCCGAGCTCGGCGGCCATTTGCGAACTGGCCTTGAAGACACGTTCTATCTGCCCGACGGCAGCAAGGCCGGTTCCAACGGAACGCTGGTGCAAATGCTGGCGCACTATGCGCGTGAGGCTGGTCGCGTGATCGCAGGCCCGGCCGAGGCCCGCGGCCTCATGGGGCTGAGAGCCTAAGTTGATGGCAAGATCGCTGCGAATTTAACCGTCCATTAACCATAAAGAAGCCACGCTGCCGGCATCGAGCGACAGGGCAACGCGCCACAAATGGCTTTCGCCGGCAAGGCAGTGCAGCGGGACGGTTGGGATTCTCAGGCCGAACATCTCGCCCTTACCCACACGGCCTTCGGGATGGCGGCGTTGGCTGTGGCGCAGCAGGCGCGACGGCGGCCGGCATTGAGGCCTCTGAGCGACCAGGCTCTTGCTGCGGAACCCGAAAGCGACCTGCAGGTCAGCGAGGTCGATCTTCCCAATGATGGCGGGGGAACGACCGCCGCGAATCGTTCTGAGTTCGAACAGCAAGCGACGCGGAGGGCCCTTATCGCACGCATCCACACGTTGACGGCGCTGCGCCTGGCGGCAAAGAAGCAGATTGCCGAATTGGACGGCGAGCTCGGCTCGGCGCGGGAGGATGTTGTTCTGCGGGACAATGAGAACCGGTCGCTGCAGGCGTCGCTCGATTTGATCACGAATGAGAACACGCGCCTTTCCGAGCGCCTCGCCGAAAGCGAAGCTGCCATCGATAAAAGCCGTTCCGATCTGGCGCAGATGAAAGCCGCCGTGGCTGCGACCGAAGCCGAGCGCGACGGGTACCGTTCCCAGCTTGAGCAGACGAGAGCGGCAGCAGCCGCCGCGGCGAAAGCCGAGCGCGACAAGGATCGTGCTCGTCTGGATCAGATGAAAGCGGCGATAGCCGCGGTGGAGGTCGAGCGCGATAAGGAGCGTGCTCGTCTTGATCAGATGAAAGCGGCGATAGCCGCAGCGGAGGCTCAGCGCGATACGAGCCGCGCCCAGCTCGAAGAGGCGAAGGCCGCAGCGGCTGCGGCAACGGCCGAGCGCAACGAGCTCGCGGCGGCGATCGAGCAGGTGTACAAAAAGCGGGATACCGAAACCACCGCTCTTAACACCTATTTGGATGTCATGCGTTCGCGCGCCGCTGATGCGGAACAGCTGCTCGAAGAAACCCAGCAGAGCTTGGCCGCACATGCTGAGCAAAATACTTCGCTGATCAGGGACAATTCTCGCCTTGCCCGCAGCCTGGCAGACAGCAACACTGCAGTTGAAACGGCCCATTCTCAGCTCGATCAAATGAAGTCGCTGCTCGCCGCGGCCATAGCCGAGCGCGACAAACTAGTCACTGGGCGTGCCAAAGCGAACGAAAGCCACCAAACGGAAATCGGTGATCTCAAGATTTGTCTCGAATCCGCTTGTTCGCGCGCCGCGTCGGCAGAGACGCTGCTCGCCGAGGTACGGCAGAGCTTGCTGGAAAAACTCGAATTGCTGCAAAAATCCCTGCAGACGAAAATATGCCAGGTCGAAGAACTCAAGCAGTCACGCGCCAAGCTGATCGAAGATGCGCGAATATTGCTGAAATCCGTCGATGCGCGCGACTGGGCCCTGGCCGAGGCCAATGGGAAGATCAAGCTGCTGGCGGAGCTGGTCGCCGAGCCGAGGACCAGGGCAATCGGGCAGGTGCAGTCTTACCAGACTGATGTGCTGCTTGCCAGCACGGTCACATTTTGATCTGCAATTAAGCTATCAGCCTCGCCCGACGCGAAAACCGTTAACGCGCTGTTTAGGCTGCTGATCAGCTATGTATGAGTTCGAAGTAGAAGCCCCGCTCAATCCCATTCATTGCTAGACGAGAATGAGCGCCAGTGCGCGCGCCGCCGCGCGCACGGTTAATCGTCGCTTATTGAGTGCCAGAAGCGGCGGACGCCTGTTCGGCACACTAGACTAATGGCGCTGTCGGAGCGCACTTCACAATAGCAAGCGGGAGTGAGACGACATCGTGCATATCGGTCGGCCGGGATTGAAAACGAGAGTGTATGGCGGCTTTGCTGTTCTCATCTTCATGGGGATCGCGTTCGGCGGTTTTGCGATTTGGGAACTGGCGAGCATTAGGGCCCACACGCAAACATTGGCCGACAACGGCGACCACGTCATGCATGGCGTTCAAATCGCGCAACAGATCGAGACGATCCGGCGGGCCAATCTGCGCTATCTCATCGACGCAGACGATGACAGCATGGCTGCCGCTGCGATGGCGGAATTGCGCGCTAATGAACTCCTCAAGATCGCCGCCCTTCTAAGTCCCTCGGAGAAGCGGCGCACGACTTATACCAGCCTTCGATCCGACATCGATTCGTTACGCGCGAAGCGCGAGAGGCTGCTCGACCTCAGCATGCAAATAAAAGTCGAGCGGGCGGAGCTGTTCAAGGGCGGCGATGAGTTGGCGACCGCAGCCGATACGCTGGTGCAGTTGGGGTCGGCGGTTGCCGATCGTAACGTTGAAACATTGCTGAATCTGGTCGAATCAAGCGTGCTACCCGTGCGCATCGCCAACTGGCGCTTCCTGACCATGCGAGACCTGGACGGACCTGAGACGTTCAAGGCCAATGCCGAACAGGCCGCTGCCGCTATCGCAGCATTGGAAGCGGCGGAAATGCCGGACATCATCCGCGGCCTGGTCACGCCTGTCAGAGCAGCCCTGGCGACTTATATGGCGAGCTTCGATGTGCTGTCGGCCAACATACTCCGGGTCGACGATCTTTGTTGGAATAGCATGATGCCGCAAATAATCGCCATACAGGCGAGACTCTGACGCGGCGCTCGTTTCGTTGAGAGAGGCTTCCGACATCACAAAAGCCGAAACATTTACGGCTATCGATAGAATAGCCTGGGGGCAGGCATTTGCGGCCGGCCTCGCTCTGGTCCTCGGCGGACTAATCGCCTGGTTAGTCAGCCGTAGCATCATCCGGCCGGTCGGCGGGATGACTGCCGCCATGGCGCGACTCGCCGACGGCGACCATGCCGTGGAAATTCCTTCGCGCGATAGCAACGACGAAATAGGCGCCATGGCGCGGGCTGTGGAAGTGTTTAAGGAGAACGCGATCGCCCGGAAGCTGGCCGATCGCCGTATTCGCTTTATGGCGCATCATGATGCGTTGACCGGCCTCACCAATCGTGCCCACCTGATCGAAATGTTGGATAACGCCCTTCGGACATTGGCATCGGGCGGTGGTGCGATTGCATTGCATTTTGTCGATCTCGACCGATACAAAGAGGTCAATGACACTTTCGGCCATGACGCGGGCGATTTTCTCCTCAAATCTGCAGCCGATCGGTTGCGCAGCGTCTCCCGAACCGACGACGTCGTGGCACGCATCGGCGGCGACGAGTTCATTGTGTTGCAGTGGACGGCCAGTGCCGAAGAGGCCGAAGTGTTCGCGCACCGGCTTGCCGCGGTGTTGGCAGGCCCGATGCGGTTTAAGGATCACGACATCGTCACAACCGCCAGCATTGGCATTGCCACTGCTCCGGAGGACGGTAACTCGCCTGAACGATTGCTAAAGAGCGCTGACCTCGCGCTTTATCGGAGCAAGACGGATGGCCGCAACTGTATCAGACGTTTTGTTCCCGAAATGGACGAAGAGATGCAGGTGCGCATCGAGCTCGAACAAGTGATCCGGCACGCGGTGGCAAACAATTGCTTCGAATTGCACTTTCAACCGCTGTTTGAAATGCCAAAGCGCCGCCTCATCGGCTTCGAGGCGCTCATTCGTCTGCCGAAAGGCGACGGCACGCTCATTCCGCCGACAACGTTCATCCCGATCGCAGAGGAGATGCGGCTCATCGACACCATCGGCGCATGGGTTTTACATGAAGCCTGTCGTACGGCGATGACTTGGCCGAGCCATTTGACTGTCGCGGTCAATCTTTCACCCGTACAGTTTGCTATGGGGCGGTCAGCGAAATCGTCGCGGCGGCGCTGACGAAAACAGGCCTGGACCCTTGTCGGCTTGAACTGGAGATTACTGAAACCGTTCTTCTGAACGATGGCGAGGCCGTCATGGTTGAATTGCAAATACTGAAGGCGATGGGCGTTTCTATCGCGATGGACGATTTCGGCACTGGCTACTCGAGTCTCAGCTATCTGTGGCGCTTCCCCTTCGACAAGATCAAGATCAAGATCGACGGCAGTTCATGCGCGCATTCGACGGCACCAGGCAGGATGTCGAGACCGTCGTAAAGACGGTCATTGCGCTGGCGCGGGAATTACGCATGAGAGTAACCGTGGAAGGGATCGAAACCGCCGAGCAGGCTGCATTTCTCGATGGGGCGGATGGCGACCAGGCCCAGGGTTTCTATTTCGGCCGCCCACTTCCGGCCTCGGAATTGGCCGCAGGTATCTTGAACAACTTTCGTCAAACCACCACCAAAGAGAGTTCGCCCAGGCGGGCGGACGGTAATTTGCGCCTCGTCAAATGAGACGCTTGCTGGGACGCAATCAGTGAGCGATGTCGCCCTGGACGCCGCCATCACTTGAAGGCCGGCATGACCTCTTTCGCGAACAATTCGACCGAGCGCGACGCCGCTTCGTAAGGCAGCGAGCCGAAGATCATGTCGCCGACGAAATAGTTGATGCCGGTCTGCTCAACCGCATTGGCGATATAGCGGCGGACTGTTTCCGGCGATCCGGCGACGCCCATATGCATGCTTTCCAGCTTGTCGAAATCTTCCGGATAGATCATGCCGATGGGGAAGGGGATACCGCCCCAATCCCACAGGAAGGCCATGTGATGTCGCCATTGGCGATACGCGCTGCGCATAATGTCCCGTGCTTTTGCGTCGCTTTCGGCGACCACGACGTGGCGGAATACGCCAACGAGTGGCAGTTCTGCGGCGTTGCCGCCCTGCGCTTGCCATTGCGCCCGATAGGCTTCGGCCAATGTTTTGACGCCCGCGTCCGGAATTAGTGTCACCATATTGCCCTTGAGGCGCGCGGCGTCGAGCCGCGCGTGAAGGCTCCGTCGGCGCAAACCAGAGCGGTGGATGGGGCTGCTGCACCGGCCGTGCGGCGATGCGGACGTTCTTGTATCGATAGAATTTGCCTTCGTGATTCAAGACGTCCGATGTCAGCGCCTTGAGAATGACTTCGGTCGCCTCGCGATTCATCGCCGGCGCGTTTGCCGGATCGACGTCGAAACTTGCGATCTCGATCGGCGATGCACCGCGGCCCAGTCCCAATTCCAGCCGGCCGCGGCTCATATGGTCGAGCATCACCACTTCCTCAGCGACCCGCAGCGGGTGGTACATCGGCGTGACATAAAGGAGCGGACCGAAGCGCAGCCGTTCGCTCCGCTGCGCCACCGCGGCGAGGAACACGCTGGGCGAGGGCGCCATGCCAAGCGGCGTCGAGTGATGTTCGGCGATGTGATAGGAGCGAAAGCCGGCGCGATCGTATTGCTCGATCAGCTTGAGCCGCGTCTCGAACAGATCAGCTAGCGGAATGCCGTTATCGTCAAGATGATCGAAAACGCCGAATTGCAGCGCCAACGCCCCCTCCCGAGATTATTTTCTTCTAGCAGCTGCAAGTCGTAGTCTACCGGCTTGCCGTAAGCTAGTGAACCTGCCGCTCCTGGCCCACCCAGAATGGCTTGCGCAGTTCGCGTTTGAGGATCTTGCCGGTCGGCGTGCGCGGCAGCGTGGCAACGAAGTCGATCGACCGCGGCACCTTGTAGTGGGCGATGCGTTCGCGGGCGAAGGCAATCAATTCCTCAGGCGTGACTTCGGCCCCCGGCCGTTTGACGACGAAGGCTTTCACCGCCTCGCCCCATTTGTCGTCCGGGATACCGATCACCGCCACGTCAGCGACCGCGGGATGGCTGAACAGCACGCTCTCGACCTCGGCGGGATAGATGTTCTCGCCGCCCGAGATGATCATGTCCTTTACCCGGTCGTAGATGTAGATGTAGCCGTCCTGATCGAGGTAGCCGGCATCGCCGGTGTAGAACCATTCCCCTCGGATCGCGCGATGCGTTGCCTCCGGCTGGTTCCAATAGCCGATCATGTTCTGCGGCGACCGTGTGACAATCTCGCCGACGTCGCCGGTGGCGACGTCCTTACCCTCTGCATCGACCACGCGAATCTCGATTCCGGCCATCGCCTTACCGCATGATTTGAGCCGCTCCAGCGCGCCCTCATTGTGGTCTTCCGGCGGCAGATAGGTGATGGCGCCGGTGGTCTCGGTCAGTCCATAGACCTGTCCCAGGTCGCAACCGAATACTTTGAGCGCGTTGCGCACCAGATCGATCGGCGCCGGCGAGGCGCCGTAGACGATCAGCTCGAGCGACGAGAAATCCGTCGTCGAGCATTGCGGGTTCTGCAGAATGAATAGCAGCAGCGCCGGCACCATGAAGGCCTTGGTGATGCGATATTCCGGGATCAATCGCAGAATGGCGCCCGGGTCGGGATCGCGCATCAGCACGGTGTCAATGCCACGATAAAATCCGACCAACGCCCAGCCGCTGCCGCCGATGTGGAACAACGGCATGCAGACAAGATTGACGTCCTTGTCGTGCCAGTCGCCAAGCGAGCCCTGCGCCAACACAAGCAAGCCAGCATGACTGAGCTGCGCTCCCTTGGGGTGACCGGTCGTACCGCTGGTGTACATCTGGATGGCGCAGTGTTCCGGTGCGATCGCCACGCCGGGATCGCTCGGTGGCTGAGCGTCGCGCCAATCGGCATAGGCGGTCCATGAACCGTGCGCGCCGTCCAGCGCGATGATCCGGCGAACCGATTTCAGCTCGTGCGCCACCTTCTCAACGACCGGATAGAAATCGGCGCCAACGAAGAGTACCTCGGCGCCTGCGTCCTCGACCACGTAGGCTACTTCGGGCGGCGCCAGCCGGAAATTGACCGGCACCAGCACCAGATCGGCCTTGGCAGCGCCGAACCACAGCTCAAAGAAGGCCGGCACATTTTTCGACAGGATCGCAATCCGCGCCTGCGGCCGCACGCCCTCGGCGATCAAACCGTTGGCGACCTGATTGGCGCGGCGATCAAGCTCGCGGAAAGTGATGCGCTGGCCCTCGAAATGGATGGCCACCCGATCCGGCCTGGTCTCGGCATGGCGGCGCGTAATGTCGCCGACCGTGCGAATGTCGGCGACCCTATTGACCTCGAGCATAACTCCCTCCCAAGGCTTTGTTATTATCGGGAGGCTAACATTTTTTTGCTCCAGCGCCAGCCCGCCGGTGAGCAAGGTTTACTTTGCTTCTATGCGGGTCGCGGTCAATTGCGCTTCGGTCAGCGGGCCTACCGCAATATGCACCTGCAGATCGGGGCGCAGCTGCGCAAACTCTGTCACCACCGGAGCAGGGATCAACAACCATGCGGGAGGTTTGAGCGCGGCGAGCCCATGCAAGTCGAGGCAGCGGAACGGCTCATGCACATAAAACAAAATATTGGTATCGATACGCTGACAATATGCTGGCGCTGGCGCCGCGCGGATAGCCTGTTCAATCGCTTTGCCGGCTAGCCGTGTCTCGCCGAAGCGATCGGCGAACTGCGGCATGATCACGACAGCGAGAACTATCTGGTAGACCATAAGCAAAGAAAGCGCCACAGCCGCAAACCGGCGGACGGCTAAATAGCCGGACTTCTCCAGCGTGTCCCATGCGATGCCGGCGAGTACCGCGAGCGATGGCGCGATCGGCATCGCATAGCGGGTATTGAAGCCGGGCCACAGGACGAGGACTAACGTGCAAATACCGGAATAAAGCATCATTGGCGCGACGATCGCGGGAACTCCCGGTCCCTTGTGTCCCCGCCGCCATGGCCATGGAATGAAGGGCAGCATGATTGACGCCGGCAGCAATTCCAAAAACAGGCTGCCGATATTGCGGGTATTTCTCCAAACGTAATCGAGAAATGCAGGGCGGTACTGCAATCTGGCGTATGAAAGCCACGTCCCTTCGTCGCCGCCTTGATAAATGGCAGCGCCCCACGCGACCGTGGCGGCGGCGGGAATGATCATGCAAAGAATATAGCCGGGAAGGTCCCGCCAACGGCGCTCGATCACCAGATAAGCCGCCACGCCCAGCGCAAAGAATGCCGTCGGCTGCGGCCCTTTCGCTATCGCCAGCGCGGCCAAGAGAAGGCCGCAGCCGATCCAGCGGAGCATCGTCACGCCGCCGGAAGCCACGCCATCCCACCACAGCAGCAAGGCCGCGAACGACAGCACCGTTATGACGGTGTCGGGTTCGGCGATGGTCAGCTTTTGCAGCAACAGCGGGCAGAACACGAACGACAGGGCGGCGAACAACGATGCCGTCAGGCTCGCGTAGCGGCGGGTTACGCGCTGTACCAGGAGCGCCGTGACCAACACCGAGACCATCGCCGGCAGCCGTGCCGACCATTCATTCACGCCGCCGGTGAGAAGAGCAAAACCGGCGATCAGCCATCCCAGCAGGGAGGGTTTCTCGTGCCAGCGAATTCCATAGACGAAGGGTTGAAGAAAATGGCCGTGCGCCAAAACGTCCCGGGCAATCTCGGCATTGGTGCCTTCCTCATAAATGAACGAACGCACCGTTAGGTTGGGCAATACTGCGCAAGCCCAGAAGAGAATCACAAGAACAGGTACGACGCCGGGGCGGCGAAGGTAGAGTTCCAAACGCTCGGCTACTTTGCCGACCGAACGGTCGAATTCTCCGAAAATCGAAGCCGCTCCCATTCTCACCTGCCCATGCGCTAAACCGGCTCAGCCCTCGCCGTCGCGTGACGATAGCATCGATCGCGCGACTTCGTAGCGTCGACTATGCGCGGAAAGGATCATCGCAAAATCGGAATGGCTTTGGCCGCGGCCCTCTTCTTGGCGAGCGCTAGCACCGCAACGTTCGCCGCCGGCGGCGGCGGAGGTGGTGGCGCGGGGCGCGGCGAGCCGGGCCGAAGGCGGCGCCGGCGCTGCGGCCGGAGGTGCAGCGGGTACTGGCGGTACAGGTGGGCACGGCCGGGGCGATGGGCCCTACCGGAACCGGTCCTTCGGCGACGAATCCGTCGGGACAGACCAATCCGTCCACCAACACCAATCCATCCGGCACCGCCAATCCGACTGCTAATTCCGATCAAATCAATCAAACGCGCTGCGGTGCTAGCGGTGGCGGGGCAGGAGCAAGTCCGTCAGCCGCCGGCAACGCAACCAACCCGGCTACTCCGAATTCCGTGGCCAAGGCGGCCGGCAACGGAAGTACGGCAACCAACCCGGGCGGCGCCTCCGGCTGCTAAGCCAGAGGTGTGTCGCCCGTTTTTTTTGACGTTTCACCGTCGGAGAGTGCAGGTAACCGAAATGATAACGGCGCAACTTTGAGGATCGCGCCGTTATCCACATTGGCCGTTTTGACTGAAAATAGTGTGTTAGTTCATCGTGGTCAGCCAATCGTCAATATCTTTGCGCGCGCGATCCTTGGCCAGGCCGTAGCGCTCCTGAATCTTGCCTTCGAGCTGGTCGCGCTTGCCGTTAATTTGCGTGAGGTCGTCGTCGGTCAATTGACCCCACTTTTCTTTGATCTTGCCTTTGGTCTGTTTCCAGTTCCCTTCGACACGGTTCCAGTCCATCGTTGTTTGTCCTCCAAATTAGGGTGTGCTTTGGAAACGTTGAAACGCCGGGAATGTTCCGGTCGCTCGAGCTGCCAGCCACAACGTGAAGGAAAGAGCGCGCGGTCCCTGTTCTCGAGAGACCGCGCGCATATCTCAGCAGACGACGGTACCAGCAGAAAGTTTCGGCGCTGCCCGCGTGCTGATCAGGCCGCCTTGCGATTGACCTGGCTTTCGGCCATCGCCGTGAGCTTCTTGTCCGTCGCTTTTTCCTCGTCGAGAGTTTGCTGCAGCAGGGTGACGCAATCGCGGCGACCGAGCTGGTTGGCCCAGGCGATCAGCGTGCCGTAGCGCGTCATCTCGTAATGCTCGACGGCCTGCGCCGCCGCGATCAGGGCGGCATCGAGGACGGCTTCCTTCTCGACTTCGCCGGCGACGTCGTTGGCTTCCTCGATGATGCCGTCGATCGCGGGGCAGTCCACGCCTTGAGCCTTCTGCCCGATCATCTGGAACACTTGGTCTAGGCGCTTCACGTGATTTTCGGTTTCGCGCAAGTGACCCTGAAAGCCCTGCTTGAGCTGGGGATCGGTCGCCTTTTCGATCATCTCAGGCAAAGCCTTGGTGATCTGTTTTTCGGCGTAGTAGATGTCGCGCAAGGTGTGCACGAAGAGGTCGTTTATATTCTTGATGTCCTTGGAGAAGAGTCCCATAGTTTGTTCCCTTTGCTTGAGCGTGAAGGCACGCAGCGGCCTTGCGCGCGGCCGCGGCTGCCTCATGCCAACGTGTGGCAACATTAGGGGTTCCCGGCGCCGCCCCGCGATCGAGCCGCTATTTCCGTCGAAAACCCGATGATTTCTTGGAGGAACCTTGTTGAACCTTCACGAGATCACGTGCCATATGCGTTGCCTGATACGCTAGTTCGGGAATGATCGGAGAAAGACATGCGCATTGTTTGCATCGGCGGCGGCCCGGCGGGGCTTTATTTCGGTCTGCTGATGAAAAAAGAGAATCCCGCTCACCATGTGACGGTGATCGAGCGCAACAAACCCTATGACACGTTCGGCTGGGGTGTCGTGTTCTCCGATGCCACCATGGAGAACATGCGGGCGTGGGACGCCGAGACCGCGCAAGCGATCGAAAACGCCTTCAACCATTGGGACGATATTGAAGTCCTGATCAAGGGCCGGCGCATGCGCACGACTGGCCACGGCTTCGTCGGCATCGGCCGCAAGAAGCTCCTCAACATCCTGCAGGCACGCTGCGAGGAACTCGGCGTCGAACTCGTGTTCGAGCGGGAGGTCGATTCCGATCTCGAATTTCCCGATGCCGACCTCGTCATCGCCTCAGACGGTATTAATTCCAAGATTCGCAACCGCTACAGCGACGCTTTCAAACCCGATCTGCTGGTGCGGCCGAACCGCTTCATCTGGCTCGGCACTGACAAGCCTTACGACGCCTTCACCTTCGATTTCCGCCGTACCGAACACGGCTGGTTCCAGGCGCACATCTACAAATTCGACGCAACCACCTCGACCTTCATTGTCGAGACGACGGAGGACATCTTTAGAGCGCACGGCCTCGACACGGCCGACGAGGCGCGTTCGATTGCATTCTGCGAAGAGCTGTTCAGCGAAGTCCTAGACGGGGCGAAGCTGATGAGCAACGCCCGGCACCTTCGCGGCTCGGCTTGGCTCAATTTCAACCGGCTGATCTGCAACAAGTGGAGTCATTTCAACGGCCGCAGCCATGTCGTGCTGATGGGGGATGCGGCGCACACCGCGCATTTCGCCATCGGCTCCGGCACCAAACTCGCGCTCGAAGATGCCATTGAACTGACCCGGCAATTCAAGAACCTCAGCGCCACGCCGGACAAGATACCGGCGGTGCTCGCCGCTTATGAAGAGGTGCGCGCCGTCGATGTCGCCCGCATCCAGAACGCGGCCCGCAACGCCATGGAATGGTTCGAAGTGGTCGGCAGCCGCTACGCCGACACGCTCGAGCCGGAGCAGTTCATGTACTCGCTGCTGACGCGCTCGCAGCGCATCAGTCACGAAAACCTGCGTCTGCGCGACAAGGTATGGCTGGAGAATTACGAACGCTGGTTCGCGGCGCGCTGCGGTGTCAACGTCATTGCCGACGGCCCGACGGTGCCGCCGATGTTCACGCCCTATACGATTAGGGGCGTGACCCTGCCGAACCGTATCGTGGTCTCGCCGATGGCGATGTATTCGGCGGTCGATGGCATGCCGAATGACTTTCATCTCGTGCATCTCGGCAGCCGCGCACTTGGCGGTGCCGGTCTCGTCTTCGGGGAAATGACCTGCGTATCGCCAGACGCGCGCATCACGCCGGGTTGTCTCGGACTTTGGAACGACGACCAGGCTGAGGCCTGGAAGCGTGTGGTCGATTTTATTCATACCACCCCGGCCAAGGCCGGGCTTCAACTCGGCCATTCCGGCCGCAAGGGCTCGACCCGGGTGCCGTGGGAGGGCGTCGATCAGCCGCTCGAAAGCGGCAATTGGCCGGTGATGTCGGCGTCTCCCGTCACGTATCTCACGAATGGCGCCATCCCGCGCGAGATGACGCGCGAGGATTTGGAGCGGGTGAAAGCGGATTTCTGTGCCGCTGCCATTCGCGGCGCCAAAGCGGGCTTTGATGTTCTCGAGCTTCACTGCGCGCATGGCTATCTGCTGTCGAGCTTTCTCTCGCCGCTGACCAACCGGCGCAGCGACGAATATGGCGGCTCGGCGGAGAACCGTGCCCGCTATCCGCTCGAAATCTTCCAGGCGATCCGTGCGGTGTGGCCCGAGCAGCGACCGATATCGGTCCGCCTTTCGTGTCACGACTGGACCGAAGGCGGCAACACGCCCGAAGATGCGGCGATGTTCGCGAGCCTGTTCAAGGCCGCCGGCGCCGATATGATCGACTGTTCGTCGGGGCAGGTTTGGCACGACGACAAACCGGTATATGGAAGGCTTTATCAGACGCCTTTTGCTGACAAGATCCGCAACGAAGTCGGCATCGCCACGATCGCGGTCGGCGCAATTTCGGAAGCCGATCACGCCAACTCGATCATCGCCGCCGGTCGCGCCGATCTATGCGCCATTGCCCGGCCGCATCTTGCCGACCCCGCCTGGACGCTGCACGAGGCTGCCAAAATCGGGGTCAAGTCGCAGCCGTGGCCGAAACAATATCTGTCGGGCAAGAACTCAATACGAAACCAATCTCGCGCGTGCGGCTGCCGGTCCGCCGCCGAGTTGAGACGGCGGCGATCGTGACCGGTCATTCGCTCGACAATCGACATGTGCTCGTCACCGGCGCCGGAACCGGCATCGGTGCGGCCATCGCGACCGCATGCGCGGGAGCCGGCGCGCGCGTCAGCCTGGTCGGCCGCCGCCGCGATCCACTTGTCGCAGTGCAGACGTCGATCGGCGAAGCACGCGCCCATGTCGTGGCCGATTTCGACGTGACTGACGAGGATAAGGTCTATGCCGGCGTTTCGGCCGCTCGCCGCGCCTTCGGTCCAATCGACGTGTTGGTCAATAATGCCGGGGAGGGGCCGAGCGCGCCGTTTGCGAAAACCGATCTGGCAACCTGGAACAAAGTCCTCGCGGTCAATCTGACCGGCACGTTCCTGGTGACCAAAGAAGTCGTGTCCGACATGATTGCCAAGCGCGCGGGACGCGTGATCAATATCGCCTCGACCGCCGGGCTTGTCGGTTATGCCTATGTCTCGGCCTACGTCGCGGCCAAGCACGGCGTCATCGGGCTTACCCGCTCTCTCGCGCTCGAATTCGCCCGCGCCGGGATTACCGTCAACGCGGTCTGTCCCGGCTATACCGAAACGCCTATGTTCGAGCAGGCGGTTGCCAACATCGTCACCAAAACCAAGCGCAGCCACGAAGAGGCGCGTGCGGCGCTCGCAGCCTCCAATCCGCAGGGGCGGCTAGTGACGCCGGACGAGGTGGCGGAGACGGTCCTCTGGCTCGCTTCAGCAGGGGCAAGCTCGATCACCGGGCAAGCCATTGCGGTGGCCGGCGGGGAAGTTATGGTGGGCTGAGGCTACTTGAAGCCTATAAATTTGAACCTTAAAATGATTTTCATCGGACTGGTTGCGACTCGACCGCGCAATGCTATCCAGCCAGAGCGAAGAGGCATCGCGTGCACGAAACAGCGAGCGTCCCGCTGGATGCGGAAACCAAGGTCACCGAACGCCCCGGCGACCATGAGAGCGAGTTGCGGCTGTGGCTGCGGCTCCTGACCTGTACGACCCTGATCGAGGGCGAGGTTCGCCGCCGGTTGCGCCAGGAATTTGACGTGACCTTGCCGAGGTTCGACCTCATGGCGCAGCTCGACAAGGCGCCCGGCGGTATGACGCTTGGCGAGCTGTCGCAGCGCATGATGGTCTCCAACGGCAATGTCACCGGATTATCCGAGCGGCTGGTGGCGCTGGGCTTGCTGGATCGGCGCCAGTCGCGGAGCGATCGGCGCGCCCAGCTGGTCAGTCTCACCCCGGAGGGCCGCCGCGTGTTCCGTGCCATGGCGCGTGCCCATGAAGGCTGGATCGCCGAGATCTTCTCCGATCTTGCACCCGCCGATATTGACGCGCTGATGCGGCTTCTCGCCAAAACGAAAGCGTCGGCACGCGCCGCCACCGCCGGAGCGCCGCAGCGATGACAAGCGCCAATCCGGTCGCTTTGCCCCTCTCCGATTATGCCGCGCAGCACGTACGTCTTGTGGTCGACGGCTCCATCGCCACGATCACGCTCAACCGCCCGGAACGCAAGAACCCGTTGACGTTCGAGAGCTACGCCGAGCTTGCGAACATCTTTCGCGCCGCCGCCCGCGATAAAAGCGCCAAGTCGATCGTGATCACTGGCGCCGGCGGCAATTTCTGTTCCGGCGGCGACGTCTTCGAGATCATCAAGCCGCTCACCGAGATGGATACGAGCGGGCTCCTCGATTTCACCCGCATGACCGGCGAACTGGTCAAGTCGATGCGTGCCGCGCCGCAGCCGATCATCGCCGCGATCGACGGCGTATGCGCGGGCGCTGGCGCTATCATCGCCATGGCCTCTGACATCCGCATCGGCACGCCCAACGCCAAAGTGGCGTTCCTGTTCAATCGGGTTGGGCTCGGCGGCTGTGATATGGGCGCTTGCGCCATCCTGCCGCGCATCATCGGTCAGGGCCGCGCCGCTGAGCTCCTGTTCACCGGCCGTGCTCTGGCCGGCGAAGACGCCGAGCGCTGGGGGTTTTTCAACCGGCTGTCGACGCCAGCCAATGTCGTCGCCGACGCCCATGCACTGGCGGCCGAACTTGCCGCCGGACCGACTTTCGGCAATGCCATGACCAAACGCATGCTGGAAATGGAATGGGCGATGTCGGTCGAGACCGCGATCGAGGCCGAGGCCGTGGCGCAGGCGTTGTGCATGGAAACGGAGGATTTTGTCCGCGCCTACCGGGCATTCGCGGACAAACGCAAGCCAGTGTTCGAAGGTAACTGAAGCTGCGGATTGGTCGTTTCCGATCAGCAGCACGAGGATGACGTATTATGATCCGCTCCGCACATGTCGATACATTTGCGCGCGATCATCTGCCCGCGCGCGAACAATGGCCGGACTTTTTGTTCAACCTGCCCGAGCTGCATTATCCGGAGCGGCTAAACTGCGCCGCTGCCTTTATCGACGATTGGCTCGCCGCCGGCTATGGCGACCGCGATTGTTTGATTTCGCCGGCGGAACGCCTGTCCTATGCCGGCCTTGCCGAGCGCGTCAATCGCATCGCCAATGTGCTGACCCGCGATCTCGGCGTTGTCCCGGGCAATCGGGTGCTGCTGCGGGGGCCGAACAGCCCGATGATGGTGGCGGCCTATTTCGCCATCATCAAGGCGGGCGCCATCGTGGTCGCTACTATGCCGCTGCTGCGCGCCAAGGAAATCGCATTTCCGGTCACCAAAGCCGAAATCCGTCTGGCGCTGTGCGACGCGCGGCTTGCCGACGAGATGGAGAAGACCAAACCGCTCGCGCCCGCGCTAAAGCGGATCGTCTATTGGGGGCGCGACACGGCGGATAATCTCGAAGCGTTGATGGATAAGCCGGGTTACGAGCATTTCGAAGCGTGCGATACGGCGAGCGACGATGTGTGCCTGATCGCTTTCACCTCGGGCACGACCGGCGTGCCCAAGGGCACCATGCATTTCCACCGCGACATGCTCGCCATCTGCGATACCTTTGGCAAATATGTGCTGCGCGCGACGCCGGAGGATCGCTTCATCGGCTCGCCGCCGATCGCTTTCACCTTCGGGCTCGGCGGCCTGGTGCTGTTTCCGCTCCGCGTCGGCGCCGCCACTATCCTCTTGGAAAAGCCGGCGCCGGACGAGCTCATGGCCGCGATCGGCAAATTTGGCGCCACCATCTGCTTCACGGCACCGACTGCCTATCGTTACATCCTGGGGAAAATGTCGGAGCATGATCTTTCATCGCTGCGCAAATGCGTCTCGGCCGGCGAGACGTTGCCCAAGGCGACCTTCGATGCGTGGCTAGCGGCGACCGGCATCCGCATCATCGACGGCCTCGGCTCGACCGAAATGCTGCACATCTTCATCGGCTCGCGCGAAGAGGACATGCGCGGCGGCGCGACCGGCAAACCGGTTCCCGGATTTGAGGCCCGCGTCATCGATGAAGCCGGCGGCGAACTGCCGGCTGGCACGCCGGGCCGCCTCGCGGTGCGAGGTCCGACCGGCTGCCGCTATCTTGGCGACAAGCGGCAGGCTGAATACGTGCAGCGTGGCTGGAACATCACCGGTGACACCTATATCAAGGATGCCGACGGCTATTTCGTGTATCAGGCACGCTCCGACGACATGATCATATCGGCGGGCTACAACATCGCTGGGCCCGAAGTGGAAACGGTGCTGTTGACGCATCCGGCGGTGGCGGAATGTGGCGTCGTCGGCCAACCCGACGCAGACCGCGGGCAGTTGGTGAAGGCTTACGTGGTCCTCAGACCAGGATTTATCGGCGACCTCACCTTGACCCGCGCGCTGCAGGAATACGTGAAGGCGACCGTAGCACCTTACAAATATCCGCGCGCCATCGAATACGTGACGAGCCTGCCGCGCACCGAAACCGGCAAACTGCAGCGCTTCGAATTGCGCCGCCAGGCGGTGGAATCGGCCGCCAACAAGCTTGCCTCCTAGGGCGCAATCGCTTCAGATTGAATCGATTGACGCTGTATGATCTTGATGGAGCATGATCTTTTCGGAAAACCGGCTTCCGCCGCCGGATCAAGCCCGGCGCAGGCTTTAACGGATAAGGCTTGAGGGAGATTGAATGTCTGATAGCCCAACTGACATCTTGCCGCCGCGCGCGACGCCCAATGTCGTGCTGCAACCCTCCGGTTGGCCGCGGCCCAAGGGCTACGCCAACGGCATCAAGGCGCGTGGCGACCTTTTGTTCATCGGCGGCATGGTCGGCTGGGACGAGCGCGGCCGCTTTCCCGCGGATTTCGTCGGGCAAACGCGCCAGCTCCTCCGCAACATAAACGCGGTGCTGATCGAAGGCGGCGCATCGCCACGCCACATCGTGCGCATGACCTGGTACGTCCGCGATATGGACGAATATCTCAAGGCGCGCCCCGCGCTCGGCGACGTTTATCGCGAAGAGATGGGCGACCACTATCCGGCGATGGCGCTGGTCGCCGTCACGCGTCTAGTCGAGCCGGAAGCACGGCTTGAGATCGAGACCACCGCAGTGGTGCCGTCGACCTGAGGCGCGGGATCATACGCCGGCGGTGCGTGCCTTCAGGGGAGGCGCGCATATGGCACGTTGAAGCCGCCATTCAAAGCCGGCTTCTTCGTTTTTATTAAGACCGCCTCGCTCGATCGCTCAGCCGGCACGGCTTTGTTGCTGCTCGCGTATCCGCCGTTCGCGGACGGCGAGCAGATGTCGCCGCGTCCATGCGATGAGCGCGATCAACACGGCGAACGCCATCAGGGGCGATAGCGTCACGACCTGGGCCGGCGGCAGGACCAGCGCGAAGCCAACCCTGAGAGCGGCTTCGACCAGATAGACGATTCCCCAGACCGCGGTCACCAAGCGCTGAGCCGCGCGAAAGTTGGGATACTCCCAGAGGCTGTTCCACCATTCGATCCGCGCCGGATCCTCACCTGCCACGAACTGCCGGTTGATGTAGAACATCAGCGGCCGCTGGACGAGCAGCGAGCCGAGGCAGATGAAACCGAAAGTCGCAGTCAAAAACGATTCCTTGATCAGCGCGAAAAACACGCTGCCCGAGATCAGCGAGGTCGCTGTCCCAATCGCAAGAAAGGTCATTACGATGACCCCAAGGGGCTCGAGCCGGCGCGACCTGGCCCAGACACGGAGATTGTTGATCGCCGGAGACAGCCCACCCGCGACCAGCGCCCACAGCGTCGAGACGCCATATCGGGTGAGCGCGTTGAACACAATGATCGGCACTGCCACGTCGAAGATCAGGGCGGGCAGCATTTGCTTGAAGTTGAAGGCTCCGGCAGGCTCGGGATTGATCGCCAACGGATCGGCCATTCGGTTCTCCTCGCCTCAGGCGGTGCCGGCTCTTGCGAAAAATGCAAAACTGATTTTTGTTTGTCCCGGCCAATACTAAGTATTTGTACAGATATAGTTATATCTACAGGTCGTCTCGGCGCATTCGCGCAACATTAAGAGATGCCGCTCAATATATACAAGTTGTCTGCCACAACAGTTCTCGAAACGACAGCCTCGGCGTGATTGCACTTTGAGCGGCGGAGTTGAGGGTCGAGCGTGGCGACGCCGATCAAAAACCGAGCTGAGCGGGCGACGTGAGAACAATGGAGCCGCAAGCGATATTAAAAAGCGCGATGGAAGTCTGTCCCCTCGCGATCGTCATCGTCGATCCGCTCGGAAATATCGTCCTCGCCAACGGCGAGATGGAACGCATGTTCGGTTACGCACCCGATGAGTTTATCGGTCGATCGATCGACATCGTCGTTCCCACAGAGCTGCGCGCCAAACATGCCCAACACCGCAGCCGATTTGCCGATCATGCCGAAATCCGCATGACCAGGAACCGCAGACTTCGCGGTGTTCGTAAGGACGGCACGGAGTTTCCGGTCGAAATTGGCCTCAACCGGGTGCATACAAAAGAAGGTGCTCTGGTCCTCGGGGTGATTGTCGATATCAGCGAGCGTCTGCGCACCGAGCGCCTGAAGGACGAGTTCGTCGCGACGGTGAGCCACGAGCTGCGCACTCCGCTCACTTCGATCAGTGGCGCGCTCAGTCTTCTGGTCGGTAATGCGGCGGGAGAATTGTCTCCCTCGGTGATGCGTCTGATTACCATCGCGCACGCGAACAGCCAGCGGCTGGTGCGGCTGGTCAACAGCATCCTCACTATGGAGAAGATCGAATCCGGTCGGGTCGTGTTTGTACTGAAACGGGTGGAGGTTCTATCGCTGGTCAAGGAGGCGATCGAAGCCAATCGGGCGTTCGCTGAGCCTTATGGCGTGCGGATGAGGCTGGATCCCTCGTCGACCGGCGGCGAAATACGCGCCGATCCCGATTGGGTCCTCCAGGTCGTCACCAATCTCCTCTCGAACGCGATCAAGTTCTCTCCGCCGGGCGGAGAGGTTCTGGTCGCTGTTGAACAGCTCGGCGGTGCGGTCCGCATCTCGGTGCGCGACCGCGGTTGTGGAATTCCTGACGACTTCAAGCCGCACATCTTTGAGAAGTTCGCTCAAGCCGACGCCTCCGACGCGCGGCAGCGAGGCGGCACCGGTCTCGGACTGAGCATCGTCAAGGAAATCGTCGCCCGCCTCGACGGCCGCGTGGGTTTTGCCGACGCGCCCGGCGGCGGCACGATCTTTCATGTCGATCTCCCCGGCTGGGGCGCGATGCTGACAGCGCACCCCGAAATTTCGATGCCAAGCCGGGCGTGCAGATGCCGGCGGTGACAACGACCCCAATGTGTTCCAATGGCTAAACGCTTGGGCGCGAGCGAGCTGGCCAAGTCGGAAACCGTGTCGCCGGCGGACAGCGAAGAACGCTACCGTCTTCTGGTGGAAAGCGTGAAGGACTACGCAATCTTCATGCTCGACCCCAAGGGCATTGTAACCACCTGGAAAAGGGCGCTGAATCTATCAAGGGCTATCGTCCCGACGAAATCATTGGCCGCCACTTTTCGAAATTCTATTCGCCAAACGATGTACTTCGCGGAAAGCCGCAACGCGAACTGGAGAGGGCAGTCGCCGAAGGCCGGCTCGAGGACGCAGGCTGGCGCGTGCGCAAGGACGGAAGCCAATTCTGGGCCGAAGTGGTTATCACGCCGATCTACGACGGCGCCGGGAAGCTGAACGGCTTCGGCAAGGTGACGCGCGACGTC
The DNA here is from genome assembly GCA_963832605.1 of uncultured Alphaproteobacteria bacterium. Classification (GTDB taxonomy): domain Bacteria; phylum Pseudomonadota; class Alphaproteobacteria; order Rhizobiales; family Xanthobacteraceae; genus BOG-931. Next base: position 195,403 of record CAWHUO010000033.1, on the reverse strand, counting down.
AGCGACCGTCGCGAGGCCGAACAGAAGTTCAAGGATTTGCTGGAAGCGACACCCGATTCGATCGTCATTGTCAATGCAACGGGAAATATCGTGCTCGTCAACGCGCAGACTGAAAAACTATTCGGCTATGCGTCGGCGGAGCTGCTTGGCGAAAAAATCGAACTTTTGCTGCCGCCGCGATTCCGCGCCAAACATCCATCACATCGCGAAACGTTCTTTGCTGCTTCGAAGGCGCGCCCGATGTGTGCCGCTATCGACCTTTATGGTCAGCGCAAAGACGGCACGGAGTTCCCGATCGAGGTCAGTCTGAGCCCTCTGGAAACTGCGGATGGAACAACTCGCTTTGAGCGCCATTCGAGATGTCACCAAACATAAGCAATACGAAAGGAGCTTGCAGGAAAAGAATAACGAGCTCCAGGCCGCGGTCAGCGAGCTGGATGCGTTTTCCTATAGCGTTTCGCATGATTTGCGCGCGCCGCTGCGAGCGATCGACGCGTTCAGCCAGATTTTGCTCAAGCAGTACGGGCGGGACCTACCGGAGGAGCCACGCCAATATCTCCAGCTCGTGCGCGATAACACCGTGCGAATGGGCCAGCTGGTGGACGACTTGCTCAAATTCGCCCGTCTTGGCCGCCAACCGTTAAGCAAACGAAGCGTGCCGACCGCTGCCATGATTGAACAGGTGTTGTGCGAGGTGCGGCAACACGATAAATCCGCACGGTCCGTCAGCGTTTCGGTCGGCGAAACCCCCGATATTTGGGGCGATCCGGCGCTGTTCAAGCAAGTCTTCGCCAACCTTATCGGCAATGCGTTCAAATACACGCGCGTGCGCCAAGAAGCCGAGATCGAAATCGGTTCAAGCCAGATCAACGGCGAACAGGTGTTCTTTGTCCGCGACAATGGCGCTGGCTTCGACATGCAATACGCCGACAAGCTGTTTGGCGTATTCCAGCGCCTGCATCGCGCCGAAGATTTCGAAGGCACCGGCGTGGGCCTCGCGATCGTGCAGCGCATGTGCAGCGCCATGGTGGACGCGTGTGGGCCGAAGCCGCGGTCGATCGCGGCGCGACATTCTATTTCACGACGGAGCAATCACGCCATGACTGACCTGCGCGCCGACATCCTGCTGGTCGAAGACAACCCCAATGACATCATGCTCACGCTGCATGCCTTCAAGACCGCGAACCTTGCCAACACGGTTCACGTCGCCCGCGATGGCGTGGAGGCCCTTGAATTTCTATTTGGGTCCGAGCCAAACGACCAAAAAGCTCTGGAGAATCCAAAGCTGGTGCTGCTGGACCTGAAATTGCCAAGAGTGGATGGCCACGAAGTCCTCAAGCGCATCAAGAACGATCCGCGCACGCGGCGGCATTCCAATTGTCGTCCTTACATCCTCCAGCGAGGAGAGGGACGTCATGCGGTCCTATGACGTGGGCGCCAACAGCTACATCGTGAAGCCGGTCGATTTCGAGCAATTCACCGAAGCGGTCCGCGACATCGGCAAATATTGGCTCGTGATCAATCACATGCAGGGCGACTGACATTCGTGCGGTTGCTGATGGCCGAAACGACGCGATGAAAGAAGGCGCATGCGGCTATCGACGCGTTTGACGATCGCGATGGTTTCGTTGGTGCTGCTGACGGCAAGTGCCGGCGGCCTGCTGACCTCTTGGAGCGTCTTGGCGCTTACGCTGCCGGAGGGGTTGGATCGAAACGACGCACAGGCCCGCGTGATCGCGACGGTGCTTGGCTCCAGCGCGGGCGTGGCGCTCGGGGCAGTCCTCGGCGCGCTTGCTTTGGCCGTGGCGCTCGCCCGCTCGCTGACAAAACCGCTCGTCCAGATGACCGAGGCCGTCAAACAGTTTTCCGGCGAGGCGTCGATTGCGATGCCGGCGGGCGGCGGCCGCGAAATCAGCGCGCTTGCCGACGCCTTCCAGCATATGGCGGCTGTATCGCACGCGAGCACTGCGGCACTCAGACAGGAGGTCGAAGAACGCCGCCGCGTCTTCGATACATCGCCGGACTTGCTCCTGGTCACCGACCACGAGGGTAACTTCACGCGGGTCAGCCCGAGTAGCGAGACAATACTGGGCTACCGTCCCGAGCAAATGACCGGCCATAGTGCCGCGGAGTTCATCAACCCGGACGATCTCGAGCGCACGCGTAAGGAGATGCGCTTGGCGCGTCGCGGCCGGATCATGAGAAACTTCGAGACCGCTTACGTTCACAGGGACGGGCGCGTCGTGACTTTGGCCTGGACCGGCGTCTGGTCAGAACCGGCGCGGCAACATTTCTTCACCGGCCGCGATACAACCGAGCAGAGGCTCGCGGAAGCAAGGGTCCGCGAGCAGGAGGAACTCCTTGGACGCGCCCTGAACAATATGCATCATGGCTTGTTGATATTCGATAGGCATGCGCGCGCCGTCGTTATCAATCGGACTTACATCGAAATGTATCGGCTGTCGCCTGAGCTGGCGAAGCCGGGCTGTACAGGGACGTGAATTGCTGCGACAGCGCGCCGAGAGCGGCACCTTCCGTGGCGATGTCGACGCCTACATTGAGAATGAGATATTCGGCGGCCATGCGGCGGATACGATCTCGGAAATTCCCGACGGACGTTCAATTCGGGTCGTCAATCGGCTTATAGACAGCGGCGGGTGGGTCTCGACGCATGAAGACGTCACGCAGCGGCAGCAGGACGAAGCGGCGCTCCGGCAGTACGCCGAGCGTGAGCAGCTCTTCATCGCAGCGGTGGAATCGTCCAACGACGCGATCGTCACCGAGACTCTCGACGGCGTCATCACCGGATGGAACCCGGCCGCGGAACGTCTTTTCGGATTCACGGCGCCGGAAGCGATAGGCAAGAAGATCGACATTATCGTACCCGTCGAATTGCGCGACGACGCTCGCGCGATCCTCGCCAAGATCGAAAATGGTGAGAAAGTCGATCACCACGACACGGTCCGGTTAACAAAAGACGGGCAGCGGATTGATGTTTCCCTCGGCGTATCGCCGGTCAGGTCGCATTCCGGAGTAATCGTCGGCGCCGCCAAGGTCGCGCGCGATATCAGCGCCAGAATAAAATCGCAAGAAGCGCTGCGTGAAAGCGAACAGACCGCAAGGGACATTATCGCCGGGGCGCTTGATGGATTTATCCAGATCAAGGAAACCGGAGAGGTCGTCGAATGGAATCCGCAAGCTGAGGTGATCTTCGGCTGGTCTCGCGAGCAGGCGCTGGGAAAACGGCTTACTGATCTGTTCTTGCCGCCGGATTATCAGCTTCGGCACCGTGAAATGCGCGCGCGGCTGCAAAGCCGGGATGCGGGCGCCAACGTCGGCGAGCGCTTTGACATCGACGCGGTGCGCAAGGATGGGCGAAGGATCAAAGTCGAAACGGCACTGACGGCGCTGCGGCGGCGTGACGGCTACGTGTTCAACGGGTTCGTCAGGGATCTCACCGATAAAATCGCGGCCGAGGAGAAACTCAAACAGGCGCAGAAGATGGAATCCGTTGGCCAGTTGACCGGTGGAGTGGCCCACGACTTCAACAACATGCTCACGGTCATCACCGGGACGATCGACATCCTGGCCGAGGCGGTCGCCGACAAGCCGGAGCTTGCTGCGATAGCCACCCTGATCAGCGATGCGGCCGACCGCGGCGCCGAGTTGACGGGACAGCTTCTCGCCTTTGCCCGTAGACAGCCTTTGCAGCCGCGCGAGACCGATATCAACGGTTTGATGGTCGAGACGACAAAGCTGCTGCGGTCGACGCTTGGCGAGAATATCGAGGTCGAGACGATTTTGCGGGGCGACGTCCGATCGGCCCTTGTCGATCCGAACCTGCTCAGCTCCGCACTTCTGAATCTGGCGATCAATGCCCGCGACGCCATGCCGAATGGCGGCAAACTCATGCTGGAGACGAGAAACGTCGTACTCGATGACAGCTACGCCAAGACCAACGCCGACGTTGTCGCCGGCAATTACGTGCTCATCGCCGTGAGCGATACCGGCGACGGCATTCCGGAAGCCATCCGCGACAAAATCTTCGAACCGTTTTTCACTACAAAAGAGGTCGACAAGGGAACCGGGCTTGGCTTGAGCATGGTTTACGGCTTCGTCAAGCAATCCGGCGGGCACATCAAGGTTTATAGCGAGGAAGGACAGGGAACGACGTTCAGGGTTTATCTGCCGCAGGCGCGAGCATTGGTCGACGCCGTCGCCGATGCACCTTCCGTCGTCCCGATCGAAGGCGGAACGGAGACGATCCTGGTCGTCGAGGACGACGCGCTTGTGCGCACCTATGTCATCACGCAACTCGAAAGCCTCGGCTATACGACGCTGCCGGCGGCTAATGCCGCGGAAGCTCTTGCAATCGCTGATGGCGGCGCAGCATTCGATTTGCTGTTCACCGACATGATCATGCCCGGGAAAATGAACGGCCGGCAGCTTGCCGACGAAATGGCGAGACGGCGCTCACCGCTGAAGGTGCTGTTTACATCCGGCTATACCGAGGACGCCGTCATCCATCATGGACGGCTCGATCCCGGCGTTCTCTTGCTGGCAAAACCGTACCGAAAGACAGAGCTTGCCCGGCTGCTGCGGACCGCCATTGACGGCGCAGACGGCTCGGCCGCCCGAATTCATGAGCCCGGCACATTGCCGGCCTAGCTAAAGCTTCGATGGGGGAACCACTATGTCGCGCATTCTCGTGATCGATGACCAACTTCAAGTCAGAGCGGCGATTTCCGCTGCGCTCAAGGCTCGTAACTTTGATGTTGTAACGGTCAAAAGCGGTCGACTGGCCCTGGGCGAGTTGGCTTCGTCGAGCTTCGATCTGGTGATTGTGGACCTGAATATGCCGGAGATGGACGGTATTGAACTCATCGAGGCGTTGCGCGAATCCAGACCGAACTCGCCGATTATTGCTATCTCCGGCGCCTTGCTTTCTGGATCCGGACGGAACGCGCTCGATATCGTACCGGCGGAGATTATCCGGCTGCGCAAACCATTCCGGCCAGCGGAATTGATGGCGGCGGTTCAATCGGCGATCACCCCAGCCGCGTAACGCGGGCTTGATTTATGGGGTGTACCACCTCGGCCCCGCCGCGCGCGATCATACCTGCAAATAGCGCTGCCGCACGGTCGGATCGTTGGCGAGCGCCGCCGAAGAGCCCGACCAGACGACGCGGCCTTTCTCAATGACAATATGGCGGTCCGCGAGTTTCATGAGCGCGTCGACGTGCTTGTCAACAAGGAGAATGGCCTGGCCATCAGCCTTGAGTTCTTTGAGGCTCGCCCAGATCTCGTTGCGAATGAGTGGCGCCAGTCCCTCGGTCGCCTCATCGAGAATGAGAAGCTTCGGATTGGTCATCAGGCTCCTTCCGATCGCCAGCATCTGTTGCTCGCCACCGGAGAGCTGATTGCCCATGTTGCGGCGGCGCTCGGCGAGGCCCGGAAACAGCGCATAGACGTCCTTGAGCCGCCAGCGCGCGCGGGCCGAAGCGCGCAGCCGCGGTCGCGACAAGGTTCTCCTCGACACTCAGCGTCGGAAAAATCTGACGACCTTCGGGAACGAGGCCGAGCCCGGCCTGGGCAATGCGGTACGGCGGCAGGCCGTCGAGCGGCGCGCCGTCGAACTCAATGCGTCCGCCAGCAGCCGGCATCAGCCCCATAATGGTCGAGATCGTGGTGGTCTTGCCCATGCCGTTGCGGCCAAGGAGCGTGACCATTTCACCGTCGCCGACGATGAAACTCACATCGAACAGCACCTGCGCCGCACCGTAAGTAGCCTTGAGCGCTTCGACCGTCAGCACGCTTCACCCTCATACCATCCAGCCGTCATGCCCGGCCTCGTGCCGGGCATCCACGTCTTAAGACCGCGCCAAAACAAAGACGTGGATGGCCGGAACAAGCCCAGCCATGACGGTGCAATTGAAACACGAGCAAAGATTACTCCATTTGTTCGCCGAGATAGGCGGCCACGACCTGCGGATCGGCGCGCACTTGCGCCGGCGAGCCGGTAGTGAGAAGGCGCCCGCGGATCAGCACGGAAATGCGATCAGCCAGCGCGAACACCGCATCCATGTCGTGCTCGACGAGAATCATCGTCAACTGTCCCTTGAGCCGGAGCAGAAGCTCCACCTGCCGCTCGGTCTCGTCGCGCCCGATCCCAGCCATCGGTTCGTCGAGCAGAAGCAGTGTCGGCTGCATGGCCAGCGCAATGGCAAGCTCGAGCGCGCGCTTCTCGCCGTGGGAGAGTTCGCCGGCGCGCGCATGCGCCCGGTCGGCAATGCCGGTCTGTTCGAGCGCCGCCATCGCGGGAAGATTGAGCGCCGTTTCGTCGGCGGCGCGTCCGATAAACCGCAAGCTCGAGCCGGTGCGCGCCTGCACCGCGAGCGCGACGTTCTCGATCACCGGAAATCCGGGCAGGATCGAGGTGATCTGAAAGCTGCGCGCCAGGCCGCGCAAGGCGCGGGCTTCCGGCGGCAGCATTGTGACGTCGGCGCCGGCGAACAGGATGCGGCCTTCGTCCGGGGCCGTCAGCCCGGATATTTGATTGATCAGCGTGGTCTTGCCGGCGCCGTTCGGCCCGATGACGGCGTGCGTCTCGCCGGGCATGACATCGAGCGTCACGTCATCGGTCACGACCAGACTGCCGAAGTTCTTGCGTAGGCCTTCAAGGTGAAGCAGCGGTTCAGCCATGACCGGACCGCCAGAACCGCGAGCCGAGACCGATCAGACCGCCGCGCGCGAACAGAACGACCAGCACAAGCAGCGGCCCGAAAATCACCTGCCAGTTCTCGGTCGTCCCTGACAGCCAGTCTTCGGCGAGAAGATAGAAGGCGCTGCCGATGATGGCGCCGTCGAGAGTGCCGACGCCGCCGAGGATCACCATGACAATCAGCTCGCCGGACTGCTGCCAGGACATATATTCGGGGCTGACGAACTCCGTCAGATTCGCCAGCAGAAATCCGGATAAGCCGCCGAGCCCGCCGGCAATCACATAGGCGGCGAGCTGAAAGCGGCGGGCCGCGAAGCCGATCGTCGCCATGCGCGTGACATTCTCCTTGGCGCCGCGCAGCACGCGTCCGAAACGCGAAACGATCAAGGTGCGACAGAACAGATAAGTCGCCAGCAGACAGAGGAGGGTGAAATAATAGAACGCGGGGTCGCTCTTGATCATCGGCCATCCGGCCACAGTGTTGCGCGCCGCAATGGTCAGGCCGTTGTCGCCGCCATAAGGCGCGAGCGACGTCGCGATGAAATAAACCATTTGCCCGAATGCGAGCGTGATCATGATGAAATAAACGCCCTTGGTGCGCAGACAGACAATGCCGGTCAGCCAGGCGAACAGCATGGAGACCGCGACAGCGGCGGGCAGGGCGATGAGCGCGTCGCCAATGCCCTCGGCTGACAAAATGCCGACGGCATAGGCGCCGAGCCCGATGAATCCGGCATGGCCGAACGAAATCAGCCCGCCGTAACCGACCAGAAGATCGAGCGCGACCGCGGCGACCGCGAACACCATGATGCGGCCGCCCAAATCGAGCAGATAGTGTTGCGCGCTCAGCCAGGCGAAAAGCGGCAGCAGCGCGAAAACGAGGAAAATCAGCTGCCGGCAAAGCCACATCGCGTGGGGGGCGCAGAATGCGCGGTCGGCTGGCGGTGGCAATCGCGGCGCCGGTCATGTCAGCGGCCCCTGGCCGGAAACAGACCGGCGGGCCGCACGTAAAGCACGACCGCCATCAGCACGTAGATCAGCATCGAGGCGATCGCCGGTCCGGCCATGCGCGCCGGCGACGGGCCCATGAGCAAGCGCAGAATATCGATCGAGAACGAGCGGCCGAGGGTGTCGACGAGACCGATCAGCAACGCGGCAATGAAGGCGCCGCGGATCGAGCCGATGCCGCCGATCACGATCACCACGAGAGCCAGAATGAGGATGTTCGTGCCCATGCTGGGTTCGACCGAGATGATCGGCGCGATCATGATACCGGCGAAGCCCGCGAGCATCGTGCCAAAGCCGAACACGAACATGAACAAGCGCCCGATGTTGACCCCGAGCGCCGAAACCATCGGCGCATTGGTGGCACCGGCGCGCACCAGCATGCCGATCCGGGTGTAGGTCACCAGCACGTAGAGGCCGACCGCGACCGCAAGGCCGGAGGCAATGATGACGAGGCGCCAGACCGGATAGAGCATGCCGTTCATCAGGACGACCGAGCCGGTGAAAAACTCCGGCACCGGCAGCGTCAACGGCGCGGCGCCCCAGATCAGCCTGACGGCATGATTAAGGAACAGAATGATGCCGAAGGTGGCGATGACCTGATCGAGGTGATCGCGCCCGTAGAGGTGCCGGAAGACCAGAAACTCGAGCAGCAGGCCGAACGCGAGCGCCGCGATAAGCGCCAGCACCAGCGCCGCCAGGAAATTGCCGACCACGCCGTAGAACGCGACGGCGAGATAGGCGCCCAGCATGTACTGGACGCCATGGGCGAGATTGATGAAGTCCATCACGCCGAACACCAGCGTGAGGCCGGCCGCGATCAGGAACAAAAGCACGCCGAGCTGCAATCCGTTGAGGACTTGGACCAGGAAGAGCGTGCCTGACATATTTTACCGCACCCTCCGTGCGGCGGAAGATGGGCGCGGCCCGTCACTTCATTGGGCAGTCCTTGGCATAGGTATCGCCGTAGGCGGTGAACACCTTCTTGGCGATCTCGGTCTCGTATTTGCCGTCCGCGCGCTTGGCCACCTTGACCAGATAGAAATCCTGGATCGGATAGTGGTTGGTGTTGAACTTGAAGCTGCCGCGCAGCGACTTGAAATCGGCCTTCATCAGGGCCGCGCGCAACGCGTCCTTGTTGCTGACGTCGCCCTTGACCTGACGCACCGCGCTGTCGATGAGCATGGCCGCGTCGTAGGCTTGGAAGGCGTAAGTTGCAGGCACGGCGTTGTATTCCTTCAAGTAGGCGTCGACGAATGCCTTGTTTTGCGGGTTGTCGAGATTGGGCGCCCAGTTGGCGCCGCCATACATGCCGAGCGCGGCATCCTGCTGCGCGGGAAGCGTCGACTCGTCGACGGTGAACGCCGACAGGAACGGAATCTTCTCGGCGAGGCCGGCCTGCCGGTATTGCTTGACGAAGTTCACGCCCATGCCGCCGGGCAGGAAGGCGAAGATCGCGTCCGGGCTCGCGGCGGCGATCCGCGACAGCTCCGCCGAATAATCGAGCTGGCCGAGCGGCACGTAGATCTCGTCGAGGACTTGACCGGTGAATTTGTGCTTGAAGCCAGCGGCGGCATCCTTGCCGGCCTGGTAGTTGGGTACGATGATGATGACCTTTTTGTACCCGGAATCTTGCGCATACTGGCCCAGCACCTCGTGTACCTGGTCGTTCTGATAGGAGGTGACGAAGAAGTTCGGGTTGCAGTCCTTGCCGGCGAAGCTCGAGGTGCCGGCATTGGGGCTGATCAGGATCACGTTGGCCTCGGTGACCGGCTTCAGGATCGCACCGAGTATGTTCGAGAATATCGGTCCGACCACGAAATCGACCTTGTCGCGGTCGATTAGCGCCTTGACCTTGCCCACGGCGACGTCGGGCTTCAGCTCGTCATCGGCCACGACGATTTCGGTATTACGCCCGCCGAGCTTGCCGCCCAGCTGTTTGACCGCCAGCGCAAAGCCGTTGCGCAATTGCTGGCCGAGCACGGCGGGAGGCCCTGACAGCGTGGCGATGAGGCCGATTTTGAGATTGTCTTCGGCGTGCGCGGCGGACGTCCACAATCCGAGTGCGGCCGCGAGGGCAATGAGCGACTTGTGCTTGGTCATGTGCGGTCTCCTAACAAGGGTCCTGTAACGGCACGCGCTGGCAGGACCCAACGGCCTGTCATCGAGCGGGTCGGCGGATACTTTAAGGTTAAAATACTGTCCTTGTGAAGCGGTCCAGGCGGGAATATTAGTAGCACGGGCTGAGGCAAATTTACGCTTTTCATCGATGGCGCACGCTCGAACGTTGGCGGCCCGAAGCGCGCATGGTTGAATACCGCGAGCACGCGTAGCAGGGGAGTAAGGTTGCGATGACTTATGTGATGACGCCCGGCATTACCAAGGCCGGAACGGGCATAGACGGCATCGTCTGGAATATTCTCGGCCAAACCTATGTGCCGAAGTCGTTGTCGGAAAATTCGTTTTCCTGGCACGCCACGTTTCCGCCCGGCACCTTCGTGCCGCCGCACATTCATCCGACCCAGGACGAATTCATCTATATGCTCGACGGCAAATTCGATCTCGTCCTCGAGGGCCGCGAATTCACCGCCACCACCGGCGATCTGATCCGGCTGCCGATGCAGCTGCCGCACGGCATCTTCAACAAGACCGACCAGACCGTGAAATGCTTCTTCTGGGTGTCGCCGACGCGCAAGCTCTACGATCTGTTCTGGGCCATTCACAGCATGAAAGAGCAGACGCCGCCGGAAGTCGTCGCGCTGTCGGCCAAGCACGAAGTCGTGTTCCTGCCGCCGCCGGAGTGATTTTTTCCGTCCCGCCGCAGCGAAGTGCGTGCTTCTTCTCCTTCGTCACCACCGCGCTTGACCCGGTGATCCATGTAGAGGCGCGGCGATCAAAACGGTGCGGCGAATCTGAGCGAGTCATTGTTTCGCATGGATTGCCGGATCAAGTCCGGCAATGACGAAATAAAAAGTCCTTCTCGCGACGCGCTCCGCGCCCGAGTTTTGCTGACCACGACCAGGACAACCAAGCCGAGACCGGTTTCGATCGTCGTCCGATGAAGGCCGCTGGTGGCCGTGGCTTTCATCCGATCGCTTCCGGTACGCATGATCCCGAAAAGTGGTATCCGGTTTTCGGATCAAGATCATGCGCACGAAAACAGGAAGGCGAAACGCCGACAGATGCGTATCCTACCGGACCGCATCATACGGACGCGGTCGCGCGCTGAGCGCAGCGCGCTCGCCTGTCGGCGTTCCACCACGGCGCTTGCTGCAGCGAGCGAACGCCACAGCTCAGCTCCAGATACGCGCTTCCTGGGACTTGGTCGGGCGCACGGCCCCGATGGTTCGAAAGACCGTGCGCTTTGCAACGCGTGATTCAGGATCACGCGTCACTAGCGGGCGTTACCCGCTCCTCCCTGTCCCAGTCCAGCGGGTTTCCCCGCAGACCGGTCATCATGCCGGCCGGGCGTAATTCCCCGGAGCCGCCCGGGAACGGCGGTGACGAGCCGCCGCCCGCGGGAACCGCACTCGCCCCGGCAGCCGGTGTCGCCGGCTGACGTCCTGTATGCGGGCGAGATTCGGTGATGTGTAGCTAAAATGGGGACAAAAGTCAAGGGGCGTCGCTGAGACAGGGACCAAACATATAGGCCATTACGCTGTTTACTCAACGTCCGCTCTGCACACGATAGCGACGGGAATGCGGACATCGGGTGAGGTCCGAACTGGGCCAGCAGCGGCTGTGCGCAGGTGCAGCAAACGGCGCACCTATTCGATCACCTCGTCGGCACGCGCGAGCAACGTTGGCGGCACCTCAATGCCGAGCGCCTTGGCGGTCTTGAGGTTGATGGCTAGTTCGTACTTGGTGGGCGCCTGCACTGGCAGGTCGGCCGGCTTAGCGCCCTTGAGAATGCGGTCGACATAGCCCGCCGCGCGCTGGCATTGGTCGAGGATATCAGACCCATAAGAAATCAGGCCGCCGCCAGTGACGTAATAGCGGGCATAGTAGACAGCGGGTAGTCGGTGCCGCGCCGCGAGCGCAATGATTAGCTCGCGGTGAGTTGTCGCCGCGGTGCTCCCAGTTATTATCAAGCCACCGTCGGAACTCGCCGCAAACACCGTGATGGCGCGCTCGATCTCGTCGGCATTGCGCATATCGATCGGGCGCAATTCCACCCCAAGCGACGGTGCCACGGCCTGGATTGCCCCGTACTCCGCGGGTCCAGCCGCTATGGCCGGGTCTCGAAGGACTGCCACTCGCGCTGTGCGAGGCGCAATCTCTTTGAGCAGCTCCAGCCATTTGCCCCCGAGGGCATATTCAAAAGTGGTAAAGCCAGTGACGTTACCACCTGGCCGCGCTAGGCTCTCGACATAGCCGGCGCCGACCGGATCAGCGACGATCGCAAACACGATCGGAATTGCGCGGGTCACCTGCTGCAAGGGCGGCACTGCGGCGCTGGTAAAAGCCATGACAACGTCCGGCCCGAGCGCGATCAGTTCCCCCGCGTATTTGCGAAGGTCCGTATCGGCAGCGGCCCAGCGCGTGTCGATGCGAACATTGGCGCCGTCGACCCAACCCAGTTGCTGCAATCCCCTCAGGAATGCCGCCATGCGACTCTGATATACCGCATCGTCCGCAGCCGTAGGCAGTAGCACGCCGATGCGCCGCATCCGCTCGCCCTGCTGGGCGCGCGCCATGAGCGGCCACGTGACTACTGCGCCTCCGAGAAGTGCAATGAAATCGCGCCGTCGCATCGCCTTCACCCAAGGCTTAGGACCTTGCCAAATTTCGTTTGGATTACAGCAGGGATTTGCGACAGGCGAAAGGGGAGTCCAAAGGTCAGGTTGTACAGCAGCATGACCGCGGCATGTCGCGGATTGGGTCAATCGCGTCATCTCGTGCGAGCGCGAACCAACGTCCACTGTGACCCTCAACTCCGGATATATCCCTGCACTGCTGGAAGTGTAGCGCTGGGCCACTTTCTGCCGCACGCACCCGCAGCAAAAGCACCGAGCCATTTTGCGGTCGGGACAGGGTGAAGTCGGTCACAGACCTGCCGATTGGGGCGTGATATTCTACCTTTTGCAGCGGGCATGATCCCATTGCGGACAGTGAAAATGGCAATCGGCATCGGAAGACGACAATTCATCCGAGCGTTTGGCGGCGCGGCGGTGTCGTGGCCGCTCGCCGTGCGGGCGCAGCAGGCCGGTACGATTGCTCGTATTGGCTATCTCGCGCCCAAACCTGATGCGGGAGTGGTTGCCGCCGCCGGGTTTCAAGCCTTTCGTGAAGAGCTTCAGGCGCGTGGCCTTAGCGGAGGCCGAAATTTCAGCATTGAATACAAATATACGGACGATCCGCGCGGCGTGTCTGTGGCTGTAGCCGAGTTGATGCAATCGGGGCCGGACATACTCGTCGCGGTTGGTCCGGAGGTTGCCTTGCAAACAGTCATCGCTGCAAGCCGCGCCGTTCCGATCGTCATGATCGCGGTGAACTTCGATCCAATTGCGCGTGGCTATGTCAACAGTTTATCGCGGCCAGGCGGTAACGTTACCGGCGTCGTTTTTCAGCAACTGGAATTAGCGCAAAAGCAAGTCGAGATACTGACCCAGGCGTTTCCCGATCGGACCCGATTGGTTGTTCTGTTTGATGCCCAGACGACAGATCAATTCGCTGCTGCCGAGCGCGCAGCAAAGTCCTTAAAAATTGGGGTCCAGCCACTGAAGCTCGAGAATCCACCCTATGATTTTGAGGCCGCATTTCGCAATGCATCCGCGGGATCGGCGCAAATGGCCTTAGTCCTATCGAGCCCATTGTTCGCAGCGCAAACTTCCCGGATCGCTGAGCTAGCGATTAGGCAGCGACTGCCCACTATGTTCACTTTCAAGACTTATGTCGAAGCCGGCGGCCTAATGTCCTACGGGGTCGATTTCCCGCGAATGTTCGGGCTGGCCGCCGACCACGTAGCCAAGATCATCAACGGTGCGAAGCCCGCCGACATTCCGATCGAACAGGCGGACAAATTCGAGTTTGTCATCAACCTCAAGACAGCCAAGGCCCTTGGTCTCACCATCCCGCTGCCCCTGCTCGGCAGTGCTGACGAGGTGGTCGAATAATCCTTTCGCATTGCATTAATGGTCGGTGGCAAAATTTCGAAAATGGGTCATTCGCGTCACATTCAGACTGTCCACGCAATGCCCGCTTAGGCCCCAATCGCGACGAAAATCGTAGGCGGCCCGTCATTTCGATTTGGGGCTACGCACGGACATGCCCCGAGCTATTGGCTTCAGAGCATCGACGAAATCTCTATTTCCTGCCCACACAACAACAGCGCGGGCCATCGAAGGCTGGCAAGCTTCTTCCGCTTGGCATTGTCGAGCTGAGGATAGTTGTTGACTTAAATCGACTAAAGGCGCGGAATTAGTGCAAGATGGGGTACGTTTCCGCCCTCCAACGCTGGTTGCTTGGGGAGCTTGTGTTCCTAAGAGGACGCCACGATGGCAAACGAGAATATGTTGGATTGGAACATAACTCTGGATCAGTTCTCGGAACAGGTCAGAGAGGAAGTTCGCAAGACAGTGGACAAGTATTTCGATTTTCTTCAGAAAACTGTTTCATCTCACCCAATGGGCGACACTGAGTTAGGTGGAAAAGCAAAGGACTGTGCTGAGAAGAACTTAGCTATTGCTCGTGACTACGTGCACAAACTAAGCCGAGCAAATAACTTCCTGGAGGCAGTACCAATTCAGACCGAATTCATGCAGTCGCAATTGAGTTCATTTGGCGAGCAAATTAAAAGTCTTGGCGAAATTTATACCAAAGCTGCGGCAGAGGTGCTCAACGCTCCTTTAACAAAAGTCTCTTGATAAGAAGCGGCTCCGGCAGATTGGCGGTGTTCGCGGCGTGCGCCTTGCCATTTCGCGCTTGCGTCGTTAAGTTGTTATCTCGGACATGCTTGCAGCGCCGCTGGGGTACGTAGAGGGGCCGGAAAGACAAGCATCGGTGGGAGCTATTGATCCAGTCTGGCTGACATAGCCGAACGCCGAAGTTAAATCCCTGGCGGCGTCGCGGACAGCCACACACTCAGGACATAGCCAACGCTGCAGATTCCCGTCGAAATTCCAGCGCGATTTCACGACTGCATTGAGGACGGCCTTTCGCGCAACTTCGGCGGTCGGGGCAACGTCGGAAATTGTGCCCAAATCGTCACTAGGATCGCGTACGCAAGCACCGGCGTCACCGAGGCCATCGCAGAACAGGTCAATGCGAACCCATGTCTCGGCGGTTTCGTGCATCGCCATGACGCTCTCCTATTTCAAATCGAGGCCACTGTAGCGAGCAAAGCGGCTGCCGCGAATGTGCGGCCTATTGGATTGAAAAACGCTAAACGGGAGGCAGGGCAACCAAAAACTAACGAAGACCCTTTTCTCCGCGAACGACGCAGCACTCCACGATCGAAGCGAAGGAACCGGTTGGATGAGTTCGCCGGTGCGGCAAAACCGCATTCGTTTTGGGTAGTTGAGTAACCCGGAGACGCAAACCCGCAACTGAACGCACCGACGCTAAGGCGATCCGGAGCGGTTTGTGCCGACGCGCTGAAACTTTATTAACCTTATCAGTGAGCCGCCGGCACCTTTCCTTAATCGCTTTTTGCTAAAAACGTACCAATGTTCGTTCAAGCAACCGGCTCGGCATTCGTGATGAACGCTGCATATCGTGGTCACGGTAAACTGCTCGTCGTCGACGACATCGCAGAAAATCGGAACCTGTTGAGCCGGTATCTCGGCGCACGCGGCTTCCGGATCGCTGAGGCGGACTGTGGCTTGACGGCGTTGAACATGATCAAGCAGCAGCACTTCGACGCCGTGTTGCTTGACATTATTATGCCCGAGATCGACGGCATCGAGGTGCTGAAAAGAATTCGGACGTCCCGCACGCAGGCCGACTTACCGGTTATCATGGTAAGCGGGCGAAGCGCGAGTCACGATATCAAGCTTGTGCTTGACCTTGGGGCCAACGATTACATTACCAAGCCAATTGATCTTGCCGCCGCTTTGACGAAGCTGCACCGCGCGCTTGGTGCTCTTCCGGACAAGCAAGCGAACCCGCAAGTGCCGGAAATGGCCCGCGCGGACGACGTCGATAAGGCCGACGCTCTGCCGCCGGATGCTGGGCGGCCGCAGAGTGTGGCGACACAATCTCGGAAGGAAGCTAATCCTGCCTATACCGAACGACCCACTGCGAAGGCCGCGCAGAACGGTGGCTCTGTAGCAGGGAATTCCCTCAATCGTGGGGAATTGCGCAGGAAGCCGCGACGGCCAATGCATTGCACCGCATGGATACTCGTGGACGAACAGCTACCGTCAATAAAATGCACGATCGCCGATGTCTCGGAATTAGGCACGCGTGTTATCCTCCAAAGTGAGCAGGATTTGCCGGACCATTTCATCTTGCTCTTCACCGAGAATGGTCGCGCGCGGCGCAATTGCCGCCTCGTTTGGCGAACCGGATTGAGTGTCGGTATTGAGTTCACCAGCGGGTTGGCCAAAAGCTGAGCGTTCCGTTTACAGACTTACGATTTCGACTGCTCGTGACTGATCGTTGCATCATACCAATAAGCGAACGCGAACAGGAACAACATCCCGGCAGCGATCAGTATCGCGGTCACTGCCGCGGCATAAACGCCGGCCAATAGCTCGCCAGGAACAACAATTGCATTTGCCGCCAAAGCCAGCGAAGCGATATCCATCGCCAGCGAAAATATCACCACCTGTAATGGCAAACGCGTCGGGTTTACAGCCTGCCGACGGCGCGGAAATGTCAGCGCCCAGCTCCCGAGAATGACAGCCATGACGCCGCTTGGAATACGCCAAGCGATCGGCGCCGGGGCTCCAAACAATATCAACAGCGGCGGCAGGATCGAGCCGAACGTCGTCATGAATCCCAATTCAACCCAAGAGCGCGTCACAAAGCTGTCCCACTTGGTTACTTGACCCCCGAGCATTTGCCGAAGGATCATTGTCAGGACAGACAGGCCCGCGAAGGTCATGCCGGCAGTCGCGATTGTGTAGAGATAGCCGGATGCGTCCACGTCACCCTCCTGACCTGAGCTCCTTATTCAGCCATGACCAGACTCCCTGGTCAATTCGAGCCCATTTGGATCGGTAGAACAGCGGGGTGGGCGCGGAGCCTAGGGTGTGGCGCAGTGTCCGCGTGGCGTAAGGACCGTTATTGGTGCTTGGTGGTGGAACCGCGTTGGCTCTTTTGAGTTAGCCGCCTGATAGATCGGGAGGTACCAAACATGCCAATGTTTGCCGGCGTGATCCTAGGCATTATTCTCACCGTGGCCGTCGCATTCGCGTACGACACGACAACGGGTCGCGCGCCTAATGGTCTACCGCCGTCTGCCGCTAGCGGGCACGCACCGCTGGTCAATTGGGATGTCGTGAGCGATGACTGGCAGGGCTTCAAGCATGTGGTGCAGAACGCGAGCGCCGAAGTGGAGCGAGGTTGGAAGCGGTTGACGAGCTAAAGCCGGGTTGCAGGACGTGCCGTCGTAAGCCGTCATCTCGCCCTCGCTCACTTCCGCTATTCACCCGATTGCCGATATATTAATGCGTCGTACTGAATGACGCGACGGACCACCAGGCGACATTCTAAGTTGGCGGACAAAGCGGCGGCAGCTTGTTCCCTTAACGGACGCCAAATAGTAGGAGGTTCATTAGGTGAGCGTGTCCTAAGCGAAGCGAAATGTCACATCGGATTCTCGAATGATATGCATACCGCGGTTTAGGGGTATGGCCGCCAGGTCCAGATTGATCCGGCTCCATCGATCATGGAGTTGTGCGTGCTCAAGCCCGCGCTGGTGAACCCGAGGGCAGTCGCCTCGAGCCTGCCGGTCCTGAGCCTTTCAGCATTGGGCGTCGTGTTCGGCGACATCGGCACGAGTCCGCTCTACACGCTTAAGACGGTTCTCAATCTCACCGGTCCGAATCCCGATCCGATCGCCACGCTCGGAGCGCTATCGCTGGCGATCTGGACGCTCATCATTGTGACGTCGATCAAATACGTGTCGTTCGCGATGCGGGTCGACAATGATGGCGAGGGCGGAATTCTGGCGCTTATGTCGCTTCTCGGTGTCAAGCGGCAGCATCGTCCTGCTATTGTGGCGTTAGGACTGTTCGGGGCAGCGCTCATCTATGGCGATGGCGCCATCACGCCGGCGATATCGGTGCTTTCGGCGCTCGAAGGACTTAACATCGTCACGTCAAGTTTCCAACCTTACATATTGCCTGCGGCCGTAGTGATCCTTGTCGCGCTCTTCGCCATCCAACCACTGGGAACGACACGGATCGGCAGGGCCTTCGGCCCGATCATGGCCCTGTGGTTCCTTGTTATGGCCGTGCTTGGGCTTTGGGGGATCGTGCAGCATCCCACGGTGCTGTTCGCGATCGATCCGCGGGCCGGCTTCGCCTATCTGCGCACGGGCGGATTGACGGGCTTTCTGGTGCTTGGCGGCGTGTTCTTATGCGTGACCGGCGCCGAGGCACTCTATGCCGACATGGGCCATTTCGGCGCCAGGCCAATTCGCCTAGCCTGGTCGGTTCTCGTTTTTCCGAGCCTCATCCTCAATTACGCCGGCCAAGCGGCGCTGGTTCTCGAAGGTGCTCCTACAGGGGACAACATTTTCTATCGGCTGTGCCCGCAGTTCATGCTCGTGCCGCTGGTGCTCCTGGCAACGATCGCCACGATCATCGCCAGTCAGTCCATTATCACTGGCGCCTTTTCGATGACGCGACAAGCCATCCAACTCGGATGGCTGCCGCGGCTGCAGATCATGCAAACGTCCGAACAAGGATACGGCCAGATCTATGTCGGCGCGGTCAACTGGCTATTGATGATCGTAACCCTCGGTCTGGCGATCGGCTTCGGCAAGTCGGACAATTTGGCGGCGGCTTACGGGATCGCGGTTTCGGCCACGATGTTGATGACTACGGCACTTCTCTTCATCGCGATGCGGGAGATTTGGCGCTGGACCTTGCCTGCGGCCGCTGCCGTTGCCGGCGTGTTTTTCATCGTCGATGCGGCTTTCCTCGCGGCTAACCTCGCCAAGGTCGCCGACGGCGGATATGTGCCCTTGCTACTTGCCGCCGCGGTCTACGGCGTGATGCTGCTCTGGCACACAGGCGCCCAGGCGGTCTCGGCCCGGCTTCAAGAGACCGTGGTGCCAATCGCGAGCTTCATGGCGCGGATCGCAGAAGGCAGGATTCCGCGCGTGCCAGGTACCGCTGTGTTTCTCACCCGGACCGAGCGCGACGCCCCGCCGGTGATGGTGTGGCACGTGACGCACAACCGCGCCCTGCACGAAAGTCTCTTCGTCCTGACGGTCCGCACTGAGGCGGTGCCTTGGATCGACGACAGTGCGCGCCTGAATTTCGAAGAGATCGCCCCCCGCTTCTGGCGCGCCACAGCCCGATACGGCTTCATGGAGCGGCCCGACATTCCGGCCATGCTTCGGACGGCCCGTGCCGGCGGCTGCGGCATCGACCTGTCAGACGTGACCTATTACATCGGCCACGAAACCGTCGTCCCGAGCGACGGTGACAAAAGGCTTCCGCGATGGTTGGAGGCGCTGTTCGCGGCGATGCAGCGCAACTCCACCCACGTCAGCGACTATTTCAAACTGCCGCGCGACGCGGTCGTCGAGATTGGCCGAGAAATAGCGATCTGAGGCGCGCTCGGTGCACGACCTCCCGGGCCGGCTGCGCCGGTTGAGGCTGCGCGGATGCCCGGGCGACCGGCACGCCGCAAAGGGGGCACAGAGAAGACCAAGCCTAAAAACTCAGGTAAAATCTCCTGCAATCAGGTCATAAGAGCCCTTACGACGGCGCCCATAAACCTTGGCTGCGACCGCATAAATCAATTTGCGGTTCGAATCGAACGTGCCGAGAAGTCCATCCTCATCGAACGCCGTGTCGGGTTTAATTCTCTTCAACGCGTCGGCATCGACGAAAAACGATGCCTCCATGGCGCGGTCGTATCCCCAAAACCGCACGGCGCGGCGCGTTGCATCGTAAAAGCGGCTTTGATTTGGAAAGCTAAGTGTCATGATTTAGGTCTCGCTCTTGAGCCGCCTGGAGCTCGTGAGGATCAATGGCCACCATCTCGATCGAGGAACCATGCTGAGAGTCCGCCGGCACGAAGATCATGGTGGCCGTGCGGCGATAGAGGGGAAACGACAATTCTTCGATCATTTCTTCGTCGGTCACCACTCGATAGTCTCCGGCCGGCAAAATTCGATCGACACCTTTCAGTTCAAATGGATGACTGAAGACGACGGATTTGCTGTGCGAGCGCGTGGTCACGGCACTACACCGGGGCGCGGCGAACCAGGGGATATTCCGTTCCTTCGTACAAGCGACGAATTCCCTGCCGGTCGTATCTCTCCTCGTCGACTTCGAGATGGGTTCCGAGCAGAAATTCGGGCGGAAGCTCCTCGATCGCAAAGCGGACGGCGTCCGCGGCGTGCGCAAAACGTCTGTACCCGACCGGTTGCCGTCTCGATTTCCGATTGCGGATGGAGAAAAGCTCGGCCTCGGCGCTGTAGTCAAAACCTACCGCGGCTTGTTCGACCATGAATGCGTTTGTCATTCGAATATCTCCAAATAAAAAGATCGAAGACCGAAGTATCTTTGAAATGGTCGTCACCGACCGAGTATCTTATATATGATCGAAATATGAGAACGTTAGCCGTCGCGATGCAATTATTTTCAGATCGAGCGTCGCAAGCCTGCGATGGATGTGCGGAAAACAGTCGAGCCAAGGGGATTCCGGACCTCGTTGACGTCCGCGCTACGCTCTCAGGGCCATCGCTATTCGCAGACTTCAGCGAGCTCCCGCGCCAGGGCCAGAATTTGGTTCTTGGCCGCTTGCTCCTTGTCTGCGGTCGTCCGCCGGTCCGGAGGGCCTTCAGTTCCTACATTGACGCGACCCGACATTTCCCCGCGTGGCGAGGAGAATGTGAACGTGAACGACCCACGGCCATCCGGTTCTAGAACGATAGTATCCACGCTCACACTCCTGCTCTGCGCCAAATGTTCATCATTCCGACCGCCGAACGCGCATAACGCCGGATAATGTCGAAATATGCTGGAGTGCTGAAATTTTGCTCCTGATCACTGCGATCGGAACAGTCATGAATCCCTCGCGCCCGGCTGTAGGGTCGGGATCAAAGATCAGCTCTCTCGCGTAGGACCGGTCGCGCCGAGCGCACACCAGCTGAATTTCACCGTGCGCCTTTTTTGGCTCGGTGTCGAGGGCTATGTGAAAGTGCGAATATGAGAACTAAACCAGCCTGCGGAGTTGTTATTTGATTTCGCCATCCCCATATATGAACTCATACTCCGAGTTATCAGCAAAACTGACCTACAAAGCGGAGGCGCTTTAGGAAGGAAACGTTAATGTTCAAGCCCACGCAATATCGCGCGAAAGCCACCGAGTACGGCGACTTGGCCAAGTCATCGACCGGTTCAAACCAAAGCCGCGATTTTCAAAAGCTCGAGCAGAGATTCACATTGCTTGCTGATAATGAGCAATGGCTCGCAGATAATTATCAGGACACCGTCACCGGCGAGAAGCGGGACTGGTCAAGTGGCATCACCCTCGCAGACGAAGAGGAACGCATCCTGCGCTGCCTTGGGGCGGCCGTCATCATGCAGTGGAACACGATCCCGACGAAGCTGCAACGCGAGCTTTTCGATACCGCGGGCTCGCTGGGGAACGTCCCGCAAACGGTCACGCTGAGAGGGCAAATTGCCCGCTTCTTGCATAAGTACAAGGATGAAGAGAGACCCGACGGCTGTATTTCCAAGCCGCAATAACGAAAGGAGAGCCTGATGGCTCATAAATTTAATATCGGCCAACTCGTCGAGCTTGAAAGGGGAATACTTCGATCGTCCGCCCCTGGTCCCTATGAAATTCGCCATCTCGTTCCTGCCTCGGACCGAGATCCCGATGATCCGTGCTACCGCATCAAGAGTGTCGCTGAAAAGCACGAACGGGTCGCACCTGAAAGCGTGCTCATGCTATCGAAGGCAGTGTTCGCCTAAGGCTACAGCTGTACGGTCATTGTACGGTCATGGGCGCATCCGACGGTGCGAAGTCCGGACGCGTGTCCCGCAAAGACGTGTCCCGCAAAGAGTGAACGACGTGGAGCGCACGCGGTCGCTATGCGCCGTGACTGGCATTGCGCGGCTTTTGATTTGGGTTCAAACTCACTCCATGGAGTACAGGGACATACGATACACAATCCGCGTTCGCATCGAGCCGGAACAATGGTCCGTTGCCATCCATCCCGGCGGCGTTGAAATGGCCGGGAAGACCATTACCGGGACACGTGAGCACGCCACATCGCGGGCGCGTTCAATGATCGACAAGTGGCTCGAAAAGCACCCTGGGCAACAGCGCTGAAGCGCTATAAAAATTCAAACCGAGACACTACCGGCTCGGGTCCCCGATACAATTTGTTGTTTGGGAAATCGCAGGCAGAGTTCCCGCGCAGCACGGCGAGATACGGTCATTTGCCTATGCGAACTGCGTCAACATGGCTGGCCGTTTTTTGGATGGGTGTTTATCCAGCCTGGGGCCAGGGAAGTGATGCGGCAGACGATGTACGCAAAGGCCACCATTTGGCGACCATGTTATGCACCAATTGTCATGTCGCAGCACCCGACCAGAGTTACGAGCCAACCTTGAGCCCACCGGCACCGTCATTTGAATCAATCGCTCAACGCACCGATATCAGTGCGGAGAGACTGAAAAAGTTTCTGACCACGACACATCAGGGCTTAGACAACCCAAAAGGTATGCCGGCTCCCAACTTGGCCGATTTTCAAATGAAGGAGATCGTCGCTTATATTCTGAGCTTGCATAAATAACGCTGAATTTCGACAGCCTTCCCGTCCTCGCCTATAGCCGCAGCTCGTGCCTACCTCGGCACAAAGCATTGCGCACTCAACCAACAGCGAAGCGGAGACCGACAATGAAAACCCTGGTTAGTGTGTTCGTCTGTGGAATGCTGGCTTTGGCCGCCACGTCAGGCGGCGCGCTGGCGCAAAGTGCCACGAGCGCCGAGGCGCGGCTGAAAGAAAAGAATATCACGTTGCCGACGGTACCTTCGCCCGTGGCCAACTACGTGAACGCGGTGCAAGTGGGAAAATTGTTGTTTCTTGCAGGGAATACCGCCGGGCCTGACTGGAAGCTCAAGGGCAAGGTCGGCAAAGACATCACCGCACAGGAGGGCTACGAGACGGCGCAGGTCGGTTTAATCATGTTAGCGAAGGTTCAAGCGGCGTTGGGTAGCCTTGATCGCGTTAAACGCGTCGTCAAAGTCCTCGGCATGGTCAATTCGGCCGAGGGGTTTGGCGACCAGCCCAAAGTGATCAATGGATTTTCCGATTTGATGATGGAAGTTTTTGGCGAGGCGATCGGCAAACACGCACGCTCCGCCGTGGGGATGGCAGCGCTTCCCGGCAACTCGGCTGTGGAGGTTGAGATGATCGTCGAGGTCGAATAGCGCGAAAGAAGCCCCGGCCGGTTTGAACGCCGAGCCGATCGGCAGTTCAATTCTGCCGCACGATGACATGGGTGCCGACGGGCACCCGGTCGTAGAGGTCGGCGACGTCGTCGTTCACCAAGCGAAAGCAGCCGGAAGAAACGGCGTGTCCGATTGTCTCAGGCGCATTGGTGCCGTGGATACGGTAGACGGTGTTGCCGAGATACATGGCGCGGGCGCCAAGCGGGTTGCCGGGGCCGCCGGCCATGAAACGGGGCAGATAGGGCTGGCGCTCGATCATTTCCGGGGGCGGCCGCCAATCCGGCCACTCGGTCTTGCGGGTGATCTGCAACAGGCCGGCCCAGGTGAAACCGTCGCGGCCAACGCCAATCCCATAGCGCAGCGCGCGCGTCTCACTCTCTATCAGATA
This sequence comes from uncultured Alphaproteobacteria bacterium, assembly GCA_963832605.1. GTDB lineage: Bacteria > Pseudomonadota > Alphaproteobacteria > Rhizobiales > Xanthobacteraceae > BOG-931. Next base: position 171,694 of record CAWHUO010000033.1, on the reverse strand, counting down.
GAGGTGACGCTCTGCCGTTTCGATGATGATGGTGCCAGGTGGATGTTGCGAGCGATAAAACACCGTTTGCCGCTGAAAACCCTCGGGAAGGTTAGTATCCGAATTGCCGTGGTCGACGCCTGGCGCGACATCTTCCATGGTCGGCTGAAATAATGAAAACGGCGAGCCCTGCTGGGTCGACGCTGGCGCGGAAACGAGGCAGAGAACCGCCGCTCCAATCCACGCGGTCAAGCCGCGGCCGCGCCTCGTCAGCTTTGATCTACCCATGGCTCCAGTCATGGCGACATTCTCGCCGATCGCTTGCCGAAAGTCGACGGGATCGAAATGTGCCGCCAGATAATGACCGCCGCGTGGCGCATCACAGCGAATTCACGCCGCCTTGTTGACCTGCTCGCGGGCGAAACCGGCGGCGGAGGCGTAGCCGCGCACGATCGCCTTTCGTTGCTCGAACGACAGCACGTCGTCGATGTTGGAAAAACCCTCCGGCGCGCGGGCTTCGACCGCGTCGATGACGCCCTCCGGGCCGCCGCGGCGGTTCATGCGCACGATCTCGGCCGTCGCCGGCAGCCGCGCTTGCTCGTAGAGTCCACAGCGCATGCACCGGATGCTCGGCATCCTTGAGCCGGTCGGCGAGGCAGCGGGCGTCGAGAATGGCCTGCGAGGCGCCGTTCGAGCCCACCGGGTACATCGGGTGCGCCGCATCGCCCAATAAGGTGACGCGGCCGTGGCTCCAGCGCGGCAGCGGATCGCGGTCGCACATCGGATATTCCCAGAATTCGTTGGTCGCCTCGATCAGCGCGCGCGCGTCCACATAGGGAATGCGGAAGCGCTGCAGGTGCGGCATCAGGTCCTCGAAGCGGCCGGGCCGCGACCAGTCCTGTTTCTGCGGCACCGGCATCGACGGATCGCCGACGCGGCCGACGACCGCCCAATTGGTCAGCCGCTTGTCGGGCCGCGAGCCCTCGGCGATCGGATAGACGACGAGCTTTGCGGCAAGTCCTCCGGCCACGACCATGGAGCGCCCGGTCAAATAAGCCGGCCAATCGATGGCGCCGCGCCAGAGCATGAGCCCGTTCCAGCTCGGCGGGCCTTCGTTGGGATAGAGCTTCTCGCGCACCACCGAATGGATGCCGTCGGCGCCGACCAGTACGTCGCCGCGCGCGGTGTGGCGATGCGTGCCGTTGCGATCGAAGAAATAGGCGGTGACGCCGCTATCGTCCTCGGTGAACGAGCCGAGGCGGCAATTCATATGGATGCGCGACTCGCCGAGCCGCGCGCGCACCGCCTGATAGATCACGCCCTGCAGCCGGCCGCGATGAATCGAGAACTGCGGGATGTCATAGCCGGCATCGATCCCGCGCGGCTCGCGCCAGATCTCCTGGCCGAAGCGGTTGGTGTAAAACAATTCGTAGGTGCGGATCGCGACCGCGTCGAGCCGTTCGAGCAGGCCGAGATCGGCCAATTCCTTGATGGCATGCGGCAGCGTGTTGATGCCGACGCCGAGCTCGCGGATGCCGTCCGCCTGCTCGAAGACTTCGCAATCGATCCCGCGCGCGTGCAGCATCAGCGCCGTTACCAGGCCGCCGACGCCGCCACCTGCGATGATCACCTTCATGACAGAAACTCCCCGCAACAAAACGTAGGGTGGGTTGAGCCAACGGGTCCGGCCCGAAGTGGCCGGCCCGATGACAAGCTCCGCGTAACCCACCGTCCGGCGGCGGTGGGTTACGCCGCTTCGCGGCTAACCCACCCTACAGCATCGTAACAGTCTGCCGTGGGCGGCAAAAAATGCAATGATTTGCCGTCGGCATGGTTATGAGCTTCGTTGTCGCCTAAACCTGACGGCCCGCCGCCGAGGGAGGAGAAATATATGAGCCGGACAGCGCATCTGCGCCTGCCGTTCTTCGATGCCAGGCATCGCGCGTTTGCCGACGAGCTCGACCAATGGGCCTTTCAGGCAACGGCCGATATCGAAGGCGCCGAAGGGGGCCATGGCGACGTCGACGCGGCCTGCGTGCGCTGGGTTCGTTCGCTCGGCGCTGCCGGGTGGCTCCGCCACTGTGTGCCTGCGGGCTATGGCGGCGCGCACGATCCGCTGCAGTCGCTTTATCTGGTGATTGCCCGGGAAACGCTGGCCCGCCACAGCGGGCTTGCCGACTTCGCCTTCACCATGCAGGGCCTTGGCAGCGCTCCGATCACGCTGGCCGGCTCGGATGAGCTGAAACAGCATTATCTGCCGCAGGTCGCCGCCGGATCAGGTATCGCCGCCTTCGCGCTGACCGAGCCCGAAGCCGGCTCCGATGTTGCTGCCATGGCGATGTCGGCCGCGCTTGCCGGCGGCGATTATGTGCTCGACGGCGAAAAGACCTTTATTTCGAACGGCGGCATCGCGGACTTCTACGTTGTCTTCGCACGGACTGGTGAGGCGCCCGGGGCGCGCGGCATTTCGGCGTTCGTGGTCGACGCCGGGACGCCGGGCTTCGACATTGCCGAACGCATCGACGTCACCGCACCGCATCCGCTGGCGCGGTTACGGTTTGAATCGTGCCGGATCCCGGCCGCGCACCGCCTCGGCGCGCCGGGCGAGGGGTTCAAGATCGCCATGCGCAGTCTCGATATCTTCCGCGCCGGCGTCGCTGCCGCGGCGCTCGGCTTCGCCCGCCGCGCGCTCGACGAGGCGCTCGGGCGCGCGACCACGCGGAAAATGTTCGGCCAGACGCTCGGCGACTTTCAGCTCACGCAAGCCGCGCTCGCCGACATGGCGACCGAGATCGACGCGGCGGCGCTGCTGACCTATCGCGCCGCATGGCTGCGCGATGTCGAGGGTGTGACGACCACGCGGGAGGCGGCGATGGCGAAGATGGCCGCGACCGAAGGCGCGCAGCGGGTCATCGATCGCGCGGTGCAGATGTTCGGCGGGCTGGGCGTGGAAGTCGGCTCCGTGGTCGAACGGCTCTACCGGGAAATTCGCCCATTGCGCATCTATGAAGGTGCGACCGAGGTGCAGAAGCTGATCATCGGCCGCGATCTGCTCAAGCCGCGGAACTGACGCATCTGCGCCGTCATTCCAGATCGCCGCCAACGGGTCCGGCCCGAAGTGCCCGGCCCGATGACAAGCTCCACGGCGAGTCCGGAATCCATAACCCCGGCGTTTGCGGTTATGGATTCCGGGTCCTCGCTTTTGCTCGGCCCCGGAATGACGCATCGCGTCACGCGCCCGCCAGCGTCTTCGCCAGCATGAAGCCGGAGCCGGCGCCGGTGCCGGCGCCCGGCCAGGTCGAAGCGCCGACCATGTAAAGGCGATCAACCGGCGTGCGGTAGCGCGACCAGCCGAACGCCGGGCGGAAGAAAAAATTCTGGTCGAGATGATGACTGCCGCCGAGGCTGTCGCCGCCGACCAGATTGGGATTGTCGCGCTCGAGATCGGCGGGGGAGTGCACCGTGCGGGCGAGGATGTTTGCGGTCAAGCCCGGAGCGTAGCGCTCGATGATGCCGATGACGCGATCGGCGTAGGCTTCCTTGACTTCGTCCCATTGCGTGCCGGCGATGCTGCCGGCGGCATCGCCGCGGATGCGCGACGGCAACACCCGCACCTGCACCCAGAGTATGTGCTTGCCGGCCGGAGCGCGCGACGGATCGATGGCGGTTGGCTGGCCGACGACCAAAGCCGGTTCGGCCGGCAGAAGCCCGTCGAGCGCTTCGGTATAGGTCTTGGCCATGGCGGCGAGCGACGGCGCCAGATGCACATAGGCGAACCGCCGCAACTCGGCGCCGGCGCTCCAGGCCGGCAGATCGCTGAGCGCGAGATGGATCATCATCGTCGCCGGCCCGGGCCGAAATTTTGTGAGCCGTTGCGCCGCGGCCGGCGCCGCCGGGACCAGTTCGCCGAACAGCACGCGCGGATTAAGGTTGGCGATCACGGCGCGCGTCGCCTCGATGCGCTCGCCGCTCGCGAGCACCACGCCTTTGGCGGCGCCGCTTTCGACGCTGATGCTTCGCACCGGCGCGCCGAGCCGCACTTCGCCGCCGGCCGCGGCGATGGCGCGCGTCAGCGCCGTCACGATCGTATCGGCGCCGCCGCGGCCGAGCGCCATGCCGAAGCTTTGGTCCGCCATCGATTCCAGATACGGAAACAGCGCGCCGCCGGCGGTGTCGGGCGAGAAATCAAGATGCATGCCCCAGATCGCCAGCATGGTCTTGAGCTTTTCGTTTTCGAAATTCTCGTCGAGCCATTCGCGCGGCGATGAGAGCAGGAGACGCACGGTGTCGGCGACCCAGGCCGTGCCGCGCGCCCGCCACGCCGCGAACGCGACCCGCAGCGCCTGCCACGACGGCAGCGTCGAGCCGAGCAGCGCGAAAATATGCGGCGCATCCTGCAGCGAAGGCCGCGGTCATGGCGCGCCAGCGCTGCGGCATCGGCTGCGCTGAAAGCCGCGATGCGGCCGGCGTTCGCCTCGAGATTTTTCTCCACCCCGAGCCAAGTGCGCGTCGGGAAACGCCGTGGCGAAGCAATGCTCCGCGCCGACGAAATCGAGGCCGTGGGCGATGAGACGATCCTTGTGCGCGGCAAAAAACGGCGAGCCGGCAAACAGGCCGAGATTCATCGCATAGAGGTCGTGACGAAAGCCGGGCAGGGTGATTTCGGCGGTCTTGACCGCGCCGCCCGCTACGGCGACGCGCTCGATGACGGCGACTTTCCAGCCTTTGGCGGCAAGATGCAGCGCCGCGGCAAGCCCGTTGATGCCGGCGCCGACCACGACTGCATCGTAAGCCATCCGCTCGCTCCTGATCCGCGCCAAATCGGGTCGCTTGCCAGCGCAGATATTTCATATCTAAAATGTTCGCGCTAGGCTTCCTGCCGGGCACGCCTCAACCAGATCCTTCACCGCGCGCGACGGAGAGACCGCATGACCAGTACTCAAGTTCTCAGCGACTTTGCCTCGGCGCTCGCGTCCGGCGCCATCGAGGTGGTTGATCTTTCGGCGCCGCTCGGTCCCGAGACGCCGTTGATCAAGCTGCCGCCGCAGATCGGCAAGAACACGCCGGCGATCGAGATCCACGCCATCTCGCATTATGACCAGGACGGACCGTTCTGGGCCTGGAACTGGCTGAAGCTCGGCGAGCATTCCGGCACCCATTTCGACGCGCCGGTGCACTGGATCAGCGGCAAGGATTACAAAGACGGCAGCACCGACACCATTCCGGTGAAGAATTTCGTGGCGCCGGCCTGCGTGATCGACTGCTCGGCGGAGACCGCGAAGAACAGCGATTTCCTCCTCACCGTCGACGGCGTCAAAGCCTGGGAGAAAACCCATGGCGACATCCCGGCCGGCTGCTGGGTGTTGATGCGCACCGACTGGTACAAACGCAACGCCACGTGAAGCGAGCTTCCTCAATGCCGACGACAAGGGACCGCACTCGCCGGGCCCGACCGCCGAGACGATCCATTATCTGATCGGCAAAGGCGTCATCGGCTGGGGGTCGGAGACCGTCGGCACCGACGCCGGCTCGGCCGGCGGCATGGACCCGCCGTTCCCGGCGCACACCTTCATGCACAAGAACAACCGCTACGGGCTCGCCAGCCTCTGCCAGCTCGACAAGCTGCCGCCCAAGGGCGCGATCCTGATCGCGGCGCCGCTGAAGATCGTCAACGGCACCGGCAGCCCGTTGCGCGTGCTCGCGCTGGTGCCGAAGAAGTAAGCGAGCGCACAGCCGATGGCGGCCGCCGACTACGTCATTGTCGGAAGCGGGATCAATGCGCTCGTCGCCGCGGCTCTGCTCGGCCGCAAAGGCCGCAAGGTGCTGGTGCTGGAGCGCAACGACCGCATCGGCGGCTGCATCCGCACCGAGGAGATCACCGCGCCGGGCTTCGTCCACGACGTCATGGCGACGACGTTCGTGTTGTTCCTGACCTCGCCGGCTTACGCCGAGCTCGGTCCCGAACTGGAGAAGCGCGGGCTTGCGTTCGCGCATAGTCCGACGCCGACCGGCGGTGCTGTTGCCCGACGGCCGGCACGCGATCCTGGCGATGGACCGCAAGACCAACGTCGCGACTTTCGACCAACTCGCAGCCGGCGACGGCGTGCGTTTCGCCGCCGACGTTGACCGGCGTCGGGGCCGATGCTCCGTTCGTGTTCGCGCTGCTTGGCGGCTCGCTGTGGTCACGCGCGATGCTCAAGATCGTGGCGCGCGAGGCCTGGCGGCGCGGGCTTGCGCGGCCTCGCCACTTTCTTCGGCGAAGCGCTCGGCACCGCCCGCGGCTGGCTCGAAACGCGCTACCAGTCGGAGGTCGTGCGCGCGCTGTTTGCGCCGTGGGTGCTGCATACCGGTCTCGGCCCGGAAAGCGCCTATTCGGGCCAGATGGCGAAGGTCATCGCCTTTGCGCTTGAAGCCGCCGGCGCGCCGATCGTCAAGGGCGGCGCCAAGAACGCGCTGACCGCATTCGAGCGTCTGATCCGCGATCAGGGCGGCGAAATCCTTGTCGACGCCGATGTCGAGCGGGTGCTGCTCGACGCAAGCGGCGGTGCGCGGGGCGTGCGGCTTGCCGGCGGTCGGGAGATTGAAGCCGCGAAGGGCGTTATTTGTTCGGTCACGCCCAATCAGCTCTATGGACGCCTGCTCGCGGACGCCGCGCTGCCGGCGGAGGTGACCGAGGCCGTGTCGCAATATCGTTACGGCAAAGGCAACATGCAGATTCACTACGCGCTCAAGGCGCCGCCGCAATGGAAGGCGCCGGGACTGAGCGGCGTCGCGCTCATTCATCTCACGCCGGGCCTCGATGGCGTATCCAGGGCGGCCAACGAAGCCGAGCGCGGCATGCTTCCCGCGGTGCCGACCATCTGCGTCGGTCAGCCGGCGGCACTCGATCCGAGCCGCTGCCCGGAGGGCCAATCGATTCTGTGGTTGCAGCTTCCCGAGGCGCCGCGTTTCATCAAGGGCGATGCCGCCGGAGAAATTGCCGCGCCGGCGGATGGCGGCTGGACCGAAGCGGTGCGCGAAAAATACGCTGACCGCATCGAGGCGATTTTGGCCGCGCATATCGAAAACTTCCACGGCACGGTCATCGCGCGGAGGGCGTATTCGCCCGGGGACCTTGAAGCGCTTAACGTCAATCTGGTCGGCGGCGACCCTTACGGCGGGTTCTGCGGCATCGACCAATTTTTTCTTTGGCGCCCGTTTCACACTTCAGTCAATCACCGCACTCCGATCGCGCGGCTCTATCATATCGGCGCGTCGACGCATCCGGGCCCGGGACTTGGCGGCGGCTCGGGATTTTTGATCGCGAAGGCGCTGAGCTGAAGGTCGCGGATACCGCTACCCCGCGAAGCCGCCGCCGTCCAGAAACTCCTGCTCGGCCGGCGTCGTCTCGCGGTCTAATACGCGGTTTCGATGCGGAAATCGCCCGAATTTCGCGATGATATCGCGGTGCGACACCGCAAATTTCATCTGTTCGGGATCGCCAAAGGCCTCGTGCAACTGCACGCAGCGATCCTGATCGGCCAGCAGCTCGGAATGCATGAACGGCAGATAAAAGAACGGCCGCATCGTTGTGTCGGTTTCCCGGTCGAAGCCCCGAGCCAGCGCCCAGTGTGCCACGGCGCGCGCCAGCGGGTCGCTCGCGAAGGCGCGGGCGCTGCCACGGAACATGTTGCGGGGAAACTGGTCGAGTAGAATCACAAGCGCCAGCGCGCCTCCCGCGCTTTCTTCGAAAGCCGCGAGCTCGCCCCGCGCCGCCGCCTCATGAACACTCAAGAATCTCGCCCGGATGGTCTGGTCGAAATCTTTGTCAGCCTCGAACCATTTGTCGGGCCCGGCGGCGCGCCAGAAGGAGACGACCTCGGCTGGTGTGCCGTTTCCCATCCTTGCGCCTTTTCGTTGCTCCGGATATCGGCAGACCGCCGAGGCGTCAGACGCCGCACTCCGGTAATTAGAGCGTTGCGATGGTCTTGAGCGCGCCGTCGAGCGCGATGCCGTTCTCGTCCATCAGGGCGGCGTCGCGGAGCCGGCGCATCCAGTCGGCGCCGTCGGCGCGTGCGGCGAGGAGCGGCACCGCGCCGATCACGCGATCGAATTTTGACTCGCCGCGGGCGTGCGTATCGGAATAGCCCTTGATCAGACGCCTTGTGTTGATGATCTCGACGGCAACGTCGTAGTTTGTCGCGACTGTGGCGGCGGCGAGCGCGAGCCACGGCTCGAGCTGCGCCATCTCGCGCCGGTGGCGCAGCGTGGTGCGGCGGATCGGCTTGAGCATCGCCAGCACATAGAGCATCAGAAACCAGCGGATCGTTCCCGAGCGCACGCGCCGGCCTTTGCGGAACATCCTGCCGAACACAGTCGGATGCGCTTCCAGGAAGCGGCCGAGCGGAGCGGGAAGGGTGCCGGCCACTTCTTCCAGGCGCGGATGCATGTATTCGGTGGTGTAGACGATCTGCCCTTCGCCGACCAAGTTGTCGCGCTGCACGCGCTGGAAGCGGCTGCTGCGGGTTTTCAGATCGGCGACGCGGATCACGTCGTCATAGGCCATCGCCACGGCAAGATACTTGGCGGCGGCGGCGGTGAGCGCGTACGACTTGGCGGCGCCACCGTGACTGCGGTCAAGCTCGTAGAGCTTCGCTACGCGGTCAAGATATTCGCCCGCGTAGGCCGGATCCTGAAAGTCGGTGAGATGCTTGACGCCGGCGAACAGAATATCGTGCAGCGGCGCCGGAAATTCGCGGATGCGCGCGAGCAGCCGGTCAAGATCGGGACGTCCGGCGGACGCCGGCAGCGGCGCGAAGCGTTTGGTGGGTTGACGTTGGACGGGCGCAGCCTCCTTGGCCGGCGGCTCAATCGCCCGGTCGTGGGCGGCGCTAAAGGCCTTGAGGCTCGGCTCGATGCCGCGGCCGCCGGCTTTGATGATGGCTTCGAATGCGTTGCGCCCAAACGGCAGGGTGCCGGAGGCGGCCAGCGTCCCGAACAGACAGGCCGAGATGTGGCTGTTGTTCTTGGTCGCCAGCGCTTCCATGTCGAAAGCGATGGTGCGCTTGGCCGCGACGCCGGCGGCGTCGACGACCACGGCCGGGTCGGCGATGGCATCGCCCGGCTTTTCCTTCTCGGCGGTGGCATACAAGCGGTGGGTCGATGCGATCAGCGTCGTGCGATCGGGCGTTACCAGACCGCGCAGGATGGAACGGCCGGCCTCCATCATCTCGGCGGCGAGCACAATGTCGACTTCGCCCTGCGCCGGCATCAGCGACAGGATCGGTGCGCGGCCGGCCTTCGGCGGCAGCATCTCGACATAATAGAGCGTGGCGCCGGTGCGCTGGGCGACGCCCGGCACCGAGGTCGATTGCGCATGCCAGCCCTGCGACTCGGCCAGCTCCACAATCCAGTCGGCAAGCACGCCGCCGCCCTGGCCGCCCATGGCCATGACCGCGACGCAAATCGGCCGCTCGGTCGTAAACCGCGTTGGCGTCGGCGTCCTTGAAAGATCGTTCATGATGCCGCCGCGTCCTTAGTTCAATCCGCGAAGGCGATGCGGCGGGCTTCGCGGCGGCGCTGCAGGAAGCCGATCACCGCGCCGCGCAGGCCGGAGAGAAAGCGGTCGAACCGGGTCGGGTTGTGGATGATGTCGGCGCGATAGAACGAGGGGCAGAGCACCGCAGCCTCCGACACCTCGCCGCAATTGCCGCAGCCGACGCAGTTTTGATCGATGGTCGCGACCGGATCGTCCTTGAGCGGGTCGTCGGTGTGTTTGACCGAAAGCGACGGACAGCCGGACAGCCGGATGCAGGCATGATCGCCGGTGCAAACATCCTCGTCGACGCCGAAGCGCTCCCGCACCATGCGTTGCCCGTCTCGCACCGCCTTCTGGAACAGCGGCTTCACCCGCCGCTGCTTGTTGAGCATGCATTCCGAGGACGCCACGATCACCTTCGGGCCGCCTTCTTTCGAGGTCAGGGCCTCGCGCAAGAAGTCGCGCATGCGCGCGACGTCGTAGGTGCGGTCGAGATGACGCACCCACTTCACGCCGATGCCCTTCACCGCGCTGACGATGGTGTTGTTGGTGGACCGCGCCGGATTGAGCGCGCGCGACGACATGATATCCTGGCCGCCGGTCGCCGCCGAATAGAAATTATCGACGACCATGATGACGCCGTTCTGCTTGTTGTAGACGGCGTTGCCGACGCTGGTGGAGAGGCCGTTGTGCCAGAAGCCGCCGTCGCCGATGATCGAGATCGGGCGCTTGTCGGCCTTGACGTTGAACGCCGACGACGACGCCGGACCGAGCCCGTAACCCATCGTGGTGGCGCCGATGTTGAACGGCGGCAGGCTCGCGAACAGGTGGCAGCCGATGTCGCCGGCGATCTGATGCGGGCCGAGTTCCTGCTGGACGAGCTTCATCGCCGCGAAAATCGGCCGCTCCGGGCAGCCGACACAGAAGCCGGGCGGCCGCGGCGGCACCGTCTTGGCAAGCAGCTTGACCACCGGATCGCCAAGCACCGCCGAGGCATCGGGCGGCGGCGGTGCGTTGCCGAGCAGGTTCTTCGCATGCAGTTCGAGAAACGCCTTGATGCCCTTGGTGACGACCGGCGGCGTGTACTCGCCCGCCATCGGCAGCACGTCCTTGCCACTGACTTTGGTCTGGATGTCGCGGCGGCGCAGAATGGTGTTCAGCGCCTGCTCGATGAATTCCGGCTGGCCCTCCTCGACCATGAGGATGGCTTTCTTGTTGGCGGCGAAGGCGGCGACCTCATCGTCGATCAGCGGATAGGTGACGTTGAGCACGTAGATCGGCACCGCAGTCTCGCCATAGACGTCGGCGAGACCGAGCTGCTGCAGCGAGCGCATCACCGAATTGTACATGCCGCCCTGCACGACGATGCCGACATCGGCGTTCTCGGGACCGAAAAATTCGTTGAGCTTGCGTTCCTTGATGAATTTGACGGCGGCCGGCCAGCGTTGCTCGACCTTTTCCCGCTCGTGCAGATAGGAGGCCGGCGGCAGCACCACGCGCTCGGTATCGCGGCGCGGGTTTTCCAGCGCCTCGCGCAGGGAGAAGCTCGGCTTGTTTGTTGGCCTTGGTCATGAAGCGGCCGTGGACGTGGCAAGCGCGGATGCGCACTTCGAGCATCACCGGCGTGTGGGAGACTTCCGACAACTCAAAGCCATCTTCCACGGCCTTGACGATCGTCGGGAGGTTCGGGCGCGGATCGAGCAGCCAGACCTGCGATTTCATGGCGAAGGGATGCGAGCGCTCCTGCATGATCGAGGAACCTTCGCCGTAATCCTCGCCGATGATGATCAGCGCTCCGCCCATCACGCCGCCGGAGGCGAGATTGGCGATGGCATCGGAAGCGACATTGATGCCGACCGGCGATTTGAAGGTGACCGCGCCGCGGATCGGATAATTGACCGAGGCCGCGAGCATCGCGGCCGCGGCCGCTTCCGAGGCCGAGTTCTCGAAATGGACGCCGAGCTCGTCGAGCACGTCCTTGGCGTCGGCGAGCACATCCATGAGATGCGAGATCGGCGCCCCCTGGTAGCCGCCGACATACGACACGCCCGATTGCAGCAGCGCCTTGGTGATGGCGAGAATTCCCTCGCCGCGGAATTCGTCACCGTCGCCCAGCTTGAGATCCTGCACTTCGCGTGCAAACGACCGTTCCGCCATGAAAGCCTCCGGGCCGACTTAATCAATTAAACGAAGCCGGCCTATCGAACATTTATGAAACCTTCCCATCGGTCTTGCAACGGCCCGAAGGTCGGAACACGCGCCGGCGCCGACACGAAAAAGCGGCCGTCAGCATGGCTCGGGCGATGGCGCGACACCAAGCAAATGGTGCCTAAAATTGCGGAAAAAAGCCCATTGCGTCAGCTTGTCCGGCCGTTGCTTTAGGTTTAAAGTATCTCGCCGAGACGGGAAGTGCGATCTACACGCGCTGCGTTCAGGTCGAGTGGAGAGTTGCCGCCTGCGGCGGACAATAAAGGGGGAGTGTCGAACATGTTCAATGTCACGCGTCGTCAGGCCTTCGCGACGAGCGGCGGCCTCCTTGCAGCGCTGCTGGCACCTCAGCGGTTTGCCAGTGCGGCCGCGGGCGATACGCTGAATATCGCCTACAACGTCAATCTGCCCTCGTTCGATCCCGATGTCGGACCTTCCTCGGTCAATCCGACCATCCAGGCGATCTACCGCTCGGTCTTCGATCAGTATGTCGGCCAGAAGCCCAACCTTGCGTTCGAACCCGGCCTGCTCACCGGTTGGGGTTGGAGCGACGACAAGAGCAAGGTCTGGATGGACGTGCGGGAAAACGTCGTCTGGCATGACGGCACCCCGTTCACGCCGGAAGACGTCGTCTGGTCGATCCAACGCGAGGGCAAGCCCGACGGCGGCAATCCGGTCGCGTTCATCTGGGCGGGCATCGACAACTTCAAGATCGACGGCAAGCGCATCACCGCTGACGTGAAGCAATACGACCCGGTGATCTTCAAGTGGATGGCGTTCCTCACCGGCTACATCCTGCCGAAGGCCTATTACGAGAAAGTCGGCCCGCAGGGCTTCGAGAAAAAGCCGATCGGCACTGGCCCGTACATGGTCGACGCCTATGAGGGCAACGCCTACCTGCGGCTCAAGGCCAATCCGAAATATTGGGGCGGCAAGCCCGCCTTCGAGACCGTGGTCTTCAAGTTCGTTCCAGATGCCACGAGTCGGGTCGCCGAGATCGAGAGCGGCTCCTCCGACATCACCCTCGAAGTGCCGTATGAAGAGTACGACCGGCTCAAGGCTAAGGCGGGGTTGAAAGGCGTCTGCACGCCGATTTCCGACATCGCGCAGATCTTCATCACCAATGGCGGGGTGATGGACGACAAGAACGTCCGTCTCGCGATGTGTCACGCCGTCGACAAGGAGGCGATCGTCAAACGCCTGCTGCGCGGCTACGGCGTCCCGATCGCTACGCTCGAGGCGCCGGAATACGCGGCTTACGATCCCTCGATCAAAGTGCCATACGATCCGGCCTTGGCCACCAAGCTCCTTGCCGCCAGCGGCTATTCGAAAGAAAAGCCGGTCAAATTCACCATCCAAACGACGCGCGGCTTCAAGCCGAAGGATTACGAGATGATCCAGGCGATCGTCGGCATGTGGCGCAATGTCGGCATCGACGCCAATATCGAGATCTACGAAATCGCCAAACACTTCGAGCTGCGCATGTCGCACAAGCTGGCGCCGGCGGCGTTCTACAATTGGGGCAACGCGATCGGCGATCCGACCACATCGACCGGGTTTGCGATGTTCTCGAAGTCGCCGCACTCGGCGTGGCACTCCGACGATCTCGACGCCAAGATCGGTCCGCTTTGGGGCGAGAAGGACGAGAAGAAGCGCATCCAGGGCTGGAAGGATGTCGACCGCTACATCGCCGAGCAGGGCTACATCCTGCCGCTGCTGCAGTACGCGCAGCCGATCCTCTACAAGTCCAGTCTCAAGGTCACCCCGAATGTTTCGGGCGCTTTGCAGCCGGCGACGCTGGTCTCGAAGGCCTGAGGTTCTCCAGGGAGCATGGTCGGTTCGGAAAAGCGGTGAGCGCGTTTCCGGATCATGCTCTTAAATCTCGTCGATGCGGTCCGCCGCCGCGCCGGGGCGCGGCGGCCGTCGACGCGGTCAGCTGCAAGGACCGTTGATGTTGTTTGCCGTCGTCGTCAATCGCGTGGCCATGGCGCTCATCACGCTCGCGGGCGTGGCGGTCGTGGTGTTCGTGCTGCTGCGTGTGGTTCCCGGCGATCCCGTGGCGATGATGATTTCCCCGGGCGCTGGCCCTGCCGATATCGCCGCGCTGAAGGCGCATTACGGCCTTGATGCGCCGCTGTTCACGCAATTCTGGATCTGGGTCAGGGGCATAGTGACCGGCGACTTCGGCACGCTCGATCACGCTCCACCTTCCGGTGACAGAAGTCCTCGCCTCGCGGTTGCCGGCCACGATCGAGCTTGCCATGGCCGCCCTCGCTGTCGCTGTCGTCTTGGGCGGGGCGATCGCGGTCGCGGGGACGCTGATGCGGCGCACTGTTGGCGAGACCGTGATCGACGGATTGAACTCGATCATGCTTGCCGTGCCCGACTTCATCTGGGCGCTGGCCTTGGTGCTCCTGTTCGGCGTCGCGCTTCCGGTGTTGCCGCTCACCGGCCGCATCGACCCGGCGCTGGCGGAAGGCTTCACCACCAAATTCTACCTGGCTGAAAGCATCCTGACCGGCCGCTTCGCCGTCGCCGGCAATATTGTCAGTCACATGGCGATGCCGACAGTGGCGCTGGCGTTGCCGCTGGCCGCCGTGATCGTGCGGCTGCTCAAGCAATCGCTGAAGGAGGCGATGGTGCAGGATTACGTGCTGCTGGCGCGGATCAAAGGCTTCGGGGAGCTTCGCCTGGTGCTGCAAGAAGCGCTGCGCAATGCGGTCGGTCCGACGTTGGCGCTCACCGGCGTCCAGTTCACGTTCCTGATCGGCGGCACCGTGATCGTCGAGCGCATCTTCGCCTATCCCGGCATCGGCAATCTTGCGATCGATGCCGTCATCAATCGCGATTTCCCGCTGATCCAGGGTCTGGTCATGCTGTTCGGGCTGATCTTCATCCTCATCAATATCGGGGTCGATCTCAGCGTCGCGACGCTCAATCCGCGACTGCGGCACGCTTGAGCTGGAACCGGCGCGACGTGGAACACTGGGCACCAGCATCGACGACTTCGATAACGGACGCCGGCCCGCAACCGCCGTCGGTGGCGGCGCGGCTCGCGCGTGATCCTAAAGTCGTCGTCGCCGGCGGTTTCATTCTTCTCTTGATTATCATTGCGCTCGCGGCGCCGCTGGTCGCGCCGCAGGATCCGCTGGCGCAAAATCTGCTCATGGCGACCCTGCCGCCGGCCGGCTTTGCCGATGCCGAGCCCGGTTTTCTGCTCGGCACTGACGGCCTCGGGCGCGACGTGCTTTCGCGAGTGATTTTCGGCACGCGCGTTTCGCTGACGGTTGCCTTCGTCGCCGCCGGGCTTGCCTGTTTGATTGGATCGCTGCTTGGCCTGTTGGCCGGCTTTCTTGGCACTTGGGTCGATGCGCTGATCTCGCGGCTCGTTGACATCTGGATGGCATTCCCGCCGGTGCTGCTGTCCATCCTGCTGGTCGCCGTCCTCGGCACCGGCCTGCATTCGGTGATCATCGCCATCGTCGTCATCGACTGGACGCGGTTTTGCCGGGTGGTGCGCACCGAGACCATGAATCAGGCGCAGATGGATTACGTGGTCGCCGCCCGCACTATTGGGTTCCCGCGACCGGCGATCCTGTTCCGCGAAATCCTCCCCAATGTCGTGCCGGTGCTGATCGCATTGCTGACGCTGGAGATGGGCATCGCCGTCGTGGTCGAGGCGATCCTGTCGTTTGTCGGCCTCTCGGTATCGTCGGACACGCCGACCTGGGGCGGCATGATCGCCGAAGGCCGCCAGATCGTGCACGAAGCCTGGTGGGTGCTGGCGGTGCCGCTCGCGGCGCTGTTCGCCACCGTCGTTGCGTTCAATCAGCTCGGCGACGGGTTGGCGCGCAGCCTCGATCCGGTATTGCGCCGATGACGCCGAGACTTTCCATCGAAGCGCTCAGCGCGATTTCCTTGCGTGACGGTAACCGGCCGATTCTGCGCCGGGTGTCGCTCGCCGTCGGCACCGGCGAAGTGCACGGTCTGGTCGGCGAGAGCGGGGCGGGCAAATCCACCATCGCCAAGGCGATCCTGGGAATCATTCCGTCGCAGGTGAAGATCACGGCCGGACGGATAGACTTTGAGGGCCGCGATCTTCTGACATTGTCGGTCAATGAATTGCGCGCGGTGCTTGGCCGCGACATCGCGCTGGTTCCCCAGGATCCTTCGACGGCGCTCAATCCATCGCGCCGGATCGACGCGCAAATGACCGACGGCCTGCGATTAAAGCGCGGCCTTTCGGCGAAAGCAGCGCGCCTGCGGGCGCGGGCCCTCCTCGAAGAGGTGCAGATCCGGGATCCGGACCGCGTGCTGGTCAGCTATCCGCATCAGCTGTCCGGCGGCATGCGGCAGCGCGTGCTGATTGCCGCGGCGTTCGGGCTCGAGCCGAAGCTCGTCATCGCCGACGAGCCGACGACCGCACTCGATGTCACTGTGCAAAAACAAATTCTCCGGCTGATCCGTTCGCTGCAGGAGCGTCACGGCACCAGCGTATTGTTCGTTTCCCACGATCTCGGCGTGGTGGCGAAAATCTGCGATCGCGTGACCGTTCTGTACATGGGCAAGGTGGTGGAGCAGGGCGCCACCACGGACGTGTTGAACGCGCCGCGCCACGCCTACACCAGGGCGCTGCTTGCCGCCAATCCGCGTTACGATCGGCCGGATACCGGGCTCGAGCCGACGCCGCCCGAGGTCATCGCTGCGCTTCGTGCCGAGATTGCCGCTTTCGACGCCAGCGTTGCGGGGGCGCCCAATGGCTGACGATCTCCTGGTCGCGAACGGCCTCGTTGTTTCTTATGGGCGGCCGCGCGGATTGCTCGCCCGCGGGCGGCCGTCGACAACCGTGCTGCATGGGGTCGACATTCGCGTCGGCAAGGGCGAGACCGTCGGCATTGTCGGCGAGTCCGGCTCCGGCAAGACGACGCTGGGCCGCGCGCTGCTCGGTCTGGTCAGGCCGATCGCGGGATCGGTGGTGTTCGACGGCAGCGATATCACCGCGCTTGACGAACACGCCAGGCGGCCGTTGCGCCGGCGGATGCAGATGATCTTTCAGGATCCGATGTCCTCGCTCAATCCGCGGCACACCATCGGGCGCATCCTGATCGAGCCGGTCCTGCTGCACGGCTTGGCCAAAGATCATGCCGCGGCGCTCGCTTTGGTGCACGGCGTTCTCGATCGCGTCGGCCTGTCGCGCGGCACCGTCGACCGCTACTCGTACGAGCTTTCGGGCGGCCAGCGGCAGCGTGTCGGCATCGCGCGCGCGGTGGTTTTAAGGCCGGATTTCGTGCTCGCCGACGAAATCGTCTCGGGCCTCGATGTTTCGACCCAAGCGCAGGTGCTGCGGCTTCTCAAGGAGCTGACCGGCGAGATGCATCTCGCGCTGGCCTTTATCAGTCATGATCTCTCGGTGGTCCGTTCGATCTGCCAGCGGGTCGTGGTCATGCGCGAGGGCCGGGTGGTCGAAGAGGGCGCCTGCGACCGCGTCTTCGCGGCGCCGGCCAGTGCCTACACCCGCGTGTTGATCGACGCTATTCCGCTGCCGACGATCGATCCCGGCTGGCTTGCCCGCGGTGCCGTGGTCGAAGTCGCAGCAACCGCCTAGCGCATGTCCCGGAAAAGTGGCTACCGGTTTTCCGAAAGGACATGCGTCAACGCAAGTAATCACGCCGTCGGCAACGGGGCGGCCCGGCGTGATCCTTAAACAGTCCCAGGAGGTAAGAGTGTCCAAACACACCAATCGTCTCGCCATCGCAGCGATCAGTGCCGCAATGCTGACGACCGTAACAACGGCCCGTGCCGACGGAATTCCGGGTCTGCGCGGCCACGATCACACCGGCATCACCGTGCCGGACATCAAGCAGGCCGCCCATTTCTTCGTCAATGTGCTCGGCTGCAAGGAGGCGATGTCGTTCGGCCCGTTCTCCGACGACAAGGGCACCTTCATGCACGACCTGCTCAACGTCGACCCCAAGGCCGTCATTCATCAGATCACGCTGGTGCGCTGCGGCTACGGCTCCAACATCGAGCTGTTTCAGTACAGCTCGCCCGACCAGAAGAACATGACGCCGAAGAACAGCGACATCGGCGGCTATCACATCGCCTTCTATGTCGACGACATCAAGGCCGCCAAGGCCTATCTCGATAGCAAGGGCGTGAAGACTTTCTTCAACCTGCCGGTGGAGCAAGGGCCGGCGGCCGGGCAAAGCATCTTCTATTTTCTGGCGCCGTGGGGCCTGCAGATGGAGGCTATCAGCTATCCGCAGGGCATGGCCTACGAGAAGACGTCGCCAATCAAGCTGTGGTCGCCCAAAGATCCGGGACAATGACCCGCGATTGACTTAATTCATGGCCGGGCGAAGGGCGCGAAGCGCCGTCTTTGCGCCCAATGCCCGGCCATTCAGCGTTCTCGGTCCCTGCAAGATGTGGATGGCCGGGAACAGATGACATTTGAGCCGCCAAACGACCGGACCCGACAAGTCGATTCAGGGGCGTTGACTATCCGCTTTCAGGAGCGGAGCCGACATAGTGGGACCTGCTGCAGAAGTCGTCCCAGTCGAAAATGACCCGAACCGGAAATCACAGGAGCGGATTGCCCGTCCGGTTCGATTATCGGCGCATACTCTTCGACTGAAGTGTATCGGTTTGCTGGTAAAGATAGGCGTGGCAAATTGAAGTACACTATAGTTATGACAACCTCAAAGACGATTGCGGCCTTGCTTGGTCCCACGCTTATAGCAAGCGCTGCCTCAATTTTTACAAACCTCAACATGTGGCCGGCCTTAGTCGACCAAGCTTTTCATAACCCGGCGCTTGTTTTCGTGACAGGCTATCCCTTGTTCGTTGCTGGACTTGCCATTGTGTATTTTCACAATCGGTGGCAGCGAAGCTGGCCAGTGGTGGTGACCGTTCTAGGATGGCTTGCGCTGGCATCAGGCCTTTCACGAATACTTTTCCCAACACGGCTAGCTGGAATCGCGACAAGCGCCACTCAAACCACTGGCGTAATGCCTATAGCGGCGCTTGTGATCTTAGCAGTTGGCGCATTCTTATCGTTCAAAGCGTACAGGAGCGCATAACGCCGGCCCTGCTCGCGCTAGCCGATGAGGGGATCGAATAAAATCGCTTCGGCAGCTATTGCCCCGTTGCGTCAGTTCGCGGCGACGCAGCAATCCAGTCGCTTTCGGAGCGAAGCGGACATTCCGCGAGCCGCGCTTACCGAAATTTATGAGTACGCGGGCTAGTCAGTGGCGCTGAGATTTTTAATTTGGTCAGTCGCGCCCGGATTGTTCGCGAACGAGCTGGATGATCGCGGAGAAATCCAAGCCGCTGTGGCCTTCTTGGGCAAAGCCCTCGTAGATCGCGGCGGCCTGCGCGCCAAGCGCGGTATTTGCTTTCACCGACTCCGCGGCCTCGCGGGCAAGCTTGAGATCCTTCAACATCAGGGCTGCCGCGAACCCGGGCTTGTAGTGGTTGTTTGCCGGGCTCGCCGGCACTGGTCCCGGCACCGGGCAGTAGCTGGTCAGCGACCAGCATTGGCCTGACGAGGCGGAAGCAACGTCAAACAAAGCCTGATGCGAGAGGCCGAGCTTTTCGCCCAGGACAAAGGCCTCGCTGACCGCGATCATCGAAACGCCGAGGATCATGTTGTTGCAGATCTTGGCGGCCTGACCATTGCCGGCCTCGCCGCAATGCACCACGCGTTTGCCCATGCGCTCGAGCACCGGCTTGCCGTGGGCGAACGCATGCGCGGAGCCGCCGACCATGAAGGTGAGCGTCGCCGCTTTGGCGCCGCCGACGCCGCCCGAGACCGGGGCGTCGAGCGCGGCGATGCCGCGCGCGCCGGCCAAGTCGTGGGCCTTGCGCGCATTCGCGACATCGATGGTCGAGCAGTCGATGAAGAGGGTGCCCTGCCGCGCCAGCGGCAATACCTCGTGCCACACCGACACGACGTGTTCGCCGGCCGGCAACATGGTGATGACGACGTCGGCGTCGTCCACGGTCGATTTGGCGTTGGCGACAATCTCGATGCCGTCCGCTGCCGCGGCCTCGCGCGCCGCCGGCACGAGGTCAAACCCCCGGACCCGCTCGCCGGACTTGACTAGATTGGCGGCCATGGGGCCGCCCATATTTCCGAGACCGATGAAACCGATATTCGGCATGTGCGTGAGCCTTGTTCAATCTGCAAAAGTCAGTTCCAGCTCGCCAACGGACTTGAAGTGACGGTCGACGATGTCCAGTGTTACGTCTTCAAGTTTGTTCGGGCGCCAGGCCGGATTGCGATCCTTGTCGACGATCTGCGCGCGAATGCCTTCGATGAAATCGTGCCGGGCGATGCAGGCCAGCGCGATGCGATAGTCCTGTTGAAAGCTTTCCTCCACACGTTTGAATGATACCGCCGTGCGGAGGTTGCGCAACGTGATCTTGAGCGAAGTAGGGGACATTTTCTCTAGTGTTGCAAGCGCCGCGCGCGCCGCTTCGATCTCGCAGGCGCGCAATCGGTCGACAATAGTCTCAACCTCGTTGGCGCCGAAGCAACCGTCGATCCAGCGCTGGGCCGCCGGCAGCCGGCCGGGAGCCGGCGCGACGGACATCGCTTCGAGCCGTTCGCGCACTTCGGCGGCCGTGCGGCAATCGGCCAGCGCGGAAGGAAGCTCGGCGAGTTTCGCCGCGACAATATGCTTGTCGGCAAAGCCGCAATAGATGGCGTCGGCCGCGTTCATACGCTCGCCAGTCAGCGCCAGGTGGGTCCCGGCAGATCCCGGCGCGCGCGCCAATATGAAAGACGCGCCGACATCGGGAAAGAATCCGATCCCGACTTCCGGCATCGCCACTGCCGAGCGCTCGGTCACGACGCGATGCGCGGCGTGCGCCGAAAGGCCGACGCCGCCGCCCATGACCATGCCATCCATGACCGCGATGACCGGTTTCGGATAGCGCGCGATCAACACGTTCAGATGATACTCGGTCGCCCAGAATTGCGCGGGCAGGGAAGTTCCCGCCTTCGCCGCATCATACAAGGCCCGGATGTCGCCGCCGGCGCACAGGCCGCGCTCGCCGGCGCCGTCGATAAGCACCGCGCCGACCGCGGGATCGGTCGCCCAGGAGCGCAGCAACGCCGTCATAGTGACGGCCATGTCGAGCGTGAGCGCGTTCAACGCCTTCGGTCGGTTCAGCGTGATCCGCCGCAGCGCCCGTTCTTGCCGAACGATGACGTCGCCGTCCTGAAGCACCATTCCGCTCATCGCCCGATCAAGTGTCTCGCCACGATGAGGCGCATGATCTCGTTGGTGCCCTCGAGGATTTGGTGCACGCGCAAATCGCGCACGATCTTCTCTATGCCGAACTCCGACAGGTAGCCGTAGCCACCGTGCAATTGCAGCGCCTGATTGGCAACGTCGAAACAAGCGTCGGTGACAAAGCGCTTGGCCATGGCGCAAAGCGCCGTCGCGTTGGCGTCCTTGCGGTCGAGCGCAGCGGCCGCGCGCCATAACAGCGTGCGTGACGCTTCGAGCGCGGTCGCCATATCGGCGAGCCGGAATTGCAGTGCCTGAAACTCGTCGAGCCGCTTGCCGAATGCCTTGCGCTCTTTCATGTAGGCCAATGATTTTTCTAATGCAGCCTGGGCGCCGCCGAGCGAACAGGCGGCAATGTTCAGGCGGCCGCCATCAAGCCCGGCCATAGCGATCTTGAAGCCGACACCCTCTTCACCCAGCCGGTTCTCCACTGGCACCCGTGCGTCCTGGAAAACGACGGCGCGGGTTGGCTGGGCGTTCCAGCCCATTTTGCGCTCGTTGGCGCCAAGCGAAATGCCTGGCGTATCGCCGGGCACGACCAGTGTTGAAATCCCTGACGGCCCGGCGCCGCCAGTGCGCGCCATCACCACGTAAAGGTCGCCGGCGCCGGCCCCGGAGATAAATTGCTTTTGGCCATTGAGCACGTAGTGATCGCCGTCGCGCACGGCGCGGGTGACCAGCGCCGCCGCATCCGAACCCGCGCCTGGCTCGGTCAGGCAGTAACTCGCCAGCAACTCCATGGTGCACAGTTTCGGCAGCCATTGCTGGCGCTGGGCGTCCGATCCAAAGGCATCGATCATCCAGGCGGCCATGTTGTGGATCGACATATAAGCCGCGACTGTCGGACAGCCGGTGGCCAGCGCCTCAAAGATCAGGGTGGCGTCCAGGCGCGACAGCCCTGAGCCGCCGACATCAGGGGAAATGTAGACGCCGCCCATGCCGAGTGCGGCGGCCTTGCGCATTTCGGCGACGGGAAAATGCTTGGCTTCGTCCCAGGCGAGCGCGTGCGGCGCTAAGACTTCAGCGGCGAAGGCGCGGGCCATGTCGCGGACTGCGACCTGGTCTTCACCGAGGGAGAACTGTGGTGAGCCGCCTGCGGATTGATCAAGCATGGAGGCGTTGCCCAGGCTGCCGGCCATTCGGGTCAGGGGCTTGGAATTCCGAGGGTTTTCGCGTCAAAATGACTGACCTTACGGCGTGAAATAGCATTGTCGTTTTGGCCCAGCAATGCGAGAATTCGCCGACAAGACAATTAGAACACACGCCGATGACCAAGGATTGGGGGATCTGCGGTTTTTGCACGGCTGCGCGTCAGGGCGCCGGGCCATGGCGGTTCGGCGGGGTCTTTGGGCCGAACGAGCGGTCCGGCCCACCCCGTCGCCAGCAGTGCGCTTCTCCGCTGAGCGCAATCCTTCGAGGGTGGGCGGAGGAACGCCGTGCAAGCGATTGATCCAAGCTTAGACACGCTGCCCAAGCTTCTGATCCACAATGCCGGCGCGATCGGGGCGCGAGCGGCCATGCGCCACAAGGACCTCGGCATCTGGCAGGCCTGGACGTGGGCGCAGATGCTCGAGGAGGTTCGCGCCTTCTCAATCGGGCTCTCCGAACTCGGCCTCGGGCGCGGCGACAAATTCGCCATCGTCGGCAGCAACCGCCCGCGGCTTTATTGGGCGATGTGCGCCGGCCAAGCGCTCGGCGCCGTGCCGGTGCCGGTCTATGCCGACGCCGTCGCCGAGGAAATGGCCTACGTTCTGGCGCACGCCGAGGTGACGCTGGCCGTGGTCGAGGACCAGGAGCAGGTCGATAAGCTCATCGCGGTCTCGCATCAGCTGCCGCAGCTTGCGCGCGTCATTTATGACGAGCCGCGCGGTCTGAAGGACTACGAACACGGCCGGTTGGTCGCTTTTGAGGACGTGCAGCGCAGCGGCCGCAAAAAGCTCGCGAGCGATGCCGAATGTTTGCGGCAGTGGGAAGCCGGCGTCGCCGAGGGCAGGGGCCGCGACCTGAGCATTATTCTGTATACGTCGGGAACGACCGGCCGTTCCAAAGGCGTGATGCTCACCTATCAGAATACGATCGTGTCCGCCCGCAACGCGAATAGCTTCGACCGTCTCGACCAGAACGAAGAAGTCATTGCTTATCTGCCGCTGGCCTGGGTCGGCGATTACATTTTTTCCTACGTGCAGTCCTATCTCGCCGGCTACTGCGTCAATTGCCCGGAGACCCCGGACACCGTGGTCCAGGATCGCCGCGAGATCGGCACGACCTACGCGTTCGCGCCGCCTCGGGTCTACGAGAACGTGCTGACACTGACCATGGTGCGCATGGCGGATGCCGGCGCGCTCAAGCGCAAATTGTTCGATTTCTTCATCGCGGTCGCCCGGCGCTGGGGCGAGAAAATACTCGATGGCGAGAAGGTCCCGCTGGGCGCTCGCTTGCTCTACGGCCTTGGCAACCTGCTGGTCTACGGCCCGCTGATGAATCAGTTCGGGCTCTCGCGCATCCGCGTCGCCTATACGGCGGGTGAGGCCATCGGCCCGGAAATCTTTCGCTTCTGGCGGGCGGTCGGCCTCAATCTCAAACAGCTCTATGGGCAGACTGAGGCTTCGGTTTACGTCACGGCGCAGCCGGACGGGGAAATCAACGCGGAAGCCGTGGGCAAGGCTTCGCCCGATGTCGAGATCAAGATTTCGGACTTAGGCGAAGTGCTCTATCGCTCTCCCGGCGTGTTCGTCGGCTACTATAAGGACCCCGAAAAGACCGCGGAGGTGCTCACGCCTGACGGTTGGGTGCATACCGGCGACGCCGGATTCTTCGACCCAAGGAGCGGGCAACTGAAGATCATCGATCGCGCCAAGGACGTGGGCCGCCTCAATGACGGCACGCTGTTCGCGCCGAAATACATCGAAAACAAACTCAAATTCTATCCCAACATCCGCGAAGCGGTGGCGATCGGCGCCGATCGCGATTTCGTCTGCGTCATGGTCAACATCGATCTGACCGCGGTCGGCAGCTGGGCCGAGCGCAATAACGTGGTATACGCCTCGTATCAGGAGCTGGCCGGCAATTCCCGCGTTTACAACATGATCGCGGAACACATTGACGAGGTGAACCGGTCGCTCGCGGAGGAAGAGGTGATGGGTGGCGCGCAGATCCGCCGCTTCCTCGTCCTGCACAAAGAGCTCGATCCGGACGACGGCGAGCTCACGCGCACCCAAAAGCTCCGCCGCGGATATATCGTCGACCGCTACGCGCCGCTGATCGAGGCGCTCTACAACGGCTCGGCGGCGGCGGACATCGCCACGCAAGTCACCTTCGAGGATGGGCACAAGGGCGTGATCGCGGCACGCGTGGCGATCCGCGACGTGCGGACCTATCCGGTGCGGGCGGCGAAGATGGAGCGTGCAGCATGAGGGCGCCGTCCTCCGCGCCGTCTTCCAACGAGGCCGTGCTCGGCGAGGTGTTGCTCGCGGTGGAGGATGTTTCGCTCTCGTTCGGCGGCGTGCGAGCATTGACCGGCGTATCGTTCGACATTCGCAAGGGCGAAATCCGCGCCATCATCGGTCCCAACGGCGCCGGCAAGACGTCCATGCTCAACGTCGTCAACGGCTTCTACCAGCCGCAGTCGGGGCGCATCACGTTCAAGGGCCAGGTGCGCACGAGCATGCGGCCCTATGCAGCGGCGCGTGGCGGCATCGCGCGGACGTTCCAGAACCTGGCGCTGTTCAAAGGAATGACAACGCTCGACAACATCCTGGCCGGCCGCTCGCTCAAGATGCGCCGCGGGTTTTTCTGGCAGCTCATCCGCCACGGCCCGGCGATGAAGGAAGAGGTCGAGCATCGCCGCCGCGTCGAGGAGATCATCGATTTTCTTGAGATCGCCGCGATCCGCAAAATCCAGGTCGGGCGGCTTCCCTACGGCCTGCAGAAACGCGTGGAGCTTGGTCGCGCGCTCGCCATGGAGCCTGAGCTTTTGCTTCTCGATGAGCCGATGGCCGGCATGAATCTTGAAGAAAAGGAGGACATGTCGCGCTTCATCCTCGATGTGAACCAGCAATACGGCACGACCATCGCCTTGATCGAGCACGACATGGGCGTCGTCATGGATCTTTCAGATCGCGTGGTCGTGCTCGATTACGGCCGCAAGATTGCCGACGCCACGCCCGATGAAGTCAAGCGCGACGAGAACGTGATCCGCGCCTATCTCGGCGAGCCGCATGGGTCGAGCGTATGAAGCGCAGCCGCACGTCAGCTCTGCGTCGTTGCCGCGGCGTCGCACCGGCGCGCCTGATCGGATAGGGCGGCGCGCATGGATATCCTGTACAAGATTTTCATCGATCCGTTTATCCAGATGGGCACCGCACCGGATCTTCTGGTGCAGACGCTGTGGGACGGTCTCGTTGCCGGCGTGCTCTACGCGCTGATTGCGCTCGGCTTCGTCCTGATCTTCAAGGCATCTGGCGTCTTCAATTTCGCGCAAGGGATCATGGTCGTGTTCGCCGCGCTGACGCTGGTGGGCCTGCACGAGCACGGCGTACCCGCATTTGTGGCGCTCGCTCTCACCATCGTCGTTATGTTCGTATTGGCGGTGGGGGTCGAGCGGTTGATGCTGCGGCCGCTGGTCAATCAATCGGACATCATCCTGTTCATGGCCACTTTCGGTCTGACATATTTCCTCATCGGCTTCGGCCAGCTCGTTTTCGGCGGCAATCCAAAAGTGATGATCGCGTCGGAGCTTTACCTCCCGAGCGGCGCGTTCCGATTGAAAGGCCTCGGCGGTTTCGTTTCGTTGCAGAAGATCGATATCGCTGCCGTCATCATCGCCTCGGTCATGGTCGCGGTGCTGGCGGTGTTCTTTCAACGGACCCGCATCGGGCGGGCGCTGCGCGCCGTTGCCGACAGTCACCAGGCGGCATTGTCGGTCGGCATCTCGCTCGAACAGATCTGGGTGATCGTGTGGTTTGCCGCCGGCATCGTGGCGCTGACCACCGGCATCATGTGGGGCGCCCGCTCGGAGGTTTCCTTCTCGCTGCAGGTGATCGCGCTCAAGGCGCTGCCGGTGCTCATCCTTGGCGGCTTGACCTCCATCCCCGGCGCCATTGTCGGCGGGCTGGTCATCGGCATCGGCGAGAAGCTTGGCGAGTTTTACTGGGGGCCGCTCCTTGGCGGCGGCATCGAAACCTGGCTCGCTTATGTGATTGCGCTCGGGTTTCTGGTGTTCCGGCCGCAAGGCCTGTTCGGCGAAAAGATCATCGAGCGAATTTGACGATGCTGTATCGCGAAGCCGGCCAATACAAATCGAATTACGCCGCCGACATGGCGGTCTTCCCGATCTTGCAGGATCGGATCGGCATCGCGGTCATTCTCGCGGTCGCCTTCGTAGTCTTTCCGCTTCTGGCCAATGACTTTGTGCTCAACGCCGTCATGATCCCGTTTCTCATCTTTTCGCTTGCCGCGATCGGCCTCAATCTGCTCACCGGCTATACCGGACTGCTTTCGCTCGGCACTGGCGCCTTCATGGGGGTCGGTGCGTACGCCTGCCTGAAGCTCACGACCATTTTTCCGCATGTCGACATCATCATCTGGATCCTGGCGTCGGGATTTTTCTCCGCCGCCGTCGGCGTGCTGTTCGGGTTGCCGTCGCTGCGGATCAAGGGTTTCTATCTGGCGGTGGCGACGCTGGCCGCGCAGTTCTTTCTGGAATGGTGCTTCATCCGCATCCCCTGGCTCTACAATTACAGCGTCTCCGGAGCGATCGAAGTGCCCCTGCGCACGCTGATGGGCGTACCGGTCACCGGACCCACGGCAACGTCGCTGACGCGCTATCTGATCGTGCTGAGCATCGTCGTCGCCATGACCTGGGTTGCCTCCAACCTGGTTCACGGCCGCATCGGCCGGATGTGGATGTCGGTGCGCGATATGGATCTCGCCGCCGAGCTGATCGGCATCAGGCTCCTGCGCGCCAAGCTGCTCGCCTTCGCCGTATCCTCGTTCTATTGCGGCGTGGCCGGCGCGATGATGGTGTTCCTTTGGTACGGCGGCGCCGAAGCTGACGTTTTCGCCATCGACCAGAGCTTCCTGGTCCTGTTCATGGTGATCATCGGCGGGCTCGGGCACGCTTGATCGGATCGTTTTTCGGCGCCGGCCTGATCTACATCTTGCCGATTGCGTTGCGGGCGATCCCGGCGACGTTCGGCTTGCCGATCCGTCCCGCCGCCGCCGAGCAGCTGACCTTCGTGATCGTCGGCATGTTGATCATCGTCTTTCTGGTGCGTGGAGCCGAACGGGCTCGCGCGGCTGTGGCAGATCGGCAAACAGAAGCTGAGGGTGTGGCCCTTTCCTTACTGATGGTGCACACTGCGCCCCAATTCCCGCTCCGGCAGACTGGCCGGCCTGGGATTCCTCGGTCCCGCTGACGAGATCGAGGACGTATCGACGCGCCGGCCGAGAGCCGACGCAAACAAGGGAGAAAACGGCCATGCGTCTGAAGCATCTTGCTCTCGGCCTGGCGGTTGTGACGGCAGCCCCGGTCGCGGTCACGACGGCGCAGGCGGAAGATGGAATTTATGTTCCGCTGTTCAGCTATCGGACCGGCCCCTACGCCGGGTCCGGGCATCCCGATCGCCAACGGCATGTCGGATTATCTCAACATGCTTAACGAGCGCGACGGCGGCATCGGCGGCGTTCGCCTGATCGTCGAGGAGTGCGAGACCGGCTACGACACCAAGAAGGGCGTCGAATGCTACGACTCCGTGAAGGGCAAAAACCCCGTCGTCATCAACCCGTATTCGACCGGGATCACGCTGCAGCTGATCCCCAAGGCGGCGGTCGACAAGATCCCGATCCTGTCGATGGCCTATGGCCTCTCGGCCTCGGCCGACGGCAACCTGTTCCCGTGGATCTTCAATCCGCCGGCCACCTATTGGGACGGCGCGTCGGCATTCATTCGGCACGTCGCCGACGTCGAAGGCGGCTTCGACAAGCTCAAGGGCAAGACCATCGGCCTCGTCCATCTCGACGCGCCCTACGGCAAGGAGCCGATCCCGCTGCTTCAGGCGCTCGCCAAGGACTACGGCTTCACGCTCAAGCTCTATCCGGTTCCCGGAGCGCAGATGCAGAACCAGAGTTCGCTCTGGCTCGACGTGCGGCGCGACCGGCCCGACTGGATTTATCTGCAGGGCTGGGGCGCCATGAACCCGACCGCGGTCAAGGAAGCGACCAAGATCGGCTTCCCGATGAACCGGTTGGTCGGCGTTTGGTGGTCGGGAAGCGATGACGACGCGCGTCCGGCGGGCCAAGATGCCAAAGGCTACACGTCGCTCGACCTCAACGCGGTCGGCACGAACTTTCCGGCGATCCAGGACATCCTCAAATACGTGGTCGACAAGGGCAAGAGCCAAGTCACCTCGAAGGACAAGGTCGGCGAGAACTTCTATAACCGCGCGTTCTGAACTCGGTCCTCATCGCCGAGGCGATCCGCACGGCCCAGCAAATGACCGGCAAGAAGCAGGTCAACGGCGAAGACGTGCGCCGTGGCTTCGAGACGCTCAACATCACCGACGCGCGCTGGAAGGAGCTGGGCCTCGAAGGCTTTGCCGCACCGATCCATCTGAGCTGCGCCGACCATAATGGGCACGGCGGCATCTCTCTGGTCGAGTGGGACGGGACGAAGTGGAAGACCACGGTCGCCTCGATCCAGCCGATCAAGGACAAGGTGTTGCCGCTGATCAACAGCGCGGCCGAGGAGTATGTAAAAGCCAACGCCGGCTGGCCCAAGCGGACCGAGCCTTGCGACAAGTCGTCGTGAGATAGTTCGTCATTCTGGAGCGACGCGAAGCGCCGGACCCGTAATCCATAACCACCGTCTGTGAATATGGATTCCGGGCTCCTCGCGGAGCTTGTCATCGGGCCGGCCACTTCGGGCCGGACCCGTTGGCTCGGTCCCGGAATGACGCATCCAGTTGACGTCACTCGTATACGGGAGAAAGGGCGACAGCCGACATGACTTCGGTCGCACCGATAAAGTCGCCGCCGGTGGCGCCAGCTGATGCCGCGGCCATCCTCTCGCTCAATAATATCGAGGTGGTCTACGACCGCGTCATTCTCGTGCTCAAAGGTGTGTCGCTGGCGGTGCCGAACGGCGGGATCGTCGCACTTCTCGGCGCCAACGGCGCCGGCAAGACCACGACGCTGAAGGCGATCTCCAATCTGCTGCATTCCGAGCGCGGCGAAGTGACCAAGGGCGCGATCCTGTTCGACGGCGCCGAAGTGCAGGGACTCCCGCCGAACGAGGTGGTGCGGCGCGGCTGCATCCAGGTGATGCAGGGCCGCTACTGCTTCGGCCACCTCACCATCGAGGAAAATCTCTTGACCGGGGCGTTCACCCGCCGCGACGGCGCGGCCGCGATCCGTGCCAGCCTGGAAAAGGTCTATGCCTATTTCCCGCGGCTGCGCGAACGGCGGCAATCGCTGGCCGGATATACCTCGGGCGGCGAGCAGCAGATGTGCGCGATCGGCCGCGCGCTGATGTCGAACCCGAAGATGATCCTGCTCGACGAGCCGTCGATGGGGCTGGCGCCGCAGATCGTCGAGGAGATTTTTACCATCATGAAAAGCCTCAACGACAGCGAAGGCGTCTCGTTCCTGCTAGCCGAGCAGAACGCCAACCTGGCGCTCAAATATTCCGGCTACGGCTACATCCTCGAGAACGGCCGGGTCGTGCTCGACGGCGCGGCATCGGCGCTGGCCGAAAACGAGGACGTCAAGGAATTCTATCTCGGCGTCGCCGAGGGCCGCCGCAAGTCGTTCCGCGAAGGCAAGCACTACAAGCGGCGTAAGCGCTGGCTGGCTTGAGCCGCGCTCGCACGATGACAAATGATAGCGTTTTGGCCATGGGAGCAGTCCGCTGGTCAAGAACTGCAGAGAAAAGCACTTTCACCGTTTTCTGGCCGAGTTTGATTTCGGCTAAAATTACCGGGCCTTGCTTGGTTCAAAGACACCGATCGCACGGTTGCAGCGGTAAGAGGCGGTGAGGGGGAAGCGCCTCATTTATCATCAACCTCACTAAGCCGGATTGGATGTTTCAGGCAGCGCGTTTTTTGCGCCAGCGGCGAAAGCGACGAACTCAATCAATCAAATTGTCCCGTTTTAGCGCGCGTTCGATTAATCTGGTTATAAACGCGCGCGTGGTTGGGGTTTTCCCCTTTAAATACATCCTGATTTCCTCCCAATGCGGCTGCTGCCGAACTTTTGGTGACAACTTCTGCATAAAGAAAGTCACGTCACGACAATTTTTCAAAACGACTTTTGGAAGACCGCTCTCTGAACGGGTATGACATATTCCAATGTAGAGGTTGGCTTTAAGACTTTAGCGCCCATTTGCGTTTTCTTGGTTTGCTGCTCGAAGTTGATCCAGTCGCCGTATTGCTCTCCGCTTACCGCGCTTGGCAAGAACGGTTTTTAGCGGCGTAGGTGACCGCTGACCGCGCCCCCACCCGGAATTTGCTACAGCACGTTTGTACTTGTTCGTCGCTAAAGTCATCCGGCCCTTGCGACATGTTTGCTCGTTATCCGATCCATGGTGCTGTTACAGAAAGGATGCTGCATTTGCGCGTTCGCAACGGTCGCCGGCCCTCCCTCGCGTCTAGCCTTACGATGGCCGGTTTGCATACCATTCCGATGCAATAATCCTCCGCATGTCGGGCACTTTGGGGTCGAAGGAAGGGCGTCTCTCAAGTAGGCCGCACCCTTTGTATCGCGATTAAATTTTCCGCTGCCGCCAATGGCAACAATCTCCGTAGGTTCTGTGACAAAGAATCCCAATTCATGACTTCTGCGCAGCGAATTATAGACTTGTGATTGCGTCTTGCCCTTTTCAAAGTCAGCAATCAGCTTTTTATACAAGGAAATTATTCGCGGTCGACTTCTGCCGCCACTTCCTAATCGACGCAGGGCTTCTGAAATTCCCCTGTGCTGCAATAAGAATTGTTCTATCTCTGCTCTCACTTGGGTAAACGTCACAAAATTATTTGTATCCCAATTCTTGAAAAGGAGAACAAACTAAGAAATGCGGCCGGCTGAAATACACCGCTGCAACTGTAAAAATACAATGCAGGATGAAGACCGAGCGACGAGGCGTGATTGGAACATAAACGCCATACTACACTTCTGGTGTTTGTCAGAAATTTCAGTGTCTTCGAGCCATCTTCATCCGTAGGAAATTCTGGCGTTTCGCTTTTATTTTTTTTCCCGACAATGGGTGCGTCATTTGACAGATGAACAAGATCAAACACAAACGGAAGGACATGTGGACCGTACCCATGACCAGCTATTGGTATGTCCAATGTTCTGATGGGGAGCGATAGTGGCGGAACAAATAATAGTTCGTAAAGCTCCTTGCCAAGCGCCTCTATTTCTTCCTGTACGCTAGGTGAGAATTTTTCCCAATAGTTATGTCCAGAACCGGCGCGCAGGATTGCTCGCGATGCTAAAGCAATCGCTGATTTTCTTGCCTTGAGAATGCGGGCTTCGATCGGATCTATCTCTGTGCCGCCCTGATTTATGCGAAAGAATGATTTCTCCGCCTTATCGTGGTCGGCATTTCTTATCCACTGCGCTGGAATTTCCTGCCAGCCAAGACGAGCGGCCCGTTCCGCAATGTCTTGACGCGCCGCCCTCGGATTTTCGATCGCGATCTTGTGATCTTTAAAAGAACCGATCTGGGCTTCGACTAGCTGTCGCGTTTTTTCCGCTGCAGCAATCTGTTCGTCCGGTATTTCATCGAAAAAGTTTCGTGAAACGTCTTTATCTCCGTAGTCATCATGCACCCATGCGATTAGTGCACTCAATCTATGAGCGCCATCAATTACGAAAACGTTCTGTCCAGCTCGCCACAAAATAACAGCTGGAATTAAATCGCGACGAACGAAAGTGCTTATTAGGTCGGCCACCTGTTCCGGTGTCCAACCCGCAGTTTCGCGCTGAAAGTCGGGTTTCCGCAAGGCAGGAAAGAGAAAACCATTTGGTTCTAGCCCGGCAATAGAAAGCGCGGGAATGTCTTCCCCGGCTTCGCCAGGCGCGGCCAAATCAGCTCGCTTAATTAGAGCGTCAAGATTTACCACCACTTTGGGTTTGCCGGCCATTTCCTCCGAATCCTCCTACCCCGCGTATAGCAGGGGTAGCAAAGACACGAAATGGTCGCAGAACGCGATTTCCCCCGCCGCCCGCGGAAGAGTCGCGGGGCCGCCCCTTTGAGGGGACTGCCATCTAGCGTCGGTCTAAACGCCGTAGTTGCGGTGTAAACTACGCAATTGTGAAAAAAATCCTCAGCGGAATCCGGCCTCGATGGTGACGCCGTTCGGCGGCGCGATGCCCTCGGGCACAAAAAAGTCCTGCGCCAGCTTTTGCGTCGGGTCGACGCGGTATTTTTCGAAGTCGGTGACGCCGTTTTCCGCCAGGAAATTGTCGTCGATGAGAAAGCGCCCGGTGAATTCGCGGGCCGGCTTGTTGAAGATCGCATAGGCCGCGTCGGCCATGATGTCCGGCTTGCGCGATTGCCGCATCAAGGCGTCGCCGCCGAGCAGGTTCTGCACCGCGGCGGTGGCGATGACGGTGCGCGGCCACAGCGCGTTGACCGCGATGCCCTTGCCGCGCAGCTCGCCGGCGAGCCCAAGCACGACAAGGCTCATGCCGAACTTGGCCATGGTGTAGCCGGTATGCGGCGCGAACCACTTCTCCTTCATGTCGAGCGGCGGCGAGATCATCAAAATGTGCGGGTTCGCCGCCTTGGCGAGGTGAGGAATTGCCCATTTCGACACCACGAAGGTGCCGCGGGCGTTGATCTGGTGCATGAGGTCGAACCGCTTCATGTCGGTGGCGCCGACCGGCGTGAGCGAAATCGCGCTGGCATTGTTGACCACAATGTCGAGCCCGCCGAAATGCGCCGCGGTCTTGTCGATGGCGTCTTTCACCATGGCTTCGTCGCGAACGTCGACCACAAGCGGCAGCGCCTTGCCGCCGGCGCGCTCGATGTCGTCGGCGGCGGTGTAGATGGTGCCGGCCAGCTTCGGATGCGGTTCGACGGTCTTGGCGGCGATTGCCACATTGGCGCCGTCGCGGGCGGCGCGCAATCCGATCGCCAGTCCGATGCCGCGCGACGCGCCGGTGATGAACAGGGTCTTGCCTTTGAGCGACATGTCAACCTCACTTTTTACGGGCGAGGAACGCCTGGAACGCGGCGCGCGCTTCGTCGGATTTCAGCAGATCCTTAAAGTGCATCGATTCAGCTTCGATCCGTTTGATGATGTCGTCGAGATGGCCGCGCATCAGCCCGCGCGTCATCGCAACGGTCCGCGGCGGCAGCGCGGCGATCTCGCGCGCCGCTTGCAATGCGGCATCATCGACCTTGGCGTCATCGACCACCGTGTTGACCAGCCCCGCGTCGCGGGCTTCGGCGGCGGAGAGCGGACGGCCCATGACCAGCAATGAGAAGGCGCGCGCATAACCCATGCGCATCGGGGCAAGCAGCGTCGAGGCCGCCTCGGGAAGGAGCGCAAGTTTCAAAAATGGAGTCGAGAGCGTCGCGCCGGCGCCGGCAACAACGTGGTCGCAATGAAACAGCATGGTCGTGCCGATGCCGATGGCAACGCCTCCGACCGCGGCGACCATCGGCTTTTGGCTGCGCGCCAGCGCCTGGAGAAACTCGAACGCGGTCGTATCGGCGTCCCCGCTCTGCGCCGCTTTGAGAAAATCGGTGATGTCGTTGCCGGCGCAGAACGCCCCCGGCGCGCCGGCGAACATGACGCATCGGATGGCGTCGGTTTGATCGGCATCGCGCAGCGCCCGGGTCATGCCGTCATACATCGCCAGTGTCAGCGCGTTCTTCTTCTCCGGCCGATTGATCCGGATGATGCGGACGGCGCCCTCATCGGACACGGCGATAGCGCCAGTCATGAGCCTCTCCTCCGATTCGAAATGCGCGGCCACCCGCTGCGCAGATCAGCGGGCATCTTTGCCGTGGCGAATGAGCTTGCCAATGGCCCGAAACTCGCCGCCCGCGGCGGTCCGCGCATGCGATTCAATGGCGCGATAGAGGTCGACGACACGCTCGCCGACCGGGGTGACCATGGCGCCGCCGCCGCGAACACCCCCGGTTTCGGCGGTCACTGCGGGTTCGCGCAAGGTGCGATTGATCTCTTCGACCAGCAGCCAGGCGCGGCGGTAGGACATGCCGATCGACCGCGCGGCCGCCGAGATGGACCCGGTCGAGCGGATCGCTTCCAACAATGCAATCTTGCCAGGCCCGATGCGGTCTCCGGACGCCAGATCGATGCGGATGGAAAGATGTGTGCCGGCCATGGTCGTTCCCCCGGGAAGGCGCCGGTGAAGTCACGCCGATCATCCGCTTTCGTCAAGTGGGATGTTTTGCCGTGACAGAGGCGTTCGCGGCGACGATTACCGAAACGAGGTGCGGCGGCCGAAGCCGCCGCACTGCATCCCCGGCTTACCGCTTAGTGGAACAGCTTCATCGCGTTGTTGATTGTCTCCGCCACCCCCCACAGGAGAGGAATGCCGACGAATCCCCAAGCAAGCACGAGTTGGAGCGTGGTGGTGCCGGTCTGATGTTGCTCAGCCATGGTCGTCATCTCCCCTTATGCGCCGGCCGGCTTGCCGGTGAGTTGTGCCGCCACCTCCTCGCCGACTTCCGCCGCAACCGCGAGCGCCGACTTCTTCCTCCTTCATGTGGAAGCGATGGTGTACCGCCTTGATGAAGAGGTTGCAGAAGAAGCCGATCACCAGCAGTCCCGCCATGACATACATGGTGACGTTATAGGCCTGGGCCTTGGGCACGCCGTGATCGATCTGGTATTGCCGGATGTAGTTCACCAGCACCGGACCGAAGATGCCGGCCATCGACCAGGCCGTGATCAGCCAGCCATGAATGGCGCCGACATAGCGGGTGCCGAACATGTCCTTGAGATAGGCCGGCACCGTGGCGAAGCCGCCGCCATACATGCTGATGATGACAAGGAACGCCAGAACAAACAGCGCCACGCTGTGGATTTCGCCGGTCCATGGCACCAGCGCGTAGAGCACCGTTCCGATCACGAAGAAGCAGAAGTAGGTGTTCTTGCGGCCGATGAGATCGGAGGTCGAGGCCCAGAAGAAACGCCCGAGCATGTTGAACAGACTGAGCAGGCCCACGAACCCGGCCGCGGCGATAGCGGTGACCTTGCCCGGGAACATCTCCTGGCTCATAGCAGAGGCCTGACCGAGCACCCCGATGCCGGCGGTGACGTTGAGGCAGAGCACCGCCCAGATCAGCCAGAACTGCGGCGTCTTGATCGCGTCATAGACGTAGACGTCGTTCTTGGTGATGAGCTTTTGTGCCACCACCGGCGGCGTATAGCCTTCGGGTTTCCAGCCGGGCGCCGGAATGCGCACGATCGCCGCGCCGACCCACATGAAGATGAGATAGATGATACCGAGGCCGATAAAGGCTTCGGCCACGCCGACATGGCTCGGCGTCGAGAATCTTTGCATCAGCCACACCGACAGTGGTGAGGCGATGAAGGCGCCGCCGCCGAAGCCCATGATGGCCATGCCGGTCGCCATGCCTGGGCGGTCGGGGAACCACTTGATCAGCGTCGACACCGGCGAGATGTAGCCAAGACCCAATCCGCAGCCCCCGATCACTCCGTATCCGAGATAGATGATCCAGAGATTGTGGGCATAGACGCCGATTGCCGAAATGAAGAAGCCGACCGCCCAACACAGACCTGCAGTGAACATGGCGCGGCGCGGGCCGCCCTCCTCGACCCAGCGGCCGAATACAGCCGCCGATGCGCCAAGGAAGAAGATACCGATCGAGAATATCCACCCGAGCTCGGTGAGCTTCCAATCGCCCGGCGCGGATTGCGTGATGCCGATAAGCTTGGTCATCGGCAGATTGAAGACGCTGAACGCGTAGGCCTGACCGATACATAGATGAATGCAAAGCGCAGCTGGCGGTACCATCCAGCGACTGAAGCCGGGCTTTGCGATCGTGTGGCTTCGGTCGAGAAAGCCGAAAAGGCCCCCCGATACTTGCCCTTGCACCATCGTCGTCATCGTATCCCTCCTGATGGCTTTTGTTCTTACCTAGTACTCGTTTCACTTATTTGAGTACGCGTCTCTTCCCCCTCGTTTCTCAAACTTCGCCCCCGCCGATGCTCGATGGCTAAGCGCGCAAAGCGACTCGGGCCGCCGGTAGTGCCGGCGGCCTTGATCACTCAATCACACGTTCGGCTTTGATAGAAGATGTCTATGTAGCGATTGACAAAATACCGCATGGGGTGGTATCTAATGGTATTATTATACCGTTACTCTGCAATTTGAAACTCCAGTTATTGATGGACGCTCCGGCCCCGTGATCAAACATCGCGATAGGCCAATCCCCGCAACTCGCAAGGAGGTGCGATGCCGCATTGTTGTTTATGTCGCGGCGGCGCCCGCTGAAATCTGCGCGAAGAATACGGATGGCCGGGGAGATAAAAGTGAGCGGCCTGTCTTACTGGGTGCGCGCTTCTTGCCCTTGCGCCTCAGACTTCGCTTCCGGCAGCCGTTCGATGGCCATGCGGGCAACCGGGTCCAGTCCCTGACCGCCCGCCTTCAGATGCGCAACGATCGCGGCGCGCATCCGCGGATCCCAGAATTTTTTGATGTGCTCGGCCGTCCCTGCGGCGGCCTGCTCCCGTCCTTGGCTGGTGAAGAACTTGCCGATCTGATTGGCCATGTAGATAAGCTTGTCAGGCGACATCGGTCACAGGCTCTTTGCTCATTTCCTTGATACGCTGCGGATGCGTGAAGACTTCAAATCCATCGCTGCGCGCCACGCCAACGAGCGTGATACCGGCCGCCTCGGCGGTGCGCACGGCGAGCGCCGTCGGCGCCGACACGGCTACAATCAGCGGCGCTCCGATGGCTGCTGTTTTCTGCACCATCTCCACCGATACGCGGCTTGTCAGCAGAACCATCCCGCTGCGCCCCGACACGCGGTCGCGCACCAGCGCGCCGGCGAGCTTGTCGAGCGCGTTGTGCCGGCCGACGTCCTCCCGCACGGCAACGAGGCCCGCATCCGATCGCCAAAATGCGGCCGCGTGGACCGCCCGGGTTTGGCGATTGAGGTCCTGGCGCGGAGCCAGCGCTTCGAGCGCTCGCATGATCTCCACGGGTGTGAAGACGCCCCCTTCGCGCACGCGCTGGGCCGGCCGCACGGCTTCATCGAGACTTTCGATGCCGCACAGTCCGCAGCCGGTCGGGCCAGCGAGATGCCGCCGCCGCTCGCTTAACGCGGCAGCGCGCGGCTCGGTCAACCACATGCGCAGCTCAATCCCGGCATCGTGCTCGACGACCTCGAGTTGGCGGAGATCCGCCGGCGAAGCAACAAGACCCTCGGTGAAGCTGAAGCCTACGGCAAAATCCTCGAGGTTCTGCGGCGTCGCCATCATCACCGCATAAGAGCCGCCGTCATAGGTAAAGGCGACGGCGATTTCCTCGGGGATGATGCGCTTACCATCGGCAGCGCCTTGCTGGCGCCAGATCGAGCAGGCGACGGTCGTCGTCGGCTCGCGCATGCTGCTACTCCGCAGCCTCGATCGTCGCCACAATGCGCCGGCTCTTGCGCGCCAGCTCGTCGTAGTCCTCTTGCCACTGGGTCGGGCCGTTTGACGGCGACACCTGGACCGCGGTGACTTTGTACTCGGGGCAGTTGGTGGCCCAATCGGAATACTCGGTGGTGACGACGTTGGCCTGCGTATTCGGATGATGGAACGTCGTGTAAACGACGCCCGGCGCCACGCGCTCGGTAAGGAGAGCGCGTAACGCGGTCTCGCCGGCGCGGCTGGCGAGCTTGACCCAATCGCCATCGCTGATGCCGCGCTGCTCGGCGTCGTGCGGATGAATTTCCAGCCGGTCTTCCTCATGCCAAATGACGTTAGCGGTGCGGCGGGTCTGGGCGCCGACATTGTATTGGCTGAGAATGCGGCCGGTGGTGAGCAGGAGCGGGAAGCGCGGCCCGGTTTTCTCGTCGGTCGCGATGTATTCGGTGATAACGAACTTGCCCTTGCCGCGCACGAAGCCGTTCACGTGCATCACCGGCGTGCCTTCGGGGGCCTTCTCGTTACAAGGCCACTGGATCGATCCCAGCTCCGCGATCCGCTCGAACGAGACGCCGGCGAAGGTTGGCGTCAGGCGCGCAATCTCATCCATGATCTCGGACGGATGGTCGTAGTGCATGGGATAGCCCATGGCGTTACTGATCAAACAGGTGATTTCCCAGTCCTCATAGCCGTTCCGCGGCTGCATCACTTTGCGCACCAGCTGGATGCGACGCTCGGCGTTGATAAAGGTCCCGTTCTTTTCCAGGAACGTCGAGCCGGGCAGGAACACGTGGGCGTAATTCGCGGTCTCGTTCAGGAACAGATCCTGCACGACCACGCATTCCATCGCCGCGAGGCCGGCCGCGACGTGGTGGGTATCGGGATCGGACTGAAGAATGTCCTCGCCCTGGACGTAGAGCCCCTTGAACGAGCCGTCGCAGGCGGCATCGAGCATGTTGGGGATGCGCAGCCCCGGCTCCTTGTCGAGGTTCTTGCCCCATAGCGCCTCGAACGTCGCTGCGGACGGTGTCGGTGGCGACATGGCGATAGCCGGAGAATTCGTGCGGGAACGATCCCATGTCGCATGAGCCCTGCACATTGTTTTGTCCGCGCAGCGGATTCACGCCGACGCCGGGCCGGCCGATATTGCCGGTCGCCATGGCAAGATTGGCGATAGCCATGACGGTGGTCGAGCCTTGGCTGTGCTCGGTGACGCCGAGGCCATAATAGATCGCGCCGTTGCCGCCGGTGGCGTAGAGTCGTGCCGCAGCGCGGATGGTTTCCGCCGGCACGCCGCTGACTTTCGCGACCGCTTCCGGGCTGTTGCGCTCCTCGGCGACGAAAGCGGCCCAATCCTGAAACTCATCCCAGTCGCAGCGCTCGCGGACGAATTTCTCGTTGACCAGGCCTTCAGTGACGATGACATGGGCCAGCGCGGAGAGGATCGCGACATTGGTGCCGGGCTGCAGCGGCAGATGATAGGCCGCTTCCACATGCGGCGTGCGCACCAGATCGATCTTTCGCGGGTCGATCACGATCAGCTTGGCGCCCGCCCGCAACCGCTTCTTCATTCGCGACGCGAACACCGGATGCGCGTCGGTCGGGTTTGCGCCGATCAGGATGACAACATCAGTATGCTCGACCGAATCGAAGTCCTGCGTTCCCGCCGACGTTCCAAATGTCGTGCTCAAACCATAACCGGTAGGCGAATGGCAAACGCGGGCGCAGGTATCGACATTGTTGTTGCCGAAGGTCGCGCGTACGAGCTTCTGCACCAGGAAGGTCTCTTCATCGGTGCAGCGCGACGAGGTGATGCCGCCGATCGAATCCTTTCCGTACTTCGCCTGGATGCGCTTGAACTCGGACGCGGTATGCGCGATCGCCTCGTCCCAGGACACTTCGCGCCACGGCTCGCTGACCTTGGCTCGGATCATCGGCTTGAGGATGCGTTCCTTGTGGTTGGCGTAACCCCAGGCGAAGCGCCCCTTGACGCAGGAATGGCCGCGGTTCGCCTTGCCGTCCTTGAACGGCACCATGCGGACCACTTCGTCGCCGCGCATCTCGGCCTTGAAGGAGCAGCCGACACCGCAATAGGCGCACGTCGTCACCACCGAATGCTCGGGCGTGCCGATGTCGATCACCGACTTCTCGTTCAACGTCGCGGTCGGACAGGCCTGCACGCAGGCGCCGCAGGAGACGCATTCGGAGCTGAAGAACGGTTCTTCCATGCCGGCCGAAACGACCGAACCGAACCCACGGCCGGCAATGGTCAGCGCGAATGTGCCCTGAACTTCTTCGCAGGCGCGCACGCAGCGCGAGCAGACAATGCACTTCGACGGTTCGTAGGTGAAATACGGGTTCGATTGGTCGAGGCCGGGATTGGGATGCCGCGCGCCGTCATAGCCGTAACGCACCTCGCGCAGGCCGACCGCGCCGGCCATGTCCTGCAGCTCGCAATCGCCGTTGGCCGAGCAGGTCAGGCAGTCGAGCGGGTGCTCGGAGATGTAAAGCTCCATCACGCCTTTGCGCAGCCGCTTCAGCCGCTCGGTTTGCGTGCGCACCACCATGCCGTTCGCGACCGGCGTCGTGCACGAGGCCGGCGTACCCGGGCGGCCGTCAATCTCGACAAGGCAAAGGCGGCACGAGCCGAACGCATCCAGCATGTCGGTCGCGCAGAGCTTGGGAATTTTCGTCCCCATCTCCATCGCGGCGCGCATGATCGAGGTGCCCTCGGGCACGGTCACCGCGGCGCCGTCGATGGTCAACATAACGGTCTTCTCCGTCCTGGCGCGGGGTGTGCCGTAGTCGATCTCCTGGACGAGCGACATGGCGTTCTCCTTCATTCCTTATTCGGCGGCCTGCAGCCGCGGCTGCGCGCCGAAATCTTCCGGGAAGTGGTTGAGCGCGCTCATCACCGGATAGGGCGTGAAGCCGCCAAGCGCGCACAGTGAGCCGAGCTTCATCGTGTTACAAAGATCCTCGAGCACTTCGATGTTTGCGGCGCGGTTGTCGTTGCCAATGATGCGATCGACGACCTCGACGCCGCGCGCCGCGCCGATGCGGCAGGGCGTGCATTTGCCGCACGACTCCAAAGCGCAGAATTCAAGTGCGAAGCGGGCCTGCTTCGCCATGTCGACGGTATTATCGAACACGACAATGCCGCCATGGCCGATCAAGCCGTCGCGCGCGGTAAAAGCCTCGTAGTCGAACGGCGTCTCGAACAGCGCGCGCGGGAAGTAAGCGCCGAGCGGCCCACCGACCTGCACCGCCCGCACCGGGCGGCCGCTTAAGGTGCCGCCGCCGATATCGTCAACGAGCTCGCCCAGCGTGACGCCGAATGCCGTCTCGAACAGGCCGCCGTGCTTCACATTGCCGGCGAGCTGGATCGGCATGGTGCCGCGCGAGCGCCCCATGCCGAAGTCACGATAGAAGCCGGCGCCTTTGTCCATGATGATGGGCACCGATGCGAACGACAACACGTTGTTGATCACCGTCGGCCGGCCGAACAAGCCCTTATGCGCCGGCAGCGGCGGTTTGGCGCGGACTTGGCCACGCTTGCCTTCCAGGCTGTCGAGCAACGAGGTTTCCTCGCCGCACACATAGGCGCCCGCGCCGACCCGTACTTCCATATCGAAAGCAAATGACGAGCCGGCGACGCGAGCGCCCAGAAGACCGCCGCGCCGGGCCGCCACGATCGCCGCTTCCATTGCCGCGACGGCGTGCGGGTATTCGGAGCGGATGTAAACGTAACCCTTGGTCGCTCCCACAGCGATGCCGGCAATGGCCATGCCTTCGATCAGCACGAAGGGATCGCCTTCCATGATCATGCGGTCGGCGAAGGTGCCGCTGTCGCCCTCGTCGGCGTTGCAGACGATGTATTTCTGCGGCCCTTTGGTCTGCGCCACGGTGCGCCACTTGATGCCGGTCGGGAATCCGGCACCGCCGCGGCCGCGCAGGCCCGATTGCACGACCTCCTCGATGGTCGCGTCCGCCCCGAGCGAAAGTGCCCGTTCGAGGCCCCGGTAACCGCCATGA
Organism: uncultured Alphaproteobacteria bacterium; assembly: GCA_963832605.1. Classification (GTDB taxonomy): domain Bacteria; phylum Pseudomonadota; class Alphaproteobacteria; order Rhizobiales; family Xanthobacteraceae; genus BOG-931. The sequence goes on along the minus strand of CAWHUO010000033.1, from coordinate 130,022 downwards.
GCGCGATAGTCTTCGAGCGAGCGCGGATCGACCACGCCGCAGCGCGCAAAAGTCAGCCGGGTCTGCCGCTTGAGCCAGGGAATCTCTTCAGTCGGACCCTGCTGCAGTGGATGCGCCCCAGTGCTGAGCATGGCTGTGAGCAGGCCTTCCGCGTCGCCCGGCGCAACCGGTCCGTAGGCGACACGGCCCGCGGCAGTCTCGACCTCGACCAGTGGCTCGAGCCAGTACAATCCCCGCGAGCCGTTGCGCACCATATCGACCGCGACGTTGTGCCGCGCGGCGGCGGCGACAATCGCGGTCGCGACTTCTTCGGCGCCGACGGCGAGCGCCCCGGCATCGATCGGAATGTAGAGCCGAAGCGTCATTGCTGCGCCTCCGCCAACAGGGCATCGAGCCGTTTCTCATCGAGCCTTGCGACCACTCGGCCATCCAGCATCGCTGACGGGGCGAGAGCGCAGAGGCCGAGGCAATAGACCGGCTCGAGGGTAACGCTTCCGTCCGGAGCAGTGGTTCCCATCGCGACCCCGAGCCGCGTCTCGGCGTGACCGGCCAGGGGATCGCCACCGGCCGCTTGGCAGGCCTCGGCCCGGCAGAGCTTGAGCACATGCCGGCCGGCCGGCTCTCGGCGGAAGTCGTGATAAAAGGTGACGACGCCATGTACCTCAGCCCGGGTGATATTCAGGGCTTCGGCGATCAACGGCTCGGCGGCGGCATCGATGTAGCCGAATTCCTCCTGCAACGCGTGCAGGATCGGCAAAAGCGGGCCTTCGCTGTTCAGCTGCTCGCGAATACACGCAAGCGCGACGTCCTTATCCCAGGGAACCTGGCGTGCTTTGCGACTTCCTGGTTGCATCGTGGACATCGGGGGTGCTTTTCTTATTATGCCGCGGTTCGGATAGCAGTCGGTTAAATATGCATTTTACAGTAATTACAAAAGGGTGTCCGATAAAGAGTGATGTCGCCGCAGCGATTTTTTCGCAGTGCAGCGGCAGCGCCGCACATCACCCTTAAGATGCTGTTCACTATGGGCGTCAGCCCATCGACGCTCGCGGCGCTGGCTCACGCAGATGAGTGATCCCACTTCGATTACCGAGCTAGCGCAAACCCCACCCATGCGAATTCGCAGGGCACGCGCGCGGGCTGCTTTGGCCCGTCCGCAGCGCTATGCTGGGACCGGACTTCCAGGGAGGAAATTGTGCAGAAACTTGCCGTTCGTCCGGATTCGTCAATCCCCGCCGAACCAGCGTTCGGCGCGTCGCTGTCGTGCGATGCCGATTCCGCAAGCAAATACTTCACTGAAGTCGAGGCCCTGCTGCAGGCGCAAAAGGCCAAGCACAAGGATGAGGAGCGAGCCGAAATCGCGGCGCTCAAAGCCCATGCCCGCGGCGTGAAGGAGCGCTTCTTCCGGCGTCATGCGGTCGCGATCTACGACGAGGTGACGGCTCACCGCCTACACGCCTTGCGCGTTTCCGAGTTGCTCGCGGCCGCCGCCAGCCTCTATCCGGCGCTGCTGCCGACGCGCGCGCAGATCGACGAGGAACGGGCGCTCATGCAGCAAAGCGCCAAGGAAGGCCGCGAGATTGATCAAGGGCTCTTCCTCGCGCAGGTCCTCGCCGACGAGCCATGCGGCATGCACCTCATCCATGCGATGCTCAAGCCGAAACGGGAGGCGCTGGAGCGGCTCGCCGAATTCCGCCGCAGCGGGTTTGCCGACCTCGGCGAGGCCAAAGCCGAGCGCAAGGGCAAAGTCGGCCACGTCACCCTGACCAATGCGAAATTCCTCAACGCCGAGGACGATCGCGCCACCGCCGCGCTGGAAACTGCAGTCGATCTCGTGCTGCTCGACGACGCGATCGAAGTCGGCGTGCTGCGCGGCGGCAGCGTGCAACATCCGAAATATGCCGGCCGTCGCATCTTCAATGCCGGCATCAACCTCACGCATCTTTATTATGGCCAGATCTCGTTCGCCAATTTCTTCATCGAGCGCGAGCTGGGCTTGTTGCACAAGATCTTCCGCGGCCATTGGCGCTCGGACTCCTACGACGAACAGTTCGAGGACTATGTCGAGAAGCCGTGGGTCGCGGCGGTCGAGGGCTTCGCCATCGGCGGCGGCTGCCAGCTATTATGCGTCTTTGATCGCGTGCTCGCGGAGCCGGGCTCCTATTTCAACCTGCCGGCCAGCAAGGAGGGATTCATTCCGGGCGCGGCCAATTTGCGGTTTCCGCGGCTGGTCGGCATCAAGCTCGCGCGCGAGGGCATCTTCTTCGAGCGCGCCTTTCCCGCCGACACGCCGGAGGGCCGGATGATTTGCGACGAAGTCGTTGCCGCAGCGGAGATGGATACGGCGATCGAGGCCAACGCTTTGCAACTGGTCCGCGCCGGAATGACCAGCGCGGTCAGTAACCGTAAGGCGCTCCGTGTGGCGCAGGAACCTTTGTCGATTTTCCGGCGCTACATGGCGACGTATGCACGGCAGCAGAGCTTGTGCCTTTACGATCCGAAGCTCATCGAGAATCTGGAGCACAGCTGGAAGCCCGGCGGTCGGCGCATGTGATAATCATGAGCTCATCTGAAACAGCCGCTTCGACACCTGAGCTGAGCTCGGTCACCCGCGTCACAGTCGGCCCCAACGACACCGTCGGTGCCTTGGTGCCGGGGATGCCGCCGGTGGCGGCAACGCCTTATCTTGTGACTGTCGCCGAGCTGGCCTGCGGCCGCCTGGTGCAAGATCTCCTGGAGCCGGGGCAGGTCACCGTCGGAAGCCGTGTCGTCATCAATCATCTCGGTCCGAGCAAAGTCGGCGCCGAGTTGGTGCTCAAGACCGCACTGGCGAAACGGGACAGGAACCGTTTCACATTCTCGGTCCGCATCGAGGACGGCGAGCGAACCGTCGCCACGGTCGAGCACGAGCGCGCGGCCGTTTCGCTCGAGAAACTCATGAAGGCACTGGGATAGATCGCCGGCGCCGCGGGAGGAACAAAGAACGCATGCGAACGATCGCCGAAATGCTGCGGTGGCGGGCGCGCCGTCATCCGTCGCTGGAAGCCGTCTGGTTTGAAGGAAAATCGCAGACCTTTGCTGAATTCAACGAGTCCACATCACAGCTCGCGGCGGCCTTGATCGATAAGCTTGGCCTTTCACCCGGCGACCGCGTCTGCATTCTCGACAAGAACAGTGCGGCTTATTTCGAATTGTTCTTCGCCCTCGACAAGGCCGGCGTGGTTGCGGCGCCGATCAATTGGCGGCTGACGCCGCACGAAGTGAAACAGATCATCGATGACGTCAAACCGAAGCTGATCGTCACCGGGCCGGAGTTCAAGGCGCACGGCGCTGCCTCCGGCGTGCCGACCATGACCTTCGACGATTTGCCGCGCGGCGGCAGGGACCCGATGCGCGACGTTGACGGCGCCGTGAGCTGTCAATTCTGTACCTCGGGCACCACCGGCCTGCCCAAAGGGGCGATGCTGACCGGGTGGAATTTGCTCAATGTCGGCTCTTGCGGCGCGCTGGAAAATAGCGAGATGCGCGAAGGCGGCCGGGCGCTGGTCTGCCTGCCGTTATTCCATATTGGCGGCACCATCTGGGCGATCTGGGCGATGCAGACCGGATCGACCGTCGTCATCGTGCGCGACCCGGTGCCGGACGTTCTGCTCCGAACCATGGTCGAGCAGAGAATCGAAAGCGCGCTGCTGGTGCCCACGCTGATGCTGTTCATCACCGAGCTGCCGCAGGCACGCACCGCGGACTTCTCCGCACTTAAGCTCATCAGCTACGGCACGGCGCCGATTTCCCCTGATCTGCTGCGCCGTTCGATCGAAACGTTTAAATGCCGGTTCCTGCAGGTTTATGGGCTCACCGAAACGACCGGCCCGTTTACGGCGCTGTCGCATGAGCAGCATGTCGGCGAACGGCTTTTATCCTGCGGCCGTCCGATGCTCGGCGGCCGCGTCCGCGTTGTCGATTCCAATGACAATGACCTGCCGCCCTATGAAGTCGGCGAGATTCTCTATCAGGGCGAAAACCTGATGGCCGGTTATTGGGCGCGCGAGGACGCCACGACACAGGCCATGCGCGGCGGCTGGTTTCATACCGGCGACGCCGGTTACGTGGACGAGGAGGGGTTCATCTTCCTCAAGGATCGCATTAAGGACGTAATCATATCCGGTAGCGAAAACGTCTATCCGGCTGAAGTAGAAGCGGTTTTAATGGGCCACCCCGAAGTGCTGGAATGCGCGGTTATCGGCGTGCCCGATCCGAAATGGGGCGAAACGGTCAAGGCGGTGGTGGTCCGGCGCGCCGGCACGAACTTGAGTGAAGCGGCGCTGATCGAATGGAGCCGCGACAAGCTTGCAGGTTTCAAACGGCCGCGTTCGGTTGACTTCATCGAGGCGCTGCCGCGCAACGCCAGCGGCAAGCTCCTTAAGCGCACGCTGCGCGAGCCGTACTGGGCGGGCTATACGCGTCGGGTGAACTAAGGCGGACTTATCGAACGGCCAGCCAGCGTCGGCGTTGACTATTATATTGCTACCTTAAGCTCCGCTAGCGCTGCGTCATCGAAAGGTAGCCACTGGGATTCGCTTGGGGCAACGGCCAGTGGTCGCACGCCGAGCTTATGCATGTCTTTGAGCTTTGGCAGCACAGTGTGCCAAATCCCATCCATTATAGCTCTGAAATGTTCTTGATGGGCAAGCACCGCTTGCGCTTCTCGCGGGTCATAGCGAACGCCCTGAATGTTCAACAATCTTTCCTCTAATTTTGGATGCGTATTCGAAGTGAAAATACGCTCCACTCCGGTCGCAAGTACTTCCCGGGCGCGGCGAAGCATGTCAACGGCAATCAGAGCCACCACCGCGGCGGCGCCGCTTCGTGCGAACATTTGCCTATTTTCAGTGCCCACATGTGCGCTCAAAAGCGCCCCAAAAAAATCGGCCTCAAGTTCTTGTTCTTTGCTTTCTTCACCGGCGATTCCATCCACACTTAACGAGGACGCAACACCGTGACGGCGTATGTGGTGCGAATATTCATGTGCCACGATAAACAACTCAGTGCCCATCAACAGTTGACCCCATAAAAAGCGCTGGTCGCCCTTTGTTGGGGGTAGGTATTGCGCCGAGCGGGATATCGGCGGCATCGTCATCTTTTCCGAGGACATCACCGAGCGCGCGACGCTCCATGAAACGCTGCGGATAAGCGAGGAGCGCTTTCGTCTCGTCGTTGAAGCGAGCCCGAGCGGTGTGATCATGACCGACCTCGGCGGCAAGATCGTGCTTGTGAACGCCGAGACCGAGCGGTTGTCCGGCTACGCGCGCGAGGAGCTGATCGGCAAGCCGATCGAAATGCTCGTTCCGCCGCATGTTCGCGGCGCGCATCTGCATTATCGCCAGGCGTTCGGCGCTCATCCGGAAGCGCGCGCCATGGGCGCGGGCCGCGAGCTTCACATCGTGCGCAAGGATGCCACGGAGCTGCCTGTCGAGATTGGACTCAATCCGATTCGCACCGGCGAGGGGCTGATGGTATTGAGCGCCGTCATCGATATCAGCGCGCGCAAATGGACCGAAGCCAAGCTGCGTCAATAGTTCATCGCGGCCGTCGAAGCGAGCGACGATGCAATTGTTACCAAGACGCTCGATGGCATCATCACCGCCTGGAATCCCGCCGCTGAACGTCTTTTCGGATTTACCGCGCCGGAGGCGATCGGCAAGAGCATGAACATTATCGTCCCCGTCGAATTGCGCGACGAGCTCTCGATGTTTCTGGGCCAGATACGCCGCGGTGAAAAGGTCGATCACCATGAAACCGTGCGCGTCGCCAAAGACGGCCGCCGGATCGACGTTTCGGTCAGTATTTCTCCGCTGCGGTCGCCGACCGGGGAAATAACCGGCGCGGCAAAGATCGCCCGCGATATTACGGTGCAAAAGCGGAACCAGCGGGCGCTTGCCAGGCGCAGTGAAGAGCTGCAGCGATCAAACGCGGAGCTGGAACAGTTCGCCAATGTCGCCTCCCATGATTTGCAGGAGCCGTTGCGCGGGATGGCGATCTACACCGAACTGCTTCTGGAGCGATTTCGGCGACTCGCTGGACGAAGAAGCCGCAAAATACATGCATTCCTGATCGACGACGCCAAGCGCATGCAGGTCGTCGTCAAGGATCTGCTCGTCTAAGCGCGTGTCGATGTGCAGGGAAGAACGTCGGCGCCGGTCGAATCCGCAGCCGCGGTAAAACACGCGCTCGATGGTCTGAAGATCGCCATCGATGAAAAACAAGCGATAATCGTCTGCGACGAATTGCCGACCGTGCGCGCCGACCTGATGCAGCTCAGTCAGCTTTTCCAGAACCTCATCGAAACGCATTGAAATTTCACTGCAGCCGAGCGCCGCGGATACACATCGGCGCCAGGCGGACCAACGACCAATGGACCTTTCGCGTTGAGGACAACGGGATCGGCATCGACAAGCAATACGGAGAGGTGGTGTTCCAGATGTTCCAGCGCCTGCATGAGCGCGGCCGCTATGACGGCAGCGGTATTGGGCTAGCTATCGCCAAGAAGATCGTCGAGCGGCACAGCGGCCGCATCTGGTTCGACTCCGAACCGGAACATGGATCGACGTTCTATTTCACGATGCCCGCTGTAGAAGGAAATGCCGCATGACCGGTCCAGTGCATGTCCTGCTCATCGAGGACAATGCCGCCGACGTCGACGTCATTCGCCGCACGCTGGCCGCGGGCAGATTCGAGATCAAATTGTCGGTGGCGAAGGACGGTGCTGAAGGGATTGAGTTCCTCGACCGAGCGGGTAGCTGGTCCGAGCCGGGTTCTCCGACGCTCATTCTGCTCGATCTCAACCTGCCGCGAAAGGATGGCCGCCAGCTCTTGGCCGTCATCAAAGGAGATGATCGTTTCCGGCGTCTTCCGGTCGTTGTCCTGTCGTCGTCGGACTCCGAAAGGGACGTTACCAACTGCTATAACCTCGGCGCCAATTGTTACATCGTCAAACCCGGCGAGTTGCGTTCCTTCCGCGCCGCCGTGCGAATGCTGGAGGAGTTTTGGCTGGGCCTGAGCGTGTTGCCGCGGCGCGAGGGTCACTCGATGGCCACCGCGATCGGCTACGCGCTGTAGCGGCGGCGCCATTCTCGCCGAGCAAGGCCACGATGAACACGAGCGCGCGACCCTATTGAGGATGGCCGAATAGTGGGAGTGGCTCACCGAACATAAGGCCGCCAACTGAGGCGGCCTACCGTCTGCGTGCTTGTGTCATCCAAAGGATCGCGAGCAAGATCACGATTGCAGCTACGAGCATCCAGTTCTGAAAATGGACACCGAGGAACGTAAACGCGCCTACCAGCCAGTCGCCCATCCCGGGGGTCTCGCGAGGAAGCGCTATTTAAAAGCTATTTCTCACGAAGGGCCAGTACATAATTGAGGCCGCCAACTGAGGCGGCCTATTCAAGCCACGGTGGCGGTTTACCAATGTCAGGCAACTTGCCGCCATCGAGCTTTCCCGCCTTTCGCTGATACTCTTGCGCCATTTTCGATAGCTCGCGAGCGACGTCTGGCATACTCGCCTGATGCGCGTTCTTGGCGCAAAGGCGCGCCTGTTTGACCATATCGTCATGAGCCCGCATTCGTCCCCTCCGGGATGAATAACGGCCGTCAGGACAAATACTTAGAACGTGTGGCGGAGGCCGATTTTAGCCAAAGCGTAACGAGGCCAGCCGAGGATGCCCGCAGCAGGCCGCAGCACATCCGGGCAAAGGCGACGTACGCGAGGCCTTGCGTACAAGTCCAGCAATCATCGGTACCGCAGGTACCAGACAGAACAGAGACATGGGGCGTGATGTGATCAAGGTATCCGATCCGGCGCTGCGACAGGGCCTTCATCGCTTGCTCGGCCGCATCGACTGGAATCGGCGCGCGGTCAAGGATGCGGCCGTCATCTTTGCGCTCGCGGCCGCTTCATTGATCCTGAGCGAGCGGTTCGACTTGTTCGCCGCCATGATGAAGTTCCAGGCCATCCACGGCGACTGGGGCCTCGACGATCTGGTGATGCTGCTGATCGTGCTCGCGTTCGCGCTTGCGGCGTACACCTGGCGCCGGCTGGGGGACTTCACGGCGGAAGCGCAGGCGCGCCGCGCGGCGGAAGCCGAAGTCAAGCGCAGCCTGTCGCAGTTTACCGAAGCGCAGCGCTTTCTCAACACAATCGTCGACAACGTTCCGGCCTCGATCGTCGTGCGCGCGCTCCCGGAAGCCCGCTTTGTGTTGGTCAACCGCGAGGCCGAGAAGCTGATCGGCTCACCCCGCGATGCATTGCTCGGGAAGAGCGTCGACAAGGTGTTCCCGGATGCTGCGGCACGCCGGATTGAGGAGCACGACCAGATTCAGATCGCCGCGCATCAACCGGTCGTATTTGGAGAAGAAGTCCAAATCGGCTCGGGCACAAACGGCACGCGCATCACGGTCTCGACCGGGCTCGCTATTCGCGACGACAACGGTCAGCCGCGTTACCTCGTCAACGTCGTGCAGGACATCACCGAACGCCGGCGCGCCGAAGAGCGGATCGAGCACATGGCGCATCATGACCCGCTCACCGATCTGCCCAATCGCGCGGCCTTCCAAGACGCGCTGCACGCGGCGCTCGCGCGCGCCAAAAACGACGGCCAAAGCTTTGCGGTCATGTGCATCGATCTCGACCGTTTCAAGGAAGTCAACGACGTCTTCGGCCATGCGACCGGCGACGGATTGCTGTGCGAGATCGCCAAACGCCTCCAGGCGGTATGCGGAAACGCCTTCCTGGAGCGGCTCGGCGGCGACGAGTTCACGATCATATGCGCCGGCGGCGCGCAGCCGGCGGCGGCCGAAGCCCTCGCCGATAGGCTGCTGCACGCCGTGGAAGACGATGTCGAAACCGGCGGCCAGACCTTGCGCGCGGGCATGAGCATCGGCGTCGCTGTCTATCCGAACGATGGCAAAGAAACCGAAGTCATCCTGGCGAATGCCGACGCCGCGCTCTATCGCGCCAAGGCGGAGGCGCGCGGCAGCATCCGCTTCTTCGCCGCCGAAATGGACAAGCACCTGCGCGAGCGCCGCGCGCTGCAGCACGACTTGCGCGCGGCGCTGGCCCGCGGCGAAATCACGCTCTATTACCAGCCGCAGGCGACGATCGGCGGCGACATCGTCGGCTTCGAAGCTTTGGCGCGCTGGAACCATCCGACCCGCGGCTTAGTCTCGCCCGGCCAATTCATCCCGCTGGCCGAGGACAGCGGGCTTATCATGCCGCTCGGTGAGTGGATCCTTCGCGAAGCGTGCCGCGAGGCCGCGTCCTGGCCGAAGCCGCTGCAGATCGCCGTCAATCTTTCGCCCGTGCAGTTCCGCCACGGCGATCTGCCGGCGCTCGTTCATACCGTCCTGCTCGAAACCGGCCTCGCCGCGGCGCGGCTCGAAATCGAAATCACCGAGGGCGCCCTGATCGACGATTTCACCCGCGGGTTATCGATCCTGCGGCGCCTCAAGGCGCTCGGCGTGCGCATCGCGATGGACGATTTCGGCACCGGCTATTCGTCCTTGTCGTATCTGCAGTCATTTCCGTTCGACAAGATCAAGATCGACCAGGCTTTTGTCGCCAATCTCGAGCGCAATCCACAATCCGCGGCGATCATTCGCGCCGTGATCGGCCTCGGCCACGGGCTCGATCTGCCGGTGGTCGCCGAAGGCGTTGAAACTGCAGGCCAGATGGCCTTCCTGACGCACGAAGCGTGCAACGAAGTTCAGGGTTATCTCGTCGGCCGCCCGGCGCCGATCGAGCGTTACGCGGGCCTGGTCGGCCGATCGTGCTTTTTACAGGCCGCGGCAAGTTAAGAAAATTTGGGACACGCCCGTCGCGGTCTAAGTCGCGTTCTGCAACTTCCGCCGGCCGCATGAGATGCTGACGCCGGACGGCCTGCGGCTACGCAGAGATCGAACACTAGAGCCGCCATGTTTGCGGGTGAGCCATTGCGGCACTACACCGCGACCGGTAACGTTTTAGCGTAGCAGCGTACAGCGTCCTCCGGATTTGGCGCCCAAGCGCCTGGCTGCGGCGTTTGAAAAAGCGGGAGCACAGACATGCTGTTCGGCACATGCGATTGTGGTTCCGGATCCTGGTCGTTATCGAGACGCGGATTGCTATGCGCCGGCGGCACGGGCTTCCTGTCTTTCCTAGTCGGCACGCTGCTCGAAGCCTCGCAAACCGCCCAGGCGCAGGCTCTCGGCTCTCAAGTTCCGGAGGTCGATTGGCTCGCTGTTCGCATGGTCACGGATAACGAAGTCATCCAATTCGTTCCATCCGAAGAACGTGAGGGCTTGGCTATTGAACGAAGGAGGGGGAGCAAAACAACTCCGGATGCGCCTCCGCGCACTGCCTTGAATGGCGAATGGGGTCTCTCCATGCACGCGGAGTCTCGCCGCGGCAACGAGGTGCGCAACATCTTGATCGATTTTGGCTACATCCCGGAAACGCTCCTCAACAACATGTCTATTCTCAAGATCGACGCATCGACCTTCGATGCGCTGGTTCTGAGCCACGGCCATTACGATCATTTCGGCGGGATGGTCGGGTTTCTTTCGGCGAACAAGAGCAAGCTCAAGAAAAACCTGCCGTTCTTCGTCGGCGGCGAAGATTGCTTCTGTACGCGGACAACCGGAAACAATGCGCAATACGGTGCGATCGATCGCAAAGCAATCATTGACGCGGGCCTTTCGCTGATGATGGCCGAGGGCCCCGCGATCGTCGCCGACCATGCATTTACCAGCGGGAAGATAGCGCAAGTCAGCTCGGAGAAACCGTTGCAACCGACCAAGGAGAAGATCGGCCTCATCGATGGGTTCGGATGCTTCCCTGACAAGCTGTCTCCGGCAAAGAACACCGGTACCTTCATTCCTGATGATTTTGAGCATGAGATCGGTACCAACTTTGTCGTCAAGGGCAAGGGTCTGGTTGTTCTTACATCCTGCAGCCATCGCGGCATCATCAACACAATCAGGCAGGCGCAGGCCGTGTCTGGCATCGAGAAGGTGCACGCGGTTATTGGTGGCTTCCATATCGTTCCGCCGCTCGACGACACTTACATCCGACTGGTCATCGCGACTTTGAAAGAAATTAATCCGGATTATCTGATCCCCGGCCATTGCTCTGGAGATCGGTTCTATGACCTCGCCCGTAACGAATTGGGCGATAAAGTCATTCACTCGGCCGTCGGCACCCGGTTTGTCTTCAAAGCGTAACGGTCGAAGGAAAGCGGCGAGAGTCTGCTGCTGGTCCTTCACCTCACTGCGGCCCTTAGTGGGCGGTCGGGCGACCGCGGTAGAGCGTCACTTTTCGGGACGCTGCGGACATCGAGTAACTGTCGCCCACCGTGCAAACTTCCCCTATAATGGTTCGATACCCGATGGGGTGAAGTAGTAGCCGTCCCACACAGCGAAGGGCTGACGGCATGCCGGTGACCTACGCGACTTGGCTCGTGTTGCTTTCGATCGTCATGGCGATCCAAGGCGCCTATGTGGGCTTAAGTCTTGCCATCCAGATTGCCGATGCCACCGGGGCGCGCCGGCGTTTCCTACTCGCCGGCGCCACGGCGTCGCTGGCGGTCGCGATCTGGACCATGCATTTTGTCGGCATGCTGGCGGTCCGCTTGCCGTTCCAGGTCGATTATTTGGTGTTGCCAACGCTGCTGTCTTTCCTGGTCTGCGCGATTGTCGTTGGCGCGGCGGTCTACGCCACCAGTTCCGGGCCACTCACGCTCATCCGCCTCACACTTTCCTCGTGCCTGATGGGGGGCGGCATTTTCGCGATGCACTACATCGGCATGACCGCGCTCGATGCCAGCGCATATATGATTCACGAGCCGATCTACGTGGCCGCAAGCATGGCGATCGCTATCGCCGCGTCCGGCTTGGCGCTGTGGCTCGCCGCCGGGCGGGGAGGGCGTCCGCCGCTTATTCTTTCAGCCGCCGCCTTCGGGGTTGCCGTTTCCGGCATGCACTACACCGCAATGGCAGGCGTCACTCTTTATGCTTTCGTCACCGCCTCGCCGGGAGCACCGACGCTATCCACCGATCTGCTGGCCATCGTTGTCGCCGTCGTCGCGTTTTGCATCTCCGGAATATTTCTCTTGCTGCTGTTGCCCGATTCATCGCGTTCGGTATCTCCCGCTGCGATCCCGCAGGCGGAGCCGATGGTCGCTGCAGCCGCAGAAGTGGCTGCCGCACCGTCTGCCATTCCCGCCGTAACTGAGGGTGCCGGTAATCCAGAATTCGGCCGCGGGACTTATTCACCGCTGGGTGGCGCCGGTGCGCCGCCCCGGCGATTTGCGCGTCACCTGCCGATCGAACGCGACGGCGGCACGCATTTTCTTGCCGTCGAGCATGTCGTCGCCGTGCATGCCAACGCGCACTACACCTACATCTTCGACGGTAACGAAAAACTGTTCTGCCCGCTGGCAATTGGCGACGTCGAGTCGCGGCTCGACAGCAGCCGCTTTGTCCGTGTTCACCGCAGCCACATCATCAATATCGACCGGGTCGTCGGCTACAAGCGCTCCGGCGACAACGAATTGGTCGAAATGGCCGCCGCGCATCACTACTTGGTGCCGGTCAGCCGCAGCCGCATCGGCACGCTCAAATCGAGGGTCGCCTCCCTCAATGGCGGTGTGTCAGTGTTCGTGCCACGGCGGCGGGCCCGTTTTGCATCGCAATAGGACGCCCGGTCGTCGCCCACTACGTCAGCAGCATTGACGCAATTCGTGCGACCGCACCGACCGTTCGTGCGGCCCTGAGCCACTTAGTGCATCCTCCTGAGATTGGTGCACTGGCTCTTGCTGCTGCAATGCACAACTTGCCACAATTCGCGTCATAGCGGTATTGCGCCCAGTCTCTCGGACGGCCTTGGTGATGACCTTGGCTGCGTGGACTGCGCCAGGGGAGGATGCCCATGATACCAGGCGCTTTTGCCTACCACCGGCCGTCATCCGTCAAGGAGGCGGTTGGTCTGCTTGCGCAATTGGGCGACGACGCCCGTGCGCTTGCCGGCGGCCATAGCCTCGTGCCGATGATGAAGTTGCGGCTGGCAACGCCGACGCACCTCGTCGATCTCGCTGGCGTCGCCGAACTCAAAGGCGCGCGCAGTGACGGCAACGATATCGTCATTGGCGCGATGACGACGCAGCACGAAATCATTGGCTCCGAGCTTTTGAGTGCGAAAGTCCCAATCCTGCGCGAAACCTCGGAGCAGGTCGCCGATCCACAAGTGCGCTACCTCGGCACGCTCGGGGGCAATGTCGCCAACGGAGATCCTGGTAACGACATGCCGGCGGTGATGATGTGCCTCGGCGCCACCTACCACGTGATGGGCAAAAACGGCGAACGCCGTCTCGCTGCCCGCGAATTCTATCAAGGCGCTTATTTCACGGCGCTGGAAACGGGCGACGTGCTCACCGCCATCCGCATTCCGGTGCCGGCGGCTGGCCACGGTTACGCTTACGAAAAGCTCAAGCGCAAGATCGGCGATTACGCAACTGCCGCCGCTGCCGTCGTGCTCACCGTGAACGGCGGCAAGGTGGCGAGCTGCTCGATCGGTCTGACGAATGTCGCTGAGACGCCGTTGTGGGCTCAGGAAGCAGCCAGCATCCTGGTCGGCTCGACGCTCGATGCGGCGACCGTCAAACGCGCCGTGGCCGCCGCCGAGGCGATCACCGCGCCCGCCGCCGACGCCCGCGGTCCCGCGCAATACCGCACCAAAATGGCCGGCGTGATGCTGACCCGCGCGCTCGCCCGCGCCAAATCGCGCGCCCGCGGCTAGAGCATGATCCCGAAAAGTGGAATCCGGTTTTCGGAAAAGATCATGCTCAAACAAGGAAAGTCGTGAGGAGGCAAGAACAATGGCCAAATCCCAAGTCTCGATGACGGTGAATGGCAAGACCATCGAAGCGCTGGTCGAGCCGCGAACCTTGCTCATCCACTTCCTGCGCGATCAGGAAAATATCACCGGGCCGCATATCGGCTGCGAAACCAGCCATTGCGGCGCCTGCACCGTCGATCTCGACGGCAAGTCGGTGAAGTCGTGCACCGTGTTTGCCATCCAAGCGAACGGCGCCGACATCCGCACCATCGAAGGCATGGCCAATGCCGACGGTACGCTGCACGCGCTGCAGGAAGGTTTCCGCGAAATGCACGGGCTGCAATGCGGCTTCTGCACGCCGGGAATGATCACCCGCGCCTACCGCCTGCTGCAGGAGAATCCCAGCCCATCCGAGGAGGAAATCCGCTACGGCATCTCCGGCAATCTCTGCCGCTGCACCGGCTATCAGAACATCGTCAAAGCCATTCAATTCGCCGCCGCCAAGCTCGCCGGCGTGCCGTTCCAGGAGGCCGCAGAATGAACGACATGACCCCCACCTCCGCCGAACGCGCCGCCAAGCTTGAGGGCATGGGCTGCAAAAGGAAACGCGTCGAAGACGTCCGTTTCACCCAGGGCAAGGGCAATTACGTCGACGATTTGAAGCTGCCGGGTATGCTCTACGGCGACTTGGTGCGTTCGCCGCACGCCCACGCCCGCATCAAGAAGATCGACACGACCAAGGCCGCGGCAGTGCCGGGCGTGGTCGCAGTGCTCACCGCCGACGTGCTGAAGACAGTCAACCTGGCGTGGATGCCGACGCTGGCTGGCGACGTGCAGATGGTGCTGGCTGATGGCAAAGTGTTGTTCCAGAACCAGGAAGTCGCCTTTGTCATCGCGGAGAACCGCGAAGCCGCGGCCGACGCTGTCGAACTTGTCGAAGTCGAATACGAGGCGCTCCCATGCAACGTTGATCCGCTCAAGGCAATGACCGACGGCGCGCCGATGATCCGCGAGGACCTGAAAGACAAGACCGACGGCGCGCACGGCAAGCGCAAGCATTACAACCACATCTTCTCCTGGGCGGCCGGCGACAAGGCCGCGACCGATGCGGCCTTTGCCAAAGCCGACGTGACGATCAGGGAGTTCATCGTCTATCCGCGCTGTCACCCGTGCCCGCTCGAGACCTGTCAGTGCGTCGCCTCGTTCGACAAGATCAAAGGCGAGCTGACGCTGTGGGGTACCTTCCAGGCGCCCCACGTGATTCGCACGGTCGGCTCGCTGATCTCAAAGATCCCCGAGCACAAGATCCATGTCATTGCCCCCGACATCGGCGGCGGTTTCGGCAATAAGGTCGGCGCCTATTCGGGCTACATCTGCGCCATCGTCGCTTCGATCGTGACCGGACGCCCGGTGAAATGGGTCGAGGATCGCATCGAAAATCTTTCGACCACTGCGTTTGCGCGCGACTTTCACATGGACATGGAAATCGCCGCGACCAAGGACGGCAAGGTGACGGCGATGCGCTGCTACACCATCGCCGACCATGGCGCCTTCGACGCCTGCGCCAATGCCACCAAGTGGCCGGCCGGCCTGTTCAGCATCATCAGCGGCTCTTATGATTTCCCCACCGCTCACGTGCTGGTCGACGGGGTCTATACCAACAAGGCGCCCGGCGGCGTTGCCTACCGCTGCTCGTTCCGCGTCACCGAAGCCGCCTATGCCATCGAGCGCGCCATGGACATCATGGCGCAAAAGCTCGGCATGGATCCGGCCGAATTCCGCATGAAGAATCTGATCCGGCGCGAGCAATTCCCCTACACCTCGGCGTTCGGCTGGCAATACGATTCCGGCGACTATCAGACCGCCATGAACAAGGCGATGGAGTTGGTCGGCTACAAGAAGCTGCGCGAAGAGCAGAAGGCCAAGCGCGAAGCGTTCAAGCGCGGCGAGACCCGCGAGCTGATGGGCATCGGGGTCGCCTTCTTCACCGAGATCGTCGGCGCCGGTCCGTCGCGCGCGTGCGATATTCTCGGCATCGCTATGTTTGACTCCGCCGAGATCCGTATCCATCCGACCGGCTCCGGCATTTGCCGGCTCGGCACCAAGTCGCAAGGGCAGGGCCACGAGACGACTTACGCCCAGATCATCGCCACTGAGCTGGGCTTGCCCGCCGACAACATCATGGTCGAGGAGGGCAACACCGATACCGCTCCTTACGGCCTCGGTACCTATGGCTCGCGCTCGACCCCGGTCTCGGGTGCGGCGACCGCCATGGCTTGCCGCAAGATCAAGGCCAAGGCCCAAATGATCGCCGCCTACATGCTGGAAGTGCACGACGACGATCTGGAATGGGACGTTGACCGCTTCCGGGTGAAAGGCAACCCCGAGCGCTCCAAGACCATGACCGAACTCGCCTGGGCGGCTTATCACGAAGTGCCGCCCGGCATGGAGCCGGGGCTCGAGGCGATCAACTACTACGATCCGCCGAACTTCACCTTTCCGTTCGGCGCCTACATCTGTGTCGTCGATGTCGACGTCGATACCGGCCAGACCAAGGTCCGGCGTTTCTACGCGCTCGACGATTGTGGCACGCGCATCAACCCGATGATCATCGAAGGCCAGATCCACGGCGGCCTGACCGAGGCCTTCGCCATCGCCATGGGCCAAGAGATCCACTACGACGACGAGGGCAACGTGACCACGGCGTCGTTCATGGACTATTTCCTGCCGACGGCGGTCGAAACCCCGCATTGGGAGACCGACTGGACCACGACGCCGTCGCCGCATCATCCGATCGGCGCCAAGGGCGTCGGCGAGAGCCCGAATGTCGGCGGCGTGCCGTGCTTCTCCAACGCGGTCAACGACGCCTTTGGCTTCCTCGGCTCGACCCACATCCAGATGCCGCACGACCATTGGCGCACCTGGACGGCCGCGGAAAAACTCGGTCTGCATGGGTAAGCTGATAACGACCAACATTCGTCATGCCCGGCCTTGTGCCGGGCATCCACGACTTCAACATAATGAGGGGAACAAAGACGTGGGTGGCCGGGACAAGCCCGGCCATGACGAAGAGGAGGCATTGGTCTCTTCATGATGTTGAAGCGCGAAGAGATTTCCGACAAGCTTGCGGCCGTCGGCTATGTCGCCGACCGCGATATCGCGACCGCGCTGTGGCTGATGGAGTTCCTCAAGCGTCCGCTGCTGCTTGAAGGCGAGGCCGGCGTCGGCAAGACCGAGGTCGGCAAGGCGCTCGCCGCCGTGCACGGCGCCGAGCTTATTCGCCTGCAATGCTACGAGGGTCTCGACCAGAACGCCGCGCTGTACGAGTGGAATTATCAGCGCCAGCTCCTTGCCATAAAGACCCGCGAGGGCATCGGCGAAAATGCCGATTCGATCGAGGAGCACATTTTTTCCGAGCGTTATCTGCTCGAACGGCCGCTCCTTGCCGCCATCCGGCGTGAAAAGCCGCCGGTCCTGCTCATCGACGAAGTGGATCGCGCCGACGAGGAATTCGAAGCCTTCCTGCTCGAGCTTCTGTCAGATTTCCAGGTCAGCATTCCCGAGCTCGGCACCATCAAAGCCACCTCGATCCCGCGCGTGGTGCTGACCTCGAATGGCACCCGCGAGCTGTCTGACGCGCTGCGCCGGCGCTGCCTCTACCACTACGTCGATTTTCCCGATGTCGATCGCGAAGCCAAGATCATCCTGACGCGGACCCCGGGTATCGACACCACGCTGGCGCTGCAGATCGCGCGCATGGTCGCCGCCGTGCGCAAGGAAGATTTGCGCAAGGTACCCGGCGTTGCCGAGACGCTCGACTGGGCGGCGACGCTTGCCGGCCTCGAAGTGCACGATCTGCGGCAGGAGCCGGAGGCGGTCTATGAGACCATGATTTGTTTGCTCAAGACCCATGAGGATCGTTCCCGGCTCACCCGCGAGGTGAGCGAACGTCTGCTCGGCAAGGTGGCGTGATGAACGCAAAACAATTCGTTCATTCCCGCGACAGCGGCCCCCACCCTAACCCTCCCCCGCAAGCGTGGGAGGGAAGGGAGGGGGTGGGTCCCCGCCTTCGCGGGGACGAGCGGAATGAAATGCCTGGCGCGCGCCGGCGTCTCGCCGGCTTCGCGCGCACGCTGCGCGACAACGGCTTCAAAGTCGGTCTCGCCGAAACCAGCGATGCGCTTGCGATTCTGACTTCGCCGGCCGCCCTTCGTCCCACGTCGCTCAAGCCGGCGCTACGCGCGCTGTTCTGCGCCACGCATTCCGATTGGGAACGCTTTGACGATATTTTTGACGCGTTCTGGCGCGGCGAGGGTATGCGCCAGCGGCAAGTCCTTTCGGGCGTCCCGCAAGCGAGCCACGCACCGGCGCGGCGCCTTGCCGAAGCCCACGTGCCCCAGGATGCGCTCGGCCTTCCTGATCGCGTCGAGCGGCGCAGCGACGGTGACGACGAAACTGCCGCCGACGGCCGCGGCCGCCGCGAGGGCGCGTCGCGTGTCGAAGCATTGTCGGCGACCGATCTGCGTCACATCGTCGATCCCGACGAAGTGGCGGCAACCCATGCGCTGGCGGCGCGGCTCGCCCGCACCATGCGCGCGCGCCTGGTGCGCCGCGAGCAGGTGCGCCGGCGCGGCCGGCGTCTCGATCTGCGCCGCACCATTCATCGCAACATTTCGCACGGCGGAACGCTGATCGAGCTCGCCTGGCGCCGCCGCAAGATCAAGCCGCTACGGCTTGTGGTCCTGCTCGATGCCTCCGGCTCCATGAGCCTCTACACCGCGTTCTTTGTCCGCTTCCTGCACGGCGTCGTCGACAGCTTCCGCGAAGCCGAAGCTTTCGTGTTTCACACCCGGCTCGCCCATGTTTCGCCCTCGCTGCGCGATCGCGACGTGACCCGCGCGGTCGACAAGCTCGCGTTGATGGCGCAGGGCATCGGCGGCGGCACCCGCATCGGCGAGAGCCTCGCCACGTTCAATCGCTGGCACGCGCGGAGGGTGATCAATTCGCGCACCGCGCTGATGATCGTGTCCGACGGCTACGACACCGGCGAGCCGGAGCAGCTCGGCGAGGAGATGCGGCGGCTGCGCCGCCACTGCCGCAAAATCATCTGGCTCAATCCGCTGATCGGCTGGCGCGACTATTCTCCGCAGGCGCGCGGCATGCAGGCGGCGCTGCCCTATGTCGATCTGTTTGCTCCGGCGCATAACCTTGAAAGCCTCGCGGCGCTCGAACCATATCTTGCGAGACTCTGATCCATGGGGCGCCCGACCGACATTCTTGAGATCATCGCCTCGCGCAAATCAGCCGGCGAGCCGTTCGCGCTGGCGACGGTGGTGCGCACCGTGTCGGCAACCGCGGCCAAGGCCGGCGCCAAGGCGGTGATCCTGCCGGACGGCAGCATCTCCGAAGGCTGGATCGGCGGCGGCTGCGCCCGCGCGGCAGTGCTCAAGGCGGCCAAGGATGCGCTCGCCGACGGCCGATCGCGGCTCGTCTCGGTGCAACCGCCCGACGCGCTGGATGAGCAAGGCGTCAAGGCCGGTGCCGAGCAGGAGGGCGTGCGGTTCGCCAAGAACATGTGCCCCAGTCAGGGCACCATGGACATTTTCGTCGAGCCGGTATTGCCGCGCCCGCAAGTGGTGATCTGCGGGTCAAGCCCGGTGGCGGTCGCTGTCGCCGATTTTGCCAAGCGCGCCGGATTTGCCGTCACCGTCTGCGCGCCGGCGGCCGAACAGTTCGCATTCAATGAAGCCGATCGCCGGATCGAAGGTTATGCGCTGCCGGTCGAGGAGGGTGGCGCGCGCTATGTGGTGGTCTCGACCCAAGGCCGCGGCGACGAAGCTGCACTGCTGGCAGCGCTGGCCGTCGATGCCGATTACGTCGCCTTTGTCGGCAGCCGGAAAAAGGCCGAAGCACTGAAGGCGACGCTCGCCGAGCGCGGCGTCGGCGCCGAACGGCTGGCCAAGCTCAAAGCCCCAGCGGGCCTCGATCTCGGCGCCATCACGCCCGACGAAATCGCGATCTCGATCGTCGCGGAAATCGTCGCGGTGAGGCGCAGCAAAGTTTCGCGCGGCGTCGGTCAACTGTAAGTCATTTAATGCGAATTTGGCGGCGCGCTCGGCCAGCCGCCGCAGCTTCATCCGGCACGCCGAAGCCGGGTACGGGTAATGCGGTTGGCTAGTTGCGCGCATTGGCTGCGTATTTCCGGGATCGCGATAATCTCCCAGAGCGCGGCGCGAGCAAGCGGCCCGACGGCAAAAAGCCGCGCGGAAGGTATGCCCGAACGGCCGATGAGGGCACCATCCTCTGCCACATCGATTGCAATGTTGAGCGGGTCGAGCCGTGCGCGGCCCTGCTCGATCAGGCTGCATAACGCCGGGTTTGTAGGTCTAAACGGAACCGGTACCACGCCGCGGCATTCGACGATCTTGTCAACCTGCATGGTCTCAATCGCGCCCGCGCCGCGGCGGCGGTAACGGATACGAGCGCTGGCTGCGTCCGGCTCGATATCCAATACTTTGGCTGCCATGACAGTCAGGCGGCCGGACTTGAGCGCGGCAGTGATGCGGCTCTCGACCTCCGGCGCCATGCGATGGCGATGCACGTCCCACCAGGGCCGAGCGTGTCTGAGAAAGCTGCGCCGGGCGGCTGCCGGCAGGTGTTGCCAGATTTCCTGATTATAGGGTCTGATGCCTTCGATGACACCGCGCCAATCGCCGCCTTGCGCCGTGTGATCGGCGACGCGATTGCGCAGCCAACCGAGAAACTCCGACATGCTGGTGCCGAAGGGAATCTCGGCCCGATCTATCCGCAATGGCTCGATCGATTGGTGCACCTGCGGCAGCTGGCCGCGCCGCGACATCGCAACGATCCGTCCTTTGTGCCCGGCGGCGCCGAGCGAAAGGACATAATCGATCATCGTCAATCCGGTTCCCACGATGAGAACCCGGTCGTCGCGGTCGACGCCGGCTTCGGCCGGCGCTCTCCAGGGATCGACGTGGCGGCCCTCAAACTTTCCCGGCACATCGTGTCCGATCGCGAGAATGGCCAAATCGGCGAAGTGACGCGATCCGTCGGCCAGCATAACGGCGACGCCGGACCAGCTTTCCTCGATCGAAACGCACTCGCTGCGAACGACACGAAGCCGGCCCGGACGTCCGCCTTGCGCAACAAACGGGGCGTTCAAGCTGGCGAGGTAATCGCCATAGATCGTGCGCGGCACGAACGTCGATAAGTCGCTGCCCGGTCGCCAATGCGACCGCGCGTTGCCCGCTCCGGCGCGGAGCCAACGGCAGAAGTGATCCGGCTCGTCGGCAACCGCGCTCATCAAGCCAGCGGGCACATTGAGGAGATGATCCGGATTGGTGGTCGCGTACGCCACACCGCGCCCGATTTGCGGCCCTCGCTCGATCAGGGTGACGCGAACGTTTGCGGCCGGGTCGCGCGACAGATGAAATGCCATCAGCGCGCCGCTCGCGCCGCCGCCGACGATGATCACCTCGGTCAGCGTGCCTGCGGCCGCGAATTTTGCCAAAGCCATAGCGGTCACCATCGAAAATCTGCGGCGGCGGCGGCCTTGTTTCGCCGCCGGCCCTTTAGGGCGCTAAAATCAATCTCATGATAATCTATCGCATTGATAGAATAAATATACTTAAGATGGCAAACGCATAAAATCTTTGGCGTGCCAGCCGCGGCACTGTGGCAAGAATTCGCTTTTGTCAACCAGCTACTTGACGAAATTTATCGTTATTATCACGGTCCAGCACCGGCGAAGGAAACCTCCGGAACCGCCGCGCTTTCAATCGGGAGATCAATCGATGTCATCGTCTTCACAGGCACAGCATCCGGAAACGCTTGCCCTGCATGCCGGCTGGCGCGCGGATCCCGCGACCGGCGCGGTCGCGGTGCCGATCTATCAGACCACCTCGTATCAGTTCCGCGATACCGAGCACGCGGCGAACCTGTTCGCGCTCAAAGAACTCGGCAACATCTATACCCGCATCATGAATCCAACCAACGACGTGCTGGAAAAGCGCGTGGCTGCGATGGAAGGCGGCGTAGCCGCCTTGGCGCTCGCGTCGGGACAGGCGGCGTCCGCATTTGCCCTGCAAAACCTCGCCCACGCCGGCGACAACGTCGTCAGCTCGACCGATCTTTATGGCGGCACCTGGAATCTGTTCGCCAACACGCTGAGGGATCAAGGCATCGAGGTCCGCTTTGTCGATCCCGCCGATCCAAACAATTTCCGTCGCGCTACCGACGACCGCACCCGCGCCTATTATGCCGAGACGTTGCCGAACCCGAAACTTACGGTGTTTCCCATCGCCGAAGTCGCCGAAATCGGCCGCAATTTCGGCGTTCCGCTGATCATGGACAATACCGCGGCGCCGATCCTGACCCGCCCGTTCGAGCACGGCGCGGCGATTGTCGTCTATTCGACGACCAAATATCTCGGCGGCCACGGCAATTCGATCGGCGGCCTTATTGTCGATGGCGGCAATTTCGACTGGGAGGCGCATCCGGAGCGCCAGCCGGCGCTCAATACGCCCGACCCGAGCTATCACGGCGCGGTGTGGACGCAGGCGGTGAAGCCGCTTGGGCCCGTTGCCTACATCATCAAGGCCCGGGTTACGCTCCTACGCGACATCGGTTCTGCGCTATCGCCATTCAATGCCTTTCTCATTCTCCAGGGCGTGGAGACGGTGACATTGCGCATGGCCAAGCACTGCGAGAACACTCAGGCGGTGACGGACTTCCTGCGCAAGCGGCCGGAAATCACCCGTGTCATTCACCCGTCGGTGCAAACCGGGGTCCAGCGCGAGCGGGCGGAACGTTATCTCAAAGGCGGGCTGGGCGGTCTGGTCGGCTTCGAATTGGCCGGCGGCAAGGAGGCCGGGCGCCGCTTCATCGACGCGCTGCAAATGTTTTATCACGTGGCCAATATCGGCGACACGCGCAGCCTGGCGATCCACCCCGCCACCACCACGCATTCGCAGCTTGACCCGCACGAGCTCGACGCGACCGGCGTCACCGAGGGCTATGTGCGGCTGTCGGTCGGCATCGAGCACATCGACGACATCATTGCCGATATCGAACGCGGGCTTGCGGCGGCGGGAAAGATCACCAAAGCGGCCTGATCGCGGTCCGCTCGACCTCACGTAGCGGCATCACCGGGCCGGCGCACAGCGCCGCGGCCCGGTGATTCGTTGGCCACAAAAACATCGATTGCCGAGCCCTCACTACTCAGGGCGGCTCATTCGCCGCCTAGCAGCTGCGTCTTGCTTACGGCTTTTTAGTCCCGTAGTGCAGAACCTGAACTTTCTCGATGGTGACGAGGCCGCTCGTCATCATGCCGTCCAGCACCGGAAGAAGGGCATCGATCTTTTCCTTCGAATCGACGATTTCCACCACCACGGGCAAGTCCTGAGAGAGGCGCAGAATCTTAGTGGTATGAATGTGGCTCGAGTGGCCGAAGCCGACGTGGCCCCGCAGCACCGTCGCGCCGCCGAGGTGCATTTCCCGGGCTTTCAGCACGATTGCCTCGTGCAGCGGCAGATTGCCGAATTTGTCGTCCTCGCCGAAGAAGATACGAAGCAGGACTGCGTCGCGGGGAATCTGCATGTCAGATCCATCTCATCGTGTTGATCGCGGCGGCGGCCACGAATCCCGCCCATACAGCAATCAGACAGAGCGCCACTGATAGGCCGATATTAGCGCTGGCGCCAAACCACTCCCCATCGCTCGCCAGATTAAGCGTCTGTAGGCTGAATGAAGAGAACGTGGTGTAGCCGCCGCAGATGCCGGTCATCACCATCTGCCGCGCGGTGGAACCGACATAAAGTCGCCCGTTCGGGCCGGTGAGGGTAGCGAAAAATCCGATGATGAAGGAACCGGTGACGTTGATGAAGAGCGTACCCCAGGGGAACGTCTCGCCGATCAGCCGCGCCGCCACCCCGGATAGAAAGTAGCGCGCCGTCGTTCCGATCGCGCCGCCGATTGCAACCCAAATATAGATTCCCATGATCTCCACCAGTATCAGTTAAGCGCGCCATGGTCGTAACTCCCCTTGAGAACAGCTCATTGCGCTGAGCCATTTCGTTTCAGTGTCGTTGGTCGGAAAATATAAGGCGCGTGCCGCCAGACAATCCGTCAACTTCAATACAGCGTGAGTGCGAGAATAAGCACGAGCAGCGCCCCGATCAACGCCAGGTAAAAGTTCAGCTGGCCGGATTGCAGCGCCTTGAACTTGTTGGCGACGGCAAACACGGCGCGGGTCACGGGAGCAAACAGATAAGGGCCGAAGATCGGCGCCACGTCGTGCGAAAATACCAGTCGTTGCACGAAGTAACGGGCGCCGTTGGCTTCTCGCGTTGTTTGTTCGGTGGGGCGATAGACAAAGCTGTAGAACGTGCGCAGCGCGTTCGAGAATGTAAGCGCGGTGGTCGATGCTCGCGCCGGATCGTGGTCCAGTCCACCGTACCAGACCGGAACGCGGCGCACCGCATAATGCCGGTTGGCGATCACCAGGATGATCGGAAGCAGCGCAAGGAGCGGCATGACGACGACCAGCAGGGTCGGCGAGATGAAGGCGAACTTGGCGGTCAGCGGCACCAGCAGCAGCCCGTCGTGCATGTCCCGCGCCGCCTGGGTGCCGAATTGATCGTAAACCGCTACCCGCAACGCGTCGAGCCAAGCCGGCATTCCGACCGCGAGCGCCAGCACGCCCAAGCCAAGAACGCCGACGGCAAATGCGATGGCCGGGCGCACTGCCGGGAATTGGCGCGACGTGCGTCCGAGCAGCCCAATGCCAAACGCCTTGACATAGGTCGCAAACGCGA
This sequence comes from uncultured Alphaproteobacteria bacterium, assembly GCA_963832605.1. Classification (GTDB taxonomy): domain Bacteria; phylum Pseudomonadota; class Alphaproteobacteria; order Rhizobiales; family Xanthobacteraceae; genus BOG-931. The sequence goes on along the minus strand of CAWHUO010000033.1, from coordinate 105,320 downwards.
CCGCGACCGTCAGCGCCAGTCCGGCGCCGGCAAGCGCCATCACCAAGCGGCTCGGCAGCGTGTCGAGGCGGAAGCCCTGAAACACGGTCTCGAACATGTACCATTCGCTGACGAAGCCCGCTTGTGGCGGCATGGCGGCGAGGCTCATGGCCGAAAACAGCGCTCCCAAACCAAATAGCCACATACTGTGCCGCAGCAAGCCGGTGTGAACGATGTGGTACCGGCCGGTGGCGCCGTAAACGCCGTCGGCGGCGAGGAACAAACCGCCCTTGGCGAGCGCATGCCCGGCGAGGTGCAGAAGCGATACCGTCCACGCCAAGCTTGCAAGTTCAGGTTTGCCGTGGCCGCGGAAGATCAAGGCCGCGCCCAGCATGGCGACGGCAATCGACGCGTTTTCCGCCGACGAGAAGCTCAAGAGCGTGCGCCAATCTTCTTGCTGGAACGCGTAGAGCGCGGTGAGGATGGCGCTGAGCACGGCAATGATGATGACGAATATGCCGAGGCCCGCCGCGATGCCCGCTTGCTGGCCGGGTAGCCATTCCAGGAGGCCGCGGCTCAAACCGTAGAACGCGGCATTGAGCACCACGCCCGACATCAACGCTCCGGAAGCGCCGCTTCCGGCGCCGTAAGCGCTCGGGAACCATTCGTAGAATGGAAGCAGGCCCAGCTTGGCGCCAAAGCCAACGACCAGAAGAATGCCGACGAAGACCAGTGCCGGCGCCGTCAATTTGCCGGCCGCCGCGCCGAACTCCGCGAAAGCGAACGAATGCGCCGCGGTCGCCAGTAGGAGAACGGCGGCTATGAGCGCGACCGCGCCGATTTCCAGTAGCCCCAGCATGAACAGGACCGGGCGGCCGACCTCGGAGGACAGCTTCTCGCTGAAGATCATTACAGCGCCGCCGAAGCTCATGATCTCCCACGCAATCAAAAAACCCGCGCCGTCGCGAATCGCCGAAGACCCCAAGCGCTCCGATCAGGCTCATCGCCGCTCCGAACAACCAGCCGGCTTGGCCCAAACACGCCGGTGTTGCTAATGCGCCGGCGAAGGCCGCCGGAACGAGCCCGAAGCCAAGGAGCCAGGCGCCGTCGGGACTCAATTGAAAGAAAACTGGCGCTCCGGCGAGGTAAGTCGGCAGCTGTGCCGTGGACGTTCCGCCGGGGAGCGCCAGGATGGCGGCGCAAATTCCGGCGATGCTGCCAAGGCACAACAGGACGCGAGTGATGGCCGACGCGCTGCCGGTGAGCGCGATGAGTGCAGCAGCGAGCCAGAGAGCAAACGCGACGATCAGGAGCTCATTCGCCAAGCCGGCCTCCCTTCACCCGCTGCGGCACGCGATCGAGAAACATCAGCAGCGCCTCAATGATCGCGGCGGGGTTGGGCGGGCAGCCAGGCAGATAGACGTCGACCGGGATCACGCCATCGAGTCCGTGCCCCGACGCGTAGCCGCCTTCAGCAATGCCGCCGGACACAGCGCACGTGCCGACGGCAAGCACCCAGCGCGGCTGCGCCATCGCTTCATAGGTGGCGCGCAGCGGGCCGAGCATGGCGTTGGTCACCGGTCCCGTCACCAACAGCAGATCGGCAAAACGCGGCGAAGCGGTGAAGAAGATGCCGAGGCGATGTAGGTTGTAGAACGGATTGTTCAGCGCCTGCAGTTCGGATTCGCAGCCATTGCACGAGCCGGCGTCGACATGACGGACATGAAGGCTGCGCCGGAATGCGCGTCGCGTCTCCACGGCGCGTGAAGGAGCGTTGCTTGCGTCGGCTTTCCAGATCAAGTCATCACGGGCGCGCGCTCCGAAGGCCCAATCAGACGATTGGCTCATTGCGCCGGTCGGACAGGCCTCGGTGCAGAGTTGGCATACGACGCAGCGACCATAGTCGACGTTGAGCATGCCGCCGTAAGTCGATCGTCGCGCGCATGCTAATCGCCTTGGTCGGACAGATATCGGCGCAGGCTTGGCAACCCTCGGTGCACAGTTCGGGTTTGTAGCGGGGCATGCCCAGAAAGCCTGCTTGGCCATCGGTTCCCTCGGCCAACGGCCAGGGTGCCGTCTGCCTGCCCTGCAGCAATCCCAACAAGGTCCATTGCGGCATGGCTTGCTCCTACCGATCGCATCCGGCGATGGTGAGGCCGAAGCTCGCCTCATTGATCGCGTAGTCCATCATGTTGCTGTCGTGCACAGTGAACGGAAATACCCGCCAGTTCGAAAACGAGGGCGATTTGATCTTGACCCGCGCCAGCTTGCCGTCGCGGCCGATATGCACGGCGTAGAACAAGGTGCCGCGCGGCGACTCGGTAAAGCCGAGGCCCTCGGTGTTGGGCGCGATTTCGCAGTCCGCGCGAACCGGTCCATCGGGCAAGGCATCGAGTGCGCGCTCGATCGAAGCGATGCTTGCCTCCACCTCCGCCATACGCACCTGCGCGCGCGCGTGGGCATCGCCTGCCTCGCGCACGGCAACCGTCGGCGGAATTTCCGCGTAGGCGGCGTAAGGGTGGTCGCGTCGCAAATCTCGGTCGATGCCTGATGCCCGCTCGATCGGTCCGGTCGCGCCCTGATCGAACGCCAAGCGACGGTCGAGTTTCCCGGTCGTGATCAGACGGTCGAGATGGCTCGCGGTATTTTCCATGTGCCCGGCGTAACGCGAAAATCTTTCGCGCAAGGCCGCAAGTTCGGCCCCCAGCCAGCCTTTCGGCGACAGGTCGCGTCGCAGCCCGCCAAGAACAAGCACGCTGCGCAAGAAGCGGCTGCCGGTCAGCCGGGTGTTGAGCTGTTTGGCTTGCTCTTCAAGCAACTTGCCTTCAGCCTCGCCGACCTTGAGCGTCGTGGTGTGGCAGAGGTGGCCGAAATAATGCAGGTGGTTGTAGAGGCGCTCCATCTCCGCCAGCAGTAAGCGCAAGAACTTCGCGCGGGCCGGGACGGTGCAATTGGCCGCGGCTTCGACCGCCTGGCAGTAAGCGAGCGCGTGCGCCACGCTGCCGACCCCCGAAACCCGCTCGGCCAGTACCACCGCCCGCTCTGGCGCGAGCCCCTCGAACCGCTTTTCCATGCCGCGATGCTTGAAGAACAGCCGTGGATGATAGTGAATGATCGCCTCGCCGACATAGAAGAACAGGAATTCGGCCGACTCAAATACGTCGGCCCGCACCGGACCGAATGGCAGCAGCTGCACGTCGCCCCCGGCGCCGGCCAACTCCGGAATGGATCGCTCGTTGCGTTCGACTCGGAGCGGACGATCGGGCGGATAGTCCGGCGCGAATGGCGGCATGCTCGATTGGACGCCATCATGCAAGACAAGGCGAAGCGGTTGTGGATGATCGGTGAAGGCAAGCCCAAACAGGTCGGTAATTTCCCGCTCGTACCAGCTTAATAGAGGTGCAATTGCGGCAAGGCTCGGAACTGGCTCGTTCGCATCGCAGCGCCAAACCGCGAACGGCGCAGCGCCAGCGGGGCTCGCGGCATAACGTAGCTCCAGCCGATGCGGTTCGGGATACCACGCATAGGCCATCTGCATGCGCCCACCGGACGCGAGCAGCCGGGTCGCGGCGTCCTTCAATTCCGCCGGACGAAGCGATGTGACCGCCGACACCGTCACGGGTTAGGCCCCGTCAATAGACGCGCCGCCGCCATGAAGTGATCCCAAAGGTCACTCGGCCACCAGACTCCGAACACCAGAAGCGGCGCCAGAGCGAGCCACATCGGCGTGACGCACCAGCGGCTGATCGGCGTCGCACGATCCTCCGAGCGCGCCTCGGCGTCGAAATACATGATGCGAAAATGGTTGAGAAAGCCGATGAAGATGACGATCAGCAATACGATCATCACGTAGACGGCCCAATCGTAACCGCGTTCGAACCCGGCGCGCAGAATGACGAGCTCGCTGAGAAACAATCCGAACGGCGGGGCGCCGGTGATGGCGGCGGCGCCCGCGAGCCACAACGCGCCCTGCACCGGGAAGCGCGTCCAGACGCCGTGGATGCTGCGGATTTCCTTAGAGCCGTAGCTGCGCATCACATTGCCGGCGCCGAAGAACATCAGCGATTTGTTCAGTGAGTGGTTGAGCATGTGGTAAAGCGCGCCGGCGATGCCGAGCGGCCCGCCGAAGCCGAAACCGAGCGCAAGAACGCCCATATGCTCGACGCTGGAATAGGCCATCAGCCGCTTGATGCCGCTTTGCTGCACGATGAAAAGCGCGCCGACGATGAGCGAGACGACGCCGAACGCAACCAGCGTCGTCCGCGCGAGGTGACTGTTTTGCGCCGCGTCGGCGATCGCCAAATAGCGGACAATACCGAGCATGGCGCTGTTGAGCAGCGCGCCCGACAGCATCGCCGAGATCGGCGCGGGACTTTCGCTGTGGGCGTCGGGCAGCCACGCATGCATCGGCGCAAGGCCAACCTTGGTGCCATAGCCGACGAGTACCAACAGGTAGGACAGCGCGGCCAGCGCGGGATTCATTTTCGGCGCCGCCTCGCGTAACGCGTCCCAGGTCATGTCGTAGCTCGGCCCGAGCACGAAGCTGCCGCACCAGTAGAACAGTACGGTGCCGAGCAAGGCGAGACTGATCCCGGCGGAAATGATGATGATGTATTTCCAGGCCGCTTCGATGCTCTCCGCCGCGCGCTCAAATCCGACCAGGAACGTGCTCACCAGCGTCGTGAGCTCGACGACGATCCAGTAGAGGCCGGCATTGTTCATTACCGAGCTCAACAGGATCGTCAGCGCGAACCCGGAAAACAGCGCATAAAAAACCCACAGCCGCTCGTCCTCGCCAAGCAGCCGCATGTAGCCGATCGAATAGATGGAGGCGAGCAGATAGACGATTGCGGTGCAAAGGATGACCCAAGCGCCGGTGGTGTCGACGACGACGTAGCCGTCCAGGTAATGGTAGGGCCCGCTCGCGCTCAATATCGCCAGCGGGATCGCGGCGGCAAACACGACGAGACTGGCGGCGAGATTGAGACCCTCGACCAGGCGCGGCGCGTGGACGACCATGCAGCCCACCGCCGCGACCGCCGGCGCGAGCATCATGACTAGGAGGAACGCGCCGATCATGGTCAGCCCACGAGCCGGTTGAGATCGAGACTGCTGGTGCTGCCGACATGGGCGACGAGATAACGAACCAGAACGCCGAAGCAGGCGACAACGACCAGAAGATCGAACAGGATGACGATTTCGATCAGCAGCGGCATTCCGGGGACCAGGATCTGCGCGCCGAGAAAGATGCCGTTCTCCAGCACCAGCAGGCCGAGAATCTGGCTCAGCGCCTCGTGCCGGACCGTGAGCATAAGAAAGCCGATCAACTTCATCGACAGCATGATGGTCAGCGCCAGCACCGCCACCGTGCCGGCAAGGCCCAGCGATTCGCCGATGTGGTAGGACACGACCAGTGCGAAGATGACGCAAACCGCGCCGGCAACCAGCGTCGAGCTCGGTTGCAGAATTTCGTGGATTTCGCGCGCGACGTTGAGCCGGTTGATAATGCGCCAAACCAGATAGGGCAGCAGCAGGCCGCGAAACAGCGCGGTGAGAATCGCGATCACGTAAAGCTCGGGATAGCCGCCGTAAAATCCGACCGCCGCAGACAGCGCGGCAATGACCCAGGACTGGGCGGCGAAGGCGTAGAGATAGTTGTTGAGCCAGCGCGAGCCGAGCATCACGAACGCGAGCAGGAGGCTGGCGATCGCCATCAGGCTGAAGATCGAGGTGGCCAGCGGATCGAGATGAGCGACGAGCATGGTCAGGCGAGCTGCGTTCCGATAATGGCGAGGATGGCGAAGACGAACGAGGCGGCGAGCAATTCCTGATAGCGATAGAAGCGCAAGCGCGACTGCGCGGTTTCAACCACGACGACGGCGCAGGCGACGATAACGAATTTGATCAGCAGCGCGGCAACGGAGCCGAGAATGCCGATGGCGGTGCCCTGGCGCGACAATCCCCACGGCAGGAGGAGGACATTGCAGAAGATGGTGTAGAGGATGAATTGCTTCATCATCGACGCCCAGCGCAGAATCGCCAGCAGTGGCCCGGAATATTCGAGGATGCGCGCTTCCTCGATCATGTAGACTTCGATGTGGGTGCTGGAATGGATCGGCAGCCGGTCGGTTTCGACGATGAGCAGCGTGAAGAAAGCCGCAATCAGAAACAGATGCGCCGGGCTCCAATAGATTGCCGGACTGCCGACCAGCAAATGATTGACCACGAACGGCAGCATCGCCTTCGCCAGCAGCGTAATTCCCACAAACACCAGAATAAGCGTGGGCTCGGCCAGGATCGCGACCATCACCGCTCGGCTCGACCCGATGCCGCCATAGGCGCTGCCGGTGTCGAGACCGGCGAGCACGATCATGAACGATCCGAGCGTGAGGATGAGCCCGCCGCCGAGAATGTCGCCCATATCCGAAAGCGGCAGCGGAAAATCGGTCAAGACCGGAATGAGGATCGGAACCGTCAGCATCGCGGTGAAGGCGACGAACGGTGCGATCCAATAAATCCACGAGGCGGTTTCGGGGACGACGATCCCTTTGTGGAAAAGCTTCCAGAGATCGCGATACGGCTGGAAAATTCCGGGGCCCTGGGCGAGCTGCACGCGCTCCTCGAACTGCGCGATGATGCCTTGCAGCAGCGGCGCCAGCAGCAGCACGGTGAGGACCTGGCAGATTTGCAGGATGACATCGCGGAGCATCACGATTGTCTCCGCGCCGTCGGCGGAAACGAAGCGCGACGACAAATGCGCTCCGCGCAAACGCCATCAGACCGCCGAGGGGGTCGAATTGTGCCGCTCAAAAGCCACTCCTTCCGTCCGCAGCCGGATCAGAAGGAGTCATCAGCCCTTGGGCAGTTTAAGGCGAACCCCATCGCCTCGCCGGAATGAACCAGCATCTAGCTATGAATAAGTATAACGATCACGCTGTCAAGCGCGGACGGCCGAAATCGCCAGTTGATAGCGATCTCGCGTTGCGCGCCGCTTCATCCGCAAATCAAGATCGATAGCCAGTGCCGTTGAATGCCGGCGCCGGTTGCGCTCCCGACTTGTCATCGGACTGTCGTTCGGCGCCAAACACCAGGCCATAAAGATCCTCGCCATAACTCGTCTGCAGCGGCTCGCCACCGACGATGCGAAAGGTGCGCGTGCCGTCGGCAAGCCGTTCGGCGCGCAGGAACCTGATGCGTTTCGATTTCCGCTCGTGAATGTGATGAGCAAATTCGTAGAGATGCGTGACGAAAACGACCTTGACGCCCTTTTCCACCAACGCGGCCGTGATCTGCTCGGCGATTTCCGAGCCTTCCCGTTCGTTCGTCGACCCGAATGATTTGTTGCACAGCACCATCGAGCGGGAGCTGATCCGGCCGACGATTTCGCTCATTCTGCCGAGTTCTTCGTCCCATTTACCGCTTTCCATCGCGGTATCTTCTTCGCGCTTAAAGTGCGTGCACAGCTCGTCGCAGACCTCGGACGAAAAGGCCTTGGCGGCCACGAACATGCCGGCTTGCATCATCAGCTGGGCGATACCGACGCTGCGCAAAAAAGTCGATTTGCCGCCGGTGTTTGCACCCGTGATGACGACGAGGTCGCTTTGATCGGCATTGAGGTCGTTGCCGACGATCCTTCGTCCCATGCTCAGGGCCAGGGACGGGTCGTAAAGGCCGGAGAATGACAGCGTCCGTTGTCCGGCGGGCGCGCAGGCAGGGAAGCATACCGGCTCTCCGATCTGCGCAAGCGGCGCATACAAATTCAGACAGCCGACATAGAACGCCAATTCCGTGCGCAACATCTGGAAGAAGCTGAGAATGTGATCGGTGGATTGGGCTAGCGCATTGGCGACAAGATTGACGCCGTTGTCGGCCAAGTCCGACAACGCCCGCGCTCCGGCCTCGTCGCGCGGATGCAAGGTGAAGGTGTAGGATGGCGGCTTTTCCGCCATGAGCCGCGTCAGCCAATTGCCGGTGTCCGCGTGCGGCTTGCGCAGCACGTAGCTTTTGCCCTTGTTGCCCTTGCCCAATTGCGCGCTGATCAAGATGCCCTGGCGGAATTTGAGGCGGTACAGGTGCTGTTCGATCTCCGTGAAATACGCGTCGTCAAGCTCCGCTCTCAGCATTGCGAACAATCGCGAGAAAGCCTCGGATTCGAATCTCTGCGCATATTGGTCGGCGACGTTCCGCAATCGCCGCAGCACGCCGACGAACATCTGCAGCACGTCGACGGCCCGATGCAGGACGCCGGTCGGGTAACGGGTGAAAAAGCTCCAGTAGCCCTTCTTCTCGCCTTCGATCGCGTCCATGGCGATCCGATACATATCCGCGACGATCTGGGGGTTTTTCAAACAATCCGTGAGAGCGTGTTGGCGATACTCGATGGTCCGCGGATCGCACAGGCTCGAGAGCAGGGCGACCTTCGCCACCTCACCGAGGAACTTGTCGCCTCGCGCCATGGCATCGAGCAGAACGTTCAATCCCAGGTCCTGGGTCAACGCCGCCTCATTCCAAGGCAGGGCCTGTTGTAGATGCAATTGGTCCGGGGCCGCTTTATTGGGACGCAACTCCTTCTCTCTACGGATCAGCAGAAGCCCGGGATCGAAGTCGCGATCGGTATACATCAGAAACGCTTTCACGGTTTGATGCGCTCCTTGATTGCGCGGTAGGTCAGCGCGTACTTCTCGGCGATCGCCATGGCATAGGCGAGCCCGTCGGCCGGCCGGCGCAACACCTTGAAGGTCCGCAGCGCCGGGTTTTCCGGCACGACCGTACTCACCATGGAGACGGTTTGCGGACCGAACGAAGCCAATTCGTCGACGAAGGTCACCCAGACGCCGCGCGCGCCCGTGTCGATTATTGTCTCCATCACCTTCTTGCTGAGGAACGTCTCGTCCTTGATCGTCGTCGAGTTGAATACCTCGTTGAGAATGATGATCGATTGAGACGTGGCGTGGCGGAGCATGTCGTGAATTCTGATCAGATCGTCTTCAAGCTTGCCGCGGAGATTTTCGACCTTCTCCGCCTTTTCAAAGTGGGTGAAGATGCGGTCGCAGAGCAAAAGCTGCGCCCGCGTGCCCGGGACCAGACATCCCAGGCTCGCCAGATAATGCAATTGTCCGAAAGCGCGCGCGAAAGTGGTTTTGCCGCCCTGATTGGGGCCGGATACGACCAGGATTCGTTCCTCGCCGCGTAGATAAAAGTCGTTGCACACAACCGGCGAGCCTTCGGAAGCCAGCTTATGGGCCAGCGCAATATCGAAACCGTCGCAGGCGTAGACTTCCGCGCTCCGGCTCGACACCCGCGGATAGCAAAACCGCAGTCCAGCGTGCACCAAGGCGGCGACGTGCTTGAAATACGCGATGTAGAACTGAACTTCGCGGTCGAAGACGGCTAACGTTTGGTCGATGAAATTGCTGTTCCTGGCGCAATAATTGTCCAGAGCGGTGAACAAATCGGGATGTAATCTGGCGACGAATTCCAGGATCTTGGCCTCGACATGATTCATGGCCTCGCTGTGGGAGAACTTGACGCGGTAATCCCTGACGGCGCCTAGCTTGAATTTCTTGAACGTTTCCTCGATATCGGCGCTGTAGTCGCTTTCCTCTTGAGATTTGCGTACCGTGAAGCTGCTGCCTTTGACGAGCACGCAATAGCGGACGTTTGCGATCTCTGCAGTGAGCTCGGCCGTTTCGGCAGCCAGTGACGTAAATCGCGCGGATGCAACGTAGCCGGCCAGATATTCGCGAAATCCGAGGAAACCCCGCGACCGCGGCGCGATGTTGCCAAGGCTGCGGCTCAGGTCGAGAACAGCGCCACAATAAATATCCACCGCATCCAGGTGCCAGGCCTGTTGCTGAAGTCGGTAGTGAAGCTTGCCGGCCTGGGCGAGATGGGCGCGCACCGCGCGCATGTCTTCGGCAAACGTGGTCACGCAAGCAAGCAGGTCCGCGTTCTCGAGGTCCTGCATGACCTCGTGCCGATAGGCGATCGCCTCGACGCGGCTTAAGGGCAAATTGAAGAACGGCTTAAGATTGTACTCCGCCCAATCCGCCGTGATCGCATCGACAACTTGATCGAGATTGAGATCGACGAAATGGTCGGGCGGGGCGCCATGCTGCGCGCGCGCGCGATCGGCCGGCGAGTCGAACAAAATGCTGAAGGCTACGGAGGTCATCAAAAATCCTACCAAAGCAGTCGCCTCGGTAGGAGTTATCAGCCCTCACGGGCGCTTGCGGCGAACTCCATCGCCCATTGAAAAAACAATATAGTGCCGGGCCGGTAACCGTCAATCAGCAGCGCGCATGGTCCGCTTGCCCGACGAAGGCACCGACAGTATATGTTGATTCGAGCTGATGGGGATGGTGTCCCCCGCCAAGCGCCCGGCGATCGCGACCTGTCGGGCTGACTCCTACCGCCCGCAGTCTGGCGGTGGGAGCGCGGCATGGACTCGGTGTTTCCTTTCTATTGCAAGTCAGGTGCGCGACGCCGACAATGCGAACGCGCGCGATGAAGAGCTTTGCCCGGCCGTCGTTCTTCCGTCTGTTCGACCTATTGGCGAGCCTGACCAATCCGGGATTGAAGCGTTCGCATTGGACGCATGACGGCGTTCAATTTGAACGTGAGCGGCATAGCGTCATGGGGCCGAAGCACGGCCTTGCCATCGAAATCTTTACGCTTGAGCGTCCGGGCCGGCACGGTTGGTCACTGATGGTGACCAAGGAATATTGGTGGGCAGGAGAAGAGAGCAAGGCTTTGAAGAGCCTGCGCTGGGCACGGCCTGTAGCTGGCCGGCGCGCGGATATCCTGTCGTGGCTGGCGGCGCATGAAGCCAAGATTGGGCGAGATTTCGTCTTTCAGCGTCACAAGGGCGAAACCGCCCATAACGGGGAGACCGAGATGTTCGCGGATGACGGCGAATAAGCGTGCTCTCCCGCGACGGCGCCGGCGACCGACGGCGTACGGCCGTCGGGTCTCGGTGTCTCGCTCGACCAATGCTGACATGCAGAAAGCCGCCGCCGACACGCTCAAACGGCGCGGCGCTCCCGCGGCGCGGGATTGTCGGGAAACAGCCGATCCGATTCCACAACATATTGCGCGGCGGTCTCGTGCAGTTTGGCGTTGTTGGCTTCGCGCAGCGCCGCATCGGCTTCGCCGTAGAGGAAGGCGAGGAAGGCAAAGCGGCGGCCGCCGGTGATCGGCGTGACCTGATGCAGCGCGCCGCAGGAAAATACGACTGCTCCGCCGTGCGGCGCGCGGTAAGCGCGGTGGCCGAATTCTGGCAGGACCAGATCGCAGCCTTCGTAGCCACCGTTGAGGTTGATGGTGACGGCGAAGCGCCGATGCTGGGCGCCGAGATTGACGTTGTCGCGGTGCCGGTGGAAGTGTCCGCCGACCGCGCTGTCGTAGCAGGCGACGATGTAGCGGTCCATACGGGTCGCCTGGAACTGGAAAAAGCGCGCGACGGCCGGGACCAGGCGGCGGACGATCTGACTGCGGATTGCTTCGCGCAGCTGCGGGTGCGCGACGACGAGATCGTTGCGGCGCTTGAGCCGATAGTCGACGACCTGCGCGGTCTTGCCGTCGACGTCGAGCAGAAAGCCCGAATCCTTGCCGCCGAGCTTCTCGTAAAACTGGATCAGCACATCGCACAGCGGGAAGTCGAACACCCGCGGCACGATCAGCACCGGCGCGGTGAGCGGAACGCCGGCGGAGTCATCGACGGCAGGCAGGGTCTGCAACACGCCGCGCACGGTCGCCGCGTGGCCGTCTGCGTGATCCCAGGCAATATCGGCGACCGCGCGCAGCATCGGGTCGAGCACGATCGTGCGTGGCATTTCGGCGGCGCCGAAGGCGCGGCTGACCGCGCCGTCGTAGTCGGCGATAAACGCCGAAGCCGCGGTGCTGCGATTGAGGTACGGCGCGGGGTCGTTCGGGGGCGCAGTCAGAACGCCGTAGAAGACGATGCGGTCATCATCGAATAAATGAGAGTCACGGAAAAGCTCGGCCAATTCCTGTTCGACCCGAGGATTTGCCGGCGATCCCAAGAAACTGAGCACAATCCAGCGGCCGGCCGCGACCGACAGATTGAAGGCGCCATCCGCGATCAATGGCGCACTGAACCAGGGAACTGGATCGCCCAAGACGATCCTTCCCGCATCCGCTGCGATTTTTTCCATGATGCCGCTTTCGGTTGGCCGCCGGCTCGCGCCGCATCATTCAGTCGTTATGGTAAATTTTGTTCTAATATTGCGGTGCGATTCGCCATATTTAGGGTGATACGAAAGGCCGAAATTCCAGTGAATTTGCCGCTGCAGCCGCCGACCCCGCGCAGCCTGCGCATTTCCGCTCTCGACCGCTCGCTGGAGCGCGATCCGGATGCGATCGAAGCGCGCTACGAACGCGCCGGTCTGCTCAGGGAGCAAGGCCTCTTCGAAGAAGCCAAGCGCGACTATTTGGAATTGCTGCGGCGAGCACCGACGGATTTCGGCGCGCTCAACGACTTTGGAACGCTGGTGCTCAAGGCCGGATACAAGGAGGCCGCGCGCACGCTGTTCAAGCAGGCGGTACGGCATCACCCACATAATCCGATGGGGCATGTCAACCTGGCAAATTTGCTGTTTCTCATGGACGAACATGCACCGGCCCGCCAACACTTCGAGGCCGCCTTGCGCATCGATGCCGATCACCTTCACGCCCACCGCGGCATGAGCTATCTGCTGGCCGAGATCGGGGATTTTGCGGGGGCCCGCAGGCACCGGGACAAGGCGTTTCGGAATCACTTCCTGACCACTTTGCCGTATCGCGGCAACGGGCCAGCGATCCGCGTTCTGTTGTTGCTCTCTGCGGCAGGTGGCAACATACCCACCGATGCTATCCTCGATGATCGTTCCTTCCAGACCACGGTGTTGGTGACGGAATATGCCGATCCGAACCTGCCGCTGCCGGCGCATGACATGGTCTTCAACAGCATCGGCGACGCCGATTTGTGCGGGGAAGGTCTCGAAGCGGCGTGTTCATTGCTCGCCGGCACCGATCGTCCGGTGATCAATCATCCACGCGCAGTCCTCAAAACCGGGCGCGCGGCGAATGTCGAGCGCCTGCGTGGTCTCGCCAACGTCGTCGTTCCGCGCATGGCGACGTTGCCGCGGGTTCTCCTGGCCGGCCCCGAAAACGAGGCCGCCGTCGCCCGCGCCGGGTTCACCTTTCCCTTCCTGGTGCGCGCTCCGGGCTTCCACACCGGCCGCTACTTCGTCCGCGTCGAAAATCCGCAGGCGTTGTCCGCGGCGGCGACCGAGCTTCCCGGCGTCGACTTATGCGTCATCGAGCAACTCGACGCGCGCGACGGCGACGGTTTTTATCGCAAATGTCGCGTCATGATCATCGACCGCAAAATTTATCCGCTGCATCTCGCCGTCTCGCGCCATTGGAAGGTTCACTATTTCCGGGCCGACATGGCGGATTCTCCGGGGAATTGTGTGCATGATGCTGCGTTTCTCGACGATGTGGCGAGCGCCGTCGGGTCCCGCGGCATGGCCGCTCTAGAGCGGATCAATGCGACGCTCGATCTCGACTATTGCGGGATCGATTTTGCCGTCAACGCCGAGGGCGACATTCTGCTGTTCGAGGCCAATGCCACGATGGTGATGGTGCCGCTGTCGCGTGAGCAGAAATGGGATTATCGCCGGCCGGCTTTCGACAAGGTGTTTGCCGCGGTGCGAACGATGCTGATGGCAAGAGCGATGGGCGCGGCCGCGGGACCGATGGCCGCGCAAGCCTAGCGGTCCTGACGAAACACGATCGGCCTTTGATTTTGAGCAGCCCGCGTTTTGATATTGCACAGAATAGTTTTCCATTGCCTATTTTTTAATCAGAGGCCGCCCAGCGCTGGCAAACCAGGCCCGTTTCCACGGAATTACCTACTGATTTCAAAGCAAACGCTGTGGCACTCGGACACTCGCCCGCTGGCACGAGCCTTGCGAATGGCTCACCGCCAATCGAAGAACCATCGTGGTGATGGCCAGCCAGCAGCGGCGCCGTCGGCGCTCGCATGCGTACCAGGGAGCATCTCAATGAATTTCGACAAAATCTCGCGCCGCCGTGTTCTGCAAGGAACGGCAGTCTTGGCTGCCGGCACGGCCCTGCCGCTGCGCCACGCCTTCGCCAAAGACACGACCATCGGCTTCATATATGTCGGCTCGCGCGACGACTACGGCTACAATCAGGCCCATGCTGCCGGCGCTGCTGCGCTCAAGAAGATGCCCGGCATCAAGGTCGTCGAGGAGGAGAAGGTCCCCGAGACCGACGCTGTCGAAAAGACCATGGAGTCGATGATCAATCTCGACGGCGCGACGCTGCTGTTCCCGACGTCCTTCGGTTACTACAACCCGCACATGATCAAGATGGCGGCGAAATATCCGAAGCTGCGCTTCGAGCATTGCGGCGGCCTTTGGACCGACAAGGATCCGAAGAACGCCGGCAGCTATTTCGGCTACATCGACGAGGCCCAGCATGTCGCCGGTATTGTTGCCGGCCATATGTCGAAATCGGGCAAGCTCGGGTTCGTCGCCGCCAAGCCGATTCCGCAGGTGCTGCGTAACATCAATGCGTGGACGCTCGGCGCCAAGCTCGCCAACCCGAAAATCACCACGCAGGTGATCTTTACCGGCGACTGGTCGATGCCGGTCAAGGAAGCCGAAGCCACCAACAGCCTCATCGATCAAGGCGTTGACGTCATCACCTGCCACGTCGACGGCCCCAAGACCGTGGTCGAAAATGCCGCGCGCCGCGGCGCCATGGTCACCGGCTATCACGTCAATCAGGCGGTGCTCGCGCCGAAAGCCTATCTCACCGGCGCCGAGTGGAACTGGGAAGTGCTTTATCCGCGCTTCGCCAAGATGTTCACCTCGGGCGAGACCATTCCGAATTTCTATCGCGGAGGCCTGAAGGAAGAGATCGTCAAGGTCTCGCCCTACGGTGCCATGGTCAGTGAGGCGGCCAAGAAGAAGGCCGATGAGGTGAAGGCGGCTTTGACCGCCGGCTCCTACGTCATCTTCAAAGGGCCGATCGTCGACAACAAGGGCAAGACGGTCATCGCCGCCGGCGTGTCGCAGGGACAGACCGATCCCGAGCTGGAAAAGATGGGTTATCTGGTCGAAGGCGTGATCGGAGCGACTTCGTGAAAGCGGATGTCGAGGCGCCTCTTGCTCCTTCAGGAGCAGGGGCGCTTCTACGCCTGCCGGTCTATGGCCGGAAGATCGGCGGCGCGGCGGAATATATCGTCATCCCCGCGCTCGCCCTTCTGGCTTCGCTTGTGCTGTTCGGCATCTTTGTCGCGCTGTTCGGGAAGAATCCGCTCGACCTCTATTTCTACATGTATCAAGGCGCGTTCGGCACCTGGTTCTCCTGGCAGAACACGCTGACGCGGGCCGCGCCCCTGATCCTGACCGCGCTGTGCACGGCATTGCCGGCACAGCTCGGCATGGTGATCATCGGCGGGGAGGGCGCTCTGCTCATCGGCGCGCTCACGGCGACGAGCGCGGCGCTGGCGCTGCCCGGCGCGCCGCCGCTGTTTGTCGATGTCGCCATGGCCTGCGCCGGTATGATCGGCGGCGGTCTGTGGATCATGATGGCCGGCGCCTTGCGCCATTACCGCGGCGTCAACGAAACGATCTCGAGCCTGTTGCTGGTCTATATCGCGCTGGCGATTCTGAATTTTCTAGTCGAAGGCCCAATGCGCGATCCGACCAGCCTCAACAAGCCGTCGACGCCAGAAATCGGCGCCGCCAATATGATCGGCAGCATTCCCGGCACCGAGGTGCATTGGGGTTTTGTGTACGGCATCATTGCTGCGGTGCTGTCCTATGTTCTGATCTATCACACGGTGTTCGGCTTTGCCGCTCGGGTCGCCGGCGGAAATATCCGCGCCGCCAAGGTGGTGGGCCTGAGCGTCGGCAAACTCATTCTGATCATTTGCTTTCTCGCTGGCGCCGCCGCCGGTCTCGCGGGCATGATGGAGGTCGCGGCGGTGCAGGGCCGCGCCAATGCCAATCTGGCGGCCGGCTACGGCTTCGCCGGCATCCTGGTCGCGTTCCTGGCGCGGCAAAATCCCTTGGCCGTCATCCCGGTCGCCATCCTGCTCGGCGGCATTGGTGCGAGCGGCGGCCTATTGCAACGGCGGCTCGGATTGCCGGACGCGTCCGTTCTGGTACTGCAGGGCATGATCTTTGTCATGGTGCTTGCCAGCGACACGCTTTACGGCCGATTGGGCTTCTTGAACCGGAAGGCGTCCTGACCGTGGCCGGCGCAGGCGACATCGGATTGTGGACCGTGCCGGTGGCGGTGCTCGGCGGCGCCGTCCGCGTCTCCACGCCGTTTCTGTTCGTCAGCCTCGGCGAGTGCATCACCGAACGGAGCGGCCGCATCAATCTCGGCCTCGAGGGCACGCTGGTGATGGGGGCGATGAGCGGCTACGGCGTGTCTTATCTCACCGGCTCGCCGTGGCTCGGCGTGCTCGCGGCGGGCATAACCGGCGCGGCAATGGGCGCGTTGCATGCCGGCATCTGCGGCCTGCCGCGCGTCAATGACATTGCCGTCGGCATTGCACTGATGCTGTTCGGCGTGGGCCTCGCCTTTTATCTCGGCAAGCCCCTGATCGAGCCAACCGCGCCGCGGCTGCCTGCCATCGACCTCGGCTGGTGGACCGACATTCCGCAGCTGCGCGCTGCGCTCCGCATCAACGTGTTGTTTCTGATCGGCGTCGCGCTCGCTCCGATCCTGGTCTGGGCTTTGCGCACCACCCGCTGGGGCTTGATCATACGCACCGCCGGCGAAAGCGCCGACGCGGCGCTGGCCATGGGCTACTCAGTGAATTTCATTCGCCTGCGCGCGACCATGTTCGGCGGCTTCCTGGCCGGGATCGGCGGCTCGTTCCTGTCGCTCTATTATCCCGGCAGCTGGAACGAGGGATTGTCCAGCGGCCAAGGCATCACCGCCGTCGCGCTGGTCATTTTCGCGCGCTGGAACCCGATGCTGTGCCTCGGTGCGTCGATCCTGTTCGGCGGCGCCGCCGCGCTCGGTCCGGCGCTGCAGTCGGTCGGCTTCAGCCACGGCTATCATCTGTTCAACGCCGCACCGTACATTTTGACCCTGCTGATCATGATCGCGACCTGCTCGCCCAAGCGCACTTTGGTCGGTGCGCCGGCGGAGCTGTCGATTACGAGGTAAAGGCAATGGCCCAACCGGCGCTTAAAGAGAGCAGCGTGGCGGAACGCTACGTCACCGCCGATCCGTATCTCTGGCCGTTTAACGGCGACCTGCGTCCGCAAAACACCGTGCTCATCATTATCGACATGCAGACCGACTTTTGCGGCGTCGGCGGATATGTCGACAAGATGGGCTACGATCTGTCGCTGACGCGCGCGCCGATCGAACCGATCAAGCGCACGCTCGCCGCGGCGCGCGCCAACGACTTCCACGTCTTCCACACCCGCGAAGGCCACCGCCGCGATCTCGCCGATTTGCCGGCGAACAAGCGCTGGCGGTCGCGGCAGATCGGCGCCGGCATCGGCGATCCCGGACCCTGCGGCCGCATTCTCGTGCGCGGTGAGCCGGGCTGGGAGATCATCCCCGAACTGGCGCCGCGCGACGGCGAGCCGATCATCGACAAGCCGGGCAAGGGGTCGTTTTGCGCCACCGATCTCGAGCTGCTGCTGCGGCTGCGCGGCATCGACAACATCGTGCTGACCGGCATCACCACCGACGTCTGCGTCCACACCACCATGCGTGAAGCTAACGATCGCGGCTTCGAGTGCCTGCTGCTCGAGGATTGCTGCGGTGCTACCGACAGGGGCAATCACGACCACGCGCTGAAGATGATCAAGATGCAGGGCGGCGTGTTTGGCGCGGTGTCGGATTCGGCAAAATTCCTTGAGGTCATTGCGTGAGCGAGTTTGCCACGCTGATCCCGCCTGGCGGGCTGGTCTCGCCGACCGCGTCGAAAAAGACCTTCGGCGTCGAGGCGATCGCCATGACCAAGCGCTTCGGCGAGTTCACGGCCCTGGATGCGGTTTCGATGAAGGTGCGCTCGGGCACATTCCACGCGCTTCTCGGCGAGAACGGCGCCGGAAAATCGACGCTGGTCAAATGCATCATGGGCTACTACCAGGCCGACAGCGGTGAGCTCATTGTCGACGAGCGGCAGGAGGTCATCGATAATCCGCGCGCGGCGCATGCGCTCGGTCTCGGCATGGTCTATCAGCATTTCACGCTGGTGCCGGCCATGACGGTGGCGGAGAATTTCGTACTGGCGCGCGACGACGTGCCGGCGGTGGTCGACTGGGGACGCGAGCGCAAGAAGCTGGAAGAATTTCTGGCCCACATGCCGTTCCGGGTGCCGCTAAATGCCAAGGTGTCGGCGATTTCGGCCGGCGAACGGCAGAAGTGCGAGATCCTCAAGCAGCTTTATCTCAAGCGCCGCTTTCTCATCCTCGACGAACCGACCTCGGTGCTCACGCCCGGCGAGGCGGACGAGGTCCTCGGCATGCTGCGCGGCATGGTGGCGGACGGTGCCCTCACCATTTTGATGATCACGCACAAATTCCGCGAGGTCATGGCTTTCGCCGACGAAGTCACCATCCTGCGGCGCGGCAAATTGGCGGGTCAGGGACACGTCAAAGACTTGAGCCCCGACGCTATGGCGCGCACCATGATCGGCGCCGAGGAATTGACGGTGCAGCCCGCCCGTACCGGCGAGTTCGGCGCACCGCGGCTTGACATCGAAAAACTCAATGCGCTCGATGACGCGGGTCAGCCGGCGGTACGCGACGTATCGCTGTCGATCCGCGGCGGCGAGATCGTCGGGGTTGCCGGCGTGTCCGGCAACGGCCAGCGCCAGCTGATCGAAGTGCTCGCCGGCCAGCGCGAGGCCGAAAGCGGCACCATCTATCTGCAAGGCGAGGAGTACCACGCGACCCGGCAGGAGATGCGCCATAACCATCTCTCGGTGCTGCCCGAGGAGCCGCTGAAGAACGCCTGTGTCGCACGCATGAGCGTCGCCGACAATCTCGCGTTCCGCGAATTCGACCGCGCGCCATTCGCCTCCGGCGGCTGGTGGCTCAATCGCACGGCATTTCATGAAAATGCCATGCGCAAGATCGAGCGCTACAAGATCAAGACGCGCTCCGACGATACCGCGATCGGCGAACTGTCCGGCGGCAATGTGCAGCGCACCGTGCTTGCCCGCGAGCTCTCCGGCGAAGTCGACATCCTGGTCGCGGCCAATCCGTGCTTCGGGCTCGATTTCGCTGCGGTCGCGCAAATTCACGCCGAGATCATGGCGGCGCGTAACCGCGGCGCCGCGGTGCTCCTGGTCAGCGAAGATCTCGATGAGCTTTTGGAGCTTGCCGATCGCTTGGTGGTCATGTTCCACGGCGCGCTGGTTTATGAGACGCGCGCCAGCGAGGCCGACCTCACCGAAATCGGCCGCCATATGGCGGGGCGTTAGGCCAGCGCCTGCCTGATTGGGATTTTTCCGGCTCCTGGCACGACGAGATCGCCAGCAGCCGCGGCGTCAATGGGACAGCGCGCGTTGGATCGTGCTGACGATACCGAATGCCGCCCGCCGGTAATATTTGAAGCTGAGCGGTCCGACGCGATCGCAGGGATCACGCAGGTCGTCGCGCCCGCGCAGGATCGGCTCTTGCATCTCCCGTTCGGTGAACGATCGCGCGCCGATCAGGCGCTCGCGGCAGAGATAGTGCCGGCGCTGATCCGCCGGTATCAGGACGATTGGATCGAGTTGCCAGAGGCGCGCAGTGTGGTCGAGGGATGCGGTGACCACGCGCGACCCATCCGGGCTAAACGCCGCGCTGAGCACCTGATTGGTATGACCCGAGAGTGCGGTCAGCGCGACACCCGTCGCGGCGTCCCACACGCGTGCGGTGTTGTCCGCAGACGCGGTGACGACGAACGAACCGTTCGAGCTGAACGCGGCACCGAGCACGCGATCCGTATGCCCGGCCAGCGTGGCCAAGGCAGCGCCCGTCTTGGCGTCCCACAGTCGCGCGGTGGTGTCGAACGATGCGGTGACGATGCGGGAGCCGTCCGGGCTGAACGCGGCGCCATTCACCCAATCCGCGTGGCCTAAGAGTGTAGCCAGCGGCGCGCCGGTCTTGCCATCCCACAATCGCGCCGTCTTGTCTGCGGACGCGGTGACGACCCGAGAGCCGTCCGGGCTGAAAGCCGCGCTGATCACGCGATCAGTGTGCCCCGCGAGCGTAGCGATGGCGACGCCCGTCCTGGCATCCCATAACCGCGCGCTATTATCGAAGGCTGCGGTGACGATGCGGGAGCCGTCCGGGCTGAATTCGGCGCTGTTCACCCAACCGGTATGTCCCGAGAGTGTGGTGAGCAGTGCGCCGCTTCGTACGTCCCATACGCGCGCGGTGTTGTCGTAAGCGGCAGTGACGAGGTGTAAACCGTCCGGGCTGAACGCCGCGCTAACTACGCGATCCTGGTGTCCGGAGAGTACGGCAAGCGCGGCGCCAGTCTTCGCGTTCCACACGCGCGCGGTCGCATCGTCGGATATGGTGACCACGCGAGAACCGTCCGGGCTGAATGCCGCGCCGTTGACCGCATCGTTATGACCGGAGAGCGTCGCGACCGTGGCGCCGGTCACGGCGTCCCATAGCCGCGCGGTCTTGTCCTCCGATGTTGTCACGACGCGAGCGCCATCCGGGCTGAACGCTGCGCTGGTCACCCCGTCCGCATGCCCCGTGAATATTGCAAACGCGGCGGATTTCTCAGCGTTCCAGACGCGTGCGGTATTGTCCAAGGATGCGGTGATGACGCGAGAGCCGTCCGGGCTGAACGCCGCCTTAAAGACCGGACCCGCATGGCCGGCGAACGTGGCGAGTACTGCGCCCGTCTCAGCGTCCCACAGACGTGCGGTATCGTCCTCCGATGCGGTGAGGATGCGTGAGCCGTCAGCGCTGAACACTGCCGTCCACACCCAGCTCGTATGCCCCGCGAGCGTAGCCAGCGCGGCGCCCGTCTCGGTGTCCCACACGCGTGCGGTGCCGTCCAAGGATGCGGTGACGATGCGAGAGCCGTCCGGGCTGAACGTTGCACTCAATACCGGACCCGTGTGTCCCGAAAGCGTAGCGAGCAGGGCGCCCGTGTTGGCGTCCCAAACGCGCGCCGTTTTATCCTCCGACGCGGTGACGATACGGGAATCGTCCGGGCTGAACGCCGCGCTCCAAACCAAAAACATCTGATCCGAGAGCACAGTCAGCTCGGTGCCGGTCTTGGCGTCCCACACCCGCGCGGTGCCGTCGAACGATGAAGTGACCGCGCGAGTGCCGTCCGGACTGAACGCCGCGCTGTTCACCGTGTCTGTATGTCCCGACAGCGTCGCAAGCTCGATACCGGTCTTGGCGTCCCAGATGCGCGCCGTATCGTCACTGGATGCAGTGATGACGCGGGAGCCGTCCGGGCTGAACACGGCGCTGTTCACGGCGGCCGTATGTCCCGACAACGTCACCAGCACAGCGCCCGTCTTCGCATCCCAAACGCGCGCGGTCTTATCCCAGGAAGCGCTGACAATGCGGTCGCCGTCCGAGCTGAACGCCGCACTGTTGACCCAAGACCTGTGCCCCGAGAGATTGGTCAGCGCGGCGCCGGTCTTGGCGTCCCACATGCGCGCGGTCGCGTCCCAGGATGATGTGACGATTCGAGACCCGTCCGGGCTGAAGGCGGCGCTATCCACCAAGCGCGCATGCCCAATCAAGGCCGCTCGAAAGTAACAGTCATGCGCGGAGGCGAAGAACGACAACGCGCCCTGCAATTGTGGCGAACGAAACGACAGCGGAGAAGCGCCATCGCCAGGCGGTAGGCCAGCGACCGCTAGTCGTAACGCGCGATCGCAAAAGCCTTGTGCCAACGCGGCGGCGCTTAGACTGGCGAAAATTCCGGCTTCCCTCTGCGACGTCCGGTACGACTCCCAAGCTGCGCCGCCAAGCGCCGCCGTCACGACAATGAAGCCCGCCGCAAGCGCCCAGCTTGTCCGCTTGAGAAATCTTCTCGCCTTGGCGACGGCGGCCTGCTCGCGCGCGAACGCCGCTTCCTTCGCCTCGCGCTCGGCCGTCTCGGTCGTCATTCCTGCTCGGTTGGCTGAAAGTGGGCGGGACCAAGTACTCCGCCCATCGAGGCTAAGCCACGCAAGATCGCAAAGCCAGCCGAGCTATTGCCACCCGCGCAACTCCGACTGTCCGCTGTGACTAATGTCGTTTCGCGGGAACCGGCTGAAGCAATACTCGAATTACGAGGGCGTCAGATTTCTGACATCGAGGTCAGCTTTCAAATTTGACGGCTGCCGCGATATGGCCGGACACGGTTGCGCATGATATAGATTCCGCATTGTGGTTGCTCAAAGACCGGGTCATACAAGGGGATTGCCGTGACATCACTCTATGCCAGCCTCGACAAGGGAAGGCCTTATGTCCTGAGCGTTCTGCGTATCGTCGTCGCGCTGTTGTTCCTGGAGCATGGCCTGCAGAAGTTCTTCGGCTTTCCGGCGGCTGGCCCGCCGATGACGCCGCTCCTTGACGTCCAGGGTGTGATCGAGATCGTGGGCGGTATCCTTCTGCTCGTCGGCGCCTATACGCGCGTGGTCGCCTTTATCCTCTCCGGCAACATGGCGGTCGCCTATTTCATGGTGCATTTCCCGCACTCGTTCTTCCCCTCGGTCAATGGCGGAGACGCGGCGGTGCTGTTTTGCTTCGTTTTCCTGTACTTTGTGTTCGCCGGCGGCGGCCCGTGGAGCGTCGATCGCGTCGCGCTGAAGCAGGACTGAGCATGATCCGGAAAAGTGGAAGCCGGTTTTCCGAAAAGATCATGCGCCGCCAGAAAGTTAGAGCGCCGATCGCTTCAATCTGAAGCGATTGCGTTCGGATATCATTTTTCGAGATACTTATCGAAGAACGCGCTGACTTCGGCGAAGTGTTCCTTGCTCTCGGGAGCATCCGGGGCGAACAGATATTGCGCGTGTGACAGACCTTCGAACACGATGAGATCGGCGACGCCGCCCGCCTCACGCAGCCTGCGATGCACCCGCACCGTGTTGCTCAGAAAGAGGTCGCGCGTGCCCGTCGTCAGGATTGTCGGCGGAAATCCGCCAAGGTCGCCGTAGATTGGCGATAACATCGGGTCCTTGAGGTCATGGCCGTTGGCGTAGAGAGTGGCGGCGTCCCCAAGCCAACCGTCATTGCTGACAAGGACATTATCCACCGTTTCGTTGGCGAAGTAGGTGTCTCCGGTCTTGGTCATGTCGGACCAGGGCGTGCCGGGGGCGATGGCGCCCGGCAGCGGCAGGCCTTCCGCCTTGGCGCGCAGGACCATAACGAGCGTCATCCCTCCGCCCGTCGACGTGCCGAAGATTCCAATCTTTCTGGCGTCCGTAGTTTTCAAGACTTCCTTATAAACGGCCATGGCGTCATCGATCGCCGCGGGATAAGGGAAATCGGGCGGCATGCGGTAGTCGACGGAGATGACCTTGATGCGGCCGTGACCGGCCATCATGAGGGCTTCCGGCAAACCGGCCTCGCCGGAACTCAGCACATAAGCGCCGCCGTGGACGTGGATCAGAACCCGATTGCGGTTCGCTTCCGCCACCTCGGTCGGCGTGACGACGAACGCCTTGACCCCGCCGATCGTAGTTGGCTCGACCTTTACGCCCATTTTTTCACGCAACGCCGGCAGCAGTTTCAGATTGTATTCGGCGCGCTGTTGTACGAACGCCTTCCACTCCTGCGTCGATTTGGGATGGACGTTCCAGAACGACGACAGCGGCGCGCCGATCACCGCCTGCATGGCGGGACTTGCGGTGTCCGGCACCGGCAGGGTGCGCGCGGGAACCTGACGAGAGTTCTCGAGTGCGCTGCCAGAGCCAGCGGCAATTACGATCGCGGCTACCGCTAAGCACATCAACTGTGCGGACTTCATGATCGGTCCTCCCTGAGGGTGAGTGAGCATGCCGCGGCAAGTTCCATTTTGCACGCTGGCTGTGAGGGATTATCCGTCCTGTGCTACCGGCAGCCGCCGATAGGTCGCGTAGACCGGCTCCCACATTTTCGATCTGACCGCGGCGGCAATGTCACGATCCGGAACGGCGGCTAATCCTTCGGAGTCCGCCTGCTTGGCAACGGCGACCGCCACATGGAAGGAGATTTTGCGCAGCTCAGCGAGTGGCGGCAGCAGGTTGGCGTGCGCGTCGGCTTTTGCCGGAGACAGCTCGGCGATGGCGCGAGCCGCGGCGAGAAACATACCGTCCGATATCCGGCGCGCCTGCACGGCGATAGTTCCGAGACCGACGCCGGGATAGACATAGGCATTGTTGGTCTGATCGATCCGGAACGGATGACCATTGCGCGGGATCGGCGGGAAGGGGCTGCCGGTGCCGATGACGGCGCGTCCTTCGGTCCAGGCGAGCAGCTCGGCCGGGGTTGCTTCGCTCCGGTCGGTGGGATTGGACAGCGGAAAGATCACCGGCCGCTGCACATGTGCAGCCATCGCCCGCACCACCGGCTCCGAAAATGCGCGGGCCTGTCCGGACGTCCCGATCAGTACGGTCGGATGGGCGTTGGCGACGACGTCGGCCAACCTGATGCGATCACCGGATGAGAGCTTCCAGGCGGCCACCCGGTCGCGGCTTTGGGCAAACGGTGTCTGAAACGACTGCAAGCCGGCCATGCCTTCGAGCAACAGACCGTCCCGGTCGACCAGGTAGAAGGCGCTGCGCGCAGCTTTCTCTGCGACGCCGGCCTCCTCCACCATGGCACGGCACAACAGCGAGCTGATGCCGGTGCCGGCCGAGCCCGCTCCCAGCACCGCGATGCGCTGCTCGCCGAGCGGCACGCCGGTGACGTTAATGGCGCTGAGAATGGTGCCGACAGCGATGGCGGCGGTGCCCTGAATATCGTCGTTGAAGCTGCAGAGCTGCTCCCGGTATGTCGCCAGCAGCCGGTTGGCATTGCCGAAGGCAAAATCCTCCCAGTGCAGCAGCACATGCGGCCAGCGCGCGCGGACCGCGTCGACGAATGAAGCGACAAACTCATCGTACGCAGCGCCGCGCACGCGCTCGTGCCGCCAGCCGATATAGAGCGGATCGGTGAGCAGCGCCTGATTGTCGGTTCCGACGTCGAGCAGGATCGGCAGCGTCGTCGACGGATGCAGACCGGCGCAGGCGGTGTAGAGCGAGAGCTTGCCGATCGGAATCCCCATGCCGCCGGCACCTTGATCGCCGAGGCCGAGAATGCGCTCGCCGTCGCTGACCACAATGGCCTCGACGCCGTCGAAGCGCGGATGGGCAAGAATGCGGCGGATGCGATCCTTGAGCGGAAAGCTCAAGAACAGGCCGCGCGGCTTGCGAAAGATGTGGCTGAATAGCTGGCAGCCGAGGCCGACCGTCGGCGTATAGACGATCGGCATCAGCTCTTCGATGTTGCGGGTCAAAAGCGCATAGAACAGCGTTTCATTGGTATCCTGCGAGCCGCGAAGAAAGACGTACTTTTGCAGGTCCGTGCCCAGACCGCGAAAAGCGTCGAGCCGCCGCTCAACCTGCAAATCGAGGCTGGTCACGTAGGGCGGCAGCAGACCATGCAGATCGAATTCATCGCGCTCGGTCTCGGTGAACGCCGTGCCTTTGTTCAGCAGCGGATCGTTCAGCAGCTCATAGCCGCTGAGTGCGGTCGCGATGGTTCTCGGCATTTCGGCGCTCATATGCGCGATGCGCGGGCGAGGGGGGCGGGCGTTAGCCTGGCGAGTGTAGCGGATTCGCCGCGGCGCTGCTGCCCGCCGGAGCGTCCCGCCGGTTGGCGTCACCAAAGACGACGCCCTTGGCTTCGGTGCCGAGCGCAGTGAGAATGACGATGACGACGGCAACCGCGCCGGCAACGACGGCGAGCGCAAAGCCGTAGTCGTTGCCATAATGCATCGCGATGGCCGCTTGCAGCGGGGCGTTGACCGAGGCGATCAGGTTGCCGAGCTGATAGGTAAAATGACTCCCTGAATGGTTCCCGTGGCCTAACGGTTTCCCGTCGCCGGCCGGCGCGGCACCATGGCGTTGGCGATAAGCTCCTGCACCACCTGGCCATCCTGATTGAGCGTGCGGGTGCGCATCTTGATCAACCCGCGGTCGGGCCGCGACTTCGACGGACGCACCTCGAGCACTTCAGTCTCGATGCGCAATTCGTCCCCAGGGAGGACTGGAATTGGCCAGCGCAGTCCGTCGAAGCCAAGCCCGATGGTGCCGCTGACCGCCCGCTGCTCGCTTCCGGCGATCAGGCTCATGGTCAGCGACGCCGTATGCCAGCCGCTCGCCACCAAGCGGCCGAAAATGGAATGGCGTGCGGCTTCCTCGTTGAGATGAAAGGGCTGCGGATCGAACTTTTTGGCGAAGGCGATGATCTCGTCCTTCTCGACCCGCACCCGCCCGCTGGGCCTATAGACTTCTCCGACAACGAAATCCTCGAAATATCGGTCAGTCATAAATCGTTCGCTCCTGGCTAGGGGAGGGCATTGGCGAATGTATCGTTCTGGTGTGAGAATCTCTCGCGGTCGGCGTTCCTTTCTTACGCCACCACGCTTATCATTGGGCGTCTCACCGGAGCATGGCGACAATGACTTTACGGCATGCCGTTTTCGCGGGTATCGCTCTGATTGTTGCGTCCGGCGCCGCGCCGGCGGCGGCGGGACAACCTCGGCACGGAGGCCATGCCGGTCACTGGCGCGCCACGCATCAGGCCATCTACGAACTGCGAAACGATGTCGCCCTGCTGGAGGCGGACCCGGAAGCCGATGACGGCTACAAGGCGGCGGTCGCCACCAGGAATCGCGCGGACATACGGAAATTGCGCGCCACACTTCCACGGGCCGAATGGCGTTGGATAAGTCCGTGCTGTTACAGCCGCAGGCCGATTTACGTCCGCTGAGTATATCCGGCGATCAGGTGCGACGTCATTCGGCCGTGGGCGCACCGAACGCCCATGGCATGAGCCGCTGGCGCACGCGCAAGGACCAGCCGCTGAGCCGGTCGAGATAGAGATAGAGCACGGGCGTGGTGTAGAGGGTCAGCAACTGGCTGATCAGAAGCCCGCCGACGATCGAGATGCCCAGCGGTCGGCGAATTTCTCCGCCATTGCCGAAACTCAACGCCAACGGTATCGCGCCGAGAATGGCCGCCGACGTGGTCATCATGATCGGACGGAAGCGCAACATGCACGCTTCGTAGATCGCGTCATACGAGCTCAAGTCGCGCGCCCGTTTCGCCTCGATGGCGAAATCGACCATCATGATGGCATTCTTCTTGACGATGCCGATCAGAAGGATGACGCCGATCAGGCCGATAATGTCGAACTCGGTGTGGAACGCCATCAGCGCCAGCAGTGCGCCGACGCCCGCCGACGGCAGCGTCGAAAGAATTGTGATCGGGTGAATGTAGCTCTCATAGAGAACGCCGAGGAGGATATAGACCGCGGCAATCGCGGTGAGGATCAGGATTGGCTCCTTACCCAGCGATTGCTGAAAGAGCTGCGCCGTGCCGGCCATGCTGCCGGTGATCGAGGCTGGCATGTGGATGCGGGCGATGGCGGCATTGATTTCTTCCGCCGCCTGACCGAGCGATTTGCCGGGATGCAAATTGAACGAGATGGTGGAGGCGACGAACAATCCCTGGTGATTGACCGACAACGGCGTGTGACCGGGGTGGTAATGGCTGACGGCGGCGAGCGGGATCATGGTCTCCACGGTGGTGCTCACTGCGGCACCGGCGGACGTGGAGCCATGGCCGGTATTGGCAAGTGCGTTGGTGAAGGCGTTACGTGCAGAATTGCTGTTGGCGCTTGCCGCCGCGGTCGTGCTTGAGCTCGCGGTCGTTCCGCCGGTGCCGCTCGTGGAAGGCTTCGTGGAAGCTGCGGTGAGCACCGAGGTTATAGGGCTGGGAGGGGTCGCAGCGGCTGTCGCGGCCGCAGCGAGAGCAGGCGCGATCGGCGTCGCCGAGGTTACGGTTCCCGTCGTGGTAGCTGCCGTGACGTTTCCCCCCGGCGCATTGGTTGTCGAAGTTCCAGGAGGCGTAGCGCCGGTGAGGGATACATAAACATCACGCAGCGAATCAGGATATTGCGTGTAGCGCGGATCAACCTCCATGACGACGTGATATTGATTGATCGCGCTGTAGATGACCGAAACCTGGCGCTGGCCGAATGCATCGTAAAGCGTGTTGTCGATTTGCAGCGGGCTGATGCCCAGCCGCGCCGTGGTGTCGCGATCGATGTCGAGATAGGTCTCCAGTCCGCGCTGCTGTTGGTCGGAGCTGACGTCGGTCAGCACCGGATTGTGCTCGATCGCGTCCACGAGTTTCGGCGTCCAGGTATAGAGATCCTGCACATTATCGGACTGCAGCGTGAACTGGTATTGCGCGTTGCTCTGGCGGCCGCCGGCGCGCAAATCCTGCACTGCCGCGAGGTAAAGGCGCCCTCCCGGAACCTGCGCAAGCTTCGGCCGCAGCCGCGCGATCACCTGATCCACCGACGCATTGCGCTTTGACAGCGGTTTCAGCGAAACGAACACGTTGCCGGTGTTGATCTGCGCATAACCGCCGCCAGAGCCGACGCCGGTATAGCCGACGACGTTCTCCACCGCTGGGTCCGCGCGCACAATGCTCATCATCTGCCGCAGTTTCTGGCTCATCGCCTGGAACGAGATACTTTGATCCGCCTGCAGCGAGCCGACCATCCGGCCGGTGTCCTGTTGCGGAAAGAAACCTTTGGGCACGATGACGAACAGCGCCACGTTCAGGCAGATCGTGGCTATGAATATCAGCAGCACCAGACGGCTGTGCCGCAGCGCCCAGGTGAGCGTACGCCCGTAGCCGCGCCGCGCCCGTTCGATCAGCCCGGGGCGGCGTTCCGGCTGCGGCGCCGGCCGCGGCCGCAGCAACAGCGCGCACATCATCGGCGTCGTCGTCAGCGAGATCGCCAGCGATACCAGGATGGCGATCGAAAGTGTGACAGTGAATTCGCGGAACAAGCGGCCGAGAATGCCGCCCATCAGCAAGATCGGAATGAACACCGCGATCAGGGAAAGGCTGATCGACAGCACGGTAAATCCCACCTCCCAGGCGCCCTGCAGCGCCGCCTGCATGCGCGGCATGCCCGCTTCCAGATGGCGGGAAATGTTTTCCAGGACGACGATCGCATCATCGACGACGAAACCGGTGGCGATGGTGAGCGCCATCAACGACAGCAGGTCGAGACTGTAGTTGAGAAGGTACATGGCGGCGAAGGTGCCGATAATGGAGATCGGCACCGCAACGCCCGGAATTAGCGTCGCGCGGAAATTGCGCAGAAACAGGTACACGACGATGGTGACCAGCAGAACGGCCATCACCAGTGTCACCTCGGTATCGTGCAGCGAGGCGCGGATCGTCGTACTGCGGTCGATCGCGACGTTGACGTTGATGTCGGCGGGCATCGCCGCTTCCAGATGCGGCAACTCCGCTTTCACGGTGTCGATGGTCTCGATGATGTTGGCATTCGGCTGGCGGTAGAGGATGAGCAGGACAGAGGGCTGTCCGTTGGACATGCCGAGATTGCGCACATCCTGAACGGAATCCTTCACCTCGGCGATGTCCGAGAGGCGGACGCCGGCGCCGTTGCGGTAGGCGATGATGAGCGGAGCATAATCGGCGGCGACGTTGGCCTGGTCGTTGGTGTAGATCTGATAACGGCGGTTGCCGTCGTCGATGGTGCCTTTCGGGCTGTTGGCGTTGGCCGATGCCAGCGCCGCGCGCACGTCTTCGAGGCCGATGCCGTATTTGTAAAGCGCCTGCGGGTTGAGCTCGACGCGCACCGCGGGAAGTGTCGAGCCGCCGATGATGACGTTGCCGATGCCGTTGAGCTGCGCGAGCCGCTGCGCCAAAATGTTGCTCGCGGCGTCATACATCTGGCCTTGCGTCATCGTCTTCGAGGTCAGCGCCAGAATGAGGATCGGCGCATCGGCCGGATTGACTTTGCGGTAGGTCGGATTGTTCGGCAGATTGGAGGGCAGATCGGCGCGCGCGGCATTGATAGCGGCTTGGACGTCACGCGCCGCGCCGTCGATGTCGCGATTGATGTCGAACTGCAGCGTAATGCGGGCTTGTCCGATGCCGCTTTGCGAGGTCATTTCGCTGACGTCGGCGATTTGCCCGAGATGGCGCTCAAGCGGCTCGGCGACGCTGGTGGCCACGGTGTCGGGACTGGCGCCGGGAAGCGTCGCGGTCACCGAGATGGTGGGAAAGTCGACCTGCGGCAGCGGCGACACCGGCAATCTCGAGAAGCCGAGGATGCCGGCCATGGCGATGGCCAGCGTCAGCAATGTGGTCGCAACCGGCCGCGCAATGAATGGTGCGGAAATGTTCATTCGGCGGGCTCGCGGTGCGCGAGCGGATTTGCCGGCCGCTGGCCGGTGAGACGCACGGCCAGCCGGTCGAAGTAAAGATAGATCACCGGCGTCGTGAACAGCGTCAGCAGCTGGCTGAAGACCAGTCCGCCGATGATGGCGATGCCGAGCGGCTGGCGCAGCTCCGAGCCGGTGCCGGTTCCGAGCATCAGCGGCAGCGCCCCGAGTATGGCCGCCATCGTCGTCATCAGGATCGGCCGAAAGCGCAGCAGGCAGGCCTGATAGATCGCTTCACGCGGCGGCAGGCCTTCGGCCCGTTCGGCGTCGAGCGCGAAATCGATCATCATGATCGCGTTCTTCTTGACGATGCCGATCAGAAGCACGATGCCGATGATGGCGATGATGTCGAGGTCATAGTGCAGCAGCATCAACGACAGCAGTGCGCCGACGCCCGCCGACGGCAATGTCGAGAGGATTGTGATCGGGTGGACGAAACTCTCGTAGAGAACGCCGAGCACGATGTACATCGCGGCGACCGCGGCGATGATGAGAAAAACCTCGTTGGCCAGCGAGGATTGGAACGCCGCGGCGGTGCCTTGGAACGCGGTGACGAAGCTCAGCGGCAGGGCGACTTCCTGCTCGGTCTGCTGGATGGCATCGACGGCCTCGCCGAGCGACACCCCCGGAGCGGTGTTGAACGAGATGGTGGTGGCGGGCAGCTGGCCGAAGTGGGTGACCAACAGCGGTCCGGTGCGCTTCTCAAGGTGCACGATAGCGGACAGCGGCACCTGCCCATTGGTCGATGAGGATGACGACGGCAGGTAGATCATCGACAGCCCGTCGAGGGTCCGCTGCAGCGACGGATCGGCCTCCAGGATCACCCGGTATTGGTTCGACTGCGTGTAGATGGTCGAAATGATGCGCTGGCCGAATGCGTCGTAAAGTGCATTGTCGACGGTCGCCGGCGTGATGCCGAAGCGGGCGGCGGTGGCC
Source organism: uncultured Alphaproteobacteria bacterium (assembly GCA_963832605.1). Taxonomy (GTDB): domain Bacteria; phylum Pseudomonadota; class Alphaproteobacteria; order Rhizobiales; family Xanthobacteraceae; genus BOG-931. The sequence continues at coordinate 73,916 of CAWHUO010000033.1, read as the reverse complement.
CGATCGATGACGATGTCGAGCGCCAATCCCTGTTGCTGCAGGTCGCTGGCGACGTCGGTGATCTGCGGCAATTGGGCGAGGCGTTGCATCAGCTTCGGCACCCAGGTGTCGAATTCGGCGGGATTGGCGTCCTCAAGCACGAAGTGATAGGGGGCGCGGCTGATGGTGGCGTCGATGGTCAGATCCTGCACCGGCTGCATGTACAGCGTGGCGCCGACGATGCCCGACACCTCTTTCTGCAGCCGCCGGATGATCGCCGAAGCGTTGAGACTGCGTTCGTCGTGCGGCTTCAAGTTGATCAGAAACCGGCCGGTGTTCAGAGTCTGGTTGGTGCCGTCGACGCCGATGAACGAGCTTAGGCTGTCGACGTCGGGATCCTTCAGGATCGCTTCGGCGAGTTGACCTTGCAGTCCCGCCATGGCCTCGTAGGAGATGCTCTGCGAGGCTTCAGAGATAGCTTGGATCATCCCGGTGTCCTGCACTGGGAAGAATCCCTTCGGAATGAGGATGTAGAGGACGATCGTAACCGCCAGCGTGAGCACCGCGACCAGCAACGTCAGCGGCTGGCGATCCAGCACCCAATTCAGCGCGCGGCCATAGAGCGCGATGGTCCCGTTGAAGACCCGTTCCGCCTGCAGGTCGAAGCCGGTGCGCTCGGCCTCCGGGTGATGCCGAATGAGCTTGGCGCACATCATCGGAACCAGCGTCAACGACACGACAGCGGAAATGACGATGGTGACTGCGAGCGTGATGGCAAATTCGTGGAACAAGCGGCCGACAACCTCGCCCATGAACAACAGCGGGATGAGCACCGCAAGCAGCGAGATAGTCAGTGAAATGATGGTGAAGCCGATCTGCGCCGAGCCGCGCAACGCGGCCTCGAGCGCGTCCATGCCGCCTTCGACGTAGCGCGCAATATTCTCGATCATCACGATGGCGTCGTCGACCACGAAACCGGTGGCGATGGTCAGCGCCATGAGCGACAGATTGTCGAGGCTGAAGTTCAACAGGTACATCACCCCGAGCGTGCCGACGAGTGACAGCGGCACCGACAGGCTCGGAATGATGGTGCCGGGAAGCGTGCGCAGAAACACGAAGATCACCACCACCACCAGGATGACGGCGAGGCCGAGCTCGAACTCGACGTCGGCGACCGAGGCGCGGATGGTCACGGTCCGATCGCTGAGCACACCGACATCCACAGCCGCCGGAAGCGTCGATGTGATCTGCGGCAGCAGCGTTTTGATGCGGTCCACCACCTGAATGATGTTGGCGCCCGGTTGCCGTTGAACGTTCAGGATGATGGCCGGCGTGGTGTTGGCCCAGGCGCCGAGCTTGATGTTCTCCGCGCCGCTCACGACCGTGGCCACGTCCGAGAGCCTGACCGGGTCACCATTGCGGTAGGCGATAATCGTGTTGGCGTACTGCGCGGCGCTCTCGATCTGGTCGTTGGCATTGATCGTCGTGGCCTGGGCCGGGCCGTCGAAATTTCCTTTCGGGGTATTGACGTTGAAATTGCCGATGGTGGTGCGGACGTCATCGATGTTCAGCCCGAAGGCGGCGAGCGACTGCGGATTGAACTGAATGCGCACCGCCGGCCGGTGGCCGCCGCTGATGCTGACCAGCCCGACGCCGCTCAATTGCGACATCTTCTGCGCCAGCCTGGTCTCGCTCAAATCCTCGAGTTGGGTCAGCGACAGTGTTTTCGATGTGACCGCGAGCGTCAGGATGGGGGCGTCCGCTGGATTGATCTTGGCGTAGACCGGCGGGATCGGCAGGTCGCTGGGCAAAAGATTATTCGCGGCGTTGATCGCGGCCTGGACCTCCTGCTCGGCAACGTCGAGGCTGAGATCGAGACTGAACTGCAGGGTAATGATGGAGGCGCCGGCGGAGCTCGCCGACGTCATCTGGTTCAAACCCGGCATCTGCCCGAGCTGTCGTTCGAGCGGTGCCGTGATGGATGACGTCATCACTTCCGGGCTGGCGCCGGGATAGAAGGTTTGAACCTGTATGGTGGGATAATCGACTTCAGGCAGGGTCGAGAGCGGCAGGAACGTATAGGCGACGATGCCGGACAGCATGATCGCCGCCATCAGCAGTGTCGTTCCGACCGGACGCAAAATAAAGGGTTCGGAAACGTTCATCGCATCGTTTCATCGTCGGGCGCGTTCACCGCCCATTGCGGCGCTATTGCCCGCCGGTATTGCGCCGATTTTGCGAACGATCAGAACCCTGGGTTTGAGCAGCCGGGGCTGCGGCGCCGCTCGTTGCGGGTCCGGAACCGGCGGCGCCGGGGACGATGACGCGTGCTCCGTCGCGCAGGCGATCGGTGCCGTCGACGACGACCCGCTCGCCGGCCGACAGCCCGGAGGTGACGGCCGCCATCGGACCGTCGCTTGGGCCGACTTTGATCGGCCGCACCGATACGGTGTTGTCGGCATTGATGACGTAGACATATGCGCCGGGCGCGCCGCGCTGTATAGCCGCCGTCGGCACCGTGACCACATTGGTCAACGTCTTCACCAGCAGCTGGGCGTTCACGAACTGGTTGGGAAACAAAGCGTAGTCGGGGTTGTCGAACTGCGCGCGTACTTTGACCGTGCCGGTCGTGGTATCGATCTGGCTGTCGAGGGCGATCACACGCCCGGTGGCCAGCAGTTTGACATTGGCGCGATCGAACGCTTCGACCTGGAAAGTGCCGCCGGCGTTGAGTTGCGGCACGATGTCCGGCAGGTCGTCTTCCGGGATCGGGAAGATCACCGTGATCGGCTGCATTTGCGCGACGACGGCCAGCCCCGTGCTGTTACTGGTCTGCACGTAATTTCCCGGATCGACCAGGCGAAGCCCGATCCGCCCTGTCACCGGAGAGACAATGTGGCAGTAAAGGACGTTGAGCTTCTCTTGATCGACCTGCGCTTGATCAAGCTTCACCGTGCCCTGGTCCTGCTGCACGATGTAGATTTGATCCTCGTATTGCTGGCGGGCGATCGAATTCTGCTCGGCTAATTTCTGGTAGCGCGCAAGATCGACCTGCGCTTGGGCAAGCAGGCCCTGATCGCGCGCCAGCTGGCCCTCGTATTGAGCTTGCAGAAGCTCGTAGGGCCGCGGATCGATTTGCGCCAGAAAGTCGCCTTGCTTCACCAGCTGCCCTTCGGTGAAGGCGACCTGCATGAGTTGACCGTTGATCTGCGTTTGCACGGTAACGGTCGCGATCGGCGTGACGGTGCCGAGCGCGTTCACCACCACGCGGATATCGCCGGTGCCGATGGTTGCCGCGCCGACCGACTGAGCCGGGGTCTGCTGGCTGCGCCCGCCGCCGGCCGGCTGCGGCGTGTAAATCGATCGATAGATCAGGTAGGCGCCAGCAATGACCCCAATCAGAACGATGAGGCCGACGATAACGCGAACCCTGCCGCCTCGCCGGGTTTTGATGATCGGCGGCGCTGGTACCGTGCGAAAATCCGGCGTCGCCTCATTGTCCGTTCTGCGCGTTCGTTCGTCCATATTGGCGTTCGTTCATCCCAGATATCGGCAGTATATAATGGGAGCCAGTACGCCTAGCCTAATGAATATTCGATAATGAAGCTGGTGACCGAGGGCCCGCGCGAAGGTCACTGTGCCTTATAATTCGGCACTTCAGCAACAGGCTTACGCCGTCGCGAATCGTGGAAAAATGCGCTGGATCAAGGAGTTGGTCCGAGGCTGGGCAGTTCAAACCTCAGGCCCGCTCCGTTAGGGGGAAGTTGTGGCAGCAATGAGAGGTCACTATCCAGTTCTTTCTTCGTCGGCACCAAGTTGGTGTCCCAACCGCCGCCGAGATTCTCGATCAGGGTGACGCTGGCAAGGAAAAGGTCCTGCCGGTAAGTCAGTTCGGTCTCCTGGTCAGCCAGCAAAGTGATCTCCGCCGTCACCACCGTAGTGAAAGCCACAGTACCCGCCTGAAACTGGTTTAAGTAGACATCGACCGCTTGCTGCGCGTCCTTGACCGCTTTCTCTTGTACGGCAAGCGCCTGGGTCAGGAGACGAATGGCGACAAGCTCATCCTCAACCCCTTGAAATGCCGTGAGCACCGTTTGGCGATAATTGGCCACGCTTTGCCAATACGCTGCGCGCGCAGCATCCACTTGCGCCGAGGTTAGTCCGCCGTTGAACAATGGTTGCGTACCGGCAGCGCCAAGCGACCACACTATGTCGGCGACTTTGAAGGGGAGCGGATGCATACCCGTCCACTCCAACAATCCTGAGAGCGTGATATCGGGGAAATAGGCGGCCACCGCGATGCCGATCAACGCGTTTTCCTGCTGCATGGTTCGTTCAGCGGCAGCGATGTCGGGCCGGCGTTCGAGCAATGTTGAAGGGACGGCAACGGGAATTTTCGGAATGCTCCCGCTGAGCGGATGCGACGCGACGGCAAGCTCTGCAGGCGGCCGGCCAATTAGCGTGGCGATAGCGTGCTCATATTGCGCGCGTTGCACGCCGACCTGGATTTCCTGCGCTTGGGTGATCTCGACCTGGGCCCGGGCGGTGGCCACGTCTCCAAGCGTGACAGAATAACCGCTGTTGAACTGATTCTGCACGATTTCGAGCGTCTTCTTATATTGTTGGGCCGTTCGATCGAGCAGATCGTGCAGTGAATTGGTGGCGCGGAGATTGAAATAGGCGGTGGCCAGCAACGCCTGCTGGGACAGCTTGACGTAGTCGAGATCGGCGCTGCTTGCCTGCGCGGCGGACGTATTGCTCTCGATTTGCCGCCGCACCTTGCCCCAAACGTCCAGGTCCCAGGTGCCGGAGAGCTGCGGCACAAAGAGCGTCGTATAATTGCCCGCCGCGCCGGAGATGGCGATTGCGCCGGCCGCTCCCGCGCCCGGACCGCTGTATGACCGTGTGGCATTGTAGCTTGCGTTCAGCACCGGGAACAGCGCGGCCTGCGCCTCCCTAATGAGCGCGCGCGCCTGCTCGTAAGCGGCGGCCTGGGCCGCCACAGTCTGGTTGGAAATTTCCACTTGTTTGATCAGGAGCGCGAGCTTGGGGTCACGGTAGAAAGACCACCAATCGCCGCGACCGGGCCCATTACTCGGGGTGGCAACTTTCCAACCCTTGAGCTCCTTGTACTGCGTCGGCGTCGGTGCCGCCTCGGGAACGTAATCGGGGCCAACCGCACACCCGGCAAGCGCAACGCCAACGATCGATAGCGGCAAGACCAATACGGCGACGGTGCCTCGCGCACGGATCAGCGTTCCGCATCGCACCCAGCAGATTCCACCACGAGATTGGGCCAACGCAACCACTGCCGTAAACCCGTCGCTGCATACCTCGGAACGGTACCAGCGCACTTTAGTCTCGCAGCGCCGCCACCCTGGCGTTACCGCGATGACTGGCGCGTTCCCGCTGCGACCCCCGGCCCCCAGCGATCGCGTTAACCATGACCATGCCCCACGCCCCGGTGAATATCAACACTGCGCCGATGTTACGGCCTGCATACAGCCGTTTCGCTGAACGATGTGCTGTTCAGGCGACAGTTCGCCCAACGTGCCATCATTGGCGGCAGACGATCACACGCCGCATGTGTTGCGCATGCACTCGCTTAAATGTCATGCGGGAGCGACTTAAACGCCTTATCATAAACGCAACGGTGCCGAATTTTGGCGTTCGCTCGCGGCGTGGAGGTCGCCGTCGCCCGGCGCTCATGTCTCAAGGAGGTGCAAATGCCGTACACATTTACGTTGACCACCACAATCCCGGCTTCACCGGAGGAAATCTATGAAGCCTGGCTCGATAGTCTCGGCCATTCCGAAATGACCGGCAGCGAGGCGACGATGTCCGAAGAGGTGGGCGCCGAGGTGTCAGCGTGGGAAGGCTATATCAGTGGACGCAATCTCGAACTGGTTCCCGGAGAGCGCATCGTTCAATCGTGGCGCACGAGCGAATTCAGCGACGAGCACGAGGACTCGGTCATCACCATCGTGCTTCAGGAGGTCGATGACGGCACTCTATTGACGCTCGAGCACGCCAACGTGCCAGATGAACAAAGGAGTTACGAAGAGGGCGGCTGGCAGTCGAACTATTTCGAACCGATGGTGGCTTATTTCACCGAACGCCGACAAGAGCCAGTCGAAGCTCCGGCGGAACAAGCCCCGCCAAGAAGCGCGCCCAAAGCGCCGCCTAAAAAGGCGGCCAAGCGGCCGCCTAAAACATCGGTAAAGACTGCGAGCAAGGCCAAGCGGGCGGCGGGTACAAAAGCAAAATCAAAGCGCGCGGCGCCGCGGGCGAAGTCTGCGCCGAAGAAGAGCAAAACCAAGAGCAAAGGAGCGGCACGCCGCACCGCCGCAGCGCGCAAACGCGCCAAACCGGCGGCGCGCAAACGTGCCAAACCGGCGGCGCGCAAATCCGGCCGCAGCAAACGCAAATAATCCTAGCGAAAGCAAAGCGCGACCGCCAGATGATGCGTCAATCTCATGCACCAATTTGATTGAATTGGCGCATGATCTATTTGTTTGGGTCGATTTATTTCTGAATAGGCCGGCACCCGGTATCAAAGCCGGGTGGGCCCATTTTTATCTGATCGCTCTAATGGATTTCGGTTGGACGCTGGGCGGAGCGCTTGCGCGGGGCCGGCGCGGGCGGCGGCGCCGGGTCAGGGGCGCCGAAGATGTGCGTGAAGAAATTGCCGCCGTTAGGATAGTAGCTCCGTCCGCCAAAGAAACCGCCCGACTCGGGCATCGACAGGGCTTCGCGGCGTACCGGGTTCTCCCTGCGCTCGATTGCAGTGTCTGCGACCTTGCGCTCGTCGCCTTTCAGGATCGCCAGCAAGGCTTTGTCGCGGCCGTAAACGTCCTCACGGAATTCGAGCTTGCCTTCTTCGTCCACAAACGCCGTCTGGTAGGTCAGGTGGACGGGAATGAAGGTCGGAAACTGGATATCCACCTCGCTCTCGCCGAACATCCTGCGGATGCGATCCTCGGTGTAGCCATCGCGCGGGCGCACGATTGATAGCAGCACTTCGGCATATTTCGCCGGATCCTGCACGCGCATGCAGCCGTGGCTGAAGGCCCGCTTCTCGAGAGCGAACAGGTTCTTGTTTGGTGTGTCGTGCTGATAGACCAGAAACTTGTTGGGGAAGTTGAAGCGTAGCCGGCCGAGCGCATTTTGCTCGCCGGGCGGCTGCGAGATGTGCACGGTTCCGTCCGGGTTGGTGCTGACGCTAAGCCCGATCCGCTGCAGCGCCGTGGGGTCCTGCTGCAGCACCGGCATATATTCTCTGGCGACGATCGAGGGCGGCACATTCCAGGTCGGATTGACCGTGATGTACTTCATCTCCGCACTCATGATCGGCGTCGGCATGTTCGGCTTGCCGTCGACGATCTTGGTCATCCACAACTGCTTGCCGTCGTGCATCACGCGCAGCGTGAAATCGGGAAGATTGACGATGACGTAGGTCTTGCCGAGATCGTGCGGCATCCACCGCCAGCGCTCCAGGTTGGCAATGATGGTGTCGATCGGCCGGTCGGGCTGGCGGCCGTTGAGCGCTTCGACCGTCGCCGCTGTGAGCGTGCCGGTAGCCTTGAGTTCGTGCTCCTGCTGAAATTTCTTCACCGCTTCGGCGAGCGCCTTGTCGTAGGTGGTGTCGTCGCCGCGCAACGCCGAGCCGCTCTGCGCAGTTGCGGCACGCGCTCGTCCTGCATGCCGATCTTGAGCGCCGGCCCGTTCGCAATCGGCGCCTGTGCCGGCGTCTTCCTTGCCGGCGCGAAGTTCCGCAAGTTTGGCCTTGAGCGCGAGGTAAGCCCGGGTTTGCGGCTCATAGCCGGCCAGCGCTTCGCCGACGTCTTTGGCGTCCGCCATGTTGGCGAGAACGTCGGCCGGGTTCGGCGGCTTTTGATCGTAATAGATGTCGCCGCTGACGCGCGTCCAATGCACGCGCCCGACCTGCGCATGGTGGGCGTAGGTGACGACCGACGTCGTCAGCCGCATCTCGGCTTCCGCAAGCGCGGCCGGATCGGTGAGCTGAAGCGAAATTCGGCACCGGATAGTCGGCGGGATCGAGACCGTCGGCGTCGACCTGGCCGAGATAGGCGATCGCCGCCTTGGCGCGCGCATTGGGCTTGCCGTCGGTGATCCACAGCGGCGCATAGTTGCGGCCGGAATAGAATGGCTTCGATGGTTCGCTCCGTTCCTTCTTGCCGCCGATGATGCGATCGAATTTGCCGTTGGCGAGTTCGCGCAATTGTTCGGCGATTGCAGCATTGGCGTCGGCGACAGCGGCTGGCAGCCGGGGTTGCCGCCGGCTCGCTCGGCGCCGCCGCGGGCGGCGCGCCGATGGCGGCGGTCGGCACTGCATCCCCGCCGGTCGAGGCGGTGGGTTGCGGCGTTGCGGCTGGAATCTCGGCGGCAGCAGGGGTGGTTGTAGCCGGCGCTTCAGCCGAATGGCTGGAGGCCGGAGCAGGGGCGGAAATCGGCGCGGGCGCTTGCCGCTGTCGGCCTCGGGCTGGACGGCCGATTCTGGCTTCGCAGCCGCGGCTGATGGGTGGTCGGCTGGTCCGTCCGGCTTTGCAGCGGCTGCTGAGGGTTGGTCGGCCTTCTCGTCAGGCTTCGCCATTGCGGCTGGCGCCGCCGTTTCGTTGGCGGAATTCCCTGGCTTTACGGATGTTTGCTCGGGTTCGCTGGTCGCCGGGGGCGTCGAGATCGTCATACTCGGCGGCGACGCCGGGGACGTTGCGGCATGATGTCCATCCCGGACTTCGGCTCTGCCAGCGCGCCGCCGGCGGCGGCCGATAGCAGGAGGACAATAGCGGTCGAGGCAAGAAACCGATCAACACGGACGCCCGGCATTGCAGCTTCTCCTTTGCCGCCAGCGATCAGCCGATCGCAAAGCTTTTACGCCGATTGGAGATGATCGTTCCCCAACCTCGGCATGTTGCGCACCTGAATTCCTGTTTCGCACTCACCTTACGTGAACCATCGCAAATTTGTCCTGTGTGCAAGGCGTCACAAAGGCGCCAATTCACGCGATTTTCCGCGGCTGTCGCTCTGCGGCCACGCCCTCCCGCTCCAATTCCTCGCCTTGGCCGCCGTTGAGACCCAGCGCTTCGAGTTTTCGGTAAAGCGTCGAGCGTCCGATTTGCAGCCGGCGCGCCACCTCCGACATCTGCCCGCGGTAATGGGTAATGGCATACCGGATGAGGTCCGCCTCAATCGCTTCGAGCGGCCGCACGTCGCCCTCCGCATCAAGCACCGGCAGCGCATCGACCGGAGCGGATGCGCGGCTAAACAGCCGGCTGGGCTCCGCGTCCGCGAACGGTCCGGCCACGGAAATCGGCTCAAGAGAGTGTTCGACCGGCGGCGCCTCGGGCTGAATTTGCGCGGCGGTTGCGGCCGGCCCCGTTATCTGCGCGGTAATTTGCGGGAACTCGGCAATACCGATGCTGTCGCCTTCGGCGAACACCACGGCGCGGAAGACCGCGTTTTCGAGCTGGCGGATATTGCCCGGCCACTGGAAGGCGGTGAGGAGCTGCAGCGCTTCCGGCGTGATCGCGCGGATGCGCTTGCCTTCTTCGGCGGCAAACAGCGCCAGAAAATGCCGCGCCAGCGCCGGAATGTCCGCGGGCCGTTCGCGCAGCGGCGGCACGGTGATCGGAAACACATGCAGCCGGTAGAACAGATCCTCGCGGAAGCGGCCCTGCTTCACGTCGGCAATAAGGTCGCGATTGGTCGCCGATACGAGCCGCACGTCGACCTTGACCGGCTTGCGCGCGCCGACCGGTTCGACTTCGCCTTCCTGGATGGCGCGCAGAAGCTTGACCTGTGCGGCAGGCGGCAATTCGCCGACCTCGTCGAGAAGCAGGGTGCCGCCGGAGGCTTCGACGAACTTGCCGACATGACGCTCGGTCGCGCCGGTGAACGAGCCTTTTTCGTGGCCGAACAGGATCGACTCGATCAGGTTCTCCGGCATGGCGCCGCAATTCACTGCGACGAACGGCTTCGTCCGCCGCTCGCCGGAGCCGTGGATCGCGCGCGCGATCAGCTCCTTGCCGACACCGGATTCACCGGCGACGAGAACGGGAATGTTCGAGGCGGCCGCCTTCTCCGCCATGCGCAGCACCGCGTGCATGGCCGGGCTTCTGGTGATGATGTCTTTGAAGCCGAGCGTGCCGGAGCGGCTGTGCTTGATGCGGTTTAGCTCGCCTTCGAGCGCGCTTAAGTTGAGCGCGTTGCGCAAGCTGACCTGCATGCGCTCCGCACCCGCCGGCTTGACGACGAAATCGACCGCGCCGGCGCGCATCGCAGAGACCACGTTGTCGATGCCGCCATGCGCGGTCTGTACGATCACCGGCACGGTGATTCGCCGCCTGCCGTAATCTGGCGAGCACGCCGAGCCCGTCGAGGTTCGGCATCACCAGGTCGAGGATCACGCAATCGATGCGCGCGCCGTCGGGGCCGGTGAGCAGCGCCAATGCCGCATCGCCATTGTCGAGCGTGATTGGCTCATAGCCGAACTTTTGCAGCATGCCCTCGAGCAGCCGGCATTGCACCGGATCGTCGTCGACGACGAGGATGGCCATCAGTCCCCCTGCAACCGCGCACAGTGTGCCGTTTCGGGGCACTCTCGCCGACGCCGCTTAATGAGATGTTAACCCGGTCTTTGAGCGAGCTTGCGCTGCTGGCCCGGATGCCAGCGTGGTGCCGTCAGTCATGCCGGGCTCGGCCCTTTGGGCCGCCCCGGAATGACAGCCGCCCGGGAACCACCGCTGGCGGTTAACGTTTTGCAACCATGCGCGCCGGCGCTCTCCCTCATCGCCAACATTCTCCCGCGCACGCGGCCGCCAGCTCTGGCAAATCCCGACTGCGCAGCGCCGCCGCGCGCTATCGCGAAGCACGGCAGTCGTTGCGCGCGCCGGCGTCGGTGCAAAGCCGACGCGGCCTCGACTGGATGAACTTTTTCATCGCCGACGTGCAGACCGGCTTCGGCACGTTCGTGGCTTTCTATCTGGCGGAGTTGGGCTGGTCGCAGGGCACGATCGGCGTGGCTCTGGCCGCCGGCGGCATCGCCGGCATGCTCAGCCAAATTCCCGGCGGTGCGCTCGCCGACGCGGTGACGTGGAAACGTGGCCTGGCCGCGCTCGGCATTGTGATGACCGGTGCGGCGGCACTGATTCTCGCGCTTGCGCCGAATTTCCTCTCCGTATTCCTGGCGCAAATTCTTCAAGGCGCGACCGCGGGAATCATCACGCCTGCTATCGGCGCGATCAGTCTCGGCCTGGTCGGCCGCCGCGCCATGTCGGTGCGAACCGGCCGCAATTATCGCTACTCCGCCGCTGGCCACGCGGTGACCGCCGCGCTGATGGGCGCGGCGGGCGCGTATCTGTCGAAAGGCTCGATCTTCATCGCCGCCGCGACGCTGTGCGTTCCCGCGCTGATCGCGCTTTCATTCATCCGCGGCGAAGAGATTGATTACGCCAAAGCGCGCAATGCGACGGCCGGCAAGAAGGCGCCGAACGTGGGGCGCGTTCTCGACCTCGCCAAAAATCACAAGCTCGTCCTATTCACGGCGGCGACCGTGCTGTTTCAGCTCGCCGATGCCTCGATGCTGCCGTTGATCGGCGAAAATCTCGCAACGTCTATCAAAGACGACGCCGCGATCTGGATGTCGGGCCTGATCATCGTGCCGCAAGTGGTTGTCGCGATCCTGGCGCCATGGGTAGGCTTTCATTCGGAGAAAGCGAGGCGCCGGCCGCTGCTGCTGATCGGCTTCGGTCTCGAGCCGGTGCGCGCCATCCTGCTTGCCTTCACCGCGGGCTATCCGTTCCTCGTCGTCGGGCAAGTCTTGAGCGGCATCACCGGCGCGATCATCGGCGTCTTGACGGTGCTGGTCATCACCGATCTGACGGCGGGCACCGGCCGCTTCAATCTCGCGGTCGGCGCCGTCGGCGCGCTGAGCGGCATCGCCGCCTCGGTCAGCAACAGCGGCACCGGATTTCTGTTTCAGGCCTTCGGCCCGCGCATCGGCTATCTGCCGCTCGCCGGCATCGCCGCCGCGGCAACGGCAATGCTTTGGGTGTTCTTGTCGGAGACGAAGCCGGAGAAGTACGAGGATTAGGATCGCCCGATGAATTCTGTTTACCCGCCGCGCTCCGCCAGCATGGCGGCGAACGTCCGCGCGAAAGTGTGCGCGTCGCCCGGCCAGCGCGCCGACACATAATTGCCGTCGCGCACGACGAAGGCGGGACGGTCGTCGTCCCAGGTGTCGCGGGTCATGCCGCTGGTCTTGCGCTGGTAGTCGGGAGCGTCGCGGGGAACGTCGACGAAATCTTCCGGGCGGGCGAGCGCGCGGGTGACTTCCTGCTGCACCGACATGTAGCCGGTCGGCCGGTCAGACCCATCGTCGTAGGTGCGATAGTAATTTGGGTCCCAGAAACGAACGATCTGCCCGACCCGCCAGCCGGCGCGCTCCAGTCGCCAGGTGAGCGCCGTGGTGCGCCGGCCGAAGAGGACGGAGCGGCCGCCGTCAGCGGTGCGGCTGCGCGCGGCGAGGAGGACGCCATGGCAGATCGCCGCGACCGGCAAGTCCGCGGCGAAAAATTGCGCCACAAGTTTCTGTAAGACTTCGCTCTCGAGATATTCGCGCATGCCGCGGGCGCGATGCCCGCCGGGGAGGAGCAGGCCATCGAAGTTTTCGCGGCCGAGCTTGCCGCCACGACAGCGGGCGCTGGAAGGCCGGATCGAGCTGCATGGCGGCGTAGGCGTGCCGCGCGTCGGAATTGGCGCGCATCAACCTGCCAATGGCGACGATACGCTTCAGTCCCGGCAGGAAGCCCCAAAAGTCCAAGCCTTGGCCCGGTGAGCATCATTTCGTCGGCCTGCCCCGGACGGCCGTCAGGTGTGGCGAACATGACCGCATGGCCAAGCCGCTTGAGCACGCTCCAGCTGACGGCGACCTCAGTCGGATCGAAATCCCGCGCCGGGATCGGAATCAGGACCCTTGCCACCTTCCACCTCCAACTGGGCGGACGTGAGCGGTCCGCGGCGGCCTTGCGCGCGCCTTAGTGCTGCGCCACATGAATGATCGGTGAACCTAACGAATTCCATGCGTTCCAAGACAATGTCAAAAAAAATAGCCGCCAAACGGCCGGCCAGAAACGGACCGGCCCCGGCGAAACCGGCGCTTGGCGCGCTGCCCGAGTGGAACCTCTCCGATCTTTATTCCGGCCTCGACGATCCGGCGATCAAGCGCGATCTCGATCGCACCGACACCGAATGCGTCGGCTTCGAGAATATGTACAAGGGCAAACTTGCCGATCTGGCAGGCTCGGCGACAGCAGGCGCAGCGCTCGCCGACGCGGTGCGACGCTATGAGGCGATCGACGACCTGATGGGACGGCTTGCGTCCTATGCCGGGCTCATCCACGCCGGCAACACCGTCGACCCGGCGCGGACCAAATTCTACGGCGACGTGCAGGAGCGGCTAACGGCGGCGTCGACGCACTTGTTGTTCTTCTCCCTTGAGCTCAACCGCATCGACGACGCGCTTCTCGAAACGGCGATGAAGGATCCGGCGCTCGGCCATTATCGGCCGTGGCTGGAGGATTTGCGCCGCTACCGGCCGTACCAATTGGAAGATCGGGTCGAGCAGCTGTTTCACGAAAAGTCGATGACCGCCTATTCCGCCTGGAATCGGCAGTTCGATGCAACGATCGCCAATCTGCGGTTCAAGGTTTTAGGTAAGATGCTGGCTATCGAGCCGACCCTGAACCTCCTGCAGGACCGCTCGGGCGAGAAGCGCAAGGCCGCGGCACAGGCGCTGGCGCATACGCTCAAAGACAACGTACAGCAGTTCGCGCTCATCACCAACACGCTGGCCAAGGACAAGGAAATTGCCGATCGCTGGCGCGGCTTTGCCGACATTGCGGACGATCGCCACCTGTCGAACCGGGTGGAGCGTGAAGTGGTCGATGCGCTGGTTGCCGCAGTGCGCGCCGCCTATCCGCGGCTGTCGCATCGCTATTATGCATTGAAGGCGAAATGGTTCGGCAAAAAGCGGCTGCCGCATTGGGATCGTAACGCGCCGCTGCCGCAAGTGGCGCAGCGCACGGTGAGTTGGAACGAAGCGCGCAACACCGTGCTCACGGCTTACGGCGCCTTCTCGCCGAAAATGGCGGAAATCGCCGAGCGTTTTTTCGCCGAGCGCTGGATCGACGCACCGGTGCGGCCGGGCAAGGCGCCCGGAGCGTTTGCCCATCCGACCACACCGTCGGCGCATCCTTATGTGCTGCTCAACTATCAGGGCAAGCCGCGCGATGTGATGACGCTGGCGCATGAGCTGGGCCACGGCGTGCATCAAGTGCTCGCAGCGCCCAACGGCGCGTTGATGGCGCCGACGCCGCTGACGTTGGCGGAAACCGCGAGCGTATTCGGCGAAATGCTGACGTTCCGGAAGCTCCTCGCCAACACGCGCGACAAGAAAGAACGCAAGGCGATGCTCGCCGCCAAAGTGGAGGATATGATCAACACGGTGGTGCGGCAGATCGCGTTCTATACCTTCGAACGTGCCGTCCACACCGAACGCAAGGCCGGCGAATTGACCGCCGAGCGCATCGGCGAACTATGGCTCGAGGTGCAGCGCGAAAGCTTGGGACCCGCGATCGAGCTCAAGCCCGGCTACGAGACATTCTGGGCCTATATCCCGCATTTCATCCACTCGCCGTTCTACGTTTACGCCTATGCGTTCGGCGATTGCCTGGTGAATTCGCTCTACGCGGTATACGAGCATGCCGCCGACGGCTTCGCCGAGCGCTATCTCGCCATGCTCGCCGCCGGCGGCACCAAGCACTATTCCGAGCTGCTGGCGCCGTTCGGCCTCGACGCCCGCGATCCGGCCTTCTGGCAGGGCGGCCTCGGCGTCATCGATCGGATGATTGCGGAGCTGGAGTCACTATAATCTAGGCGATAAGCGGATTGTCACACTGCCGCCGGAGCTTTTGGCCGAGCTCGGATGGAACTCAGGCGATGTTCTCACCGCCGAAATTGTCGACGGCGGAATGAAGTTCACGAGAACGAGCAGCAAGCACAATGACGCTTTGCAGGTTGCCCGCAAGACAATGGAAAAATATCGCAAGACGTTCGAAGCTCTTGCCAAGTGCTAAATACCATTGCCTATCCGTCGTGGGCTCTGGCAACTAAGCTGGCCCATGCCGACTGACCGCGAAAAGAACCGCTTCTCCGCCCGCGCCGCGCGCTACGCGCGTGTCGGAGCCAATGTCGGCGGCGTCGCGGCGCGCTACGCCGGCAGGCGGCTTATCGGCGGCAAGCCCGATCGCGCCGGCGAGGCGTCGGCGCTTGCTTCCGCGCTCGGCAATCTCAAAGGCCCGCTGATGAAGGTCGCCCAGCTGATGGCGACCATTCCCGATCTGTTGCCGCCGGAATATGCCGCCGAGCTGCAGAAGCTGCAGAGCGAAGCCCCGCCCATGGGCTGGGCTTTCGTAAAGCGGCGGATGAATGCGGAGCTTGGTCCCGACTGGCAGAGCAAATTCGCAAGCTTCGAGCATCATCCGTCGGCGGCCGCGTCGCTCGGCCAAGTGCATCGCGCGCGCTCGCTCGACGGCGTGCTCCTGGCCTGCAAGCTGCAATATCCCGACATGCAGTCGGCGGTCGAAGCCGACCTGCAGCAGCTGCAATGGCTCCTTGCCATCCGCCGCCGCCTCGACACCGCGATCGATACCAGCGAGATCGGCAAGGAGATCGGCGAGCGCGTGCGCGAGGAGCTCGATTACCGGCGCGAAGCCAAGCACGTCGCGCTTTACCGCGCGATGCTCGACGGCATCGACATCGTCCGCGTGCCGCGCGCCTGGCCCGAGCTGTCTACCGGACGCTTGCTCACGCTCGATTGGCTCGATGGCAGTCGCATGCTGACGCACAAGAACGATCCGCTCAGAGTGCGCAATGCGATTGCCACCGCCATGTTCACCGCCTGGTGGTTTCCGTTCAGCCGCTTCGGCGTCATCCACGGCGACCCGCATCTCGGCAATTACACGGTGTTTGATGCCAAGGCCGGTGGCGGTTCGCGCAAGAACGTCATGGAGCCCGCAGGCATCAACCTGCTCGATTACGGCTGCATCCGCATTTTTCCGCCGAAATTCGTGCGCGGCGTCGTCGATCTCTATCACGGCCTCCTGCACGGCGACGACGATCTGATCGTCGGCGCTTACGAGACCTGGGGCTTCCGCCGGCTTTCGCGCGATCTCATCGACACCCTCAACATCTGGGCGCGTTTCATTTACGCGCCGCTCCTCGATGATCGGGTGCGCACCATCGCCGACGGCGTGGCGCCGGCAGAATATGGCCGCCGCGAAGCGTTTCGTGTGCATCAGGCGCTGAAGCAGAAAGGCCCGGTGACGGTGCCGCGCGAGTTCGTGTTCATGGATCGCGCCGCGATCGGATTGGGCGCGGTGTTTCTGCACCTGCGCGCCGAGCTTAATTTCTATCGCCTGTTCAACGAGGCGATCGAACATTTTTCTCTCGATCGCGTTGCCAAGCGGCAGCAGGCGGCGCTCGCAGCGGCGGGATTATAGGCGGAAGGGTCCGTGACAGCGAAAATCTGGGCGCGCAAATCGATTGCGGCTTTGGAGGCGGAAGCCGCCGAGCCGGAAGTTCAGGCGCTGACCACGCACAATGGCGTGCCGCTCAAGCGCACGCTCTCCGCCGTCAACCTCGTGGCGCTCGGCATTGGCGCCATCATCGGCGCCGGCATTTTCGTGCTGACCGGGCATGCCGCCGCGGCGAATGCCGGGCCGGCCATCACCCTGTCCTTTGTCCTTGGCGCGTTTGCCTGCGCCTTTGCCGGTCTTTGCTATGCGGAGATGGCTTCGACGGTGCCGATTGCCGGCAGCGCCTACACCTATGCCTACGCCACCATGGGCGAAATCATCGCCTGGATCATCGGCTGGGACCTCATCCTCGAATACGCGCTCGGCGCCACTACTGTCGCCATCGGCTGGTCGGGCTATGTCGTGAGCTTTCTCAAGGATATCGGCGTGCCCGTCCCCTCCGCTTATGCCGAGTCGCCGTTTGCCTATGATGCGGCCGAGCAGGTCTGGCACGTGACTGGCGCCCTCGTGAATATCCCGGCGATGGCGGTGATCGCCGCCATTACCGCATTGCTTGTCGTTGGCGTCCACGAATCCGCGCGCGCCAACAACGTCATCGTCGGCATTAAGCTCGTCATCATCGTCGTATTCATTGCGGCTGCGGCTCCGTTCATCAGCACGGCGCATTGGGTGACGGCGAGCAATCCGGGGGGTCACTTCATTCCGCCCAATATCGGTCCGGGCCAGTATGGTTTCAGCGGCGTCATCCGCGGCGCCGCCGTGGTGTTCTTCGCATATATCGGCTTCGACGCGGTCTCGACCGCGGCGCAGGAAGCGAAGAATCCGCAGCGCGATATGCCGATCGGCATTCTCGGATCGCTTCTTATTTGCACCGTGCTCTATGTTGCGGTCGGCTTCGTGCTGACCGCTATCGTGGGCTACGACAAACTTAACGTGCCCGATCCGATCGCCGTCGGCATCGACGCTATTGGGCTATCGTTTCTGTCGCCGATCCTCAAAATCGGCATCATCCTCGGGCTGACCTCGGTCATTCTGGTCATGATGCTGGGGCAGCCGCGCATCTTCTACTCGATGGCGCGCGATGGGCTGTTGCCACCGGTTGCCGCCAAGGTGCACGGCCGATTTCGCACGCCCTATGTCACCACCATTGTCACCGGCGTCATCGTCATGGTGCTGGCCGGGCTCTTGCCGATCGGTCTGGTCGGCGAACTGGTGAGCATCGGCACCTTGTTTGCGTTCGCCATCGTCTGCATCGGCGTGCTCGTTCTGCGAATCAGTGAGCCCGAGTTGACGCGGCCCTTCAAAGCCCCGGCGGTCTACATCGTCGCGCCGCTGGGCGCGGTTTCATCGCTGTTTCTGATGTTCGGGCTGCCGCTCGACACCTGGCTGCGGTTTGGCGCGTGGCTGGTGATCGGGCTTCTGCTCTATGGCTTCTACGGCATCAGGCACAGCCGCGGCGGAGCGCCAAGTCCGAGCGCATCCCGCGCCTAGTGTCGCGGGTCGCCTTTTCCGACCGCAGGGTGGCGTGCTAGCAGGGCGTAGGTTTTCTGCGCACGGTCAATACGATGCATTCTGTTTTCGCGGCCAGCGGTGTCGCGTCAGCGACTCCGATCTGGTTCGTCACCACGGCGAACTATCCGGAGGTGCGCCAACAGCTCGCCGCCGGTGCCCGCGCATTTGCCGATGCGGCGGGTTTCAAGCCGAAGCCCGGACAATATCTCGCGCTGCCGGGCAAAGACGGGCTTGGCGGCATCCTGTTCGGGCTCGAAGCCGCGAACGAGCCAAACGATCCGTTCCTCCCCGGCCGGCTGGCCCAGCAATTGCCCGATGGCATCTACCGTTTTGCCAACGATCCGCACGACGCGGGGCTTGCGGCGCTGGCCTTTGCGCTCGGATCTTATCGCTTCACCCGCTACCGCAAGGCCGAGCCGCTGGGGGCCAAGCTCGATCCGCCGCAGAGCGTCGACCGCGAAGACCTCGAGCGCATCGTCGAAGCGGTCACGCTGGCACGCGATCTCATCAACACGCCGGCAAACGACATGGGGCCGAACGAGCTGGAAACGGCGACGCGCAATCTGGCTGCGCGCCATGGTGCGGACATCAAGGTGATCCTGGGCAAGGATCTCGTGAGCGAGAACTTTCCGCTCATTCACGCCGTCGGCCGCGCGTCCGAGCGGGCGCCGCGGCTAATCGATGTCAAGTGGGGCGACGAAGCTCATCCGCACGTGACGCTGGTCGGCAAGGGCGTGTGCTTCGACACCGGCGGTCTCGATATCAAGCCCGAGTCCTCGATGCTTAACATGAAAAAAGACATGGGCGGCGCAGCGACCGCGCTTGCGCTCGCGCACATGATCATGTCGCGTGGCCTGAAAGTGCGGCTGCGCGTGCTCATCCCGGCGGTGGATAATGCAATCTCTGGCGATGCTTTCCGCCCCCGCGACATCTACACCTCGCGCAAAGGGATCACCGTCGAGATCGGCAATACCGATGCCGAGGGCCGGCTTGTCCTCGCCGATGCGCTGGCGCTCGCCGACGATGATGAGCCGGCGCTGATCGCCGATTTCGCCACGTTGACCGGCGCCGCCCGGGTCGCGCTCGGTCCCGAAGTGCCGGCCTTCTTCACCGAAGACGACGAATTGGCCGGCGCTCTGACAAGTCATGCCACCGCTGAGAACGATCCGCTTTGGCGGCTGCCGCTGTGGCATCCCTACGAGGCGATGCTCGAGTCCAAGGTCGCCGACATCAATAATGTCGGCAGTGGCGGGCAGGCCGGCGCCATCACCGCGGCGCTGTTCCTGCGGCGCTTCGTGAGCGCTAAATCGTGGCTGCATTTCGACCTTTTCGCCTGGACGCCAAGCGCCAAACCGGGCCGGCCGGAAGGCGGCGAATGTCAGGTGGCGCGTGCCCTCTACGCATTGCTCGCCGAGCGTTACGGCTGAGCGACGAAAAGCCATGCCAGTCTTCGACCCGCGCCTGACGCCGGCCCGCGCCGATCTCGCGGCAAAGGAACTCGAAGGCAAGGTCGCGGCGCCGCGTTACGTTGACGGTCGCGTGTTTGAAGTGATCGACCCGCAGGCGCCGCTGCGGCACGAGCCGGCGCCCGATGCGCCGCTGCTTACGGAAGCGCTCAAGGGCGAACGTGTCACCATCTACGACACGAACGACGAAGGCTGGGCCTGGGGCCAGCTCGCGGCGGACGGCTATGTCGGCTGGCTGCCGTCAAACGCGCTGGTGCCGCCCGGCGCGCCGCCGACCCACAAGGTCACGGCTTTGCGAACTCTGGCTTTTCCCGGCCCCTCGATCAAAGCGCCACCAGTCGAAGCGCTGCCGCTCGGGGCGCGCCTTGCCGTCGCGCGCATCGCCGACCGCATGGCGGTGACTCGATCCGGCGCCTACGTGCCGGCGGCGCACCTCGCTCCGATCGAAGCTTACGAGAAGGATTTCGTTGCCGTGGCCGAGCGTTTCCTGGGCGTGCCCTATCTGTGGGGCGGCAAGACGGCGTTTGGGCTCGACTGCTCGGGTTTGGTGCAGATCGCGCTGACAGCGTGCGGCATCGCTTGCCCGCGCGATAGCGATATGCAGGAACAGGCGCTCGGCAGGCCCGTCGCCCCTGCCGCCGACCCTTCCGATCTGCAACGCGGCGATCTCGTGTTCTGGAAAGGTCACGTCGCCATCACGCGCGACCGCGCAAGCCTTCTACACGCCAACGCTTTTCACATGGCGGTTGCGATCGAGCCGATTGCCGAGGCGATCGCCCGGATCCGCGACGCGGGATGCGAGGTGATTAGCATGCGGCGCATTATGCGATAAGAGGTAGCGTGGCCGCCTCGGGTGATCTACCTTCGGGCCCCGGAGCCAATCCGATGACCAGCACTGATCCGGGACCGGCCGCGCCGTCAAGCGTTCCGCACGTCGCCGAAACGCATGCTTCACATCACTTGAGTTTTTGGATCAGAGAACTGCCCTTCACGGTGGTGTTGATCCTCACCATCGCGGGCGTTGCCTATACGAGTTTTTCAAAAAAACCGATCGTCGGATATTGGGAAGTTCTCGCACCGATCATCGGGCTGGTTTGCATCGGTGCCGGCTGGCAGGAGGCGGGCGACAAGACGGCGCGGCTGCGGCTGGTTGTGACCCAGGCGCTGCACTGGTTCGCTTTCATCCTGGTCATGAACATGCTGCTGCTGACCAGCGTGCAGCGCACTTTCACCGCAACGGCGACGGCGCTAGCGATCTTCACCTTGCTGGCGCTCGGCACCTTTACCGCCGGCGTGCAGGTCCTCTCCTGGCAAGTGTGCCTGCTCGGCCTGATCATGGCGCTCGGCATTCCGGCCATTGCCTGGATCGAGAATTCGGCCTTGTTAGGGGTATTGATTGCCGGAGCGGTGATCGGAGTTGGCGCCGTGCTCTGGTGGCATTGGCGCCAAAGGAGCGCGCCTGCGTCTAACTGAATCGGCCGGCCGATTCGCCACGTTGGGACGCGTCGCATCTCCTAACAACTTCATAGAAGGTAGGCAGCTGCCTCAAACCTGCAGCTTGCGCTGCAATGGCACGCGTGTAACGTGATGCGAGCACCACGGCGCAACAAAGCGATACTGCGAAAGAAACACGGCGTACGCGTCCGCCGGGGCTGAAAAGGGGAGGGGCGACATGAAGCTTACAGTGGGTATGGCGATTGCCGGCGCGACGGCTCTTGCTGCGGCTTTGACTTTGCCGCCAAAGGCTCACGCCGAAACGCCGGTCGAGCGCGGCGCATACCTCGTCGTCGTTGCCGGCTGCAACGATTGCCATACGCCGGGCTTCTTCTTCGGCAAGCCCGACAAAGACAAATATCTCGGCGGATCGGATGTGGGCTTCGAAATTCCCGGCCTCGGCGTGTTCAACGGCAGGAACATTACCCCTGACAAGGAAACCGGCATCGGCGCTTGGACCGACGAGCAAATCGCCACGGCGATTACCACGGGGAAACGCCCCGATGGCCGCCAACTGGCGCCGATCATGAACTACGCCGCGTTTACGCACCTGACGAAAGAGGATGTAGCGGCCGTCGTCGCTTATCTTCGGAGCATTCCCGCGGTCAACAATAAGGTGCCAGGGCCGTTCAAGCCGGGCGAGAAGGTATCGATCTTCACCTTCAGGATCGAGCCGCCTGGTCAGACGGCTGCCGAAGCGCCGAAGTGACGCGAGCGTCATTCCCGCCGAGCCGCCATGGCGGCGCGTGCCGGAATCCGTAATCACAATCCGTGATATGGATTCCGGGTTCGCCGCCTTGCATGCGCCGGAATGACCGCCGGAATTATTGCGCCACGACGCCTGCGGGCGCGGTTTCGAGATTGAACGCGGCGGCGAACAGCGCCCGCGTGTAGTCGCTCTTGGGGTTCTTGAACAGGTCGGCGGCAGCGCCGGCCTCCACGACCTTGCCCTGCCGCATCACCAGCAAACGGCTGGCCAGCGCGGCGACGACGCGCAGATCATGCGAAATGAACAGATAAGTGAGATTGCGTCGCTTCTGCAGCTCGCGCAACAGATCGACCATCTGCGCCTGGATCAGCATGTCGAGCGCGCTGGTCGGCTCGTCAAGCACGACGAACGTCGGCTCCAACACGATCGCGCGCGCCACCGCGATGCGCTGGCGCTGGCCGCCGGAAAACTCGTGCGGAAAGCGAAAGCGCGTGGCGGGATCGAGCCCGACGTCGCCGAGCGCCCGGACCACCCGTTCGTCGCGTTCGCGTTCCGGCATGTCCGGACTGTGCACCGAAAGCCCTTCCTTGATGATGTCGGCGATCGACAGCCGGGGCGAAAGCGAGCCGTAGGGATCCTGAAAAACGATCTGCATGTCGCGGCGGAACGGACGCATTTGTTTGAAACGCAGGCCTTGCAGCTCGTGGCCCATGAATACGATCGGCCCTTCAGAGGAAATCAGGCGCAGGATGGCCAGCCCAAGCGTTGTCTTGCCGGAGCCCGATTCGCCGACCACGCCCAGCGTCTCGCCTTTACGGATGTCGATGCTGACGCCGTCGACGGCCTTGATGTAGCCGACCACTTTGCGCATTAGGCCGCGCTTGATCGGAAACCAAACTTTGAGGTCGGTTGCCTCCAGCACCAGCGGCGCGTCGGGCTGCGGCGGTGCCGGATCGGGCTTCGGCTCGGCGGCAAGGAGCGCGCGGGTGTAGGGATGCGCAGGCGCCGCGAACACCCGTTCGACGGCGCCCTGCTCGACGATTTTGCCTTCCTTCATCACGCAGACCTGTTGCGCGATTTTGCGCACGATGCCGAGGTCGTGGGTGATGAATAAGAGCGACATGCCGAGCCGCTTCTGGATGCCTTGCATAAGCGCGATGATCTGCGCCTGCACGGTGACGTCGAGTGCGGTGGTCGGCTCGTCGGCGATGAGCAGATCCGGCTCGTTGGCGAGCGCCATGGCGATCATGACGCGCTGGCGCTGGCCGCCGGAAAGCTGATGCGGATAGCTCCCGAGCCGGCTTTCCGGGTCGGGAATGCCGACCTGGGTCAGCACCTCCAGCGTCCGCGCGCGTGCAGCGCGGCCGGTGAGCCCGCGATGCAGCAGCAAGACCTCGCCGATCTGCTTCTCGATAGTGTGCAGCGGGTTGAGCGACGTCATCGGCTCCTGGAAGACGATGGTGATGTCGTCGCCGCGCACGCGCCGCATCTCGCGTTCGGCCAGCGGAAGAAGATCACGGCCTTTGAAGCTGATGGCGCCGGAGGGATGCCATGCCGCCGGATACGGCAGGAGCTTGAGGATCGACAAAGCCGTCACCGATTTGCCGGAACCGGATTTGCCGACCAATGCCATGGTCTCGCCGTTGCCGATGTCGAACGAGACGCGGTCGACGGCCAGCATCTCATGTCCACCGTGGCGGAAGGCGACCGAGAGGTCGCGGATTGATAGCAGAGGGTCGGCTGTCATGCGTAGGTCTTCCGCGGATCGAAGGCATCCCGTACCGCTTCGCCGATGAAAATGAGCAGCGAGAGCATTACGGCAACGGTGAAGAATCCGGCAAGCCCGAGCCACGGTGCCTGCACGTTGGCTTTGCCCTGGGACAGAAGTTCACCGAGCGAGGGCGAGCCCGGCGGCAGGCCGAAGCCGAGAAAGTCAAGCGCGGTCAGCGTCATCACCGACCCCGACATGATGAATGGCAGAAACGTCAGCGTCGCCACCATCGCGTTCGGCAAGAGGTGGCGGAATATGATGACGGCATTCGACACGCCGAGCGCGCGCGCCGCCTGAATGTATTCGAAATTGCGTCCGCGCAGGAATTCCGCGCGCACCAAGCCGACCAGCCGCACCCAGGAGAATAACAGGAGAATTCCGAGCAATATAAAGAAGCCCGGGACCAGCACCGACGAAATAATGAGCAGAAGATAAAGCTCCGGCACCGAGGTCCAGATTTCGATGAAGCGCTGAAACAGGAGATCCGTCCAGCCGCCGAAATAGCCCTGCACGGCGCCGGCCGCGACGCCGATGATCGAAGAGACGATGGTCAGGACGAGGCCAAACAACACCGAGATGCGGAACCCGTAAATGAGGCGGGCCAGGACATCGCGGCCCTGGTCGTCGGTGCCGAGCCAGTTGTATTCGAGGTCGCTGCAGCTTTTCAGGCCCTTGCGCTGCACCACCGACTTGCATTGCGCCTCGGTCAGCATCCAGGTTGGCGGCGACGGCGCCGGAGTCGGCAAATCGAGATTGTGGGTGGCATAGGAATAATGGATCGGCGGCCAGATCATGATGCCGCCCTTGTCGGCGATCAGCTTCTGCAGATAGGGATCGCGATAGTCGGCCGCGGTTTCGAAGTCGCCGCCGAACGTGGTTTCCGGGTAGCTGAAGAAGACGGGAAAATAGGATTGGCCATCATAATGCAAATAGAGCGGCTTATCATTGGCGATGAATTCCGCGAACAGTGTGACGAAGAACAGAACAAGGAAAATCCACAACGACCAGTAGCCGCGCCGGTTGGTCTTGAAATTCTGCCAGCGCCGTTTGTTGATCGGCGAGAGCGCAAACCGTCGCGGCGAGGGGAGGGGACCGAGTGGTCCAGCCGGCTCGACGTCCGGCATGAGGTCCGGCGCGTGAAGCCGCTTGGCTTCAGGCGTTTCGATAATTTCCCTGGCGCGGGTCTTGTCGTCCACCTCACACCTCCCGCGTCTCGAAATCGATGCGCGGATCGATCCAGGTGTAGGTCAGGTCGGAAATCAGATTCACGACCAAGCCGACCAGGGCGAAGATGTAAAGATTGGCAAACACGACGGGGTAGTCGCGATTGAGCACGCTCTCGAAGCTCAGAAGCCCAAGCCCGTCGAGCGAGAAGATCGTCTCGATCAAGAGCGAGCCGGCAAAGAAGGCGCTGACGAAAGCGCTGGGGAAGCCGGCGATCACAAGCAACATGGCATTGCGGAAAATATGGCCGTAGAGCACCTGCCGTTCCGAGCAACCCTTGGCGCGGGCGGTGAGCACGTACTGCTTGCGCAATTCCTCCAGGAATGAGTTTTTGGTCAACAAAGTCATGGTCGCGAAGGCGGCGAGCCCCATGGAGATGATCGGCAGAGTCAGATGCCAGAAATAATCAAGAATTTTGTGCCACCAGGAAAATTGCTCCCAGCCGTCGGAGGTGAGCCCGCGCAGCGGAAAGATGTCGAAAAAGGAGCCGCCAGCAAAAAGAATAATAAGCAGGATGGCGAACAGGAATCCGGGAATGGCATAGCCGATGATGATAACGCCGGAAGTCCAGACATCGAACTGCGAGCCGTCACGCACCGCTTTGCGGATACCGAGCGGTATCGAGATCAGATAGCTGAGCAGCGTCATCCAGATGCCGAGTGAGACCGAGACCGGCAGCTTCTCCTTGATCAGTTGCAGCACGCTCACGTCGCGGAAGTAGCTCTTGCCGAAGTCGAAGCGCAGATAGTTCCAAAGCATCAGGAAGAAGCGCTCATAGGCCGGCTTGTCAAAGCCGAACTGCTTTTCCAGGCTCTTGATGAATTCCGGATCGAGGCCTTGCGCGCCGCGATACTTGGCGTTGGCGTCCAGTTGCGCGCCGGTTTGCAGTGCGCCGCGCGCGCCAAAATCCCCACCGGCGGAGCCGGAAATGCGCGAAGTCGCCCCGGTATCGGTGCCGGAGAGCTGGGCGATAACGCGCTCCACCGGGCCGCCAGGTGCGAACTGCACGACGACGAACGACACCAGCATGATCCCGAAAATGGTGGGGATCATGAACAGAAGACGGCGGACAATGTAAGCGGTCATTTGTTCTTGTAACGCTTAACCGTCGTGGGCGGTATCCGGGTCCCGCATCTGAGCGCACCCGAGGGTAGATTCAGGTTCCGGGCATCCACGACCTATTATGGCGGCAACATAAAGACGTGGATGGCCGGAACAAGTCCGGCCACGACATCTGGGTCATCCGGCCCGCTGCATTTTTGCCGCCTTGTCGCGGTCGTGCCACCACGTCTCCGGAATGCCGCGGAAAAAGCGTGGTTGCGACGCCGGCCTGCCGAAGACGTCCCAATAGGCGATCCAATGCGACGGTTTGTACCAATGCGGAATCCAGTAGCGGCCGGCGCGGATCACGCGATCGAGCGCGCGGCAGGCGGTGGTCAGGGCGGACCGCGTCGGCGCGGCGATGATGGTGTCGATCAAGGCATCGATTGCCGGATCGGCCATGCCGGCGAGGTTGTTCGAACCCTTCAGCGCCGCCGCTTGCGAGGAAAAGAACGAGCGCAGTGAATTGCCGGGCGTGGCGGAAAAGCCGAAGCGGTCGACGGTGATGTCGAAGTCAAAGCCATCGCGCCGGGAGCGGTATTGCACTGGGTCGACGATGCGCAACGAGGCTTCGATGCCGAGGACGCCGAGATTCTTGATGAACGGCATGTGATGCGGTTCGAATGTAGGCTCGTCGATCAAAAATTCGATGGTGATCGGCTCCCCGTTCGGCAACACACGTTTGCCGTCCTTGATGGCGTAGCCGGCGTCCTTCAAAAGCTGAGAAGCCTTGCGCAGCAGTGCGCGATCCTGGCCGGAGCCGTCCGATACCGGCGGCACATACGGTTCGCCGAAAACCTCCTCCGGGATGTGCCCGCGGAAAGGTTCGAGCACCGCAAGCTCATCGGCGCCTGGCAAGCCTGTCGCCATCATGTCCGAGTTCTGGAACACGGAGACGGTCCGGTCGTAGGACCCATACATGATCGTCTTATTGGTCCACTCGAAATCAAACGCGTTGCAGAGCGCTTCGCGCAGCCGCGGATCGGCGAATTTCTCGCGCCGTGTATTGATAAACCAGCCTTGCGCGCCGGAGGGCGTTTCGTCGGGCAAAATATCTTTTTTCACGCGGCCGTCCCTGACGGCAGGGAAATCATAGCGTGTCGCCCAGGTGCGCGAGGTGAACTCTTCGCGGAACAGGTAATTCTCGGCGGTAAAGCCTTCGAAGCCGACGTCGCGGTCGCGGTAATATTCAAAGCGCACAATGTCGAAATTGTTTTGGCCGCGGGCGACCGGAAGCTCGGCGCCCCACCAATCCTTCACGCCTTCGTATTCGATGTAGCGGCCGGGTTCGAAGCGGCCGACCTTGTAGGCGCCGGAACCGAGCGGGACGTCGAGGGTCGATTTGTCGAACGGCTTCGCCGCGTAATAGGCGCGCGAGAAAATCGGCAGCCCGGCGACGAAAAGCGGCACATCGCGCGCGCGCTGCGGCGCAAAGGTTACGACGACGCTCGCGTCATCACTCGCCTGGGCACTGACAAAATCGCGCAGCAACTGGGTGATCAGCGGATGGCCCTTAGCCTTGAGGATATTGAGCGAGAAGGCGACGTCACGAGCGGTGAGCCGCGACCCGTCGTGGAATTTCGCCTCCGGGCGGATGAAAAACTCATACCGCAGCCCGTCGGCCGAGTGCCGCACACTTTGGGCGGCAAGCCCGTACATGGCGTCGGGCTCGTCGCCGGAGCGCGCCATCAGCGCGGCGAAGGTCAACTCCATGCCCTGCGCCGCGTCGCCCTTGAGGATGTAGCTGTTGAGCGAATTGAAGGTGAGAAAATTCTGATTGTATTCCCGGTTTGGGCCGATCTGGGAAAACGTACCGCCCTTCGGCGCCTGCGGATCGACGTAACGGAAGTGCTGGAAGTCGGCCGGGTAGGCGAGGTCCCCGAACGCTGACATCCCGTGCGATTCGATCTCCTCATCCGCCCGCACCGTGCCTGACCTGGCGCTCACCGCCGCCGCCGCGACACCAGCGCCCAACGACAGAATGCGTCGGCGTGTCGGGTGCATCATGAGATCGGCGCTGTCTTTGTCGTGCTGGCGCTGGATTTCACACGCCTCACTGCCGGCTTCCGGCTTTCGCCGCGTTGTCCGCATCCCACCACCACACGGTCGGGAACCCTGACATGCCGTATTTCGGTAACGGAGCGGGATGGCCGAAGCGGTTCCAGCGGGCGGTGCGCACTTTGCCGTAAGTCCATTGCGGCACGACGTAATGGTTCCAGAGCAGCACGCGGTCGAGCGCGTGGGTGGCGGCGACCAGGTCGGCGCGGCTCTTGGCGAAGATGACCTGGTCGATCATGGCGTCGACCGCGGGGTTTTTGATGCCGATGAAGTTGCGGGAGCCCTGCTGATCGGCCGCTTGCGAGCCCCAATAGGCGCGCTGCTCGTTGCCGGGCGACAGCGATTCGCCCCAGGAAGCGGTGATGATATCGAAATCCCAGTTGCGCAACCGGTTCTCGTATTGCGCATCGTCGACGGTGCGTACCGTGACGGTGACGCCGAGCCGATCGAGCGAAGGCTTGTAGAACAAAAACACGCGCTCGAAGCTCGGATCGTCGGCGAGGAATTCGATCGTATAAGGCTCGCCGGTCTTGCTGTTGACGAGTTTTTCGTTGCGCACCTCGTAGCCCGCTTCCTTGAACAGCCGCACCGCTTCGCGCAGATTGCCGCGCACCGCCTGCGGATTGCCGCCGACCGGATTGGCATACGGCGTTGTAAAAAGCTCGGGCGGTACCTTGTCGCGCACGGTCTCCAGGATCTCGAGCTCGCGGCCGGCCGGCACCCCGGACGACGCCAGCTCGGTGCCCTCGAAATAGCTGGCGATGCGCTTGTATTGGCCGAAGAAAATCTGCTTGTTCATCTCCTCGAAATCGAATGCGTAGTTGAAGGCGAGCCGCACGCGCGGATCCTGAAACTTGGCGCGGCGGATGTTAAAGGCGAAGGCCTGCATCACGCCGACATTGTTGATGGGAAATTCCTCGAGGATCACCCGCTTCTCGCCGACCGCGGGGAAGTCGTATGCGGTGGCCCAGTTCTTGGCGCTGTTCTCGGTGCGCCAGTCGACGGCGTCCGCCTTGAACGCCTCCAGCGCGACCGTCGTGTCGCGAAAGTATTCGAAGCGCAATTCGTCGAAATTGTCCCGGCCGATGTTGACGTTGAGATCGCGGCCCCAATAGTCCTTCACGCGCTCGTAGACGATGTTGCGGCCGGGGGAGAACTCTTTGATGCGGTAGGCGCCGCATCCGAGCGGCGGCTCGAGCGTCGTCGCGCCGATATCGCGTTTGTTGCCGTTCTTGTCGGTGCCCTCCCACCAGTGCTTGGGCAAAACCGTCAGCTGGCCGACAATCTGCGGCAGTTCGCGATTGCCCGGCGAATCGAACGTAAACGTGATCTCGCGATCGCCGGTTTTTTCCAGCTTGGCGACGTGGCGGTAGTAGGCCGCGAATTGCGGGCTGTGTTTTTTGAACGCTTCGAACGAAAAAATCGCATCCTCGGGCGTGACCGGCCTGCCGTCGTGCCATTTCGCGTCCTGGCGCAGCCGATAGGAGGCGGCGGAGAAATCGTCTGCATAGTTGACGGCCTCGGCGAGGAGCCCGTATTCGGCCGACACTTCGTCGAGCGCCGACACCAGGAGCGTGTCGTAGATAAAGTCGATCCCGGTCGCGAGCGTGCCTTTCACGCCGGCGACCACTAGATTGAAATTGTCGTACGTGCCGATCGCGATCTCGCGCACCGCGCCGCCCTTGGGCGCATCGCCGTTGACGTAGTCGAATCGCTTGAAGCCCGGCGGATATTTCAGCTCGCCGAACAGCGACAGGCCGTGCCGCCAGGCTCGTTCCTGCGCCTGCGCCGGATCAGTCCACAGCAAAGCGGGAAGCTGCCGCGCAGCAAGCGCAACGGCGGCGGAGGTGAGCAATGTTCGGCGGTTCACGAAGTCAGCTCCAATAAAAATATAGTGTCGGCAAATCGCCTTTGCTGCGCTGCTGTTACACGGGCAAGCGCGCGAGTTTTGCCCCTGGGGAGCAACCGAACCAGGGCGCCATTCCCACCCACGGATGCCGCTGATTATGTGCTTTTCCACGGCGGCGCCAGCTTGCCGGCGTGCGCCGCGACGAAATGGACTTCACATCCGCGTGGGCCGGGAGTGAGCGCGAAGCCGTTATTGTGGCTTGGCCGGGGCTGCTGCCGGCGGGTTGGCGGCCGTCGGCAACGGCACCGGGCTCTTGGACAGCGTATCAAGGTAAGCGATGAGGTCGGCGCGCTGCTTCTCATTCTTGATGCCGGCAAATGTCATGGCCGTGCCCGGAACGTCGGCGCGGGGATCCTCGACCCATTTATTCAGCGCGTCGAATGTCCAGGTGCCGCCCTTCGCTTTCAACGCGGCCGTGTAATTAAAGCCCGCCACTGACGCCACTTGGCGTCCAACTACGCCGTAGAGATCGGGGCCGACCTTGGGCCCCTGGCCCTCTTGCAGGTTGTGGCAGATCTGGCACTGCTTAGCGATCTGCGCGCCATGCTCGGCCGAAGCGCTCGCCAACAGGGTCTCGATCGGCTGCGCGGCTGGTGCTGCCTCGCCCGGTCCCTTTGCCGGTTGCTCCTCCTTCACGGCGACTTCGTAACCGGGCTTCGCCGGCACCGGCGGGGTGAAGATCGCTCCGGACGCTATGTGGACGGCCAGGAGGATCAGGCACGTTCCCAGCACGGCGCCGAGAATCTTGTTGATTTCGAATGAATTCATCGCTGAATGGCTCCGCGACGGCAAAGGAGGGCGGGGCACAAATAGCCGGTTTGCCGCGCGTTTTGCAACCCGTATAAGCGCGCTTTAGCAATGGCTGGTGTTCTTATCCTCATTCCTGCCCGTATGGCCGCGACGAGGCTGCCGGGCAAGCCGCTTGCCGACATCGCCGGGTCACCGATGATCGTGCACGTGGTGCGCCGGGCCGAAGCCGCTGCGGCCGGCCCGGTCGTGGTCGCGACCGATTCGCCCGAGATCGAGGCGGCGGTGCGCAAAGCCGGCGGGCGCGCGGTCATGACGCGCGCCGACCATGTGTCCGGCTCCGACCGGATTTTCGAAGCGCTTGGCAAGATCGACCCAAACGGCAGTGCGGCGATTGTGGTCAATGTGCAAGGCGATCTGCCGACGCTGGACCCTTCCCACATCGCCGCCGCGCTGGCCCTGCTCGCTGACCGGGCGGTCGATATCGCGACGCTGGCAGCGGAGATCACGCGCGCCGAGGAGCGCGATGATGCCAGCGTGGTCAAGGTGGTGGGCACGCCGGTCGCGGCATCGCGGCAGCGGGCGCTCTACTTTACCCGCGCCACCGCGCCCTATGGCGACGGGCCGCTCTACCATCATATCGGGCTTTACGCCTTTCGCCGTGCGGCACTGGAGCGATTCGTCAAACTGCCGCCGTCGCTGCTGGAAAGGCGGGAAAAACTCGAGCAGCTGCGCGCGCTTGAGGCCGGTATGCGGATCGATGTCGCGATCGTTGACGCCGCGCCGCTTGGTGTCGATACGCCGGACGATTTGGCAAGAGCGCGCGCCATGCTATCGGGTCGGTCATGACGCGACGCAGAAGAATCGCATTCCAGGGCGAGCTGGGTGCCAACTCGCACATCGCCTGCAACCAAGCCTATCGGGGCTACGAACCGCTGCCCTGTCCGACCTTCGAGGACGCATTCGCCGCCGTTCGTACCGGCAGGGCGCAGCTCGCCATGATTCCGATCGACAATTCGCTGGCCGGGCGGGTCGCGGACATCCATCACTTGATGCCGAGGTCAGGGCTCCACATCGTGGCGGAGTGGTTTCTGCCGGTGCAGCATCAGCTGATGGCGCCGAAGGGCGCGACGTTGAAGACGATCAAGACGGTCGAGAGCCACGTGCACGCACTTGGGCAATGCCGCAACATCATCCGAGCGCTGCGCATCAAGGCGGTGGTCGCCGCCGATACCGCCGGCGCTGCGCGCGAGGTTGCGGAGGCTGGCGATAATTCACGCGCCGCCCTGGCGACGAAGCTGGCGGCGAAAATCTATCGCCTGAAAATCCTGAAAAAGGACGTCGCCGACGCCAAGCACAACACCACGCGCTTCGTCGTGCTGTCACGCACGCCGAAATGGGCGAGCCGCAAGGAACGGCGGGTGATAACCACGTTTGTGTTCGAGGTCCGCAACATTCCCGCCGCGCTCTATAAAGCGCTCGGCGGCTTCGCCACCAACGGCGTCAACATGACCAAGCTCGAAAGCTACATGGTCGACGGCAGCTTCGCCGCCACCCAGTTCTATGCCGACGTGCAGGGCCATCCGAAGCATCGCGCGCTCGAACTGGCGCTCGAAGAACTGGAATTCGTCTCGCAGCCGAGATCGTTGAAGATTCTCGGCGTCTACCCGGCGCACCCGTTTCGTGAGACTTTTAAGTAGGGCATGATTGGTGAAGACTGGCAACGCTTCTGAATAAGATTATGTCAAACAACAGGCCGATGCGGCGGCGAGCGGGGGCCCGGCCGCGATTGGGGGATGCAGACGATGGGCAACGATGAGCCGAAGGTCCGGCGTACGCTGCATTTGAAATTCACCCTTCCAGGCGCGGACCCCGATCAGCTCGTCGCGATGATGCGGGCGTCGGCGCCGTTCTACCAGGCGTTCGGCAACGCGGAGCTCAAGCTCCTGCGCAACGCCGACGATCCGGCGAAATTCATCCAGGTGATCGAATACGAAACGCCGGAATCCTTCGAGCTCAATCGGCAATCGATTGCCGGCGACATGCGCTTTCAGGCCTTTTTGCAGGCCTGGCGCGCCATGCTGCCGGGCGGGGTGGAAATCGACGTCTATCAGGAAGTGTAGGTTTTGCCCGCCGCTGCGGATTGAAACGTACCGAGGGCGGATCGTCATTCAAATCGTCTGATTATATTCCCCGACTTCCTTGTGGGTGCGCAGCACCGCATCGACCGCCGCGAACATCTCGCGCATGCGCGCCTCCGACACCGGGCTTTCGACGACGACAACCAGCTCAGGCTTGTTCGAGGAAGCGCGCACCAGGCCCCAGGTGCCGTCTTTCACCGTCACCCGCACGCCGTTGACGGTGACGAGATCGCGGATCGGCTGACCGGCGACTTTGCCGCCCTTCTTCTTCTCGCTCTCGAAATACTTCACCACCGCGTCGACTACGCCGTACTTTTCGTCGTCGGCGCAGTGCGGCGACATGGTGGGCGAGCCCCAGGTTTTCGGCAGGGCGTTTTTGAGATCGGCCATGCTCTTTCCCGGATTGCGGTCGAGCATGTCGCAGACTGCGAGCGCGAAAATCAGGCCGTCGTCATAGCCGCGGCCGAACGGCTTGTTGAAAAAGAAGTGGCCGGACTTTTCGAATCCGGCGATGGCACCGATCTCGTTCACCCGGCGCTTCATGTAGGAATGGCCGGTTTTCCAGTAATCGGTCTTGGCGCCGTTCTTGATCAGCACTGGATCGGTGGCGAACAGTCCGGTCGATTTCACGTCGGCGACGAACAGCGCGTTGGCGTGCTGCCCCGAAATATCGCGCGCCAGCATAACGCCGACCTTGTCGGCAAAGATCTCCTCGCCCTCGTTGTCGACGACGCCGCAGCGGTCGCCATCACCGTCGAAGCCCAACGCCACATCGGCCCTGTTCGCGAGCACGGCGTCGCGCATGGCGTGCAGCATCTTCATGTCTTCGGTGTTGGGATTGTAGTGCGGGAAGGTGTGGTCGAGCTCGCAATCGAGCGGCACGACCTCGCAGCCGACCGCTTCGAGCACCTGCGGCGCGAACGCGCCGGCCGTGCCATTGCCGCAGGCGCACACCACTTTGAGGCGGCGCGTGAGCTTCGGCCGCTTGAGGAGGTCGGCGATGTAGCGGGCCGGAAAGTGTTCGACGAAGGCGTAGGCGCCGCCTGCTTTCACCTTGTACCGTCCATTGAGCACGATATCTTTCAGCCGCGACATTTCATCGGGCCCAAAAGTGAGCGGGCGGTCGACCCCCATCTTCACGCCGGTCCAGCCGTTGTCGTTGTGCGAGGCGGTGACCATGGCAACGCAGGGCACATCGAGATCGAATTGGGCGAAATAGGCCATCGGCGTCAGCGCGAGCCCGATGTCATATACTTGGCAGCCCGCCGCCATAAGCCCATTGACCAGCGCCATCTTGATGGACGCTGAATAGGACCGGAAATCGTGGCCGGTGACGATCTTCGGCTCGCGGTTGAGTTCGTGAATGAGCGTGCCGAGGCCGAGACCGAGCGCCTCGACGCCCATCAGGTTGATCTCGCTGCCGAATAACCAACGCGCATCGTATTCGCGAAAGCCGGTTGCCTTTACCATCGGCTCGGATTCGTACGCATAGGTATTGGGCTTGAGTTGCGGTTTTGGTTTGGGAAACATTTAATCCTCGGCGGGAACTGACGACCGCGCAGCAATAGCCTAAACAATGCGCATGCGGAATGGTTGCGTGCTTCGTCGCCGGGGCGGTCTTGGCTGCTGCTCGCGAAGGAAAGTCCCGTCGTGGTACTGGCCGTTGAGCCGCAGGCGCAATGACTTGCTGACGGAGCCGGCGCCCTATTGTCACGAACCACACAGCAATCGTTGCAAGAGCTCCGCGGGCCATCGTCCCGGCTAGAGCATTCGCTCACGGGCGGTCCGATTCATCTCGCCTTGATTGTCGGCCTAGAGCGCAATGGCGTCAGATTGAATTGATTAGCGCTCTAGCTTTTTGGTGGAGCATGATCTTTTCGGAAAACCGTCTTCCGCCTTTCCGGATCATGCTCTAGGGCGCTTTTCCCTTGACAATGGAGATCGATCGTTTGACGCCTTCATACCAGCTATTTCGGCTGAGCTTGGCCGTTTTCATCAACGTCTTGTTCCTTTCCGTCGCCGACAACCTAGGACGCGGAACGACGCGTTGCTGCCGGCGTGCGATCTCGTCCGTGACGAGCAACTTGCAACGCTTGAGTTCAGCAACTTTCATTTCATCGCGCGAGGCGTGCGTTTGCTCTCCGCAGATCTGTTGTTCCAGCGCCTGATGCCGTCTTTCGAGTGTTGCAAGGTGCGTTCGAATGGACATGCGAGATACCTCCTAGCGGGTGGCGGCAGGCGGGAACTGCTGATCGTTCGCCTCCGGACGTTCGCGTGAAGTTGACGACGCCAGCCTGAACAGTGAACTCCATCAGTCGCGGCTACGATCGCACCGCGCCTAAACGCCGGCTGTTCCGAAGCGCACTAAAAATCAAAATAATCCGGAACATATGCGAAATAGTTTTGGCCAACTCAAATGAGTTGTTTTGCTCATGAAGCCTTATACTGGACCGTATCCACACGGCATACGGGCTCCTAAAACGCCTGTATCAAAACGTTCAGGTCTTTCCGCGTTGCTGGGTTCTTTTGATGACCCGTTTCCGCAGCCTCGCGTTTTTTCGCTACCGGAACTTGCGCGTTTCTTAAGGACCGCGGGCGCCATCTACAAACAATGAGCTTTAGGCGCGCACCAGCCTCGCTGTCCTCGATTGCACACTTGAAGCCGTGTTTTTGAAAATTCCCCGTCGCATCCGTCTGGGGTCAACGCGGGCGTTTGATCGCGATGGTCTCTGGATGAGGTCGCTTTTTTATAAAGGCACCCCTCCATGACAGGCGCGGCAAAGTTCCAATTGAAACTTGTTGAAATACAGCCCAGGTGTGCAATTGGGAACAGTCGGGCCGGTCCGCTTCTGTTCTAATCAAATCACGACAAGAGGTGAGAATGCCGGGAGCGAGTAAATCGACCGAATTGGCGAGTGGTTTTGATCCTGCGGTTTTTTTGGAACCGTGGGTCCTGGTCGTACAATTTCCAATTATCCAAAGAAAGAAATCATTTTTGCCCAGGGCGATGATGCGGATTCCGTTTTCTACATAGAAAAGGGCAGGGTCAAGGTCACTGTAGTGTCCAAACAGGGCAGGGAAGCTGTTGTCGCGATCCTCGGCAAGGACGAGTTCATCGGCGAGGGGTGCTTGACCGGACAGCCGAAGCGTTTGGCGACGGCTATGGCCATGACGGACTGCGTGGTCATGCGCGTGTAAAAGGGAGAGATCGTAAGGGTTATTCGCGACGAACCCGCATTTTCGCAAATCTTTATCTCGCACATTCTGGCACGAAACGCCCGGGTTGAGGAGGATTTGGTCGACCAGCTGTTCAACTCAACCGAGAAAGATTGGCGCGGGTGCTGCTGCTGTTGGCCAATTTTGGCAAGGATGGTCGGCCTGAGCCAATTCTTGCGGAGATCAGACAGGAAACACTTGCTGAAATGGTCGGCACGACGCGCGCG
Source organism: uncultured Alphaproteobacteria bacterium (assembly GCA_963832605.1). Lineage (GTDB taxonomy): Bacteria > Pseudomonadota > Alphaproteobacteria > Rhizobiales > Xanthobacteraceae > BOG-931. The sequence goes on along the minus strand of CAWHUO010000033.1, from coordinate 37,746 downwards.
CGCGTGAACCACTTCATGAACAAGTTTCGTGACCGGGATTTATTGACTATAACGGCAATCTCGAAGTCCACAGCTCACTGGTGAGTGTGCTTCTGGCCGATCAGCGCGTTCACAAGCCATCGGTGAGAGGGCCATGAGCGTTCTGGCCAGCCGGGCTTGGAGCAGCGCCTTGGCCTAAGCCTTGCGGGGCTTGGCGCGCCTGGTTGCGGTTGCCGTCATCGGATTCTCCGGCCAGGGGTGTTTGGGATAACGTCCGCGCATTTCGGCGCGCACGGCGGCGTAGCTGCCGCGCCAAAATCCCGGCAGATCGCGCGTCATTTGCACCGGCCGCTGCGCCGGCGATAACAACTCCACCAGCAGCGGGATTTTGCCGCCGGCAATCGCCGGGTGGCGGTCGAGACCGAAAAGCTCCTGGACCCGAATGGCGATTTTCGGGCCGCCTTCCGCTTCGTAGTCGATCGGCACCTGCGAGCCGGTCGGCGCAGCGAAGTGAGTGGGCGCTTCGGTTGCGAGCCGCCGCTGCAGCGGGAAGGGGAGGCGCGCCGCGAGCGCGGCGGCGAATTCGTCGGCGGAAAAATCGGCCAACGTCGTCTTTTCCGCGAACGACGCCGCTAGCCAATCAATATCGGCGGCCAGCGCGGCGTCGGACAGATCGGGCCACTCGCCGCCTTCGGCACGACGCAAGAACATGACGCGGTCGCGCCATTGCCGCAGCGCGTTCGTCCACGGCAGCCGGTCGATGCCCAGCCGTGCGACGCCCTCGGCGAGGGTGCGCGCAGCCGCATCGTTGGCGACGACTGGCAATGGCTGTTCGCTCAAGGCAATGGCGCCAAGCCGCCGCAGACGGCGCATGCGCAAGCTTGCCGTGGCCGGTTCGAAAGCGATCTCTTCGCGCGCTGTGATGCGGTCGGCGAAACGCGCCTCGATGCCGGCCAGCGTGATCGGAGCGGCGAGCAGGATGCGGCCCGCGGCGGCGCTTCCTGCCAACTCGGCCACGGCGAGGAATGGCTCGCGGGCGAGCGAGGAGGTCGCGTCAATTTGCGCGCCGCGGCCATTGGCGAGAAGGAACGCACCCGCCGCGCCGCCGCGGCTTTTGCCGATGCGCTCGGGGAAAGCCAAGGCGAGTAGCGCGCCGATGCTAGTTTCCCCTTCAAGCTGTGGGGTGGGGGTTGCAATTTCCGCCCAGCGCTGCGCCATGGCGCGGGCATCGCGGCCGCGGGGCGAGCGGTCGCGACGAAAAGCTTCCAGGCGAACCGTAAGGTCCACGTCGTCGCCGCCAAGCCCGCGCTCGCCGATCAGCACGGCGATCTCGGCGGCCGGCAGTGCGGCGCCTTCCGCGGCGGCATCGACCACCATGCGCGCGAGCCGCGGCGGCAGCGGCAACTGCCGCAGCTTGCGTCCTTCCTCGGTGATGTGGCCATCAGCGTCGACGGCGCCGAGTTCGATGAGCAGCGCCTTCGCCTCGGCGAGCGCAGGGCGCGGCGGCGGATCGAGGAAAACGAGCTGCTCCGGCCCAGAGCCCCAGGCGGCGAGGTCGAGCACGAAAGATGACAGATCGGCCGAGAGGATTTCCGGCCGCGAAAAAGCTTCGAGCGCTGCCGTCTGCGGCTCGTCCCATAGCCGGTAGCAAAGGCCGGGCTCAGTCCGCCCGGCGCGGCCGCGGCGCTGATCCGCCGCGGCGCGCGAGACCCGCACGGTTTCGAGCCGCGTCACGCCGACATCAGGCTCGTAGCGCGGCACGCGCGAAAGCCCGCTATCGACGACTATGCGCACGCCCTCGATGGTGATCGAGGTCTCCGCAATCGAGGTCGCGAGCACGATCTTCCGCCGGCCGGGCGGGGACGGCGCAATGGCGCGATCCTGTTCCTCGCCCGCGAGCGCGCCGTAGAGCGGGACAACATCGACCGCCCCATCGAGCCGGCCGTCGAGCAGCGCCGCCGTGCGGCGGATTTCCGCGGCGCCGGGAAGGAACGCGAGCAACGAGCCGGCGTTTCCGCGCACGGCCCGCACGATGACGTCGGCGATTTGCGGCTCGATCGGCCGCGCATCGCGACCGACATAGCGCGTCTCGACCGGAAAGGCGCGGCCTTCGGCAGCCACGAGCGGCGCGTCGCCAAGAAGTGTTGCCACCCGCGCGCCGTCGAGGGTTGCCGACATGACCAGAAGCTTCAGATCCTCCCGCAGTCCCTGCTGCACATCGCGGGCCAGCGCCAGTCCGAGGTCGGCGTCGAGCGAGCGCTCGTGGAACTCATCGAACAGAACCGCGGCAACGCCTCCCAGCATCGGATCGTCGAGCACAAGCCGTGTGAAGATCCCTTCGGTGATGATCTCGATGCGGGTCTTTCGCGAGACTTTCGAGCCGAAACGCACGCGCAGACCGACCGTATCGCCGACGCGTTCGCCCAAAACCTTTGCCATGCGCTCCGCCGCGGCGCGCGCGGCAAGCCGGCGTGGCTCGAGCACCAGGATGCGGCCGTTTGCGGCCCAGGGCTCGGCGGCAAGCACCAGCGGCACGCGCGTCGTCTTGCCGGCGCCCGGCGGCGCAACCAGGACGGCGGCGTTGCGCCCACGGAGCGCCGCAGTCAGTTCCGGCAGCGCGGCGTCGATGGGGAGGGGCGAAGCGAATTCCATCGGGCTTTTCTATCGTCATTCCGGGGCGCGGACGAAGTCCGCGGGCCCAGAATCCATAACCATCATCGTCCAGGGCTGATCCTCGGCGCTAGTTATGCACCGCCGGTGGCTATGGATTCCGAACAGCCGCTTTCGTGGCTTCCGGAATGACAGCGATTTCATATATTAACGATCATCATGCCAGCCGCACAAAAGTCACAAGCCGCCGCCAGCGCCGCTCCGGCGGCCGCCGCCAAGCCGGTCAAGAAAGGCGATCACGTTTTTCTGGTCGATGGCTCCGGCTACATTTTCCGCGCCTATCACGCGCTGCCGCCGATCAACCGCAAATCCGACGGTCTGCAGCTCAACGCCGTGTTCGGCTTCTGCAACATGCTGTGGAAGCTTTTGCGCGACATGAAACCGGACGAGCGGCCGACCCATCTCGCGGTGGTCTTCGACAAATCGGAAAAGACCTTCCGCACCGCGATGTATCCCGACTACAAGGCGCATCGGCCCGACCCGCCCGACGACCTCCGCCCGCAATTCAAGTTCGTCCGCGAAGCCGTGCACGCCTTCGATCTGCCCTGCCTCGAGCAGGACGGCTTCGAGGCCGACGATCTGATCGCGACCTATGTGCGCGAAGCCTGCGAAGCCGGCGCCACCGCCACCATCGTCTCCTCGGACAAGGATCTGATGCAGCTCGTCACCGACGGCGTCATCATGTTCGACACCATGAAGGACAAGAAGATCGGCCGCGCCGAGGTATTGGAAAAATTCGGCGTGCCGCCGGAGAAGGTCATCGAAGTACAGGCGCTGATCGGTGATTCGACCGACAATGTGCCCGGCGTCCCGGGCATCGGCGTCAAGACTGCGGCGCAGCTGATCGGCGAATATGGCGACCTCGAGACGCTGCTTAAGCGCGCGCCGGAGATCAAGCAGGAGAAGCGCCGGCAATCGCTCATCGAGCATGCCGACAACGCGCGGCTGTCGAAGAAGCTCGTGACGCTCGACGACCACGTCAAGCTCGATGTCCCGATCGGCGATCTGGCGGTGCACGAGCCCGACCACAAGCGGCTCATAGCCTTTCTCAAGGCGATGGAATTCAATTCACTGATGCGGCGCGTGGCCGAGTTCGCCAGCATCGACCCCGGCGCACATCGAACCCGAAGCGCGCTTCGCGGGTCATCACTATGCTGCCGACGTTTCATCCTCTCCCCCTGCGGAAGAGGGTGGTACGCCAGCTGTAGCGCAGCAGGAACGAAAGCTTGGCGGGCCCAGCGAAGGGTTCAAAGGCCAAGCGCTGCTCCCGCTCACGCCGCCGGCCGCCCCGGATCAAGTCCGGCGCAAGGTCTGTCCCGCCAGGGGAGAGGTGAAGCACCGGCGAATTTCGCCGCGACCCCGGGGGCGCTTGCGGCAGCGCGCATGGAAGCCGCGCGTTCGGAAAAATTCGACCGCAGCAAATACGAAACAGTACGGAGCCTGGAAAAGCTCAATGCCTGGATCGACCGCGCCCGCGACCTCGGCTTTGTCGCCATCGACATCATGACGGCAAGCCTCGATCCGATGCAGGCCGAGCTATGCGGATTTTCGCTCGCGGTGGCGCCGAATGAAGCCTGCTATGTGCCGCTCGGTCATCGGCAGGGCGGGGAGGGCGGTGCCGGCGGTCTGTTCCGCGGCGACGCCGCGCCGGACCAGATTCCCGAACGCGCGGCGCTCGACGTGCTCAAGCCGCTGCTCACGGATCGGGGCGTGCTCAAGATCGGCCACGATCTGAAATTCGACTGGCAGATTTTTGGGCTGCGCGAAATCGAGATCGAATCTTACGCCGACACTATGCTGATGTCGTATGCCCTCGACGCCGGCCGCGCCAATCACGGACTGGAGTCGCTCGCCGATCACACCTTCAATCACGCCGCGGTCGACATCAACGGCTTGATCAAAGAGGGCAAGACCCGGATAACCTTCGACGCCGTCGGCATCGACCGGGCGACCGAATACGCCGCCGAGAAGGCCGACATCGTGTTCCGGCTCTGGCAGGTGCTGAAAGCGCGGCTTCCCGCCGAGCACGTGCTCACGGTGTACGAGACGCTGGAGCGGCCTCTCGTCGTCGTCCTCGCGCGCATGGAGCGGCGCGGCATTTCGATCGATCGCGACGTGCTGTCGCGGCTGTCCGGCGAGTTCGCGCAGGAGGCCGCTGGCCTCGAGGCCGAGATCAACGAGTTGGCCGGCGAGACGGTCAATCCCGGTAGCCCCAAACAGCTCGGCGACATTTTGTTCGGCAAGCTCGGTCTGCCGGGCGGCACTAAAACCAAGACCGGCCAATGGGCGACCGGCGCGCGTGCCTTGGACGAGCTCGCCGAGCAAGGCCACAAACTGCCGCAAAAGATTCTCGACTGGCGCCAGGTCTCGAAGCTGAAGTCGACTTACACCGATGCGCTGCCGGGCTTCGTCAATTCGACCACGCACCGCGTGCACACCAATTACGCGCTGGCCTCGACCCCGACCGGGCGGCTGTCGTCGTCTGATCCGAACCTGCAGAACATTCCGGTGCGAACCGAAGACGGCCGCAAGATCCGCCGCGCCTTCATTGCCGCCGCCCGGCACCAAGCTCGTCTCCGCCGATTATTCGCAGATCGAGCTGCGCCTCCTCGCCGAAATCGGCGACGTCGAGCCGCTGCAGAAGGCCTTCCGCGAAGGCCTCGACATTCACGCCATGACGGCGTCGGAAATGTTCGGTGTGCCAGTGAAGAACATGCCGCCCGAAATCCGCCGCCGCGCCAAGGCGATCAATTTCGGCATCGTCTACGGCATTTCCGCCTTCGGGCTCGCCAACCAGCTCGGCATCGCCCGCGAGGAGGCTGGCGCCTACATCAAGAAATACTTCGAACGCTTTCCCGGCATTCGCGACTATATCGAGGAAACCAAGGCCTATGCCAAGCAGCACGGCTATGTGCTGACCCTGTTCGGCCGCAAATGCCACTATCCGGAGATTCGTGCGTCGAACGCTTCGATCCGCTCGTTCAACGAACGCGCCGCCATCAACGCGCGGCTGCAAGGCAGCGCCGCCGACATCATTCGCCGCGCCATGATCCGCATGGAAGACGCGCTGGCTAAGAAGAAGCTTGCGGCGCAGATGCTGTTGCAGGTGCACGACGAGCTTGTCTTCGAATTACCCGACGCCGAGGTGGAACGCTCGCTGCCGGTGATCAAGGCGGTGATGGAAGACGCGCCGCTGCCGGCGGTGTCGCTCTCGGTGCCGTTGCAGGTCGAGGCGCACGCCGCAGACAACTGGGACGCTGCGCATTAAACATTGGGGGCAAGACGAGCAGAGACCCCGCTAACGTCTACGGTGTAGAGATCGCAGTGCGCTAGACTCTATATTAAGTGGTGTTCCCGAACAGTACAGGCGGAACGCGATGCAAGGCGATCAACTGTCGATCTGGCTTTTTCTTTGGGGAACGGCGGTTGCCTTCGGATTGGCGGCCCTAACCTTGGTCGACTCTAACCGGACGTTCTTGGTTCGGGGACTCTGGACTACCGCATCTGTTTTTCTTATCGCCGCCCTGGCACTCCCGGTTGTCCTCGATTTTTGGCCCGCTCTTAAAACTGAAATTGAAAAATTCACTCCAAATTCGGCCGCATTCTATGTTTTGGGATTGTCGATCTTCGCCCTTCTAGTGATCGACTTTAGACGGGGCCGCCGGTCAAAATTTGAAACTCCGCGATTGCCGGTCCAATCGTCCGTGACGCCAACCCCACCGTCTTCATCTTCGATACGCCAAGAAGTCACATTCGCGGAGGAGAACGACGATCTCTACGGTCACATGAAGGCGCTTTATGAAACGAGATACAATGGCAAGGCTGATTTCTATCACTACAGCGGAACGCGGATACATACTTTCGTTAGCATGCTGTTCAAGAATGGGTTTACGATCCGTCTATTCGTCGAGTGTCCGGACACGGCCCATAGTCTTGGTTGCGACTTCCAGCAGCAGCGGATTAATAGCATGATCGCGCAGTTCATGAACGAATTGCCCGCGCCGGCCTCAGGCACAAAAGGCCAAATTGAGATTTATCAATCAACGGCCCCTCTGACTGTTAGGGCGGCATTGCTCGATGATCAGCACATTGTCCTCGGTTGGTATGTTTATGAAATGCTCAAAATGCCGACGAAAGGATTTCCAAATGATAAGATTGCTGTGTGGGGGCACGAGGGGTGGGGCCTAGTCATAGATAATCTGCATCCCCAATTCAGATTTGCTCGCAGGTTCATAGAAAAATACGAACAGCGAATTCGCGCGACGAAGGTGTGGTCGCATCCCGAGAGCGGACAAAGCAGGACGTGAAATGCGGATCGGTGTCGATTTGGGTGGAACCAAGATCGAAACGATAGCGCTTGACGAAGCCGGAGCGACGCTCTTGCGCCGGCGCGTGCCAACTCCGGCTGGAGGGTATAAGAAAATCCTGAGCGCGATTGCGGACCTTGTGACAGCAATCGAAAAGGAGTTGGGCCAGCGGGGCACCGTGGGCGTCGCCTCCCCGGGCTCGATTTCGACAAGGACAGGCCTCATCAAAAATTCGAATAGCATTATTTTGAATGGCGAACCGCTCGATCGGGACCTCTCCAGCCAGTTGGGACGACCGATCCGGCTTGAGAACGACGCCAATTGTTTTGCGCTTTCCGAGGCGGTTGACGGCGCGGGAGCGAAGGCTGGCGTAGTGTTTGGCGTCATCCTGGGCACGGGGGTCGGAGGTGGGTTGGTCGTCGGGAGAAAGCTCATTACCGGCCACAACCGAATTGCCGGCGAGTGGGGCCACAATCCGCTACCCTGGCCGCGGGACGACGAACGACCGGGCCTTGACTGTTACTGTGGCAAGCGGGGCTGCATCGAGACGTTTCTGAATGGCGCCGCTGTTTCGCGCGATTTTCAGTCTCGGACCGGCAAGACTTTGCCTGCGGAGGAGATTGCATACTTGGCTGATCGCGGGAATGCTATGGCATTGGAGTGCCTGAAACTTTATCAAGATCGCTTGGCAAGAGGACTTCGCGACCATCATCAACGTACTCGATCCTGACACTATTGTCCTCGGCGGAGGGCTTTCTAATATCGTACAACTCTACGCCGAACTGCCTGCGTTAGTCGGAAGTTTCACCTTCTCAGACGGGGTCGATACCGCGATCAAGCAAGCGGTACATGGGGATTCGAGCGGCGTGCGTGGTGCCGCATGGCTCTGGCCGTCATCTTCCGGCACGACATGAAGTTGATACTGCGCTGGGTGCCGCTGCAGGTCGAGGCCGCGCCGACGCAAACTGGGACGCCGTGCACTAGGGCGTGTACTGATAAAATCGGCCATGTCCTCGCATCAAAGACATTGATCGAGCTTAGATCTCGATCTGACCACCGAGCTCGATCACCCGGTTGGGCGGGATGCGGAAGAATTCCGTCGCGGCGAGTGCATTCCGATGCATGGCCTCGAACAGCTTTGTCCTGATCCGGCTCCATCGCGACGCCGCGGTGGACACGATCGTCAGTCGGCCGACGAAAAATGACGTGTCCATCAGGTTGAAATGCAGTTGCAGCGAGCTGCAACGATCGAGCGCCTGCGGGATATCAGGTTGCTCCATGAAGCCGTAGCGAACCACCATTGAATGGAAATTGTCCGAGAGATGGGTAACTTCGATACGCGTGCCCGCCGCGACATAGGGAACGTTCTCGGTCACCACATGCAGCAGCACGACGCGCTGATGGATGACCTTGTTGTGCTTGAGATTATGCAGCAGAGGCACTGGCACGACATCGGTCCGGCTGGTCAGATAGACCGCAGTGCCCGAGACGCGTGGCTTATCGTGCATCTGGACGATAAAGCTCGCGAGCGGCATCGTATCGCGCTCAAGCTTTTGCAGCATCAGCTCGCGGCCACCCCTCCAGGTCCAAATGAGAAAGAAGATCAAAGCAGCAATAATGAGCGGCACAAACCCGCCTTGGAAAACTTTCATCAGATTGGCGGAAACGAATGAGAGGTCAACAATAATGAACAGTCCGGCGACCACCAGGCTCACCGGCAGGCTCCAGCGCCAGATCTCGCGCATTGCCAGAAACATCAGCATCGAGGTCAGCAGCATGGTCAGCGAAACCGCGATACCGAATGCCGCCGCCAAATTGTCGGATGAGCGAAAAGCGATCGTGAGACCGAGCGTCACTGCCATCAGCACCCAGTTGACGAAGCCGACATAGATCTGGCCGTAACCTTCCCTTGACGTCTGGGTGATGTGCAGGCGCGGACACAAACCGAGTTGGATCGCCTGCCGCGTCATCGAAAACGCGCCGCTGATGATCGACTGACTGGCGATGATCGTCGCCAGCGTGGCGAGCAAAACCAGCGGCACCTGCAGCAGTATCGGACACAAGACGAAGAATGGATTGGCGTCGGCCTCGACTGCGCCCTCGACAACCGCAGCCGCCTGTCCGGCATAGTTGAGCAGCAGCATGGGGAGAACAAGACCATACCAGGCGAAGCGGATCGGCCCGGGCCCGAAGTGACCCATGTCGGCGTAGAGCGCTTCGGCTCCCGTTGCGCACAGGAACACCGCGCCGAGAACAAGAAAGCCGGTGAAGCCGTGGCTGAACAAATAGCCAAAGCCGTAGCGCGGATCCAATGCAACCAGGACGCCGGGATGGCTCAGCACACCGCCCAGCCCGAGGACTCCAATCGAGATGAACCACACCGTCATGATCGGTCCAAACAATTTTCCGATCCGCGCGCTGCCCTGCGGCTGAAGGGCGAAGAGCGCGACGAGAACGGCCACGGCGAGCGGCACGACATAAGGGGCGATTGACGGTGCCGGGAGTTTGAGTCCCTCAAGCGCGCTCAACACCGAGATCGCCGGTGTTATTGCCCCGTCGCCATAGAGCAGCGCCGCGCCGAGCACGCCGATGGCGATCACGGCGAGGCGATTGCCATGTTTGATGCCGAGCAGTGACATCAGCGCCAGGATGCCGCCTTCGCCGTCATTGTCGGCTCGCATCACGACGGCGACATACTTGATCGAGGTCGTGATGATGAGGGTCCACACGATCAGCGACAGCATGCCGACTGCCACCTCGGGCGTTGCTCCACCGCCCCAGTCGAGCGCCGTTTTCATCGTGTAGAGCGGGCTGGTCCCGATATCGCCATAGACCACGCCGAGCGCACCAAGCGCCAATGTGCCCAGGCCGGCGCGCGACGCTTCTACCGCTCCGTCACCGACAATTTCCGTCGTACTCATCAGCGTCCTCTAAAGGCGTGGTTGGATGCGGCGCTCGTGCCCAGACGCTCTCTTCAAGCGATGAACGAACACAGCGCCAAGAAGGCCGAGCGCAATGGAGGATCAAGAGCGGCTGGATCAGAAGTGGGCCGCGCAGCGTGTATATCGCGTTACGGAGCGGGGGCGCCAATCGGTTCGTCACGATGCGGCTCTCCAACCTAAAACAGCCTCGGTGATGCGTCGAGGTGTTTCGTCTGGAATTGCCGCTTATTCTTCGTTGCTGAAACAAACTCACAGCCCTTGTGATCAGTGATGGCGCAGCACGCGGCCACTCTCAATATGCCACGTCTCAATATGCCGCACTCCACGTCACACATTGATCCACATCAACGGCGCCGGCCCGTTCCCGCTTCCCGGGGGGCTGGCCGCTGGACCTGGACCTGAGGTAGGTCACAGACCTGCCCATTGATGCGTGATACTATTTAAAGATTGCACCGGGGCCTGACTCCCGCTTTGGAGGGGGCGAATGGCAGTCCACATGGGAAGACGGGAATTCATCGCCGTCGCTGGCGCTGCGGCCGGATGGGCGCTCCCTGCACGCGCGCAGCAGCGGGCGAAGCTGCCGACCGTCGGGCTTCTTGCCTCGTCCACGCCGGCGATGGAGGCCCCATGGATCGCCGCCTTTGTACAGCGTCTATCCGAACTCGGTTGGATCGACGGCCGCACGGTCGCGATCGAGCGTCGCTGGGGTGAGGGCCGCAGCGAGCGCTTCTCCGACATCGCCGCCGAATTCGTCCGGCTCAAGGTCGACGTTATCGTCACGACGGGGAGCTCAGGCGTCGCGGTGAAGCAGGCGACATCGGTCATCCCAATTGTCTTCACGATCGCCGGGGACCCGGTCGGCAGCGGCCTGGTCGCAAGTCTGGCGCGACCAGGCGGCAATGCGACCGGCTTGTCGATTCAGGCCACTGATCTGGCGGGTAAGAGATTGGGACTTCTGCGCGAGGCTCTTCCCAATCTGCGCCGACTGGCGATCATGGGCAACGTCGGTTATCCCGCCGTCCTTCTGGAGATGAAGGAGGTGCAGGCAGCGGCCCGTACACTCGGCCTCGATGTCGTTACACTGGAGATCCGGCGGGCCGAGGATTTCATCTCCGCCGTCGGCTCGCTCAAAGGTCAGGCGGACGGACTTTATGTCAGCGCCGATGCGCTTGCAGTCAGCAACGCGCCGAAACTTGGCGCCCTGGCGCTCGCCGCGCGGCTGCCGACGATGCACGCCTTGCGGGAGCTGGTTGAAGCGAAAGGCCTCATGTCCTATGGAGCGAACTTCCCGGACCTGTGGCGGCGCGCCGGCGAAATTGTCGATAAGATTTTGCGCGGAGCAAAGCCAGCCGACATCCCGGTAGAGCAGCCGACAAAATTCGATCTCGTCATCAATCTGACGACCGCAAAGGCGCTCGGCCTCACCATGCCGCCGAACCTGCTCGCGCTCGCCGATGAACTGATCGAGTAAACTTGGCTCAACGGAGCGCAGGCTCCGCTATTTGGGGATCACCCGGACGACATCCCGATTTCGCTGGCACTCAATCCGAGCTAACTTCCCCGTAGGAGAAAGCCATGCATGCCCCTTCGGTCGACTCCCTCAGCACACTCTTGAGCCCGAGGAACGGTTGCGTGCGCTCCGCATTGAGCTGCCTCCGGCGGCGGCCGCGGTCGGCGACTACGCGCCGACAGTCATTACCGGGAACTTGTTGATGACGTCCGGTCAGTTGCCTTGGATCGCCGGCGACCTGAAGTTCAAAGGCAAGATCGGGCGCGAGCTGAGCATCGAACAGGGACATCAGGCGTTTCGGCTGAGTGCGCTCAACGCGATCGCGCAAATAAGAAAAGCTATTGGCAGTCTCAATCGCGTCCGGCAGATTGTTCGTCTTGAAGGCACGTTGGGCTGCGCACCGGGTTTCACCGATCAGCCTTCGGTGCTTGACGGCGCCTCACACGTTGTCAACCAGGTGTTCGGTCCGCGGGGGCGCCACACCCGCATGGTCTACTCGAACAATGAAATGCCGATGGATTGCGCGACTCTCGTGGTGCTCTACGCGGAGATCATGGCGCCCCGTGACAGCGCGCAGCATGATACTCCGCGTCGCGATAGTGCAACTCGCTTCAGCAAGGCGATGTGGTCATGAGTTATCCTGCGGACGCGTCGGCAAATTCGATTTGCCGGTGAGCGCGCGCGTGGAACAGCCGTAAGGGAAAGCCGTAATGCTGAAACTTCTCGGAATTATTCTTTTGATTGCGGGTCTTGTCTTTATGGGGCAGGGGTCGGGATATTTTCCCTATCCCCGTTCGAGCTTTATGATCAATCAGACCCGGTGGATCTATTACGGCGCTGCCATAGCGGTGGTCGGGCTGCTCCTGTTTGTCGTTGTGCGAAGGCATCACTAAGCCGCAGTCCGCTCGCGTGGTTGTCGCATGCGCCTCTTCTAAGCACCGGTTGTAGTGACTGCATGGTGAGATCGCTGAAACGGTTCTTGCGGCGCTCGCTGGTGCTGGCTTTGGGCGGCTTTAGCGTTTGGCTGATCGTCTTTGTCGTATTCAAATTTGCGGACAACAGACTGCCATGGATTTTGTCCGTCGCGGTCACCTACGGCATCGCGGCCTATGTCATCCTTCCCCGCACCGTGCGCATGAGCCTTAAGATCCTGCAGCGCAAACATGTGCCGCGCTACACCCTCACGGGCGACGGACTACCCGGCGACCCGGTCAATCTGATCCTGACCGGCACGCTGCAGCAGCTTCGCGACGCCTTCGCCGTCGCCGGGTGGTCGGAGGCTGACCGGCTCGGTCCAAGAACCTCATGGCGCATGGTGCGCGCCTTCGTCCTAAACTCACCCTATCCGACGGCCCCGTTCAGCACCCTCTATCTGTTCGGGCGCGGCCAGGACATTGGTTTTCAGAAGGCGATCGACAACAGCCCGCGCAAGCGCCATCACATTCGTTTCTGGGCTCTGAGCTCTACGCTTGACGAGGCCGAACTGGCGACGGCCAGCTTTTGGCTGAATACCGACCGGCCGCCGGAGGATGCGTGCGTTCTCTGGGTCGGAGCCGGCACCAGGGACACCGGCTTCTCGCTCACCCAGTTGACATTCCAGATTACCCACGCCACCGATTTGGATACCAATGCCGAACGCGACTTTATCATCGCCGAGCTGAGCAAGAATCAAGTCATCCGGGATGTCACTTCATATCGACCCGGACAGGATATGCCGGTCGCGCGCGTCAACCGCTACGTCACCGATGGCGAAGTTGTTGCGGCAAGCCTGGTTGTTTGAAGCGTCCGCCCCCCGCGCGGTGAAAGCGAGCGGGGGAGGGGCCATTTAGCGGCGCCGTTTTCACCGCCCGGCGTAGGCGATCTCCTCATTGCAAAGAAAGATGAAAGATCCGGTTTTGCTTCGCGGATTGATCGCGATCCCGTAATTTACCCTCGCCATGACCAATGCTTTCGCACCGCATATTCTTTTCGGCCTCAATCCGATGTGGGTGTCACTGGCGGTGCTCGCCGTCACCTATGCGGCGATCATTGCCGGCCGCCATAACCGGGCGGTGGTGGCGCTGATCGGCGCGGTGGTCGTTATCCTTCTTGGCGCGCTCGATCAAAGCGAGGCGGTCAAGGGGATCGACTGGGATACCATCGGGCTTCTCGCCGGCATGATGATCTTGGTCGCGATCTCGCGCCGTTCCGGTCTGTTCCAATTTCTCGCCATCTGGTCAGCGCAGCGCGTCGACGCCAGCCCGGCCGGGATCTTGCTGGTGTTGCAGGTTGCCACGGCGCTCTTGTCGGCCGTCCTCAACAACGTCTCGACCGTGCTCCTGATCGTGCCGGTGACGCTGGTCATCGCCGAGGAGCTGGAACTCGCGCCCTATCCGTTTTTGTTCACCGAAGTGTTCGCCTCCAATATCGGCGGCACAGCGACGCTGATCGGCGACCCGCCGAACATTCTGATCGGCACGCAAGCGGGCCTTGACTTCAACGCCTTCCTCGCCAACGCGGCGCCGGTCGCTGCGCTGATCATGGTGGTGCAGGCCGCGCTGGTGCATCTCCTCTGGGGACGCGGCATGCGCGCAAGCCCCGAGAGCCGCGTCCTCGTCATGGGCATGAATGCGCCGGGGATGATCACCGACTGGGTACTGTTGCGCCGCTCGATCATCGTCCTGGGCTCAGTGCTCGTAGCTTTCGTGTCGGCGCGGCCGCTTCATCTCGAGCCGGCGACCATCGCGCTGACCGGGGCGGCAGTGCTGATGCTGCTCGACAATTGGAAGCACCGCGGCGCCAAACAGGCGGACAATGTGCATTCAACGTTTGCCGAGATTGAATGGACGACAATCTTCTTCTTCATCGGCCTGTTCGTGGTGGTGCACGCGGTTGAGGTCTCAGGCTTGCTGGCGATCGCCGGCGACAAGCTTGTCGGACTGACGGCAGGCAACCTCGCCACCACCGGCGTCATGATTCTGTGGGCGTCGGCGGTCCTCTCGGCCGTGCTCGACAACATCCCGTTCGTCGCTACCATGATCCCGCTCATCAAGGGGATGGCACCGGCTTACGGCGGGGCGACCGCGATCGCGCCGCTGTGGTGGTGCCTGTCGCTCGGCGCCTGTCTTGGCGGCAACGGCACGCTGACCGGCGCGTCGGCGAACCTCGCCGTCGCCGGCATTGCCGAGCGCAACGGCATCCGCTTCGGCTTTATTCAGTATCTAACCTACGGGGTGCCGATGACCTTGGTGTCCATTGCGATCTGCCAGCTTTATGTGTGGCTGCGATATTTCTGATTCGTTTCTTCAGCGAATCCTTGCCTAGGTAAAACCGCGGCCCAGCCGAAAACGTCCCGTTTACTCCCACCCGCTAACGTCCGCCCACGGCAGCGTGACTGCCGCGGGGAACGCTTTGGCCCTGCGGCACGTTCAGAAGCCGGATGGCGTGCGTTGCGGGCCGGCTGCGAGGTGGATTTCGTGGGGCGTTCGCATCGTGACAGACAGTGGGAAGATCGTGCAGCCGCGCTGACCGGCGCCTTGTTTGTGGTGCTTTTGATGGCCCTGCCGGGCCCGGCGCGCCGGCTTCCTCGATTTCCTGTTTGGCGGCCCGCATGGTGGGCCGCGTCCGCCGACAGATGTGAGTTCCTATGCTGATCCGGCGGTGCCGCTCACCGGTTCGGAAAGCGTGCGCGCGAGCGGCAGCACCGGGCACGCGGTGGCGTTTTGCGTGCGGCTCTGCGACGGCCAGCACTTTCCTATCGAGCACCCGTCGAACGCGACGCCGGTTGAAACCTGCCGGGCGATGTGCCCGGCGAGCAAGACCAAGGTCTTCTTCGGCAGTGAAATCGATCACGCCGTCGCCGGCGACGGCGTGCACTATGCCGATCTCGACAGCGCGTTCGTGTACCGCAAGCAGTTGGTGCCGAATTGCACTTGCAACGGCAAGGACGCCTTCGGGCTTGCGCGCTTCGACCTGAATACCGATCCGACGCTGCGGCCGGGGGACATCGTCGCCACCAAAGACGGCTTCAAAGCCTATGCTGGCAAGCGCATGCAGACAGACACGTTCACGGCCGTCGATACCGCCACAATCAATGCCGAACTCAACGGCGCCCCTTCGCGCGTCCGCCTGACGCGAGACAGCAAGGGTCCGGTGATCGCCGCCGAGGAGCCGGGCGTTATCGTTCAGCCGCCGGTCGATGCTCAGGTCGCGAGGTAGTCGACGACGTCTTCCGCCAGCGACAGCGACGACGTGAGGCCCGGCGATTCGATGCCGAACAGGTTCACGAGACGCGGCAAGCCGTGAGCCGGCTCGCCGGCGATCATGAAATCGGCAGGTTTCTCGCCAGGCCCGCTGAGCTTTGGTCGGATGCCGCAATAGTCCGGTACCAGCGAACCTGCCGGCAGGCCCGGCCAATAGGCGCGGATGCGTTCATAGAAGGCGTCGGCGCGGTGCGGATCGACAGTGTAGCTTTCGTGATCGATCCACTCGACGTCCGGGCCGAAGCGCATGCGGCCGGCGAGGTCGAGGGTAACGTGCACGCCAAGCCCGCCGTCGACCGGCGTCGGATAGATGAGTCGCGAGAACACCGGCTTGCCGGAAAAGCCGAAATAGTTGCCCTTGGCGAGAACCAGCGGCGGCACTTTCTCCACCGGATAGCCGTCGACGCGGCGCGCCAGCGCCTGCGCGCCGAGACCGGCCGAATTCACCACCGCGTCGAAGGCGACGGTGCCGGCGTCGCGGCCACCGAATTGGACCTGCCAGTGCGGCTTCGCGAACGACATGCGCTCGACCGGCGTCTCGAACGCGATGCTGCCACCGCGGTCTTCGAGCTCACCCCAGAGCGCCAGCATGTAGCCGTGGCTGTCGATGATCCCGGATTCCGGCGACCACAGGGCGCCGATGCAGAAAAGCTCCTGTTCGAGGGCTCGTGCAGCATTGCCGCCGATCAGCTCCAGTCCCTCGACTCCGTTTGCCTCGCCCTGCGCCATAAGCCCCTCGACCTTGGCCAGTTCCGCCGCATCGGTGGCGACAATGAGTTTGCCGCATTTGTTATGGGCGACGCCGTGGGACGCGCAGAATTCGTAGAGCAGACGCCGGCCGCGCGTCGAATGGCGGGCGCGCAGCGAACCGGTCGGATAATAGATGCCGCCATGGATGACCTCGCTGTTGCGCGAAGACACCCCGTTGCCGATGCCCCCGGTCGCCTCGGCGACAATCACGTCATGCCCGCGCAAGGCCGCCGTGCGGGCAATCGCCAGCCCGAGAACACCTGCGCCAACCACGAGAACCTGCATGGCTTCCGCTCCTATCGTGTTTATTGTAAGCGGAAAATCGCAATGGAGGGATCTCTGATGGCTGGTCATGCGGAAAGTGTCGTGCGGGTCTGCGCGACGTCGGATGTGGCGCCGGAATCGGTCAAGGCGTTCGCGGTCGGCGATAAGACGCTCGCGGTCTACAATATCGACGGCACCTTTTATGCCACCGACGACGAATGCACCCACGCAGCCGCTAGCCTGGCCGACGGCCTGCTTGAAGGCGACGTGATCGAATGCTGCATGCACATGGGTTCGTTCCATGTTCCCACCGGCAAGGTGGTGCAGCCGCCTTGCGAGGTTCCTCTGCGCACCTATCGGGTCGTCCTCAAGGGTGACGACGTCTTCGTCGATCTTAACCGCAACGCCGCCGGCGAGCCGGCGTGACGGGGTAAAACCACAGCCGAGAATGCCGGAAAAAATCGTCATCGTCGGCGGCGGTATCGGCGGGCTCGCCGCGGCGCTCGCGCTGATCCGCCGCGGCATCGATGTCGATGTCTACGAGCAGGCGCATGAGCTACGCGAGCTGGGCGCCGGCGTGCAAATCAGCGCCAACGGCACCCGCGTGCTGCATGCGCTCGGGCTCAAAGACGCGCTCGAGAAAGTGCAGGTGCAGCCGACTGGCAAGGCGGTCCGGCTGTGGAACACCGGGCAAAGCTGGAAGCTGTTCGATCTCGGTGTGGAATCGGTCGAGCGTTATGGATCGCCTTACATCACCATTCATCGCGGCGACCTGCATGGCGTGATCGCGCAGGCATTGTTGCGCGAAAAGCCCAATGCCATTCACCTTGGCTGCAAGTGCATCGGGCTTTCGCAAACTCCCCAATGCGTCGAGCTTTTTTTCGATGCCGCACCGCCGGTCGCGGCCGAGTTCGTCATCGGCGCCGATGGCGTCCATTCAGTGGTGCGCGAACACCTGTTCGGCGCGGCCGAACCGCAATTCACCGGCATCATCGCCTGGCGGGGCATCGTGCCCATCGAGCGCGTGCCGCCGACCATCGCGTGGAATATCGGCACCAACTGGATCGGCCCCGGCGGTCACGCCGTGCACTATCCGTTGCGGGCCGGGAAGCTACTTAACGTCGTCGGCCTTCGGGAGCGCAGCGACTGGACGGTCGAGGGCTGGAACGTGCGCGGCACGACCGAGGAGCTTTTGAACGACTTCCGCGGTTGGCACGCCGACCTGCTTGAGCTGTTTTGCAATATCGAGGTGCCGTACAAGTGGGCCTTGGCGTTGCGCCCGACCATGCAGGTATGGAGCAAAGGCCGTTGCACGCTGCTCGGCGACGCTTGCCATCCGATGGTGCCGTTCCTGGCGCAAGGTGCGGTCATGGCGATCGAGGATGGTTTCGTGCTGGCGCGGTGCCTGGAAAAATATCCGGCCGATCACGAAACCGCGTTTGCGCGCTACGAAGAGGTCCGCCGCGACCGCGCCAACAAGGCCGTGACCGGCTCGGCTGACATGATCGCCCGCTTCCATAATCCCGCGATGGCCGATGCAGAGGGCGCGCAAGCCCACGTTGACCGCGAATTTCGCGAACAGGACCGCGTCAAGGCGCGTTACGACTGGCTGTTCACCTACGACGCTACGTCGGTGCCGGTGTGATGACCTTCCGGATCGTCACTGCCGGGCTTGACCCCGCAATCCCTGCTGACATCTGATGGGGACGGAGGAGCTTTGCGATGGACACGATGGCCGCCGTAAAAACCAGCCCGGATTTTCCCATCCCGGAGCGGATGAAGGCTTGGGTCCTGGGCAATCCCGGCGAGCTTAAGCTCATTGAAAAGCCGGTTCCCCTGCCCAAACGTGCGGAAGTTCTTGTGCGCATCGACGCGGTGGCGATTTGCGCGACCGACCTTGAAGTCATCGACCATGGCTCGCCGGCGCTGATCCAGGGCGGCATGCCGTTCAACAAGAATTTCACGCCGGGACATGAATATATGGGCACCGTCGTGGCACTCGGTCCCGGCGTCGATGAATACCGCATCGGCCAGCGCGTGACGGTCGAAATCCATGCCGGCTGCGGCCAATGCAAGCGCTGCCGCGAAGGCATGTACACGTCGTGCCTGAACTACGGCCTCAATTATGGCGACGTCGACAAGGGCCACCGCGCCAACGGCTTCACCACCGACGGCGGCTTCTGCGAATACCAGGTGAACAACATCAACACGCTGGTCGCGATCTCCGAGGCCATGTCGGACGAGGAGGCGACTTTGGTGGTGACCGCCGGCACCGCCATGTACGGACTGACCGAGCTCGGCGGCCTGGTCGCGGGCGAAAGCGTCGTCGTCACCGGTCCCGGTCCGATCGGCCTTCTCGGCGTCGCGGTGGCGAAAGCGCTCGGCGCGTCGCCCGTGATCCTCACCGGCACGCGCGACAATCGGCTCAAGATCGGGCGCGAGCTCGGCGCCGATCACGTCGTCAATGTCCGCAACGAGAATGCCGTCGAAGCCGTGCGCCGGCTCAATGGGGGCAAAGGCGTCGACTACGTGCTCGAGTGCTCGGGTGCGCCGAACGCAGTGAACGACGCCATCCGCATGGTCAATCGCGGCGGCAAGGTCTGTCTTGCGGCATTCCCGCACCAGGAGACACCGGTCGACGTCGCCCACATCGTGCGCAACAACATCTACCTCTACGGCATCCGCGGCGAAGGCCGGAGCGCTACCCATCGTGCCGAAGCCTTGATGGCGCAGAAGCGGTTCGACGCCACCAAAATCCATACCCACACCTTCGCGCTCGACGATTTGCCGACGGCAATCCGCTACGCCAAGGATCGCGTCGACGACGCGATCAAGGTGGTGGTGAAAGCAAGAGGCGTCGCCGTGCACCAGGTCGCGGCGGAGTAGGGCGCTTACCACAACGTCAGCGCTTGCGGATGCGGAACGTTATCACCGGCGCCTCGCTGTGCGTCGCCTCGAGCACGTCGCCGGTCTCGTTCAGCAGTTGCGGAATATCGATACCGGCGAGCGGGTCGGTGCACGAGACGATCAACAGATCGCCCGGTTCGCTGGCGGCGAGTGCTTTGCGCGTGCGCAAGACCGGCAGCGGGCATTTGAGACCGCGCAGGTCGATAACTTTTTGTACCATTGGTCAGAGTCGCCGAAGCCGCAAATCGTCCTTATCATATCGGTCATGGTCAAGCTCACCCGCATCATCGGTCTCGCCGGCTGGAGCGGTTCCGGCAAGACGACGCTGATCACCAAGGTGATCCCGGTCCTGGTCGGCCGCGGACTCACGGTGGCGACGGTCAAGCATGCCCACCATGAGTTCGATCTCGACCAGCCGGGCAAGGACTCATGGCTGCACCGCCAGGCCGGCGCCAGCGAGGTGGCGGTGGCATCGAGCCGGCGCTGGGCGCTCATTCACGAGCTGGGAGGCAAAACCGAGCCGCCGCTCGCCGAGATCTTGGCCAAGCTGAGCCCGGTCGATCTGGTGATTGTCGAAGGCTACAAGCGCCATGCGCATCCGAAACTCGAAGTTTACCGCGCTGCCGTCGGCAAGCCGCTGCTTTATCCCGAGGACGATTGCATCGTTGCGATCGCAAGCGATGCACCCTTGCCGCAGGCGCCGCTGCCGGTGCTGATGCTCGATGACATTGAAGGCATCGCCGATGTCTTGCAGGCCGAGGCCCGGCCCCGCGATGAGATCGGCTCGCCGCGCACGGCAGCGGCGGACTAGCGTCTCAAATTTCCGGATATAGCGCCGCGATGCGGTCGGCCTCGGCGGCCTGTTCGGGCGTATTGATGTTAAAGAACGGGTCGACCGGCGCGAGCGGCCACGCGGCGACGCCGACGGCGTAGCGCGCAGGCGAATTGGTCGACCTTGCGCACGCCGTCGCTTACGACGGCGCGCCGCAAATCCTCGCGCAAATGGGCCGGCCAGAGCGCGACGACCGGGTGCCGCCGTTCGCCCGAGGCCGCACAGGCGAGTTCAGAGCCGGCCTCGATACGGGCCTGATGCAGTCGCGCCACCAGGTCGCGCGGCAGGAACGGGCAGTCGCTCGGTACGCTCACGACCCATTCGATCTCGGGCCCGTGGTTCGCCGCCCAATCGAGGCCGGCCAGAATGCCGGCCAGCGGGCCCGGAAAGTCCGGTACGCTGTCGGCGACGACCGGCAGGCCACTATCGGCGAAGCGGCTCGCATCGGCGTTGGCGTTGAGAATGAGTTCGCTGCATTGCGGACGCAGCCGGTCGAGCACGCGTTCGAGAATAGTCCTGCCGCCGACGCGGATGCGCGCCTTGTCGCCGCCGCCCATGCGGCGCGCGAGCCCGCCGGCGAGCACGACGCCGAGGGTTTGCGGATATGCCACAGGCAGTTCGCTTGTTGGAGTGGTTCAGCCGCCCGCCAGCACGCGCTCGATTTGCGCCGCTGTCGGGGTCACGTGGTAAAATGCCGTATAAAAGTCGCGGGCGAGTCGGCTTGATGTCTTCGGGAAAGCGATCGGGATAAAAAATCTTGGCAAGCCACCACAGTCCGATCAGCCGGTTGACTGCGGGCGGAAAATCGACCCAGCCGAATGGCAGCTTCGGCGACAGATAAACGCGGCCGGTCTTGACCGCTGCAATCGCAGCCCACTCCGGATCTTTGCGCACATTGGCGGCGAACACCGCATCGCTGGCGATCATGATCTCCGGATTCCAGGCCCGTATCTGTTCGATGGTCGCGACGCCGTGCGCGCCGTGCAGCTCGGCGGCGACGTTGCGGGCGCCGACGAACTCGATCAACTCCGCGATCATGGTGCCGCCAAAGCCGGTCTGCAGACCGCTTCCGTCACGGGCGTAATAAACCCGGGGCCGTGCGTCGCTCGGAACGGCCGCGCTTCGCTGGGTGATGGTCGCAATCGTCTTCTCCGCTGCGCTGGCGAGTTTCTCTGCTTCCTCGCTGCGGCCGATCAATTGACCGAGCGCGCGATAGGTTGCGCCGACGCGGTTCAGGTGTCCGTCGAGCAGACACATAAGGAATGCCGCTCTGCTGCTGAACGCGTTCCGCCAGCGATTTGAAGGTGTCGTCGACGGTGCCGATGTCGACAATCAGATCGGGCTTGAGTGAGGTCAGCGCGTCCAAATTGACGCTGCCGCCGCGCCCGGTGAGCCGCGGTATTTGCGGCCGCGCGGCGACATCGGGAAGCAGGAATTCGCGCGCCTCAGGCTTGATCGGTTCGAGCCAGCCCATGAGCAGATCGGGGGCGAGCGTATAAAGCGTGACCGCCGCCGGCGGCCCCGCCGGATAGATGTGCATCACGCGGTCGGGCGCCGTTACCGTCCGGCCGGTGGCATCGACGATGCTGGCGGCGAAGACTTGCGGCGGCGCGACCAGCGCCGAAGCAAGGCCGCCGATAAAGGTTCGACGATGGAGTTTCATCGGTTCATCTCATTCTGCGTCAAACTCCGGCACCGGAACGTTGAAGCCATTCAGCGTGACGGAGACCAAACAATACAGGCCGACAAGATAGATCAATTCCGCTGCTCCGTGTTGGCCAAATTGCTCGACGGCTTGGCGGTAGTTCAGCTCGGGCAATGTGCCATGGTGCAGCAAAGCAGAGGCGACATCGTAGGCAATCGCTTCGTCGCGCGTCAGGTCGCCCGGTCGCTGGCCGGCAACGATGGTGGCGAGCTTGTCATCGGACAGGCCGCGTCGCTCGGCGGCAATGACATGGGCGTAGAGTTCATAGGCTGAGTGGAATACCGTGCCGGTGACCAGGATCGCCACCTCCCTTGCCGTGCGCGGCAGCGAAGGCGAGACCGAAAGCGCCAAGGTCAGATCCCAGATCGGCTTGCCGAACTTCGGCTCATGCAGCCAGGGATTCCATGGCCCCATCAGCGCGCCGTTTTCGGCGATCGTCTTGAACCCTTGAAAATTCTTTTCGATGCCCGCGCGCATGTCATCGTAGACTGGGCGCTGTTCGGGACTGAGGTCGGAGGGAGCGATCAAAGGCAGGCGCATGAAACGTCTCCTTGGAAGACTACTGCGGTTCACGCCTTCTCATCGGGAACCGCCAGGGCTTTGATGAAGATCGCGGTCGAAACATAGAAGCCGATCAGCATCGTCAGTTCGACGATCTCGCGCGGCGAATAATGACTTCGCAGCGCCGCGAAAACTCCATCTTCGATCGGCGCGCCGCGCGCGGCCTTTTCCGCGAAACTCAACGCGGCCTGTTGCGCCGGCGTGAACGTGGCGCTGTCCGGCCCCCGGGCGACTTCGTCGATCTGCTGCTCGGTCACGCCGGCTGCACGCGCGAGCGGCAGGTGACGCGCAAACACGTAGTCGCAGGAAACCACCTGTGCGGTCCGCAAAACCACGAGCTCGGCGAGCGAACGCGGCAGCGCTGCTTTTTGGCGGAACGCCATCGCCATATCGCCCGACGCCTTCAGGAGCGGCGGCGCGTGCGCCATCATCCGATGCAGATTGAGGATGCCGCGTCCCGACGCGAGCTTCTCGAACGCTTCGCGCGCTAATGGCTCCTCAGGCTGGTCGACAAGGGGCAGCCGCGGCGGAACCGTTCCTGATGCCGTCACGGGATCACCAACAGCTTGCCCGTCGTTGCACGCGATTCGAGCGCCCGATGCGCATCCGCGACCTCCTCAAGTCGATAGCTCTTGAAGACTTTTTGTTTGAGCCGACCGTCGGCAACCCAGGCGAAGATTTCATCGGTGCGGCTGCGGAGTTCGCGGCGATCTGCAATGTAGTGGTCAAGGCCTGTGCGCGTGAGGAACAGTGACTTGCGAAACAACAGCTCGCGCGGATCGATCGGCGGCACAAGCCCGCTCGCCTCGCCGTAGAGCACGAGCATGCCACGCGGACGTAGCGCATTCATACTCCCGACATAGGTATCGAGCCCGACCGCGTCATAGACGACGTCGACGCCGCGGCCGCCGGTGATGCACTTGGCCGCGGCTGAAAAATCCTCCTGCCCGTAAATCATGACATGATCGGCGCCGGCGCTGCGCGCAATCTCGGCTTTTGCCGGCGTCGACACGGCGCCGATGACCTCGGCGCCGCGGATTTTTGCTATCTGACATAACAGGATGCCGCAGCCACCGGCGGCCGAATGGACCAGGCAGGTCGAGCCTGGCATTAGCGGAAAGGTCGAGGTCGCGAGGTAATGCGCCGTCAGCCCCTGAAACAGGACCGCGGCGGCTTCCTCAAAAGCGATTGTGTCGGGCAGCGGCGCGGTCCGGTCCGCCGCGGTGAGCGTATGCGTCGCATAAGAGCCGGCCGCAAAGATAAAGGCGACGCGGTCTCCGACCTTGGTGTCCGTCACATCCGGACCTAGCCCCCGCACGATGCCGGCGCCTTCCAGGCCGAGCGTCAAGGGGAGGTCGCGCTTGTACAATCCGCTGCGCAGCTGAGTGTCGAACAGATTGACGCCCGCGACCTTGACCTCGACCAGCAGCTGGCCTGGTCCCGGTGCGGGCAGCGGCAGGTCTTCGAGCCGCATCGCTTCAGGTCCGCCGTATTCGTGCACACGGATCGCTCTCACTGCTGCGGCCCAAAAAGCTTCAATGTGAGCGGGCGCACAGTGTGAAGTCGACGGCTTCGGGCGTGGCCTTGAAATAGGCCTCGCGGAATGTCGCCGGATCCGGGAAGCTATTTTGCTGAAGTCGCCGTCGCACGAGTTGCACGCGGAGGGGGCTTAGATCGAACGGGAAGGGATCGACTTCAATCTTGTTGTCTTCGATCGTCTTCAGCGTCAGTCGGGTCGGCGGTGATTGGCCATCATAGGACGTGGGTACCGGCTCGATATAGTCGTCGACGGCGTCCTTGTTGCACAGAAACAGCGAGATCACATCGAAGGCCTGCAGCAGCTGATAGTTCGTGCAGAACTCGGTTTCGTCGTAATTGCGCAGCCGGTCCGCTTGCGCCGCTTCGTTGCGCGCCAGGAAGTCTTCGTTGTCCTCCGGCAGGTTTTGGGCATTGAAGAATTTTGGATGCGCGACCTTGTCGTAACGGCCGCGTTGCAGCCCGGTGCGGTGTTTGCTCAAGAGCAGGCCGGAATAGGGATCGATGCTGGTCATCCAGTCGATCGCCCATTCGAAAGCCCGGCGCTGCGGTTTGCCCCAGGCGACCTGCATAAAATTGAGCGGCCTGCCGGTGTCGGGCGCGATTGTCGGGCTCGCTTCGTAATCGTACCAGCCGCTATCGTGAAACATGGCTGCTCGGACCACGGCCTCGTACGGTCGCGGTCGCGCAAAATCTTCATTGCCCCAATGCGCCGCGCATTGGCCGGACAGCTTGGCGTGATCGGTTTGCCCGATCAGAATCAAAGAGCCGTCCTGCCATTCCCTCACGATCATGTTTTCCGCCCTGCAACACTATGTCTTTCGTGCTCGCGGCGACCGTAGCAGACGCGACAAGGCGCACGCAACGCGAGGTGATGTGCTCTCGGGCGGTCCATTGATCGGTGCTCGTTTTGCGGTGCAGCTGTCTTTATGCCACCGCACCGAGTGTTTTTGTTCCGCGCGCGGGTTGTCAGTTGGAGCCGCCTCGCTATATTGCGCGGTTCCCCTGACCGGAGGGATGGCCGAGTGGCTGAAGGCGCACGCTTGGAAAGCGTGTATACGGGCAACCGTATCGTGGGTTCGAATCCCACTCCCTCCGCCAGATGCCTGATCCGCCGACATTCGCCTCTGTTCGCTGCAATGCCTTTAATGCGTTGCAAATAAGCAATTTATAGCCTAAATTCAGCTCGCGCCCGTTCGCTCCCAGTCGCGGCAATCCGTCTCGGCCTTGTGGGCATTCTTGTGGGTATAGGCGGACACTTAAGTTAGACGGACACCGTGCCCGATTTGGGATTCGAACCCACAAATTCTGTGCGTGCGGAAAACGCAAACTAGGCGGAGGGTGATTCCGCCGAACTTTTAGATCGGCTCAGGAGATGACGCGCATTTTCCGAACGCGCAATCGGCCGTCGGGTGGCCGCAGCGGGTCAAGGGTAGCGACGGGCCAATAGCGACCTTTGAGCGGTGACCCACGATAATGCTAATCCAGGGCAATCCTCGTGCCTGATGCGCCGCCTAACAGCCGTTTGAGGTGGAAGCTGGCAAGCTGATCAGTTGGGTGGTTGCCAACGTGCGCTGCAAAGGCTGCCATGGCACGTGGGTCGCCGGCCTCCAGCAGTGCAAACGCCTTCTGATAGCTCTCGGCAACGGGATCGCACCCTTTGATCTGAACAGGCTCGAACGCACGAATGGCCTCGGTCCTGCCCCGCAGCATGAGGTCTCCGACCGGTCGGCCCCGGAAATTCTTGACCTTCTCGGCGAGAGCACCACTGACCAAAACCCGGGTGCCAAGCTGCTTGTTAGCGGCCTCTAGCCGCGACGCCACATTGATGGTGTCGCCATAAGCCGTGTAGTCGAAGAAGCGACCACCGCCAAAATTGCCAACGATCGCGGGCCCCGCATGCGCCCCAAGGCGAGTAATCCCCAGTGGGACTCCTTTGCAAAGCCAACGCTCGCAGAAGGACTGGGCATATGCGTCCATGGCGACTGCGCAGGCGACCGCGCGGTCCGCGTGATCGGGTTGTTCGGCGGGGGCTCCGAACAAGACATGCAAGGCATCGCCGACAATCTTTGCCACTGTGCCATCATGAGCGAAGACAACATTCGTCAGACCCGACAGATAGTCGTTGAGGAGTGGTGCTAAAACGCTTGGTTCCAGGGTCTCTACTAGCGCAGTAAAGCCCGCAACATCGGAAAAGACGGTTGCGATCTCGCGGCGCTGTCCGCCGAGATCAACGGCATCCGTATCGTTGGCAAGCTGCTTTGCCAGATTGGGCGAGAAATAACGCGACAGCGAAGCATGCGCCCGTTCGGCAGCCGCTTGCCGCTGCCGCGCCTCGCGCAGGTACTCGACATGCCGTACCGTCTTGGCAATGGTCTTCTCCAGGTCGGCGAAGTCGATCGGCTTGGTCACGAAATCAAATGCGCCTCGGTTCATGGCCGTGCGGATATTGCTCATATCGCCATAGGCCGAGACGATAATGGTCGAGATGTTTTCCGTGGTCTCCCGCAGCTTCTGCAATAGGGTTAGCCCGTCCATGCGAGGCATGTTGATATCGGCCACGACCATATCGATATCGCCGTTGGCTTCCAGCATCGCCATAGCTTCGATGCCGTCGCTGGCGAAAAGGAAATTAATGGCTCCGTCCCGAATCTGATGGCGGAACTTCTGCAGGACGAGAGCCTTCATGTCCGGCTCGTCGTCAACGACCAGGATTTGCGCGGTCATGCGGTTCGTTCGACCCGCGTTTCGATCTCGTTGCGCAGTAACATAAAGTCGATCGGTTTGGTTAGGAGCGCCTCGGCTCCGCCCTCCAATGCCTTGCGTTTTGTCTCCGCATCCCCGTAAGCGGTGATCATGATGATCGGAACATCGGGTCGCGCCGCCCTGGCCTTCGGCAATAGCTCAAGACCGCTCATCCCAGGCATATTGATGTCGGATAGGATCAAGATGAGGGTGGCCGCTCCCGCGTCAGTGATGCGCTCAAGCGCGTCCGGGGCGGATTGGGCAAATTCCATGGTAAAGCGTCCGCTGCGCAACTCGCGGCGGAATTGCTGGCGAAACAGCACCTCAACGTCGGGCTCGTCGTCGACCACAAGAACAAGGAGTGTCACGGTCTGCCCCCCATTATCTCGCGGGAAATGCCGCCGCCCGTTGGAGAACAATGCGAAATTCGGTGAACTCGCCGGGCTTGGTGTCGACTTCCATAATCCCCGCATGTTGCTTCACGATGATGTCATGGCTGATCGAAAGGCCAAGCCCCGTACCCTCGCCGGCGGGCTTGGTCGTGAAGAAGGGATTGAACATCTTGTCTCGCACCTCCGGTGGAATACCGGTTCCATTGTCCCGAATCCTGATCTCCACCCGGTCGCCAAGGCTTCGGGTTGCGGCGGTCAGTGTCGGCTCAAAGCCATCGTTTGCCTGGCCTTTGCGTTTGGTCGCCGCATAGAACCCGTTTGAAATCAAATTGAGCAGGACCCGGGTAATCTCCTGTGGGAAACAGTCGACCTGACCGGCAGCGGGATCCCAGGACCGCTCCAGCGTGATGTTGAATCCCTGCTTCTCCGCTCGCGCACCGTGATAGGCGAGATTGACTGCTTCCTCGACGAGGGCATTGATGTCCACCGAGCGATGCTCTCCCGAGCCCTCGCGCGAGTGCAACAGCATGTTCCTGACGATCGAATCGGCCCGTCTGCCGTGCTGCACGATCTTGTTGAGATTGTCGTGCAACGTGTCCGCCAGTTCGGTTATTTCAGCACGCGTCTTATCGTCGGCCTTCACACCGCCTAGGGCTTCCCGCAGTTCGTCGAGCAGTTCTGCGGAGACCCCGGAGAAATTGTTGACGAAATTGAGCGGGTTCTTGATCTCGTGGGCGATGCCCGCCGTCAACTGGCCCAGTGAAGCAAGCTTCTGGGTCTGCACCAGACGGTCCTGGGCGGTCCGTAAATCCTCAAGTGAGGTTTCAACATCATGGAACAAGCGTGCGTTCTCGATCGCCACTGCCGATTGTGCCGCAAACGTCTTCATCAGATCGACAGTGCTCTGCGCAAACGCGCCCGGCGCTTTACGCCGTGCGACCAGCATGCCGATGACCTCTTCGCCGCGGAGGAGCGGCGCGACCAGGCGCGCGCGGTAGCCGGCGCGTAGCGTGATCTCGTTGACGTCTGTGGCGACTTCTTCCTTCAAGTCGGCGACCTGGATCGGTTCCCCCGCCGCCATCACCGCCGCGACGTTCGGATCGCCCATGTCGATGCGCCGGAGCGTGAGTGCATCGATCAGCTCCTGCTCCATGCCGTAGGTAGCGCGCAGATGAAATTCGCGCCGCTGATGGTCGAAAACGTAGATGGCGCCGGCCTCGGTGCCGGAAAGCTGCGTCGCCTTTGCGACAATGGTCGAGAGAACCGCCTCCAGATCGAGCGTCGAGTTTACGGCCTGCGACACTTCACCAAGCGCGCGCAGCTCCTCGACCGAGCGGCCAAGTTCATCGGTGCGCTGTCGCAGTACGTCCAGCAGTCGAACGTTCTCGATGGCGATGGCTGCCTGGTCGGCAAAAGTCTCGACGAGGGCGACCTGCTTATCTGCGAAGGGCTTCAGCTCCAGGCGGTAGACCATGATAACACCCAGTAGGTCACTGCCCTTGAGTATCGGCACGGCCAGAATTGTCCGGACCGTCTCGAGATATTTCGCCCCATAGGTATATTCCGGATCAGCCAGGACATCGGGAATGTGGATGGTTCGGCGTTCCAGTGCGGCGCGCGCCGAAGCACTGTGCCGGCCGGGGCGAATTGGGGTCTGCTTGACGAACTTCTCGAACTCTGAAGGAGCGTTGTAGGCCGCCGCCATACGTAGCAGCTCTCCATCGAAACGAAAAATAAAAGCTCGGTCTGCCTCACAAAGCTTGACCGAACTTTCGGCCACGGTTTCGAACACCGCGTTGAGATCGAACGCCGAGCGGCTGATGACTTCAAGCACCTTCGCAGTCGCTGTCTGCTGCTCCAACGACTCAGTAAGGTCGCCGGTGCGCTGGCGTAACTCGGTCAGCAGTCGGGCATTTTCGATGGCGATGACGGCCTGGGCGGCGAAATTCTGCACCAATTCGATTTGCTTGTCGGTGAAGGGCCGGACCTCCTGGTGGAAGATGCTGATTGTCCCCACTAGATCGTTTTCCTTGAGCATGGGCACGATGAGCAGCGTTCGACCGCCCGCAAGATCGGCAAACACAAGATACGATGGGTCTCGTTCGCGGTAGCCCGCCTCGGCTCTTATGTCGGCAATGTGCAGCACCTGCTTCGTTAAAGCGACGCGTCCAAGGGGATGGTTTGGACCGGGGTGGACCATCGGTTGGCGCCGTCGCAACTCGACATAGATAGGCGGCGCGTTATGCGTCGCTACGACAGGGAAGGCGCCGCCTTCATAGAGGTTCAGCATGCCGAAATTTGCGCCGCAAATACGCGTCGCATTACTCAGTATTGCCTGAAACACGGGATCGAGATTGCTGGGCGAACTCGATATGACGCGCAACACCTCCGATGTCGCTGTCTGCTGCTCCAGTGACTCGGTGAGCTCGCGTGTGCGCTGCTGCTCCGCCTCAAACAGCCGAACGTTCTCGATGGCGATCACCGCCTGATCGGCGAACGTAGTGACAAGCTCAATTTCGCGCTCGCTGAATGGCTCGACGCGGCACCGCGCCAGACCGATGCCGCCGATCGGCTCGCCGTCGCGCATGAGCGGCACGCCGATCATGGAGCGGTATCCGCCGATCCTGGCGTCGTCTTTTTTCTCGTAAAGCGGGTCGGTCAACGCATCGTCGATGCGAGCGATTCCTTTCATGACGGCGGCGCGGCCTACGACCGTGCCCGGGCCCGGCGCGATCGGATTTTTTCGTTCGCGTTCCAGATAATCCGGGTGGAGACTGTAGCCGGCAGCGAACCGGTACAAGCCTTCCTCCAGCCGGAAAATCCCGGCCGCCTCCGCCCGGCATAGCCGCGCTGCCGTGTCGACGACACTCTGCAGGACGGGTTGCAGATCGAACTTCGATCGGCTGATGACGCCAAGAACCTCCGCCGTCGCCGTCTGCTGCTCCAACGATTTGGTGAGGTCGGCGGTGCGCTGACGTAGCTCAGTTAGCAACCGCGCGTTTTCGACGGCGATTACCGCCTGGGCAGCAAAATTCTGCACCAACGCCACCTGCTTGTCCGTGAATGGGTGGACCTTGTTCCGATAGAGGATAATGACGCCGACGAGCTCGCTCCCGCTCAACATAGGGACACCGACGAGCGTGCGGGCACCCCCGAGCTTGACTAGCATTACGATGGCCGGATGACCGTCAAGATAAGGCCGCGAGACGAACAGATCGTGGACTTGGACGGGTTGTTTCGTTATCGCCGCTTGCGCCAGCGGACTCTCGGGATGGGGACGAAACAGCTGCCCGCGAATTTTCTCGGCCAGGGCGCTGGGCGCGTCGCACATCGCGATGTTGTGGAATGCGTCGCCTTCGCAGAGCAGCAGATGTCCGAATTGAGCCTGGCAGACCCTCGTCGCGTTCGCCAGCATGCTCTCAAACACCGGCTGTAGCTCACCCTGAGAACTCGATATGACGCGCAAAACCTCCGACGTTGCCGTCTGTTGTTCCAGCGCCTCGTCTCGCTCGCGGGTGAGCCGCGCGACCTCCGCTTCGTGACTGGCAGTGGACGAATTGCCGCGGATCGCCGCCTTGGGCGCATTGCGGCGCTTTGACGTCGCCGTCTTGCGGCGTCGCGTTTTGGCCGGATTGCCGCCCGCTGTGGAGCGCCGTTTCATTGCCACCCCCTAGGCTCAGCAGGCGGCATCGTATCGGCTTAGACCGATGCCCGGGAAGGGGCTTGAACGACCTTTGTGCAAGCGCACAGTAAAGCAAGCTCAATGTCGCCTAATGGAATGGTCCGGCCGTGCTCCTGCCCCGCCAGCGATCGAAGCTGGCAAGGGGCACCGAAGACACAGGAGCACGCCATGTCTCTGAACCTCGACAATGCGATTGCTGTTATCGGCATTGATATCGGCAAGAACTCGTTCCACGTCGTCGGCCTAGATGGTCGCGGTGCCATCGTGCTGCGGCAAAAATGGTCGCGTGGCCAGGTCGAAGCCCGGCTAGCCAATATGCCGTCCTGCTTGATCGGCATGGAGGCGTGTGTTGGTGCGCATCATCTCAGTCGGAAGCTCAAGGCGCTTGGTCACGATGCGCGGCTGATGCCGGCCAAGTACGTGCGGCCCTACTCGAAGGGACAGAAGAATGACTTCCGCGATGCGGAAGCGATCGCCGAAGCAGTGCAGCGTCCGACGATGAAGTTTGTGGCGACAAAGACAGCCGATCGGCTCGACTTGCAGGCGCTACACCGGGTTCGCGAGCGATTGGTCAGCCAACGCACCGGCATTATCAATCAGATCCGTGCCTTCCTCCTGGAGCGCGGCGTTGCGGTGCGGCAGGGTCAGCGATTCTTGCGCGCCGAGTTGCCTCGCATCCTCGCCACACCTCCTGATGTGCTATCGCCACGCATGGTGCGCGTCATCGAGGAGTTGGCCGAAGACTGGCGCCGGCTTGATCAGCGTGTCGATCACTTATCTGACGAGATCACCGTCGCTGCGCGTCAGGACGCCGGATGCGAGCGGCTGGTGAGCGTTCCCGGCATTGGACCGATCATCTCCAGCGCTATGGTGGCCGCAATCGGCACCGGCGATGCGTTCTCCAAAGGCCGCGACTTCGCCGCTTGGCTCGGCCTCGTACCCAAACAAATCTCGACCGGCGACCGCACCATCCTCGGCAAGATATCGAAACGGGGCAACCGCTACCTGCGCGTTCTTTTCGTGCAAGCGGCGTGGGTCGTGCTAATCAAGCCACAGAGCTGGGAACGTCACGGGCTCAAAGCCTGGATCGAGGCAGCCAAGAAGCGACTGCACCGCAATGTTCTCGCCATCGCACTCGCCAACAAGCTGGCCCGCATCGCTTGGAGCGTTCTAGCTCGTGGCCGAACATTCGAAGCAAGGTCAACCTTTGCGCCAACCGCTTAGTCTGCCTGATGAATTGACTGTTACCTGCCGAGGTCTGCGAGAGGATGAGATGAGATGGAGGTTCGGTCTTCCCGGCGCATGCGAACACTGGTGACCCATCTGGCCCGTTCGAGGTCTGTCGCTTAATGAGATCGCACGCGCGCTGATATCCATGATGGCCAGGAGCACCAAAGCTCCAATCAGAGGCCGGATACATTGATGCAAGACCGCTCACCGCCAACTCAACGAAGTTCTCTTGCAACGCACGGCCGGACCATACAATGGGTCAACAACGACAGAATGCAGCCATCGCTTTCGAGTCCGTTTTGACCTCAACTCCGGACATGTCGTTGCATTGCGCTAAGTGAAGCGAAGGGCCAAAAGGCGACTAAGTGCGCCGCAGCGTCGCCTTCAGGCGCGCCTGCGAAAAGGCGAACATGAAGGCTCGCTCTGAATATGACGGCATTATCGCGCCGTCATTCTCGAATCGAGCAGGTGACGGGTATGGCGTGCGACCATCAGGTTCTCATCGGTCGGTATAACACACACTGAAACTTTTGAGGCGGGAGCGAAAAGCGTGGGCCGCCTTTATTGTTGGCGACCTCATCGAGGGTGACACCGAGCCACGCGCTCGAATCTCGGTCGCGTGCTGGCCGATGCCGGCAGTGAAAACGATAGCATCGAGCCCTCCGAGCGCCGCTGCCAGTGAACCGAGTTCGCGACCGATGCGATAGACGAAAAGATCGATCGCCTCCTTTGCCGCCGGACGGTGGCTTGCGAGCAAGGTTCGCATGTCAATTGATTCGCCGGAAACGTCGGCATCATTCGAAGCCCGGTCCGCGCCTCGATCCCACCCGGCTATTCCGGAAGTCGGCGCTAGGTACCAGGTGCACTGCGGGATAATTCCTCGAGCAGCGGTCGCAAGATCGGTTCATACGTGCGGCAGCTTTCGATGGCGATGTTGTAGATCGATTGCGAACCTGCGGCAAAATTACTGATAGAGGTCAGGCACATGATCTCCGCCGATCAAACCGACCTCGCGTGAGCCGCGTAAGGAAGCGAAAAAGTTTTCCTTGCGTCCCTTGGCGAAGACAATATGGGAAAGATCAAGAGAGTCTGTCGAACGTTGCCTTCGTCCCTTCCAGATACATGATCCATCGACGGCGGAATGTTTCCGTGAAAACACTTGGGTCAGATTTCTGAATCTCGGGCCATTCCCTGGCGAAATTCTTCCGCCATTCGTCCATAGTACGCTTGTAGTGCGGCCAGAGATTCTCGATTTCGAGCAGCGTCAGCCCGGCGCGCTGAAACGCAGCCAGCGTGTCGGGTAGACTTGGTACGTGCCCGCCTGGAAAAATATATTTGAGGGTGAGCAGACCGGTCATCTGCCGAACCATCCAGCTTGTGGTCGAGACAAGGCCGGCGCCGCCTTCCTTCAAAGCCGCCGCGATCGACTCGGCCCACAGTCGATATTGCTTGAGACCATAGCCGGCGTGCTCGTGGACCCCGATAGAGACATACCGGTCAAAGCGACACCCCTCCCGCGCGATGTCGCGATGATCGCCTTGAACCAATCGAATTTCTCGCTCAATCCATGCCGGCGGAAGCGTTCGCGCATATAGTCGTTCTGGCTTCGCACGGGATTGTAGACCGTGACATCGACATGGTGCCGCTTCGCCATGTAGATCGGCATGTAGCCCCAGCCGCCTCCTACTTCGAGCACCGTCATGCCCGGCTTGAGTTGAAGCTTCCGGCAGATATACTCGTAGAGATTTTGTTTTGCTTGGTTCAGCATTGTCGTTTCCGGCGTCCACAGACCCTCCGAATACCCCATTGTCTCGCCAAGCATGGCCTTGAACAGTGCAGAAGGCAGTCCATAGTGGAATTCCGCATTGCAGATTGCTTGCTTCCGACTAGCTCCGCTTTGCCTCCATTCCTGCACCCGTTTGTGGATTTCGATCAGCGGATTTTTTAAGGAGCGCAACCAGGGTGCAGAATTTTGTCCAGTGCTGTACCCCAACCTAGCGAGCGTCGCGATGGGCTGCTCACCCTCAAAATCGACGTCGCCGGTGACAAAACTGTCGAACAAGCCCTCGTAGAAAAACAGGAACGTATGCAACTCCGCTCTGGGGGTTCGAAACCGGATAAGCACTTCGCCTCGTTTTTTGCTGGGGTAGGTTTGACAAACGGAGCCGTCTGCGAATTCGACGCGGAGCGCGGTGTCGCTAGAATTCGAGCCGATATGCATGAAGATCCGCCGCAATGCCAATCGTGCGATCATCAATCCCCCCCGCATACCTACGTGAAGCCGGCGTTTTACGTAGAGGACTTTAGTCCGGGCCGCTCCCAACCTCGCTTAGAGCCCTGTTGCGAGTTGGCCGGCGTGGACATTGGTTAGCAAAGAGCCGATCGAAAATACAGCGCTCTCTTGCCTGGCATGTCCGAAGAGCGTAGGTTTCTTGAGTGAAGTTGTATGCTCGCTCTCAATGTGGGGCACGGCCATGGACGTCGTGGCGTGGCTGCATAGCCTTGGCCTTAGCCGGTACGAGGCTGCTTTCCGCGAGAACAGGATCGACTTCGAAGTCCTGCCGAAGTTGACGGCGGAAGATCTGAGGGAGCTCGGCGTCGTCGCCATCGGCGATCGGCGCAAGATTTCTGGCGGCGGTTGGGGATTTGAGCGTTCTGCCGGACCCCGACAGGACGGAAGCGGCCGGCGCTGCGGATGTTGCCGAACGGCGCCAACTGACCCTGATGTTTTGCGATCTCGTTAGCTCGACCGCGTTGTCGGTCCGGCTCGATCCAGAGGATCTGCGTGGCGTCGTTGGCGCGTATCATGGCTGTTGCGCGGATTGGATCGATCGCAAAGGCGGTTTCGTCGCCAAATATTTGGGCGACGGCGTGCTCGCTTATTTCGGGTACCCCAATGCCCACGAGGATGACGCCGAACGCGCTGTGCAGGCCGCACTCGCGATCGTCGAGGCGGTGCCAAGGCTTGTGACTGCGGCCGGCTCGTCCCTGCAAGTGCGGGTCGGCATTGCCACCGGTGTGGTCGTTGTCGGCGATTTGATCGGCTCGGGTGGAGCGCGAGAGCCCGGCATCGTCGGCGAAACGCCGAACCTCGCGGCGCGCCTGCAGAGCCTTGCGGAGCCGAATACTGTGATTATCGCTGAGGGCACACGAAGGCTTCTTGGCAGTTTGTTTGAGTTGCAGGATCTCGGCGTCACGGAGCTCAAGGGTATTTCCGGTCCGGTGAGAGTGTGGGCGGTTCTGCGGGCGAGCTCAGTGGAGAGCCGCTTCGACGCGCTACACAAGCTCGCCTGGGCCCCCTGATTGGGCGGGAGGAAGAACTGCAACTGCTGCTTCGATGCTGGTCGAGAGCAAAGTCCAGTGAAGGGCAGGTGGTGTCGCTCTCCGGGGAGGCGGGTATCGGCAAATCGCGGCTCATGGCGGCACTGGTGGAGAGCGTTGCCGCGGCGCCTTACGCGCGCTTGCGATTTTTCTGCTCTCCGCAGCACACGGACAGTCCGTTTTATCCAATCATTAGACAAATGGAGCGCGCTGCCGGCCTCGCGCTGGACGATACTCTGCAAGCAAAACTGGATAAGCTTGATGCGTTGCTTGCGCAGACCGCAACGTCGTTGTCGGACGCAGCGCGATTTGCCGAGATGCTATCGTTACCGAACGACGGCCGCTATCCGTCGCTTGAATCCACGCCGCAGCAGCGCCGGCGGAGCACGATGGACGCCTTGGCTAGACAGGTGGAAGCGCTGACACGCGAGAATCCAGCGCTTATGATCTTAGAGGACGCGCATTGGACCGATCCCACCAGCCTGGAAGTATTCGGTCAGGTTGTAGATCGGATCGAAAACCGTCGCGTGCTGCTGATCGTGACGTTCAGGCCCGAGTTCGAGCCGCCGCCCTGGATCGGACGGCCATACGTCACCTCACTCGCCATCGATCGACTGGCGCAGCGCGAAGTCGCCGCCATGATCGACAGCGTTGCCGGCAACAAGCTCATCCCGGCGGGCATCCGGCAAGACATTATCGATCGCACTGATGGCATTCCCCTTTTCGTGGAGGAGATGACGAAGGCAGTTTTGGAGGCGGAGAGCGAGAGCGAAGCGAGGCGGACCGCCGCGGCAGTTCCATCCCCGGCTCTAGCAGTTCCCGCAAGCTTGCACGCCCTGCTGATGGCGCGGCTCGATCGACTCGGCTCCGCCAAGAGTGTGGCGCAGATCGGGGCCACAATCGGGCGGGAGTTTTCGTATGCGCTGTTGGCTGGGGTGGTGCGTCTGTCAGACGCGGAACTCGGATCGGCGCTCGACCGTGTCATTGCGGCCGGTTTACTGTTCCGGAACGGCGCGCCACCGCATGCGACCTACCTCTTCAAGCATGCTCTGGTGCGGGACGCGGCCTACGGCACGCTGCTGCGGGAGCAGCGACGCGCGCTGCACGCCCGTATCGCTGAAACCATTGATAGCCAATTCGCGGAGATCGCCGAGCGTCAGCCGGAGGTGCTGGCGCGCCACTGCGCCGAGGCTGGGCTGATCGAGAACGCCGCGAATTTTTGGGGCAAGGCCGGACAGCGGTCGCTGGAGCGCTCCGCGCTCGTTGAAGCCGCCGAGCAGCTTACCCGCGCCCTCGGCCATATCGCAGCCTTGCCTGCCACTCCGGCGCTGCGCGGCAGGCAGATCAAGCTTCAGGTTGCGCTTATAAACACATTTTTCCATCTCAAAGGGTATGGCGCGCCGGAAACCAAGGCCGCTGTCGAGCGGGCGCGCTTGTTGATCGAGCAAGCAGAGGCGCTGGGCGAGCCTCCCGAAGATCCCTTACTGCTGTTCTCGGTCCTCTACGGGGCCTGGATTGCGAGCGTGATGGCCTTCAATGCCGATGTTGCGCTCGGTCTCGCCACGCAGTTCGTGTCACTCGCCGAGAAGCAGGCTGCGACAGCCCCGCTTATGATCGGGCATCGGATGATGGCGCATTCCCTATTGCACGTGGGAGAATTCGTGGAAGCGCGGGCGCACTACGACCAGGCAATTGCGCTTTACGACCCCGTGGAGCATCGCCCGCTGGCGACGCGCTTTGGTCAAGACACAAGAGTGGCAATTCTAAGCTATAGATCTTGGGCGCTATGGCTGCTTGGTTATCCCGACGCGGCACTCGTGGACAGTGAGCGCGCACTCGAAGATGCCCGCGAAATCGGTCACGCCGGCAGTCTCATGGTTGCCCTGGGCGTCCCTTTGCTGGCCTCTGTCTTCAGCGGCAATTACGCAATCGCAACCAAGCGAGTCCACGAACTATTTGCTCTTGCGGACGAAAAGGGCGCCTTACTGTGGAAGGCGACCGGAACCGCAATCCAGGGTTACTTATTCGCCTTTACAGGCAAAACCTTGGACGCAGTCCACATGATGACCTCCGGGATCACCGCATTCGGCTCGACGGGAGCGAAGCTATATACGCCGTTTTGGTTATTATATTTGGGGAGGGTTCACGCGGAGCTCGGCCAATTCGATGACG
>CAWHUO010000032.1:0-43018 GCA_963832605.1 uncultured Alphaproteobacteria bacterium | reverse complement strand
AGCAGGTGCCGTCGGCGAACAGCTTCCGGAATTTTGCGATGCTTGAGATGAGCTCGCGCGGCTGGAAGATCGGCACGCCGTTCTGCGTGACCAGGACGCCGCCTTTGTTCATGCAGCGTTTGCAGGCCCTATAGAACTTTTCGCTGAACAGGACTTTGCCAGGGCCGTGCGGGTCGGTGGAGTCGACGATGATAACGTCGAAACGCTTGGCGGTCCGGGCGACGTATTCCATGCCGTCGCCGATGACGTTTTCAAAGCGCCTGTCGGCGAAGACCGGCTTGGTGAATTCCGGGAAATGCTCTTTGGCGAATTCGATGACGGTGGGATCAATCTCGACCTGGGTCAGGCGCTTGACCGTCTTATGCTTGAGTACCTCCTCGGCGATGCCGCAATCGCCGCCGCCGACGATCAGCACTTCGCGTGCGTTGCCGTGGGCGAACAGCGGCATGTGCGCCATCATCTCCTGGTAGATGAATTCGTCTCGCTTGGTGATTTGGGTAGCACCATCGAGCATGAGCATCTTGCCGAAGAACGGTTGCTCGAATAGCACCAGATGCTGGTGCTCGGTCTCCATCTCATAAATCACCTTGTCGACCTGGTAGCTCATGCGAAAGCCGAGGTCGTCGAACAGCGTCTCGGCGATCCAGCGCTTTTCGGCCATGACATCACCCCAGAGCTCGGTTGCAGAAAGAGAAACGGCCGGGACTTAAGGCCCGGCCGCTCAAGCCCGGTCCGGCGCCAAGTGCGCTTAGGCGTTTTGCCCGCGCAGGATTTCGTTCACGCCGACGCGACTGGCGGAAAATGCCTCGCGCAGCACCGGAATGCACGCATCGGGATCGGCCGAGCCGCACATGAAGACGTCGAGCGCGGCATAGCCGGCGTCCGGCCAAGTGTGGATGGAGATGTGACTTTCCGCCAGCACCGCCACGCCGGACACGCCGTTGGGCTGGAAATGATGCACGTGAATGTGCAGGAGCGTCGCCCGCGAAGCCTCGACACAGCGTCGCAGCGTCGCCTCGATGTGCTCGATGTCATCGAGCCGCCTGCGCGCCATGCAAATCGACAATGAGATGCACGCCAGCACAACGGACGCCGTTGCGAACGGCGAAATGATCCTGGCGGTCTTCCACTGGCGCCGGTACCGCCACTTTGAGCTTGGTCTTCCTGTCTTCCTTTCGGGCGGTACCTGGGATCCCCAAGCCCTTCCCCGATCGCAAGAGGGCGTTCTGGCTCATGCCGTCCTCCCCAACCAGAGATAAGAACCCGAGATGCCGGCGAGCCGGCGCCACGGAAAGCGAAAGCCGCCCGATCGTGCCCGCGCGGACCGATCAGCAGCGGCGAAGTCCCCACATAAATGCAAACCCTTCGGAGTCAAGCAAATTCTAGAGAAAAAGCCATACAGCTTCCGCTTACGTCGGCCATCGCGAATGAGCAGAGCTGAGAAACGCGGCCGCATGCACGACGACCGGGTCACAGCTTCGCCGGCCAACATTTCGTGATCGTTGACCGGCGTTCGGCGGCAGTCGCGCTTACCGGACGTGCGCTTGCTTTTATCCACTGATGGCTACCGCCGGCGGAACCATCGGCTGTGCCGGCTTTTTCACGCGGGTGCGGAAGAAGCCGAGCACGCGCCGGGCCGTGTCGGGCTGCAACCGATTGAAGCTCGCCAGCGCCTGGTCGAGGTCTTTCGCTGACATGCCGCGGTCGGCCGCCCGCAACAGCAGGATAGCCTTGGTGGTCGTCGACGACAGCCCGGCGACCTTGGCGAGGATAAGGATAATTTCGGCGCCGGGATCAAGCAGCGCCCGCTCGACGACATCGATCGGCGTGTCGCACAGGATCGACAGCGCGATCGCCGTTTCCTCGAACTTGCGTTCGCGCGCGTATTGATAGATTTCGGCTTCGCCGATGCGGCGGATACGATTTTGCCGCTCGACGGTCGCCTGCGCTGCGGCGAAGTCTGGTGAAGCGTTGCGGGCATCGTTGCGAAAGCCGCCGACAACCTCCGCCACCACCCCTTCGATCGCCGTGCCGGCTTGCGGGTTCTCAGCGGCAAGGCGGGTCCGTACCGTGCTGGAAGCCTTTTCCAGCAGCACGAGGAAATGCGGACGGGGGATGTCGCCGCGCATACCGACTTCGGTCGCGAGGTCGTCGTCGCCGGCCGACCGTTTGACCAGCATGCGAAAGCCGGCATCGGAAAAACGCGCCCCGACGTTTTTGACCACCGAATGAACGACCTCGCGATCGCCGCGCTCAACCAACACGTCGGTGACCGCTTCGCTGAGTGATTTACGCTGTGAGATCGCGAACAGGTGCTGCTGGCTCTTGGTGTTGGCGTTGGCGAGTAGGGCAGGTTCGTCGAGCCGTTCCGATTGGCGCAGGACTGGCTGTGCGACTTCGATGTCATCATCGAACGCGAGCATATGGACGACGCTCGAAGGGGCGTTGGCGATCGGCGCCAGACGGTGCGCCAGCTTGGCACGCGCTTTGGCCTCAATGGCGCTCACCAGGCGCACCATGACGTCATCGAAGACGTCGATCTGCTCCTTCGAGTAGCGTGATACGCCGCCGACGAAGAGATCGGTGATGCGCATGAGCATCTCGATCCGGCGGGTGTTGGTGCCCGAGGTCAGCGCCGCTTCGAGCTCTTCGATCAGAGGAAGAGTAGGCATCATTGACCAACGGCGCCCCGCTGAAACGTCGGCAACAATGCCGCGGGAAGGGTGAACAAAGGCTTGCGACAGAGGTCTCGAGGGGTTGCGGCTTAAGAAATCATGAATTTCTCGAGCCGACGGCGTATGGCCGGTTCCCGTCAAACACTCCCATCCGGTTTTGCACCTCGGCGGGAATGCGATATTCGCGCACGATGAGCCGCTGATCGCGGAGGCCGCAGGCCTCGCGTTGGATGACGAAGCACCACAGTGCGTAGCTCGCTTCCTGCACCAGCCGCTCCCGAACCGCCGCGGCGGACGAAGCAGGCGCGGGAAGCTCCTCGCCGGACTGGGCGCGCGCTTGGTCGTACCGGGACAGAGCGGCCAGCGCCGCCTCAAGCGTGCGGCCAAGCCGGCCCAGCGCTGCCGCTTGCTCCTGCGCAATTTCGTAGTCCAGCGCGTTCTCGCGGGGCCGGCTCAAGTCGTGTCGAGGCAAGCGAAGCGTCATGGGATACGACGGGGTACTGTTGCTTTCACGCTACGCCAATCATTGGCGCTCACGGCTCCAGGTCGTCAACGTCACGCCGGCGGCGGCATCGATGTCGCGTCGCGGGCCGGCCTTTAGGCCCTGATGAGCGAGCACGTCTTCCGGCGTCTCCTGCAGGCCGCGATCGGGAAAAAGCGGCCGCCCGCCGGGAATTCGAGCATGGGCAGCGCGTGTGAGATGGAAGGCATCATAGAGCGGCAAAAACAGGCCGAACACCTCGGTGCCACCGATGATCGCAATGGTGCCGTCTCCGGCTCCGACCGCTGCAATGGCCTCTGCGAACGTCGCGCCGCCCGGATTCCACAGAACTGCGTTCGGATAAGAGGGATCGGGCGCAATGGAAGCAATCTGGCGGGTTACAATGATACGCTTGCGAAGCGCCGAGCGCGGCCCGCCCTCATGCGAGTGGCGTCCATGCACGACGACTGCCGCCCGGTCGAGTTCCGCCTGCAAGAATCTCTGGTCGGCGTCGTTGCGGATCGTGTCCGGCATGACGCCGTTGCCATCGGCGATCTTGCCGTCGGCGGAAACAATGGCGTAGCCCTCGACGCGGTGCGGTCCAATCATGCAGCGACGATAGCGGGCTCATCGGGCCTGAGTCATCGCGAAGGAACGCGTTCTCGGCTGTACGCCGTCCTGTTGCCGTAACACCTTCTGCTGCTTGGCGGCCTCATCCTCGAGTGCTCGGCATGATCGATCAATCGACGGCGTCGCGTGGGAAATTGCATTGTCGCCGCCAAACGCCTATTTGGAATTCGAACGAGAGTTTGAAAATAGGCCGACCATGACGCGACCGTCCGAAATCACCCGCGAGCGCATCTTCAAAGCCGCCCAGCGGTTGTTCGCCGAGCACGGCTATGAGGCGACCAGCGTCCGCGCCATCGTTGCCAAGGCGCGGGTGAACCAGGCCGCCATCAACTACCATTTCGCCGGCAAGGAAGGACTTTACCGCGAAGTGCTGCGCGCGGCGTTCGGCGCCCTCACCGAGGATCAGCTCGCTCATGCCGAGGAAGCGAAAACACTGTCGCGCGAAAAGGCGCTCGGCGAATTCATCCGCCGCCAGCTTCGGCCGTTGATGGGGCGCGACGAATACAGCCGCCACATGGCGATTTTCAATTGGGAAACGGTGCGTCCGACGGCTGTTTTTCGTAAGCTCCTCCGTGAGGAAGCGGCGCCGTTCATGGGCTTGGCGCTCGACCTGGTGCGCCGCTTTATGCCCGAGGCGGATCACCGAACCCTCGTGGTCGCGTCGATCTGGCTGATCGGCCAATGCACCGTATTCGTCCGCAACCGCGAGCGGCTCGCCGAGCCCCCGGTAACGCTCTCGCTCGATGAGCCGGCCATCGAGCAGCTCGCGCAACTCGTCAGCAGCTGGGCGATCGGCGGCCTGACGCGGCAAGCCTGAGCTTTTTTTCCGCAGGAAATCCGCGGCACTGCCGCAAAAATTCCTTGTTCTCGGCCACCAGTCGCCTATAACAAGTGTTTGAAATTCAATCGACCGTTTGAAAAACGCCGTGAGCGCGGAGGACATCGGATCATGCGGTACGATAGGCCATTGCTGGGGCGCTTCTTCGCCAAACTGGTTTTCGAAGTTCTGCCGGCGGCGCTGGCGAGCTTGATCGGCGGTTTCCTGTTGACGCATTACGGCTTGGGCCGCGCGCCCGCGCCGGCCGCCCAGGCCGCTCCTGCGTCAGCCGAAATGATGCAGCTGCTGCGCGACGAGCACGGCTTGATCGTGAATTTCCTCAAAGCGGAAATGGCGAGCGAGAAAAAGCGG
This sequence comes from uncultured Alphaproteobacteria bacterium, assembly GCA_963832605.1. Lineage (GTDB taxonomy): Bacteria > Pseudomonadota > Alphaproteobacteria > Rhizobiales > Xanthobacteraceae > BOG-931. Next base: position 38,043 of record CAWHUO010000032.1, on the reverse strand, counting down.
CTTGCCGCTACTGACGGCGCGCCGCGCCGTACGGCCGATGCCGCTGATACCGCGCCTGTGGCAGCGGTAGCCGCTCCACGACAGGCGGTTGTCGCTGTGGCCGCGGCAAAGGCGGTCCCGCCGCGCAACAAAGCGCCGATCGCTGGCGCCTCGCCTTCGCCTCTCGTCATCGCGCAGGCGGAACCGCAGCCCAACGACGGCGGCAAACCTGCCGCCAGCAATCCGGATTCGATCCTCGCCAAGACGATCAGCATCAAGGACAACGTGGTCGCCGTCACCTACCGCGTAGTGTCCGTGATCGGCGGCATCCCGTCATGGTTCGGCGCGTTTGGCGACCGCATCGGCGGCGAGAGTGCATCCCCTCGGCCGCCGGCTAACCTGGTCAGCGCCTCCTAGAAGGCGGTTTGCGGACCACGCCGCCACTGATCGAAGGGTTTTTCCGTGCTGTCAACAGGCCCGTCGGGGCCGGCTTGCGAGCGTCTTCTATGATCGCTAACCATTTCGCCGCCGAACAGGAACCGGCCCCGCAGTCGATGCGTTTCCACGTTCGGCGGTGGCGTTGGCGTTGGGTGGGGGCAGCGGCAGCGGCTGGCTTGCCTCGGAGGTGCTGATGCGTTTCGCCAACAATTTCAACCCGGAATGGGGCTATCTCGCGCCGGCGCCCAGTTTCGCGCGCACTGCACGCATTGTTCTCGTCGCCGCTGCCGTCGGCGCCAGCGCTGGTGGCGCGGTGGTATTCTCGTTAGTCGTGCACCCGGCGGCCGAGGAAAGCTCCGTGGCCGCGCGCACCTTGGTGCAGCCGGCAACACAAATGCAGGCGACGACGCAGCCGGCGCTGCAGCCGCAAATTCACGCCGGGGCGCGACCCGCCGTCGAGGGTGAATTCGCGACGCTGACGAGCGCTCACACGGCAAGTGCTGCCCCGCCAAGCCCTGCGGCGAGCGAGTTCGAGCACGAGTTCGACCGTTCAGGGCCCGGCAAGCGTCGCCGGGCTAGCGGAGGCGCCAGCCGCTATCGACGCCCCGCCAGCAGCTGCGCCCGACGAGACCGTCGCGGCGACTGACTCAACCCCGGTGCAAAAGAAGCTCGCCAAGAAGCCGCACCTCACCTCGCGTAACGGCACGCACGGCGAGCAGGCTTATGGAGGCGGCAGAGGACCGCTGGCACTTCTGCGTCCATTCACCGCCCTGAGCCCAGGTGCCTATCAGGGGCACGGCGAGTACTAGGTCCTCTTATTTTGCATCTACAATACGATCCTATTTGTTTTTGAGGGATCGGTATGCGCAGGAATTTGTTTTGGCTAAACGACGAGCAATGGGCTCGGATTAGCCGCATTTGCCGACCGATGTTCGCGGGGTCGAGCGGGTTGACGATCGGCGGGTCATCAGCGGGATCGTGCATGTTCTCAAGAGCGGCGGCCGCTGGAGTGATTGCCCACCCGAATATGGTCCGCCGACGACGATCTATAACCGCTTCGTGCGCTGGGCGCGTCGGGGCCTTTGGGAGAACCTGTTCCGGGAGTTGGCCGGGTGTGGGCGTTCGGCGGACACGCAGATATCGTCAGCGGACAGCCCGGCGGCGGCCGGCGGAACGCCGCATCAGCCGGGTGAACTTCTCAGCATGTGAACGGCGTGACTTATCGGCACATGCTTTGCGCGATCGCGCCATCGAGCGCGGTCTGTGCGGCGTCGTAATCGGGCAGGCCGACGGCGATCTTGGTCCAACGCGTTCCCCACGGAACGCCGGCGCTGTCCCACCAGATCCGGCAATAGCCATCGCCGAATTGGACCACGGCGAAATCCGCGCGGGCGGGCGTCGAGGCGGCGAAACCCAGTGCGAGCAAGCCGACCGCAAATGCCAATCGCTTCATGGTGAGCTCCCTGATCTCTGGTCTGAGCGAAACCCGGGGAGCCGGCCGATAGTTCCGGCTTGTGATTTGTGCTCAATAGAGCTGGCGAACCAACACGGAGGGATCCATGCCGGAAATTGTCGTCTATCTGCTGGAAGGCCGCTCGCTCGACGAGAAGCGCGCGCTCATCAAAGATGTTACGGCCGCTGTGGTGAAGAGTATCAAGGTGCCGGCAGAATCGGTTACCGTCTCGCTGATCGAGACGGCGAAGACCGACAAAGGCAAGGGTGGCGTCCTGTTCAGCGACATGGGACCGCACTAGCCGACGCTCACCGAGCATACCGCCGCCCGCCGTGTGTAATTAAGTATGCTGGAACCGCCCTTGAAAAAGGCCGTTAATGGTCGTGGGTGCATTGCACAATTTCCTTGCTGCAATGCGGTAGAAGGCCGATAATCGCCCCTGACAAAAACGGAAAAGAACGCAGGTGCGGACATGAGCGAGGTTTGGGAAACAAAGGACGGCCGGCGGCGGGTACGACGCGATCCGCCGACCGTCGAGGAGGCGGTTGTTGCGGCGCAAGGGCTCACCGACGATCTTAAGGAACAGATCGAAATCGTTGCGGCGCTGATGGAAGTTTCTGTCGACGAGGCCAGAGGGGTCGTTCTGCGCATGGGCCAGCGTAAGGACGTGAACCGCGTCACCATTACCGGCCGGGTGGGAGCGCCGCGCGCTGTCGTGGTTGAACGGCGGACGCCCCGCTATTCGATCGTTCAGCGGCGATCGGCGGGTCGCTAGTAGGCCCAGGCCGGAGGGTCGGCTCGCTCCTACCAGGGGCGGCCTGCATCGGAGATCACCCCGTTGCGGACCAGCGCGTGCCAAACAACGAGGATGAGCACCGCCCCGACGGTAGCGGCGATAAAGCCGGCGCCCTGGTCGGGGCCATACCACCCGATTTCACGGCCGATAAAGGTGGCGACCAAGGCGCCGACAATGCCGAGAATGGTGGTGAGAATAAAACCCGCCGGGTTGTTCGGGCCCGGCGCCAGGAAGCGGGCGATAATGCCGGCGATGAAGCCGATAATGATGATCCCAAGAATATGCATGGCGACCTCCGTGCGATGCGGCGATTAACGCCACACATTGGCGTCAGTTCCAAGACGGAACGCTGCTTGCATGAACGCGGGTCCGGCGCGGCTGTCGCCGTTCGGCCTTAAGGTGCGAGTGCTGGGAGAGGCGCGCAACACGGATTATACTTGATGCAAACTTTGCCGGCCTCGCCAGGTACCGGGCGCGGAGCGTCAAAATGACCAAAACCATCGTGAAGCCGCGCACCAAAGTGCGCACCAAGACGCAGCGGCCGCCGCTGTACAAAGTGATCCTGCTCAACGACGACTACACGCCGCGCGAATTCGTCGTGCAGGTGCTCAAGGCCGTGTTCCGCATGAACGAGGACCAAGCCTATCGGGTGATGATGACGGCGCACCAAAAAGGCGCCTGCGTGATTGCGGTTTATGCCAGGGACGTCGCCGAGACCAAGGCCAAGGAAGCCACCGAGCTGGGCAAGCAGAAGGGCTATCCTTTGTTCTTCACCACCGAGCCCGAAGAATAGTCCACCGTCTTTCCGCGGATTGTTGGTGCCCAAAGATTCCGCAATCCATGCCGCGGCGTCGATGGAACTGTTCCGCAGACATCACGAAAATATTGAACAAGGAACGTCGCCGCATTTGCCGGCGTTGGCTTGGCGATGAAGCCGGGGCGGGATGACTGAAGGAACGTCGTCATGGCGCCGGCAAACCGGCCCGACTTCCATCCGTCCGGGCGACTGGACCGCGCGATCCGGACCGTTCTCATTGCTTGCTTCGCCGCGCTCATCGGCGTGATCGCCGGTGGCGCCAGTGTGTTCGCTATCGTCAGCGCTTTGACGTCGCCTCCGCGTCGCGACGTCAGCGCCGACGCGGCGCCGCGCGAATCGCAAACCGGGCGAGTGCAAACGGAACCGGCGCGCGTGGTGCCGGAGCCGCCAAGCGGGCTGGCCGCGACAACAGCACCTTCGATGCAGACACAAGCGCCGGCGCAAGCAACTCCGCCGGCGGCATCGCAAGCACAGGCATCTTCGCCGAATTTGCAAACACCATCATCGGCGCCAGCCGCTCCGCGAGATCAGATGCACGCGATGGCGCCGGTCGAGCAGCCGGCGCCGGGGACACAAACCGAGGAGGCAAACAAAGGCGGCGGCAACGAGATCAATCGGACCAACAGTCACGCCCAAAGCGACAGCCGGCACTCCGCGAGCGGCACTGAAGGCCGCACCCTTAGCACGCGTCCCCGGCCGTCAGCGCGATCTACCCGTAATATGGAACCGGAACAGCGGCGCGACATCGTAACGTTACGGCCGGAGCCGCAGACCAACGTCGAGGCAGCCGAGGTACCAAGGGACCACGCACGGCCACTGTTTGATTTCTTTGGCGATGCGAATGGTAGCGGTGGCCCCGACACCGCGAACGTACCGGAAGCGAGCGCCCCGCCTGCCGTGCAGCGGCCAAAGGCTGATAGTCGGGAAAAAGGCGAGGCTACGAAATCGCATGTTGTCCGCCGTTGGCGGCGCAATGATGACATGGAAGTTGGGCAGGTACCGCAGCGGCGCGTGATCGTGGTTCCCGCGCGCCCAGAGTATTCCTATCGGCAGAGCGATGACCGACAGGGCGGCTTTTTCGGCTTATTCGACCGCGGTGACTGACGCGCGATCAACGCGATTGGCGCGCGCATTCCGCTCGCCGGTTTCGTCGTGCTGCGGGTCGTTTCAGCGTGCCAGCGGCAATGCCATGCTCGGCGGCGAAAGCGCGGCCATTGCATCGTTCGATGTGAACCGTGTCGGCTGGCTGTTATGGGCAAACACGGCGGCGCCAAGCGTCATGCCGGCGAGAAAGACCGCTACCAGCGCCAAAATCATCGCGCCGTCGTTTCGCGCCGCGGGTCCAAGTCGGCGCATTTGCTTGTCCAAAAGCTCCCGGTCGCGTCCATCCATTTTTGTAATCTCGCTACGGGGAAATACGCTTAGGGAACTCGCGAAAACAGCTGCTGTTCCATTAAATGCGGATATATAAATGTTGTAATTGTTGCTCATGGTCTCGCTTGATCAAGCAATCCATGCCGCGGTGGACGCGCGCTGAATTTCGGCCGCTATTCTTCGAGGGTCGTGGTGAGCCAGACGCGCAGCTCGGGCGGCACGTCGTCGCGCGCTGCAATCGCGGTCGCCAGGTCTTTGTCGCCATTGAGGCTCGTGATCACCCTGGCGAAGCCCGATTCCGACATGAGCGCGTTCGGGTTGTCGATAATCGTGCGCTGGATCGCCTTGTTGCCGCGTTTGAGTACAACGTCGGTGACTATAGAGTTGAGCTGCGGACGCGCGGCGATCTTCATGAGCGCATTTAAGTCTTTGCGTTCCTGATCGGCGATCTCGACGAGATCGGCATCCTGTAACGCCTTGGCTTGCTCGAGGACCGGTCCGCTGACCGCGATGTCGGGGTGACGAGCCAGCGTCCCCATGACTTTGCCCGGCGCCTTTTCGAGGCCCGCGAGCTGGTTGCTCAATTGAGCCAGCAGCGCCCGATCCGTTTTTGGAATGAGACGGCCCATCACTTCATCGAACAGCGCGACTTGCTCGTCGGTATAGAGGTCCGCGCTGGCGAGAAACAAATCGGTGATTTGGCGCAAGGCTCCGCCGCGCCACGAGGGGGTCGCCTGCGGCAACCTGGCATCGAGCTCGGTGAGTAAAGCCTGCGCGGTCAAGGTCATGACCTTTCTATTTAGTCGGATTCCGTGAACGCCGCGCTAACGCGGCCGGCGGCGATTTTCCGGCCGCGGCGATGCGAGTTTGGCGGCGTTCTTTCAGGCGGCAGCAAAAACCGGGGAAGCTTCAGGTGTTTTGGTAGCGGATGCGCTGGATCCGCCTGCGGCCGGAGGTTCTTCGGCACCCGGAGGTCCGGGCACTCGTGCCCCGGATCGTTTCGGTTTTCCCTTATGTCGATAGATGCGGGGCGGGCAAAGTTGCGCGATCCAACTCTGTGCTCAGGCGGACGGGAGCAACAAATCTTCCTCAGCGAGCAATTCGCGCATGTCGCCGATGGCTTCGATGGCCTCGTCCTCGGCCGCGACCGATTTGAGGCGATGCCACAGTTCGCGCCACGGTGCCGGCCGGCCCAAGCGCATGGCCTCATCGAGATAGGCACGCGCTTGCGCCAGCGTGGTGAGCCGCTGCGGCTTCGGGCTGTCCTTGACCACGATCGGAGGAACAATCGGGAAGTTGTCGAAATCGCTCATGACGGACCACGCTTGTTGAGCCGTTTGATCTTCGCAACGGCAGCATAGCATTGATAGACAGTTGCGGCCGGATGCAGCGACGTATCTGCCGCAGCGCCTTGCGCAAGCGCTAAAGCAAAAGCGCGGCGCAGTCTCGTCGATGCAATCCGTTGGTCCGCCTGTTAAGCGCGCCGTCGCGCCGGCAGCCGATAAGCCATGCGCGCGTGGCCGGCGCAGTAGGAGAAGCCCGCGGCCGTCTCGTTGCCGCAAAAGACAAAATCCGCTGCGGCGGAATCGTTGCCGCCATTGCTGAGCGGCCAGCGGCACTTGCCTTGCGTCAGCTCGAGCAGTGAGCAGTTCTGCGCGCTGTCGACCGGAACCGGCTCGCAGACGATTTCGCTCGTGCCGCTCGGCGCCGCTGGCGAGACCAGACGCAACAGCTGGCGTCGCGCCGAGAGCCGCGGGCGTCGGGCGCGTTGCGGGCAGGAACCCGCCGGCGCCGCCCCGGCCGCCGCCCCCGCCGCGGGCCGCTCCGTCGACAGGCCGAGACGGTGGATTTTGCCGATGACGGCGTTACGGGTGACGCCGATCTCGGCAGCGATCTGGCTGCATGTCATGCCTGTGGCGACAAAGGTCCGGAGCCGTTCGACGCGCTCCGCAGTCCAGGGTGCAATGGTCATGGGATTGGCCTCGTGAATGCGGGCGGCCGGTTCTGGGCCGCCGACAGGGCGAAGGCCGCGCAACGGGCATTCACGCCGGCATGATCGAAGAAAATCATGCTCCGCCAAAATGTTAGAGCGACAATCTCAAGCGATCGTGCCCCCGGGCGGCAGGCGCAAAGGCGCGAAATCGGTGCGCGACGGCGCGCATGGCGCCGCGATCACCGAGCCGCATCCGCGCTAAAGCGATTGCCAGCCCGCCGTTTTGTCAGACACCCGGCGCTTTGCCGGGCCGCTTTAAGCTTGTTGAGCGAAAACCCTCGCCGAGAGCGAAGCTGGCATGATTCGAGTCGCCTGCCAATAGTTTTAACCCTATTATAACCAAGTTTTAACCGAAGGTATGTTCGTCCCATGGCGCGACCCGAAAACCGTTCGGAGGCGCGGGCGTTGAGCCTGACGTTGCCGATCGAGACCTTCAATTACCTCGCTTTGCTGGCAACGCTCGGCAAGCTCGGTCGCACCGAGAACGAGGTGGCGACCCACATTCTGGTGCGTGAGGTCTACGCCATGATCGAGCGCGGCTTTCATGAAAGGCGCATTCCGCCGCCGTCGGACGAGGGCGCGTGACCTGATCCGCAGCATCGCAAGCCATCAAACAGCCGCCGTGGCGCGAGCGCTTGGTTTGCGTGCATAGCCATTCGTTCTCGCGTACCCACTGTGTCCGATTTGATCACGACTAACCAAGCCACGACGCCAAGCTTTTAGATTCGCCCCCGGCAAATCCAAGAGGGGAGCGGAGCGCCGAAAGGCGCATAGTCTCAGGAGCCGTGCCTGCGAGGCCCGGCAGCGCGCTCTTTCGGGGCGCGCTCGCCTTCCGGCGCTCCACTGCGGCTCTTGTCGCGGCGACCGAACGCTTTGACTCAGCCCAGGCCGCGCTTCACGCGATCAAGAGGATGCGGGCGTTATCCGCACCGTCAATCGCGCTTAAGCAAGGCACGTTGCACCCCGGTCATAATGCCGGAGGAGACGATGCCCGGACCGCCCGGGAGCGGGGTTACAAGCCCCGTCCGCAGGAACCGCATTCGCTCCGCAACCAGGTGTGTCTCGAGATCACGCCCCTCGATGAGCGAACGCCGGCTCTGTATCCGATATGGTGACAAAAGTCAAGAGTCGTCGCGGCTATGGCGACGCCGTTTTTGAGTGCCCGGGGCCAGGCGCCCGATCCGGACAAATCGAGCGAATTTGTCGACAAGGCGTCCACGCAGCCTGGCTATATTTGCCATCGCGAACCCGATGGCTTGGCACAGCTCTTCCGCCACATTGAGGGTCAGCGCGATGCCAGCGCCGCTATCCGAAAATCTGCGCGCCTACGACGTTTGCTTCTCCGTCAACGGCGGCCGCTTTTTCCGCAAACTCGATCGCGGCGTCACGCTCAGCGACGACAGCATTGCCTGGACGGTGGATGGCTGCACCGCCGAAATGCCATTCGGAAATATCGTCGCGGTCCATCTGGAGTCTTCCGGAGCGGCCGTCGTCGTCGATCGATGCACGATCACGTTCGCCGACGGCAATGTGCTTTCCGTCGTCAATTCCGATCCCGGCGGCTTTGCCGATCGGGAGCAGGTTTCTATCTATCGCGATTTCGTGCACGACCTGCATGCCAGGCTCGCGGCCGGCCGTTCCGCCCAGATTCGTTTCACTGCGGGCGTACCGCGCTGGCGCTATCAGGGGATGCTTGCCGTCGCGATGATCGCTGGGATCCTTTGCGGCGGCATCGGCCTCGTGGCGTTGGTCAGCTTTGGCAATCTGAAAGGGCTCATTATTCTGGTCCTGGGCGGGTATGCGTTCTGGAAACTCGGCCGGACGACGCTCGCCAATGCGCCGCGCGACTACGAGCCCGACCACCTCCCCGAGAAGCTGTTGTCGTGAGCGCGTTGCCGCGCGCGTGCGTTCGGCGACGGCGTTCTCGATTCCGCTTTCGCGGGGCCGAAGATTGCATGTAGGCGCATCTCCATAGTATTTCTCAAATCGGATGCGATCGGTTTCGATCGATGCGGCAATTTGGGGGCTCCGAAAATGGCGCTGATCCACGATCGCGAGGCCTGGCAAAGCAAGCTTGCCGCGCTGCCGCTGCAAAGCTTTGGCGCCGGCGAGACCGTGTTCGCCGAGGGCACCAAAACCGGGCGGCTTATGATTCTCAAAAGCGGCGCGGTCAGCATATTCAAGGGCGATATCGAGTTCGCTCAAGTCGCCGAACCCGGCGCGGTGTTCGGTGAGCTCTCGGCGCTGCTCGATGCGCCGCATAGCGCCGATGTGCGCGCGCTGGAAAAGTCGGAGTTTCATGTCGCCGACGCCGCGGCATTGCTGCAGGACCCGACGGCGCTGCTCTATGTGACGATGGTGCTGGCGCGGCGGATCGACGCCGCCAACCAGGGGCTCATGCAACTGAAGATCCTGCTCGAGTCTGGCGAGCCGCGGGGCCTGATCGACAAGGCCCTCGATGGCATCGAGGGATTGCTGGGCGCCATCGGCACCGGCTACCTGCGCGCCGGGGCCGGGTATTCCGGCTATCCGTTTCCGTAAGCGGCTGGCGCGGGGATGCCGAGGCGCACCTCCATGTTTTCGTCATTGCCGGGCTTGACCCGGCAATCCATGCTGACCGGGCGGCATGAGAAGCTATTTACGTGACTTGTCATGCCCGCGCTTTGTCGCGGGCATCCACGTCTTCAAGGCCGCGCAGCAAAGACGTGGATGGCCGGAACGAGTTCGGCCATGACGAACGATGACAGCACGAACCTACATTCATGGCGCTCTAACCGCGCGAGTATTTGTTCGGCATCTCAGTATGGACCACCGGGTCAAGCCCGGTGGTGACGAGGGGAGGGAGCGCTGCGCCCCATCAGGGCTGCGCTCACTCACAAGTGGCCGCACAGGCAGGCGATGTTGACCGCGCAGGCGGTCAACAGGGCGACGACAAGCATCTTGTACATCGCGGGCTCCAGAACTTCGCTGCAAGAATTGCTTGAAGAAACGCGCGCGAAGCATGAGCTGAGTCCCGGCCGGGAGTCCCAAGGATTGTTTTTTCCGGGATTCATATCTCGTTTACGGATGGCGGCGCGATTCTCGGGAGGCGGCACCTTAGCGTCATGGCCGGGCTTGTCCCGGCCATCCACGTCTTTGTCCTTCGCTTTTCCGAAACTCAAGACGTGGATGCCCGCGATAAGCGCGGGCATGACGATGTACTGATCCGATGGACGTGTTCCGTCACCCTGAGGCGCTCGGCGCAACGCGCCGAGCCTCGAAGGGCGACGGCCGGAGCGCCTGAGCAGCATCCTTCGAGGCTCGCTTCGCTCGCACCTCAGGATGACGGGGAATGTAGCCCAGATTGCGCTACGCTCCATACGCTTGCTTGCTGACCCCGCGTTACAAGGAAACACGAAACGGAATTTGGGACGCAGCGATGGCAACGCCATCGTACCCGTGCTTCTCAAGCAGGGTTCGACCTGCGAGCAATGAGATGCCTGCGTTGGCGCCGGGGCCAGCCCACAAAGACACAATAGGAAGCTTGTCCGGTTGATTTGTTAGAACATCGTTGGGCAGTTCTTCAGCAAACGGAACGAGCGACTGTGGCTCTCCCAGCTTCATTTCGACCACAGGGACAAGGCCTTTTGGTTTTGGAATGAACGTGGCCTCACGTTTGGCCCTCAGAAGATAAAAGAACCGCCATTCGGCTTCTTCCTCAAAAGCCGGGTTTTTCATAATTGGCGCCAAGCCGCTCGCAAACCAAAGCAGATGATTGGCCCAGTTTTCCAAATGTGATGACCGCGCCTTCGGATCCTGTTTTTCGGCAACACTGGAATATTCGACTAGCGCCCATTCGAGTGTTGAGCGGATAAGTTTGGCTTGTTCGTCGCGATTATAGAGAGCTGGTGTCAAGATGGCTGTATGCTTCGCCAACGATCCCATTAAAGACTGCGCATCAAAGCCGATCGAATAGCCGCCTTCGCCTCGGGCATAGGCTCGCCATTCGAAGCCTTTTAGCTTCGCGGATATGATCCAAGAGTAGAAAGACGGCATGGAGATACTCGCTGGCGTCATTCATGTACGCGATGTGTGTAGCTCTGATCGTGCCGCTCTCAACGATCCCCTTTAGGCCGTGAGCATCGGTGTAATGGTGCAAGATATTTGGAGCGGGCCGACGAGCGGTCAGTGATCCGACCTGTGCTCTAATGTGTTGCGTAATTGCTTTGAATTCTAACTCCTCCAAGCGGCTTTTTGGCAGAAGATCAAACACGACTGTGCGTCCAGATCGGTAGAGCGCGGCTAAGTTGGCACTCTATCCGTGCCCTCAGCTACACCCCGTCGTCGACTGCCGCATGTATCGCACTTCAGACACGTGCCATTCCTCACCAGCGTGAAATTCCCGCACTCGCCGCAGGCTTCGCCTTCGTAGCCTTTGGCGCGGGCTTCGGCGCGTTTTTCAGCCGCGGCGTGGCGCGCGTGGCTGCGCGCGTCGATGCGGCTTAGTTGCTCGAGCGCCTGCGTCGGCGAGAGTTTTTGCTCGGGCTCGGCTTTGAGCGCGGCAGAGCCGGCGATTTCGGCGCGCGGGCCGGAGGAGGTCAGCGCGGTGACTTTGGAAGTCACCCCACCCCGGCCGGTTTCGCCGGCCGACCCTCCCCCTGCAGGGGAGGGTGAAGACACATCGCCTTGGCCGCCTTGCATGACTTTGAGGCGGTCGGTGCGCGAGCGGGTCAGGCCCTTCGACACGAAACGTGTGTCGCCGGACGGCCGGCCTTCCTCGACGCCCTTGCCGAGCGCATCAAAACCTTCGCCCGACGGATCGACATGGGCGAGGTCGAAGCGCGACAGATAGCTCACCGCCAGCTCGCGGAACACGTAGTCGAGGATCGAGGTGGCGTATTTGATCAAGTCGTTGCCCTGCACCGGGCCGGACGGCTCGAAGCGGGTGAAGGTGAAGGCATCGACATATTCGTCGAGCGGCACGCCGTATTGCAGGCCGAGCGACACCGCGATGGCGAAGTTGTTGAGGAGCGAGCGCAGCGCCGCGCCCTCCTTGTGCATGTCGATGAAGATCTCGCCGAGCCGGCCGTCGTCATATTCGCCGGTGCGCAGATAGACCTTGTGGCCGCCGACCACGGCCTTCTGGGTGTAACCCTTGCGCCGATCGGGCATGCGCTCGCGTTCGCGCATCACGACAATGCGCTCGACGACTTTCTCGACGACCTTTTCCGCCAGCGCCGTCGCGCGAGACGCGGCGGGCTTGTCGAGGAACGCCTCGATAACGTCATCGTCCTCCTCGTCGTCGGCGATGAGCTGGCTTTGCAGCGGCTGCGAAAGCTTCGAGCCGTCGCGGTAGAGCGCGTTGGCTTTGAGCCCCAGCCGCCAGGACAGCTTGTAGGCCTCCTTGCAGTCCTCGACCGTCGCCTCGTTCGGCATGTTGATGGTCTTGGAGATGGCGCCGGAGATAAACGGCTGCGCCGCCGCCAGCATCTGGATGTGGCTCTGTACGGAAAGATAGCGCTTGCCGGTGCGGCCGCACGGATTGGCGCAGTCGAACACCGCGTAGTGCTCCGGCTTCAGATGCGGCGCGCCCTCGATGGTCATGGCGCCGCAGACATGGATGTTGGCGGCGTCGATCTCGCGCCGGGTGAAGCCGAGGTGCGAGAGCAGGTCGAAGCTCGGGGAGGCGAGGTCTTCGGCTTCGACGCCAAGCTCGTTGGCCAGGAATTCGGCGCCCAGCGTCCACTTGTTGAAGGCGAACTTGATGTCGAAGGCGGTCGGCAGCGCTTTTTCCACCTTCTCGATCGCCTCAGGCGTAAAGCCCTTGGTCTTCAGGGTGGTGTGGTTGATGGCCGGCGCCTGGCCGAGCGAACCGTGGCCGACGGCATAGACCACGATCTCGGCGATCTGGCTTTCCGTGTAGCCGAGCACGCGTAGCGCTTCCGGCACGGCGCGATTGATGATCTTGAAGTAGCCGCCGCCGGCAAGCTTCTTGAATTTCACCAGCGCGAAGTCAGGCTCGATGCCGGTGGTGTCGCAATCCATGACCAGCCCGATGGTCCCGGTCGGCGCCACCACGCTCGCTTGCGCATTGCGATAGCCGTGAGCTTCGCCGAGCGCGATCGCGCGGTCCCAGGCAAGCTTGGCGTGTTCAGACAACGCAAGGTAGTTGCGCGCGCCGTTGGTGAGCGCCGTGTGGTCGAGCGGCACCGGCGGCGTCGCGATCTGTTCGTAGCCGGTGCGTTCGCCGTAGGCCGCGCGGCGATGGTTGCGCATGACGCGCAGCATGGCGCTGCGGTTTTCTTCGTAGCGCGGGAACGGACCAAGCTCGCCGGCCATCTCCGCCGAGGTGGCGTAGGAGATGCCGGTCATGATCGCCGACAGTGCCGCGCAGATGCCGCGGCCGGCATCGGAGTTGTACGGAATGCCCGACGACATCAGGAGGCCGCCGACATTGGCGTAGCCCAAGCCCAGCGTGCGGAAATCATAGGAACGTTGCGCGATCTCGCGCGAGGGGAACTGCGCCATCAACACCGAGATTTCGAGCACGATGGTCCACAGCCGCACCGCGTGCTCATAGCCCTCGACGTCGAACAGCTCCTTTGCCGACCCGCCGCCGGGAAGGGTAGGGGCGTGGAAGGCAAGAAGGTTCAATGAGGCGAGATTGCACGCGGTGTCGTCGAGGAACATGTATTCCGAGCACGGATTCGAGGCGACGATCGGGCCTGAAGCCGGGCAGGTGTGCCAGTCGTTGATGGTGGTGTGGAATTGCAGGCCGGGATCGGCGCTGGCCCAGGCGGCGTAGCCGATCTTCTCCCACAAGTCGCGCGCCTTCACGGTCTTGGAAATCTTGCCCGGCTTGGTGCGCCAGAACAGATCCCAATCGCGGTCGGCCTCGACGGCTTTGAGGAATTCGTCGGTCACCCGCACCGTGTTGTTGGAATTCTGGCCGGAGACGGTGAGATAGGCCTCCGAATCCCAGTCGGTGTCGTAGATCGGGAAGCTGATGTCGGTATAGCCCTGCTTGGCGAACTGGATCACGCGGCGGATGTAGTTGTCCGGCACGTGATTGCGCCGCGCCGCCTTGATCTCGCGGCGGAGCACCGGATTCTTGTCCGGATCGAAGCAATCGTCGCCCGAGCCCTCGCAGTTCACGCAGGCTTTGAGAATCGCGCGCAGATGCCGCTGATTGATCTTGGAACCGGTGACCAGGTTGGCGACTTTTTGTTCCTCGATCACCTTCCACTCGGTGAACGCCTCGATATCCGGATGATCGGCATCGAGAATCACCATCTTGGCCGCGCGGCGGGTGGTGCCGCCCGATTTGATCGCGCCCGCCGCGCGGTCGCCGATCTTGAGGAAGCTCATCAGGCCCGACGACTTGCCGCCGCCGGAGAGCTTCTCGCCGGCGCCGCGCAGCTTGGAGAAATTCGTGCCGGTGCCGGAGCCGTATTTGAACAGCCGCGCCTCGCGCACCCACAAATCCATAATGCCGCCCTCGTTGACGAGGTCGTCGGCGATCGACTGGATGAAGCAGGCGTGCGGCTGCGGATGCTCGTAGGCCGTGGCCGATTGCACGAGCTTGCCGGACTTGAAGTCGACGTAGAAGTGGCCCTGGCTCGGGCCGTCAATGCCGTAAGCCCAGTGCAGGCCGGTGTTGAACCATTGCGGCGAATTCGGCGCCGCCATCTGCATCGCCAGCATGTAGCGATGCTCGTCGAAGAACGCTTGCGCGTCGGCCTCGGAGGTGAAGTAGCCGCCCTTCCAGCCCCAATAGGTCCAGGTGCCGGCGAGCCGGTCAAAAACCTGCTTGCACGAGGTTTCGCCGACGTAGCGTTCCTTCTCCGGCAGCTCTGCGAGCGCGGCCTCGTCAGCGACGCTACGCCACAGCCACGAGGGAACGGTCTCTTCCTCGACCTTTTTCAGCCGCGCCGGCACGCCCGCTTTGCGGAAATACTTCTGCGCCAGCACGTCGGAGGCGACTTGCGACCATTGCTCCGGCACTTCGACGCCATCGGCGTGAAAGACCACGGAGCCATCCGGGTTGCGGATCTCGCTCACGGTGAGGCGGAAAGCGATGTCCGCGTAAGGCGATTGTCCCTCTTTGGTGTAGCGCCGGTCGATCCGCATTTTCTGCCCCTTTTTCAGCTCGTTTGTCTCAACTCCGGCGATCCTGCGGAATACCCGCATAATATAGAGCGCCGACAGCTCCCTCGCGACACGGCAACCCCGCGTCGCGCCTGACCCCTGTCTTCCGTTCCGCCACCCACTGTGCCGGCTGCGAGCCGGGCTCATACCTATCGTCCGGGCGCCTCATCGGGGCGCAGAAACCCATGCCTCGCGCCGACGGCGCGGAGCCATTCCGCAAACCCTTTTTGGAGAGCCCGGCGGACTTCGTTACCCGCGCGCCGAACTTTTAAAGGCTAGACCAAGCCGGTCGCGCGCGTCAAGACTTAGTATGAAAATCTGAATCAACCACTAAATGTGGGGATAGCGGGGACGAATTGGGAGGAGGGTGCGCAAGTATCGGATATCAGGGAGAGATTCGAAAGGCCGACAAAATGCACCCGCGCCGCTTTTTCCCCGCAACACCTCCCGCAGCGCTTTTTCCCGCACCTTGCAGCCGGCATTTCGGCATCCGATCGGGGCCCGCGAAAGTTCCGCGAAGGTAGCCCATTCACCGTTCTGTCACGCAAAGAAGGGCGTTTCCGGCTGATTCTGAGTGAAAGCATCCGAAAAATCGGCATTTCTACCGCCCAGGACTCGCCAAGGCAGTCGCCAGCGCATTGAATCCGTGAGCAAATCCGACATTTCATGTCGGCGGCGACGGCCCGCTCCTTCGCCACCGGCCTCGACGTGCAAATGAGGCGCCGTCGGAGCGCAAAAAAGCCGTGCTTGGCGCAAACCATTAACCACAAAAGAAGCCGGTCACGGCCGGGGCCAAGCGCTTGCTTGACGGGGCGTTAGTGGATGCGTCGTTATCCTTGGTTAATGGTGCGGGTGGGGTGGTTGCAGCGTTTCGTGCGTGCTGGGCGCATCGTTGTGTGTTCCGCCCTGCTGGCGGCTTGCGCCCAAATCCACAACGAACCGATCAATCAGCCGCTCCTTCCCGGCGCAGCCGCAAGCTCCGAACTCAGCCCCGGCGTCGCGACCTACTATGACGACACCGTCGTCGCGCTGTCGTTCTCGGGCGGTGGCACCCGCGCGGCGGCTTTCTCCTATGGCGTGCTCACCGGGCTCGACGAGACGCGAACGCCCAGCGTGTCAACGTCGCTGCTTGATCGCATCGACTTCGTCACCGGCGTGTCCGGCGGCTCGGTGCTTGCCGCCTATTACGGATTGAAGAAACGCAAGACCCTGCCCGAGTTCAAGCAGCGTTTCCTGCTGCGCAACCCCGAAGAACACCTGCAGCTCAATCTCAGCTTCTTGAACATCGCCAAGGGTCTTACCGGCGGCGTCAACGATCCCAATCAGTTCCCGCGCTGGCTCGACGATAATCTTTACGACCACGCGACGTTCAAAAGCCTTTTGTACCAGCGGCGGCCGCTGGTCTGGATCAATGCCTCCGACATCTATGACCGCACGCCCTTCGTGTTCGGCAAGGTGTTGTTTGGCGCGTTGTGCAGCGACCTTACCAACTACCCGATCTCGAAGGCGGTGGCGGCGTCGGCGGCGGTGCCGGTCGTCTTTGCGCCCGTTGTCATCCAAAACTTCAAGGGCGACTGCTCGGTGCCATTGCCGGAGTGGGTGCAGCGTGTGCGCAGTCAGCCGGATCCGTCGCCGCTGCTCAGCCAGTTTGCCGATGCGATCGAACGCTATCACAACGGCCAAGTCCGC
Source organism: uncultured Alphaproteobacteria bacterium (assembly GCA_963832605.1). GTDB lineage: Bacteria > Pseudomonadota > Alphaproteobacteria > Rhizobiales > Xanthobacteraceae > BOG-931. The sequence continues at coordinate 21,377 of CAWHUO010000032.1, read as the reverse complement.
TATGTGAAGCTGCTCGACGGCGGCATCGTCGACAATTACGGGCTTGCCGGCCTCACCATCGCCCGCCTTGCCTCCGACACCCCCTATGGGCCGCTGGAGCCGGAGGAAGGGGTGAAGCTGCGGCGGCTGTTGTTCCTCGTGGTCGATGCCGGCCGGGCGCCCTCGGGCAATTGGGTGCAGACCGTGCAGGGCCCGACCGGCGTCGATCTGATTACGGCGACGTCCGATACCGCCACCGGATCCGGCGCCGTCGGCAGCTACGCCGCCTTCCAGTACACGATGGGGGACTGGCAGGAACTCGTCGATCAAATGGCGCTGCCGGCTGTCGCCGGCCGAACGCCGGCGCTTCGGCGCGCCGCCCGGCTTCAACTGCCGCGACGTGAAATTCTTCGTCGGCCGCATTTCCTTCGAACAATTCGATCCAGCGCGTGCAGCCGCACTCAATGCGATCGAAACGAATTTTCACTTGCCGCCGGATCAGATCGAGCTGCTCATCAATTCCGGACGCGAGGCGCTCAAGAACAGCCTCGTCTTCCGCTCCTTCCTCGGCTCCCTGCCAACGTCGCCGCCACGCGGCAAGCCCGTTGCCTCCCCGGCCGACGGCCCGCAGGAAGCGCTGGCGCAGTAAAAGCTTGCGCCGGGAGCCGGCGGCTTCAGCTTGTCTTGAGAAGGTGAGTTTCGATTTCACCGACCGGGTGCTTGGTCAGGTCTTTGCCGATTTCGGCGACGATGCGTTTCTTGACGTCGGCATGGAACGCGTGGCGCAGATCGGCGAGCGTGCGCGGCGGCGCGACAACGACGAGCGCGGTCACGCCCTGCTTGCGCACCATGTCCTCGAGAGCCGCCGCCACCCGTCCGGTGAAACGGTGCTCCTCGAGGTGATGCCAATCGGTCTGTTCCACACTGCTGCGGCGATGCGTTCCCGAGCTCTCGGCGCCCCGTCCGGGTCGGTCGGTGCCCTGCTCGTGGGTCGGCGGGTTCTCCTCGGCGAACACGCGCTCGGTCTTCAGGTTGGGGAATTTCTCGTCGCCGGCATTGCGCAGGAACAGCGCCTTGCGGCCATCGCCGACGAAGATGACGGCGTCATGGGGTATTGCGATCTTGTCCACCTGTTACTCCCAGAAAATCCAACCTGCCGCGGATTACGGCGCCATGTTCACTAACGCCGAAGCATTGAGGATTTAGCATTGACGCCGATCAAATCGAGGCCGGCCAGCAAATCCCGTGGCTTCTCTCTCACTCGGCTGCGGCTTTGGCGTGTCCGAGCCGCCTATTGAGCGCGTCGAGCAGGCCTTCGGCGGCTTCGGCGATCACGGTGCCGGGCGGAAATATGGCCTCGGCGCCGGCGGCTTTGAGGGCTTCGTAGTCTTGCGGCGGCACGACGCCGCCGACGACCACCATAATGTCGGAGCGGCCGTTGCGCTCCAGCTCGGCCTTAAGCTCGGGCACCAGCGTCAAATGCGCGCCGGCGAGCGAAGAGATGCCCAGGATGTGTACGTCGTTCTCGACCGCCTGCCGCGCGGCTTCCCCCGGCGTCGCAAACAACGGCCCGATATCGACGTCGAAGCCGAGATCGGCGAATGCAGACGCAATCACCTTCTGGCCGCGATCGTGGCCGTCCTGGCCGATTTTGGCGACCAGGATGCGTGGGCGTCGGCCTTCGTTCTCCTCGAATTCGGCAACGCGCTTCTGCACCCGTTCGACGGCGTCGGTCATGCCCGCCTCCCGCCTGTAGACGCCGGAGATCGCCTTGATCTCCGCCTGATGGCGACCAAAAACCTGCTCGAGCGCGAATGATATCTCACCGACCGTCGCCTTGGCGCGCGCCGCGTCGATTGCGAGCGCCAGGAGATTGGCGTTGCCGCCCGCGGCGTTGCGGGTGAGAGCGGCAAGCGCCTCGGCGACGGCCTGCGGATCGCGCTCGCGCTTGAGGCGCGTCAGCTTGTCGATCTGCAGTTGGCGCACCGCGCCGTTGTCGACCTTGAGGATCTCGATCGGTATTTCGTCCTGCGGGCGGTATTTGTTGACCCCGACCACCGCCTGGGCGCCTGAATCGATGCGCGCCTGGGTGCGGGCGGCGGCCTCCTCGATGCGCAATTTCGGCAGCGAGGCCTCGATCGCCCGCGTCATGCCGCCGAGCTCTTCGACTTCGCGGATATGCTTCCACGCGCGCGTCGCCAGATCATGCGTCAGCCGCTCGACATAGAACGAGCCGCCCCACGGATCGATCGTGCGGGTGGTGCCGCTCTCGCGCTGCAGCACGATCTGCGTGTTGCGGGCGATGCGGGCGGAAAAATCGGTCGGCAGCGCTAGCGCCTCGTCGAGCGCGTTGGTGTGCAGCGATTGGGTGGCGCCCTGCGTCGCCGCCATCGCCTCGATGGCGGTGCGTACGACATTGTTGAACACATCCTGCGCGGCGAGCGACCAGCCGGAGGTCTGGCAATGGGTGCGCAGCGACAGTGAGCGGGCGTCCTGCGGATTGAACTGTTTCATCAGCTTCGCCCACAGCACGCGCGCCGCGCGCAGCTTCGCCACTTCCATGAAAAAGTTCATACCGATGCCGAAGAAGAACGACAGCCTCGGAGCGAAGCGGTCGACGTCAAGCGACGCCGCAAGCCCGGCGCGGACATATTCGACCCCGTCCGCGAGCGTGTAGGCGAGCTCAAGGTCGGCGGTCGCTCCGGCCTCCTGCATGTGGTAGCCAGAGATCGAGATCGAGTTGAATTTCGGCATGTGCGTCGAAGTGTAGGCGAAAATGTCGGAGATGATGCGCAGCGAAGGTTTGGGCGGATAGATGTAGGTGTTACGCACCATGAACTCTTTGAGGATGTCGTTCTGGATGGTGCCAGCCAACTTTTCCGGCCGCACGCCTTGTTCCTCGGCGGCGACGATGTAGAGCGCGAGCACCGGCAGCACGGCGCCGTTCATGGTCATCGACACCGACATCTGGTCGAGCGGGATGCCGGCAAACAGCGTTCGCATGTCGTAGATCGAATTGATCGCCACTCCGGCCATGCCGACATCGCCGGAGACGCGCGGGTGATCCGAGTCATAGCCGCGATGGGTGGCGAGATCGAAAGCGATCGAGAGCCCTTTCTGCCCGGCGGCGAGATTGCGGCGATAAAAGGCGTTGGAATCCTCGGCCGTGGAGAAGCCGGCATATTGCCGGATGGTCCACGGCTGGGTGACGTACATGGTCGGGTAGGGGCCGCGTAGGAATGGCGCGATGCCAGGATAGGTATCGAGACAGTCGAGGCCGCTTAGATCGTCTGCGCCATAGGCGTTCTTGACGGCGATGCCTTCGGGCGTGAGCCAAGGCGTGGCCGGCGCGGCTGGTGGAAGGGGCGCATCGGCGAAATCGACCTGCGCGAAATTCGGGATTCGGCTCATTTAGTCACCCGATATCGATGCCAAGAATATCGTAGGCAGTCTGCAGTGTCGCTAGCGCATCGCAGCCTTCGTAAATGAATGACTGCACCCCGGCAGCCTTTAATGCAGCCTCGCGATCGCCCGGCCGGCCGGCGAGATAAATGTGCCGGGCGCCGGCCGCTTTGAGCGCTTGCGCCGCCGCGAGAGCTTCCTTCTCGTAGACCTTATCCGTCGAGCATAAACACGCCAGAACCGCGCCCGCTGACTTGAAAGCGGTCGAGAGGGCAGGGAGGTCGTCGCTCTCACTGCTTACGGCCTCGATACCGCCGGCCTCAAAGAAGTTCCTGGCGAAGGTCGCGCGCGGCGTGAATTCCGCTTGTGTGCCGAGATTGGCGAGAAAAACTCTTGGCCGCGCGCCGGTCATCCCGAGCATGCGGTCGGACGCGTCGCGCAACGCTTCGAACGGTTGCGCCAGACGGATTGCTGCCAGTGGCGCATCAGCGCCCGCGTGCTGCGCAGGCGGAAAGGACGCATCAACCTCCGCCGCGGCTTCGTGCAGGTTCGGGAAAATGCTCACGCCGGTCAGCGCATCCAGCCGTTGCGCGACGGCAGTGGCGCGCTTGCTGTGGACGGCGGCAATTTTGTTCTGGATGAGTTCGCTTTCGAGAGCGCTCGCGATACGGCCCGCCGTCTCGATCTCTTGGAACAGAGCCCAGGCTGCGGCGCACAGTTGATCGGTCAGATCTTCCACGGCGCCGGAACCGGCCGCCGGATCGGCGACCTTGGCGAGATGCGCTTCGTCAATGAGAATGAGCTGAGTGTTGCGCGCGATGCGGCGGGCGAAACGGTCAGGCAGGCCCCGCGCGATGGTGAACGGCAACACCGTGATCGCATCGGCACCGCCGAACGCGGCGGCGGACACGGCTATAGTCGCGCGCAAAATGTTCACGTGCGGGTCGCGCTGCGCCATCATGCGCCAGGCGGTTTCGGCCGAAACGAATGCCGGCTCCGCGACGAGCCCGCACGCGGCTTCCACCCGCGCCCACAATTTTCGTAATGCGCGGAATTTGGCGATGGTGAGAAACTGATCCGCATCGGCGGAGAGGCGAAAGAAGATCGTGCGCCGCGCGGCATCAAGCGCGACGCCTTCGGCTTCGAGCGCGCGCAGATAAGCGATCGCGGCGCCGAGCACGAAAGCCAGTTCCTGCGCTTCTGACCCGCCGGCATTGTGGATCACCCGTCCGTCGGCGACCGCGTGCCGGCCTTGAAAGCCGTCTCGGGCTAACGCGGCCAGGCGGCGGGCGAAATGCGGTGCTTCCTCGCTCCACCTCTGCCGCGCGCTGCCGGCGAGGGCCAGGGCGCCGAGCGGATCATGCGCGAGGCGAACGTTTGATGCGGGCGGCGGTAAAGCGTGTCCTTTGGCTAGCGTCGCGTCGACCGCGGCTCCTGCGTGAGGTGAGAGATCAAGCTCAATCGCGACGCCGGCATTGAGGTCAACGCCTTCGAGCGCGCGCGTCAGCGCCTGCTCAGTCGCTGGCAGGCCAAAACCGTGGTCGCCGATCGAGCCGGCAAACACCACCGACAGGCCACTGGCGCCGTTCTTAAGCTCGCGCAGTGCTGCCTGATTAGCGAGCGCCGGATCGGGGTGATCGATCCGCGCCAGCACCTGCCAGGCCGCCGCGCCGGGGCGCCCAGCGATCGAGCGGGCGTCGGGACGGCGGGCGACAAGCGGCTCTATGGAGAGGCCGTCGTAAGTGGTGCTCTTGAGCCGCTCGAACGGCGCGCCCTTGAGCACGGCATCGACCAGCTTGCGCCATTCTTCACGCGTGGCCGAGGAAAAATCGGCGGCAAGCAGCAAGGTCTCGGGATCCGTCATGAACGCAAAATGCCATGCCTAACCGGGGAGGCCAACTGAGCTTCCGGTTGGCTCCGGTGCAATTGGTATGCCGGCCACAACGGCTATCGCGGCGGCAGCTGTTCGATGCCGCCCGCATCGAGCTTGGCAAGCGCATCGCGAACGCGAATGCCGGAAATCACGCGTTCGGGTGCGATCTCCGCGAGCGGCACCAATACGAAGGCGCGCTCGAACAGACGCGGGTGAGGTAAGATCAGGTCCGCATCGTCGAGGACGAGATCGTCATAGGCGAGTAGATCGATGTCGAGCGAGCGCGGTCCCCAGCGGACTTCGTGCGCCCGGTCCCTCCCAAACGCGCGCTCGCACTCCTTGGCCCGCGCGAGCAAGTCGTGCGGCGACAGCGACGTCGTCACGGCGATGACGGCGTTGATGAATGGCGGCTGGTCGGTGACGCCCCAGGGCGGCGTTTGATAGTCGGACGAGCGGGCGATAAGCCGCACTGCGGCTGCGTCGCAGAACATGGCGATGGCGCGATCAAAGGTGGACAGCACGTCGCCGATATTGCCGCCAAGCGCGACGAAGGCCTCAGCCATGACTTACACAGGCTGTGTCGCTCATCGCGCGCGCCTGATTGCGGCGGCCACGGCCAGCGCCTGCACCGTCGGCGCGACATCGTGCGCGCGGATGATCGCGGCGCCATTTTCGACCGCCCAAAGATGGGCGGCAAGCGATCCGCCAAGGCGATCCATCGGATCGGAGGGCGCGACGGTATGGATGAAGCGCTTGCGCGACGCGCCGACCAGAAGCGGCAGTCCGAAACCACGCCACGCATCGACCCGGGCGATGCATTCAATACTCTGCTCCGGCGTCTTGCCGAAGCCGATGCCCGGATCAAGCACGATGCACTCGCGCGCGATGCCGGCACGCGCCGCGATATCGAGCGAGCGCCCGAAGAACGCGGTGACGTCGGCGATGATGTCGATGGCGGGATCGGCAGTCTCGCGATTGTGCATGACAATGACAGGGACGCCGCGTTCGGCGACGAGGCCCGCCATGTCCGGATCCTTCTGCAAGCCCCAAACGTCATTGACGATCGCTGCACCCAAGTCGAGTGCCCAGGCCGCGACCGCAGCTTTCATCGTGTCGATGGAGATCGGGATGCCGAGCGTGACGACTTCCGAGAGGACCGGCTCAAGCCGCGTGCGCTCCTCCTCCGGCGGCACGCGCACGGCGCCGCCATAGGGCCGCGTCGAATTCAGCGCCGATGTCGAGAATATCGGCGCCTTCGGCGGCAAGCTGGCGGGCGTGCGCGATCGCCGCCTGTGGATCGAGAAAGCGACCACCATCGGAAAATGAATCCGGCGTGACGTTAAGAACTCCCATGACGAGCGGCCGCGCCTTGGCCAGGAGGTGCGTTAGCACGTTGCCGTCAGGCGCGCGGCTCGGCGCTTGGAATTTGCGCGGGTTCAAGTTCGTAGCCATTCGCTGGCCTTTGCGCGGTCGTGCGCAACGAGTCAAGCGGCCGAGTGCCGCCAAATACGCGCGCAACCAACGTCCGCACTGCGATGATCAATAGCGGATGACGGGTGGCAGCTTCTTGGCGCTCTCGATCCAGCGCTTGACCATTTTCACCGACGGCAAGAAGCGCACAAGCTTGCGCTTGTTATTGGCGTCGGTCATTTGGTCGACGAGTTTCTGCGGGTTGCGGAATTTAAGCTCGTTGACGGTTTTGACGCCGGCGGCGCACAACAACTCCGAATATTCCCAGCCGACGCCTTTAATGCGCATGCGGTCGGCCGCCGTCACCCAATCGAGAACGCACTTATCGTTGGTTCCGACCTTCGCCGCTATCTTGAGCCGTTGCTTCGGCGTCTTGGCCTCTCGCAGCAAGCTGATCGTCGTGCGAATCCCTTCCGTTTTCAGGATCAAGGCCGTATCCGCCCCGATGCCTTGAATCTCGGTGATGGGATACGCCATCGCTGCCTCCCTCAATCGCGCAATATCGCTGCGGCAACCACGTGCGTACTCAAACAAACTGGGAGAGACCCGGGATCGCGCCGACGATCTCGCCGACCGCGTCCTCGCCGACTTTCTCGCGCGCAAAGGCGATGAAATGCCGGGTGATGTCCTGTACTTGACCCATGCTGAGCCCCGCGCCCATCATGCGCATGCCCGCGCCCATGACGCCGCCCATGCCACCGCCGCCGCCTTCGCTCGCGGCCTTCTGCATCAAGGCCTCGGCTCCGGGCAGTTTTGCCAAAAGCAGTTGCATCTTATCGGCGGGACCTTCCTTGGCCAGGAAGTCGAGAATGATGCCGACCGCAGTTTCAGCGGCCGCCGGCTCGACGCCCACTTCGGCGACGAGACGCCCGATCAGTTCGTCCATGACAGCCCCGCCAACCCCAAGTTTCCCGCGCCTTATTGGCCATAATGTCCATTCGGGGCCGGCGTGACAAGTACGAGTCAAGCGGCTCATGTCATCGGAGCGGCGAGTGTGGCAAATTTGACGCCGCTACAATTGAGCAGCTAATTCACGTATAATTTCACGAGCAGCTGGCGTTTTTTTGAGCGCGCGGTAATGAACTCGGCACGAATCCGCCTTGAGACAGAAGTATTCTCCAAAGCGAGGAAAGATACATGACAGCCGCCGAAACTTTGCCGGCAGTTCTTGACCGTATCGATCGCGATCTCGAGGCAAGCCTCGATCGCTTGTTCGCGCTCTTGCGCATCCAGTCGGTGTCGACCGATCCGGCCTATGCGGAATACTGCCGCACCGCCGCCGAACATGTCGCGGCTGATCTGCGCAGCCTTGGATTCGAAACCGGTGTGCGTCCGACCGGAGGCCATCCGGTCGTAATCGGCAAAAGCCGCAACGGGAGTTCCAACGGCCACGCGCCGCGCGTCCTGTTCTACGGCCACTACGATGTGCAGCCGGTCGATCCGCTCGATTTGTGGCAGACGCCACCGTTCGAGCCGCGCATCGAGACCCTCGAAGGCGGCCGAAAGATCATCGTTGCCCGGGGCGCCTGCGACGACAAAGGCCAAGCCATGACCTTCGTCGAGGCTTGCCGCGCTTTCAAGGCGGTGACCGGCGCGCTCCCGCTCGATATTACGATGATGATCGAGGGCGAGGAGGAGTGCGGATCAAAACATCTGTTCGATTTCGTGCGCGAGAATGCCGATGAGCTCAAGCGTGACCTGGCGCTGGTCTGCGACACCGGCATGTGGGATGCACAGACGCCGTCGATCACGACATCGTTGCGCGGCCTCGTCTACGAAGAGGTCAGGCTCACCTGCGCCGACCGCGACCTGCACTCCGGACTCTTCGGCGGTGCGGCGCGCAACCCTATCCATGTGCTCGCCGACATTCTTTCGGCGATGCACAAGCCGGACGGCTCGGTCGCCATTCCCGGATTCTACGACGGCGTTCACGAACTGCCGTCCGATATCAAGAGCGATCTCGCCGGGCTCGGACTGACGCCGGAAAAATTCCTCGGCCCGATCGGGCTGAAGATTCCCGCCGGCGAAAAAGACCGTATGCTGATCGAGCAGATTTCCACGCGGCCGACCGCCGAGGTCAATGGCATCATAGGCGGCTACACCGGCGAGGGAGCAAAGACCGTTATTCCCGGCAAAGCGATGGCGAAGGTCTCGTTCCGCCTGGTCGGCGCCCAGGACCCGGAGAAAATCCGCGCTGCCTTCCGCGATTTTGTGCGGGCGCGGGTTCCAAGCGACTGCTCGGTGGAGTTCGGCAGTTTCAGCGGCGCGCCGGCGTTCGAGGTGGCGTTTGACAACCCGGCGCTTGCCAAGGCGCGTGCAGCGCTGGCCGAGGAGTGGGGCAAAAAGGCGGTGACGATCGGCGCCGGCGGCTCGATCCCCATCATCGGCGATTTCAAGACCGTGCTCGGCATGGATACGCTGATGGTCGGCTTCGCGCTCGACGACGACCGTGTGCACTCGCCCAACGAAAAGTACGATCTGCGGTCATTCCACAAGGGCATTCGCAGCTGGGCACGGATCCTGGCGGCGCTGGCTGGGTAACATAATAGCGATGGCGAAAGGGCGAATGGCGAATAGAATGGTGGATGAGACATCTCCACCTTTGGCCTCGTTATTCGCCATTCGCCGATAAGGGAGGAAGTTATGAGGCTCGCGCTTCTTGCCGTCGCCGCCGTTGCTGCGACGCTTGGGTCGCTTCCGGCTGCAGCCGCCGGCGTCGACAAGCTTTACGTCCTCGATTGCGGCCAGATCTCCGCTCCCGATCAGTCGCGGTGGTCGCCCGGTATTAATGTCGGCGTGCCGCTCCAGCTCTCCGACAACTGCTACCTCATCCATCATGCGCAGGGCTGGTTTCTGTGGGACACGGGTCTCGCCGACGAGATTGCCGCGAAACCCGACGGCTTCAAACGCGCCGACGGTTTCGTGATGAAACGGGCGAAGACGCTGGCCAGTGAGCTCGATCAGCTTGGCCTTAAGCCGTCAGACATCAAGGCCATGGCGATCTCCCACACCCATCCCGACCACATCGGCAATGTTGAATTGTTCCCGCAAACGATGCTCTACGTGCAGAAGGCCGAATACGATTGGCCCGGTGAGGGCGGCGCGCCGCGCTTTAACCCCAAACACCCGGTGACCAAGCTCGAAGGCGACCACGATGTGTTCGGTGACGGCTCGGTGGTGATTATTTCGACGCCAGGTCACACCCCCGGTCATCAATCACTGCTGGTCAGATTGCCGCAGACTGGCGCGGTGGTGCTCTCGGGTGACGCGGTGCACTTCAAGGACAACTGGGACAATCGCCGCGTCCCGGGCCCAAACTTCAACAAAGAACAAACGCTCGCCTCGATGCAACGCATCGCCGACATTTTGGCGAAAGACCACGCGCAGCTGTGGATCAACCACGACAAGCCGCAGAGCGACGCGCAGAAGAAGTCGCCGCAATTCTACGAATAGGGACTCGCAGGCGGCTTAATCGGTTGCTTCGGCGATCAGGCGCGGGCTGACGAAGCGATCCAACCGGCCGCCATTGGCATGTAGGTGCGACCAGTCATCGAAGCGAAAATCGATGACCACAAGGCCGGACGTCGGCAGTTTTTCGGTCACGCACTCGCGCGCCTCCACGTCGCCCGAGGCGATCAATTGCCCCGCGAGATCTTGCAGGCCGGGATTGTGACCGACGACAAGGAGCGTGCGCGCTCCCGCCCGCCTCGCGAATGAGGCCAACGAGCGTTTCCGGGCCAGCGTTGTAGATGCGTTCGTCCTTAACGACCCGGGGCTCCTTGGCAAAGCAAGCAGCGACGAGCGCCCAGGTTTCCACCGCCCGCGTTGCCGGGGATACGAGAACGAGGTCGGGAATGAGGCTGTGGCGGACCATGTATGCGCCGATGACCGGGGCGTCGGCGCGGCCCCGTGCCGTGAGCTTGCGGTCGCGGTCGCGCTCGCCCGGCTCGGCGCGCTCGGTCTTGGAGTGGCGCAACAGCAGCAAACGACGCATCGCGGACATGTCGCCTTGTTAAAGTTCCAGTCTAGTGCGGCGATTGTGAAGTTCCTATAGTGCGGCCGCTTACGCGCACAGGAAGTTTGTATCCAAACCGGGATTGATGAACGTTGCAGCCGCGCGCCCATGCGGCGCAAAATGATTCAGTGATGGACGAAACCGAAACCACCGCACCCTATGGCGAAAGCTGGTACGCCGCGACCAAAGTGGACGCGCCGGAGCGACCGCGGTTGCACACTGACCTCGATGTCGATGTCTGTGTGATCGGCGGTGGACTTGCGGGCCTGACGACGGCGCGTGAAGTGGCCCGGAGCGGCTGGTCGGTGGTGCTGATCGAAGCGAGCCGGATCGCCGCCAACGCATCGGGACGCAACACCGGCTTCGTGCTCCCGGGCTTTGCCGCCGCTCCCGAGAGCATCGTGAGCCGCGTCGGTTTTGCCCGGGCGAAAGATTTGTGGGCGCTGTCGCAGAGCGGGCTGGAATACGTCCGCAACGCCGTGCGCGATGATGCGATGCCTGGCATCGATGCGCAGAACGGCTGGCTTTATGTCTCCAAGACCAACGACGGCGACGCGTTCACGCACCTAGTCGCACTCCTGGGCGAGTTAGGCGAAGAGATCGAGGGCTGGCCGACCGAGCGGGTGCGCGCGGTGCTGCGCAGCGAGCGTTACTTTCACGCCATTCACTATCCCCGCGCGATCAACATTCACCCGCTGAATTATGCGCTGGGTATGGCCGCCGCCGCCGAGCGCGCTGGCGCCCGCATCTTCGAGCACACGCCGGCTTTGTCCATCGACCCTGCGGGCGTGCGTAAACGCATTGTCACGCCGAACGCGCGGGTGCGGGCCAATCATGTGGTGCTGTGCGGCAATCTGCAGATCGCGGCGCTCTTGCCACGGATTGCGGCCGCGCTCATTCCAATTACGACCTACGTGATCGCGACCGCCCCGCTCGGGCCGCGCCTTGCCGAAGCGATCAGCTATCGCGGCGCGGTGAGCGACTCCGAGCTTGCCGATAATCACTACCGCATTGTCGACGGCGACCGCCTCATGTGGTCGGGCCGGGCGACGGCCTGGGCGCGAAATCCGCGCCGCTATGTGCGGGCATTGACCCGCGACATCAAAAAAACTTACCCGCAGCTCGGCAAAGTCGCCGTCGATTACGCGTGGTCGGGCACGCTGGGCAACTCCATTCACCGCATGCCGCAGATCGGCGAACTGGCGCCCGGATTGTGGCTGGCGAGCGGCTTCGGCGGTCACGGTCTCAACACTACGGCGATGGCCGGCAATCTCATCGCTCGCGCCATCGTCGACGGCGACCAGACTTGGCGACAATTCACGCCGTTCGAACTCGTTTGGGCCGGCGGGGTTTTCGGCCGCGCCACCGCGCAAATGTATTACTGGACAAAGCGCCTGCGCGACGCGGTCGCCGAGCGCCGCGCGCGTGCCGCGGACCTGGCCCATCGCAGCGCCCGCGAAGCCGAAGCAGCAAAACTGGAACCGAAACCGCAAACCGTTGCCTATCAGAACGAATCTGTTTCGGAGGAGGCCGGTTCCATCGTACCGCCGCCGGCCGAGGGGCCGGCAACGGCCCAAGCCGACCTGCAGTCTCCGAGCTAGCGGCGAGCTGGCAAACACGGCGTGTTTCGCGAAGAAGCGTGGCGATCCTGCCACAATCTTTTGGAAAGCATGCGCCGCAGTCGCCCTTGCAACTGACTTGCTCTACAATGAATCATGAGGCTCCGTGGTGGGTGGACGGAGCGGGGGGTCGTCAATGCCGTTGGTCGGTTGGTGGTTTGCGGTTTCGGCGCTGTTTGTTTTGCCCGGTATTGCCGCAGCGGCCGATCTTGAACCGCCCCCGTCGTTGCCGCCACCCTCCGCCCCGGCGACTTACGCCCCCGCGGCTCCCGATTGGATCATCACAATCGGCGGAGAAGGTCGGGTAATTCCGGCTTACCCGGGGGCGCCGACCAACCTCTATACCTTCACCGGGTTCCCGCTGCTCGTGCTGCAAAAGCCCGGCGATGCTCCATTCTTTTTCGCGGCGCGCGACAGTTTCGGTGTGCCTATCGTCAACTTTGGCCAGTTACAGTTTGGGCCGGTCGGACGACTTGTGTGGCCGCGCTATCAATCTTGGTACAGTCAGATCGACGGCTTGGGCGACGTCAATTTGGCGGTGCAACTCGGCGCTTTTGCCGCATACTGGCCGGTGCCGTGGCTGCGATTGCGCGCCGAGATACGTCAAGGGATCGGCGGCGAAACCGGCCAGACCGGCGATGTTTTCCTGGACGCGGTGGTGCCGTTCGGACAGTGGAGAATCTCCGGCGGCCCCCGTATGACCCTGCAATCGACGGCCGCGGTATCTCCGTATTTCAGCATCACGCCGACACAGTCGGCAAACTCCACCGTCTCGGGTCTCCCGGCCTTGCCAGCCTATAACGCGACCGGGGGCTTTTATTCTTACGGTGCCGGCGGCCAGCTGGAATATTTCTTTAATCCGCAATGGTCGACCCACGCGCTTGTGGAATACGAACGGATTACCGGTTCCGCCGCCGATTCTCCGTTGGTCATCCAGCGCGGCTCGCCGAACCAATTCAGCTTTGGGCTCGGGGTGACCTACACCTTTGCGATGCATCCATTGTTCAACATACATTCCTTGTGGTGAGCGTTCGGCCGCTCACCGGCCTTCTCGTCTGGTCATAAACGCCAGCCGCTCGAACAGGTGCACATCCTGCTCGTTCTTGATCAGGGCGCCGTGCAGCGGCGGGATGAGCTTCTTTGGATCGCGCTCGCGCAGCGTTTCCAGCGGGATGTCTTCGACCATGAGCAGCTTGAGCCAATCGAGCAATTCGGAGGTCGAAGGTTTCTTCTTCATGCCCGGCACCTCGCGGATCTCGTAAAACAGCCGCAGCGCCTCCGCCACTAGGCGATGCTTGATGCCGGGGAAATGCACTTCGATGATCGCGCGCATGGTGTCAGAGTCGGGGAAGCGGATGTAGTGGAAGAAACAGCGGCGCAGGAACGCGTCCGGCAATTCCTTCTCGTTGTTCGAGGTGATGACGACGATCGGCCGTCGCCGCGCGTGGATGGTTTCGCCGGTTTCGTAGACGAAGAATTCCATGCGATCGAGCTCTTGCAGCAGATCATTGGGGAACTCGATATCAGCCTTGTCGATCTCGTCGATGAGCAGCACCGGACGCTCGTCGGCGACGAACGCCTCCCACAGCTTGCCGCGCTTGATGTAGTTGCGGATGTCCTTGACGCGGGTGTCGCCCAACTGGCTGTCGCGCAGCCGGGTCACCGCGTCGTATTCGTAGAGTCCCTGCAGCGCCTTGGTGGTCGATTTGATGTGCCACTCGATCAAAGGCGCGCCAAGCGCCTTGGCGATCTCGATCGCGAGCACGGTCTTGCCAGTCCCCGGCTCGCCTTTGACCAGCAGGGGACGCTCGAGTGCGATTGCGGCGTTGACCGCAACCTTCAGATCGTCGGTGGCGACGTAGGCATTGGTACCTTCGAAACGCATGAGTATCCGCTCAAGTTCTCATTGGCCAAAACTGATCCAAAACCCGGCAACCACCCAGGATCAAGTCGGGCGCAGGCTTTTTCAAGGATCGTGATCGAGGTGACATTAAGCACGGCGAATTCGTCGCTCACAAGGCGTAGCAACAACCGCCCGCGCGGGCACGGCCGGCTGACGACGCCCGGCAATTTCTGCCCATTACTCGGCATATCCTTACCAGATGAGGATGTCGTCGCGACCATAAGCCATTGAAATTAAATGCTTAATTCAGTGGCATAGGGCTTGCTGCGCGCTGCGCGTGCGTGGTGGAAGGCTGTGTGATGCCTCGCCTCGTCGCGTTGAGGACCGAGTTGGAGCTTATGTCATGGGTATTTTCGATGCATTGACCACCTCCGTGGCCGGTCTGCAGGCGCAGTCGTTTGCGCTGCAGAACATCTCGGGCAATATCGCCAACTCCCAGACCACCGGTTACAAAGAAACAGACACCAGTTTCGAGGATATGGTCTCGGCGGCGTCGGTGGATCAAACGACTGCGAACGGTGTGATCGCCAATTCAGTTGCCACCAACACGGTACAGGGCACGATTCAAAGCACCTCGGTGTCGACCGACATGGCCATCAATGGCAACGGCTATTTCATCGTGGAGCAGCCGATCGGTCAGGTGGACAATCAGCCGCAGTTCAGCGGGGTGAGCGACTACACGCGTGCCGGCGACTTCCAGCTCAACTCCGGCGGCTATCTGGTGAACGGCGCCGGCTATTATCTCATGGGTATACCGATCAGTGCGACCACGGGAAATCCGGTGGGCAACTCGCCTCAGGTCCTGCAGTTCAACAACGATTTCGTCCCGGCGCAAGCGACGACGGCCATTCAGTATCAGGCAAACCTGCCCAGCACGCCGAGTTCGGGATTGATCGTTGGGACGGATTTCGAAGCCAATCCGCTCGCTGGCGCCCCGGCCGCGGCGACCATCACCGGCACTGGCGCTACTTTGCAGCCGGACGCTGTTGCGACGCTCACGGGCAACGTCAGTCTCGCGACCGGAACCACGCTGACGTCGCTCGGAATTAACACCGGCGATCAGATCACCATTAACGACGGCATCAATGCGCCGTTCGTCTACACGGTGCCGGCGGGACCGCCGGCGCCGACCGTCAACAGTTTGATCACGGCGATCAACGCCGCCCACACCGGCAACACCCTGGACGTGACCGCCGCCCTGTCCGGCGGCGCTACCGGCGATCTGGTGCTCACTGGCACCACCGGCTTGGCGTCGGTCACCGTCACTGCGACGGGCACCGATGCCACTGCCCTTGGTTATGCGCCCGGGGCCAACGCAGCCGAGCCGGTCAATCTGTTGACGCAAGGCGCCGTGGCGCAGGGCGACACGATGAGCGTTTCGGTCAACGGTGGTGCCCCGACCGTTATCACGTTCGGGACCGACACCGGCGCCGGCCAGGTTGCGACTCTCGCCCAATTGCAAGCGGCGATCGGGGCGATCGGCGGTTTGACGGGAACGGTCAATACCGCCAACGGCGACATCACGCTCACGTCCAACAACAACATCTCGCTCGACAGTACGCCCACGGCACTGTTGTCGGAATTTGGCATCCACAACGACGCCGCCTACCCGGCCAACGACACGGTTATCGCCAATGACGAGTTGACCTTCACCAGCCAATCGGTCAGCGGAGGTTCCATCACCGCCTATGACTCCGAAGGCAATCCGGTGAATGTTCAGTTCCGTTGGGCCCAAACGGCTCCCGGCTCTTGGCAGTTGTTCTATCAAAGCGACTCGAATGCAACAGGGACGCAAGCCGCTTGGCAGAACGTCGGCCAAGTATTTACGTTTAATTCGAATGGCGAGATGACTCCGCCTCTCTCGGGTATCACGCTGCAAAACCTTACCGTGAACGGCGACAATCTCGGTAACGTTCAGCTCAATTTCGGTACCAACGGCCTCACTCAATTCGCCGATTCAAGCGGCACGCCGCAAGTGAGCCAATTGCAACAGAACGGGTTCGCTGCCGGCCAACTCGAATCGGTCTCGGTCGATGCCCAGAATCAAATTGTCGGCCAGTTCTCGAATGGCCAGACCATCCCCTTGGCGCAGATCACGCTGGCGACGTTCAACGGTCAGGATGCGTTGCAGCCGCTCGCCGGTGAAGCCTATGCGGCCACGGCCGATTCGGGTCCGCCGATCCTTGGCGCCTCCGGCACTGTTGTCGGCAGCTCACTGGAAGATTCGAATGTCGACATCGCCACCCAGTTCAGCCAGTTGATTGTCGCCCAGCAAGCCTATTCGGCCAATGCCAAGGTCATGCAGACGGCCGACCAAATGATCCAAAGCTTGCTGGAAGTGGTCCAGTGAGCGGTTCTTCGGAGCGGCTCTTCGTATCGCCAATGGTAAGCCGCGCGGACGGCTAGAGACATGGGCCTTTCCCAGGCGTTATCCGCCGCTTTAGCCGGCGTGAACGCGACCCAGCAAAGCCTGTCGGTGATCGCCGGCAACGTAGCGAACGCCGACACGCCCGGCTACGTCACCGAAAGCGTCAGTCAAAATGAGGTAGCGACTGTCGGCCAGAACGGAATCAGCGTCGACACGACCGGCATCAACCGCGATCTCAATACCCTGCTGCAAAGTCAATTGTGGACCGAGACCTCCGGCGATTCCTACGCCGACACGACCTCGCAGCTCTACCAGCAGCTTCAGCAGATTTACGGTACGCCGGGGACTTCGACGTCTGTTGACGCCATCTACAACAATTTCACGACCGCGTTGCAGTCACTGGCGACGAACCCCAGTTCGACTTCCGACCAATCCGCCGTTGTTAGCGCCGCGCAGGAACTGGCGCAAAATCTCAATTCGATGACCACGAGCATCCAGCAGTTGCGCACCGAGTCGGAGCAGGGGATCGCCAATGGAGTGCAAACGGCGAATACGGCGTTGCAACAAATTGCCCAGATCAACCAGCAGCTCGAGGGCTCTTCCACCTCGAGCGGCTCCTCGGCGACGCTTGAGGATCAGCGCGACCAGGACATTACTCAGCTGAGCCAGCTGATGAATGTCAATGTGATACAGGGTTCCAACAACCAAATCTCCGTCTTCACCGGCACCGGCCAGCAACTCGTGGCCGGCCCGCAAGCCTCGCAACTCCAATTCGACAATACCGGAACACTGAGCGCCACCGCGCTATGGAGCGCAAATCCAAGCCAGGACGGGGCGGGCACGATCACGCTGGTATCGCCTGGTGGCGCTACAACTGACCTGATTGCCACCAAGGCGCTGCAGTCGGGACAACTCGGCGCCTACGTGCAGATGCGCGACACCATCCTGCCGCAGGCGCAGACCCAGCTCGACGAACTCGCCAACCAGATGTCCCAGGCGTTGTCGAATCAGACGACGAACGGGACCGCAGTCACCTCCGGTTCGCAATCTGGGTTTAGCGTCGATGTCGGCTCGGTGTTGCCAGGCAACAGTGTTCAGCTCACCTATACGGACTCCAGCAATGTCCAGCACACGATCACCGTCGTGTCGCTGGGGGCCGGTGGCACGTTGCCGGCACAAGATCAATCGTCAAACCCGGACAACCGTGTTGTCGGGATCAATTTTTCCGGCGGCATGGCCTCGGTCGTAACGCAGCTCAACGCCGCGCTCGGGGCGAACCTGCAATTTTCCAATCCATCCGGCACGGTCTTGCAAGTGCTCAACAACGGCAGCGGCAATGTTGTCAATTCGCTATCGGCCACCTCGACCCTGACCTCGCTCACCAGCGGCAGCGCGCAGCTCCCACTGTTCACGGATGGGAATGAAGACCAACCGATCACCGGCGCCATCACGGCGAGCGGCTCGCAGACCACCGGCCTCGCCGGAACCATTGAAGTCAATCCCGCGGTCGTCGCATCGCCGTCGAGTCTCGTCGCCTACGCCGCAAATACTACCAGCGGTGATCCGACCCGGCCGGATTTCTTGGTCAATCAAATGACCAACGCTGCGCTGACCTATTCTCCGACCACGGGCATCGGCACCCAGGACGCGCCGTACACCGGCACGTTGACGGACTATATGAGCCAGGTCGTCAGCCAGCAAAGTCAGGCGGCGAACGCGGCGACCAATTTGCAGCAGGGGCAGGACACGGTCTTGAGCGCGCTGCAGCAGAGCTTTAACGATCAGTCCGGGGTCAATATCGACACGCAAATGTCGAATCTCATTGCGTTACAGAACGCCTACGGCGCCAACGCACGGGTGATGACGACGATCCAAGAGATGATGACGACATTGTTGCAAGTGGTGGGCAGCTGATGAGCATTACCGGACCCGGATCGATTACCGCGACCAATTTGTTGGCGCAGAACAACATGAGCAATCAGCTCAACACGCTGAGCGAACAGCTCGGTACCGGCGAGGCCGCCACCACCTATTCCGGGCTGCAGACGCAAGCGGGGCTCGCGGTGCAACTGAGCGCGCAGCTCGCGGCCATCAACGGTTACAGCAACACCGCCTCAACCATCGGTACGACGCTCAGCATTGCCCAATCAACGCTCAGCCAAATCGGTACCGTGGGCACCGACGTCCAGCAGGCGATCAATCTGCAAGGCGGCTTTTCGCTCGACAATACCGGTCAGACGGCGACACAGGAGTCCGCGGCAAGCTATCTCGATCAAATTCTTTCGCTGCTTAATACCCAGATCGGCAGCAATTACCTGTTCTCCGGCAGTGCCACGAATCAACCATCGGTCGCTCCGACCAACGAAATTCTCAACGGCAACGGCACTCAAGACGGTCTGATCCAGGTGATACAAAACCAGTTGCAGGCCGACGAGGGCGTCAACGACACCGGCCGTTTGTCGACTGCAGTGACCGGATCGCAGCTGACGCTCAGCAGCGATGGCTCGCCGTTCGGCTTTCAGCTCTCAGGCGTAACCTCTAGCCTGACTGGCGGATCGGCAAGCGGCCCAACCGGCTCGCCGCCGACGATCACCGTCAATCTCGGGGCCAACACCGCTGCCGGAGATACGGTCACGTTCGATCTTGCGCTGCCCGATGGTTCAACGCAGGACATCACGCTGACCGCGACAGCGACTTCGCCGCCGGGCGCCAACCAGTTCGCAATCGGCGCCAGCGCGGGCGCCACCTCGACCAATTTGCAAACAGCGCTGAACAGCGCCATCGGCAGCCTCGCGCAGACCGCGCTGCCGGCAGCCTCGGCCATCGCCGCCGCCAATAATTTCTTCTCGGAGCCGCCGCAGGTGCCCAACGGCCCGCCCTACGATACGGCCACGGCTTTGGTGAACGGCACCACGGCGAATACGGTCCAGTGGTACACCGGCGGCAACAGCGGTACGCCATTGCAGACAGTGACGGCGCAGGTGGGGCCTTCCCTGACGGTCGCCTACGGTATGCAAGCCAACGAGCCGGCGATCACTTCGCTGCTGGCAAACGTAGGAGTGTTGGCCGCAACCAGTTATTCGCCCAGCAATACCAACGCCCAGGCAAGCTATCAGGCGCTCTGTTCGCAGGTCACACTGAACCTCAGCGGTTCGTCGGGGACGCAATCGATCGCCGATATCGAGGCCTCTATCGCCAACGCGCAGACCACCGTCAAAAACGCGACCACCGTGAACACGCAGACCCAGACCACCCTGCAGGACATGCTGCAGGGGTTCGAAGGCGTTAATCAGAATCAGATTGGCGAGGATATATTGACGCTGCAGAACAATCTGTCGGCGTCGATGTCGGTGACGGCACGGCTGGCGCAGCTGAGCCTGGTCAATTATCTCGCGCCCACGACTGGATAAGAAAGCCGCAGCGGCCGCCAGCTAGTAGAAGCTGCACGCCGCACTACGCAGCGAACGGACCCAGCTCCGCGAGGAGCGGTTCGAGGAAAGCTTCAAATTTGCGCCAGCGGCCCACCGAATCGCCGTAGATAAGCTTCCTAACCTGGGTGGCGCTCGCTGTCCGGACTGGCCTCGCCGTGCTGTGAAAGTTTAGACAACGGGCGTCCCAGGCAAGGCCGCAATGGGAAACAATGCGGCGGGCCACGCCTTCCAGATCGCCAATCAGTTCCTCGTAATGGACGTCCATGATGCGTCCACGCGGCAGCACCGCGTGCCAATGCGCCATGAGGTCCCGGTAATGTCGGTAATAGCGACCTAGTTCAGCGAGGTCGTAGGTGTGCTCTTGCTGCGAGGTAAAATGTCTGAGAAACAGGACACGCAGGTATCGCGAGGATCGCGGACCGCGTGAATAATGATTGCGTTCGGTAGCGCCAAATGGATCAAGCCGGCAAAAAGGAAGTTGACGGTCATCTTGTCGGTTATCCGCTTGGCGTCAGGCGCCAGGGCGGCGAGGCCGTCCACGTAGCGCGCGCCCAAGGAGCGAAAGTGTTCCGCCGACATTTGCAGCATCATTTCCGGGAACGGCGGGAATCCCGGCAGCGTGCTACGTATGGAGCCCGCGACCTTGTCGAGGAGGTCGATCTCGCCTGCGGCGAAAATCTGCGGATGGCTTGCCAATATTTGCTCGATCAGCGTTGTCCCCGACCGGGTCATGCCAATGATGAAAATCGGAAGCGCGGACGGATAGCCACTGCCTCGTCGCGCCTCAATAAAATCCGATCGATGAGCTTGCCGAGCTGATCCATTCTGCCAAGCGTGGCGGCCTCGTCATAAGACGTCTGCTGACGCTTGAGCAGATTGGCACTCAGCAGGTGTTGAAATGCGCGTTCAGGCTTGTCGATGCCCTCATACGCTTTGGCCAGCGCGAAATGCAGATGTATTTGGTCAGCGGCTGGAAGCGTAGCGTCATCCGCAAACGATTCCAATGCCGTGAGGTAGGGATCGCCGGCAACGAACGGCCTGACAGCGGCGAGGTTGTCGTAGTAGGAGACGTTTCTCGGCGCCATCAGGATCGCCCGCTCGAAGGCCAGTCTCGCTTCGGGCAATCGTCCCTCTTCCTTGCGCAGCAGTCCAAGGTTGTTGTATGCGCCGTCAAATCCAGCGTCGATCCGGATGGCCTCGCGATATTTCTGCTCCGCTTCTTCGAACCGTCCCATCTCCGCGAGCGCGAGCCTCCAGTTGCAAAGCGCCTTCGGGTGATCGGGTTTCAGTTCGATGACGCATTGATAAGCGAGAACG
>CAWHUO010000031.1:0-10048 GCA_963832605.1 uncultured Alphaproteobacteria bacterium | reverse complement strand
TGAGGGTCGGGAGTTCGAAATCTCTCCGAGCGCGCCACAAAAACCCCGCTTGCGGCGGGGCGCGCCGTCCCGCCGCGACTTGGAGGGTCACCAATCTTGCCGGAGCTTCCTAGCCCGCCGGCTTATCCGTCGATCAGTTCGGACGCACGCTGCGCGGTGTCCTCGCTCGAGCCATGCGCATGCGCGGACGTCGGCATCTGCAGCACGGTGGCGCGTTGGCCGGGCGTCAGGCGCGTCACCAGCACGATCTGGCCTTCAGGAAATTCGATGGCGTCGTGGTGGACGTTCGGGTCATCCATGTTGATCTGCCGGAAACGCGCCACCTTGTGATTGACGCGCGCCTTACCGAACAGACTGAAGGCGCGGTCATAGTGGACGTCGCTCTCGAAGGCGAGCTCGGTACCGGGAAGCAGGCACACCGCGACGTTGGGCTCTCCCGCCGCGGCAAAGCCGCGGGTGATCGATTTGGCAAAATCTGTCGCGATCAACGTGTCTCCGACCTTGGCCGGCCGTGAGGCCACGAGATGCAAACTGTAGTCGCACATGGAAGCACTCCTCTCCAGCTCGTTTTCAGAGAATTGTT
The DNA here is from genome assembly GCA_963832605.1 of uncultured Alphaproteobacteria bacterium. GTDB lineage: Bacteria > Pseudomonadota > Alphaproteobacteria > Rhizobiales > Xanthobacteraceae > BOG-931. Next base: position 9,465 of record CAWHUO010000031.1, on the reverse strand, counting down.
CGGACAACCACCGGGCTGTTCCTCGAAGGGAACACCGGGGTTGATCAAATGTTCCTGCTGAAGCGCGGGAGAGAGGAGGAGGCGTTCGCTAACAGCGAAGCACAACAATGTGAGCGAGGCTGCCCTGCTGCCGGGAATGGCGCCAGCCGTGAATCGGTTCGCTCTTACGTGATCGAAAAGGCCGGCGGCGGCCGCCAATCGTAAATCCAATCGTAGTGGTGGAGCAGGTGCTCGCCGCCCATCCAGCGCATGGCCGCATCACGCACCTGCGCGCTGACGCCGGCGAGATGATAGCGGCCGCCATTGCGGGCCGCCAAACGCTGCACTTTGCGCGCGCGCGCGCGCCGCATGGCGCCATAGGTTTGCAGCGCCGCCGCCGCATCGTCCGGATTTTTCGCCAGGCACTGCGCCGCCACGGCGGCATCCTCGATCGCCATGGCCGCCCCTTGAGCCAAATAGGGCAGCATTGGGTGGGCCGCGTCGCCAAGGAGCGCGACGGGTCCTTTTGACCAGCGCCGCAGTTGGCGGCGATCATAAAGAGCCCACTTCAGCCACGCCTCGGGTAAGCCAATCAGCGCCTGTGCAGCCGGTGCCCAAGCCTCGGCGGCAAGCCGCGGAACAACATCGGCGCGACTGGCCGGCGCGCTCCATCCGGGTGCGTTCCAGCTATCCGCCGTAATGACGACGATGTTAATGACGCCGCCGGACTTGACCGGATAGTGCACGAGATGGGCATTGCGTCCGAGCCAAAGATTGATCAACGGCTCGCGGAATTCAGGCGCGACGGCGTGCGCCGGCACGAGGCCGCGCCAAGCGATACGCCCGGCAAAACGCGGCGGCGCGCCGTCGCCGAAGCGTTGGCGGACAACGGACCACAGGCCGTCGGCCGCGAGCAGCGCGACGCCGCGCCGCTCCGTCATGCCGGCGCTGCCGCGGGCCAAGACGGTGACGCCGTTGGTATAGCCGACGAAGTCTTCCACGTGCATGCCGAGCTTGACCGTAATGTCGAGGTGCTCGGAGGCGGCAGCGGCCAGTGCTGCCTGCAGGTCGCCGCGATGAATCACCCAATAAGGGGCGCCGTAGCGCTGTTGCGCAGTATCGCCGAGCGGCATGCGCACGATCTCGCGGCCGCTCGCGGCGTTCAGCACGCGCAATGCCTCGGGCGCAATGGCAAGGGGACGCAGCCGGCGCTCCAGCCCGAGATCGATCAATGTCCGCGCGGCATTGGGCGAGAGCTGAATGCCGGCGCCGGTTTCCTCGAGCCGTTCGGCCTGCTCGAGGACGACGACGCGAAAGCCGTTGCGCGCGAGGGCGAGCGCGGCGGTCAGGCCGCCGATGCCGGCACCGGCAACGATGACGGTGCGCGCGGACGTCAGGACAGAAGCTCCCGCCGATTGTTCAGGCGTGGACGTCGTGCAACGCGCATTCCGCTGGTCGCGCAGCATTCGGCGCGAGTGTCGGGTTGTGGCGGTAGAGCGTCGAGCAGTAGGGGCAGACGTACTCGGCGTCGTCTCCCATGTCGCAGAATACATGCGGATGATCGAACGGCGGCATGGCGCCGACGCACATGAATTCCTTGGCGCCGATCTCGATCACTGGAACGCCAACGTCGTTGTGAAAATGAGGAACGATCGCTTCCGCCATGATGTTATCCGCCTTGCCGGGCGGCACCATAGCGGCGCGGCGCTCGGATTTCCAGCAATCCGTTGTCAAAAAGCCGCAAATCGGCGCCAGCGTACCGGCAAATTTTGGTAGATTCGGAATTCGGACGATGGGGCTAAAACTGCTCGGCCGGCGCTGGCGTCATCCGGCGCTCGCCCTCTTTGCTGCTGTCGTTTTGGCAACAGTGACCATCGTGGTCGGGCGCCGCGCGCTCGACGAAGCGCAACAATTCGCTGCCGCTGACGATCCGGTCCAAATCACCGATCGGGCTCTCGACCGCGTCTTCAGCCAAGGCGCCGCGGAGCGCGAGATCCAATCCGCGCTCGCCGCCGGCGATGTCGACCTCGCACAAAGCTTTCTCGATCTGGCCGCCGAGCGCAATGTGGCGGTCGATCCAGGTCTGGCCGAGAACGTCCGCGAGTCGAGGGCGAAAGCCGGATCGGTGACCAATACTGCCGGACGATTCGCCAAGGGTCTGTGGACAGGGGAGCCCTACGATCTCGCAAGCCTCGCCGGCACGGCCGTTGGCGACCTTTTCGTGTTCGGCGATATTCGCGATGCGGCGCGCGAGGGCACACGCTATTTGACCGGTCAGCCGACCGATTTTTGGGTCCTCGGTCTCGCCAGTGTCGGAATGGCCATCACCGCGGGCACCTATGCCTCGCTCGGTGTCGGCGGGCCGACGCGGGTTGGCCTTACCCTGGTCAAAGCGGCGCGTCGTACCGGAAGACTCAATCCAGCATTGACTGTGCGCGTGGCGCGCGAAGCCGTGAAAGTCGAAAAGGCCGGCGGCCTGGTCGAACTGGTAAGCGATGTCGGCAGGATCGAAACCAAGGCCGGATCGCAAGCCGCGCTCGACAGTCTCCAACTCGCCGAAGAGCCTAGCGATGTATCACGCCTGGCGCGCCTTTCCGCGGCCAAGGGCGGTAAGACGCGCGCCATCATCAAGCTGCTGGGCCGCGGCGCCATCATGCTCACGGTCGCCGCGTTGGATGTCGCCGCCTGGCTTATTTGGGCGGCGCTGGCGCTGTTAGGTTTTGCCTCCTCGTGCAAAGCCACGGTCGAGCGCGTGACACAGCGTCATCTCGACCGGCGTAAGGCCCGTGCCCGCGCTGCCGCATTGCGTGCTATGGCGCCGCCGTCAGCTGCCTAGGCGCACGGGATAAGAGGTGAAGCCGCGAAAGCGCGCGCGGCCGCCCCGCACCGGGACGCCCGCTTGTTCGATACGCGCGAACCGCCGCAGCAATTTGCCGATAGCCACTTGGGCTTCCATGCGGGCAAGCGACATTCCGGCACAGGCGTGAATGCCGGTCGCGAAAGCGAGATGCCGGTTCGGCTGCCGCCGAATATCGAGCCGGTCGGGATCCGCGAATTGGTCCGGGTCGCGATTGGCAGCGCCGATGCAAATATGCACATAGGTTCCGGCCGCGATCTCGAAGCCGCCCAACACGGTGTTGGAGACGGCTCTACGATTTCCCAGCTGGTTCGAGCTTTCCATTCGCAAAAATTCCTCGACCGCTGTTTCAAGCGCAAGTGGGTCGCCGCGCAAATCTCGCATGGCGTCGGGATGGCGAATGAGCAGATCGACCGCATTGCCGATCAGGTTGGTCGTGGTCTCGTGACCGGCGTTGAGGAGAAAAATGCAATTGTGGATCAATTCCAGCTTCGAAAGCCGTTCGCCGTCGCCGCTTTGCGCCGCATAGTCGCTCGCCTCAATAAGCTTGGAGAGGATTTCCGCCGGATCACTATGACCCGTTTGCAATCGACGAGAAATGATGTCGTTCAAATAGTCCTTGAAATCCGCCACTACGGCGACGCCGGTTTCGAATTGTTGCCGGCTCAGCTGCGGTTCCAGCGCGCCGAGGATCGCGAGCGACCATCCGCGCAACGGGCCGCGTTCGTCCGCCGGAATGCCGAGCATGTCGCCGATCAGCTGCACCGGAATCGCTGCGGCAAAATCCGTGATCAGGTCGATCTCGCCTCTTTCCGCCGCTGTCTCCAGCAGGCGATCGACGAGAGTCTCGATGCGCGGCTGAAACGTCCGCAGGGCGCGCGGTGTGAAGGCGGGCGCCAGCAGCTTTCGCACCCGGGTGTGGTAGGGCGGATCGTTGAAAACCAGGCTGGTCGTGTGATGCTCATAGAGAAGGCTGTCGGCGAAATTCGGCCGAAAATCGACCTTCTTGTCCGAGCTCCAGGTTTCAGTGTCGCGATAGACGGACAGGGAATCGTCATAGCGCGTCAAAAAATATTATCCGTCCGGCAGGCGATGAACGGGATCGCATTGGCGCAGCGCGCGGTAGGTCGGATAAGGATTTTCCAGAAATTCCGCCGACAGCTGCTTCAAGTCGAAGCCGGCCACGACCGGAGGCGGGGCAGGGGCCGCGGCCACCGCAGCCGTTCCGATATGCGACGGCTTAGCCACGATCGGCGCGCACCGCGCCGTTGATCGCAGCGATCACTGCTTGACCAATGAACACACCGGGTTGGGCGGCCCGAACGCCTGCTCGCCCGGGATATGCGTGAGAATTTTATAGTAATCCCACGGGTATTTGGACTCCTCGGGTGTCTTCACCTGCACCAGGATGAGATCGTGCACCATCAAATTATCCGAGCGCAAATGGCCGTTGCGGGCGAAGAAGTCCTCGACCGGCGTTTCCCGCATTTTCGCCGCGACCTTGAGCGGGTCGTCGGTCCCGGCGGCCTTGATGGCGTTGAGATAACTCATGATCGACGAATAGACCCCCGCCTGCCACATGGTCGGCATCCGGTTGATCTTGGCGAAGAAGCGCTTCGACCAGGCGCGGGTTTGCTCGTCCATGTCCCAGTAGAAGGACGTCGTGAGCAGCAAGCCCTGCGCCGCCTTCAAGCCCAAGGCATTGACGTCGGTAATCAGCACCAAGAGACCGGCCATTTGCTGACCGGCCTGGAAGATGCCGAATTCGCCGCCGAGCTTGATGGCGTTGACGTTGTCGGGCGGGCCGCTGGCGATGCCGATAATCTTGGCTTTCGAGGCCTGGGCCTGGAGAATGAAGGACGAGAGGTCCGGCGTCGCAAAAGGATGCGCGACCGAGCCGAGCACTTTGCCGCCGTTTTGCTCGATCACCTGCGAGGCGTCGCGCTCCAACGCATGTCCGAAGGCATAATCGGCGGTGAGAAAGAACCAGGTGTTGCCGCCGCGCTTGGTCACTTCCCGCGCCGTGCCGACGGCAAGCGCGCGGGTGTCGAATACCCATTGCATGGCGTAGGGCGAGCAGAACTTGCCGTGGAAATCGGCCGTGCCGGTCGAATGAGTGATGAAAAGCTTCTTGCGCTCATTGGCGACATTCAGCACCGCCAAGCCGACGGCTGAGACGGGCACGTCGACGATGAGGTCAACCTGATCGCGGTCGTACCATTGCCGGGCAATGCCGGCGGCGATGTCGGGCTTGATCTGGTGGTCGGCGGAAATCACCTGGATCGGCTTGCCGAGGACCGTGCCGCCGAAATCCTCGACCGCCATTTGCGCCGCGGCTACCGAACCCGGGCCGGTCGCGGTCGCCGCCGGACCCGACAAATCGGTCAGCACGCCGATCTTCACCACGTCGTCGGAAATCTGCGCCCTGGCGAGGCCGCTCGAAAGCACCAACACCGTGGCGAGAAATACGAGCCACATGCGTTGCATCATGTCCTGTCCTCCGGCGGTTCTGCGCGGGCTGGATGTGGTCCGACGTCGTGATCCGCGAGTGATGCGGCACGGAAGCGATTGCCGCTTCCGTGCCGGTCTGCAGAGAACGGTCCGCGTGCTCAGAGATCCGCGTCCCACGCGATCGGCAGATAGGCGTAACCGGTTCCCGACTTGGCAACATGGCCGATGCCGGGGAACGGCAGATGGGTGCCGGCGATCGTCAATCTGTCGGCCGCTGCCATGTCCATCACCTTCCTGCGGGTTGCGATCGCCATCGCCGGGTCGAGGTCGAACGCGATGGCGCGCTCCGGCTCGGGGAATTGCAACGTCGCATTGTGGACAACGTCGGTCCACAGCAAGAGCTGGCCGCCGGTCGGAGCGAGCCGCACCATGGTGTGGCCGACGGTATGGCCAGGTGCGGAGATCGTGGTGATACCGGGAGCGATCTCGCTGCCGTCCTTGAACGTCTGCACCTTGCCCGCATCGGCGTATGGCTTGAAAGCCGCGCGACCAAGCATGGCGAAATCTTTCCAGAACGGCTTGGCATCAGGCACCTTGATGTCACCCTCCGTCCACCACGCATATTCCTCGCCGTTGACGTGGATCGTCGCGTTCGGGAACGCGATGTTCTTGTCGGTCGTCAACAAGCCGGCGGCGTGATCGGGATGGATGTGTGTAATGACCACGGCGTCGATGTCGGCGGGATTGACACCCGCAGCGGCAAGGCTCTTCGGCAGGCGACCGAGCGACGGCGCAAAGACGTTCGACGTGCCGGTGTCCACGAGGACCAGCTTGTCCCCGGTATTGATGAGCCATTCGTTGACGGCTGTGTGTTGGATGTCGGCCGGCTGATATGCAGCTTGCAATAGCTTTTGTGCGCCCGCGGGATCACCCGCCCACAGTTCGGTCTTCAACGGCGCCCAGCCGTCATTGAGTATGGTTACTTCATAATTGCCGACTTTGAGGCGGTAGACGCCTGCCACTTGGGCGCCGGCGGGTGCTTCTTTCGCAGCAGCCGGGAAAACGGGAAGCAAGGCGCCGCCAAGAGCGGCCAGTCCTAACGAACGTCGGGTGATATCCATGTGCTCCTCCCTGAGCGGTTTTATGCACGTCGAAAGCCGGGATTTGCCCGGCGTTGATCATGAATTGCGTGCTTTTCCGGGACGCTACGCAAGGCCGACGTGGCGGTCAAGGCGAGCGCGGAGGAACGACGCGGGCCGGTGGCGTGCATCGGCGCGCGGATCGGTTATGGTCGCGCGCCATGCCGCGGTTCATGCATGACGACGTGGAGATCGCGTTTCTCGACGAGGGCGAGGGCGAGCCGATCGTGCTCGTGCATGGCTTCGCCTCCAACAAGGACGTGAACTGGGTCTTCCCGGGCTGGGTGACAACGCTGAGGCGGGCGGGGCGCCGGGTGATTGCGCTCGACAATCGGGGTCACGGCCAGTCAAGCAAGCTTTATGATCCGGCCGCCTATCACAGCTCCATCATGGCCGATGATGTGCGCGCGCTGGTCGATCATCTCGGCCTTCAACGGGCCGATGTCATGGGCTACTCGATGGGGGCGCGGAACACGGCATTCTTGGCGCTGGCGCATCCTGAACGTGTGCGTGCGGCGGTATTCGGCGGTCTTGGTTTTCACCTCGTCGAGGGCGGCGGACGGTCGGAGACGATTGCGCAAGCGCTCGAAGCGCCTTCGCTCGCCGATGTCTCCGATCCGACCGGCCGCACCTTTCGCGCTTTCGCCGAACAGACTCGTTCCGACCTGCGCGCGCTCGCGGCGTGCATCCGCGGTTCACGGCAAAGGCTTACCCGTGCTGAGGTCGGCCAGATCGCCGTGCCCGTTTTGGTCGCGGTCGGCGGCAACGATGACATTGCCGGCTCGCCGGAACAGCTCGCCGTGCTTATTCCCGAGGGGCAGGCACTGGTCATTCCCGGCCGAGACCATCAGCGCTCGGTGGGCGACCGGGTATTCAAGGCCGGGGTCCTCGATTTCCTGGCGCGGCGCTCCTGAATGGTCGGCAATCTCGGCCATTGACCCATCTGGCTCGGCCAAAAGCCCATTGCGATCGGCCATTGACGACGGCTTGCTCGCCTCTGGTTTCTATGCTGCGCCGCCCCAATATGATAGAACCGCGTCATTCCTGGGAGGCATCTGATGGCCCAATATCAGACGAAGCCGGCGCTCGATAAGGTCGATCCGGTCTGGGCGCGCATTCGCCGCGAGGCGGAAGAGGTGTTACGGCGCGAGCCGGAGCTCGCGACGTTTATCTATTCGACCATCCTGCACCATGATGGCCTCGAGGCGGCCATTGTCTTCCGCCTGGCGGAGCGACTTGATCATGCCGGACTCGCAGGCGAGTTGATCCGACAGGCCTATACCGATGCGCTCAAGGACACGCCCGCGATCGGCGAGAGTTTCCGCGCCGACATCGCTGCGACTGTCGATCGCGACCCGGCCACCCATCGGCTGCTCGAGCCGGTGCTGTACTACAAAGGCTTTCACGCCATCCAGACGCATCGGCTCGCGCACTGGCTGTGGGCTAAGGGCCGGCGCGATTTCGCGCTCTACCTGCAGAGCCGTGCGTCGGCGGTCTTCCAGTGCGACATCCATCCGGCGGCGCGCATCGGCCGTGGCATTTTTCTCGATCACGCCACCGGTCTGGTGGTCGGCGAGACTGCGGTGGTCGAAGACGACGTGTCGATGCTGCACGACGTGACCCTCGGCGGCAGCGGCAAGGAAGCCGGCGATCGGCATCCGAAGATTGGCTACGGTGTCATGATCGGCGCCGGCGCCAAGATTTTGGGTAACATCGAAGTCGGGCATTGCGTGCGTATCGCCGCCGGTTCCGTCGTGCTCAAAAGCGTGCCGAATAATGTCACAGTAGCCGGCGTGCCGGCCAGAGTTGTGGGCCGCGCCGGTTGCCCCGAGCCGGCTCGCCTCATGGATCAGATGCTCTACGACGAGATTTGATTTCCCGCTGTCGCGTGCTATGCGGCACGTGTTGGAGCGCGATCTCTTCCGAAAACCGGTATCCACCCCGTATCAAGCGGGGAGGCATTTTCGGGATCATGCTCTGGGAGATGCGCCGTGGACGTACAAGAAGTCAAAAAGCTCGACGCTTATCTGAAGAAGCTCTTCGGCAACGCACGCGTCCGCGTCGTACCGCGGCCGAAAAAGGACGATTCTGCCGAGGTCTATGTCGGCGATGAATTCGTCGGCGTCCTCTTTGTCGACGATGAGGACGAGGAGCGCTCCTACAATTTCCAGATGGCGATACTGGGCAGCGATCTGGAGTGACGGATCATCAGATTAAGGATGACAACCGGCCTCTGAGCGCCGTCATCGGACCTCCGTGTGCAACTGCGCGATGAGCCGGTCGAAGCCGGCAGCGACGCTGCGCCAATCTTGCAGCCATTCGCGCGGAAACCGCAGCGTGACTTCGGCGGCGCCGAGCAAACGCTCGTGGATGCAGGTGCCAGGCACGCTGCGAACCGGCCGTGTGCAACGGGCGAAGAACCGCTCGGGCCTGTCCGCCAGATAGACCAGGTCTTCGCCCTCATAGGGCGTCGCGGTGCGGAAGGGCAGAATGGCAAGCCCGTCCGGACTGGCCGTCGCCTGCGCCTCGATATATCGCGGATAGATGGTGCGCAGCCGCTCGGCAGGCGCAAGCACGGAGCCGAGGCCGCCAATGGTGACGAAGACGCGGTCGTCGCTTGGCGCTGTCGGCAGACCGTCGCCTTCACTCACCGCCGCCGGCTTGGCGGCGGCTTCGTCCCCACGCGGTGGTGCGAGCGAGGGCCAAAGAAAGACGAGGTCGATCCGCTCATGTGCACCGGGGTGACGCTGCACAGCGGCGCGGATCGCCGCCGGGGGCACGTTGAAGATCACGCCCGCGACGGTGACCGGAATGGCAGGCGCATCGACTGCGGGGGGCGCCGGCCAGGTCGGCCACAGCACATAGGAAACAAAGGTTGCCGCGGCGGCAATGAGTACGACGAGAAGCGCCAGCGGCACCAGAAGGCTGCGCGACTTGCGGGGTACTCGTGATTGGGGAACCGCGTGCGCGGTCATGCGTTGCTTCGTCGCTCACTGCGAATCGCCAGTCAGTATGGCACGTGCGGCGGCGCCGGGCCGT
>CAWHUO010000030.1:0-196954 GCA_963832605.1 uncultured Alphaproteobacteria bacterium | reverse complement strand
CGGGCGCTTCGGCCGGCACCTCTTCCGTCACGACCTTGAAACCGGCGAGCGTGCAGGGGCCGAATTCGGTGACGATGGCGACATCGGTGGCATCGCGCCCTCGGGCCATCAGGATGCGGCCGATGCGCGGGACGTTGTGTCGGGCGTCGAAGGTGTACCAGCGGCCGCCGAGAAAGACCTCGAACCAGGCGGAAAAATCCATCGGCGACGGATCGGGCGGCACGCCGATGTCGCCGAGATAGCCGGTGCAGTAGCGCGCCGGCAGGTTCATGCAGCGGCACAGCGTGATGGCGAGATGGGCAAAGTCGCGGCACACGCCGCGCCGCTCGCTATGCGCGTCCCACGCGGTTTTGGTCGGGCTGGCGTGCTCGTAGCCGAAGGTGATGCGGTCGTGGACGTAATTGCAGATCGCCGCAATGAGCGGCCAGCCTTTGGGGACATTGCCGAACTGGGCCCACGCGATCTGGATGAAGCGGTCGGTTTCGCAATAGCGGCTGCCGAGCAGATAGACCAGCGTCTCGACCGGAAGCTTCTCCAGCGGATGCTGCTCGGCGCGCGGCGCAACCTCGTCCGGCGCGCCGGAGTCCTGGATCAGAAAATCGCTGGACAGGGTGAGCCGGCCTTTTGGCGCGTGGATCACGTGGCAGGTGTTGCCAAAACCGTCACGATACCATTTGGCGGGAATGAAGGGCTCGATCTGCATCCGATCCTGGGTGATCAGGTCGGGGATGCGCGAAGGATGGACGCTCAGCGTCAGGATCATCGGCGTCGGCTGTGGACACTCGTAGGAAATCTGGTAGCCGGCACGAATCTTCATGAAATCACTCTTCTGCCCGCGTCAAATAAAACCCTTCCCAACCCGTACTACGAATGCGGCGGCAAAAAGGTTCCGTCTTTCGGCGCCGTTTTGACCTTTACCGCGACCTGCATGGCAAGATGATCCGACGCGCTGCCGTACCAGATGCCTTGCAGGGGGACGGCATCGCGCGGGTGCTCGACGACGGCGACGCGGATAAGGTTCTGGTTGCCGACCACGCCGGCCGACGGATCGAAGTCGACCCAGCCCGGACCGGGCACGTAAACCTGGACCCAGGCGTGGGTATTGCCGCCGGTTATTTGATCCTCATTGCTGTCACTGCCGTCATCGTCCGCATCGGCCAAATGCACGTAGCCCGATACAAAGCGCGCGGCGATCCCCCGCCCGCGCAGGGCCGCGATCATCAGCGCCGCCAGGTCGCGACAAGAACCGCTGCCGAGCGCCAGCGTGCGGAGCGGATCCTGGATTCCCTTTTCGTGGCGTGCCACGTGCTTGAAGGTCCGGCGGATGGTCCGCGTCATGTCGACCAGGAGCGCATGGGTGTCGGCCGATCCATCGGCGCGGAAGAAGCGGTCGCTCCAGCGCTTAAGCTCGGGCCGCAGCGGCAGGGGCATGATGAAGCGTCGCAGACCGGGCAACTCCTCCGCCGTGTAGCTGAAGGGATAGAAGCGGGCATAATCCTCGATATCGGCCGCGTCGAAGCCCGCCGGCGCATGGTCGAGGCGGATGCTGCTGACGAAGCGAAGCTCGGTGGCCCGATCGGCGAAATGCGCGGTCGCGACGTGATTGCCAAAGCCGTCCTGCGCCCAGGCCAGCGCGCGCGGCACCGGCGTGATCTCAAGCTCGGATTGGAGTACCTTTTGATCGTCGTCGTCGCGCGGACGCAGCATCATCCGGTGCTCGCCGAAGGCGACCGGCTGATGGTAGCGATAGGTTGTCACGTGCCTGATGGACAGAATCGGCATTGCCCTCGCACCCCCGGATATAACCATAACATGCATTTCCCGGGCCAAATATGCAGGTATATCTGCCGCCGGCCGCAGCGCCGATGAAACAGCCATTGGCAAGCCTGTTGGCCGCCGACGAACCGGCGCCGGTTAGCGTCTACAACGCCGCCGGGGCCGCGCCCTTCCTCCTTGTCGCCGATCATGCCGGCAATCGGATGCCGCGCGCGCTCGGCCGGCTCGGCATTGCCCAAGCGGACTGCGCGCGGCATATCGCCTGGGATATCGGCATTGCCGGCCTCGGCCGGCTTTTGGCGGATGCGCTTGACGCGACGCTGATCCAGCAAAACTATTCGCGCCTGGTGATCGACTGCAACCGCCCGCTCGGCGCGCCGACGTCGATTCCGGAAGTGAGCGAGCTGACCCAGATTCCGGGCAATATAGGTTTAAGTGAAGCCAGCAAGGCCGCGCGTGCCGACGCGATTTTCCGGCCCTACCACGAGCGCATCGACGCCGAGCTCGATGTCAGGCAACAAGCCGGCCGCCCGACTGCGCTGATCGCGCTGCACAGTTTCACGCCGGTGTTCAAGGGCGCGGCGCGCGCCTGGCATGCCGCCTTGCTGTACCATCGCGACCCGCGGCTCGCCCGGCAGCTGTCCACGCTTCTCAAAGCGGAAGACGGGCTGATCATCGGCGACAACGAGCCCTATTTCGTCAGCGACGAGACCGACTATACGATTCCAGTGCACGGCGAACGCCGCGGCATCCCGCATGCTTTGATCGAGATCCGCCAGGACCTGATTGCGGATGAGAAAGGCCAGCGCGATTGGGCGTTCTGCCTCGCGCGCCTGTTACCGCAGGGGTATCAGGGATTGCTCGCCAAATAAGGTGACAAGCCGGCATTGTTTGTTGGAAACTGCGTTATCAAGTATCAGCGAAGAAAAACAATGTTTGCGGAGGAATGCGTGGCGAAATTGACCCAAAGCTACGCCCACGGCGTATCGATGACGCCGCTCATCGGCGATACCATCGGGGTGCATTTCGACAAAGTGGTGGAACGCTTTGCCGAGCGCGACGCGCTGATCGTGCGCCAGCAGAACATCCGCTGGAGCTATGGCGAGCTGAAAGCCAAAGTCGATGCCTTTGCCGCGGGGCTGCTGGCGCTCGGGCTTAACCCCGGCGACCGCGTCGGCATCTGGTCGCCGAACAATGCCGAATGGGTGATCACCCAATTCGCCACCGCCAAGGCCGGGCTCATTCTCGTCAACATCAATCCGGCCTATCGGCTGCACGAGCTCGACTACGCGCTCAACAAGGTCGGCTGCAAGGCGCTCATCACCGCCGACTCGTTCAAGACCAGCGACTATGTCGGCATGCTGCGCGAACTGGCGCCGGAAATCGACCGCAGCACGCCCGGCAAGTTGCAGGCGAAGCGGCTGCCGGCGTTGACGACGCTGATTCGCATCGGCGCGGACGAACGGCGCGGCTTTCTGCGCTTTGACGACGTGCTCGCTACCGGCGGCGATCGCCATCGCGCCCAGCTCGCGAAGCTCGCCGCGACGCTGCAATTCGACGACCCGATCAACATCCAGTTCACCAGCGGCACCACCGGCACGCCCAAGGGCGCCACGCTCACCCACCACAACATCATCAACAACGGCTATTTCATCGGCGAGGCGCAGCGGCTGACCGATCGCGACCGGGTCTGCATTCCGGTGCCGCTCTATCACTGCTTCGGCATGGTGCTCGGCAATCTCGCCTGCATCACCCATGGCGCCGCCATGGTCTATCCGTCGGAAGGCTTTGATCCGCTGGCGACCCTGCAGGCGGTCGAGGCGGAGCGCTGCACCGCGCTCTACGGCGTGCCGACCATGTTCATCGCCGAGCTGGGCCATCCCGAATTCAAGCGCTTCGATCTGTCCTCGCTGCGTACCGGGATCATGGCCGGCTCGCCCTGTCCGATCGAAGTGATGAAGCGCTGTGTCGCCGACATGAACATGAGCGAGGTCACCATCGCCTACGGCATGACCGAGACCAGCCCGGTGTCGACGCAGACCTCGCACGACGATCCGCTCGAGCGCCGCGTCGGCACCGTCGGCCGCGTTCACCCTCACGTCGAGGTCAAGATCGTCGATACCGAGGGGCGCATCGTGCCGCCGGGCGCGCCCGGCGAACTCTGCACCCGCGGCTATTCGGTGATGCTCGGCTACTGGGGCGACGAAGAAAGAACCGCGGAGGCCATCGATCGCGCCGGCTGGATGCATACCGGCGACCTCGCCACGCTCGACGCGGACGGCTACTGCAACATCGTCGGGCGCATCAAGGATATGGTCATCCGCGGCGGCGAGAACGTCTATCCGCGCGAGGTCGAGGAGTTTCTGTTCCGCCATCCCAAGATCGAGACCGTCCAGGTGGTGGGCGTGCCCGACCTGAAATACGGCGAAGAGCTATGCGCCTGGGTGAAGCTCAAGCCCGGCGCCGGCGCCAGCGCCGAAGAGATCCAAAGCTTCTGCCGCGGTCAGATCGCGCATTACAAGATCCCGCGCTACATCAAGTTCGTCGACGCCTTCCCGATGACCGTCACCGGCAAAGTGCAGAAATTCCTGATGCGCGAGGAAACGATCAAGGAACTGGGCCTGAGCGAGCAGAAGACGGCGTGACGGATCAAGGCTACCCATTAAGAGCGTGATGAATTAGGTCGTGCCGTCATTAGTTCGTCATGGCCGGACTTGTTCCGGCCATCCACGCCTTTGCTGCGCGGCCTTAAAGATGTGGATGCCCGCGACAAAGCAGAGCGAAGCGACGCCGTTCTTCGAACGGCTATGCGCGGGCATGACAAGCAAGTGAACGCTACTCGCCGTCCTCGAGCACACCCTCTAGCTCGACATGCACGCGCTCGCCGAGCGCGGCATGATGGCCCTCGCCTGAAGCGAGCAGCGCTTGCGCCTCCTCCACGGTCTCGGCTTCCACCCACCATTCTTCGAGGCGCGTGACGAGCAGCGTGGCGTGGAAAGTCTTGAGCCGCGGTTCCGGTCTTTGTTTGCGCGCGACGGCAGGCATGACGCAGTTCCCGGTGCGAATCACTTTAGGCAATTACTTTACCCTAAGGACACACACCGGAACAAACCGTAAACGGACAATCAGGCGCGCCTCCCCGGCGGTTCCGGAACAGGGTATGATGTATTTTCGTTGTCGAATGTTGCTTTTGGCAGGAGTTGACCGTGGCACCGCGTCCATACTGGAAAGGCTATTTGCGGCTTTCGCTGGTTTCCTGTCCGGTCGCGCTCTACCCGGCCACCTCCGAGCGCGAGAAGGTCAGCTTCAACCAGATCAACCGCGAGACCGGCCACCGCATCCGCTACCGCAAGGTCGACGCCGAAACCGGCGAGGAAGTCCCGTCCGACCAGATCATCAAGGGCTACGAGGTCGCCAAGGGCGAGTACGTCGAGATCACCGACGAGGAGCTTGAGTCGGTCGCGCTGGAGAGCACCAAGACCATCGACATCGACGAGTTCGTGCCGCGCAACGAGATCGACGAGCTCTACAACATCCGCCCGTATTATATGGCTCCCGACGGCAAGGTCGGCGAGGACGCCTTTGTCGTCATCCGCAACATCATTGAGCAGATGAAGATGGTGGCGATCGGCCGCGTGGTGCTCACCAGCCGCGAGCACGTCATTGCCATCACGCCGCGCGGCAAAGGGCTCATGGGCACGCTGTTGCGCTTTCCCTACGAGGTGCGTGACGCCGGCGAATATTTCGACGACATCCCGAATGTGAAGCTGACCAAGGACATGATGGATCTGGCGCGGCACATCGTCGAAACAAAAAGCGGGCATTTCCACCCGGAGAAATTCGAGGACCATTACGAGCACGCCCTGAAGGAATTGATCGAGAAAAAGGCCAAGGGCGAAAAGATCGAAGTGCCGAAGGAGCAGCCGACCGGCAAGGTCATCAACCTCATGGATGCGCTGCGCCGCTCGGTGCAGGCCGAGAGCCGGCGGCCGCGCATCCCGCGCTGGCTCCTGCCAAAAAGGGCCGCAAGAGCGCCGCCGGACAAAAGGAAATGCTGCTGCCGATTTCCGGAAAAAAAGCCGCCAAGGAAGAGGCCGGGAAAGCAACCCGAAATCACGCCAAGCACCGCAAAGCCGGCTAGGGACTCCGTCGAATTTTTTTCGTCGGTCGCTTAGCGGGCAGAGGTTCAATCCGCCGCAGTACCGCCGCATTCCCGCCCTTCGCTCAGCCAATGTGCGGCTGGCGGGAGAGGTTTCTGGCCGCGGCGCCGGCGGCCGGATTTGCGGTGCTGTGCGGATGTTTTTGCGCGACGGCGCAGGAACGGCCGCCGCCTGCGCTCGTGTGCGGTGGAGAGACCCTCGCCCGCGGCACGGTCAGTCAGTCCATCGATGGCCGCACCTTTGTTCTCGATGACGGCCACGAAGTCCGTTTGGCCGCGATCGAAGTGCCGCCGCTTTCGTCGCCGCCGGAAGCCGGCGCGGCGGCGCGGGACGCGCTGGCGGCGCTGCTCGGCGGCGCCGAGGTCGTCCTCAAACAGGCGGACCAGCAGAAAACCGATCGCTATGGCCGGCTCGTCGCCTACGCCAGAGTGGCACGCGAGGGCGTGGAACGCTCGGTGCAAGCGGATTTGCTCGCGGCGGGTTTTGCCCGCGTGGCGGCCCGCGTTGGCAGCCAAACCTGCGCCAGGGAACTCCTGAGCCGGGAAAACGCTGCGCGGCGCGCCAAGCTTGGCCTTTGGGCCAAGTCGTATTATGACTCGCTCAACGCCGACAACCCGACCGATGTGCTGGCCGAGCTTGGCCATTTTGCGCTGGTCGAGGGTAAAGTGGTTTCGGTGCGCGAAAGCGGCGCCACCATTTATGTGAATTTCGGGCGGCGGTGGAGCACGGACTTCACCGTTACGATCCTGAAGCGAAATGCGCGTAATTTCACGGCGGCGGGGATGGAACCGAAGACGCTCGCGGGCCGGCGAGTGCGGGTGCGCGGATGGATCGAGGAGCGCGGCGGACCCTGGATCGAGGCGGTGTCACCGGAGCAGATCGAGCTTACTGACCGCGAGTGAGGCCGCAAGTAAATGGACGAGTGGACGCGGTGAGTGATTTGGCCCCCACAGGGACGGCAAGGTTTCGGCTTGCCCACGCGGGCGTGGCTGTGCTCGCCCTTGTGCTCGCGGCCTGCACTGCTTCGCCGCCCGCGATCGGGCCGCAAGCTTCGCCACCGGCGGCGGCGAAGCCCGTCGAGACGTCGGACATGTCGCCCGCGGCGCTGCGCGAGCATCAGCGCATCCTCGCCGCCTATGGCGGCGTCTACAACGATCCGAAGCTGCAGGGTCTGATCGAGCAGACTGTAGAGCGCCTGGTGGCCGCCTCGGAGCGGCCCGATCTGCATTACAAAGTCACCATGCTCAATTCGCAGTCGATCAACGCATTCGCCTTGCCGACCGGGCAGCTTTACGTGACGCGCGGCCTCGTTGCGCTTGCTAATGACGAGTCCGAGCTGGCGTCCGTGCTCGCGCACGAGATGGGACACGTGGTCGCGCGCCACGCCGCCATCCGCGAGGAGCAGGCGAAGCAGGCGGCGCTGGTCGGCCGCGTCGTCAGCGACGTCATCAGCGATCCGGAAGTGGGCGCGCTGGCGCTGGCCAAGTCGAAGCTCGCGCTCGCCAGCTTCTCGCGCGCGCAGGAGTTCGAGGCGGACGGCATCGGCATCGGCATCGCCGCGCGCGCCGGATACGATCCTTACGGCGCGGTGCGCTTCCTCACTTCGATGGAGCACAATTCCGAACTCAAGCCGCAGCAAAGCGGCGCCATCGATCCGCGCGCGCCGGATTTCCTGTCGTCGCACCCGGCAACGCCCGAGCGGATCAGCAACGCGCTGGCCAATGCTCGGCAATATAGCGGGCCCAAAGCCGCGACCGCCGTCGCCGCGATCGGCCGCGACAAGGAGGCCTACCTCACCGGCATCGATGGCATCGTGTTCGGCGAGGATCCGAGCGAGGGTTTTGTACGCGGCCGCCGCTTTCTGCACCCACGGCTAGGCTTTACCTTCACCGCGCCGGAAGGCTTCACCCTCGAGAACACGGCACAAGCCGTTCTCGGCGTCAAACATGGCGGCGGCCAGGCGCTGCGGCTCGATGTCGTGCGCGTGCCCTCGGAGCAGACGCTGGCCGGCTACCTGACCTCCGGCTGGATCGAGAACATCGACGCCAGCACGGTCGAGGATGTCACCATCAATGGCTTCCCGGCCGCGACCGCTGCGGCCAAGGGCGATCAATGGGACTTCCGTCTCTACGCCATCCGGTTCGGCAGCGACGTCTATCGCTTCATCTTCGCCGCCAAGCATCGCACACCCGAGACCGACCACATCTTCCGCGACTCGATCAATTCGTTCCGCCGCATGAGTCTCGCCGAGATCGAGGAGGCGAAACCGCTGCGTCTGCAAGTGGTGACCGTTGGCCCCGCCGACACGGTCGAGAAGCTCGCGACCCGGATGGCGGTTGCCGACCGCCAAGTCGAGCGCTTCCGCGTGCTCAACGGCCTCGAGCCCGGCGACCGGGTGAAGTCGGGCAGCGAAGTGAAGATCGTGGTGGAATAGTAACTCGTCACTGCGAGGAGCGACGCGGCTAATTATCAAAAATTTATCGCGCGTTTGGCGACCGCCAGCGCCGCTTCCTTCATCGCTTCGCTCAAGGTCGGATGCGCGTGACAAGTGCGGGCGATGTCATCCGATGAAGCGCCGAACTCCATGGCGATGGCCGCTTCCGCGATCATGGTTTCGGCGTCGGGCCCAAGAATGTGCACGCCGAGCACGCGATCGGTCTTGGCGTCAGCCAGAATTTTGACGAAGCCGTCAGTCGCAAGGTTGGCGCGGGCGCGCGCGTTGGCGCTGAAGGGAAACTTGCCGACCAGATAGGTTACGCCCGCAGCTTTCAACTCCTCCTCGGTTTTGCCGACCGCGGCAATTTCCGGGTTGGTATAGACCACGTTCGGGATCACCTCGTAATTCACATGCCCGGCCTGGCCGGCGATGATCTCCGCCGCCGCGACGCCCTCCTCCTCGCCCTTATGCGCGAGCATCGGGCCGGCGATGGCGTCGCCGATCGCATAGATGCCGGCGACGTTGGTGCGGTAGTGCGGATCGACGATAACGCGGCCGCGATTGTCTTTTTTCACACCGACCGCCTCGAGGCCAAGGCCTTCAGTGTAAGGAACGCGGCCGATCGCGACCAAAACGATGTCGGCTTCCATTGTCTCCGCGGCGCCGCCGGCAGCAGGCTCGACCTTGACCTTGAGAGTCTTGCCGGAAGCGTCGATGGCGGTGACTTTCGACGACAGCTTGAATGCGATGCCCTGCTTCTGCTGCAGGCGGTGGAATTGCCGCGCAACCTCGCTGTCGATGCCGGGCAGGATGTGATCGAGAAACTCGACGATCGTGACTTGGGCACCGAGCCGCCGCCACACCGAGCCCAGCTCCAGCCCGATAATGCCGGCGCCGACGACAACGAGCTTGTCCGGCACTTTGGGTAGCGCTAGTGCGCCAGTCGAAGACACGATGCGCTTCTCGTCGATGTCGATGCCGTTGAGCCGAGCGACATCCGAGCCGGTGGCGATCACGATGGCCTTGGTCTCCAGGGTCTGAATCTTGCCGCTGTCGTCTTTCACCTCGACCTGGCCGGGCGCGACGATGCGGCCGGTGCCGCGAAACGCTTCGATCTTGTTTTTCTTGAACAGGAAATCGACGCCCTTGACGTTGCTATCGACGTTTTGATCTTTGTATTTGAGCAGCGCGGCAAGATCGACGCTCGCCTTGCCGACCTTGATGCCCATTTGCGCAAAATTGTGTCCGGCTTCCTCATAAAGTTCCGAGGCATGCAGCATGGCCTTGGACGGAATGCAGCCGACGTTCAGGCAGGTGCCGCCGAAGGTGGCGCGTTTCTCGACCACGGCGGTCTTCAGTCCAAGCTGCGCCGCGCGGATGGCGCAGACATAGCCGCCGGGGCCGGTACCGATGACGATGACATCGTAGGGCATGAAATAACTCCGAACGCTCAATCGTCACGGCCGGGCTTGTCCCGGCCGGGCATGACGGAAATCACAAATCCAGCACCAGCCGCGCCGGCTCCTCCAGAGTCTCTTTCACGCGCACGAGAAACGTCACCGCCTCGCGGCCGTCGACGATGCGGTGATCGTAGGATAGCGCCAGATACATCATTGGCCGCGCCTCGATCTTGCCGGCGACCACCATCGGCCGCTCCTGGATTTTGTGCATGCCTAGGATGCCGGATTGCGGCGCGTTGAGGATCGGCGTCGACATCAGTGAGCCGTAGATACCGCCATTGGTGATGGTGAAGGTGCCGCCCTGCAGCTCCTCGATCTTGAGCGCCCCGTCGCGGGCGCGGCGGCCGAATTCGGCGATCGTCTTCTCGATCTCGGCGATCGATTTTGAGTTGCAATCACGCACCACCGGGACGACCAGGCCGCGCTCAGTGCCGACCGCGATGCCGATGTGATAGTAGTTCTTGTAGATGATGTCGGTGCCGTCGATCTCGGCGTTGACGGCGGGCAGTTCCTTGAGCGCCTGCACGCAGGCTTTCACGAAGAAGCCCATGAAGCCGAGCTTGACGCCGTGCTTCTTCTCGAACAGCTCGCGGTACTGGCTGCGCAGCGCCATGACGTGAGTCATGTCGACCTCGTTGAAGGTCGTGAGCATGGCGGCGGTGTTTTGCGCATCCTTGAGCCGGCGCGCGATGGTCTGCCGCAGCCGGGTCATGCGCACGCGCTCTTCGCGCGCAGCGTCATCGGGCGGCGACGGCGCCCGGACCTGGACAGCCGCGGCCGGCGTGGCGACCGGCGTTGGCTGCGCCGCCGCGCGCTCGATCGCCGCCAGCATGTCGCCTTTGGTGACGCGGCCATCCTTGCCGGTGCCGGGCACGGCGGCGGCATCGATACCGGTCTCCGCCGCAATCTTGCGCACTGACGGCGCTAACGGCATGTCGGCGCCCGCCGCTTTGGGAGCCGCCGCCGGCTTTGGCGGTGCAGGCGGTGGCGCGGCTTGCGGCGCCGCTTCGGCAGGCTTCGCCGCTGCCTTGGCCGGCGCCGCGCCGGCGCCTTCCTTGATCGCGCCGAGAAGGGCGCCGACCGCGACCGTGTCACCGTCCTTGACCGCGACGTCGGTGAGCACCCCGGCGGCCGGCGCCGGCACCTCGATGGTGACCTTGTCGGTTTCGAGCTCGACCAAGGGCTCGTCGACGGCGACGGTGTCGCCCGCCTTCTTGAACCATTTGCCGATGGTCGCTTCGGTCACCGACTCGCCGAGGGTGGGCACGCGAATCTCAGCCATGACATCCCTTTCGTCATGGCCGGGCTTGTCCCGGCCATCCACGCCTTTGTTTCGACCGCGCCGTCAAGACGTGAATGCCCGGCACGAGGCAGGGCATGACGGCACCGGAATTAGCTCAGCGCCTCTTCGACAAAATGCTTGAGTTGAGCCTGATGCAGCGACATCTGCCCGACCGCGGTCGAGGCCGAAGCCGGCCGCCCGGCATAACGTGCGCGGCGGTGCTTGGCGCCGATCTGATTGAGCACCCACTCCAGGAAGATATCGACGAACACCCAGCCGCCCATGTTTCGCGGCTCTTCCTGGCACCAGACGATCTCCGCCTGCTTGAAGCGCGAAAGCTCCAACATCAGCGCCTTGGTGGGGAACGGATAAAGCTGCTCGATGCGCAGCAGATAAATATCGTCGATGCCGCGTTTCTCGCGCTCCTCGTAGAGATCGAAGTAGACCTTGCCGGAGCACAGGACGACGCGGCGAATCTTGGCGTCGGCGACGAGCTTGATCTTCTCGTCCGGCGCCGTCTGCGCATCATCCCAGAGCAGCCGATGGAACGACGTTTCCGGTCCCATCTCATCAAGCCGCGACACCGCGCGGCGATGGCGCAGCAGAGATTTAGGCGTCATCAGGATGAGCGGCTTGCGGAACTCGCGCTTGAGCTGGCGGCGCAGGATGTGGAAGTAGTTCGCCGGCGTGGTGCAGTTGGCAACCTGCATGTTGTCTTCGGCGCACATCTGCAGGAAACGCTCAAGCCGCGCCGAAGAGTGTTCGGGCCCCTGCCCCTCATAGCCGTGCGGCAACAGGCAAACCAGGCCGGACATGCGCAGCCATTTGCGCTCGCCCGACGAGATGAACTGGTCGAAGAGTACCTGGGCGCCGTTGGCGAAGTCGCCGAACTGGGCTTCCCACATGGTGAGCGCGTTGGGCTCGGCGAGCGAATAGCCGTACTCGAAGCCGAGCACAGCCTCTTCCGAGAGCATCGAGTTGATCACCTCGAAGCGGGGCTGGCCCTCGCGCAGGTGGTTGAACGGCGTGTAGCGCTGCTCGGTTTCCTGATCGACCAGCACGGAATGGCGCTGCGAAAAGGTGCCGCGCTCGCTGTCCTGGCCGGAAAGCCGCACCTTGTTGCCGTCCAGCAGCAACGAACAGAACGCCAACGCCTCGCCCGTGGCCCAGTCGATGCCGACTCCGGTCTCGATCGCCTTGCGCCGGTTTTCCAAAAACCGATTGAGCGTGCGGTGGAGGTGAAAATCCGGGGGAAGCGTGGTGATCTTCTGACCGATCTCCTTGAGCGTTCCGATGTCGACGCCGGTTTTGCCGCGGCGCGGATCGTCGGTATCGCCGGCGGTCTTGAAACCGGTCCAGCGGCCGTCGAGCCAATCGGCCTTGTTGGCGCGATAGCCCTGCGCCGCCTCAAGTTCGGCGTCGAGCCGGCTGCGCCAGTCCGCCTTCATCTTCTCGACTTCGCCGGCCGTCACCACGCCTTCGCCGACCAGCTTTTTCTCGTATATTTCCAGCGTCGGAGGGTGCTTGGCGATCGCCTTGTACATCAGCGGCTGGGTGAACGAGGGCTCGTCGCCCTCGTTATGGCCGTGCCGGCGGTAGCAGAACATGTCGATGACCACCGGCTTCTGGAATTTCTGCCGGAATTCGGTCGCGACCTTGGCGGCGAACACGACCGCTTCGGGATCGTCGCCGTTGACATGGAAAATCGGCGCTTCGATCATCTTGGCGACGTCGGAGGGATAGGGCGAGGACCGCGAATAACGCGGGCTGGTGGTGAAGCCGATCTGATTGTTGACGATGAAATGGACGGACCCGCCGGTGCGATGCCCGCGCAGCCCAGAGAGTCCGAAGCACTCCGCGACCACGCCCTGGCCGGCGAATGAAGCGTCGCCGTGGATCAGCAGCGGCATCACCATGGTGCGATCTTCGCGCGTGGCGCCGCGCTGATCCTGCTTGGCGCGGACCTTGCCGAGCACGACCGGATCGACAATTTCGAGATGCGACGGATTGGCGGTGAGCGAGAGGTGAACTTTGTTGTCGTCAAACTCGCGATCCGACGAGGCGCCGAGATGGTATTTCACGTCGCCAGAGCCCTCGATCTCATTCGGCGTCGATGAGCCGCCTTTGAATTCGTGAAAAATGGCGCGGTGCGGCTTGGCCATGACCTGTGCCAGCACGTTGAGCCGGCCACGGTGGGCCATGCCGATCACGATCTCGCGCACTCCAAGCGCGCCGCCACGCTTGATGATCTGCTCAAGCGCCGGGATCATCGATTCGCCGCCGTCGAGGCCGAACCGCTTGGTGCCGGTGAATTTCACGTCGGCGAACTTCTCAAACCCTTCCGCCTCGACAAGCTTGTTGAGAATCGCGCGCTTGCCTTCGCGGGTGAAGGTGATCTCCTTGTCGGGCCCCTCAATGCGTTCCTGAATCCAGCCCTTCTGCGCGCCGTCGGATATGTGCAGGAATTCGACGCCGAGCGTCTGGCAATAGGTGCGCCGCAGGATGCCGATGATCTGGCGGATAGTGCCGAATTCGAGACCGAGCACCTTGTCGAGAAAAATCGGCCGGTCGAGATCGGCTTCGGTAAAACCGTAGGTCGATGGATCAAGCTCGCGTTCGTTGTACGGCGGCTGCAGACCGAGCGGATCGAGATTGGCATGGAAGTGGCCGCGGGCGCGGTAGGCGCGAATCAGCATGAGCGCACGCACCGAGTCGCGGGTCGCGCGCTCGACGTCGGCGGTGGAAAGCTCGACGCCTTTGGTCTGCGCACGCGCTTGCACTTTCGTGCCGAGCGCTTTGCCGACTTCGGTCCAGTCGCTGTCGAGCGCCGCCGTGAGCTCGGTGCGTTCGGGCCGCGGCCAATCGGGCCGCCGCCAGGACGGGCCGCGGGCGCTTTCGGTCACGTCGCGGGCGTCGTCCTTCAGACTCTGAAAGAACGATTGCCACTCGGCGTCGACCGACTTGGCGTCGGCTTCGTAGCGCGCATAGAGGTCTTCGATGTACGGGGCGTTGCTGCCGTAAAGGAACGAGGTGAGAGCGAAGGCTGCGTTCGCGTCCTGGCGAGACATGGCAGTTCCTGGGTAATTCCCGAGCTGGAGGTGGCGACCGCCGTTGGACTTAACGGCTGGAGTTGAAGATTTCGAATTAACCCGACCCGGCGCAGGATGATTTTCTTGTATACCCTATTTAATCCCTGGATGCGGCGATCGAAAGACGCAAGAAGTGAATCAAGATTTCCATAGTTCCGACAGCGTCTTGCCAAGACGGGCCGGCGAGGGCGAAACCTTGATCCCTGCAGATTCCATGGCGGCAATCTTGGATTCGGCGTCGCCTTTGCCGCCAGCAATGATGGCGCCGGCATGGCCCATGCGCCGCCCTGGGGGAGCCGTGCGGCCGGCGATGAAGCCGACCGTCGGCTTGTTGCGGCCGCGCTTGGCCTCGTCTTTGAGGAATTGGGCGGCATCTTCCTCGGACGAGCCACCGATCTCGCCAATCATCACCAGCGCCTCGGTCGCCTTGTCGGCGAGGAACATCTCCAGAATTTCGATGAAATCGGTGCCCTTGACCGGATCGCCGCCAATGCCAACGGCGGTGGTCTGACCCAATCGCTCCTGCGTGGTCTGGAACACCGCCTCGTAGGTGAGCGTTCCGGAGCGCGAGACGATGCCGACCTTGCCCGATTGAAAAATGTTGCCGGGCATGATGCCGATCTTGCATTCGCCCGCGGTCATGACGCCCGGGCAGTTCGGCCCGATCAGCCGCGATTCCGACCCGCAAAGCGCGCGCTTGACCTTCACCATGTCGAGCACGGGAATGCCCTCGGTGATGCAGACGATGAGCGGAATTTCCGCGTCGATGGCTTCGCAGATCGCATCCGCGGCGCCGGCCGGCGGCACGTAGATCACGCTGGCGTCGCAGCCGGTTTTTTCACGCGCTTCGGCCACCGTGTCGAAGACCGGCAAGTTGAGATGGATTGAGCCGCCTTTGCCCGGCGAAGTGCCGCCGACCATCTTGGTGCCATAGGCGATCGCCTGCTCGGAATGGAACGTGCCGTTCTTGCCAGTAAAACCCTGGCAGATGACCTTGGTGTTCTTGTCGATCAGGATGGGCATCAAGCCGCCTCCCTCACCGCCTTGACGATCTTCTGTGCGGCATCGTCGAGGTCGTCGGCCGAAGTGACGTTGAGGCCCGATTTCTTAATGATCTCCTTGCCGAGCGCGACATTCGTGCCCTCCAGACGCACGACCAGCGGCACGCGCAAGCCGACTTCCTTCACCGCGGCAACGACACCTTCGGCGATGATGTCGCAGCGCATAATGCCGCCGAAGATGTTGACCAGAATGCCCTTCACGTTGTGGTCGGAGGTGATGATCTTGAAGGCCGCCGTCACTTTCTCTTTGCTGGCGCCGCCGCCGACATCGAGAAAGTTGGCCGGCGTCTCGCCGTAAAGCTTGATGATGTCCATGGTCGCCATGGCGAGGCCGGCGCCATTGACCATGCAGCCGATGGTGCCGTCGAGCGCGACGTAGTTCAGATCATAGCGGGAGGCTTCGATCTCCTTGGCGTCTTCTTCAGTCGGATCGCGCAACGCGGCGATATCCGGATGGCGATAGAGCGCGCTGTCGTCAAAGCCGATCTTGGCGTCGAGGCAGATCAACTGGCCCGTCTTGGTCACGACGAGCGGATTGATTTCCAGGAGGTTCATATCCTTGGCGAGAAACGCCTGAAAAAGCTTGCGCAGCACGCTCGCGGCCTGTTTGGCTACTTCACGGCTGAACCCGAGGGCGTGCGCGACTTCGTGCGCGTGATGGGCCATGAAGCCGGTCGCCGGATCGACCGAGAAGGAGAGGATTTTTTCCGGCGTGGTGCGCGCGACTTCTTCGATATCCATGCCACCTTCGGTCGAGGCGACAAAGGCGATGCGCGAGGTTGTGCGGTCGACCAGTGCCGAGAGATAATATTCGCGCTCGATGTTCGAACCTTCCTCGATGTAGAGCCGATGCACTTCTTTGCCGTGGGGCCCGGTCTGGTGCGTGATCAGCGTCGAGCCGAGGAGCCGCTCGGCCTCGCGTTTGACGTCCGCGACCGACTTCACCACTTTGACACCGCCGGCTTTGCCGCGTCCGCCGGCGTGGATCTGGGCCTTGACCACCCAGACCGGCCCGCCGAGTTCATTGGCGGCTTTCACGGCTTCATCGACGCTCAGCGCCGCAATGCCGCGCGGCACCGGTACGCCGAATTCGCGCAATACCGCCTTCGCTTGATATT
Source organism: uncultured Alphaproteobacteria bacterium (assembly GCA_963832605.1). Lineage (GTDB taxonomy): Bacteria > Pseudomonadota > Alphaproteobacteria > Rhizobiales > Xanthobacteraceae > BOG-931. Next base: position 180,571 of record CAWHUO010000030.1, on the reverse strand, counting down.
CGTGGATGTTCATTAAAGGGCCTGGGTTATCTCAGCCTGTCATTCCGTTATCCTGAGGTGCGAGCAAAGCGAGCCTCGAAGGATGCCGGCCGATGCATTCAGGCCGCCGCCCTTCGAGGGCCGCGTTACGCGCGGCCTCCTCAGGGTGACGGAAGCACTCACCCACCGAGCTGCGGCGCGATCTTCTTGCAGGCCTCGACCAAGCCTTCCACCGCCTGGGCCGATTTCTCGAACATCCCGCGCTCGGCGCTATTGAGCTCGATCTCGACGACACGCTCGACACCCTTGCCGCCGATGACGACGGGGACCCCGACATAGAGATCGCGCACGCCATACTCGCCGTTGAGCCACGCCGCGGCCGGCAGTACCCGTTTCTTGTCACGCAGATAGCTTTCCGCCATGGCGATGGCCGAAGTGGCGGGCGCGTAGAACGCGGAGCCGGATTTGAGCAGACCGACGATCTCGCCGCCGCCGTTGCGCGTGCGGTCGACAATGGCGTCGAGGCGCGCGGCGGTGGTCCAGCCCATTTTGACGAGGTCGGGGAGCGGAATGCCCGCAACGGCCGAATAGCGGATCAGCGGCACCATGCTGTCGCCGTGACCGCCAAGCACGAAGGCGGTGACATCCTCGACCGAAACATTGAACTCGTCGGCAAGGAAATAGCGAAAGCGCGCCGAGTTCGAGCACGCCGGCCATGCCGACGACCATCTGCTTCGGCAGCCCGCAGCATTTCTGCAGCGCCCAAACCATCGCATCGAGCGGATTGGTGATGCAGATAACGAAAGCGCCGGGCGCATATTTCTTGATGCCGGCGCCGACCTGCTCCATCACCTTGAGGTTGATGCCGAGCAGATCGTCGCGGCTCATGCCCGGCTTGCGCGGCACGCCGGCGGTGACGATGCACACCGCGGCGCCCTCGAGCGTCTCGTAGGAATTGGTGCCGGTGAAGCGGGCGTCGAAGCCTTCGACCGGGGAGGATTGGGCGAGGTCGAGCGCCTTGCCCTGCGGAATACCCTCCATGATGTCGAAAAGGACGACGTCACCGAGCTCCTTAAGGCCGACCAGATGCGCCAGCGTTCCGCCGATTTGACCCGCGCCGATCAATGCAATCTTGTTTCGCGCCATCGCAGAAAAATCCTTGATTGGCAAAAGTCGCCCGGCTGCCGCGGTCATTAACCTTTTCGGCGCGGGCATTCAAGCGGGCACCGGGCCTAACAGATTGCGCGCCGGAACGAGTTAGGCCGAGGAGACATTTCACCCCGGGCTGAAGCGGCTTGCCGCCGTAACAGGAGCGAAGATGATGCGCCGGCGCTCGCCAAACATGTCAGGAATATTACGGATGCCTGGTTTGGCCCGCTGGCGGCCCCCAAAGGGCTTAGCGCTCGCCCCGCGAGTCAGGTTTCGACGATGCCGGTGGACGCGCCCGATAATTGCGAATGAGCGGCGCCGTGCGGCCGCGCCAAATAAGCTTGCGAGCGCATCTCGATGAGGCGCGAAGCGGTGCGCTTGAACTCCTGCGCCTCAAAACCTTCGTCCCCGCGATAAAGCGCATCGGGCTCCGCCTCGGCGGAGGCGATGAGCTTCACGTTCAAATCGTAGAGCGTGTCGATGAGGATGATGAAGCGCTTGGCGGCGTTGCGCGTCTCGAAGGTCATCACCGGGACGTGGTCGAGAATGATGGTGTGGTATTCGCGCGCGATGCGCAAATAATCGGCGGCGGCGAGCGGCTGCTCGCACAGGTCGTGGAAGGAAAAACGCGCCACACCCATGGCGGCGCGCGGCACGTGCACGCTGCGTCCCTTGAGCGGAAGGTCCTGCGCCTCGCCGTGGTGTCCGCGGGCGAGCCGCTGCCAGGCTTCGTCCAGCGCGGCATCGGCCGGCACGTGCCAAACCCGCATGCCGGCGAGCTTCTCCAGGCGGAAGTCGGCGCGCGCCTTGAGCGGTACGACGCTCATGTGCTGCTCAAGCATGTGGATGAACGGCACGAACAATGCGCGGTTCAAGCCTTCGTTGTAGAGGTCCGCGGGCGGCACGTTCGAGGTGGCAACGACGACGACACCGCGATCGAACAACTGCGCGAACAGCCGGCCGAGGATCATGGCGTCGGCGATGTCGGTGACGTGGAATTCATCGAAGCAAAGAAGCCAGGCCTCCTGCGCCAGCTCGCTGGCCACGAGTTCGATCGGATCCGCGCCGGCATGCTCGCCCTGTTTCATCTTCTGCCGGAACAGAAAAACGCGCTCATGCACGTCGATCATGAATTCGTGGAAATGGGCGCGACGCTTGCGCTGCACGGGGCTCGCCTCGAAGAACAAATCCATCAGCATGGTCTTGCCGCGCCCGACCTCGCCGTAGATGTAGAGGCCTTTGATGCGCGACTGCTGTTTGGCGCGGCCGCCGAACAGCCAGCCGAGCGACGATGATTTCCGCGCCAGGCGATGCTCGATAATCCGCGCTTCGAGCTGCGCCAGCATCTCGACCACAGCAAGCTGCGCGGCATCATGCTCGACCGTGCCGCCGGCAACGCCGGCGGCATATCGCGCTGTGATCGAGGTCGCCATGATCCTGTTAACCGTTGTGGGCGAAAGGTGGCGGGAACGATGAGGCTTTAACGACGTTGCACTTCGCATGCCAAAATGCGCGGTCGCTAAACAGCCACGAACTTAATTATTAGCCATGCGTATAGGGAATGCGGGCATGTTGCTCAATGCTTCGCCTTGCTAAACTTTCGCGGCACCCAACATGGTGCTGTGAGACGAGCCGCACGCGGAAAGACGTTTGTCACGCCTGCATGCTCGAGCGGAGGACGCGATCAGGAGGGTTTTTGACGGCAATGTCAGGAGACCCTAGGAATGCAGGACTTCCTTCCAGACGGCGGCGTAATCCGCAAATTGTGGATCGGAGAAACCGACAAATACCGTGATCATTTGCTGCGGCTCGACGCGTCGAGCCGACACAGCAGATTCGGCGGCGGCATATCCGACGATTTCATCCGTAGTTATGTGGATCTGTCGATTTCGCTCGACACCGTCGTGCACGGCTTTTTCCTCGACGGCGTGATGCGCGCGGCCGCCGAGCTGCGGCAGCTTGGCACGCGGTTTCCGCGCCAGGCGGAGGCGGCGATCAGCGTGGAAAAACCGTGGCAGAGTCACGGCGTCGGCTCGGCGCTGTTGCGCCGCACTTTGCTCGCCGCCCGCAACCGCGGCTTCCGGCTCTTGCACATGGCCTGCCTCGCCGAGAACCGGCGCATGCAGCAGCTGGCGCGCAAGTTCGATGCCGAGCTTTCTTTCGATTTCGGCAGCGTGGTCGGCGAGGTCGAATCCTCGCGCGCCAATCCGCTGTCGCTGATGCAGGAATTCATGGCCGACGGCCACGGCTTCGCGACTGCGATGCTCGATCTGCAATCGCGCATGCTGAGGGCGTGACAATAAAGATCAGCGGCTGTGTGCCAGCCGTAGCTCGGTTGCGGCCAGCGGATAGGCCTCCTCGACCACATAAGGTCCGCCGCCGACCGAGGAGCGCGACGAAAACAGGACGTAGCGGGAAATCGGAAACGACGACGAGCGGTAATGCGCCCGCGCGGTCAGATAGTCTGCGACCTGCCGGCTTGACGATTCGCGCAGCCGCGCCAGCGTCACGTGCGGCGTGAATTTTCGTCCTTCCGGCTCGAGCCCAAGCCGCTGCAGCAGCCGTTCCTGTTCCGCCTGCAACTCCATCAATGGCGGAACCGGAGTGGCGGCCGCGACGAGGGCGCGCGGCTTGCGCCCGCCGAACGACGAGAGCCCGTCAAGGCGCAGCTCGAACGGCGCGCGCCGCACCCGCCCGAGCAGGCCGGCGATATCGCGCGCGAGCGCGTCGTCGATGTCGCCGATGAAGCGCAGCGTGAGGTGATAGTTCTCCGGATCGATCCAGCGCGCACCCGGCAGGCCGCCGCGCATCATGGCGAGCGATTGGCCGACGTGCCGCGGAATTTCGAGGGCAGTAAACAAACGGGGCATGACACCTGCGGTCCATCGTCGGCGAATCGCAGCAGAGGCAGCATGCGGGGATCGCGGGCTGCGTGCAACCCTTTAGGAGGGATGCTGCATGCGAATGCGCGCGATGAGTTCCTCCATCTTCGGCAGGATACGCGCGACGATGACGTTTACGCCCGCGGCGTTTGGATGCAGGCCGTCGGGCTGCGTGAGGCTTAAGTCGGCGGCGACGCCGTCGAGGAAGAACGGATAAAACGGCACGCCATATTTGGCGGAAAGTTCCGGATAGATGCGTTCGAAGGACTGCCCGTAGTCGGTTCCTAGATTGGGCGCCGCGCGCATGCCGCAGAGGAGAACGGCGATATGCCGGCCGGTCAGGCGACGCAGAATCGCATCAAGCGCTTCTTGAGTCACCTGCGGCTTGATCCCGCGCAGCATGTCGTTGGCGCCGAGCTCGACGATCACGGCATCGGTCCCCGGCGGCACCGACCAATCGAGGCGAGCGAGGCCGTCGGCCGCCGTATCGCCAGAGACGCCAGCATTTGCGATCTCCACGGCAATCCCCTTGCCGGCGAGCGCCGCCCGCATTCGCGGCACGAAGCCATCCTTTTCCGGCAGCCCAAGCCCCGCCGTCAGCGAGTCGCCGAGCGCCACGATCTTGAGCGGCACCTCGGCATTCGCAGAATGCGGCATGGGAACGGCTGCGCCGGCGAGAACCGCCACGCTACAAACCGCCGCACACGCGATTTGGCGCAGACTTCGCCCGCCCCCATATGAGCGGGCGCGAGTTGATGCTGCGAGGCGCCGGTCCGCCAGAAAAATGAATGACACGTCGGGGGATCCTTTCGCCGGCAACGCCGTCGCACTGAGCGGGGTCAACCTGTCGCTCGGCAGCGGCGCCGCCCGCGTTCATATCCTGAGAGACATCGGCTTGAATATAAGGCGCGGCGAAGCCGTGAGCCTCCTCGGACCGTCCGGCTCCGGCAAGTCGACGCTGCTCATGGTCATGACCGGGCTCGAGCGGCCGGACAGCGGCACGGTCATCGTCGCCGGAAAGGACTTGCGCAAGCTCGATGAGGACGAAGTCGCGCGCTTCCGCGGCAAGAACGTCGGCATTGTATTCCAAGCCTTCCATCTCATACCAACCATGACCGCGCTTGAGAATGTCGCCGTGCCGCTCGAACTCGCCGGCGCACGCAACTCGTTTTCCCGCGCCGCGCGTGAGCTCACGGCAGTCGGGTTGAGCGGCCGCCTCGGGCATTACCCGGCGCAATTGTCCGGCGGCGAGCAACAGCGCGTCGCGCTTGCCCGCGCACTCGCGCCGAATCCCGCAATCGTTGTCGCCGACGAACCGACCGGCAATCTCGACGAGACCACCGGATCGGAAATCATCGAGCTTCTGTTCCGCGGCCATCGCGAACACGGCACGACCTTGGTGCTGGTGACGCACGACACTGCGCTGGCCGCGCGTTGCGATCGGGTGTTGCACATGCACTCAGGACGGATCGCAGAGCCGACGCCCCAGATGGCGGACAAATAGTGGAACCGGTGGCGCTGCGCTTTGCCTGGCGAGAGCTGCGCGGCGGACTGCGCGGCTTCGGCGTCTTTGTCGCTTGCATCGCGCTCGGCGTCCTTGCCATCGCCGGCGTCGGTTCGGTTACAAAAAGCTTCTCTGAAGGGCTCGCGCAAGCCGGCGGCATGATCCTCGGCGGCGATCTCGCGTTTTCGCTGGTCCAGCGCGAAGCAAACGACAGCGAGCGCGCGTTTCTCGCCGGCCACGGCACCGTCTCCGGCGTCGCCATCCTCCCGACCATGGCGCGCACCGACGACGGGCGAACGACGCTCGTCGAAGTCAAAGCAGTCGACGACACCTATCCGCTGTTGGGCACGGTCGTGACCGAACCTGACATACCGCTTCCGGCCCTGTTCGCGCGGCAGCGCGCCGCCTTTGGCGCTGCTGCCGATCCAGCGCTGCTTACGCGGCTCGATCTCAAGCCCGGCGACCGCATCACCATCGGCAATGCCGTGATCGAGCTGCGCGCGGCACTGACCGGCGAGCCGGACAAGCTCGCCGGCGGGATCGGCTTTGGGCCCCGCCTGCTTATAAGCGAAGCGGCGTTGCGCGCGAGCGGGCTTCTGCAGCCCGGCAGTCTGGTGCGCTGGCGCTATCGGCTGCTCCTGCCAGCGACTGACTCAAGCGATAGCGCCCTGGCCGCGATGGAGAAACAGGCGCAAGCGCAATTTCCCAATGCCGGCTGGGAAATCCGCACGCGCAACAAAGCGACCCCGCAGCTCGAACGCAATGTCGAGCGCTTCAGCCAATTCCTCACTCTCGTCGCCTTGACCGCGCTTCTCGTTGGCGGCGTCGGCGTCGCCAACGCCGTCACCAGCCATCTCGCGCGCAAGCGCGACGCGATAGCGACCATGAAGACGCTGGGCGCGACCGGCGCCGATGTGTTCGCCATCTATTGCGCGCAGATCATGTTGGTCGCGCTGTTCGCCACACTCGTTGGCGCCGCGCTTGGCGCGGCGGTACCATACGCGCTGGCGTCGATATTCGGCGCCATGATTCCGTTTCCCGTCGCGCCTTCGTTCCACCCGGCCGAGCTGACGCTGTCGATCATGTACGGTTTGTTGACGGCGCTGGCCTTTGCCTTGTGGCCGCTCGGACGCGCGCACGACATTTCCGTGTCCATGCTGTTCCGCGATCAGGTCGCCGCCGAGCGAGCTTGGCCGCGGCGGCCCTATGTGATCGCCACCGCGCTGATTGTTGCTGTGTTCGTCGGGCTGGCGATCGCGTTCGCCTACGACCGCCGCCTCGCAGCGATCTTCATCGCCTCCGCCGCCGGCGTGTTCGTGGCGCTGCGGCTCGTTGCCATACTCACCATGGCGATGGCGCGGCGCTTGCCGCATATGCGCTCGACGCTGCTGCGGCTCGCCATCGCCAACATCCACCGGCCGGGCGCCTTGACGCCGAGTGTCGTTCTCTCGCTCGGGCTGGGATTGTCGCTGCTGGTGACTGTGATCGAGATTGACGGCAATTTACATCGGCAGTTCACGGCGGCGCTGCCCGAGCATGCGCCTTCGTTCTTTTTCCTCGACATCCCCGCCGCCGAAGCCGGTCGCTTCGACGCCTTCGTGCGCGAGCTTGCGCCGCACTCCAAGCTCGAGCGGGTGCCGATGCTGCGCGGCCGTATCGTCGAAGCCAACGGCATCAAAGCGGAGGACCTCAAGCCCGCGGAAGGTTCGGCGTGGGTGCTGCGCGGCGACCGCGGCATCACCTATGCCGCGACGGTCCCGGAAGGCTCGCGTATCGTCGCCGGCCAATGGTGGCCCGCCGACTATTCCGGAACGCCACTGGTTTCGCTCGAGGACAAAACCGCAGCGGATCTCAAGCTCAAGCTCGGCGATGCCATTACCGTCAACGTGCTCGGCCGCAATGTCAGTGCCCGCATCGCCAATTTGCGGGCCGTCGATTGGCAAAGCCTCGGCATCAATTTCATCCTGGTGTTCTCGCCCGGCACGTTCGCCGGCGCACCGCATAGCGATATTGCGACGCTGACGTTCACTGACGGCGGCACGATCGGAGAGGAAACGGCACTCATCAAGGGGCTTGGCGACGCTTTCCCCGGCGTCTCCGCCGTGCGCGTCAAGGACGCGCTCGATGCCGTCGACCGTCTGGTGAGTAATTTGGTAGCGGCGCTACGCGGTGCCAGCGCGGTGACGCTTATCGCCGCGGCCTTGGTGCTTGGCGGCGCACTGGCGGCCAGCCAGCGTTTCCGGATTTACGACGCGGTCATCTTGAGGACCTTGGGAGCGACGCGCATTCGCCTCCTCGCCGCCTACGCGCTCGAATACCTTTTCATCGGACTTGTGGCCGTGCTGTTTGGTATGGCGGCCGGATCGCTCGCCGCCGCACTTGTGGTGACGCGCGTCATGGAATTTCCCTTCGTCTGGATGGCGACACAGGCATCCGCGGCGGCGGTTGCAGCGCTTGCGGTCACCGTCATCCTCGCTCTTGCCGGCACGTTCACCGCGCTCGGCTACAAACCCGCGCAGGCGCTGAGAAATCTGTAAATCGCGGCAATTGTGAGCGAACTGTAACCTGTCGCAAATATCGCACCAGCGCATCTAGCGCCTGTCGGGCTTTCGCACTAGATTCCTGCCACATCTGCGGCCGGCCTACCGGACGCATAGGCCCGGCAAATGCCGGGATAACTCCAGGGGTATTTTCCATGTCGGACTTCGACCGGAATATCGCGAGCGCCCGGACCGGCTACCGCACGGATCAGGTAGCAATCGATGCGGGCCTGCGCGCATACATGATCCGGGTCTACAACTATATGGCGGCCGGCGTGGCGCTGACCGGCGTGGTCGCCTGGTTCGCCTTCTCCGCCGCCGTCACGCAGACTGGCGCCGGACTTCAGCTCACGTCGTTCGGGCATGCCATCTTCGGCAGCCCGCTGATGTGGGTCCTGGTGCTGGCGCCGCTCGGACTGGTGATGGTGCTGAGCTTCGGCATCAACCGGCTCTCGGCAAGCACCGCGCTGATGCTGTTCTTCGTCTATGCCGGCCTGCTCGGGCTCTCGCTGGCGTCGATCTTCCTAGTTTACACCGGGGCGTCGATCGCGCGAGTGTTCTTCATCTCGGCGGCGACCTTCGGCGCCATGAGCCTCTACGGCTACACGACCCAACGTGATCTGACTGGGGTCGGCTCGTTCATGTTCATGGGCCTGATCGGCCTTATCATTGCGAGCCTGGTCAACCTCTTCCTGCAGTCGAGCGGGCTGTCTTGGGCGATCTCGGTGATCGGCGTGCTCATCTTCGTCGGGCTGACCGCCTATGACACGCAGAACATCAAGGAAATGTACTCGCCGATGGACGACGGCACCATCGCCGGCCGCAAGGCGGTGATGGGGGCGCTACGGCTCTATCTCGACTTCATCAACCTGTTCCTGATGCTGCTGCGTCTGTTCGGCGACCGCCGCTAAGGAAACAAGGCAAGGATCACGGTAACGCCCCGGGCCAAAACCCGGGGCGTTTTGTTTGATGGGCATGTCTCAGCGGTGAGCGACGCCATCATCCGACCCTCAAGGCCGGGCGACATCGCAGCCATCACCGGCAACCACGGCCGCTGGCCCGACACCGTCGTTATGCGGCGCCCGCTTGGCAGTGCCGATGCGACGACGCCGTGAGCGGCCAGGCATTCGCGCCGTCGGAAGCTAGTCCGGCCGGGACGTGTGCAAAAAGAGCAACGCAACAAACGCGGCCAGGCAGAGAGCCGACGATACGACGATGACTGCAGGGCCCATGGCGTCGAGCAGGAGTCCGAAGAGGAGCGGAGCGAGAGCCTGTGCCGCCCGCGCCGGCGCTCCGAGCAGGCCGGTGCGTTCGCCGAATCCGTGCGGGCCGAAGACGGCGAGCGGCACCGTGCCGCGGGCGATGGTCAGAAGGCCGTTGCCGGCGCCGTAGAAAATGGCGAACGCCGCGGCCGACGCCGGGCCAATTACCGCGAAAATGGCGGCACCGAACGGATGCAGCAGCGCCGCGATCCGCGCGGAAACCAGCGGGTGGCTCCGGCGCAGCAAAAAGAATTCGACCAGACGAGCCGCCACTTGCGCCGGTCCGACGAGCGCCGCGGCGGCAACTGCCTGCAGCGGCGTAGCCCCGGCGCGTTCCAGCAATCCAGGCAGATGCGACGCCATGGCGCCGGTCACAAACCAGGCGGCCGCGAACACGAAAGCAAGAAGAAACATCTCCTTGTATGGCTTCCAGCCGATCGAGCGTCCGGCGGCGCGGGAAACATGCGCGAGCCGCGTCGGCGCCGGCAGCAACAAATTCAACGGAAGGCCGACGGCAAGATTGAGCGCCGCCCAGACCAGCACCGTCTCGCGCCAGCCGAGCGCGTCGTTCAGAAATGTCGACAACGGCCAGCTCACCGTCGAGGCGAAGCCGGCGAAGAGGGTGATCCCGGTGATCGGCCCGCGCGCGTTGTGTCCGTAGAGCGCGGCGAGCGCCGCAAAGCCGGCATCGTAAAGTCCAAGCGCCATGCCGACGCCGAGAACGGCCCAGGCGGCGGCAAGCATGACCACGCCGTTGGTCGCCGCGAGCACGATCAGACCGCCCGCCAGCACGACGTTCGAGAGCACCAATACCCCGCGCCCGCCGCGGCGATCGATGATGCGCCCGACCGCCGGGCCGGCAAAGGCCGCAATCAGCAAGGCCCCGGAGAAGGCGCCGAACACCCAAGAGCGCGGGACGTGTATGCTGACGCTGATTGGATCGGCCAGGATCGCCGGCAAATAATAGCTTGATGCCCAGGCCAGCGTTTGCGCGGTCCCGAGCGCCGCGACAACGACACCGCGCGATCGGGTCAGACTTACGCTCTCGTGTTCTTCAGCCAAGCCGACCAGTTTTTGTGATCAACGATTGCGGTGTACGGCCGCCGGCGCGGCGCCATGCTCACGTAACATCCGCCTAGCCGCCGAGACTACGCGACTACGAAAGCCCTAGCCGGCGACCACGCGGAGCGAGCGGTCGAGTGCGCCCAGCACGCGGTCGAGCTCTTGCCCGCGGCGTAGGATGTGACCGGTCGCCGAGATCACGCTGTAAGCGCCCTGACGGCGCCCCAGTCGCGGGTTCTTCTCGATCCGGTAAATCGGGAATTCGCTGGCGCGGCGGAAAACCGAGAACACCGCGCGATCCTTGAGGAAATCGATGGCGTAATCACGCCATTCACCGGCAGCGACCTTGCGGCCGTAGAGACTGAGAATGCGGTCAAGCTCACGCCGGCTGAAGGTGACCTTGCTTGCGGGGACGGGCGCGCGAAGCTCGCCCCCGCGCCACGCGCTCGGCTCGATTTCGCCGAATTCCATGCGGCGCCTCCTTTGTCATTGAAGCTTCATTGTCGCTTCATGATCGCGCCGGACCGATACGTCGGCAAGGGCCTTGGAAGAACTTTAGGGTCTTCGGGAATCCGGGCGTAATGTCGCAGTTTCCGGTAAGGCGCGCTGGAGTCAGCGCTTTTGACGTCGGAATCACGCATTCGTTAAGCCAATCATAATGCGGCCCCATTTCGGCCCATCACGCGCCAAGCTGCGCTGCGAAACAGTTGAGTGTTGCCTCAGGGCCCGGTCCGGATCGCATTCCGGATTCCTCAGCCCCCCAGCCCCCCGGGGTGCGGGCGGACCGGGCCAGAGTTCTGCGTACCGTTAGTTGTCGCAGACAGTTCAATCCCCCAATTTGTTTTAAGGCCGGCTGATCGCCGGCCTTTTTTTGCAACGGGGGAGTGTCGCGATCCGCGGCCGCAGCGCAACCGTCCGACGCTGGTTATTTGATCTCTGTTGGCTGGCGGGCGTCGTCTTTCATCTGCCGTCCGAGGGTCTGGTGCCCGACCGGCATGAAGGCGGCGCCGAGGATGACGCCGGGCTTGTCGCGCGTGCCTTGCTGTACCATGACCGCGGCAGCATCGATATCGTCAGCCACGATGCTGGAAATTGGGACGCTCCAGCTCGAGTCGGTGCCATTCCAGTCGCCGAGCTTCAGCCAGCGTCGTACGACGTTGTGGTAGGTAATGGTGCGCCCGCTATTTTCGCCGCGGCCGATTTCGACCAGCACCGATTTCGCAAGTGGACAGAGCCAGACTTCGCCGCTGACGTGCGCGTTTACGGCCGCGACCTTCACGCTCAACGCGTTGCCGTCGATCGAAATGAGCACCGGCACGGACATGATCGCCGCGTTGTGATCCGTCTGCGTAATCGCGCGCTCGATGGCGGCGCGGTCGCTACCGAGCACGTGGGTCGAGCCGTTTACAACAATTTGCGGCGTATAGACTTGCCGATCGCCGCGCACGCGCGCATAGGCGCGCTGCCGCGCCGTATGCCCGGGAATGGCGAGCGTATCCTTCCAGCCAAGATAATCCCAATAATCGATCGGCACGCTGATGGCGACGAGCGACGGGTCGCTGGCGAACTCGCCCAGGAGCTTGTCAGCCGGCGGGCAGGACGAACAGCCTTGACTCGTGAACAATTCGAGAAGGGCGCGTGGCTCGCCGGCATTCGCGAGCGAATAGCTCGCGATTAACACGCCGGCAATAAGCGGGGCCGACGCCAAGCGGCGACGCGACATTCCAATCTCCACCCCCTCAAGCCCCTCGGTATCTATTTGCTGACCGCGTATTGATATCGAGCGTTCAAGTCACCCGCCACTCAATTCACGGTGAGCCAAGCCAGAGCCAAGCGAAGCTTATCACGTAGAGCATGAACTTTTCGGAAAAACCCGGGCCACCCTCGGATCAAGTCCGAGGGCAGGCCTTTTCTGGATCATACTCTAGGCGGCGAGATGGCGAAGCACATACTGCAATATGCCGCCGTTCTTGAAGTAATCGAGTTCATCGACGGTATCGATACGACAGATCAGCGGCACGCGCTTGAGCCCGCCGTCGGCAGCGACGATCTCGGCGATAAGCCTCTGGTGCGGCTTGAGATCGTTGTGCAGTCCGCGGATGGTCACCTGTTCGTCGCCCTTGAGGCCAAGCGTCTGCCAGGACGTGCCCTCCTCGAAGACCAGCGGCACCACGCCCATGCCGACAAGGTTGGAGCGATGGATGCGCTCGAAGGATTGCGCGATCACCGCGCGCACGCCCAGCAGGATCGTGCCTTTGGCGGCCCAGTCGCGTGACGAGCCGGTGCCGTATTCCTTGCCGGCGAACACCACGAGCGGCACATGCTCGCTCTTGTAGCGCATGGCGGCATCATAGATCGTCATCCGTTCGCGCGACGGATAGTGAATCGTGTAGCCGCCTTCGACGCCGGGCACCATCTGGTTCTTAAGCCGGATGTTGGCGAAAGTGCCCCGCATCATCACCTCGTGATTGCCGCGCCGGGTGCCGTACTGATTGAAGTCGATCGGCTTGACCTTGTGGTCGACGAGATATTTTCCCGCCGGCGAATCGACCTTGATCGAGCCGGCCGGCGAGATGTGGTCGGTAGTAATCGAATCGAGAAACAATCCCAGCACCCGCGCATCGATCACATCGGTCGGCGCTTCTGGCCGGCGCGACATATGGGAGAAATAGGGCGGATTCTGCACATAGGTCGATTTGCGGTCCCAGGGGAAGGTTAGCGCGCCCTGCACGCTGATTTTGCGCCAGTTCGTATCGCCCTTGAATACGTCGCCGTATTTGCGCGTGAACATCTGTTTGTTGATGTTCTTGCGCATGACCTCGTTGATCTCACGGCTGGTCGGCCAGATGTCGCGCAGATAGACTTTGCGGCCTTTCTGGTCGACGCCAAGCGGCGTCTTGGCGATATCGATCTGCATCGAGCCGGCGATCGCGTAAGCGACGACCAGCGGCGGCGAGGCGAGATAGTTGGCGCGCACGTCGGCGTTGACACGGCCTTCGAAGTTGCGATTGCCGGAAAGCACCGCGGCGGCGACCAGATCGTTGTCGTTGATGGCCTTGGAAATCTCCGGCGGCAACGGGCCCGAATTGCCGATGCAGGTGGTGCAGCCGAAGCCGACGAGATTGAAGCCGAGCTTGTCCAGGTCCTTCTGCAAGCCCGACTTGCTGAGATATTCGCCGACCACCTGTGACCCGGGAGCAAGCGAGGTCTTGACCCAGGGCTTGACCGAAAGACCCTTCGCCGCCGCCTTGCGAGCGACAAGCCCGGCCGCGATCATCACGCTTGGGTTCGAGGTGTTGGTGCAGGACGTAATCGCCGCGATCACCACGTCGCCATGGCCGAGCGTGTGCGCGCGCCCTTCGACCGGAACGCGTTTGTCCATTTCGGCGCCCTGGCCGAATTCCTTGTCCATCGACTGCGCGAAACCGCTTTTGACCTCTTTGAGTGGCACCCGGTCCTGCGGGCGCTTCGGTCCGGCGAGCGACGGCTCGACCGAGGACAGTTCGAGCTTGAGAATGTCGGTGAAACTCGGATCCGGCATCGACTTGGTGTGATACATGCCCTGCGCCTTGGCATAGGCCAGTACCAGCGCGACCTGCTCGGCCGGACGGCCGGTTTCGCGCAGATAACGGATGGTGTCGTCATCGATCGGAAAGAACCCGCAGGTGGCGCCGTATTCCGGCGACATGTTGCCGAGCGTGGCGCGGTCGGCAATCGAGAGGCTGGCGAGGCCCGGACCGAAATATTCGACGAACTTGCCGACCACGCCGCGCTTGCGCAGCATCTGCGTGACGGTGAGGACGAGATCGGTCGCGGTGACGCCTTCCTTGAGCTTGCCGTTGAAGCGCACGCCGATCACTTCCGGCAGCAACATCGAATAGGGCTGGCCGAGCATGGCGGCTTCGGCCTCGATCCCGCCGACGCCCCAGCCGAGGACGGAGAGCCCGTTCACCATAGTGGTATGCGAATCGGTGCCGACGAGCGTGTCCGGATAGGCGAGCTCGGTGGCGACCACCTTGTCGGGGAATTTGATCTTTGTTTTTGCCGACCAAACGGTGCGGGACAGATATTCAAGATTGACCTGGTGGCAGATGCCGGTGCCTGGCGGCACCACGCGGAAGTCCTCGAACGAGCGCTGTGCCCATTTGAGAAAGCGATAGCGCTCCTGATTTTGCTTGTACTCCTCCTCGACGTTCTTCTTGAACGCGGTATTGCTGCCGAAATAATTGACCACGACGGAATGATCGATGACGAGGTCGACCGGCACCAGCGGATTGATCTTTTTTGGATCGCCGCCGAGCATCTTCATGGCGTCGCGCATGGCGGCGAGGTCGACCACCGCGGGCACGCCGGTGAAATCCTGCATCAGCACGCGGGCCGGGCGGAAGGCAATCTCGCGCTCGGAAGACTTGGTCTTGAGCCACTGCGCCACCGCCTGGATGTCCTCCTTGCTGACGGAGCGGCCATCCTCGTTGCGCAGCAAATTCTCGAGCAGGACCTTGAGCGAGAACGGCAGCCGGGAAATGCCCTTCAATCCGTTCTTTTCCGCCACCGGCAGGCTGTAATAGGCGTAGGTCTTGGAGCCGACCTTGAGCGGCCTTAGGCACTTGAAGCTATCGAGCGAAGCCATGACTATTTTCCCATCTGCCGGCCCGCCCCGCCGGCGCAATTTGCAGATAATGATTGCCGAAACAGGCACCAACGGAACGCTGGTGGCCGGACTTGGCAGCCGTTGCCGACGCGCCGCCGTCCGCGTTCGGCTTATAAGGTCTTTTCAAGGCTTGTGCCACATCAGCAAGAAATGGTCGATAACATGTCGTGAATGGCTTGCTTGCGCGTATCACGTGAGCGGGCTGGCACTGGTTTCGCCTTCCGTGCAGGACGTCATCGATGCGGCTGTCCGCCTCTGATCTGGCCTGCTGGCGCGGTGGCCGCGACGTCTTCGCCGGCGTGAGCTTTTCCGTCGCTTCCGGCGAGGTTTTGACCATCAGCGGGCGCAATGGGGCGGGAAAATCGTCGCTGCTCCGCATGGTGGTCGGGCTCCTTCGCATAGCCCAGGGCCAGCTTGTTCTGGAGGGCGGGGACCCGGAACTGACCATCGGCGAGCAAGCTCACTACCTCGGTCACCAGGACGCGCTGAAGCCCTCGCTGTCGGTGGCGGAAAACTTGAGATTCTGGTCGGATTTTCTGGGCGCGCCTGCCGCCGACATCGTCGCGCCGCTGGCGGCGGTCGGGCTTGAGGCACTTGCCGACTTGCCCGCCGCCTATCTTTCCGCCGGGCAACGCCGCCGCCTCTCGATCGCGCGCCTGCTCGCCGTCAAACGTCCGATCTGGCTCCTTGATGAGCCGACCAGCACGCTCGACGCCACGGCCCAGCTACGGCTGGCCGAGCTGATGCGGGGCCATCTCGCCGGAAGCGGCATCATCCTCGCTGCAACGCATGGCGTCCTCGGGCTCGATGGCGCGCGCGAGCTGCGCCTGGGGGACGTGCAATGAGCCCGCTCGCCGCCATGCTGATCCGCGACATGCGCATCGCCGTGCGCGTCGGCGGCGGCGCGCTGATGGGGGTGTTGTTCTTTCTGGTCGTGGTGACGCTGATACCCTTCGCGCTCGGACCGGACCTCGCGCTGCTAAAGCGGATCGGCCCGGCGATCCTCTGGCTGGCGGCGCTGCTGGCGAGCCTGCTCGCCCTCGACCGGCTGTTTGCCGCCGACCACGAGGACGGCTCGCTCGATCTCATTCTCACAGGTCGCGCGCCGCTCGAGCTCGTGGTGGCCGCCAAGGGCCTCGCCCATTGGCTCACCACCGGGCTACCGCTCGTCATCGCCGCGCCGCTGATCGGCCTCTTTCTCAACCTCGATGCGCCGGCCGCGGCGGCGTTGGTACTGACGCTCCTCGTCGGCACGCCAGCGCTGACCTTCATCGGCCTGATCGGCGCCGCCATCGCAGTGACACTGCGTCGCGGCGGGCTGCTGCTCGCCGTGCTGGTATTGCCGTTGACCGTTCCGGTCCTCATCTTCGGCGTCGCGGCGGCAAACGCGGCCGTCGTCGGGCCGGTGCCGTTTGGGACGCCGTTCACGGTTCTTTGCGGGCTGACGCTTGCGAGTTTGGTGGTGGGTCCGTTTGCGGCTGCAGCCGCGTTGCGGCAAGAAATGGAATAGCAATCCTGTTCATGCAGAAATGAAGCGTATTATTTAGTAGAGCATGATCTGTTCGGGAAACCGGCTTCCACTTTTCCGGATCATGCTCCGGCTCGCCGGCGCTGTGCATGCGCGCCGAAGTGGATTAGGAAAGCAGCGATGGCTATCGCCGAACTCGCCAACCCGTCGCGTTTCCTCAAGTTTGCCGATCGCGCGATCCCCTGGCTCGCGGGCTTCACGGTGATCGCGTTCGCTTTCGGGATCAATCAGGCGATGGGCGCGCCGGATGATTATCAGCAGGGCGCAACCGTGAAGATTATGTATCTCCACGTGCCCGGCGCCTGGCTTGGCATGCTGGGGTGGGGCGTGATGACGATTGCCGCCCTTGGCACGCTGGTCTGGCGCCATCCGCTCGCCGATGTTACCGCCAAGGCGACGGCACCGATCGGCGCCGCTTTCACGCTCATGTGCCTCGTCACCGGCTCGCTGTGGGGCCGCCCGATGTGGGGTACCTACTGGGTGTGGGACGCACGACTGACTTCGGTGCTGATTCTTTTTCTCCTCTATCTTGGCGTGATCGCCCTGTGGCGCACGGTCGAGGATCCGTCGCGCGCCGCCCGCGCTGCAGCGATCCTCACGCTAGTCGGCGCACTCGATCTTCCGATCATCAAATTCTCCGTCGATTGGTGGAATACGCTGCACCAGCCTGCCTCGGTGTTTCGCCTCGGCGCGCCGACCATCGATCCGTCAATCCTTATGCCGCTTTTGATCATGGCGGGCGCGTTCACGCTCCTGTTTGTGACGCTCGTTCTCGCCGCCATGCGCAACGAAATTTTGCGTCGCCGCGTGCGGACGCTGCGGCTGATGCAAGCAAGCGCCGTGAGCTGACCATGGAAGCCACGCCCCACATGGCGTTCATCGTCGCCGCCTACGCGGCTGCCATCGTGGTCGTCGCCGCCTTGACCGCGTGGGTGGTGCTCGATTACCGCGCGCAATTGCGTAAGCTCGCCGATCTCGAGAAGCGGGGCTTCACGCGCCGCTCGGCGCCGGCGCGCTCCGCGCCCGCCATGGAACAAGCGAAGGAAGAAGCGTGAGCGCAGTCGCGGATAAGAGCGCGAATGTCGGGCGCCGGCGCCTTGTCGTGCTGTTGCCGCTATTTCTTTTCCTCGGCCTGGTGCTGCTGTTCCTGATCCGCCTCTACGCCGGCGATCCTTCACACATTCCGTCCGCGCTCATCGGCCATCCGGCGCCGGAGACCACCTTGCCGCCGGTTGCCGGGCTTGATCGCAGCGGCCAGCCCGTTCCCGGCATCGACCCGTTAAGCTTCAAAGGCGCGGTGACGGTCGTGAATGTCTGGGCGTCGTGGTGCGTGCCCTGTCACGACGAGGCGCCGTTGCTGATGCAGCTCGCCCAGGACAACCGCCTGCGCCTCGTTGGCATCAACTACAAGGACGAGCCGGAAAACGCGCGGCGCTTCCTCGGCCGCTACGGCAACCCTTTTGCGGCGGCCGGCGCCGATCGGAGTGGCCGCGCCGCGATCGAATGGGGCGTCTATGGCGTGCCCGAGACTTTTGTGGTCGGCCGCGACGCCCGTATCGCCTACAAGCTGGTCGGACCGATCACGCCTGAGAATCTCACCAGCGTGCTCAAGCCGCAGATCGACAAGGCGCTGGCTGTAAGTCCGTCATCCTGAGGCGCTCGGCGCGCAGCGCCGAGCCTCGAAGGACGACGGCCGGGGCGCCTCGACCGCATCCTTCGAGGGCCGCTTCGCGGCCGCCTCAGTATGACGGAATTATTCCGCCGGCTCGACCGCGTATTTCTTCAACAGCGGAAATTGCAGCGCACCGAACAGGAAGGTGAGCGGCAGCACGCCGAACACCTTGAAATCCACCCAGACGTTGGTCGAGGTGTTGCGCCAGACGATCTCGTTGAGCACCGCGAGCGCGAAAAAGAAGATCGCCCAGCGCAGCGTCAATTTACGCCAGCCCTCCTCGGTGAGGTGGAAGAGCGAATCGAAGACGATGCCCAAGAACGACTTACCGAACAACAATCCGCCGAGCATCACCCCACCAAACAGCGCGTAGAGAATCGTCGGCTTGATCTTGATGAACGTGTCGTTGTGCAAAACGAGCGTCAGCCCGCCAAACACCAGCACGATGATCGCCGTCACCACCGGCATGATCGGAAGGTGCCGGGTCAGCACATAGGAGGCGGCCAGCGCCGCGAGCACAGCGACCATGAACGTCGCCGTGGCGACGAAGATGCCGTAGCGGGAATTGGCGAAGAAGAACAGCACCAGCGGGCCCAAGTCGAAGGCGAGCTTGAGGAACGGGTTGAGCTGCG
The DNA here is from genome assembly GCA_963832605.1 of uncultured Alphaproteobacteria bacterium. Classification (GTDB taxonomy): domain Bacteria; phylum Pseudomonadota; class Alphaproteobacteria; order Rhizobiales; family Xanthobacteraceae; genus BOG-931. Next base: position 161,710 of record CAWHUO010000030.1, on the reverse strand, counting down.
GTTTTGTTGTTGTTGTCATGGTGTCGGGGTCGGTCTGTAGCGTGGCTTGGCTGCGCCTTCAATGAGCTATCGATCTAAGTATCGATTCCGGCGATGGCGCGGGCAAAATCCCGCGCCGAGAATGGCGCCAGGTCGTCCACGCTTTCGCCGACGCCGATGAAGTGCACGGGAACCTTGAACTTCGCGGCGATGGCGACGAGGATGCCGCCGCGGGCGGTGCCGTCGAGCTTGGTCATGACCAGGCCGGTGACGCCGACGAGATTGCGGAAAATCTCGACCTGCGACAGCGCGTTCTGTCCGACAGTGGCGTCAAGCACCAGCAGCACCGCATGCGGCGCGGAGGCATCGACCTTCTTCATCACGCGCACGACTTTCTGCAGCTCGTTCATCAATTCGGTGCGGTTCTGCAGCCGTCCCGCCGTATCAATGAGCAAAATATCGACGCCGCGTTCCTTGGCCTCGCGCACCGCGTCGAAGACGAGGCCGGCGGCATCGGCGCCCGCGTGACGCGCGATCACCGGCGCGCCGGTGCGCTCGCCCCAGATTTTAAGCTGATCGGTGGCAGCAGCGCGGAAAGTGTCGCCGGCCGCCAGCATGACGGTGCGGCCATCGGCGCGGAACCTTGCCGCAAGCTTGCCGATGGTCGTGGTCTTGCCGGACCCGTTGACGCCGGCGACGAGAATGACAAACGGCTTTGTGGCCGCATCGATCATGAGCGGCTGCGCGACCGGAGCGAGCACCTTTTCGATTTCCGCCGCCACCACCGCCTTGACCTCTTCCGGAGAAATTCCCGCCGCATGGCGGCTGTCGGTAAGCGCGGAAGCGATATGTTCCGCAGTATCGAGGCCGAGATCGGCGCGGATCAGCACGTCCTTGATCTCGGCAATCGTCGCGGCATCGAGTTTGCGCTTGGCGACGAGGTCGGAAATGGCGCCGCCAAGCGCCGAGGAGGTGCGCTTGAGCCCGCCGGTGAGGCGCTGCCACCAATTGACTTTCGTTTCGGCCGTGCTGTCGTTCATTTTCAGTAACGCTTACGCTGTTGCCGCGCCCGTGTTAGCGGTTTTGCCAAGGTAGGCATATGACCCCCGAAGAGATGGTGTCGCGGCTGCTCTACCGCGACGCCCTGATGCTGGTGATCGACAAGCCGACGGGCTTCGCGGTGCACCGCGGCCCCAAAGGCGGCGAAAGCCTGGAAGACCATTTCGACGCCTTGCGCTTCGGGCTGCCGCGGGCGCCGGCGCTGGCGCACCGGCTCGACCGCGATACCTCCGGCTGCCTGGTGCTCGGCCGCCACCGCAAGGCGCTCGCCCAGCTCGGCCGCCTGTTCAAGTCGGGCGCGATCGACAAGACCTATTGGGCCGTGGTCGAAGGCGCCCCGGACGCCGACGATGGCGTCATCGAGCTTCCACTCGGCCGCCTCGATGCGACCCGGGGCTGGTGGATGAAACACGATCCGCAGACCGGCCAGCCGGCCGTGACCAAGTGGAAAGTGATGGGGCGCCGCCAGATCACCTCCCCCTGGAGGGGGGAGGTCGACCTGCCGGAGGCAGGTCGGGTGGGGGTGAACGGCCTGAACGCTTCACCCCACCCCGACGTCGCGCTAACGCGCGCCGTCGACACTCCCCCTCCAGGGGAGGGTAAAAAACTGACCTGGCTCGCGCTCGAGCCCGTCACCGGGCGCACGCATCAACTGCGGGTACATTGCGCGGAAATGGGCTGGCCGATTTTGGGCGATGCCATCTACGGCAACGCGCCACGCATGGGCGGTCCGATATTGCATCTGCACGCCCGCGAGATCGTCGTGCCGCTTTATAAGAACCGCCCGCCCATTCGTGTCATCGCGCCAGTGCCTCCACATATGCACAACGCGCTGGCGGCGTGCGCGTGGAAAGCTGCCGCCGACCAAGCTCAACCCTCGTCATTCCGGGGCCCGAGCGAAGCGAAGGAACCCGGAATCCATAACCACGGGCGGTAAAAGTTCGCACGGCTCGTGACTATGGATCTCCGGGCTCGCGCTACGCGCGCCTCGGAATGACTTCAGCGCCGCCAATAATTGCCTGCCGTCGTGGGCAGCAATGCGAAGCTCGGCGATGGTGCCCGGTTCGGCCGGCGTCGCGAGCTTCACTTGCGTGAATTGCTCGGTGCGGCCTTGTTCGGGGGATTTCAGCGAGCACGCGCCGCGACGTGCCGACCTCGGCATCGAGATGCCGCCGCAAGGCTAGCGCGCCGCAGGCGCGCAAACGCCGCGCCCGCTCCTTGACGATCTCGCGGGGAAGCTGCGGCATCCGCGCCGCCGGCGTGCCCGGCCGCGCCGAGAATGGAAAGACGTGCAGGTGCGTCAGCCCGCAGTCCGCGACCAGGTCGAGCGAACGCTGGAACATTTCTTCGGTCTCGGTCGGGAAGCCGGCGATGATATCGGCGCCGAACACTATGTCCGGCCGCAACCGCCGCAATGCATCGCAGAACGCGACGGCGTCATGGCGCGAATGCCGGCGCTTCATGCGCTTGAGAATGAGATCGTCGCCGGCCTGCAGCGACAAATGCAGATGCGGCATCAGCCGCCCGTCCTGCGCGAAGGCATCGATGAGGTCGCGGTCGGCCTCGATCGAATCGATCGACGATAGCCGCAGCCGCTTCAGCTCCGGCACATGCTTGAGGATTTGCTTGACCAGCGTGCCGAGCTTCGGCGCGCCCGGCAGATCGGCGCCATAGCTCGTGATGTCGACGCCGGTCAGCACCACTTCGCAATAGCCGTTGCCGACCAGGCGCCGCACATCCGCAACGACGGCGCCCATCGGCACCGAGCGTGAATTGCCGCGGCCGTAAGGAATGATGCAGAACGTGCAGCGGTGGTCGCAGCCATTCTGCACCTGCACGAAGGCGCGCGTGCGGCCGGAAAAACCTTCGATGAGATGCGCGGCGGTCTCCCGGACCGCCATGATGTCGTTGACCATCGCCTTCGGCGCATCTTCGACATCGAAAGCGGCGCGCGCCTCGCCCCACGCGGCGGCGCTGAGCTTCTCCACATTGCCGAGTACGCGATCGGTCTCGGCCATGGCGACAAAGGTTTGCGGCTCGGTCTGCGCCGCGCAGCCAGTCACCACGATTTTCGCCTGCGGGCGCGCGCGACGGAGCGCCCGGATGGCCTGTCGCGCCTGGCGCACCGCCTCCGCGGTGACGGCGCAGGTATTGACCACCACCGTGTCGCTCAGGCCGGCGCGTTCCGCCTCGCGGCGAATGACTTCCGATTCGGCGGCGTTGAGCCGGCAGCCGAAGGTGACGACATCGACGCTCATCGCCTTACGCCGCCCCGGCATCGGCAACGAGCGCGGTATCGAACCTACCGGCGTGCTCGTATTCGACCGGGCCGGTCATCAGCACGTGATCGTCCGCCTCACGCCATTCGAGGGTAAGGTCCCCGCCGGGCAAGGTAACGGTCACCTTACGGCCGGTGCGGCCGAGGCGCGCCGCCGCAACGGCCGCCGCGCAAGCCGCCGAGCCGCAGGCTTTGGTGAGCCCGGCGCCGCGCTCCCAGGTGCGGATCACCACATGATCGCGCGACGGCGTGGCGGCGAGGGTGATGTTGGCACGTTCCGGAAACAGCGAATGATGCTCAAGCACCGGGCCAATTTTGTGCAGGTCGTAAGCTTGCGGATCCTCGACCCAGAAGATCGCGTGCGGATTGCCCATGCTCACGACCGAAGGCGACCGTAAAGTTGGCGCCCCGTCCGGCTCGAATGAAAGATCGATTGCGCGCGTATCGGCCATTTCGCACGCCAACGGAATCTCGTCCCAGCGAAAGCGCGGCGCGCCCATATCGACGGTGAATAGCCCTTCGCCCGCGCTCCAGCAGGAGACAAGGCCGGCCTCCGTCTCGAAATCCAGATTGGCTTTGCCCGCCGCGGCGCCGACCAGAGCCGCCACGCAGCGCATGCCATTGCCGCAGGCGCCGGCCTCCGATCCGTCGCTGTTATAAATCCGTATCGAAGCGTCGGCACCGCCATGAGCCGGATAAAGCGCCATGAGCTGGTCGTAAGGCTCCTGGCGGGCGGCGGCCCGCGCTTCGGCGGCCCCGATCGCGCTGGGCGTCGCCCGTAAATCGACGATCACGATCTCGTTGCCGAGACCGTTCATCTTGACAAAACTCCTGCCCGCCAGCGCGCTCATGATAAAGCCCAAATGTGCCGGACTTATATGAGGAGTTGGGTCTGGCACGCCAGTGCCACGATTGGGGTAATGGCCGCTTGCGGCCGTGCTAAATCAAATGGACGAAGAATCAAAAGACCGCGCCGGCCGGCAGGGACAGTTTCGCCGGTCCGCATAGGGGAGAGTTCTGATGTTCCTTCGCTCTGCGCTTTGCATCGGAATGGCTGCAGCGGCCATTGCCTTTGCCGGGCCACAGCCGTCTTGGGCGCAAAAGCCGGAGCCGGCGCCTCCGGCGTCCGCAACCAAACCCGACGCGGCTGCCGCCGCCCCGGCTGCACCTGGGCCGGCCGCAAAGGCTCAGCCGGGCGATCCGTTCGGCGAGGACACGACGCTCACGGCAAAGCCGATCGTGTATGTGAAAGGCACCGGCACCTGGGACAACGCCTTCGAGACGATCACCGGCTCGTTCAAGACGCTCAAAACCTTTATCGCGAAGGAGGGCCTCAAAGCTGACGGCGAGCCGATGACCATCTTCACCTCGACCGATGACACCGGCTTTCAGTTCCAGGCCGCCATCCCCATCGCCGAGCTGCCGAAGAATCCGCCGCACGGCGACGTCGCCGTGGGGACGTCGCCGGAAGGTCACGCGCTCAAATTCGTCCATCGCGGCTCGTATGACGGATTGGACAATACCTACGAGGCGATCACGAACTACCTTGACGAACGGAAGCTCGAGGCCAAGGACTTGTTTATCGAGCAATATGTGACCGATCCTCTGTCGACCAACGAGGAGCATCTGGTCGTCAACGTTTTGGTCCTGGTCAAATAGCGCCAGATTACAGCTGCCACACTTCCCCGGGTCGCAGCGTGCGGAATTGGTCTGCCGGAATGCCGGCAACCCCCAACGCCTCCGCGAGCGCGGCGGGCGGCGCGTCGATCGCTTCGTCGGTGAGCTGGAACGTGCCGTAGTGATGGCCTAACGCGAGCTCGGCGCCGCAATCGATGAACGCCTGCACCGACTCGACCGGGTTCATGTGCTGATCGCGCATGAACCAGCGCGGTTCGTAAGCCCCGATCGGCAGAATGGCGAGCTTGAATGGTCCATGGCGCTCGCGCGTGCCGCGGAAATGCCGGCCCTCGCCGTACCCGGAGTTGGCGACAAAATAGATGCGGCCACCCGGCGCTTCGATCACGAACGACGCCCACAGTGACATGTTGCGGTCGGATAAGTTCCGCGCCGACCAATGCCGCGTCGGCACGAGTGTCACCGCGACACCGGCGCCAATCGCCACGCGCTCATGCCAGTCATAGGCTTCGGCCGCGATGGCAGGATCGTGAGCGCGCATGATGGCGTCATTGCCGAGCGGTGTGATCACGCGCGGCCGATGCGCGGCCGCGAGCCGCGACAGCGTGGCGAGATCGAGATGATCGTAGTGGCCGTGCGACACCAGCACGGAATTGATCGGCGGCAAATCGGCAAAGGCGATGCCGGGATCGTTGACTCGCTTGGGCCCGACAAAGCGGAACGGCGAGGCGCGGCTCGACCATACCGGGTCGAGCAGCATGTTGAGGCCGGCGGTCTGGACGAGAAAGCTGGCGTGCCCGACATAGGAGATGCGCCACGCCGCGCCTTCGAAACGCGCCGGCGGACGATCTGCAAAAGGCGATGGCGCCCAGGCCGGCCACTTCGCCCGAGTGCCGCGCCAACTCCTGTCGATTAACCAACGCAGGAGGGCGCCGCGCCCTCGCGGCGGCGCGCTGTGGCGGTCGAAAAAGCGCTCGCCGTCAAAATGATCGGAGACGGGACCGTTGTAATAGCGGGACATGCCAGCCGCATTATATGGCTCAGGAGCGGCGGCGCGGCACGGTCATAAAGCCACGGTTGACGGAAGCGGGCCCGGCACCTATTTTCCGCCCGCTCTCGCAAGAGACTGAAAGTCCGTAACCGCCGACCGGCCCGTGAGGCCGGAGGCCCCCGCCCGACAGCGCGATGCGCCCTCGGACGTTTTTGGTGCTTGGGTCTTGCGCGCGAGCACATACTTTCGTCATGCCCGCCCTTGACGCGGCAATGACGATGAAAAGGACGACGATGTTCGACAGCCTTTCCGAGCGTTTGAATGCGGTGCTCGATCGCCTGACCCGGCGCGGCGCGCTGTCGGAGGGCGATGTCGAGGCGGCACTGCAGGAAGTGCGGCGCGCGCTGATCGAGGCCGATGTCGCCCTCGACGTCGCTCGCGCCTTCACCGACGAAGTGAAGAAGCGCGCGGTTGGGATCGAGGTCATCAAATCGGTCACGCCCGGCCAGATGGTCGTGAAGATCGTGCACGATCAGCTGATCGAAACTCTGGGATCGAGCGCGCAGCCGATCGACCTCAATGCGCCGGCACCAATCGCCGTCATGATGGTCGGGCTGCAGGGCTCCGGCAAAACCACGACCACGGCGAAGGTCGCCAGGCGCCTCGCCGATACCGCCAAACGCAAGGTGTTGATGGCCTCGCTCGACACCCGCCGGCCGGCGGCCATGGAGCAGCTTGCGGTGCTCGGCCGGCAGGTCAACGTCGACACGTTGCCGGTCGTCGCCGGCCAGACTCCGGTGCAGATCGCAACCCGCGCGCTACAGGCGGCGCGGCTCGGCGGCTATGACGTGGTGCTCCTCGACACCGCGGGCCGCATCACCCTCGACGAAGCGATGATGAGCGAGGCCGCCGAAGTGCGCCGCGCCGCGTCGCCGCACGAGGTCCTGCTGGTCGCCGACGCTTTGACCGGCCAGGACGCAGTCAATCTCGCGCGCAGTTTCGATGAGCGCGTCGGCCTCACCGGCATCGTGCTGACCCGGGTCGACGGCGATGGCCGCGGCGGCGCTGCGCTGTCGATGCGCGCGGTGACCGGCAAACCGATCAAGCTCATCGGCACCGGAGAAAAACTCGACGCGCTGGAAGACTTCGATCCGGCGCGGATCGCCGGCCGCATCCTCGGCATGGGCGACATCGTCGCGCTCGTGGAAAAAGCCGCCGCCACCATCGACGCCGAAAAGGCCGCGCGCGTCGCCGAGAAGATGCGCAAAGGCGCCTTCGATCTCGCCGATCTGCGCGAGCAGCTCACGCAGATGCAGAACATGGGCGGGATGAGCGGGCTGATGGCGATGCTGCCCGGCGTTGCCAAGATCAAGAACCAGCTGGCCGAGCGCAATTTGGACGAGAAAGTGCTGAAGCGGCAGATGGCGATTATCAATTCGATGACGCCGCAGGAGCGGCGTCATCCCGATCTATTGAAGGCAAGCCGTAAGCGGCGCATCGCCGCCGGCTCGGGTACCAAGCCCGAGGACATCAATCGCCTCCTCAAAATGCATCGCACCATGGCCGACGTGATGAAGGCGATGGGCGGCGCCAAGCGCGGACCCATGGCCGGACTCGCCAACATGCTCGGCCCTGGTGGCGGCGCCGGCATGCCAAGCCCGGAAGAGATGGCGAAGCTTGCGGCGAAAATGCCGGGCGGCCTGCCGTCCGGGATGCCCGGCGCGGGCGGCTTGCCGCCGAATTTTCCGGGAATGCCGGGCGCGTTGCCAAGCGGACTTCCAGGCGGTCTTCCGGGACTTGGTCCCAAGCTGCCACCAGGATTTCCCGGGCTCGGGAAGAAGAAATGACCTACGCCCGGCCGCACGAACGGTTTTCCGCGCTGGTTTCGCTCGATCCGGCCGCGACCAGCGCATTCGCGCATGCTGTCGGCGATACCAACCCGGTGCATCACGATGCCGATCTGGCAGCCAAGTCGCGGTTCGGCCGGCTCCTTGCGAGCGGACCGCAAACCACCGCGCATCTTTTGGCCCTAACGGCCTCTCACTTCTCCAAACGCGGCGCCATGCTCGGCCTGGAATTCTGGGTTCGCTTCCGCAAGCCGGTCTATGCAGACGAAACGATCACGCTCGAATGGCTCGTCGTCTCGGTGAAGCATCATGCCCGCCTGAACGGCGATGTCATCGATTTGCGCGGCCGCATCCGCAAGGAAAACGGCGAAACCGCCGTGGGCGCGAAGGGACGTGTTCTGGTCACTGACAAACTCTGAACTCGTTGCAAGCAAACTGTTGCAGGAAAGGAAGTCGAAAAATGCCTGTTGTTATTCGGATGGCCCGCGCCGGAACCAAGAAGCGGCCGGTTTATCACATCGTTGTCGCCGACAGCCGCAGCCCCCGCGACGGACGCTTCATCGAGCGCCTCGGCCATTTCAATCCGCTGCTGCCGAAAGAGCGGACGGATCGGCTGAAACTTGACCTGGACAAGGTCAAGGCGTGGGTCGCCAAGGGCGCGCAGCCTTCCGATCGCGTGATGCGCTTTCTCGATGCCGCCGGCGTCATGAAGCGCGAGAAACGCAACAATCCGGAGAAGGCGGTTCCGCGCAAAGAGCGTAAGGCCAGAGAAGAAGCCGCCAAAGCCGCGCCGCGGAGCAGCTCCGGCAGCAGGCGCCGCACCGGCCGCGTAACCGAGGCGAACGATGGCCGGCAGCGCTCGGATTTGTCTCGGGCAAATCGGGGCCGCGCATGGCGTGCACGGCGAAGTACGGCTGCGCTCGTTTACGTCCGATCCGGCAGCGATTACCCGTTACGGGCCGCTCGAAACCGAGGACGGCCGCGTTTTCGAAATCGAATCCTTGCGGCCGGCCAAGGATCATTTCGTCGCGCGGCTTTCCGGCATTGGCGATCGCGATACGGCAAGCGCGCTCGCCAACACCACGCTCTACGTGCCGCGCGAGCGATTGCCGCCGACGGAAGAACCCGACGAGTTTTATCACGCCGACCTCGTCGGTCTGGCGGTAGTCGACCTAAACGGTAACAGCCTCGGCACCGTCGTCGCCATCCATAATTTCGGCGCTGGCGATCTGGTCGAAGTGAGGCCCGAAGCCCGAGACAATACCGAACTGATCCCGTTCGACGAGACCCATGTGCCAGTGGTCGACGTGGGTGCTGGTCGGATCGTGGTCGATCGGCGAGAGTGAGATGTGGCGGGCGAGCGTCCTCACCATCTTCCCCGATATTTTTCCGGGAGCTTTGGGCGCGAGCCTGGCCGGCAAGGCTTTGGCCGCGGGCACTTGGTCCCTCGATGTCGTCGATATTCGCGCGTTTGCCACCGACAAACACCGCACGGTCGACGACACCCCGGCCGGCGGCGGCCCGGGGATGGTGATGAAGGCCGACGTGCTCGGACGGGCCATCGACGCCACGGCCACGGATGAGCGTCCCCGCCTCCTGCTGTCGCCGCGTGGCGCGCCGTTAACCCAAGCACGGGTGGAGGCGCTTGCGGGTGGGGCCGGCGTCGTCCTGATCTGCGGCCGCTTCGAAGGCGTCGACGAGCGCGTCATCGCCGCGCGCGGACTGGAAGAGGTCTCGATCGGCGATTATGTCCTGTCCGGCGGCGAGATCGCAGCGATGGTGCTGATCGACGCGTGTGTGCGCTTGCTGCCCGGTGTCATGGGCACGGCGGCCTCAAGCGCCGAGGAGAGCTTCGCCGAGGGCCTGCTGGAATATCCGCAATATACCCGGCCGCAGGCCTGGGAAGGGCGGCCGATCCCCGAGGTCCTCACGTCTGGGGATCACGGCAAGATCGCCGCCTGGCGCCACGCCGAGGCCGAAAGGCTGACCCGCGAACGCCGGCCCGACCTGTGGGCGGCGCGCCTAGCCGGAGCGCGGACCAAGCCCGTGAGGCCGGAATGACGACAGGTGACGAGAAGGTGACAAACCCGGCGCGGTAGCGTAGAAGCTGCGCCAACCCGTTTAACCCCGGCCGAAAAAGCGCCCGCAGCGCAGCCGATGCGCAGCCGTTGGAGAATTGCCATGAACCTCATCAAGGAAATTGAAAACGAACAGATGGCGAAGCTCACCGCCGGCCGGGAAATCCCCGAGTTTCAGCCGGGCGATACGCTGGTGGTCAACGTCAAGATCGTCGAAGGCGAGCGCAGCCGCGTGCAAGCCTATGAAGGCGTGTGCATTGGCCGCGCCGGGGCGGGACTGAATGAGAATTTCACCGTGCGCAAGATTTCCTACGGCGAGGGCGTCGAGCGAGTGTTTCCGCTTTATTCGCCGATGATCGATTCGATCAAGGTGGTGCGCCGGGGCCAGGTGCGGCGCGCTAAGCTCTATTATCTGCGCGGCCGGCGCGGCAAGTCGGCGCGCATCACCGAGCGGCAGGATCACAGCGCGCAGGCTGGAACGCCCGCGGCGCAAGGAAAAGCAGCGGAGTAGATTTAGTCCGGCGGCTGAGCACTGTATTCAGCTCGCCGGCGGAGTTTCGTGACATGGCCAGACCGCGCACGCTCTACGATAAAATCTGGGAGGATCATCTCGTCGACGAAGAGCCGGACGGGACCTGCCTCATCTATATCGACCGGCATCTCGTACACGAAGTGACAAGCCCGCAGGCCTTCGAAGGCTTGCGGCTCTCCGGCCGCAAGGTGCACGCGCCCGACAAGACGCTGTGCGTGGTCGATCACAACGTGCCGACCACCGATCGCCGGCAGAAGAACCCCGATCCCGAGAGCGAGCAGCAAATCGCCTACTTGGCTGAGAACGCCAAGCTGTTCGGGCTGGAATATTTCAACGAGTTCGACAAGCGTCAGGGCATCGTCCACATCATTGGGCCGGAGCAGGGCTTTACGCTGCCGGGCGTAACGCTGGTGTGCGGCGACAGCCACACCGGCACGCACGGCGCCTTCGGCGCGCTCGCCTACGGCATCGGCACCTCCGAGGTCGAGCACGTGCTGGCGACGCAGACGCTCATTCAGAAGAAATCGAAGAACATGCGCGCCGTCGTCGACGGCAAGCTGCCGCACGGCGTCACCGCCAAGGACATTATCCTCGCCATCATCGGCGAGATCGGCACCGCCGGCGGCACCGGCTATGCGCTCGAATATGCCGGCGAAGCGATCCGGGCGCTGTCGATGGAAGGCCGCATGACCGTGTGCAACATGTCGGTCGAGGCCGGCGCCAAGGCGGGTTTTATCGCGCCGGACGACAAGGCCTATGCGTATCTGAAGGATCGTCCCAAATCGCCGAAAGGCAACGCCTGGGACGAGGCCATGCGCTACTGGCAGACATTGCAGACCGACGACGGTGCGCATTTCGATCGCGAAATCCGGCTCGACGCCGCCAAGCTGCCGCCGCTGGTGACCTGGGGGACGAGCCCGGAGCAAGTGGTCTCCGTGACTGGCCGGGTGCCGCGGCTCGAAGATATCGTCGACGCCCACAAGCGCGAGGCCGCGGAGCGCTCGCTGGCCTATATGGGACTAAAGGGCGGCGAGAAGATTGCCGAGATCGCGCTCGACCGGGTCTTCATCGGCTCATGCACCAACGGCCGGATCGAGGATCTGCGCGCCGCAGCACGCCTGGTCGACGGCAAGAAAGTAAACGCCAATATCAACGCGATGATCGTGCCCGGCTCCGGCCTGGTGAAGGAACAGGCCGAGGCCGAGGGCCTCGACAAGATCTTTCTTCAGGCCGGCTTCGAATGGCGCGAACCGGGCTGCTCCATGTGCCTCGCCATGAACCCGGACAAGCTCGCGCCGGGCGAGCGTTGCGCCTCGACCTCAAACCGCAACTTCGAAGGCCGCCAGGGCTACAAGGGCCGCACCCATCTCGTCTCGCCGGCGATGGCCGCCGCCGCCGCGATCGCCGGCCATTTCGTCGACGTGCGCGAGTGGAATTGACTTCGCGGCGGAGGCCGTGATCCCGGGGAGCCTCGACATCACAAGACTGCGGGCGCGGGTTCGCGCCCTTTTCCGTCGCCGGCGCGTGCAGTTGGCGCTATCGATCAGGGTGACGATCGCCGCGCTTGCGGCTCTCGTGCTCGCGCAGCTCTTGCATCTCCCCCTGCCGTTGTGGGCGGTCCTGACTGCTGTGATCGTGACGCAGATGAGCGTCGGCCGGTCGCTGAAGGCCACGTTCGATTACCTGGTCGGGACTCTCGGCGGCGCGATCTACGGCGGCGCCATCGCCGTGCTTATTCCGCATGCGAGCGAAATCGCGCTGCTCGCGGTTCTCGCCCTCGCCTTAGCGCCGCTGGCCTTCATCGCAACATTGAATCCCAGATTCTCCGCCGCGCCGGTCACCGCCATCATCGTGCTGTTGCTTCCCGAGATTACCCACGGCAATGCTCTCAGTTCGGCAATTGATCGCGTCATTGAGGTAGCGCTCGGCGGTGTCACCGGTGCGGTTATCTCGGTTCTGTTGTTGCCCTCCAACGCCCATCCGTTGGTCATCGACGCGGCCGCCCGCACACTGGCGCAGATGGCGCGCGCCCTCGGCGAGCTGCTTGCTGGCGTGACGCACGGTTCCGACGTGGAGACGCTGCACCGCATTCAGGATGGTATCGGCCAGGCTTTGGTGCAGCTGAACGTGGTGGGTGCCGAGGCCGAGCACGAGCGGTCGGCGGGTTTCGCGGTGGGGCCCGACCCGGGCCCGCTGTGCCGTACGCTGCTGAGGTTGCGCCACGACCTTGTGATGATCGGCAGAGCCGTCGTCACTCCGCTGCCCGAGCCCTTCAGCACACGGCTTGAAATGCCGGTGCGACAGGCTGGCGCGGCCATCGCCGATTACCTGCGCGCCAGTGGCGCTGCGCTGCTGGCGCGGCGGGGTCCGCCATCGCTCAACGCCGTAGAGGCGGCACTAAAGACCCATACCGCGGAGATCGGTGCGCTCCGTCGCGAGGGTCTGACGCGAAGCCTTTCCGGCGAGGAGGCGGAACGAATCTTCGCCCTCGGATTCGCGCTGGAGCAGATGCACAACAACCTGAATGATCTCGCGCGATGTGTGGCTGAATGGGCTGGATCGTCCAAGGAAGCAGGGCGCAAAAGCCAAGTCCTTTCGTCGTAGACTCAGCCGCGTACCCACCAGCAATGCTTTTCCGGGAAGAGTACCCTTCCGCTGGGACGGTCCTGCACGACGTACTGGACGCTGCAGCGCCGATAGAGCAGCGGCCGCGGATTGACCTCGATGCGTGGCGGGCCTGAGGGCAGTGAATAAGAGGGGCCGTATGGGATCGGCGTCGGGCTCTGCGCCGCCCCCGGGGACGCCGTCCCGAAGATGAGCACGGTGAAGGCGGCAATCGCGCCGAGCGATTTGGCAGACATGAGTGTTCGCTCCGTTCCCCCACCCGGCTTTGAGGCTCCCGCATAAGTCCGTGCCGGTCAATCACGGCGTTTCGCGTTTCCCGTCCGCCGGAAACGCATTAAAACGCCTGCATGGCCGATGTGGCATCCGATCCGCTGGCGTGGCGCGGCATTAAAGCTCCCTCGCTCGCCGAGCTCGAAATTCTTGCCGGTGAAGTCTTTCGGCATCTGCCGCGCAAGTTTCGCGATCTATGCGTCGACCTCGTGATCCAAGTCGATGATTTCCCCAGCGAGGAAGTCCTCGATCAGATGAGGGCCGAGAGCGAGTTCGATCTGCTCGGCCTGTTCCAAGGCGTCGGCCTGCCATTCCGCGCCGAGAGCGCTCCGCTGCAGATGCCCAACATGATCTGGCTCTATCGCCGGCCGATTCTGGATTACTGGGCTGAACACGACGAAACACTCGGCGCGCTGGTCAGGCACGTGCTGGTGCACGAGATCGGCCATCATTTCGGCCTCTCGGACGCCGATATGGCGGCGCTCGAGCGCGCTACAGAAAATTCCAAAGGAGCGGACACATGAAAGTCGACGGCGCCTGCTATTGCGGTTCCATCACTATTGAAGCCGAAGTCGATCCGCAGAAGGTCACGATCTGCCACTGCACCGATTGTCAGTCGGGCACGGGCTCCGCGTTTCGCGTCTCGATCCCGACCCCGGGAAACACCTTCAAAATGACCGGACAGCCGACGCTCTATGTGAAGACCGCCGAAAGCGGCAATCAGCGGGCGCAAGCGTTCTGCCCAAAATGCGGCTCGCCGATCTATTCGACCACGCCGGGCGATGGCCCGAAGGACTACTACATGCTGCGGGTCGGAATCCTGCGCCAGCGCGACCAACTGGTGCCGCGGCAGCAGATCTGGTTTCGTTCGGCCCAGCCTTGGGTCGCCGGTATCGGCGACCTTCCTCGGAGTGAGACCCAGCAAGGCACCAGCCATCTACGCTAAGCCGCTCTGCGCCGGCGCAGGGTTGACCCGCGAGGGCGGGCGCGCCATTTAGCCGTCACCGAGGCGGCCGAGGCGCCTGCGCACAGGATCGACGAATGGAAAAGTTCACCTTGCTCGAAGGCGTCGCGGCGCCGCTGAAGATGATCAATGTCGACACCGACATGATCATCCCCAAGCAATATTTGAAAACCATCAAGCGCACCGGCCTCGGCAAGGGCCTGTTCGCCGAGAAGCGCTACCGCGACGATGGCAGCGAAAACCCGGATTTCGTGCTCAACAAGCCGGCCTATCGCAAGTCCAAGATCCTCGTCGCCGGTGACAATTTCGGCTGCGGCTCCTCGCGCGAGCACGCGCCGTGGGCGCTCAAGGATTTCGGCATCACCTGCGTGATCTCGACCTCGTTCGGCGACATTTTCTACAACAACTGCTTCAAGAACGGCATCCTCCCGGTGCAGGTTTCACCGGAGGATCTGGACAAGCTGTTCGACGACGCCGAGCGCGGCGCCAATGCGACGCTGACGATCGACCTCGCCAGGCAGGAAATCCGCGGCCCCGACGGCGGCGTGGTGAAATTCGAGATCGACGCGCACCGCAAGCACTGTCTGCTCAACGGCCTCGACGACATCGGGCTGACCATGGTCAAGAGCGACAAGATCGACCGGTTCGAGGACAAGTCCAAAGCGGCGCGGCCTTGGGCGTGAGGCGGCGTTCACGTCCGTCATGACCTCCGCCATTTCCGTCTCGCATCTGAACAAGACCTACGCCTCCGGCTTTCAGGCGCTCAAGGACATCAACCTGGAAATCCGCCACGGCGAGATTTTCGCGCTGCTCGGCCCCAACGGCGCCGGCAAGACGACGCTGATCAGCATCATCTGCGGCATCGTCAATCCGTCGAGCGGCCGCGTCCTGGTGGACGGGCACGACATCGTCGCCGATTACCGCATCACCCGCTCGCTGATCGGGCTCGTGCCGCAAGAGCTTGCGACCGATATGTTTTCGACGGTGTGGGCGACGGTGTCGTTCAGCCGCGGCCTGTACGGCAAGCCGGCCTTTCCGGCCTATATCCAGAAAGTGCTGAAGAACCTGTCGCTGTGGGACAAGAAGGACAACAAAATCGCGACGCTGTCCGGCGGCATGAAGCGCCGCTTGATGATCGCCAAGGCGCTGTCGCACGAACCGCAGATTCTGTTTCTCGACGAGCCGACCGCCGGCGTCGACGTCGAATTGCGCAAGGACATGTGGGAGATGGTACGAGACCTGCGCGCGTCCGGCGTCACCATCATCCTGACGACGCATTATATCGAAGAAGCCGAGCAGATGGCCGACCGCATCGGCGTGATCAACAAGGGCGAGCTCATTCTGGTCGAGGACAAGGCCGAGCTGATGCGCAAGCTCGGTCAGAAGCAAATGACGCTGGAGCTGCGCGAGCCGACAAGAACGTTGCCGCCGGCGCTCGCCAAGTATCGTCTCGCACTCGCCGACAACGGCAGCAAGCTGATCTACACCTACGACACCCAGGCGCAGCACACAGGCATCACCGATCTGCTTGAGGACCTCCGCCTCGCCGGACTGCACTTTAAGGATCTGGCCACGACGGAACGGTCGCTGGAGGACATCTTCGTCGGCCTGGTGAGTGAACGGCAATGAATCTTCACGCCATCGGCGCGATCTATACCTTTGAAATGTCACGCACCTTGCGGACCTGGATGCAAAGCATTGTCTCTCCGGTGCTCTCGACTTCGCTCTACTTTGTCGTGTTCGGCGCTGCCATCGGCTCGCGCATGAATACGATCGAAGGAGTCGCCTACGGCGCCTTCATCGTGCCCGGGCTGATGATGCTGATGCTGTTGACCCAAAGTGTCAGCAACGCCGCCATCGGTATTTATTTCCCGCGCTTTTCCGGGGCCATCTACGAAGTCCTCTCGGCGCCGGCATCCGCCTTCGAGATCGTGCTCGGCTATGTCGGCGCGGCGGCGACCAAGTCAATCGTGCTCGGCCTGATCATTCTGGCGACATCGGCGCTGTTCGTGCCGCTGCGTATCGCGCACCCGTTCTGGATGCTCGCCTTTCTGGTTCTGACCGCGCTCAGCTTCAGCCTGCTGGGCTTCATTCTCGGCATCTGGGCCGACGGCATCGACAAGCTCCAGGTCGTGCCGCTGCTCATCATCACGCCGCTGACGTTCCTCGGCGGCACCTTCTACTCGACCAGCCTGCTGCCGCCGTTCTGGCATACGGTTACGCTGTTCAACCCGATCGTTTATCTGATCAGCGGATTCCGCTGGAGCTTCTTCGATCTCGCGGACGTGAATATCGAAATCAGCGTGGCGGCGATCCTGGTCTTTCTCGCCATTTGCCTGACCATTGTGTGGTGGATCTTCAAGACCGGCTATCGGTTGAAGACGTAAAGCGCGAGGATCGCAGCCGCTGCCGGTGGGAGTCTTCGCCCACTCATCTCGATGTTTGGTTGCGCAGTTCGGCCACGCGCTTGTCGCTGACCTTGCTCTCCTCGCTGCCGAAGCGGCCGGTGACGTAGTTGGCGACGGCTGCGATCTCGACATCGGAATAGCTGGCGCCGAAGGCCGGCATCGAGATGACGCCGGGCGGGGCGTGCCGCACCGTGCCGGAGATCACGATCTGGGCGACGTTGGTGGCGGTGCGATCGTTCACCGCACGCGAGCCGGCAATGGTGGCAACCGGCGACAGCGGGCTCACTCCGGTCCAGTCATGGCAACTGGCGCAGGCCTGTTCGAATACGCGTTTGCCGAGAGCGTCCGCTGTTGCGCCGCCCGCCTTGGGTGAAGCCGGCGCCGGCGGCGCAAGCGTTGACGGCAAGTCCGGCGAGGCGATCGCAGGGATGCTGCGCAGATACGTGACCAAGGTGCGGATATCCGATGGCGCCATCTGGCTGAAGCTCTGATCGACCGCTTCGCCCATTGGTCCCGACGCGGTGCCGCGGCCGTTGGCATGACCGGCCGACAGATAGGCGAACAGGTCATCGTCGCTCCACGCGCCGACGCCGGAGCCCTTGTCGGACGTGATGTCGAAGGCGTGCCAGCCGGCCGTGATCGCGCCGGCGAATTTTTTCCGATTGTCGAGCGCAAAGGCGAGATTGCGCGGTGTATGGCATTCGCCGCAATGCGCCAGCGCCTCGGCGATGTAGGCGCCTCTGTTCCACTCCGCGCTTTGCGCCGTGTTGGGCCGAAAGCGCGTATTTTCACTGAAGGCGGCCGACCAGATCGCCATCGCCCAGCGCTGATTGAACGGGAAGATCAACGTATCCGCCCGCGCGGCGGATTTGAGGGGGGCGAGGCTGAACAAATAGGCCTTGATCGCCAGCGCGTCGGCGTCGGTCATGTAGGTGTAAGAGGTATACGGCATCGCCGGATAAAGCCGCGCGCCGTCGCGGCGGATGCCGCGCTGCACCGCGTTGAGAAAATCCTGGTCGCTGTAGTCGCCGATCCCGGTCGCCTTGTCGGGCGTAATGTTCGTCGAATAGAGCGTCCCGAACGGCAGCGGAATGGCGAGGCCGCCGGCATAGTCCTTGCCGCCCGGAGCGGTGTGGCAGACCAGGCAATCGGCGGCGCGCGCGAGGTATTTGCCGCGCTCCACCATATCCGCTTTGCTGAGACTGGCGGGAACGCCGGTCGGATCGGCGGCGTGATAGTCCGCCAGCGCGACCGTTGATCCTCCGGCGAATGCCATCGGTCCGGGGTTGAGCGCCCTCCAGGCGAAGACGCCGACGACAATCAGGACAATAACAACGATAACCGCGATCGCTGCGCTGCGTGTACGCATGACACTCACGCCCTGTTGCCGGCCGCGATTGCCGCGCGGTCGATCGGCAGTTTGCGCAGCGCGACGCCGGTTGCCGCATAGATCGCATTGCGAAGCGCCGGTGGACCAGCCGTGGCGCCGGTCTCGCCGATGCCGCCCGGAGGCTCGCCGCTCTTGATGACGTGCACCTCGATCTTCGGCACCTCGTCGATGCGCAGCATGCGGTAGTCGTTGAAGTTGGACTGCTGCACGCGGCCCTTTTCAACCGTGACCTCGCCGTACAATGCGGCGGTCAGACCGAACACCAGCCCGCCCTGCAATTGCGCAGCGATGGTGTCGGGATTCACCGCGATGCCGGTGTCCACGGCCGAGGTCACACGGCGCAGATGGACCTCGCCGTGATTGTCGACTTCGGCCTCGACGACGGTGGCGATGAAGCTGGCGAACGACGGCTGCACGCTGACGCCGCGTCCGACGCGGGCGGGCAGCGGCTCGCCCCAATGCGACTTTTCAGCGACGAGGTCGAGTGCGGCCCGAAGCCGCGGATTTTTCTCAAGATTGCCGCGGCGGAAGGCCACCGGGTCCATGCCGGCCTTGCGCGCCAGCTCGTCGATGAAACATTCAATGGCGAAGACGTTGTTGTTCGGCCCGACGCCGCGCCAGAATCCGGTCCGCAAACCGCGCGGCTCGGCGCGCACATATTCGACATGAAGGTTCGGAATGTCGTAGGGGATGTCGACGGCGCTGTCGACCGCGTCGATGTCGACGCCGTGCTGGAAGCCGGCCGGAAACCATCGCGCCATTACCGACGAACCGGTCACGCGATATTTCCAGGCGACGATCTTGCCGTTCGACAGGCTCGCGGAAATCGCGTCGCGATAGCCCGGCCGGTAGACGTCGTGCCGCATGTCTTCTTCGCGGGTCCACACCACTTTCAAAGGGCCGTCGACATGCTGGGCTATGCGCACGGCGCTTGCCACCATGTCGGCCTCAAGCCTGCGCCCGAAGCCGCCGCCGATCAGATGATTGTGGACGGTGACCTTGTCGACCGGAAGCCCTGCGGCTTCTGCTGCGGTCGACTGGACGCGCGGCATGACCTGGGTGCCGGTCCATATCTCACAGGCGCCCGGCGTCAGATGAACTGTGCAGTTCATCGGCTCCATCGTGGCGTGCGCCAGGAAGGGAAGTTCGTACGCGGCTTCTAATGTGTCTCCCTGCGATAAGCCTTTCGCAATGTCGCCCGTAGACTTGGCGACGGCGCCGTCCTTTTTGCTCGCAGCGCGCAAATCCTCCCAGATGTCGCTCGAGCTGAGCTGCGCGTTCGGGCCGTCGTCCCAGGTGATGACCAGAGCGTGGAGGCCTTTCTCGGCGGCCCACATGTGATCGCCGACGACGGCGACCAGATCATCCAGCACGACGACCTGCTGCACGCCTGGAATTTTCTTCGCCGCGCTGTCGTCGACATGAGCGACCTTGCCGCCAAGGACCGGACTTGCAGCGACGGTCGCGAACTTCATTCCGGGCAGCATCGCGTCGATGCCATAGACGACCGAGCCGTTGCTCTTGCCGGGCGTATCGAGACGCTTGAGCGGTTTGCCGATCAGCGTGAAGTCTTTCGGGTCCTTGAGCGGCGGATTCTTCGGAGCCGCTATGCTGCTCGCGGCTTCCGCCAAATCGCCGTAGCCAAGGGCGCGGCCGCTCGCCGGATGCAGGACTTTGCCGTTGGCGGCAGTACAGCTTGCCGGATCGACGCGCCATTGCTGCGCCGCCGCCTGCACCAGCATCGCGCGGGCCGCCGCCCCGGCTTCGCGCAACGGTTTCCAGAACGCACGGATCGAGTTGGAATTGCCGGTGGCCTGGATGCCAAACATCGGATTGGCGTAGAGCTTTTCGTTTGGCGGCGCGTGCTCGAAGGCGACCTCGGTCCAATCGGCATCGAGTTCCTCGGCAATAATCATCGAGATCGCGGTATAGACGCCCTGGCCCATCTCCACCTGCGGCATGACCAGGGTGGTCTTGCCGGCACGATCGATGCGGATGAAAGCGTTGGGGGCAAACTGGCCTGCCGGGTTGTCGGGTGGCTGCTCCGGCTCATTCACCGCGCGGACGGGAAGATGGAAGGCGAGCACGAACGCCCCCGCCAACCCGCCTTTCAGAAGGCCGCGTCGCGAGGGAGCGTGCACGAATTCTTCACGGACAAATTCTTCAAGGGAATGCATCGGCGGTCTCCTATGACTGACCATCACCCGCGGCGTTCTTGATCGCCTCGCGGATGCGCACATAGGTGCCGCAGCGGCAGATATTTCCCGCCATTGCCGCATCGATATCGGAGTCATCGGGATGAGGGTTGCCCGCAAGCAGCGCCGCGGCCGACATGATCTGCCCCGACTGGCAATAGCCGCACTGGATGACTTCCAGGTCGAGCCAGGCTTTCTGCACTTTGGCACCGGCCGGTGTCGCGCCGATCCCTTCGATCGTAGTGACGGCGCGATCGCCGATCGCACCGACCGGAAGCTGGCAGGAGCGTACTGCCTTGCCGTCGATGTGCACTGTGCAGGCACCGCATTGCGCAATGCCACAGCCGAATTTCGTGCCTGTCATACCGAGCACGTCGCGCAGGACCCAGAGCAGCGGCGTATCATCCGCGGCCTCGTAAGTCCTGGCTTGGCCGTTGATTTTCAGCGTCGCCATGCAAGCCTCCCGCTCGCTATGCGACCACCACCATAGAACCACATGGTGGCACCATCGCGACGCGGCAATAAGCCGATGGTTTGAGCCGATGACACTTTGGTTTGAGCCAATTTGACTCAAGTGCCCGTGCGTCACGCCGGCTTAGGCCTGCGGGATGGCATCCGCGATCGCCACCGTTCGCCGCGCCATCTCGGCGTGCAGCCGCTCGACCATGCGGCCGTCCACCTGAATGACGCCCTTGTTGGCGTTCTCGGACAGATCGAAGGCGGCGATGATTTTCCGCGCCCACGCCACCTCCTCCGCCGCCGGCGAAAACGCCTCGTTGCACGGCGCAATCTGCTGCGGATGGATCAGCGTCTTGCCGTCGAAGCCGAGATCGCGCGCCTGCCGGCACTCGGCGGCAAAGCCTTCTGCGTTGCCGAGCTCGTTATAGACGCCGTCGAGGATATCGAGGCCGTAGGCGCGCGCCGCCGCCACGCAACTCATCAGCCATGGCAGCATCGGGGCGCGGCCGGGCACCAGGCGCGCACGCGTGTCCTTGGCGAGATCGTTGGTGCCCATGACGAAGCCGGCAAGCCGGGTCTGCGGATCGAGCGCAGCGGCAGCGATTTCGCGCGGGTTGAGCATGGCGAGCGGCGTCTCCATCATCGCCCAGACGCGAATGTTCGCCTCGGCGCGGATGCCGACGAGATGCTTGGCCAACTGCCGAAGCTGATCGGGCGTCGACACTTTCGGCACCAGCACCGCGTCTGGCCCGGCGGCGAGGACAGCAAGATCGTCGAGCCACCAGGCGGTGTCGAGCCCGTTGATCCGCACCAAGATCTCGCGGCCGCCGAAGCCGCCTTTTTGCAGCGTCTGCACGATCAGCTCGCGCGCGTTCGCCTTGGCGTCGGGCGCGACGGCGTCCTCGAGATCGAGGATGACGGCATCGACCGGCAATTCGCGCGCCTTCTCCATCGCGCGCGCATTCGATCCAGGCATGTAAAGAACACTGCGCCGCGGGCGGATGGTCATCGTTAAATCCCTCTCTCGATCGGCTCAAATTAGCGGCCTTGCGGGCCGCGTGCCAATGGCCCATTAAAAAGCAATCCCGCCGGGTGTCGTTCAGGGCCAGCATGTCGTTTCCGCAGCGTCTCATCGAAGGCTATCGCGCCTTCTCCGAAGGCCAGCTTACGCGCGAACAGAGACGCTATCGCGAGCTGGCGGAAGCCGGGCAAGCGCCGGAAGTCATGGTGATCGGCTGCTGCGACTCCCGGGTCTCGCCGGAGGTCATCTTCGACGCGCGGCCGGGCGAGCTGTTCGTGGTGCGCAATGTCGCCAACATCGTGCCGCCCTACGAACCCGACGGGCACGCGCACGGCGTCTCGGCGGCGTTGGAATTCGGCGTCGCTGCGTTGAAGGTTAAGCATATCGTCGTGCTCGGCCACGCCCGCTGCGGCGGCGTCAAGGCCTTTGCCGAAAAAGCGGAGCCGCTGTCGCCCGGCGACTTCATCGGCAACTGGATGCGGCTAATGGCGCCGGCCGCGGACAAGGCCGGGCCGCCCGACGGATTGTCGTGGCCGGATTATCTGAGACGGCTCGAGCAGGCCAACGTCGCCAACAGCCTCGACAATCTCAAGACCTTTCCACGCCTGCGAAAACTGATCGAGCGCGGAGAGGTCGCGACCCATGGTGCTTATTTTGGCGTCGCCACCGGGCAGCTTTCGGTGCGTGATCCGGCGAGTGGCGCCTTCTTGCCGGTGACGGGCAGCGATCTTTTGGCATCAACGCGCATATGACTCCGTCATGGCCGGGCTCGTCCCGGCCATCCAAGTCTTTAACTCTGCGCAGCGGAAGACGTGGATGCCCGGCACATAGGCGAGCGAGCGACGCCGTTCTTCGAACGGCTGTGGCCGGGCATGACGATCAAGCCGCCTTGCGCTTGGCGGTGATCAACTTGCGGTTGATCAGGCACTCGGCGATCTGGATGGCGTTGAGGGCTGCGCCCTTGCGCAGGTTGTCGGAAACGATCCACATCACCAGCCCGTTCTCGACGGTCGCGTCCTCGCGGATGCGGCTGATGAAGGTCGCGTCCTCGCCGGCCGACTCGTAGGGGGTCACGTAGCCGCCCGGCTCGTGCTTGTCGATGACGATGCAGCCCGGCGCATTGCGCAGGACATCGCGCGCCTCGTCGACGGTGATCGGGTACTCGAACTCGATGTTGACGACCTCCGAATGGCCGATGAAGACCGGCACGCGCACGCAGGTGGCGACCAGCCGGATCTTGGGGTCGAGGATCTTCTTGGTCTCGGCCGCCATCTTCCACTCTTCCCTGGTGTAGCCGTCCTCCATGAACACATCGATTTGCGGAATGAGATTGAAGGCGATGCGCTTGGGAAACTTCTTCGCTTCGACCTCGTCGATCTGGAATACCGCCTTGGTCTGCGAGAACAGCTCGTCCATTGCCTCCTTGCCGGCGCCGGACACCGACTGATAGGTGGCGACGACAACCCGCTTGATCTTGGCGCGGTCGTGCAACGGCTTGAGCGCGACCACAAGCTGCGCGGTCGAGCAGTTCGGATTGGCGATGATGCCGCGCTTGCGAAAGCCAACGACTGCGTCGGCGTTCACTTCCGGCACGATCAACGGCACGTCAAAATCGTAGCGCCAGCACGAGGAATTATCGATCACCACCGCACCGGCGGCGGCGATCCGCGGCGACCATTCCTTGGATACGGCGGAGCCCGCCGACATCAGGCAGATATCGACGCCGGAGAAGTCATAGTGCTCGAGTGCTTTGACCTTGAGCGTGTGGTCGCCATAGGAGACTTCGGTGCCCAGGCTGCGGCGCGAGGCGAGCGCAATCACCTCGTCGGCGGGAAACGATCGCTCGGCGAGAATGTCAAGCATTTCCCGGCCCACATTGCCGGTCGCGCCGACCACGGCGACGTTGTAACCCATCGTCAACTCTCCATCGAAACTTTGCCCGTCCCCGCGGAGCGGGTCACCTGGAGCGGAAGCGCTTCTAAGCGAGAAGCCCTGCAAACTCAATGTCTGTCACAGGCATGGCCTCGTTCCCTTCGCGGCCTGTAAGGCTTCGGCAATCCAACCGGCGGAAAAACCTTGGCCTCGTGGATGTGGTCGCGGCACGCCCTGCTTGCGTTGTTTATTGAGTAATATCAGAACGGTGCCTTAATGACTCGGTATTGATCTGGGTCATGGCCGAGCCGATTGCAACTTATGACAATGATATCCGTTGTCATAAAGGCTAGTGCCACCGGCGAAAGCCAGCTACATTGCCGTGGGCGAAAAGCGAGGGGACATGCGCGCATTTGCCATCATCGCCGGTGTTACCGCTCTTGCCGTTACTTCGGCCGTGCCGCTGGCCGCCATGGCCCAAACCCCGACCGCGCAGCCGCAAAGCAAGAAGAAACAACAACCGCCGGTGCTTCGGTCCGCGGCCGGCACCGTAATCCAGCCCACCCGCACGATCATCCACAATCTCGACGGCTCGACGACGATCATCGTCGTGCCGCGACGTTCCTACCTCGACGTCGGGAACGAAGTGCCGCCTGGCTATAACAGCGGCATGGACTACGCGTTTCCTCCAGGCGGAGACCCGGGTCGGCCTTATTGGTATCTCGGGCCGGACATTGCTGGCGTCGGCGGCATTCCGCTCGCGCAGCCGTTCCTGATACCGGGATTTAGCCCAGGCTATCCGAGCCCGTACTGACCTCGATCGCGCCGAGACAGCTTTGAGTCGCGCGGCGCCCGGCAGGCGCCGCTTGTCATTGGGCCGTGAGCCGCTCCAGCTCGCCGACAATCGCCTCGCCCATCTCTGACGTACTGACGGACTTCGTGCCTTCCGACTTGATGTCGGCGGTGCGCAAACCTTTGGCCAGCGTGGCAGCGATGGCGTTGTCGATGAGGTCGGCTTCCTTGCCCATATTGAACGAATAGCGCAGCGCCATGCCGAACGATGCGATCATGGCGATCGGATTGGCGATGCCCTTGCCGGCGATATCCGGCGCTGAGCCGTGCACCGGCTCGTAGAGCGCCTTGCGCCGCTTGGTCTTGGCGTCGAGCTCGCCGAGCGAGGCCGAGGGCAGCATGCCGAGCGAGCCGGTCAGCATCGCCGCGATATCCGAGAGCATGTCGCCGAACAGATTGTCGGTGACGATGACGTCGAACTGCTTCGGCCAGCGCACGAGCTGCATGCCGCCGGCGTCGGCCAGCATGTGCTCAAGCTGCACATCCTTGTATTCGCGGGCGTGCACGTCGTTGACCACCTCGCGCCACAGCACGCCGGTCTTCATGACGTTGCGCTTTTCCATCGAGGTGACCTTGTTGCGCCGCTTGCGGGCGAGCTCGAAGCCGACCCGCGCGATGCGCTCGATCTCGTAGGTGTCGTAAACCTGCGTATCGATGGCGCGCTTCTGGCCGTTGCCGAGATCGGTGATGGTCTTGGGCTCGCCGAAATAGACGCCGCCGGTCAGCTCGCGCAGAATGATGATGTCGAGCCCCTCCACCACCTCGCGCTTGAGGCTGGAGAATTCCGCCAGCGCCGGGTAGCAGATCGCCGGGCGAATGTTGGCGAACAGGCCGAGCTCCTTGCGCAGCCTTAGGAGCCCGGCCTCCGGGCGTACATCGTAGGGCACGTTGTCCCATTTCGGACCGCCGCAGGCGCCGAAGATGACGGCGTCGGCGGCATGCGCCTTCGCCATGGTCTCCTCGGTTATGGAAACCTTGTGGACGTCGTAGCAGCAGCCGCCGACCAGCCCCTCCTCGGTCTCGAAATTGGCGATGCCCGCTTTGGCAAAGAAGGCCAAGAGTCGCTTGACCTCGGCCATCACTTCCGGACCGATGCCGTCGCCGGCGAGAAGGAGGAGTTTTTGAGTGGGCATGAAGGTACGCCTCCCGTGCTTGAAACCGGCGGATTGCTAATGGGACATACGCGCCTTGGCAAGCCGCGCCCGCGCGACAGCCAACGTGCTAGCATGAAAGCTCAACCGAGGGGACGAACCATGCGCGGCTTGCGCATTTTTACGATTGTACTCCTGCTGGCCGGCGGGGCCCAATTGACCCGCGCGGACGACACGCCTTCGCCCGAGGCCTTGCAGGCCGCCACGGAGCTTTTCGCCGTCCTGTCGGCCGACATGACGGCGCAGCTTGCCGCGCGGATGACCAATGCATTCTGGCCCACGGTGGAACAACGGGCGCGCGCCGACAAAATCGATGACGCCACGATCGCCGAGCTGCGCAAGGAGTTCGATCGCATTCAGCATGCCTTCTTGACCGACCTCATGAAGGAAGCGCCGGCGATCTACGCGCGGCACTTCGCCATCGGCGAGCTCCATGAGTTGACGGCGTTCTATCACACGCCCACCGGCGCCAAGGCGCTGCAAGAAATACCACAGGTGATGGGGGAGTTCAGCGCGCTTCTGGTGCCGCGTCTGCAGGACGTGCAACGCGACACCACCGAAGCGTTCAATAAGATCCTGCGCGAACGCGGCTACGTGAAATAGAGTGTCCGGCGCCTACAGCTTGCGCAGCAGCATGCCGTACCAGACATACTCGGTATCGTCGGTGAACGTGTGCTCACCAGCCTCGCGCGCGGCGTTGATAAATCCCGACAGGCTCGTGAAGCGGTTGAGATTGACCAGCACGAATCCGGAAACGCCGTGCACGATCAGGCGCTCCTTGCCCTCCCAAGCAACCAGCTGATTGTTCTCGGCACGCTCCTTGAGCCGCAGCAATTGGAACTGCGCCCAGACCGCGAACGTCTTCTCGAAGACATAAGGCTGCTCCGGGAAGAAGTTGAACCAGAAGATGGACGCATCGGTCAGCGAGAAATATTGTCCCAGGCGCCAGTGATCCGGCGTGGCGCCGGACGGAAAACTGAAAGGATAGGCTGACGATTGCGGCTCGACGTGATAGATGCCGAGCAAGACAAAGCTGCCGCCGTTTGCCTTAAGCCGATCGAAGGCGGCCGTGATGACGTCGTCTGTCCCGATGGCGTAGTGCACGAAGCAGTGCTTGCCGTCCGGAACGCTTTTCTCCCAATAGCCCATGCGCTGATCGAGCATAGTCTGAAACTTGCCGCCGCCGGTCGGCGGTGCAGATAAGCTCTGCGTCTCTTGCGCGGCCCGGATGACCTCCGGGATCGACAGCCGCTTGAACAGCGCGTATGTCGCCGGCATTGCCTCCATGCGCCGCGGCGCGTCGGCATACTCGACGGCCAGCAGGATTTTCTGCGCGTAATCGAATGTTCTATCCACCTATATCTTCCCCGGTTCGGTTTGAAGCATCTGCGCAAGGCGGGCGTTGCGCATAGCGAATAGCATGTACCGCGGATGACCCCTCGGTTACCAAACCCCGATGTCGGCTGCGTGAAAGACCTAGCCGCTCTGTGACCCGCGAATTGTCGCCGGCCCCCGACACAACAAAGGTCTGACTCGGAAGCGGGGCAGACCGCATCGGTAAAGCCGCAAATCAGGATTGCGGCGGGCAAAATGCGCCCCAGGCGACGGCGGAGTTCAGCACGCTGCTGGTGCCGCGCCTGCAGCACGTGAAAGTGACACGACCAAAGCGATCAACAAGATCTTGCGCGAGCCGGGCCAAGTGAAATAACGCGCGGCGCCGGCTTAGAGCCCGCTGAACCAGTTGTAGCCCTGGTTCTCCCAGTAGCCGCCGGCGTCGTTGTTCTGCACCCACATCGCGGTGACGTATTTCGGATTTTTGAAACCGAGCTTGGTGGGAATACGGATCTTGACCGGGAAGCCGTAGGCGCGCGGCAGGGTCTGGTGATCGAATTTCAGCGTCAACTGCGTCTGCGGATGCAGCGCGGTCGGCATGTCGATCGTGTTCGAATAGCCTTCCGCGCACTGGAACCAGACATATTTGGCGCGCAGATCGGCGCCGATCATTTTGAGAAAATCGGACAGCTTGACGCCCTGCCAGGAGCCGATCGCGCTCCAGCCCTCGACACAGACATGGCGCGTGATCTGCGACACCTCCGGCAGCTTGTTGAGTTCGCCAAGCGTCCACGGCTTTTTGTTCTCGACCAGACCGCCGATCTCGAGCTGCCATTGGTCGCCGTCGATGTCGGGGGCTTCGTCCTCGGTGTAATAGGCGTTGAACGGGAACGGCCGCGTGATCATGCTCTCCGGATATTCCGGCGCCAGCGTATTTGGATTGAACAGGAACGCCTGAACGCGGTCGTTAAACCGCGAGATGACCCGAAGCGCGTCCTCGGACGAAGGGCCGTCGATGATGTCGCAGCCGGACAGCGCCGTGAGCGCGCCGAGGCTTGCGGCGCCGCGCAGAAACAGCCGCCGCGACGGCTCCGGCAAAAGCTTCGCCGCGTCCTTGAGCAGGAGCTTGGGATCGACGCCGGGTGGCGATTTGCGCGAGCGGGCCATCGTTTTCTCCTCGCCTGTCAGCGGCCGACAATCATCGCGCGCAGGCTTTTCGGCACCAGCACGGCGAGCGTCACATGCACGACCAGGAATGCCACGATCGCGGTCATCGCGGCAAAATGCACATAGCGCGCGGTGTCGTAACCGCCGAAGAAGCTGGTCAAGGCATGAAACTGCACCGGCTTCCAGATCGACAGGCCGGAGGCGACGATCACGACGCCGACGAGAATGATGCCGACGTAAAGAAGCTTCTGCACGGCGTTGTAGATGGAGAGATCGTCATGCGAAAGCTTGCCGCGCAAGGCGGCGAAAAGGTCGTGCAAGACATCACGCGGGTAGATCGGAAAGAGCTTGCGGTGGAAGCGGCCGGTGGCAATGCCGAGCGTGACGTAGACGATGCCGTTGATCACCAAAAGCCACATGGCCGCGAAGTGCCACAGCAGCGCACCGGCGAGCCAGTTGCCAAGCGCAATTTGCCGGGGGAACACGAAACCGAACAGCGGCGAGGCATCGTAGATCTGCCAGCCCGAGCCGATCATCATCAGCATCGCGAGCGCGTTGAGCCAATGGGTCACACGCACCCAGCGTGGGTGGATCACATTGTGCGGGGCGTCCAGGGAAAGCGCCGGATAGTGTGCTGTTTCGGTCGTCATGGCTTGGTTCGGGTCATAGGTTCAACAAATTAGCAGGGCATTGTGCCGGATTCGCGCAGGCGAACCCGGCACACGCGAATGTGACCTTACTTTTGCATCGGGTCTTTCTTCATGGTGTCCTTCGACATGCCGTCTTTGGACATGGAATCCTTCGACATCGTGCCCTTCTTCATGCCGTCGTCTTTCTTCATGGTGTCGGTTTTGGACATGCTGTCCTTCGACATGTCGTCGGCGAAGGCGGCCGGCGCGAAGGCGAGCGCAAAGCCGATGGTCGCGGCGGCAAGCGACATGATGGTGCGGGAACGGGTCATTGCTTGATCCTCCTTAAGGATTTTCGATGGCGATGCATCGCGCCATCGCCTCCTAGTACGGTCTGACCCGGTCGGCGGTTACATCGGCCGATAGCAACGGCGGCACGCGCAAAATCCTGCCGCCGAGCAGGCGGTCGGCGGCAATCACCAGCGCCACGGCGGTGGCGTGGACGGCAAGATCGGTCGCCGCAGCATCGTAGGGATGAAAGAAATTGAGCAGCGTCGCCGCCGCAGCCGCGACGGCAAGGCCGCCGATCATGGCGGTAAGGCTAGGCCGCAGCGGACAAGTACGACGCAGCATCGCGAATAGCAGCGCCGACAACGGCACCGACAGCGCCACGATGAAGACAAGGCAGTCTAATGCCTCGTTCAGCGACGCGACGTGCGTCTGCGGCGCGATCCACACTCGCAAGCACCCGAACCCGCTTGCGGCAATCCACACTACGGCGGCGGGTAGCGGCAGCGCCGCCCAGACGCGCGGCGCGTCAGGCAGGCTCAATTCGAATGCCGCGACGGCGGCGAGAATGCCGGTCGCTGCCGAGCCGCAGACGGCGAGCCACAGGTCCGGCGCCGCAGCGATCCGCTGCCAGACCGCATTCAGGTCGGCGAAAGCGGCAAGCGCGACGGCGGTGGCGCCGACGGCGGCGAGCCAGGCCAGCGCACGCAGCAACGGTGGCGGCAATCGCCGTACCGGTTTGAGATCGGCGGCAAGCCCGCGGATCAGCCGATCCTGAGCGGCGGAAATCATGGCTTCCTCACTCATTTCTGTCGAACCTGCCGCGCAACGCTTTGAGGGCACGGTGGAGGTTGACCTTCAGCGCGCCTTTGCTGCGGCGCGTGGCAGCGGCAGCCTCGGCCAGCGACTGTTCCTCCAATACCAGAACTTGAACCGCTTCGCGCTGGCGCTCCGGGAGCGTTATCAGGGCTTCGTTCACGCGCGAAGCCTCGGCGGCACTCTCGGCGTTACGCGCGGGGCTTGCGGCCTGGTCGGCATAAGCTTCGAAAGCCAGCGGTGAATGAACTTCGCGCGCGCGCTGGCGGCCGATCTGGCGTAGCAGATCGATCGCGCGCCGCTCGGCTATCGTCCGCATCCAGCCAGTGAACGAACGCGCCGGATCGTAGGTTTGACGCGCGCGATGGATAGTCAGGAGCACATCCTGGATGACGTCGTCGCAGCGGTCCGCAGGGACGCCCCGCCGGATGGCGATGGCCTTTATCAGCGGCACGCAGTCCCGCAGCAACGCCTCATAGGCCGCCCGGTCGCCTGCCTGCGCCGCCGCCATCTGGGCCGAGCGGCGCACGTCGTCGGCCGTTCGATTCTGCGGCTCGGCGTTGCTCATCCAAAGATTCCAGACACGGCAATCGAGCGTCGCCATGCCGGGAAATTGGCGCCGAAGCAATTGGCCGTTGCCGGATAACGCCATCACGTTCGGTTGAAGCTGTTGCGGCATGATTCCTCGGCGCTCGATACTAAATCGCGCGATTTCCTGTTTTTCGTTTCAGGCGGGCAAAAGGTTACAGGCGAACCGCAAGGGCCGGTGTTGCCGCCGGCCCCTGCGATCGCGCCGCTCGTTACATCGGCAGCAGCACGGTATCGATAACGTGAATCACGCCGTTCGACTGCAGAACGTCGGGAATCGTGACCATGGCGACATCGCCCTTGGCGTCGGTGATGGTGAGCTTGCCGGGGCCGGCCTGCTTGACGATCAACCACTCGCCGGCGACGGTTTTCAGTTTGGCCTCGCCCTCGCCGTCCTTGACCGCCTTCATTAGGTTCACGGCGGTCATGCGGCCGGGCACGACGTGATAGGTCAAGATTTTGGTCAGCGTGCCCTTGTTCTCCGGCTTGAGCAGGGTGTCGACGGTGCCGGCCGGCAGCTTGGCGAACGCCGCGTTGGTCGGCGCGAACACGGTGAACGGCCCCGGACCCTCGAGGGTTTCGACGAGACCGGCGGCCTTCACTGCGGCGACCAGCGTCGTGTGATCCTTCGAGTTCACTGCGTTCTGGACGATGTTTTTCGACGGATACATCGGCGCGCCGCCGACATTGACCGTCTTTTCCATCTCCGCAGAAACCGGGGCTGCCGCGCCGGCAGTCAGCGCTAGCATCGCCGCGGCGGTAGTTAAAGCGAAACGCTTGGACATGAGAGGCTCCATTGTTGCCATGAATGACATTTGCGACCGTTATTGCCGGCGAGCGCCGGCGAGACGCGCAAGGGTTTGCGTCATCGGATCGAGTTACGGTCGTGCCGCAGGCGGGTTTCGCTCGCTTCCTCACGGCTGCGTGAACGCGTGTTAATCGGCCTGCCGCGCGCGAACTCGATCCCGGGCGAAAGCGGTTTTCGGAATGATCATCGGCAATTATCAGTAGCCACGGGCCTTTGCGTGGGCGACGCGGTCGGCTATGAAGCGCGCCGAATGCCGGGTTTTCTGACCAAAAGGATTTGCCAATGCCGAAAACCAGTCCCGGCAATTGCTTTGAAGATTTCCGCATCGGCCAGGTGATCCGCCACGCGACGCCGCGCACCGTAACCACCGGCGACGTGGCGCTTTACAACGGCCTGTTCGGACCGCGGTTCGCGGTGCAATCGTCGGACGAGTTCGCCAAGGCCATCGGCTATCCGCGCGCGCCGATCGACGATCTCCTGGTCTTTCACATCGTCTTCGGCAAGACCGTGCCCGACGTCTCGCTCAACGCCGTCGCCAATCTCGGCTATGCCGGATGTTATTTCCGCAAGCCGGTTTATCCCGGCGACACGCTGACCGCCCTTTCCGAGGTCATTGGGCTGAAGGAGAATTCCAGCCGCAAGACCGGCATCGTCTACGTGCGCACCACCGGCTACAAGCAGGACGGCACGCCGGTGCTTGAATATGTGCGCTGGGTGATGGTGCGCAAACGCGACGAAGCCGCGCCCGCCCCCGGCGATCACGTGCCACGGCTGCCGACCGTGCTCGATCCCAAAGTGCTGGGCGAAGCCTGTCCGCCGATTGATGTGCCGGCCTACGACTTCGCGCTGTCCGGAAGTCCCTATCGCTTCGGCGACTATGAGATCGGCGAGCACATCGATCATGTGGACGGCGTCACCGTCGAAGAGGCGGAGCACATGATCGCGACGCGGCTCTATCAGAACACCGCGCGCATCCACTTCAACCAATATGTCGAAGGCAAAGGCCGCTTCGGCCGCCGGCTCATTTACGGCGGCCATGTCATTTCGCTGGCGCGCGCGCTTTCCTTCAACGGGCTCGCCAACGCGTTTCACATCCCCGCCATCAATGGCGGCCGCCATGTCGCGCCGCTGTTCGCCGGGAGCACCGTATTCGCCTGGTCGGAAGTCTTGGGTAAGTCCGAACTGCCGGGCCGAGACGATGTCGGCGTGCTGCGGTTGCGCACCATCGCCACGCGCGATCGTCCCTGCGAAGATTTTCCGTTCAAGTCCGGCGACGATTACGACCCGGCGGTGCTGCTCGACCTCGACTACTGGGTGCTGATGCCGCGGTGATCGCTACTCGCTTCTAGCCCTGTGCGCGCAAATGCTCCACCAGCTGCCGGGCATAGAGCGGCAGCTCGTCCATACTCCGCGAACATATCGTCAGCTCGCGCACCGCCCAGGAATCCGTAAGCGGCACGACGGCAATCGCCATGGTCTTGGCCACGCGGTGCGCGGTCGTCTCCGGCACGATGCCGATGCCCACCTTGCATTCGACCAGCCGGCACACAGCGTCGAAGCTGCGCAGCTGCACACGCAGGCGCAGCGGCCGCCCGATGCGCACCGCCTTGCTGGCGAGGAAACGTTGCAAGGCGCTGGCGCGATCGAGCCCGACAAAGTCGTGATCGAGCAGCTCGGCGAAACCGATCTTCGCGCGTTTCGCCAACGCATTCTCGCGCGCGACAACAAGGACGAAGCGGTCGCGGCGGAACGGGTAGGTCTCGAGCGCCCCGGCATCGACCGTGCCGGCGACGATGCCGAGATCGGCGACGCCCTCGGCAATCAGGCCGACGATCTCGTCGCTCAAGCGCTCTTCCAGATCGACGCTGACATTGGGGTGCGCGGCGAGGAACGAGCTGAGCGCTTCCGGCAGAAACTCGGTGAGCGCATTGGTGTTCGACAAGATCCGGACCTGGCCGGCGAGGCCGCCGCCATGGGCGCCGAGATCGTCATGCAGCCGCTCCGCCTGACGGAGGATGGTGCGCGCGTGCTGCAGCAGCGTGCGGCCGGCCTGGGTCGGCGTGACGCCCGCCCGCCCGCGGATCAAGAGCGCGATGCCGAGCGCTTCTTCCATGTTGCGGATGCGGGTCGACGCGGCGGCTAGCGCCAAGTGCGCGCGCTCGGCGCCGTGGGTGATGCTGCCAGCCTCGACAACGTGGCGAAACAGGCTGAGATCGGGGAGATCGAAGCGCACAGAAGGCTTAGCCTTCGCATTTAGCGAACTCAGGCTTTAGATAATGCCAATTGTCTGAGGGTCTTTCAACACCTTATCTTTCGCATGACGCGAAACTTCCTTGAGAAACGCATCGCCATTTTGTCGCATGTCGGATTGCGAGCCGCGCCCGGATTGGTTAGGAACGTTTGGCGCGCCTTCGCCGGGCGAAGATTGAATTGGATGAGCACGATGGCCGAAACCAAGGCTCCCGCCGCACGGCCACTGTCGCCGCACCTTCAAATCTATCGGCCGATGCTCACGATGATGATGTCGATCGTGCATCGCGTCACCGGCTTCGGCCTCTACTTCGGCACGCTGATCCTGGCCTGGTGGTTCTTGGCCACGGCTTCCGGGCCCGGAGGCTACGCGAGATTCAGCTCATTCGCCGGCTCCATCATCGGCCGATTGATCTTGTTCGGTTACACTTGGGCGCTCATCCACCACATGCTCGGCGGGATACGCCACCTGATCTGGGACACCGGGCGCGGCTTCGGACCCAACGAACGCGAATGGCTCGCTGCCGCCAATCTGATCGGCTCGATCGCCATTACCGTGCTCTTGTGGATCATCGGCCTCTTGGCGATGGGAGGGTCCCGATGAGCGAGGCTCCGGCAAAGCACATCCGCACTCCACTCGGGCGCGTGCGCGGCCTCGGCGCGGCGCGATCCGGCACCGATCATTTCTGGCGCCAGCGCCTCACCGCCGTCGCCAATATTCCGCTGACCATCGCCGGAGTGATCATCGTCATCACCTTGCTCGGCCGCAACCAAGCGGCGGCGGCGCAGGTTTTGGGCTCGCCGCTCGTCGCCATCATCATGCTGTTGTTCATCGCCTCGGTCACCGCCCATATGAAAATCGGCATGCAGGTTATCATTGAGGATTACGTACACGACGAGATGGCCAAGCTCGTCTTGATCATGGCGAACGCGTTCTTCTGCATCGCCGTGGCCTTGGCCTCGGCTTACGGCATCCTCAAGCTTTCGTTCGGAGTGTGAGCATGGCAGCGAACGGAGCCAACGGCGGAAGCGCTGCGCCGGCCATCAACGGCAGCGCCTACCCGATCGAGGATCACGCCTACGACGTCGTCATTATCGGCGCCGGTGGCGCCGGGTTGCGCGCCGTGGTCGGCTGCAGCGAAGCGGGACTGCGCACCGCCTGCATCACCAAGGTGTTCCCGACCCGCTCGCATACCGTGGCGGCGCAGGGCGGCATCGCCGCGGCGCTCGGCAATATGGGCGAAGACGACTGGCGCTGGCACATGTACGACACCGTCAAGGGCTCCGATTGGCTCGGCGACCAGGACGCGATCGAATATATGTGCCGCAGCGCGCCGGAAGCGGTCTACGAGCTGGAACACTGGGGCCTGCCGTTTTCGCGCCGGGAAGAAGACGGCAAGATCTATCAGCGCCCGTTCGGCGGCATGACCACGCATTACGGCAAAGGCACCGCGCAACGGACTTGCGCCGCCGCTGACCGTACCGGACACGCCATGCTGCACACCATGTACGGGCAGGCGCTGCGGCACTCGGCCGAGTTTTTCATCGAATATTTCGCCATCGACCTGATCATGGACGAAGATGGCCGCTGCCGGGGCGTCGTCGCGCTCAACCTCGACAACGGTTCGATCCATCGCTTTTCCGCACAGATGACGGTGCTCGCCACTGGCGGCTATGGCCGCGCCTATGCCTCGTGCACCGGCGCGCACACCCAGACCGGCGACGGCAACGCCATGGTGCTGCGCGCGGGCCTGCCGCTGCAGGATATGGAATTCGTGCAGTTTCATCCGACCGGCGTTTACGGCGCCGGCGTGCTGATTACCGAGGGCGCCCGCGGCGAGGGCGCTTATCTGGTCAATTCGGAAGGCGAGCGCTTCATGGAGCGCTATGCGCCGTCGGCCAAGGACCTTGCCTCACGCGACGTTGTCTCCCGCGCCATGACCATCGAAATCCGCGAGGGCCGTGGCGTCGGGCCGAAGAAGGACCACATCTTCCTGCATCTCGACCATCTCGATCCGCAGATTCTGGCGGAACGGCTGCCCGGCATCACCGAGTTGGCGCGCATTTTTGCCGGCGTCGATCTGACCCACGAGCCGGTGCCGATCGTCCCGACCGTCCACTACAACATGGGCGGCATTGCTACGAACTATCACGGCGAAGCGCTGATCAAGAAAGACGGCAACCCCGATTACGTCGTGCCCGGCATGATGGCGCTCGGCGAGGCGGCGTGCGTGTCGGTCCACGGCGCCAACCGGCTGGGCTCGAATTCGCTGATCGATCTCGTTGTCTTCGGCCGCGCCGCGGCACTGCGCTGCGCCGACATGCTCACGCCCAATGACAAGCAGCCTGAGCTGCCGAAAGATTCCGCCGAGCGTTCGCTGTCGCGGCTCGACAAATTCCGCAACGCCTCCGGCGGCACGCCGACCGCGCAACTGCGCTCCAAGATGCAGCACGTGATGCAGAGCAATTGCGCCGTGTTCCGCACCGGCGAGGTGCTGCAGGAGGGCTCCAATCTCATCCACGAGGTCTTTGAGGGCGTCAGCGACATCCGGGTCAGCGACCGCTCGCTGATCTGGAATTCGGACCTGATCGAGACGCTGGAATTCGTCAACCTGATCGAGCAGGCCGTCGTCACCGTCGATTCGGCGCTCAACCGCACCGAAAGCCGCGGCGCCCACGCGCGCGAAGACTTTCCCGACCGCGACGACAAGAACTGGATGAAGCACACGCTGTCGTGGCTTGATATCACGACCGGCAAGGTGACGATCGATTACCGGCCGGTGCACACTTACACGCTGACCAACGACGTCGCCTATATCGAGCCGAAGAAGCGGGTGTATTGAGGTTTTTCTGATGGTCCAGTTCACGCTGCCAAAAAATTCCAAGATCGGCGAAGGCAAGACTTGGCCGCATCCGGCAAAGGCGAAGTCGGAGCGCGAGTTTCGCATCTATCGCTGGAGCCCGGACGCAGGCGACAACCCGCGCGTCGATACCTATTACGTCGACACCGGCGATTGCGGGCCGATGGTTCTGGACGCACTGATCTGGATCAAGAACAACATCGACGCCACGCTGACCTTCCGCCGCTCCTGCCGCGAGGGCATTTGCGGCTCCTGCTCGATGAATATCGATGGCACCAACACGCTTGCCTGCACCAAGGCCATGAGCGACGTGAACGGCGCTGTGCGCATCTATCCGCTGCCGCACATGCCGGTGGTGAAGGATTTGGTCCCCGACCTCACCAACTTTTACGCCCAGCACGCCTCGATCAAACCGTGGCTGCAAACCGTGTCGCCCACGCCGCAGAAGGAGTGGAAGCAAAGCCACGACGACCGACAAAAACTCGACGGCCTCTACGAATGCATTCTGTGCGCCTGCTGCTCGACCGCCTGTCCGAGCTATTGGTGGAATTCGGACCGCTTTCTCGGGCCGGCAGCGCTGTTGCAGGCGAACCGCTGGATCGTGGACTCGCGCGACGAGGCAACCGGCGAGCGGCTCGACGACCTTGAGGACCCGTTCCGGCTTTACCGCTGCCACACCATCATGAACTGCGCCAAGGCCTGCCCCAAGCACCTCAACCCAGCCAAGGCCATCGCCGAGATCAAGCGCAAGCTGGTCGAGCGGCAGGTTTAGCCGACCGCGTCGTTGCGAGCGAAGCGGCTGCTAGCGGAACCGCCTTCCCTTAGCAGCTATTAGCCACCCATGGCCGACCAATCTCACCTCGACCGCGTCTGGGACATTATCGAGCGCGTGGGCGTCTGCATACTCACTACGCGCTTTGACGGCGGTTTGCGGGCGCGGCCGCTCGAAGCGCGGCCCAACCGCACCGCCGGCATCATCTGGTTCGTGACCGATCTGCGCAGCGGCAAGGAGCATGAGATCGAAGGCGAACACGACGTCGGGCTCGTGTTCGTCGATGCCGCCGCCAAGGCTTACCTCTCGATTACCGCGCGCGCCGAAGTGCGGCGCGACCCCGCCAAGGCGGCGGAAATCTGGAAGTCCACCGACAGCATGTGGTGGAGCGGCCCCGATGATCCCAATGCCTGCCTATTGCGCGTCGCCCCGCTGACTGCGGAATTGTGGGACGGGCCGGCCAGCAAGACCGTGGCAGCATTCGAGTTCGTCAAATCGCGACTGACCGGCGAAAAGCCTGACCTTGGTGAAAATCGCAAAGTTACCGTCTCAATGTGACTAGGCGGGATATCCGCGAGAACACCAAGGGAACGACTCGCCGCCCGAGAACGTTATGCGCAATGGAACCGGCGCCCGCCGGGTGGCCAGAGGCGAGAGGTCGCAGTGCGATGAGTTAAGCAGCGAGCGACGAGCGGCCGAAGCAGCCGCTTGAGGATCCGGAGGTCGGACCGAAAGGTGCGCGCACGCCGTATCCGGTCGATGAGCCGGTCGACCCGAAGGGAGCCGGGTCGGAGTCTGATTACTTCCCCGGCAAGCCCGGCGGCGACTTGCCTAAGTTCCGCAAGGTGACGCGGTTTGGCCGGACCCGATCTGGTCGCCCCCGCCTCTTGGTGAGCTGGCAGCAGGCGCACTGACCGCGACGGGTCACACTATTTATCGAGTTTCAGCTTCCGCTTCCGCTGCCCGAGCGTGCGCAGCCGCAGAGCATTGAGGCGGATAAAGCCTTCGGCATCGCGCTGGTCGTAAGCGACCTTGCCCTCCTCGAACGTCACCAGGTCCTGATCGTAGAGCGAATATTGGCTCTGCCGCCCGACCGCGCCGACATTGCCCTTGTAGAGCTTGAGCCGCACCGAGCCGGTGACGAATTCCTGGCTCTTGTCGATCGCCGCCTGCAGCATTTCGCGCTCGGGCGAAAACCAGAAGCCGTAATAGATCAGCTCGGCATATTTCGGCATCAGCTCGTCTTTGAGATGCGCGGCGCCGCGGTCGAGCGTGATCTGCTCAATGCCGCGATGGGCGGCAAGCAGGATCGTTCCGCCCGGCGTCTCGTACATGCCGCGCGACTTCATACCGACGAAGCGGTTCTCCACCAGATCGAGCCGGCCGATGCCGTGCCGGCGGCCCAGCGTATTGAGCTGCGCCAGAAGCTCGGCCGGCGACATTGTCTTGCCGTCAATGGCGACCGCGTCGCCGCGCACGAAGTCGACCGTCACATAGGCCGGCTCGTCCGGCGCGGCGCTTGGATCGACGGTGCGCGAATAGACGTAATCCGGCACCTCTTCGGCGGGGTCTTCCAGCACCTTGCCCTCGGAGGAGGTGTGCAGGAGGTTGGCGTCGGTCGAGAACGGCGCCTCGCCGCGTTTGTCCTTGGCGATCGGGATCTGGTTCTGCTCTGCAAACGCAAGCAGCGCCTCGCGCGACCGAAACTCCCATTCGCGCCACGGCGCGATGACCTTCACATCGGGCTTGAGCGCATAATAGGAAAGCTCGAAGCGCACCTGATCGTTGCCCTTGCCGGTGGCGCCGTGGGCGACAGCGTCAGCGCCGACTTTCTCTGCGATCTCGATCTGCTTCTTGGCGATCAGC
Source organism: uncultured Alphaproteobacteria bacterium (assembly GCA_963832605.1). Lineage (GTDB taxonomy): Bacteria > Pseudomonadota > Alphaproteobacteria > Rhizobiales > Xanthobacteraceae > BOG-931. The sequence continues at coordinate 122,727 of CAWHUO010000030.1, read as the reverse complement.
GGGCGGGCGATCGAGGTGCCGAGCAGATATTGGCCCTCGTAGAGCGTGTTGGCGCGGAACATCGGGAAGACGTAGTCGCGGACGAATTCTTCGCGCAGATCCTCGATGAAAATGTTTTCAGGCTTGATGCCGAGGGTCAGCGCCTTGCTTCGCGCCGGCTCCAGTTCCTCGCCCTGGCCGAGATCGGCAGTGAACGTAACGACCTCGCAGCCATAGGTGGTCTGCAGCCATTTGAGGATGATCGAAGTGTCGAGCCCGCCGGAATAGGCCAGTACAACTTTTTTCACGTCGCCTTTAGACATCAGAGAAAATCCTGCGAAGGGCGGAACGGACGCGCCTCAAATGCGCGCGGACTATAGGCGGGCTTGAAAGCGACGCAAGCCGTTCGCTTTGCATTTCAGCCTTTTTGGATGTTGCGTTCGGTCAGCCTCGCCAATCCGTCGCGAAGGGCCCTCCCCAAGCGTTCGAGCGGCTGCTCGACCGCCGCGTCGGTGAGCTGCGTTGGCCGCCAGCGATAGATCAGGCCGTGCAGGGTCCAGACCACCACAAACATGAGCACGCCCGCAAACACGATGTCAGTGAAGAAATGCGCCCCGCCGGCCATGCGCAGCACGCCCATCGCGGCACCGAAGGCGAACACGCCGGCATAAGCGAGCGGCCGCCATTGCGGCGGACTGAGCGCCGCGGGCGCCAGTGTCCAGAAGGCACTGGAGGCCTCGCCGCCGATGAAAGAACAATTGTCCGGACACGGCCCGGTCGGGTCCCACCACGCCGTAAAACGATCGGTGCCGCCGAACTGAACGATGTCCGCCGGCCGCATCCGCGCCCAGTGGTCTTTCAGAATCACGTTGGCGAGAAGAAACGGACCGAGAGCCAGCGAGACGCTCAGAAACAGCGCAGCCCTTCCCGGAATCAGCATGCGCCGGCCTGGCATAACAAGCTTGCCGACAAGAGCGACAAATGCCGGAGCGGCGATGAGCGTGATCAACCAGAAGGCCGCATCGCGCACATACAGAACCCAATTCGCGGAGGCGAAGAACTTGTGCGCCGTCGGATCGTAAAACCACGCGGCAATCTTGAGGTCGAGCTGCGGCCAAACGCCGAAAATCACGCCGACGACGAGCGCGACGGCCAGCACGACGACAAGCGCGATACGGTTCATCAGGAGGGTTCGCGCCGCGTCAATCCGTCATCGCCATCGCCCGCAGCGCCAGACGCTCGCGGGCGGAGAGCTTTTCGGTCGCGCTCTTGAGCTGGCCGCAGGCGGCCAGAATGTCGCGCCCGCGCGGCGTGCGCACCGGCGAGGCATAGCCGGCGTTGAATACGATTTCGGAGAATTTTTCAATCTGCTCCCAGTCCGAGCATTCGTATTTGCTGCCCGGCCAGGGATTGAACGGAATGAGATTGATCTTGGCCGGAATGCCCTTGAGGAGACGCACCAGCGCGCGCGCATCGGCAAGCGAATCGTTGATGCCTTTGAGCATGACATATTCGAAAGTAATGCGCCGGGCATTGGACAGCCCCGGATAGTTGCGGCAAGCGTCGAGCAGTTCGCGGATCGGATATTTGCGGTTGAGCGGCACCAGTTCGTTGCGCAATTCGTCGGCGACGGCGTGCAGCGAGATCGCCAGCATCGTGCCGATCTCGGCGCCGGCGCGCCCGATGTTCGGCACCACGCCGGACGTCGATAGCGTGATCCGCCGTTTGGAGATGCTCAGGCCGTCGCCGTCGGCCACGACATTGAGACCGTCGCGGACGGCGTCAAAATTGTAGAGCGGCTCGCCCATCCCCATCATGACGACGTTGGAGACAAGGCGCTTCTCGGGCTCGGCACCGGCGGGCGCCGCCGCCCGCTGCCAATCCGCAAGCTGGTCGCGCGCCAGCACCACCTGGCCGACGATCTCGCCGGGCGTGAGGTTGCGCACCAGCCGCTGGGTACCGGTGTGGCAGAACGAGCAATTGAGCGTGCAGCCGACCTGGCTCGAGATGCAGAGCGTGCCGCGATCGGTTTCCGGGATATAGACGCATTCGACCTCATGGGGCCGGCCAGCGACCTCACCCGGAAGCCTGAGCAGCCATTTGCGCGTGCCGTCGACGGAGATCTGCTCGGCGACGATTTCCGGTCGCGCGAGCGTAAAATGCCGCGCGAGCTCTGCGCGCAGGTCTTTCGACAAGGTGGTCATGACGTCGAAGTCTTTGGCGCCACGCACGTAAAGCCAGCGCCAGATCTGCTGCACGCGCATGTGGCGCTGCCGCTCCGGCACGCCGATTGCGCCGAGTGCTTCCGCCAGCGCCGCGCGCGACAGCCCGACGAGCGAAGGCTGCGCCGGCGCAACGTAGCGCTCAAGTGGCCGCTTCTCGATCGCGGCGATCGCTGCGATGTCTTCCGGCAGGGGAGCGGCGAGGGTCATAGGTCAATCGATCTGAAAAAGGGGACCGTGCGCGTCCTTCCCCCGTTAGATAATGCCTCCCTACGAGAGGGGGAGAGCGTGTGCGTGCCTACTTACAGCCCTGGTCGGACCGGTCGAGGGCCTGGGCCAGACCGCGCAGCGAGAAGGTGTCGGTCGTTTGCGTGCCCTTGGCCGACATGCCCTTCAACACAGCGCTCTGCCCCGCGCGCATGCTGTCCACCAGGTGCGTCTCTTCCGCCGCGTTCTTGATCCAGGCGCCGTCCTGCTGGGTGTAGAGCGCATACGAGGTCGGGCCGACCTCCAAGGTCGCCTCGGTGTTCGGCTTGAACGGATAACCGATAATGACCGATACCTCGTTGCTGACTTTGTCCGCCGGCCGCGACGAAATGAATATGTACGGAGGATTGCGCGGACGGTTGGGCGGATTGGTCTCCGAGGACGTCGGCTTTGCGATCGCGAAACACACCTTCTTGCCGCCGGGCGAGGCGGTATACGCGCCCCAATCGCCATACTGCCCCAAGAGCGTTGGCTTGGCCCCGCCGGCAATGGCCTTCGGTGGCGTCACTGTCGCAGTAGCAGGCCCGGGCACCGCGGCGGCGGGCGGCTTTTTTCGGCTTCGGCGGCTTTTTCGCAGCGGGCGCGGGCGCAGCCGGAGGCGCCGCGGCGGGCGGCGTTGCCGGAGGCTGTTGGGCAAGCGCCGGAACAGCAAGCGCCATCGCACCAAGCAGCGAAAGGACAAGCCGCCATGGTCCATGAGTTTGCATCGGGCCCTCGGGTGGCCGCTGACGATAAATCTAAAGCGTTCAAGTTTAACTCATTTCGGCCGTCTAGGAAAACGAAGTCGGTGCCGCGACGACAGGCCTGTGGGCATCTTACCCGCCGTTGCCGGCGACGATGGCGCCTACTTCCCTGATCGACGTGTTTCGTGGTTATGAAATGCACGCTAATCCGGCCGCATCCTTGCCCAACAGATCAAGCCCACAATGAAAGCCATCCTCTGCACCCATTTCGGAACGCCCGACGAACTCGAACTTGCCGACATCTCGCCGCCTTCGGCCGGCCCCGGCGAGGCCGTCGTACGCATCAACGCCGCAGCGCTCAATTTCTTCGATACGCTGATTATTGCCGGCAAATACCAACACAAGCCCCCGTTTCCGTTCTCACCGGCTTCGGAATTCGCCGGCATCGTCGACAGCGTCGGCAAAGGTGTGACGGATTTTGCTCCCGGCGATCGCGTGATGGGCTCCACCGGCTGGGGCGCGGCGCGCGAAAGTCTCGCCGCCAGCACCAAGCAGCTGGTGAAGATTCCGGACAATCTCGATTTCGACCGCGCCGCCGGCCTCACCGTAACCTATGCGACCACCCTCTATGGCTTGAGGGAACGCGGTAAACTAAAACCCGGCGAGACGCTCGTCGTGCTCGGCGCCTCGGGCGGCACCGGCCTCGCCGCAATCGAGATCGGCAAGATCATGGGCGCGCGCGTCATCGCCTGCGCCTCGTCGGAAGAAAAGCTCGTCTTTGCCCGCTCCCATGGCGCCGACGAAACCGTAAACTACGCCAGCGAAGACTTGCGCGATGCGCTCAAGCGGCTGGGCGGCGCGCGCGGCATTGACGTAGTCTACGACCCGGTTGGCGGATCGTATGCAGAGCCTGCCGTTCGCTCACTGGGCTGGGAGGGCCGCTACCTCGTTATCGGCTTCGCTGCCGGAGAGATTCCAAAACTTCCGCTCAACCTGGTTTTGCTCAAGAGCTGCGACATCCGGGGCGTGCTCTGGGGCGCCTGGGCTTTGCGCGACCCGGACGGGCAACGCGCGCTGATGACCGACATTGTGCGATGGTGTGCCGAAGGCAAACTCAGCGCCCACGTGCACGCGGTCTATCCGTTGGCTGAGACCGCCAAGGCGCTCAAGGCCATCGCCGACCGCAAGGTCATGGGCAAGATCGTGCTGCGGCCATGACTACGCATCGCTGCGCATGCGCGCGAGCTTGCCCTGCGCCGCCGCGCGATGGTCGGCCGTGATTTGGGAAGCGACGAGCTTGATGGCGGCGGCGAGCACCGCGGCATCATCGCTGTAGCCGATCACTGGAAGGACGTCGGGAATAGCATCCGTCGGCAGCACGAAGTAGGCGAGCGCGCCAAGGAGTGCCGCCTTCACGTGTAGCGGCGTCTGCCGATCGAAGGCGCAATAATGCGCGGCAAGCAAGTCTTCCGCGAACGGCAGGCGCGCCGCGAGACGCCGCAGCTTCTTCCAGAAGCCGCGCCGGACTTCCGCCTCGTCGGCAGCGAGCCGTCGCACCAGCGCATCGACCTCCGCCCATGACGCAGTATTGTATTGAAACGACATATAGCCCTCGTGCGGCTTTGCCGGATTCACACGGTTATCAAAAAGATGGCCGCGAAAGGCGGCAACCGCAAGGCAAGGACAGCCTTTGCGCAACGGCCGCGTCCAGCTCGCGAACTCAACGGGACCGCGGCTGTGCGGACGATCTCGGCCTGCGCCGCTCTCGTAAACAGGAGCCAAAAGGCCTACGTACTTAGCTGCGCGAACCCAGAGGGCTGCCATGTCCTGGTCTCTGAACGTCGGATCGGTCGCCGGCACGGCGATACGCATTCACGTCACCTTCGTCCTGCTCCTCGCCTGGATTTTTGGCGTGGAGTACCTCTCCGGAGGGCCGCAAGCGGCTTGGAACGGTCTGTTGTTCATTCTGCTGCTGTTCCTGTGCGTGCTGTTGCACGAGTTCGGACACATTTTTGCGGCGCGCGGTTTCGGCGTCAGGACGCCCGATGTGATCTTGTTGCCGATTGGCGGCGTGTCGCGGCTCGAGCGCATCCCCGAACAACCGAGCGAAGAATTTCTCATTGCCGTCGCCGGCCCGGCCGTCAACATCGTCATCGCGTTCCTGCTCGTGTTCGTCGGCGGCGCCAACCTGTCGGCCGATCATCTTTCCGCACTCGAAAGCGCGAATGTCAGCATGATCGACCGGCTGGCGTTCGTTAATCTGTTCCTGGCGCTATTCAATTTGCTACCAGCATTTCCCATGGATGGTGGACGCGTGCTGCGCGCGCTGCTCGCAACCCGGCTGGGCTACGTACGCGCCACCGAAGTCGCTGCCATGATCGGGCAATGGGTCGCCTTCGCGCTCGGCTTTCTCGGCCTGTTCGGCAATCCGCTGTTGATCTTCATCGCCATCTTCGTCTATCTCGCCGCTTCTTCGGAAGCGCATATCGTGGCGACCCGCGCCATGTCGCGCGGCGTGCCCGTCACCGCCGCGATGGTGACGCAGTTTGCAACATTGACGCCTGACGAGCATGTCGACGCCGCAGTCGAGACGCTTCTGCGCACCAGTCAGGGCGAGTTCCCGGTGGTGGACGGCCAGGGGCGACCGCTCGGCGTGCTGGCGCGCAATGACCTCATCCGTGCGATGAAGGAGCGCGGTCCGGACGCGCGGGTCGGCGACGCAATGACTGTGCACATCCCGACCATGAGCAAAAGCCGCTGCCTCGACGAGGCGTTCCGGCTGCTGCAGGAAAAATCGGTGCCGGCCGTCGGGGTGGTCGACGCGGCGGGCCGGCTGGTCGGCCTGGTGACAACCGAGACCATCGGCGAAATGCTGATGCTGCATCAGGCGTTGCCGACCGGCGTGCGCTTTGGACCCTGGGGTTCGTCGGGCCGCAGCGCGGTCTAATTTCCGCCTCCCGTCGGCGATTACCGAGGCGATGGTTCGGACGCCGAACCCGAAAGGGCATTGTGAGGTTAAGACGCTGGAGCCGTGCTAACATGAGTCATGGCTTCAGGAACGCCAAACCGTCTCGCCATGAAGCTTTTGCTTGCGTGGCGCGTGCGCAGAGCAAGCAAGTTGGACACGTCGTCGGCCAGGCCGGGCCATCTATTAGGCAAAGCCATGGGTATCGAGTCGCTGGAACATATGGTGCGAAATCGAGTCAGGACGTTTCTACGGAACACCTGGCTGGTGACCATTCTCGGGACACTCATCATTGGCGGTGGCGTTGGTTGGGCGATCTATCTAACCACCGCACCGACGGTGATGCGCATCGCCGCCGGGCCCCCCGGCAGTAGCGACGCGAAGTTTGTGCAGATCCTGACGCAGAAGCTTCCGAGCGACCACGACAGTATCCAGCTGCAGCTCGTTTCGACGGGCGGTTCTCAGCAGAGCGCCCAAGCGATAACGGACGGCAGCGTCGATCTTGCCGTTTTGCCCAGCACCCTGAGCGATTCCGCGAATTGGCCGGTCGTCGCCATCCTGCGGCAAAACGTGATGGCGCTCATCGTTCCCCCGCCGCCTCCGCCAAATGTCACGGCTAAGACAGAGCCCGCGCCCGTTGCAACTCCACCCGCCCAAAAAGAGGCGAACACTGCCGAAAAAAAAGAAAAACCGGCCAAGCATGGCAAGGGGTCAAAAGAGTCCAAGCGGACCGGCAACGCGAAAGCGGCAAAAGACGACAAAAATGACAAGGCCGATAAGAACGACAAGGTCGCGGCCAACGCCAAGAATGCAAAGAGCGCAAAAGCCGAAGATACCGATGCGGATGACGACAGCGGCGGCGACGCAGCGGATGCCGGCAGCAAGGCCGATGCCAGCAACAAGCTCGAAAAGTTCTCGCAACTGTCCGGCCGCCGCGTCGGCATCGTGACCGGCACGGCGGCGACGCCAGAATTGTTTAACGTCCTGCTCAGCCACTATGGCGTTCTCGCCGACAAGGTGCAGGTGTCCCTGATCGATTCGAAAAATCTTGCCGACGCCGTCAAGGCCAATCAGATCGACGCAGTTTTCGTCGCCGGCCCCGCAACCGGGCCGGCAATCACCGATGCCGTTGCGGCGGCCACGCAAAACGGCCAGGTGCCGAGCTTTATTGCCATCGATCAGGCTGACGGCATTACCAAGCGCAATCCCGCCTTCGACTCGGTCGACATCGATGCCGGCACGTTCGGCGGCAATCCGCCGAGCCCGGACGACGACCTGAAAAGCTTGAGCTTCGCCGAGTATCTGGTGGCGCGAAAATCGTTCAACCATGACAGCATCGCAGCGCTGGCAAAACTGATTTACACGTCGCGGCTGGCGCTGGCGGCTGCAATGCCCGGCGAAATCAAGATCGAGGCGCCCAAAACCGATAAAGATGCCGCCATCCTGGTGCATCCCGGTGCGCTTGCTTATCTCGGCGACGATCAAAAGTCGTTCTTTGACAAATACGGCGACGCCATCTTCTACGGCCTGCTGGTCTTTCCGTTGTTCGGCTCGGCGATTGCCGGCCTGGCCAGCTATTTCCGCAGCGGCGGCCGCACCCGCCGGCTGCGCCTCCTGCAGCGCCTCATCGATCTCGTGCGCAAGGCCCATACGGCGCCGTCGCTGGAAGCGCTCGACCAGATGCAGGTCGATGTCGAAAATCTGGTGGTGGCCATCATCCATCAGGGCGAACATGAGGAATACGACCAGACGGAGCGGATGTCATTCTCGCTCGCGCTCGATCAGGTCCGCTTTGCCATCGCCGCGCGCCGTGCCGCGCTCCTCGACAATACCGCAGCTGACGCCAAGCCTGATGCTAAACCGGACGCCAAGGCGGCGGCCGCGTAAGCCGAAGCAGCGCAGTCGCGCTTGAGCGTGCTCCGCCGGTTCTCAGACCATCATGCCGACTTGCGCAGCAATGGCGCGGCCTCTTCGGCAGGCTCGGCTCTTCGCTGAGTGTTTTTGGTGGAGTAGAACGAGGCGTTGTGATCGCCGCGCAACGCCTCGCGCGTGAAGTGGATCAGGTGATAGGCCATGAAGCCCATGGCCAGCACCGCATCGATCCGACCGCGGCACAAGGCGTGACGCGCCGCCCGCCAGAAGGCGCGCCGGTAGTCCGACCTCAAGCCAACCTCTACCAGCACATTATAGCCAAGTACTGCGCCGCGCCGCAGGTTCGCCCGGGTGAGCTGGCCGCGGGCCGGCGGTTTGATCCGCTTCGCGTAGGTCGCGTCGATCTGGTGGCGGAAACGCGCAAACAATCGCTCCGGATCGTTGGCGTAGCCGATCGAACGATGCCAGGTCGCGACCACTTCGTCATAGGGCCGCAGGAAGACGACGTTGCTTTCGCGGTGCGGATCGTCATTCAGCCGTCCCGCCAGTTTGAGCCGATCCCACAAAGCCGTCTTCGGCAAGGCCTGCAACAGATTGATGGTCAGCGTCGGGATATTGGAGAGATCGATGAAATCCTTGAGCCGCGTTTCGGTATCGTCGCTGTCAGTATCGAGCCCGAGGATGATGCCGGAAATCACCTCCAGGCCGTAATCGTTGAGGGTCCTGATCGCATCCATCATCGGCAGCGAGTTGTTCTGGCCCTTGCGCATGGCGGTAAGCGCATCGGCCTCCGGCGTTTCGATGCCGACGAATATTCCAACGAACGCAGCTTCGCGCATCAGCGACAAAATCTCGGACTGCTTCGCGATGTTGAGCGTCGCCTCGCACGCAAATTGCAACGGATAGCCGCGCTGCTTCTGCCATTCGACGATGTGCGGCAGCATCTCGCGCGCGGCCTTGCGGTTGCCGATGAAATTGTCGTCGACGAAATAGACGCTCGGCGGATGACCGGCCTGCGCGCACATGGCGTCAAGCTCGGCGGTGATCTGCTGCGGCGTCTTGAAGCGCGGTTGCCGACCGTAGAGATTGGGAATGTCGCAGAATTCGCAGAGATAGGGACAGCCACTGGAGAATTGCAGCGTGCACATCAGGTAGCGCGGCAACGGAACGAGGTGGTAGGCCGGGATCGGGAAATCGGTCATCGGCAGCCGCTCCGCAGTTTCGAAGCGCAGCTGCGCGTTCGGCGAAGCGCAGCTCTCGTCGAGCCGTGAAATCAGCCGGTCAGTGGCGTCACCGATCTCGCCGATGTGCAGGTAGTCGAAGTCCGGGTACATTTCGGGAGCGCTTGAAACCGACGGGCCGCCGAGCGCGGTCACCTTGCCGGCGGCTTTGGCGCGGCGGGCGATGTCATGAATCTGTTGCGCCTGGATGTGCATGCCGCTGACCAGAACGACGTCGGCCCAGGCGAAATCGGCCGCGCTCGCCGGCGCGATGTTCTCGTCGATAAAACGCACCGGCCATTGCGCCGGCATATAGGCGGCGATCAGCAGCAGGCCCTGCGGCGGCATGAAAGCGCGCACGTCGTGCATCAGCCGGTAGGCGTGGGAGAATGTGCCGAACGACGGCGTGTAGGCCGGAAATACGCAGAGGATTCGGCGTGTGCTGGACGTGGACATTGGGAAACGCAAAGGGGCTCCTCCGCAAATTACCGCTGTGATCCTCCCCAGGAACTCTGCGGCAGCATCGTCCAGCTCAGCATATTGTATCACACCACTATCACGCTGGCCCGCATTGCGAATGGCCCGCAGCTGACTATATTCCCCGCGACATCCGGACAAGTCGCGGGCCCCTCGGGGCCCGTAACGATTTAACACGGTCCCTATGAAGCTCCGCAACATTGCCATCATCGCCCATGTCGACCACGGCAAGACCACCCTGGTCGACCGGCTGCTGCAACAGTCGGGCTCGTTCCGCGAAAATCAGCGAGTCGCCGAGCGTGCGCTCAACTCGAACGACCTCGAGCGTGAGCGCGGCATAACCATCCTCGCCAAGGCAACGTCGCTGCTGTGGAAAGATACCCGCATCAACATCGTCGATACGCCGGGCCACGCCGATTTTGGCGGTGAGGTGGAGCGCATCCTCAACATGGTTGACGGCGCGCTGGTGCTGGTCGACGCCGCCGAAGGGCCGCTGCCGCAGACCAAGTTTGTCGTCACCAAGGCGCTGAAGATGGGCCTCAAGCCCATCGTGGTCATCAATAAGGTCGATCGGCCGGACGCCCGCCCCAGCGAAGTCGCCAACGAGATCTTTGATCTTTTCGCCGCCCTCGATGCGACCGAGGAGCAACTCGATTTCCCCATCCTCTACGGCTCCGCCAAGCAGGGCTGGATGGCCGACAAGCCCGAAGGTCCGAAGGACCGCGGCATGGCGCCGCTGTTCGAGCTTGTTCTGCGCCACGTGGCTCCGCCGCAGGTCGAGGATGGCCCCTTTCGCATGCTGGGGACTATCCTCGAGGCTAATCCCTATCTCGGCCGCGTCGTTACCGGCCGCATCTTTTCCGGCTCGGTGAAGCCCAACCAGCCGGTCAAGGTGCTCGACCGCAACGGCGAACTGGTGGAAGAGGGCCGGGTCACCAAGGTGCTGGCCTTTCGCGGCCTGGAGCGCACCCCGATCGAGGAAGGTTTTGCCGGGGACATTGTCGCCATCGCCGGTCTGCCCGAGGCGTTCGTTTCGCATACGTTATGTGCGCCGGAAGTGACCGAGCCGCTGCCGGCGCAGCCGATCGATCCGCCGACGCTGGCGATGACCTTTCGCATCAATGATTCCCCGCTGGCCGGCACCGAGGGCGACAAGGTGCAAAGCCGGGTCATCCGCGAGCGGTTGCTGCGCGAGGCAGAAGGCAACGTCGCGCTGCGGATTTCCGAGTCGACCGAGAAAGAATTCGATGGAGGTCGCCGGCCGCGGCGAATTGCAGCTCGGCATCCTGATCGAAACCATGCGGCGCGAGGGATTCGAGCTTTCCGTGTCGCGGCCGAAGGTGCTGTTTCAATATGGGGCATCCGGCGAGCTGCTCGAGCCGATCGAGGAAGTGGTCATCGACGTCGATGAACCCCACGCCGGCGTGGTCGTGCAGAAGCTTGCCGAGCGCAAAGGCGAATTGGTCGAGATGCGCCCTTCGGGCGGCGGACGCGTGCGGCTCATCTTCTACGCGCCGACGCGCGGGCTGATCGGCTATCACGGCGAACTGCTCACCGACACGCGCGGCACCGCCGTGATGAACCGCCTGTTTCACGCCTATGGGCCGCATCGGGGGGAAATCACCGGCCGGCGCAACGGCGTGCTGATTTCAACCGACCAGGGCGACGCCGTCGCCTATGCCATGTGGAATCTGGAAGACCGCGGTCCGATGATGATCGAGCCGGGCTGGAAGGTCTATCGGGGCATGATCGTGGGCGAGCATACCCGCGGCAATGACCTCGAGGTCAACGTGCTCAAGGGCAAGAAGCTGACCAACATCCGCACCCACTCCAAGGACGAGGCCATCCGCCTCATTCCGCCGATCCGCATGACCTTGGAGAAGGCGCTCGCCTATATCGAGGACGACGAACTGGTCGAAGTGACGCCGAAATCGATTCGGCTGCGCAAGAAGCTGCTCGATCCCCACGAGCGCAAAAAGGACGAGCGGCGCAAGGAAGCCGAGCGGGTGTGACGGCCTGCCCGGGCCGCCGGCTGCCTGGCGAAAAATAGCGGGCGACCGTGTCGCTCCTGCAACAGCCCGCCAGATTGCGGTCCGGCCTATATTTTTTTGCGCGCGCTGATGGCGCACCTGGCGGCATTCCGCTAATAATTCACATCGTTAACGAAGAGTAAATCTTAGCACTTGAAGCCCGCAGAATCGCTTGCTTTGATTGCACCATGAGCACCGTCCTCATCGAGATACGTCGCGCCAAGCCGCACGACGCCGGCGCGGTCGCCGACGCCCACGATGAGGCATGGCGCACGGCGTATCAGGGGATTATCCCGGGGACCGAACTCGACCGGCTCATCAACCGCCGCGGCCCGGCGTGGTGGGACTCAGCCATCCGCAAGGGCAGCCGCATCGCGCTCCTGCAATTCGGCGACAAGATCGCCGGCTATGCCAATTACGGACGCAATCGCGCGCGCAGCCTTCATTACGACGGCGAGATTTACGAGCTCTATCTCCGGCCGGAATTCCAGGGGCTTGGCTTCGGCCGCCGGCTATTCACCGCCGCGCGCCGCGACCTTGCGCAAAGCGGCCTCAAATCGTTGATCGTTTGGGCGCTGTCGGAGAACGACACCGCGGTCGAGTTCTACCGGGCGCTCAGCGGCAAGACCGTCGCTCGTTCGTCGGAGAAATTCGGCACCCGGGTACTCGATAAGGTCGCCTTCGGCTGGAATAGCTGAACCAGCCAGTCTTGATCATCCGGTCTCGACCAAGCGTTCCAGCGCTGGGACGAGCTTAGCCGTATCTCCCACGACACGAATTCGTTTCACCCGCGACGTCGCCCCGCCCGCCAGCTCCACATGACTGGGAGCTATACCGAGCGTCTTGGCGATAAGCCGGCACAGCGCCGTGTTGGCTGCTCCCTCGGAAGGCGCCGCGCGCACGCGCGCCTTCAGCATAACGCGCCCATCGGCACGACGCTCGATGCCTTCGATTGCGTCACGGCCGCCGCGCGGCGTGAGGCGCACATCGACGACGACGCCATCCGCCGTCGCGGTCCACGGCTCGTGCGCCACGGCGCTCAGAAAACGTTGGGCAGGATGTAGAGCGCGATCACGTAGCGAATGAAGATGATGATCAGGAACAGGACGACCGGCGAAATATCGATGCCGCCCAGGTTCGGCAGCACGTTGCGGATCGGGCGCAGCACCGGCTCGGTGATGCGGTAGAGAAACTCCCCGATCATGCCGACGACCTGGTTGCGCGTGTTCACGACGTGGAACGCCACCAGCCAGGAGAAGATTGCGGCCGCGATCACAATCCAGATGTAAAGCTCGAGGGCCAGATCAATGACGAGGAAAAGAGCGCGCATGGTGGCTTTCGCGGGGTGAACGACGACGGAACCTAGCGATTTGCGGCCGCGGTAACAAGCCGATGCGCCGCGCGCCGACGCCCTCTCCGCGCTTATCCTTGACACTCTTCGGGCTCGGCCCTAAATGGCCCGAACTCGCCTAAAGCCGGCACTAAATCGGGCTGATCGTGCCTGCGGCGGGGCCGTAGCTCAGTTGGGAGAGCGCCGCAATCGCACTGCGGAGGTCAGGGGTTCAAATCCCCTCGGCTCCACCAGCCTTCGCTCGCTACGCGAGCTACGGCTCGGCAGGCAAGCGCGAATAGACGCGGAGGTCGAAGGCCGCACCCAAACACCCCAATATGTCCCCTGGAATGTAGCTCCCCGCTGCGGCATCATATTCGCGACCCAATGCCGGGACTTAACTGCCGCAGCAAGGACGACAATCCCATGCGCTCGATCGCCGCTCGACTGGCCTTTGTGGTCCTCTGGCTTGGCTGCATTTCCGCGCCGGCGCTGGCCGCGTCTGCACCTTGCGGCGGAGATTTCAACGCCTGGCTCGACGGCTTCAAGCAGGAAGCCGCGGCGCAAGGCGTGTCCCAGGGCACCATCCAATCGGCACTCGCCGGGGTGACTTACGACCCCGGCATCATCGCGCGCGACCACGCGCAAGGCGTCTTTCGGCAGAGCTTCGAGCAATTCTCCGGCCGCATGGTGCCGCCGCGGCTGTCGCGCGGAGCGCGACTGCTCGCGCAATATGGCCCGGTGTTCGGCCGCATCGAGCAGCAATACGGCGTGCCCGGTGCGGTCATCGTCGCCATCTGGGGCCTCGAGACCGACTTCGGCGCCAACTCCGGCAAATTCCCGACCATCCGCTCGCTCGCTGCGCTGGCCTACGACTGCCGCCGCCCGGACAAATTTCGCGGCGAGCTGCTGGCGGCGTTGCGCATTGTCGATCGCGGCGACATGGCGCCGAGCGAGATGCGCGGCGCCTGGGCGGGCGAAATCGGCCAAACTCAGTTTCTGCCGTCGTCCTACCTGAAATATGCCGTCGACTACGACGGTAATGGCCGCCGCGATCTTATTCACAGCGTGCCCGACGTTCTCGCCTCCACCGCCAATTATCTCAAAGGCTATGGCTGGCAGCGCGGCCAGCCCTGGGGCGAGGGCACCGCTAACTTCCAGGTGCTGCTGCAATGGAACGCGTCGCAGGTCTACACCAAGACGGTCGCCTATTTCGCGCAGCGGCTCGCCAGCGGGTCGTAAGTCAGGGCTCGGCCGGCTTCACCCGGCGATCCACCGCTCCAGGAACGAATTGAGCCAGGCACGGGCGCTGTAGTCGTACACCTCGCGGTCGGCAAAGTGCGCGGCGCGCGGCCGCGCTCCCGGCAGCTCCAGGCGAAGGTGGCCCTTCGTCGTCCATTTGTGCATCATCAAGTGCGTCACGTCGGGATGAAATTGCAGCGCATAGCTCCGCCGATAGCGGAACGCCTGCACCTCGAACGTGTCGCCCTCGGCGAGAAGCTCGGCGCCGTCAGGCAAATCGAAGCCTTCGCGGTGCCACTCATAGACTTGCTCCGGCCACGGATTGACAACGGCAAGCCCAGCGGGGGTGGGCCGGATCGGGTAATAGCCGATCTCGGCGTGGCCCGTGGGGTGGAGAAAAACCCGGCCGCCGAGCGCACGCGTACACATTTGCGCGCCGAGACAGATGCCGAGGAACGGCTTGTCCTCCTTCAGCGGCACGCTGATCCAGTCGATCTCGCGACGGATAAAATCGTCCTCATCGTTTGCGCTCATCGGGCCGCCAAAAATAATCGCGCCTGAGTGGTCGCGCAGGGTCTGCGGGAGCGGATCGCCGAAGCGCGGCCGGCGCACGTCGAGCGCGAAACCGAGTAGCTGGAGGGTCCGGCCGACCCGTCCCGGGGTGGAGTGCTCCTGGTGCAGGATGATCAGGATCGGCTGTTGCATGTCCGACAGAATCGAAGCGCCCACCCATTTCGTATCGTGTTCGCCTGCAAATACAAGGCAAGGCGAAGCGTAGCGGTTATGAATGGCGCGCCGCCCAGCGGGTGCCCCAATCGAGCAGCGGCAGCAGCACGGCATTGGGGACGAAACGCAGCAAAAATAACCCGATCCGGTTGCCTACCCCGGCGACCACCACGCGCTTGCCGCGCATGAAACCGTCATAGCCGATACGCGCCACGCGCTCCGCCGGCAGCGTCATCAATGCGCTCTGCGCCCGCTCGGCCCGCAGGCCGGCGCGCGCCTGGAACTCGGTCGGGACCGGCCCCGGACAAAGCGCGGTCACTCTGATGCCACGCTGCGACAGCTCCTGGTGCAAAGCCTCGCTGAACGAGAGCACGAAGGCCTTGGTGGCGTAATAGACGGCCATGCCGGGGCCGGGCATGAAGGCCGCGACCGACGCCACGTTGAGGAGGCCGCCGCGATGGCGTTCGAGGCTTTCCACGAAGGCAAGCGACAGCTCGGTCAGCGCCCGCACATTGAGATCGATCATCGCCAGCTGTTCGTCGCGGCTGATCGTGGCGGCGGCGCCGACCAAACCAAACCCGGCATTGTTCACGACGATCTCGGGCTCGAGAGCGCGCGCCGACAGCTCGGCGGTGAGGGTGGCGACGGCGTCGCGGCGGCTGAGATCCAAGCTCAGCACCGTCGGTCGCGGCCGGGCCGCAGTGGCGATCTCGTCGGCGAGCGCCGTGAGCCGGTCGGCGCGCCGCGCCACCAGCACGAGCTCATGCCCGTGCGCGGCGAAGACACGCGCGAACTCGGCGCCAATGCCGGCCGAGGCGCCGGTGATAAGCGTGATCGGCCTCATGCGCCGCCAGCTTCGCCGGTCTCTGCAGCCCCTCTGGCGATGCGCTGGCGCAGCTCGATTCGCTCCCGCTGCGATACGCCGAGGAGATCGGCTGCGCGCCACAACAAATTATCTTCGAGCTCGTCGCGCCGGCCGTCGGCATAGACGATCTCCCACATCATTTCGATGACGCGGGCGCGGCCTTCTTCATCGAGCACGCGGTTGAGCAGGCTGGTGAAGTGATAAAGGTCGACGGCTTCGTGCTCGGCGAGCGTCGCCTTGTCGATCAGCTCGTCGGTCAGCGCGTCGTCGAGCTTGAAGCGCCGCTTGACCACGGCGTGAAGCTGATCGCGCTCGCTCTCCGACATGTCGCCATCGATCGTCGCGGCGTGCACGAGCAGCGCCACCGCCGCGAGCCGGTAATCATCGTCGGCAAATTGGCTCGGATGTTTGTCGCCTTCGACGAATTCGGCGACGAAGTTCCTGAACGATTCGAACATCAACCCTTCCCGTTGCGGCGGGAGTCGCCCCGGCGCTTATATCGCGACGTAGCGCGCTTGGTTCAAGGCGGAACGAGGCGTCCGGCAGCGATGGCCGCGCTACTGAATGGCCTTGCCTTCGCGGTAGGCCTCTTCGAGCAGGCGCATATTGGCCTGGACATACGGGTTGGCGGGGTCTTTGGCCTCGGCCTCTTGGAGCTTCTTGTGGGCGCGCGCGTAGTCGCCGCGCAGCATGTAGGAGAATCCCTGATTGTTGAGGATTTCCACCGTGGGGCCGATGATGCGGATGGCCTCCTGGTAGGCGTGATCGGCGAGATCAAAGCGGTGCAGCCGGTCATAGCAGGCCGCCAGCCCAACCCAGGCCTCCGCCTGACGCGGATGCGTCGCGACGGCGGCGCGATAGGCCTTCTCGGCGAGGCCGTAATTGTTGCTGCGGAAATATTTTTTGGCCAGCTGTAAATCGTCGTGGGGATCGTCGCCGAGAAGGCCGGGCTTCGCCAGTGGCGCCACCGGCTCCCCGCTCGGCCCGGGCTCGGCCGGCGTCACGGTGACGGTGCCCGTGGTGTCGCCGGCGCCGGCCGCCGGCGCGTTCGCGGCGTCGCTACCTTTGGGCGACCACAGATCGCTGAGCTTCGCCGACGACGAGCAACCGCCCAGTCCGATCAGGCACGGCGCTATCACGATCAAGACCCGGACTAATCGGATACTCATCACCCGCTCCGGGTGCGACGTACCCGGGCAACTCCATCTCCGCACGAGGATCGCGCTGGCGCGCCGGCGGATCGGACAGCACCGGTGCCCAACGCTAGGCGACGATGGTTAAAGAACTCTCGCCAGCACGCCGTATCCCGGCTTCGCCCTTGTCCGGACTGGGCGACACCGAGGCGGCCCTCTTGGAGCGAAGGTGCGGCAGCACGCTCAGGGGGGACCCCCGATGTTGCTCAGTCCCCCATCTCAAGCCGTCCCTGGCTCTGCGACAGCAGCCAGTGCGTCTCAAGGGCGTACCAAGCGACAAGGCCGGGCACGCCCAGCACCAGATCGGGAATACGTTTGACAAAGGATAGCGTAAGCGCGAATTGGATCGGCAGCCCCAGCAGGTGGCCGATGAGAATATAACCTCCCTCCTGGACACCCCAGCTGCCGGGAATAAAGAACGCCGCCACGGCAATGCTGGCGCCCAGGCTTTCCAGAATGACGGCCTGCTGCAAAGTGACCGGCCAGCCGATGAGATGCAGCGTGATGAAGACTTCAAGCGTGCCGACCGTCCAGGCGAAGACGTGCACGAGCAGGGCGGTTAGAACGTAGCGCCGGCGGCCATGCCAAATTTGCTCCATCGCTGCACGAAAGCCGGGCTCGGTGGCCTGGGCACGTAAAGCGAGCCGCGCCGAAAGCAGCACGAGAGCACGGTCAATAAAGCGCGCGCCGGCATAGCGCTGGACCAAATAGAAGCCGGCCAAAGCTAGAGCAGCGGCCGCGATGGCCAACAGCGCCGCCGGCAAAACAGCATGCGGTCCAACAAGCCGCGCCAGGAGGAAGACACCGGCGAGCGCAAACAGCACCTGCGCGATCGTTTGCAGGAGCAAATCAGCAACCATACCTGCGAATGCAATTGCGCCGGGCACGCGCCAAAAGGTCAGGGCGCGCGCGCCGACCAATCCACCGCCGACGTATGCCACCGGCAACAGCACGTCGACGGCCTCACGCAGCCAGCGCAGGAATACAAAAATTCCCGTAGGGACTTTGGTCAAGTGGGCAAGCAATCGGCTCCAGGCCACGCCGTTCGTTGCGACCATCGCTGCGCGCACCGCCACGATCGCTGTCACGCCCCAGCCCACCTCGGTAAAGCTGCGCAGAATGGCGGACAAGCTCGCGGCAGAAACCAGCCAAGCAGTAAAGGCGAGGCCCAGCGCCAGGGCGACGAAGGGCAAGATCTTCCAAGCCGTTTCGGCGCTGGTCCTCGTCATTTCACACCAGTGTTGTAGCATCCGAAAAACTGCCCAATGCGCGCGTTCACAATGATTGAGCCCCACGGGATGAGTTGAGCCAGACGAAACCGATCCCCCGAGCGATCGGCAAATCTTGAAATCGTTGGCTTAGTGAAAATTCAAGCAGATTGCTTAAGCAGTCCAGAACATCCCTCACGTACAATTCCCTAGTGAGTGGCTGAGATCTCCATCTTCCCAATCAACCCGTGGTGAGAGCATAGAGGACCCAACATGCTTAAGCTTGCTTTGCGTTTCGTGAACGACCAGTCGGGCGCTACTGCCATTGAATATGGCCTTATCGCCGCGGGCATCGCGGTGGCCATCATCGCGGTAGTGAATGGTCTCGGTACGCAGTTGAACACCACATTCAGCAGCATTTCCACCCAGCTCAAATAAGCGGATCGGCGCTGGTGAAAGCCGGCCGTCAAGGCGAGCTCGCCGGACCACTGCCTTCGACGCCGCACCTGCATGCACGCGCGGTTGCTCGAGGGCAGCTGGATACAGGGTCGGCATCGTGTTCAGCCGACTCGTCGCTGCAACCGTCGCCACCCGGCCGGCCCAGCAATTCTGCAGCCGTCCGCGTCCTGCAAATTTCCAAGCGGTTGCGGGAGCGTCCGAGCACTGGCTACGCGGTGGCGTTTGTCATCGTGGGGTTTGCCGCCATCCTGCAATGGCTGGCCCAGGACCAGTTTGCCGGCGCCCCATTCTTGACCATCTACCCCGCGATCATCGTGACCACTTTGACCGGTGGATTGGGCGCCGGATTTCTCGCCGCGGTTCTGGCGGGTGTCTCGCAATGGGGATTTTTCATTCCAACCCCGCACTGGCTGGCGCTGGCCTGCTACGTGTTTGACGCGACTGTCTGCGTCATGTTGATCGAGTTCATCAACCGGACCTTTGACGTCCTGCTCATCAACATCGATCATGAGAAACAGGCCAAGCAACACCAGTATCTCCTGGCCAAGGAACTGCATCATCGCATTCAGAATCTTTTCACGGTGATCCAGGCGGTCATTCGCTTCAGCCTGCCTGGCGATGGAGTGATGCAGGAATCCGCGATCAGGCAGCGGCTGACGGATCGGCTGCAATCGATGGCCGTGACAAATCGGGCCATCACCGATTCGATGGGAGACGGAGTTTATCTGATCGATCTCATTAACAGCGAAATCCACGGCTTTGCGTCCCAATTCGAGATCGCGGGCAGCCCCAGGCTGGTGCTGGGTCCGCAAATGACGCAAAATTTTTCGCTGATCCTGCATGAGCTCGTGACCAATTCGCTCAAATACGGCGCCTTGTCAGTGCCCCAGGGCCGGGTCGGCTTGCGGCTTAATTGGTCATCCTGGGTGTTGACGTTGGTCTGGGAAGAACGCGACGGCCCCCCGGTCCTGCCTCCGGCCAGATCTGGATTCGGCGGCCGGATCCTGGAAGATTTCGCCAAGAGCTTTTGCCAGAATGTCGACGCCCGCTATGCACCGAGCGGACTTCGCTACACGTTGCAGATCTGTTCCGACGAGAACAGATTCGCCGAGACGGCGTTGGCTACGACGCTGGTACCGGTCTCCGCGGTGGAGGCTAAAACCAACGTAAGCGAAGCGTGCGCGACACGCTCATGGTTCGATCAGATCGCCGAGTTCAAACAGCAGATGGAAATGGTGCTGCATGATTGGGAGCTGTATCAGGCGCGAAAAGAGGAAGTGAAGTAACGGCATCGGCAAGGTGCGCGCCGTTATCGCGACGAAAACCGCGGCCGGCAGGCCGCAAACTTAGCCGCCGTCAGCCCAGCAGCGCCTGCAGAAAAATACCCGGCAGCTTCAGCCAGGATGGCCGATACTGGAATTCAACGAGCCGGCGACCGATCTTGTCGGCGCGCTTGTTGGTGACGAACCACGGCGGACGCGGCAATAGCGTCATCGAACCGTGCAATAGATTGCGCGGATAGGGTCGAAACGGCGCATAGACCACGGTCCGTTTAGCACGGTCGAACAGCAGCATGTTGTGGACGAACCCGCGGCCGCTCTGGATGTCGTTGAGCGGATGGCCGGGGAATGCACCCCACGGGGTCTGCGACAACAGAAATCCAAGCCCGCTCCAGGCATTGACGGCGATGCAGCCGTAATGCAGATCGGCCACGATCTCCTCGAAGCGATCGCCGAGATCGCGCAGCGTATGCGGGTGGATCAGGATGTTGGCGCCGAGCGTGCCCTGCAGGTTGTCGTTGCAGTACCGGATGGCGGCGCGCAGGTAGCTTTCGGCATCGGGCGCTGGCAGCAGTAACTCGCCGAGCGCCGGCGCGAACACCTCGTGCTGCATGGCGTAGGCGTCACCGGCTCCGGTCTTCGGGAAGTCGACCACGACGCGCTCGGCGTCCCGCCGCGGCGGCATCAGTCGGGCGGCTTGCGGATAGTGCTTGACGAATTCGGATAAGCGTTCCTTGGCGCCGGGATAGTAGAGCGGGCGGCCCGGCACGCGCGACAGTACGTTGCGCAGTTCGGTCTGGAACGCTTGCGTCAGGGCCCAGCCTTCCGGCAGCACCAGAATCTGGCAAGCGATGCAATTGAAGCCGGAATTGTGCAGCTTCTGGGTGGCGACGTGCTCGGCCTGAAAGCGCAAATCCGCTTTGGTCCAAGGCCCTGGCACCACGATGGTCGGGCATACGGCGCCGAGTTCACTGGTGATCGGCCGCTTGTTGACCGGATCGTTGGCCTGCTTGCGGCGCCTCCCCTCTGGTCCGCTGCCGAAGACGATCGCGTCGTGGGATACGACACTGCCGGTGATGTGGATGTCTTCTACAAGTGCATGGTTGCACAGATACTGTCCAACATCAGTACCGCCGCGAACAATGCGCAGGAACCCGGCGTCGAACAGCGGGCCGAGCGCGCGGCAAAGCACGTCATAAAGATAGTCGTTGACTGGATTGAGTTTCAAAATCACCACGGCATGTTCGGCGAAGAGCTTGTGCAGCACGTCGAGCGGCGAGATGCTGGAAATGTTGCCCGCGCCCAGCACCAGGCTGACCTTGCCGTTGCGGGCGACCGCTGGTTCGCGATAGGCGGCGGCCGTGTATTGCGAAAGGTTTTCCGGCGTGACGCCAGGCTCCATCCACACATCAGCATAAACGCCGCTCAGCAACAGCCGGTCGAAAATTGACTGTGGGAACACCCGCACGATGGTCTGGCCCGAGCGGCCGACGCGCTTCTTCAATCCGGCGATATGCCGATTACCGTCGAGATGAGCGAGCGTAAAACGGTAATTGTCGAGCGCAGCCAAGAGCGCCCAAGGTCCCGAGGTCCATTCTTCGCCGGCGAGCGGCGAACCCTTGGTAATGCCTTTTTTCTCGGCACCGAGCTCCGCCCAGGTTTCGGCTACCGTGTGGGTGGCAACCTTGAGCGCATCAACAAAGGCAAGTCGCTCGGCGATCGAGGTCCGCGCCCAGGCGTGCTTGTGCCCGGCAAGCTCCGCAAGGGCCCGATCAAGCCCGGCCTGCGCCTCGCTAACAGCGACTGCGGAAATGGCTGCGGTACCGCTCATTGGCGCGCTCCTACCACGATGCACGCCTTCCAAAACACCCGGAAGCGCGCCCATTCCAACTATATCGATTAGCTTTTCGGATTGCACGCCCGCCGCAGGTACGGGCGCCGCAGGTCTCGCTGCCAGCTCGGATTGGCTTAACGCACATGCCAGCGCGGCCGGGCTCGGTTATTTCGAAGGCCTGTGGGACGACTTGCGGACCGAGAGCAAACGGCGAATGCGATTGTGTACGGCTTGCGCGTCGTACGGTTTAGGCAAGGGACCTTCCTCGCATAATTCCTTTGCAGCACCGACGGACCGCGCCACCGTGCCCGCCAGAACGACATCCATCCCGGGGCGATTCTCCCGGATCCATTTCGCCAGTCCAAAGCCGTCAACGGATCCAGGCATTTCGATGTCGCTGAAGACAATGTCGACGCCAGTCTCAGCATGCGTCAGCACGGCGATTGCTTCATCCGCGCTCACCGCTTCGATGACTTTGTAGCCGCAATCGCGCAGATACTCCGCGATTGGCATGCGGATGCAAATGTCATCCTCGACGACGAGGACGATCTCTTGATCTGTGGGTCCGGTCACCTCGCCTTAACAAGCAACGCGGCCGCGTGTTCCTCGGAGCGCGATCGCATTATGTTGAAACCGCTGGGATTTTGGTGGGCAGGATCCTTTCGGAAAACCGGTTTACGTCCGCGGCCAGGCTTTTTTCGGATCACGCTCCAGCCGTTAGCGATTTAGCTCATCAGCGATTTGATATGCGTGATGATTTCAGTCGCATCGTACGGTTTATGAAAGAAGCCATCGTGGTGACCCATCCCGCTTCCGAGAGATGCGCCGAGGTCAGGATAATCTTGGTCGCAGGATATTCCGCTCGGACCAACCGCGCGAGCGCGACGCCATCGATCGAGCCCGGCATGCGGACGTCGCTGACCACAAAGCCCACCGGCGCGGTGCGCAACACGTCTACGGCTTCGTGGCCATTGGCTGCTTCGATCACTGCGTAGCCAGCGTCACGCAATTGGTCTGCCAATGTCATTCGAACCAGCACTTCATCTTCGGCCACGAGAATGGTCGCGCGTGCCTGTTCGTCCTCCGGACTCGGCTCCTCTCGAGTAGCCCGCATCTTGTTTCCCCCTGCGGCACAACCTGCAACAACGCATTGAGCGGTAATCGGTTCCAGCACGAGATGGAAGGTCGATCCGGAAAGTCGTCACCAGTTGCTGGTGACCATGCGCACGATGACCGGGCAGAGGATGACCACGAACAGCACCGGGAAGATGCACACCATCATCGGCACCGCGAGCTTGGCCGGCAGGGCGTAAGCCTTCTCTTCGGCGCGCGACAACCGCTTGTGGCGCATATCCTCGCTGTAGACGCGCAACGCCTGGCTGATGGAGGAACCAAGTTCGTCGGATTGTTGAACGAGCATGGCGAAAGAGCGCGCCTCCTCGATCCCGAGCCGGTCGCCGAAGTGCTCGAGCGCTTCCGTGATGGTGCGGCCGGCGCGAATTTCGAGATTGGTCATGTGGATGTTGGCGGCGAGCGAAGGATAGGATTCGCCGAGCTCGCGGCCGATCCGGTCAAGCGCGGCTTCCATGGCGAGGCCAGCGTCGGCGCACACCACCATAAGATCCATGAGATCGGGAAAGCCGGAGCGATGCTCCTGGCGCTTCGCATTGACGCGGCGGTCGAGATAGAAGCTTGGCGCCAGATATCCGCATAAGCCGCCGGCCAGCACAAAGAGCCACAGCGATGATTGGCTCGTCATCTTGAACAATGGCGGCACAAAGAACGCGGCAACAGCCAAACCGACCGCCAGCGCCAGGCGAGCGATAAAGAAATAGGCCGCCCCGCGCGGATCGTAGATGCCGGCTTGCAAAAGCCGCCGGCGCAATATCTTCACGTCTTGGCTGTCGGCGGACGAATAATGCTTGGTCGTGTATTCGACCAATTTTTGCGCGGCCTTCAGCCCGGAGTGGCGCAGCGAACGCCGCCCCTCGGCAGGCTCTTCGTCGAGACCGGCGCGAGCCGCGCGGCGGAGCACCGCTTTGCGCGCGCGCACGCCGAGCATCATCGCAAAAGCGAGCGTGCCGACGGCGAGGAAGACGAGCAAGCTCAGCATCGTCGCTGCGCTGTCGCCAAACAGGCTGAAGGTTTCGGTTCCGCCCATCGGTCAAATCTTGAAGTTGACCATCTTGAACATGATCAGGTTGCCGAGAAGCATCCAGCCGGCGGCACAGCCGAGCAGGACCTTGGTGAGGTGCTCATGCCAGACGGAAGCATAAAAATTCGGCGCCACCACCTGGACAACGATAAACAAGCCGATCGGCAGCGCCGAGAGGATCAACGCCGAGGCGCGACCTTCGGACGCCAGTGCGCGGATCTTTCGCCGCATCTTGAAGCGCTGGCGGATGACGCCGGAGAGATTTTCCAGGATTTCGCCGAGATTGCCGCCAGTCGAACCCTGGATGGCGACGGCGGTGACGAAGAGCGGCAGATCGTCGGAGCCGATGCGGTAGTAAAGATTGCGCATCGCCGTCTCCAGATCGGAGCCATAGGCGATTTCATCGGACACCATGCCGAATTCAGTGCCGATCGGATCGGGCATTTCCCGGCCCACCATGTTGATGGCGATCGGCACCGGATGGCCGGCGCGCAGGCTGCGCACGATAATATCGAGCGCATCGGGAAACTGGGCGGCGAACTTCTTCTGGCGGCGGCTGCGCAACAGATGCAGCACGAGATAGGGCAACGCGGTAGCGCTGAGAGACGCCGCCAGCGCCGCTTGCGCGACGTTATTCACGAAAAAGAACGTGCCGACAAACGCGCCTGTGCTGATCACGGCGATAATGATGATGAGGCGCGCGAATCCGATGGTGAGGCCCGATTGCAGCACCAAGCGGTTGAACGCGACGAAGTTGAGCCGGTAGTTGCCGCCACTGGTAAGTCCGCGCTCGCGCCGCAGCGCGATCAGGACGTTTTCGCGATCCTTCTGCTCCTTCGACAGCATCAGCCGACGGTTGATCTGACTGCGATAGGAGCTCGCGGAGAAACCCAGAAGATAGACGGCTTCGAACGCCAGTCCGGCCGACGCCGCGACCAACAGCCAGATCAGATAGATCGGATCGAAATCGAGCGACATGATCGGTCAGGACATTCATCGATAACGTGTTGGCCGCCTCACAGCGGCTGCGATGGATCGAAATAGGCGCCGGGGATCTTGATCCCCATGGCGACGAGCTCGGTGAGGAAGCGCGGGCGCACGCCGGTGGCCTGGAAATGACCCTGCACGGCGCCGTCCGGCGCGGTTCCCGTGCGCACGAACTTGTAGATTTCCTGCATCTGAATGATGTCGCCTTCGAGCCCGGTGATCTCGGCGATGCTCATCACCCGCCGCTTGCCGTCCGATAGCCGCGACAACTGCACGATCAGGCGGATAGCGGCGGCGATCTGGCCGCGGATCGAAGCGACCGTCATCGGCAAGCCGGCCATGCCGATCATCTGCTCGAGGCGGGAGAGCGCATCACGCGGCGTGTTGGCGTGGATCGTGGCCATCGAACCTTCGTGGCCGGTGTTCATGGCCTGCAGCATGTCGAAAGCTTCCTCGCCGCGGCACTCGCCGAGGATCACGCGGTCGGGCCGCATGCGCAGCGCGTTCTTGACGAGATCGCGCTGGCGGATTTCGCCTTTGCCTTCGATGTTGGGCGGGCGCGTCTCCATGCGGCCGACATGCGGTTGCTGCAATTGGAGTTCGGCGGCGTCTTCGATAGTCAGAAGCCGCTCCTTCTCGGAGATGAAGGCGGAGAGCGCATTGAGCATTGTGGTCTTGCCGGAGCCGGTACCGCCGGAAATGATGAGGGTCACGCGCGTCTTCACCGCAGCCGCGAGTAATTCGGCCATTTGCGGCCGCAGCGCGCCCACCTCGACCAGTTTGTTGAGGTTGAACGGCTTTTTGGAAAACTTGCGGATCGACATCAGCGGCCCGTCGATCGCCACCGGCCGCACCGCCACGTTGACGCGCGAACCGTCGAGCAAGCGGGCGTCGCACATCGGGTGCGCTTCGTCGACGCGACGGCCCACGGCCGCAACGATCTTGTTGATGATGCGCAGAAGATGCGCCTCGTCCTTGAAACGCACGCCGGTCGGCTCGAGCATACCCCTCCGCTCGACATAGACACATTCGTGGCCGTTGATGAGAATATCGTTGACCAACTCGTCCTTGAGCAGTGGCTCAAGCGGGCCCAGCCCCATCATCTCGTCGAGAATTTCCAAAACGAAATCGTTAAGTTCCTGCATGTTGAGCGCCAACCGCTCGCCCAATACGTATTGCGACACAAGCTGCTGGACGTGGCCGCGCATCTCCTCTTCCGGCAGCTTTTCCAGCGCCGACAGATTGATCTCCTCGATCAGCCGGCGATGCAGGCGCACCTTGGCGTCGAGGAGCTTGTCGGTCAGCAGCGGATTGGCAGCAGCCGGCGCTGCCGGCTCGGGAGCCGGTTCGGGAAGCACCGTCCACGACGCCGCCACGTCCTCAGGCGCGGTATCTTCCGCCGCCGGGACGAGGTCTGGAGCCGTTACACGCCGTGCCGAGAAACGACCTGCCATATCGATGTCCTACGGCGTGAGGGCCATTACGACCCGGCCCACGACAGTTTGAATTTTTTCGCCGCGGCCGCCGGCCCCTTGCTGCCTTTGCCGGTCAATTGCGGCAGCACCAGCTGTTTGAGCTGGAGCGTGATCTTGTTGCCCTTCTTCACTTCTTCGAGCGGGACACCGCGGTCGATGGCTTCGCGCACCAGCGCATAGTCGTTCGGCACGCACGCCAAGAACGCGTCCCCGATCGCCTGCTCGATATCGCTGCGGCGCAAGGCCGGTGAAAACAGCTTCTGTACGAAGCGATTGATGATGACCTGCGGCTTTGGGCCCTCGCCCAGCCGCTCGCGGATGGCCTCGACCAGCTGCTTGGCCTGGCGCAGCCCGGGCACCGTCGTTTCGCTGATGATGAACAGCTTGTTGGAACCGAGCAGCACGCTGTCGGTCCAGGAGAACCAGGTACGCGGCATGTCGAATACCACGTAATCGAAATGCGACGACACGAGATCAAGGAGCCTGGTCACCACATCCGGATCGAAGGAGCGCATTTCCGCCGGCCGGTTCGGCGCCGCCACAACCGCGAGCCCGGACGGATGATGCGACAGCATGACTTCCAGCAATTGCCGATCAAGTCGCTCCGGACGCGGCTCGATCTCGCCAAGATTGAGGCGCGGCTCGATGTCGAGATAATCGGCGCAAGCACCGTGCTGGAAATCGAGGTCGACGAGACAGGTCGCGGATTTTCCGCGCGCGCCGGCATTGAGCAGCAGCATCGCGGTCTGAACCGCCAGCGTCGTCGCGCCGGCACCGCCAACGGCCGGCAAGAAGGTGAAGATCTGCGCTTCGGTCGTCTCGGCACTGGTTGGATTTTTCGCGACCCGCGCGCAGGTGCGTACCAGTTCGACCGGCGGAACCGGCTTGACCAGGAAATCGGCCACCCGCATCTGCATGAGGCGGCGGGCAACGCCGCCGTCGAAGTTCGGCATTACCGCGACCACCGGCGGCCAATTGCCAATACGGGTCATCAGGCGTTCGAGTGCCTGCAATTCGGAATCATCGTCAGCGAGATCGGCGACGATGACCGTGGCGTTATCGACGTCGATGTCACCGCGGCCCGAGAGCGTTCCCCTGATGACGTTGAGGCCGATTTGGGCACTGGCGCTGAAGGTAGCGCGCACCGACTCCTCGAATGCCGCGTCGGCGGTCACCACGACCACTCTGGTTTCACCCCCCGGGCTTATCGATCGGCCTATACGCATCGCTTTAGCCTCGCAGGCGGGCGGAGAAGTTATTGACTTGGCGCACCGCCGCCGGGCCCTCCGCTGCTGGAGGTGCTCGACGAGCCGCTCGACGGCGTCGTCGGCGATGCGACCTGCATCGCCATTGGATCGACCGCCGGGGTCACTTTGTCCGTGCGGTAGCGCTCGACAGCCGACTGCATCTTCTGGCCGTTGAACGCGATGTTGGTATTGGCGCTGGCCAGCGGCAACGGGTTGACCATTTGCTCCGCAGCATTCGCCGCCACGGCGTCGCCGGCGGAAAGCGCAATGGTGTCGCGCCGGTCGAAATAGAGACCGGGATCGGAACAGCCGGTCAGCACAGCGCCGAGCGCAATGGCAGCCGCGATCGTACGCATCACATGCTTAGTCCCTGGCTGTGACATAGGCGCCTCCATTCTTCGGCAAATCGAGGATGTGACCGACATAGGGTCGGTTCATTGCCCCGACGGCCAGCCGCGCCAGCGCCGGGCTGACCTCGGCTTGGCCCATAAGGAAAAAGTCGACGTCGTTGGCCGGCAGACTCGAGTTCGAGCGGCGTATGAATCGGAGCCGTCGATGACAGCGGATGGACGATGTGCGGCGTCACCAAAATCACCAGATCGGTCTCGTTCTTCTGGTACTGGCTGGAGCGGAACAGAGCGCCGAGCACCGGCACGTCGCCGACCCACGGCAGCTGGTCCTGCGCGGTCGTGCTTGTGTTCTGCAACAGCCCGCCAAGCATGAAGCTCTGGCCGTCGCGCAACTCGAGAGTTGTCGAGGCCTTGCGGGTGATGAGCCCTGGCACCGAGGTGCCGAGAACCGTCACGGTATGGGTAGGGTCGATCTCGCTCACCTCCGGCTTGATCACGAGGTTGATCAGCCCGTCCCTGAGCACGGTCGGGGTGAATGAGAAGTCCGACGCCATAGGGCTGATAGGCGAACGCGACGGTGCCGAGGCCGCTGGCCTCCGGCACGGGGAATTGCCCGCCGGCGAGGAAGCTCGCCGTATCCCCCGACAGAGCCACCAGATTGGGTTCCGCAAGGCTGCGCGCGAGACCCTTTTGCTCGAGCGCGTTGATCTGCAGTTGCAGCGAGTTCGACAATTGGCTGACGAGGAATCCAAAGGGCGCCGAGCCCGACAGCACGCCGGCGGCGACGATCGGCGAAAGCGGCGTACCGCTGACGTTGCTCGGTATCACGCTGGGACCGCCAATACCGCTGTTGGCGGCGGCTGGTTGCTGAAAAGCGCCCCCAGGTGCGGTTATCGGCAACTGCGTGGCCGGGACCTGGTTGCCGATGTTGGCCACGGTGCTGTTGGTGAACATGTTCCACTGCACGCCGAGCTCGCGGCTCGCTTGTCGCGAAGCTTCGATGAACCGCACCTCCAGCATGATCTGCTGCGCCTGCATCACCTGGACGGTGTTGATGACGTCGGGCACGAACTGGCGGGCGATGGTCACCGCCTTGTCGAGCGTGACCGCGTCCGCAACCTTGCCGCTCAGCAGAATGCGGCCGTTGACGGATGACACCCTGATGCCGCCACCCGCGAAGCTCACGATCTCGGCGTTGAGCCGCGAGACATCGTAAGCCACTTCGATGTCAAAAATGCCGACGGTCTTCTTGCCTTCGTCGTAGACCGTGACCCGAGTGGTGCCGATCTTCTTGCCGAGGATCGACAGCGCATGATCGGTCAGTGGATTGACGTCGGCGATCTCAGGATCGCCAACCGTGATATCGACAAAGTTTTGGTCGGTATGCACGTCGACCGATTTGCCCATCATCACTGTCACGGTCGTCGTGTGCGCGGAGTTTGCCAGCGCGATACGCTGTTGCGCCTGTAACTCACCCGCCGACAACCCCAGCGCCGCGACGATGAACGCTGCCCCCACCGTTCGGCAGCGGCACAACAGCGCCCTGGTTAGGCTCCTGTCCTTAAATTGCCGGCTCGCGCCGGCGAATTTGTTGGTATTTTTGTACTGGCTGTTCACGTCGGCCTCCCCGCCGCTGCTCATTGTCCCCAAACTCACGTCTACGCCCCCAATTGGATTATCGACTTCGATTTGCTTAGTTGTGTGCCGGCTCCCGTTCCGAAACAGCGGCCGCGTGCTCGGCGACGTGCTCGACCGGAACGCTGTAACTCTCGCGCTTGACCGTCTCGTGGTCGTGCTTGGATACGCGCGTCACGTTGACCGTCGCGGAGTGCGGGTCGCGCCAGGACGTGAACGCCTTGCTCAGATCGCTGAGCGTCACGCGCCGCGACTGATCGGAAGCCGTCTCGCCGGCCTTCCGCAGCAACAGCGACAGAGTGCCCACCGCCGACGCCAGCGCCAGCTTTTGCGCGTCCGCCACATAGACTTCCACCGTCACCGCCTTGACCACGGCTGGCTTGAAAGTCATTGCGTCCGCCGACTGGTCGACGGCGAGCACACGCGCGTTCTCGATGACGACGTCGTTGGTCGCCGTCTCCTTGTCGACCTGTCGTGTCAGCACGATATCGACGTGGTCGCCGGGCAGCACAAAGCCGGCGACGCCTTCCACGTCGTTGACGCGGATGGTGACAGCCTTCATGCCCTCCTGCAGCACTGCGGAGAGCGTTGCGCGCTGGCCCGGGCCGGTGATCTTGGAAGCAAGCACCGCCTCGTTGGCCTCCATCGGCAGGACCACGACGCGCTTGCCTGACGTGAGTTCCGCGATCTTGGCAAAGGCGCCGGCAGGCAGCGCCCCTTGCGGCCACGGCATTTCGCGCAGCGAGCCGGCGGCCAGCTCATCGCCGAACCGCAACGGCTTGCCCGCCACCACGATGGTGCGCGCCGGCGCCTCCGGCTTCCTTTGCGCCTCGAGGCTCCGCATGCGCATTTCGGCCTGGTTGTTGAGCCAAGTCTGCGCCAGGAAGACCGCGAGCAGTCCGAACAGGACTGCAAAGGCGCCCATGACGATCGTGCTCGTACGCAACTCTGTCCCCTGAATGACGCGCCAGTAATTCTTCGTTTGTCACGCGCAGTATTGGAGCGCCGGTAGTGTGGAATTGGTGAAGCGGCGCTGGGTTCTGGCGCTATGCTGAAGATTGCTTGAAGCGGTATTCTTTACGAGGTGTGTATCGCTTTGCTTGCAGCAAACAGATAACCTTTACGAAAATTGAGCCTTTGCAAAAATTAAGCAGAAGGAAATGCAATGACGTCCGCCAACATGTCCGCAACCATCATCGACTCTGTCGTTTTTCGTAACATCTTCTCAACCGAAGCGATGCGGCGGATATTTTCCGACGAAACCCGCGTGCAAAAGTACCTCGACTTCGAGGCGGCGCTGGCGCGGGCACAGGCGCGGCTCGGCATCATCCCGCAGGAAGCGGCCGACGAAATCGTTCACCATTGCAACGCCGGCGAGATGGATTTCGGAAAACTCGAGACGCAAACGGCGCGCATCGGCTATCCGGTGCTGCCGGTGGTGCAGCAGCTCGTCGCGCTTTGCCGCGACGGGCTCGGCGAATGGTGCCATTGGGGCGCGACCACGCAGGACGTCACCGACACGGCCACAGTGCTGCAGGTCCGCGAGGCGCTCACGCTTGTCGAGGCCGATATCGACGCCATCGCCGACGCGCTGGCCGGCCTCGCGCGCAAATACCGTGACACGCCGATGGCCGGCCGCAGCAACCTCCAGCAAGCCGTGCCGATCACCTTCGGCTACAAGATGGCGACCTTGCTCGCCGCATTCGAACGGCACAAGCAGCGCTTACAGGAACTGCGCGTACGCGTGCTGGTCGGCGAGTTCGGTGGCGCCGCCGGCACGCTCGCCTCGCTCGGCGGCCGCGGCCTGCAAGTGCAGGCGGAGTTGATGAAGGAATTGCACCTCGGCGTCCCGGCCATCGCCTGGCACACGGTGCGCGATACGATCGCCGAGATCGGCTGTTTCCTCGGCCTCGTCGCCGGCACCTGCGGCAAGCTCGCCCTCGACGTCAAGCTCATGATGCAGACCGAAGTGGAAGAGCTCTACGAACCGTTCCACGCCGGTCGCGGCTCTTCGAGCACCATGCCGCAGAAAAGAAATCCGATCTCCTCGGTCTACATAACCGCGCTCAATGCGGTGGTGCGCCAACAGGTGGCCGCCCTTCTTGACGCCATGGTCGAGGACCATGAGCGCGCGACCGGCCCGTGGGAGATCGAATGGATCGTGCTGCCGGAGATCTTTTGTCTAACCTCCGGCGCGCTGGCGCAGACGCTGTTCGTGCTCACCGGCCTGCAGGTCGATGCGAAGAAGATGCGCGCCAATCTCGATCTGACCAAGGGACTCATCGTCTCCGAGGCGGTGATGATGGGGCTCGGTCCCTATCTTGGCCGGCAATACGCCCACGATCTCGTCTACGACATCTGCCGCGACGTGATCGCCAGCGGCCGGCCGCTGCTCGACCTCCTTGCCGAGAACGAGGAAATCGCCAAGCATCTCGACCGCGCCGCGCTGGCGAAACTCTGCGATCCAGCGAATTATCTTGGCGAGGCCGGCGCCATGGTGGACCGGGTATTGGCAATGCGCAAAGGCTAGCAACTGCCTCAGAGGCGCGATCGGGATTGATGCTTTGACCGACATTTCAGGTTAGCGGTCGCGGCCCGATCGCATCATCTCACCAGCAGTTTTTCTTCCAGTTCGTCGCGGCTTTGGCGTTCGACAAATTGGACGGCGAAACCGCCTTCGAAGTGGCGGACAACGCGGCCGACGATTGTCCCTACGGCGAGCACGGTGCCGATTTCTGGAACAGTTTCGGCCGAGATTGCCGCGCCGGAAATCGACACATCGATGACCAGACAAGTTTCGGTTCTGCCGTCCGCCAGCATCATTTGCGAGTAAGGTTTTACGGGAATAAACCGTCGTTCGGCGCGCTGGTCGCTGACCTCGTGCTCCTTGAAGTTTTGCAGCCGGCCGGACAGATTGACGGCGCGACACGCAAAGACACGCCGCTCAACCTGCGGGCCGCGTCGGTCGGCAAGCGAAAAACGCCCGGGAACGCTGACAATGATGCGAACGTCCTGCCGACGATCGAGCCGTGCACCGTCATCATCATCATTTGCGTTCATTCCAATTCCCCGCACGGCCGTGTTTGGCGATCCGGCGGCGAACGCTGCCAACCAACAATCGGTTCCGCGCAGGAAGGCGGGATCCAGAACTCGAATTTCTGCGGGCCAACTCCGCGGTGAGGGACCGCGGACCAAAACGTGAAGACTAACCCCCGCCCGCCACGTCCAATATTAGACATTGAACCAATCGGGCGCATCAGGCTCGCGTGGTTGGCCTCAACAAATAATCAATCTCGTAAAACGCGTACCGGGGGGCGCATGCTCGCCGAGTTTGCATGTCGGTGAAGGCTATTCAGCTCCGCCGGTTCTCAGCGATAGCGGCAGGGTTGAGCCGGGCCCTGCCGCGCGCCCAGTACGAGCAACAACAGCCCAGATTTACGCGGACTTCTCGGTCATCCGCCGCAGCACCACCGCGAAGAGAAGCGCGGCTGCGGCAATGACTGAGAGCTTGATCGCGCCGTCGAACTGCTGGACCTTGAACAGCACGGGCGCGAAATAAGCTCCCAGCAGGGCCGCGAGCTCGCCGCGACGGAAGCCGTCGCGCAAAGCCTCGTTCAGCAGCCAGGCCATCGGCACGGCCAGGATGAGCAGATCGTATTCCAGCATGAAGGGCGAGCAGAACGGCACACAGGCCGCGATCGCCGCTCCCTCCGCGCGGCCCGACCCGGCGCCGGACGGACGCTGCCGCAGCGCCCGCAGCAGCATGAAGGCGGCCGTCACGGTCACCAGCGCCTGCGCCGCATAGGCCAGCAGCAGCGGACCGCCATGCAGGCGGATCGCGCCGTATACGGTGATCCAGTACTGCAGATACAACGGATTGGCCGGCTCCATCCAATCTCGCCGCATCTCCGCCATGCCGGCAATGAACGCCGGCCAGATATCCATCCCGAACGCCACGGTCGCTGCGGCTGCCAGAGCGAGCACCGTCACACCAGCGGCGACGAAGCATCGCCATCGTCCCGCCACCGCGAGCGCCAGCGGCACAATGATCCCGAGCTGCGGCTTGTAGGCCAGGCAACCGAAACACAGGCCTGCCAGCTCCGGCCGCCGATCCAGCCAGACCGCCGCGCCGCCGAGCAGCGCCGTGCTCAGAAATCCATTCTGCCCAAAGCCCGCATTGATCATCACCGCGGGATAGCCGAGGAACAATAACCAGAGCCGTGTGCCTTGACCCGAAGCCTTCGGCAGCAGCCCGCGCAGCGCCGCGACATAACCGGCGCAGGTCGCCACCAGCCACAAGCAGAGTGCGGGAAAGTAGCTGAGCAGCGCGAAGCCAGCGCACAGCAACAAAAAGAACGGCGGGTAGAAGAATGCCAGGTATCCCCAGCTCGGATCGTGGTGCAGCTCGAGTTGAAGCAAAAAGTGCGGCAGCCTTTGATAGGCATCAAAAGCAGCGGAGCCCTGCAGCGCCAGCTTCCCCGCGGTCCAGAAGCTGACGAAATCGCCCGATAGCCGGGACACGCCGGGTGAGGACACCTGCCACTGCACCCACATCACGCAGAAACTCAGGAAGGCCACCAGCGCCAGCGCCTCGGCCAGACGGAGCAGATAGAACTTGAGGCGCGGTATCGTGCCGAGCCCTGTCGCCTTGAACGGTGACACGGCGTCGACGCGCAAGGGAGGGTGAAACGTCGACATGCGTGCCGGGCTGATTGTGCTCGGCGGGCATAGTGCGAAGCTAGTTTTAACGTTGCCTTAAAGTATTATCGGACTCCACAGGCAATGTGCCGGCGACATCATCACCGGAAGGTGCGTTCACTCCGCCGCTGAAGCCTTGGCCGCCCGCTGCTCGGCCACGAATTTCTGCAACGCCAGGAGATCGGGCTTGCCGGAGCCAAGCAGCGGCAGCTTGTGGAGCACGATGACTTCGGCCGGGTTCATCAGCTCGGAGGCATGCTTGCCCCGCGCGTAGGCCTGAAAATCGGCGCGCGTCGCCCCGTGTTTGTCGGTGACCAGAATAAGCCGCTCGCCCTTGCGGTCATCCGGAATCGCCACGACCGCGGAAATGGCGTTCGGCCACAGCTCGGCCGCGAGCATCTCCACGGCGGCAAGCGAGATCATCTCGCCGCCGACTTTGGCGAAACGCTTGGCGCGGCCTTTGATGGCGATGTAGCCCTGATCGTCGATCGAGACGATATCGCCGGTGTCGTACCAGCCCTCCGGCGGCGGTTCGAGCACGCCCGGGTGCTCGGCGCGCAAATAGCCGAGCATCACGTTTGGCCCTTTGACCCAGAGCCGCCCGCCCTCCTCAACTCCCTCGACTTTTTCCAGTCTCGCCTCAATGCCAGGAAAGAGACGACCGACGGTGCCGAATTTGTTGAACATCGGCGTGTTGAACGACAGTACCGGCGACGTCTCGGTCACGCCGTAGCCTTCTAGGATGCGCATGCCGAACTTTTCCAGATAGATGCGGCGGGTCGATTCCTTGATCGGCTCGCCGCCGGCCACGATGCAGCGTACCGAGCGGAAATCGTACGCGTTGGCCATACGCGCATAGCCGGCGAGGAACGTATCGGTGCCGAACAGGTAGGTCGCGCAGATGCCGTAGATCAATTCCGGCACGGTGCGGTAGTGCAGCGGTGAAGGATAAAGATAGGTCGGCACGCCGGAAATGAGCGGCAGCACGATGCCGCCCATGAAGCCGAAGGAGTGAAACGCCGGCAGCGCCATGAACAAGCGATCCTCGCGGCCGAAATCAATGCGGGCCTCGGCCTGCGCGACGTTTGCCAGCACGTTGCGGTGGGAAAGAACGACGCCTTTAGGTGTCCCTTCCGTCCCCGAAGTGAACAGGACCACGGCCCAATCATCGGGTTTGCGGGCAACCAGCGGCTTTTTCGCGCGTAAGGCGCCGCGCAGCTTGTCGGAAAAGCTCACCGTCTTACGAATATCTTCCAGATAGACGATGCGCACCTGCTTCTCGATCGCGGCGATAAGCTTCTCGAGTCGCGCTTTCTCCACGAAGGCGTGCGCCGTGAGAATGGTGTCGACTTGTGCCGCCCGGCAGGCGCCGAGGATGTTGGCGGCGCCGGAGGTGAAGTTGATCATCGCTGGAACGCGTCCACCGGACAACAGCGCAAGAACAGTCACCGCGCAGCCATTGGATGTGGGCAGCATGACGCCGATCGCGCGCCCCTCGGGCGCAAACGGCATCAGCTTGGCGCCAAGAATTCGGGTTGCCTGCAGAAGCCGCTTGTAGGTTAGCCGGCCGCTGGTCGGATCCTCGATCGCCAGCCACTTGCCGCCGTGGACCTCCGCCGCCTCAATCACCGCTTCGATAATGGTGCGATCGGTGCGCGCGGTGCGGAACATCAGATTGGACATGACGTCGTAAAGCGCCGCGCCGGCGGCCTGACGCCGCTTGCGGCCCTTGAGCGCCGGATCGACGTTCATTTTCATCGGTTCGAGGATCGTCACCTTGATCTTCGGGAACCATCGGCGACGCACCTGCGTGCTTTTCAGGCGACTGAAGATCGTCTTCTCCGGTCCTTCGATGCGCACCGGAACCACCATCGCATCCGACTTGTCGGCGATCATGGCGGCGCCGTCATAGATTTTCATCAGGCTGCCGGTGAGCGTGATGCGGCCCTCGGGAAAGATCACCAGCATGTTGCCTTCGCGCACGGCGTTGATGATGGTGCGCAGCGCCATCGGCTTGAGCGGGTCGAGCGCCATGGTGCGCACGAATGGCAGGAACGGCTGGATCCACCATTGCCTCGAGATGCCGATGTCGACGGCGAATACCGGGCGCTTGGGCAACAGCGACACCGCGACCGGCGCATCGAGGAAGCTCACATGATTCATCGCGATGATGGCGTTGTCGCCGGCCTTGGCGATGTTCTCCAGGCCGGTGACCTGGAGCCGGTAGAAGGTGCGGAAGACGATGGACAGAAGATCGTTCAGCCAATTCGTCGGCATCGTGCGACCGATCATGACGGCTGCGACGAAATTTCCGACGCCGATGAGTGCGAACAGGAGCGGCGCTTGGAGGCCGAGCTTCTGCAGCACCGCGAGAATGATTGCGCCGACCACCATGAAGGCGGCATTGAGCACGTTGACGGCGGCGACGACGCGGGCGCGCTGGTCGGCGCTGGCCCAGGCCTGCACCGCGCTGAATGTCGGCACGATGAAGAGGCCGCCGGCGATCGCCAGACCGGCGAGATCGATGGCGATGTGAATGCTGTGCGGCGAGCTGAAGTAATCAGCAAAGCCGACCGGGTTCGCCGGATGGACGAGCGCTGACGCCGTCCAGCCGAGATCGAGCGAGAACAGGCCCAGCAGCACGGCGGCGACGAGCGTCGGTAGGAGGATAATGCGCCCATGCGCCAGCCAAGCGGCAAGGCCGGAGCCGATGGCGACCGCAACCGAGAATATCGTGAGAAAGAGCGTCACCACGCCCTCGGTGCCGCCGATATGGAAGGTGACCAGCGGCGGCAGCAGCGACAAAACCAGCGCGCCCACCAGCCAGAA
Organism: uncultured Alphaproteobacteria bacterium; assembly: GCA_963832605.1. Classification (GTDB taxonomy): domain Bacteria; phylum Pseudomonadota; class Alphaproteobacteria; order Rhizobiales; family Xanthobacteraceae; genus BOG-931. The sequence continues at coordinate 85,499 of CAWHUO010000030.1, read as the reverse complement.
CCAGCTGGTCACCAGCGCGCCCCACCACAACCGCGGCTCGGCGCGCACATATCTGATGAGCGCTCCGGTCGAAGCGAAGATGTTGCGCTTCACCGTCAGGTGCGGCGCGCCTTCGCCGGTCGGCGGGATGAAGCGGCTGGCGATCCAGCAGGCGACCGATGACACCATCATCAGCCAGGCAAAGTGGATAGGGTCGCCGCCGTCCTTGGCGGCCAGTCCGGCGACGATGGTGCCGAGAAGGATGGCGAGGAATGTGCCGCCCTCGACCAGCGCATTGCCGGACGGCAATTCCGCGCGCTCAAGATGATCGGGCAGGATGCCGTATTTGATCGGGCCGAACAGCGAAGCAATCGTTCCGTACAGGCCCACGGCTAGGAACAGGAGCGCGATCGAATGTACGGCAAAGCCGGCAACCGCGACAGCGGCGACGAAAATTTCCGCAAACTTAAGACGCCGCGCTACAAAGGCTTTGTCGTATCGGTCGGCGAGTTCGCCGCCGAGCCCGGACAAAAAGAAGAACGGTGCGATCAGCGTGGCGCCGGCCAGGGTGATCAAGACACCGGAGTCGGCGCCCCCCACCTGGAACAGAATGAGGAAGACCAGCGCGGTTTTGAGAAAATTGTCGCCGAAAGCCGAGAAGAATTGGCACCAGAACAGGGGTGCGAAACGGCGCGTCGTCATCAGGGACGTGGACATGGCTCTCCCGCCGTTGGCTTTCGGATCGGCGCTTGCTCCCGCGCCAGTTTAAACGGCGGCGCAGAGTCTTGGCGACCGAGTCTTGGTAACGCTTGCGACGCGGCTTTGAGAAACGTCTTAGCAACGCGGTGGAACGACAATTCGGCAATTAAGTCAATGAGGTAATCTTAAGATCGCGCTCCGAGTCGTCCTTAAGCTGCACGCCTGATCGGCCACGCACGCGCATGGCGCGCAACAGGTGGGCGAGCTTGAAGCTGGCGACCGCATAATCGATGCCCTGCGGCCGAATGTTGGAAATGCAGTTGCGCTCGGCGTCGCTCGTCCGCGCGTCCGGCTTAAAGGTCAGATACGCGCCCATGCTGTCGGGCGCTGACAGGCCCGGACGCTCACCGATCAGCACCGCAACGCTTGTCGCGCCCAGCGCCATGGCAATGGCATCGCCAATCGCGACGCGTCCGTGGCGGACGATAACCACCGGCGCGATCCGCCAACCTTCGGTGCGCATCGTCGTCATCGCGACAGACAGGACAGGTTTCGCGTGCACGGCAACGGCGCGGGCCGACAATCCGTCCGCGACCACGAACGCAACATCATAATCGGCTTTGTGCGGCGCCAGCGCGGCATCGGCATTGGCTGCCAGGCGCCGACCGAGATCGGGGCGCAGCAGATATGTCTGCCGATCTTCGGCCGCGCTGGCGACCGAGATCACCGGCTCGCCGAGGCCAGACAGTTCGGCGGCAAGCCGCGCTTCGTCGAGCGGCTCCTGTACGGCATCGCGCGCACGGGCATGGGCAAGCCGGAAATCAAGGAGCGGCCCGGTCGCCAGCGACGCGCCGGCGCGCTTGAGCCCGATGCGCGCGGCGGTCAAGTGGCGCAAGCCGCTCCAGAATTCCTCTTCATGCTCCATGAGCTTTTCCGACATTCAGTTCCGGGGCTTCCGCATCATGTCTGTTTCTTACGCATGATCTTTTCCGAAAACCGGTTCCCACTTTTCGGGATCATGCGTGAGCAGTGCGCGGAAGCGCGCGGGCAGACTGCGCGGGCGAATGCGATCGGCGGCATCGATCAGGCCCTGCCGGGCGAGCCACGCTTCGAATTCTGGCGCCGGGCGGCGGCCAAGCAAATCCCGCATCGCCAGCGCGTCATGGAACGAAGTGCTCTGATAGCCGAGCATGATGTCATCGGCGCCGGGCACGCCCATCACGAAGTTGACGCCCGCAGTGACCAAAAGCGCCAACAGCGCATCCATGTCATCCTGGTCGGCGTCCGCGTGGTTGGTATAGCACACGTCGACGCCCATCGGCACGCCCATGAGCTTGGCGCAGAAATGATCCTCCAAGCCGGCGCGCATAATTTGCTTGCCGTTGAACAGATATTCGGGGCCGATGAAACCGACCACGCTGTTGACCAGAAGCGGCTTGAATGCCCGAGCCACCGCATAGCTGCGCGCCTCGAGCGTCTGCTGATCGGCGCCGTGATGGGCGTTGGCGGAAAGCGCGCTGCCCTGTCCGGTTTCGAAATACATCACGTTGTCGCCGATGCTGCCGCGGTGGAGCGACAGCGCGGCGTCGCGCGCCTCCTTAAGCAAGGCGAGGTCGATGCCGAAGCTCTTGTTAGCGGCTTGCGTCCCGGCGATCGACTGGAACACGAGATCGACCGGCGCGCCCTTCCCGATCAGATCGAGCGTGGTCGTCACATGCGCCAACACGCAGCTTTGCGCCGGAATGTCGAGCTTGGCACGAAACTCATCGAGCATCGCGAGCAGCGTATGCGTGCTGCTCGGGCTGTCGGTCGCCGGATTGACGCCGATGACGGCATCGCCGGCGCCGAGAAGGAGCCCATCGAAAATGCTCGCGGCGATGCCACGCGGATCATCAGTGGGATGATTGGGTTGCAGGCGCACCGACAGGCGGCCGGGCAGACCGAGCGTGTCGCGGAATGCCGTCACGACGCTGCACTTCGCGGCGACGACAATGAGGTCCTGCAGGCGGCAGATCTTGCTCACGGCGGCGGCCATCTCCGGCGTAACGCCGGGCGCCAGCGCCGATAGGACTGGCGTCGTTGCTTCGTCCGCCAATAGCCAGTCGCGAAAGCCGCCGACCGTCAGATGCGAAACCGGCGCGAAGGCGGCGCTATCGTGACCGTCGATGATGAGACGAGTGACTTCGTCGCTCTCGTAGGGAACGATGGTCTCGTTGAGCAACGCCGCAAGGGGCAAGTCGGCAAGCGCGTACTGCGCGGCGACGCGTTCCTCGCCGGTTGCCGCGGCTATGCCGGCAAGCTGATCGCCGCTGCGCAGCGGCGAGGCTTTGGCCAACAGCGTCTTGAGATCGGCAAACGTATAGCGCTGCGATCCGATGGTTGCGGTGTACATCACGACATCCCGCGCACTAGCTCGTTATGATTATACGGGATTGTAAACGGGCTGCGCGTTGCAACGCCTCCTGCACCGCGAAGCGGATGGTTCGCTACCGTGACGGCCATGTCCACGCGGGTTTCTGATCGCCGCGGACGAGCGTCTCACCCAGGTGCTTCTGAAGGACGATGAGATTGAGTTCCGCGGCACCTTCGAGATCGGACACCAGGGTCGCGGCATGCGACACGACCATGATCTGCGATCGCTGCGATGCTTGCGCAATGAGCCGGGCCAATGGTCCCAGCAGGTCGGGATGCAAACTCGTTTCCGGCTCGTTGAGGATCATCAAGTCCGGCGGTCGGGGCGAAAGGAGTGCGGCTACAAGCAGGAGATAGCGCAGCGTGCCGTCGGACAGTTCGGCGGCCTTCAGCGGCCGCAGCAGTCCGTGCTGCGCCATCTGCAATTCGAAATAGCCGTCATTAATGGTGACTTCGACGCTGCAGCCGGGAAACGCGTCGGCGATGGCGCCATCAAATGCATCAGGGTCGCCGATTTCCCGAATAGTCTGCACCGCAGCCGGAAGGTCGGACCCGTCGCTGCCGAGGATGGGCGTATAGGTCCCGATCTGCGGCCGGCGCGCCGGCGCATCGCGGTCCGTTCTGAATTGATCGTAGAACCGCCAATCGCGCATGCGCTCACGCAGAAACAACAATTCGGGCGCTTCCCGCGGGTCGCTACAGTGGGTCATCATGCTGTCGAACGGCGCCAGATTCTGCAAAACCTGCCGCCAATTGCCGGCGTCGTCGCGAATGCGCACGCTCGGCCCGTTGCGCGTGGCGAATACGTTCGAGCGCGTAAGCGTTTCACCGATCCACTGACTCTCAATCTTGATGGCCGGGTCGCGCGCAAATTGTGAACTCGAGGCTGTCGGCAAGCCGAGATCGATGGCATAGCCGTAATCGTCGCCGGAAAACCCGAGCTTCAGGCTGATCGATGCCTTGCGAACCGTGCCCTGCACCGGTTGCCAGCCGCTTTTCATGCCGCGCGAGAATGATTCCGGTCCGGCCCAAAGCGTCGAAAGAAGGCCGCCTTCGGCCGCAAGCGATTGGATGATGCGACCTTGGGCGATATCCGCCAACAGCCGCACCGCGCGGTAGAGGCTCGATTTGCCGCTGCCATTGGCGCCGGTCACGACGTTGAGCGCGCCAAGGCCGAGCCTGACGTCGCGTAGCGACCTATAGCCCGAGATGGCGATCGTTCTGATCATGGACATCGCCGCAACTGCACGCAATTTTGCATTTAAGCACGCTTAGCGTGCATCGCGACGTGCGTCAGGAGCTTTTCTTTGCGTTTCTAAAACGCCGCGGGCCGGTGTCGGTGACGCCGAGATGGGTTTCCAGGGCGGCGCGATCGTTCAACAGGATGGCGCTTTCGGCCGCATGCACCACACTGCCGCGCTCGATGATGATGGCGTAATCGGTGACACCGAGAATCTTTTTCGCGTTCTGCTCGACCAGGATGGCCGACATGCCCTCATCGCGGATGATGCGGCGCAAGGCCCGCAGCAACTCCTCGACAATGATCGGCGCCAGCCCCTCCAGCGGTTCGTCGAGCAGCATGACGCGCGGATTGAGCACCAGCGCGCGCCCGACCGCGAGCATCTGCTGCTCGCCGCCGGAGAGCTGATTGCCGAGGTTTTGCCGCCGTTCGCCGAGCCGCGGAAACAGCGCATAGACCTTGTCCGTGGTCCAGCGGCCGGGTTGCGCCACCGCGGTCAGATTTTCATGCACGGTGAGCGATTTGAAGATGTTGCGTTCCTGCGGCACCCAGCCGACGCCCGCGTGCGCGCGCTGATCGGGACGCAGCCGGGTGAGATCGACGCCGTCGAGCACGATGGCGCCGGAGAAGTAACGGGTGACGCCCACGATGGTATTGATCAGCGTGGTCTTGCCCATGCCGTTGCGGCCGAGCAGCGCCAGCGTCTGGCCCTCAGCGAGCGACAGCGAGATGCCCGACAGCACCACGGCCTCGCCATAGCCGGCGGACAGATGCTCGATGCTTAGAAGATCAGGCATCGAGCTCCTCGCCGAGATAGACCGCCTTGACCCGCGGATCGCGCGCCACGTCCTCGGGCGCGCCGTCGACGAGAAGTCCGCCGTTGACCAGCACAGAAATGCGATCGGCGAACGAGAACACGAGGTCCATATCGTGCTCGATCAACAGCACCGTGACCTCTGCGGGCAGCGCGGCGATGGTGGCGAGCAGCTCGTGGCGTTCGGCCTCCGGCACGCCGGCGGCGGGCTCGTCGAGCAACAGCACCTGCGGCCGGCAGGCGAAGGCGAGCGCGATTTCCAGAAGCCGCTGCTTGCCGTAAGGCAATATCCCCGTGCGCTCGTGCATGAAGTCGGCGAGACGAAACCGCTCGACGATCTCGACGATCTCCTCGGTCACCGCGGACTTGCTGCCGACGAGCCGCCACCAGTTGCTGCCCGAGCCGAGGCGCTCGGAGATCGCAAGGCCGATAGTCTCTAGCGGCGTGAGGTCGAGGAACAGCTGATTGATCTGGAATGTGCGCGCCATGCCGAGGCGGACGCGCTCGTGCGGAGCAAGCGCGGTGATGTCACGGCCGTCGAGCATGATGCTGCCGGCGGTCGGCTTGAGCACGCCGGTGAGCAGATTGATCACCGTGGTCTTGCCGGCGCCATTCGGCCCGATCAACGCGTGCCTCGCGCCCTTCTCGACCGCCAACGAAACGTCATGCGCCGCGACGATGCCGCCGAAGCGCTTTTCGAGCCCGATGGTCTCAAGGATCGGCATCGCGTCACTGTCCGTCCGGAGCGGCGCCGCCGACCGCGACCGGGCGCGCCGCCGCGCGGGCGCCGAGCCGCACGATCGATGCGCGTACCGCCGCGGTCCATTCCTCCACCCGCTCGCGGCCGACGAGCACGATCACCACCAGCACGAAGCCGATCCAGAACTGCCAGTATTGCGGCGTCAGGCTGGCGATCCAGTCCTGCAGAAATTTGTAGATCACCGCGCCGATCAGCCCGCCATAGAGATAACCGGTTCCGCCGATGATGAGGACGAGCAGAAGGTCGGCCGAGCGATCCAGCGACAGAACGTCGAGCGAGCAGAACGCGGTGGTCTGGGTGAGCAGCGCGCCGGCGATGCCGGCAAAGCCGGCAGAAACCGTATAGATCGCGACCAGCCGGCGATTGACCGGAATGCCGATCGCGGACGCGCGCAGCGGGTTGCCCTTCAGTGAGCGCAGCGACAGACCGAACGGCGAATACACAATGCGCCGTACGATCAGGAAGCAGATGAATAGCACAATGAGACAATAGGCATAGCCGGTGTGGCCGAACATATCGAACCGGAACACGCCGAGGACCGGTTCGATGGTGATGCCCTGCAGCCCATCGGCGCCGCCGGTAATATTGGAGAAGCGGTTGGCCAGCTCACCGAGCATGAGCGCGACGCCGAGCGTAACCATGAGCCGCGTCAAATCGGAGCCGCGCAGCACCAAAAAGGACGTGACAAAGCCGAGCGCCGCGGCGACCAGACCGGAAAGAATGAGCCCAATGACCGGCTCGGTGACGAGGCCGTATTTGGCGATGAGGCCGGAGAAATACCCGGCGAGGCCGAAAAACGCCGCCTGACCAAGCGAAATGATGCCGGCGTAGCCAAGGATAAGGTCGAGCGAGAGCGCAAACAGCGCGAGTATCGCCGTCTCGGTCAGAATCAAATGCTTGCCCGGGAACAGCCAGATGGTGGCGAAAGCGAAGACCCAGAAGGCGATCTCCAACGGCGACCAGCGGGCGCGGCGCGCCAGATAGGCCGAGACATCGGCGGCGACCGGCGTCATCCCGCTCACCGCGCCGTGCTGCGGGCGAACAAGCCCTGTGGCCGCCAGATCAGAACCACGATCATGATCGTATAGATGACGAAGGCGCCAAGTTTTGGCACGTAGTACTTGCCGGCAACGTCGGCGATGCCAAGCAGGATCGAGGCGAGGAACGGCCCGGTGATGCTCGACGTGCCGCCGACCGTCACCACGATCAGAAAGTAGATCATGTATTTGAGCGGGAAGGTCGGATCCAAGCCGAGGATTTCGGCGCCGAGCGCGCCGCCCAGCCCCGCCAGTCCGGAGCCGAAGGCAAAGGTGACGGCAAAGACCGCGCCGACATTGATGCCGAGCCCGCGGGCCACGCGCCGATCGTCGACCGCCGCGCGCAATCGGCTGCCGAACCGCGTTCGCGTGATCGCCAGCTGCAACCCGACCGTGAGCAGTCCGCAGATCAGGATGATGAGCAGACGATATTTGCTCATTCCGATGCCGAACACGATGAACTGGCCTTGCAGCGCATCGGGGATGAGCACGAATTGCTGCGAAGAGCCCATCACGTAGTCGACCGCCGCGACCGACATGAAGACGAGACCGATCGTAAACAGCACCTGGTCGAGGTGGCTCCGGGCATAAACATGCACGTAGAGCGTACGTTCTAGCAGGCCGCCGATCGCCGCCGTGATCAGAAACGCGAGCGGCAGACCGAGCGCGAACGGCACGCCCAACCGATTGACCAGGATGACGCTGCAATAGCCGCCTGCCATGGCGAACGCGCCATGCGCAAGATTGATGAAATTCATCAGGCCCAGCGTGACGGAGAGCCCGCAGGCCAGCACGAATAACAGCATGCCGTAGGCTATTCCGTCGAACAGGATGGTCAGCATGATCGGCCGTGCGCCCCCCTCGCGCTGGTCATCATAGCAATGAAATGGCGCAGTGGCGCATTTCGTTCGTCATTGCCGGGCTTGGCCCGGCAATCCCATAAAGCACACAAGCTGCATGGATGCCCGGGTCAAGCCCGGGCATGACGGCTACTTCTGCGCCGCGGCCTTGACCGGATCCTTCACCGCCGGGAAGGTGGCGAATTCGACATTGTAGAGTTGGCCGTTCTTCTTCTCGACCTTGCGGATGTAGACGTTCTGAACGATGTCGCGCGTCTGCGGGTCGATCGAGATCGGGCCGCGGGGGCTCTCCCAGGCCATGCCCTTGATGGCCCCAATCAGCGAGTCACCGTCGGTCTTGCCGCCGGTTTTCTTCAATGCTTCGTAGATCAGGTGCATGCCGTCGTAACCACCGACCGCCATGAAGTTCGGGCGCATGCCGTCGTTTGCCTTTTCAAACGCGGCGACGAACGCCTTGTTGGCCGCCGAATCATGATCGGCCGAGTAAATATGCGCCGTCACGGTGCCGATGACGTGGTCGCCCATGCTGTTGAGCTGGTCGTCGTCCATCACGTCGCCGGGGCCGATGATCTTGATGCCGGCCTTGTCAAGGCCGCGTTCAACGAACTGCTTGACGAAGGTGCCGCCTTGCCCGGACGGAACGAACACGAAAATCGCGTCGGGCTTCTGGTCGGCGGCGCGCTGCAGGAAGGGCGCGAAGTCGGGATTGGCGAGCGGGAAGCGGATCGAATTCGAGAACGTCTCCGCCCTTCTTCTTGAATTCCGCCACGAAGGATTTTTCGGCGTCGACGCCCGGCGCATAGTCGGAGATCATCGTCACCACTTTCTTGATCCCGTTATCCGCGGCCCAGTCGGCCATCGGGACGGTCGATTGCGCCAGCGTGAAGCTGGTGCGCGCGATGTAGGGTGATTTCTCAGTGATGATCGACGTACCGGCGGCGGTGACGATCTCGGGTGTCTTGGATTCCGCCGACAGCGGAGCGACCGAAAGCGCGGCCGGCGTCACGCCGAAGCCGGCCAGGAAATTCACCTTGTCGTTGACGATCAGCTCCTGGGCGATACGCTTGGTGTTGTCGGGAACCGCAGCGTCGTCCCGGATAATCAGTTCGATCTTCTTGCCGGCGACCTTGTCGCCATGCTGCGCCATATAGAGCTTGATCGCCGCGGCTTCTTGCTTGCCGGTTGATTGTTGCTGTCCCGTCATCGGCAGGATGAAGCCGATCTTGACCGTATCTTCAGCGAACGCGCTGTGAGCCCCTGACAGGCTCAATGCGGCAAGTGCCGCAAGAATTAGAGAACTGCGCACCATAATTTCCCTCCCGTAAAAATAGCTGATTTTGGGCACTTGGCCGTGGGCATAGCCATACCGGCAGGCCCTTGTCCAGATCACAGGATGTCTCATCATTAACGTCCCGCTTTTCGGCCCGACCCCGGCCGATTACCTGGGGAAAGCGTCCAAAGCATCCGCTGACGCGCAGTTTTTGAAGTTGCAATGCGGCGGAATGCGGTACGCCACCCATGCATCCAAAAGAAGAGAGGCCCTGGCGGATGCCAGGGCCTCTCGACGGCGGGCGATGCCGGGTTTCCGCCCAATCGTCGTTCGTCGGTTACTGGATGGTCTCTCCGTGCAGGGCGAGATCGAGACCTTCGCGCTCGACATCCTCGCTGACGCGCAGACCGATCACCATGTCGACAATCTTGAGGATGATCAGGGTGACGATAACGTCGTAGACGAACACCGTAGCGACGCCGATGACCTGATTGAGCACCTGGCCGGGATTGCCCTCGATCAGGCCGGCGGTGCCGCCGTACGCCGCCACCGCAAACACGCCGGTGAGGATGGCGCCGGACGCTCCACCGACCGCATGAACGCCGAACGCATCCAGCGCATCGTCATAGCCGAAGAAGTGCTTGAGGCCGGTGCAACCCCAGTAGCAGATGACACCGGCCGCGATGCCGATGCAGAACGATCCCATCGGGCCGACAAAGCCCGATGCCGGCGTGATGGCGACGAGCCCGGCCACGGCGCCTGAGCAGATGCCGATGACCGTCGGCTTGCCGCGCATGAGCCACTCCACGACCATCCAGGTGAAGCCGGCCGTGGCGGTGGCGATGTGGGTGACCAGCATCGCCATGCCGGCCTGCATGCCCGCAGACACCGCCGAGCCGGCATTGAAGCCGAACCAGCCGACCCACAGCAGCGAGGCGCCAATCATGGTCAGCACCATGTTGTGCGGCGGCGCGGTGTCTTTGCGTTTGCCGAGCATGAGGGCGGCCATCAAGCCGGCGGTGCCGGAATTGACGTGCACCACCGTGCCGCCGGCGAAGTCGAGGACGTGGAGCTTGGCGTCGGGATTGGCACTGTTGAAGATGCCGTCCGGTCCCCACACCCAGTGTGCGACCGGCGAATAGACGAAGATCGCCCACAAGCCGATGAACCAGAGCATTGCCGAAAACTTCATCCGCTCGGCGAACGATCCCGCAATCAGCGCCGCGGTGATGATCGCGAAGGTCAACTGGAACATCGAATAGACGGATTCAGGGATGGTCGGCGCCAGCGGATTGGGAGTGCCGATGTTCAAACCAATACCGGCGCTGTTGAAGGTGTTGCTGACGATCCCTTGCAGGAAGGCGCGATCGAGCCCACCGATGAAGGGGGTCCCGGAGCGGAACGCGAGGCTATAGGTAAAGAACAGCCAGAGAATGCTGATCAGGCAGGTAATGGCGAAGCTCGTCATCACCGTATCGCCGACGTTCTTCTTGCGCACCATGCCGCCGTAAAACAGCGCTAGGCCCGGAATGGTCATCATCAGCACGATGGCCATCGAGGTGAGCATCCAGGCGGTATCGCCGGAATTGGGCGTGCAATTCTCCAGCACGGGGGGATTGGCGGTGCCGTCGCAAGCCGGCGGCGCGGCCGCTGCGGGAGCCGCAGCAGCCGGAGCATCTTCCGCATAGGACGCATGCCAGGTCGGCAGGCTCAGCACGATGGCAAGGAGGACCGCTCCGGCGAGAGCGAGCAGGCCCGCACCAAAAATCTTCTTTGACTTCATCTTTCACTCCTGTCCGTGGAATCGAGGTGCGGGCTTGTTAAAGGGCGGCAGCGTCGGTTTCGCCGGTGCGGATGCGAACTGCATGGTCGAGGCCAAACACGAAGATCTTGCCGTCGCCGATCTGCCCGGTCTTCGCCGCGCTGCTGATGGTCTCGATGACCTTGTCCACTTGATTGGCCGCGCACGCGATTTCGAGCTTGATCTTCGGCAGGAAGCTCACGGCATACTCGGCGCCGCGATAGATCTCGGTGTGCCCCTTCTGCCGGCCATAGCCCTTCACCTCGGTGACGGTCAGGCCCTGGATGCCGATTTTAGTCAGCGCGTCGCGGACCTCGTCGAGCTTGAATGGCTTGATGATGGCCATAACAATTTTCATAGGTTCAATCTCCCCGCCGCCCTCTGTGCGTTCGATGGGGCGGACCCAAAGCTTACGGTGACCGCGCTGGAATTCTGCCCCCCGACGCGGCATGCGGTACGCAGCCAATCAAGGGCCGTGCCAGTTCATGTAACGGGGCGTAGTGCGCTGGTAACCAATGATGATTCGCCCCCTTGCTCAATTCATAGCCAAAACATTGTTGGCCGCCGACAAGATGTTCGCCTAGGTATGCCTAATAAATAGGCGAATTGCCAATTCGATCGATTGGGGTTGTGACTAACTGGCTTTCTGCTTCCGGAAGGGGAAGCCCGGCCGAGGGTTAGCCGGCCTGGTGCGCGGTCACAGCGCGTCGGCGTCGGTCTCGCCGGTGCGGATACGCACGGCTTGGTCGATGGGCGTGACGAAGATCTTGCCGTCGCCGATCTGCCCGGTCTTCGCGGCTACTCCAATCGTTTCGACGACCTTGTCGACCTCCGCAGCGTCCACCGCAATTTCGATGCGGACCTTCGGCATAAAGTTCACCACATATTCGGCGCCGCGGTAGATCTCCGTGTGCCCTTTCTGCCGGCCGTAACCCTTGACCTCGGTGATGGTCATGCCGTGGACGCCGATCGCGAGCAGCGCGTCGCGAACCTCCTCGAGCTTGAACGGCTTGATGATGGCGGTGACAAGCTTCATGAGCAGACCCGGTGCGAGGGCTTAAGTGCGCACCATATCGGCATTGACGCCGACAATTAAGTCACTTGTTGGCGAATGTTGCCGAAATCGCGAGGCGGGGGCCGCGCTACTCTTGAGACGTTCGCGGCCGGCGCTGCCGCAACAGTCCCTCCTGGACGACCGAGGCGACCAATGCGCCGTCGCTGGCAAAGATCAAGCCCCGGGCGAAACCGCGGGAACCGCCGAGATTTGGGCTGTCCTGAGCATAGAGCAGCCATTCGTCGGCACGGAAGGGGCGGTGGAACCACAATGCGTGATCGAGGCTCGCCGCCATAATGTCCTCGTTGAAGACAGTCTTGCCGAGCGGCACAAGCGCGGTGTCGAGCAAGGTCATATCCGACGCATAAGCGAGCACGCATTGATGGATCGCTGGTTCGTCGGGCAGGCGGCCGGTGGCGCGAATCCAGATGTGAAAGCGGTCGCCCTCAAGCTTCTCACCGAGGTAACGGCCATATTCGACCGGCCGCAATTCGATCGGCCGCTCGCGCTCATAGTAGCGCCGCACCGGATCGGACATCTGCGCCAGCAGGCGATTGCGGACTTCGGCTTCGCTTGGCAGTGCGTCCGGCTTGGGCACCTCTGGCATTGCGAACTGGTGCGTCAAGCCGCCTTCCTCGATATGGAATGACACCTCCATGGAAAAGATTGCGCGGCCGTGTTGAATCGCGATCACACGCCGGGTGGTGAAGCTCTTGCCGTCACGGATGCGGTCGACCTCGTAGATGATCGGCACCCTGGGATCGCCGCCGAGGAGGAAATAGGCGTGCAACGAATGCGGCGGCCGCTGCGCGACGTCCTCGACGGTGCGGCAGGCTGCGACCAGTGCCTGGCCGATGACCTGCCCGCCAAACACGCGCTGCCAGCGCGATTGCGGCGAGCGGCCGCGAAAGAGATTCACTTCCAGCGGCTCGAGATCGAGGATGGCGAGAACATCCTGAAGAGCGGAGGACATGCCTAAGTTCCAATCTATGTCCCGGGGAAAACTGCGGCCCATGAGGCCGCGACGACGAATTCGCGCGGTCGTCGCCCGATGCTATGCTGCCGGCTCGCTGCGGTCCAGGAATGGCCCTAACAGTAGAGGCTTGCGTGATGACAGCTGCGAGCGACCGTATCGACGTGCTGATTGCGGGCGGCGGCTTTGCCGGCCTCACGCTGGCGATCGCGCTGCGTGAGGGCCTTGGGCCGCAATTCTCCGTCACCGTCGCGGACCCGATGCTGGGCAAGAGCCACACCGACGACGAGCGCGCTTCCGCCATCGTTGCGGCCGCACGCCGATTATTCGAGACGCTCGGTATCTGGCAAAGCGTCGCCGCAGAGGCGCAGCCGATCCTCGACATGGTCGTCACCGACAGCCGGCTCAGCGATTTCGTGCGGCCGGTCTTTCTGACCTTCGCCGGCGAAATCGAGCCGGGCGAGCCCTTCGCCCATATGATCGAGAACCGCTTCCTCATCGCCGCCCTCGAAGCGAAGGCGCGCGAGGTCGGCGTCGACGCTGCGGACAACAGCTGTCTCCAACTTTTCTTACCCTTGCCTGGAGGGAGAGGCGCCGCAGTCGTCAGGCGGGCGGGGTGGGGTGACGGCGGCTGGCAGCGCAGCGCATCACGTCGAAGTCGAGTTGGCGGATGGCGACACGATATCGGTGCGACTGCTTGTGGCCGCCGACGGGGCGCGCTCGTCGATCCGGGAGCGCGCCGGTATTGCCGTTCATGGCTGGAGCTACGACCAGTCGGCCATCGTGACCACTGTCGGTCACGAACGCGACCACGACGGTCGCGCGATCGAGCACTTTCTCCCAGCGGGACCGTTCGCGATTCTTCCGCTCAAGGGGCGCCGCTCCTCAATTGTGTGGACGGAGGCTACCGACGAGGCGGCCCGCATCGTGGCATTGCTCGATGAGACGTTTCATGCCGAGCTGGAACAGCGCTTCAAGCTGCATCTTGGCGAGATCACCGCGGTTGGTGCGCGCCGCGTTCATCCGCTCGGATTCTTTGTTGCCCGCGCGTTCATCGCTGAGCGCATCGCGCTGATCGGCGATGCCGCTCACCTCATTCATCCCATCGCCGGACAGGGGCTCAACATGGGCCTGAAGGACGTCGCCGCCCTCGCCGAGGTGATCGTCGACGCCGCCCGGCTCGGCCTCGACCCGGGCACTGCGACCGTGCTCGAGCGCTATCAGCGTTGGCGGCGCTTCGACACCGTGACCATGGGCCTCGCGACCGACGGGCTCAACCGCCTGTTCTCCAATCGCTCGGCCGTACTGCGCCTTGTGCGCGACGTCGGCCTCGGTTTGGTCGACCGCGTCCCCAACCTCAAACGTCTGTTCATCCGCGAAGCTGCCGGCCTTGTCGGCGATGTGCCCAAATTGCTGCGCGGTAAGGCTTTGTAATTATTGGAGCTTTCGTCGAAGGATGCGCAGCGCGCACCGGCCAGTCAGGAAAAATGCTGCGCGGTAAGGCCTTGTGATCACGTGAATTTTGCCTGAGAACACGGAATTCTCGCCGCGGATATGTTGCAACATGGCATTCGACCACATTGCAGTGTTGGGAGCCGGCGCTTGGGGTAGCGCACTCGCGCTCACCTGCGTCCGCGCCGGCCGCAAGGTCACGCTGTGGGAGCCCGATCCCGCCAATTCCGCACAGCTGGCGAAGAGCCGTGAAAGCCCGTTTCTGCCAGGTATTCAGATCGACGCGAGCATCGCGCTGGCCGGCGATCTGAGCCAGGCAGCACGAGCAGCGGCGATCCTCCTGGTGGTGCCGGCGCAGGCCGTGCGCACGGTTGCCAAGGCGCTGGCGCCGTTGCTCGCCCCGGGCACGCCCGTGATCGTCTGCGCCAAGGGCATCGAACGGGGGACGAAAAAATTCATGAATGAAGTCATCGCCGCATGCGCGCCGAATGCGCCGCCGGCGATTCTTTCCGGACCGAGCTTTGCCGCCGACGTGGCGCGCGGCATGCCGACGGCGGTGACGCTGGCGGCGAGCGACGACAAGCTCTCCCGCGAACTGGCCCATGCCATCGGCTCGGCGAGCTTTCGTCCCTACCATTCCACCGACGTACGCGGTGTCGAGATCGGCGGCGCCGCCAAGAATGTGCTGGCCATTGCCGCCGGCGTCGTCAACGGCCGCGGGCTGGGCGCGAGCGCTGCGGCCGCGCTGACCACGCGCGGCTTCGCCGAGCTGATCCGTTTCGGCAGAGCCTACGGCGCCAAGCCGGAAACGCTGATGGGGCTGTCCGGCCTTGGCGATCTGCTGCTCACCTGCTCAAGCTCGCAGTCGCGCAACTTCACCTTCGGCGTCAATCTCGGTCGCGGCCGCAAGCCGGACGAGATCCATGCCGGGCTCGCCGAAGGCGTCTTTACGGCGCCGGTGCTGCTACAGATGGCGCGCGAGCGCGACGTCGACATGCCGATCTCATCCGCCGTCGCCGCGTTGCTCGACGGAAAAATGAGCGTGGATGAGGCCATCGAGTCATTAATGACGCGACCGTTCAAGGCGGAGGGGTGATCATGGCGTATTGGTTGATGAAGACCGAGCCGGAGGAGTTCTCCTGGGACGATCAGGTCAAACGCGGCGCCAAGGGCGAAGCCTGGAGCGGGGTGCGCAATTTCACCGCGCGGCGCCATCTCAAGGAGATGAAGAAGGGCGAGAAGTTCTTCTTCTATCACACCGGCGATGAGAAGCAGGTGGTCGGGATCGGCGAGATCATCCGCGAGCACTATGCCGACCCGACCGCCGCTAAGGGCGAACCCTGGGTCGCGGTGACCACTACGGCGCTTGAGCCGCTGCCGAAACCGGTGACGCTCGCGGCGATCAAGGCGGAGCCAAAGCTGAAGGATATGGCGCTGGTGAAATATTCGCGCCTGTCGGTGCAGCCGGTGACGGCGGAGGAATGGAAGCTCGTCTGCAAAATGGGCGGCATGAAGCCCTGACGCGCAGACGGCCGCGGTAGCGGCGTTTTCTGCGACCGGCCTGCCCGCAGGCGCAATGTCGCATTCGACCAGCCAAGGCAGAACACGGCCTTGTCGCTCGTCCAGCCATCGTCGCATAATGCAGTCGGGAGAAACGCTGTCTTAGACCATAAGCCAGTTCAGTTGACCTGGATCATGGTCTAGTGAGCCCGCGTCGGGCGTGCTGCGCCTGGAGGACGAAATGTCGGACAAGATTTACGAAGTTCCCGCCGAATGGACGAAGCGCGCCTTCATCAAGGAGGCCGACTACAAAAAAATGTATGCGCGCTCGCTCGCCGATCCCGACGGCTTCTGGGGGGAACAGGGCAAGCGCATCCATTGGTACCGGGCCTTCACCAAGGTCAAGCACACGTCTTTCGACCCGCACAATGTCTCGATCAAATGGTTCGAGGACGGCACCACCAACGCCGCTTACAACTGCATCGATCGCCATCTGCACAGCCGCGGCGATCAGGTCGCCATCATCTGGGAAGGCGACGACCCCAAGGATTCAAAGAAAATCACCTACCGGGAGCTGCACGATAATGTGTGCCGCTTCGCCAACGTGCTGCGCAACCGCAACGTCGAGAAGGGCGACCGCGTCACCATCTATCTGCCGATGATCCCGGAGGCGGTCTACGCCATCCTCGCCTGCGCGCGCATTGGTGCGATCCATTCCGTCGTCTTCGGCGGCTTCTCGCCGGAATCGCTCGCCGGCCGCATCGAGGACTGCAAGTCCAAGGTCATCATCACCGCCGACGAGGGTTTACGCGGCGGCCGCAAGGTGCCGCTCAAGGCCAATACCGACGCGGCGATCGCGAAGGTGCAGAGCGAACCCGACCACGTCGATGTTGACCACGTGATCGTGGTCAGGCGCACCGGTGCGCGCGTCGACATGCTGCCTGGGCGCGACGTCTGGTATGACGACGCCGCCGACATGGTGACGGCGGATTGTCCGTGCGTCGAGATGAACGCCGAGGACCCGCTGTTCATCCTCTACACGTCAGGCTCGACCGGTAAGCCGAAGGGCGTGCTGCACACCACCGGCGGCTATCTGGTCTATGTCGCCATGACGCACCAATACGTGTTCGATTATCACGACGGCGACATCTATTGGTGCACCGCCGATGTCGGCTGGGTCACCGGCCACAGCTACATCGTCTACGGTCCGCTGGCGAACGGCGCCACCACCCTGATGTTCGAGGGTGTGCCGAACTACCCGACCGCCTCGCGCTTCTGGGAAGTAATCGACAAGCACAAGGTCAACATCTTTTACACCGCGCCCACCGCGATCCGCGCGCTGATGCAATTCGGCGATGAACCGGTCAAGAAAACCTCGCGCGCATCGTTGCGGCTGCTCGGCTCGGTCGGCGAGCCGATCAATCCCGAAGCGTGGGAATGGTATCACCGCGTCGTCGGCGACGGCCGCTGCCCGATCGTCGACACTTGGTGGCAGACGGAAACCGGCGGCATTCTCATCACCCCGCTGCCGGGCGCGACGCCGTTGAAGCCCGGCTCGGCGACGCGGCCGTTCTTCGGCATCGTGCCGGAGATCGTCGACGCCGAAGGCAGGGTGCTCGAAGGCGCGGCGACCGGCAATCTCTGTATTGCGGATTCCTGGCCCGGGCAGATGCGCACGGTCTATGGCGATCATCAGCGCTTCGTCGACACCTATTTTTCCGCCTATCCGGGAAAGTATTTCACCGGCGACGGCTGCCGCCGCGACGCCGACGGCTATTACTGGATCACCGGCCGCGTCGACGATGTGATCAACGTCGCCGGCCATCGCATGGGCACCGCCGAGGTCGAGTCGGCCTTGGTCGCGCATCCAAAGGTGTCGGAGGCGGCTGTCGTCGGCTACCCGCACGACATCAAGGGCCAGGGCATCTATGCCTATGTCACGCTGATGGTCGGCGAAAAGCCGACCGAGGAATTGCGTAAGGAACTCACCAACTGGGTGCGCAAGGAGATCGGGCCGATCGCCTCGCCCGATCTCATTCAGTTTGCGCCCAACCTGCCGAAGACGCGCTCCGGCAAGATCATGCGCCGTATCCTGCGCAAGATCGCCGAAGACGAATTCGGCAATCTCGGCGACACCTCGACGCTCGCCGATCCCGCCGTGGTCGACGACCTCGTCGGCAACCGGCAGAACAAGAAGAGCGCGTAGCGGCGGCGCTCACCGGCAAACTCGCTTTAGGCGCGCGATCCGCAAATCGGCTAACGAGGATCGCCGGCCGCTTGGTTGCCCGTCGGCCACACCTGCCGAAAAATTTGTGAAAATTAAACCGTATCAGGCGGGCGATGCTGAGCGACCGCGCGCATTCGATTAAGATGCCGCCGACCTTGGCGACGGAGGTCACGCGGCTGGTTCTGTAGCGAGGGTTTCGATCATGCGAGGGAAATTTCTGCTGGCCGCCACATTGGCGGCAGTCGTCGGCTCATCCGCGCTGGCGCCGAAAGCGGCGCACGCCCATGGCGACATGGTGACGATGCGGGAGTCCTTTCAGCCCGGCACCATCGTTGTGCGCACGGCCGAGCGGCGGCTCTATTACGTGGTCGGCTATGGGCAGGCGATACGCTACCCCGTCGGCGTCGGCCGCGCCGGCAAGCAATGGTCGGGGGTGTCGTATATCGACGCCAAGTATATCCGCCCGGCGTGGTCGCCGCCCGCCGTGGTCAGGGTAGACCATCCCGGTCTGCCGAACGTGATCGCCGGCGGCTCGCCACGCAACCCGATGGGCGTTGCCGCGATGTCGCTCGCCGGCGGCGAATACGCCATTCACGGCACCAACCAGCCGGGCTCGATCGGCCATTTCGTGTCCTACGGCTGCATCCGCATGTACAACGAGGACATCACCGATCTTTTTGATCGCGTCAGTGTCGGCACCCAGGTGGTGGTTCAGTAGCACCAAGATCCGCGGCGGCCGCCGTCGTAGCTGCGCGCCCAGCCGCGAGCAGCGCCGTAGAAACGTCGGCAGTGTCGCGCGTGGCGACGAGGGCATCGACGCGGCCGGCATATTTGTCGAGCCCGACCCGGGAAATCGTGACGCCGCCGACAGCCAGAATGGTCTGCAGTGCCGCGCGTGCGGCCTGCGCTTTTTTCAGTTCGTCGGCACAGCGGGCGTGCAGCTCCGGCGCGTCGATGTTGCGCAGCCGCACCTTGGTGTCGACGGCAAGCCCCGGCCACACCCGCACGCGCGCCTCGAACGTGTCGCCATCGATCACGCGCACTACCTCGGCTGGATAAGCATGGAGCCCGTCGAACGGTCCGGCGAAACGCCCGGTCGAAAATCCCGTGCTGGTGACACGCGGGTGTTGTAGCGGCAGCCACGGCTTCGCCGCCGCGCCGGCCGCCAGGCCTAACCCGAAAATGGCCCCGGCGAGGGCAAGCAGAGCGTGCTTCCCGCCTACCGGCGCCGGGAAAGACAGATGGTGCATCGCGCCCATGATGGGTTCGATCGATTGCAGGAATATATTCACATATAGCCGATGCGAAGTCAACGAACGACTAAAAATCCGACGTCAGTCCGTTGATCTCCCAGTCGCCATAGCGCGTTGGGTCCGGGCCGTCGCGGCCTTGGATTTCCTTGGGCCGATCGGGCTGATGGCGCTCACGTTCGGCGCGGCGCGCGGCGGCTTCCGCGAGCGCGCGCTCTGCCGCTGGCTGCAGCGGCAGCTTTTCCACCGCCCGTTTCTCTTCCGCACTGTCCACCGGCGGTTTCGGCAAATTCTGATCGGTTGGCATCGCCTCTGACTTGGCTTAGCCGTGCGCCTCCTGCAAGGCCACGTCATTCCGGATCGCCGCGAAGCGGCGAGTCCGAAATCCATAATCACCGTCCGAACCGAACTTGCATCGATAGTAGTTATGGATTCCGGGGTCCTCGCTTCGCTCGGCCCCGGAATGACGCCCGCATAAGGAACGCCCGCGAATGGCTCGTCCGATCACAGATACAGCCGACGTCCCCGGCCTCGCGGTCCGGCGCATCGCCGCGGACATCGTCGATGGCGTCTTGCGGCAGCACCGGGCGCTCGGCGAGCAGCTCGATGGCGCCGGCGTGAACGCCGCGCTCGGCGGCCTTTCCGAGCGCGATCGCGCGCTGACGCGGGCGCTGGTCGGGAGCGTGCTGCGCCGGCTCGGCACGCTGCGCCACCTTATCGGTGTCTTGCTCGAGCGCGGCCCGCCGGCGCAGGCGCCGCGGGTCGAGACCGCGCTGCTCGTCGGCGCCGCGCAGATCCTTTTTCTCGACGTGCCCGACCATGCTGCCGTCGATCTCGCGGTCCGGCTCGTGCAGGCAGACCGCAACGCCGCCCATTACGCCGGCCTGGTCAACGCGGTGTTGCGGCGGCTGGCGCGCGAGGGCGCACAACGGCTCAGCGAACTCGATGCGGCCGTGCTCGACACGCCGCCCTGGCTGATGGCGCACTGGATCAAGACTTATGGCGACACCACCGCGCGCGCCATCGCGGTCGCCAACAGCCATGAGCCGGCGCTCGACTTGACGGTGAAGAGAGATCCCGAAACCTGGGCGGCGCGGCTTGGCGGCCGCGTGATGCCGACCGGATCGGTGCGCGCGATCGCGCACGGCACGGTGACCGCTCTGCCGGGCTTTGACGAGGGTGCGTGGTGGGTACAGGACGCGGCGGCGGCGCTGCCCGCACGGCTGTTCGGCAACGTAAACGGACTTCGCGTTGCCGATCTCTGCGCTGCGCCGGGCGGAAAAGCCGCGCAGCTTGCCGCCGCCGGCGCGCGTGTCACCGCGGTCGATCGGGCGCCGGCGCGGCTCGCCCGGCTGCAGGAGAATCTGACCCGGCTGGCGCTTGCCGCCGAACTTGTCTGCGCCGACCTTACCGAATGGGAAACTGAGCCGTTCGACTTGGTCCTCCTCGATGCGCCCTGCTCCTCGACCGGCACCATCCGACGCCATCCCGACGTGCCCTGGCTCAAACAGCCGGCGGACATCGCCAAGCTCGCGGCGCTGCAGCGCCGCCTAATCGAACGCGCTGTCACCCTGACGAAACCGGGCGGCACGCTCGTCTATTGCACCTGCTCGCTGGAGACCGAAGAAGGCGAGGACATCATCACAAGTCTGTTGGCGCACACGCCCGACCTGCAACGGGCGCCGATCGCCGCCTCCGAGGTTTTCGGGCGCGACGAATTCATCACCAAAGCGGGCGACTTGCGCACCTTGCCTTGCCATTTCCCCGATCCTGATTCGCGGCTTGCCGGGGTCGACGGCTTTTACGCCGCGCGGCTCATAAGACATTAGTATTCCAGGTAAAAAGGCCCCGGTTGGCCGCCGCGTCACCATTCCGATATGGTCGGAATCGGCGGCAGATATTCGTTTCCGCCGAGGAGGGGCGAACGCGGCGATGGCGCGGGCTTCAGTCGCGAACCGTGCGAAGCTGACCTGGAAGTTGTCTTGGCTTTTGCTGCGCGGCGCGCTGCGACAGCTCAGCGGGCCCCTTACCGGCCACCCACTGGTGCGTTGGCCGCCGCTGTCTTTCACGGCCGACCGGCTGTTGATTGCGCCGCAGGAGCTGCGCACCGCCGACGTCACCCGCGCCACGGAAATCTATTCCGGCCGCTTCGCTTTCTCCGGCAAAGTCGTGGTCTGCGACAGCCGCTCGATCTTCGAGATGAAACCGCCGTCCGACGAATGGGCCACGGCACTCCTGGGTTTTTCCTGGTTACGCCACCTGCGTGCCGCCGAATCCGGCATCACCCGCGCCAATGCACGCGCGCTGGTCGATGAATGGATCGCCTTGCAGGGTTTTTCGGACTCTGTCGCTTGGCGTCCCGACGTGCTGTCACGGCGCATCATCTCCTGGCTCAGCCAGGCGCCGCTCGTTTTGCAGGATGCCGAAGTGCGGTTCTACCGCCGCTTCCTGCGCAGCCTCGTCCGTCAGGTGCGTTACCTCCGCCGCACGGCGGGACGTGCCGGCCGCGGCGTCGCCCGCATGCAGGCCGCGATCGCGCTCAATTATGCCGCGCTCTGCATCGCCGGACAGGCGCGCTACATCAAGTCCGCAACCGAGCGCCTGAACGCCGAAATCGGCGCTCAAATTCTTGCCGACGGCGGCCATGTCAGCCGCGATCCCGGAGCGATCATCGAGCTTTTGCTCGAGCTGTTGCCACTGCGCCAAGTCTTCGCGGCGCGCAACATTGCGCCGCCGCAGGCGCTGCTTAACGCCATCGACCGCATGATGCCGATGCTGCGCTTTTTTCGTCATTCGGACGGCACATTTGCGCATTTCAACGGCATGGGAGTGACGCCGGGCGAGCTCTTGCTGACGCTGCTCGCCTATGACGAGGCGCACGGCGCGCCGCTGTCGAATGCGCCTTATTCCGCGTATCAACGCCTCGAAGCCGGCGGCGGCGTGCTGATCATGGATACTGGCTGCGCACCCCCACTGGAAACGAGCCTCGAGGCGCACGCCGGCTGTCTGTCGTTCGAGTTCTCTTCGCCGAAGCAAAGCCTCATCGTCGTCAATTGCGGCATGCCGGCGACCGGGCGCGACGAGTGGCGGCCATTGGCGCGCGCCACGGCCGCGCATTCGACGGTCACGTTCAACGACGCGTCTTCGGCCCAATTCGTGGAAACCGCGGTACTCCGGCGTTGGCTGGGCGGTTCGCCGATTCTGAGCGGACCGAGCCACGTGTCGGTATCGCGTGAGGAACGACGTGACGCGATCGTCTTGCGCGCAGCCCATGATGGCTACGCCGACCGTTACGGCGTGGTGCATGAGCGCACGGTGGCGCTCGCCGCCGACGGTACGCGCTTCGAGGGGGAGGATTTGTTTCTCGCCGCCGACGGCAGTGCGCAAGTGCGCGCCAAGCAAGACCGGTATGCCGTGCGTTTTCATCTGCACCCTTCGGTCAGGGCGACGCGGCTCACCGACGGCCATGGCGTGCTCTTGATAATGCCCAACAAGGAGGCGTGGACGTTCAGCGCCGGCGAGCACAACGTGCAGCTCGAAGACAGTGTCTATCTTGCCGGAAATGAGGGCCCGCGCCGCGCCGTGCAAATGGTAATTCACGGCCATGCCCGATCGATGCCACGCGTGGGCTGGAGCTTCCGGCAGGCCAATGCCGGCGCGCCCGCCACGGGCGGCGCCGCACGCCCCGCGCGCGAGAAGGAACCGAGGCTGCCGCTGTGAGCGGTTCCGCAATTTTGCCCGTCATCCTGGGGCGCGGGCCTCAGCCCGCTAGCCCGGAATGACGAAATGAATAAGCAAGTATAAAAGCGACGCCATGACCGAGCAGCTGCGCCGCGCATCGCGCGCCCTCATTTCCGTTTCCGATAAATCCGGCGTCGTCGAATTCGCCCGTGAACTCGCCGGCTATGGCATCGAGCTCGTATCGACCGGCGGCACGCAGAAGACGCTGAGCGACGCCGGTCTCGCCGTCCTCGAAGTTTCCGATCTCACCGGCTTTCCGGAAATGATGGACGGCCGGGTCAAGACCCTGCATCCGGCCGTGCACGGCGGACTCCTCGCCATCCGTGGAAACCCGGCGCACGGCGAAGCGATGCGCGCGCAACGCATTCGGCCGATCGATCTTGTGGTCGTCAATCTCTATCCGTTCGAAGAGACCGTGGCGCGCGGCGCCGGCTTCGAGGATTGCATCGAGAATATCGACATCGGCGGCCCCGCCATGATCCGCGCGGCGGCGAAGAACCATGCCGACGTTGCGGTCCTGGTCGAGCCCGGCGATTACGCCCTCGTGCTCGAGGAATTCGCTCGGCACGGCGGTATGACGACGCTGGCGCTGCGCCGCCGGCTCGCCGCCAAGGCGTATGCGCGCACCGCCGCCTACGACGCGGCGGTCGCCAATTGGTTTGCCAATGAGCTTGGCGAGACCGCCCCCGAATACCGCGCCTTTGGCGGCCGGCTGATCGAGGAACTGCGCTACGGCGAGAACCCGCACCAGGCGGCGGCCTTCTATCGGACGCCCGATCTGCGCTTCGGCGTCGCCACCGCGCGGCAAGCGCAGGGCAAGCAGCTCTCGTATAACAACATCAACGACACCGATGCGGCGTATGAATGCGTCGCCGAGTTCGACCCGGCGCGCACCGCCGCCTGCGCCATTATCAAGCACGCCAATCCGTGCGGCGTTGCCGAGGCCGATAATCTCGCGGATGCCTATCTCAAAGCGCTTGCCTGCGATCCGGTCTCGGCGTTCGGCGGCATTGTAGCGCTCAACCGCACGCTCGACGCCGGCGCGGCGCGCGCCATCACCGATATCTTCACTGAAGTGATCGTCGCGCCGGACGCGACCGAAGAAGCGATCGCCATCGTTGGCGCCAAGAAAAATCTACGGCTTCTGCTCGCCGGCGGCTTGCCCGACCCGCGCGCCAGGGGGCTAACGGCAAAAACCGTCGCCGGCGGGCTCCTTGTGCAATCGCGCGACAACGCCGTCGTCGACGACATGGAGCTAAAACCGGTGACCAAGCGCGCGCCGAGTAATGCGGAACTGCGCGACCTGCGCTTTGCCTTCCGCGTCGCCAAACACGTCAAATCGAACACGATCGTCTATGCCAAGGATTCCG
Source organism: uncultured Alphaproteobacteria bacterium (assembly GCA_963832605.1). Taxonomy (GTDB): domain Bacteria; phylum Pseudomonadota; class Alphaproteobacteria; order Rhizobiales; family Xanthobacteraceae; genus BOG-931. The sequence goes on along the minus strand of CAWHUO010000030.1, from coordinate 61,060 downwards.
CGACCGTCGGCATCGGCGCCGGGCAGATGAGCCGGGTCGATGCCGCACGTATTGCTGCGCGCAAGGCCGAAGACGCCGCCAAGGAGGCGGGCCGCAAGGAGCCGGCGACGAAGGGATCGGTGGTCGCCTCCGATGCCTTTTTTCCTTTCGCCGACGGTCTTCTCGTCGCCATAGAAGCGGGCGCCACCGCAGTGATTCAGCCGGGCGGGTCAGTGCGCGACGAAGAAGTGATCAAGGCCGCCGATGAGGCCGGCATCGCCATGGTCTTTACCGGCGTCCGGCATTTCCGGCATTGAAGTCATTCCGGGGCGCCGCGAAAGCGGCGAACCTCGCTGCGCTCGGCCCCGAAATGACGAAAAGCTGCCTCACACCGAGGCGGTGATCCACTGCTCGAGCTTCTGCTTGGGTGCAGCGCCGACCTGACGGGACGCGAGCTCGCCGTTCTTGAACAGCATCAGCGTCGGTATCGACATGATGCCGTACTTCGCCGCGGTGCCCGGGTTCTCGTCGACATTGAGCTTGACGATCTTCACCTTGCCGTTGAGCGAATTGGAAATCTCCTCGAGCGCCGGCGCGATCATCCGGCACGGCCCGCACCATTCCGCCCAAAAATCCACCACAACCGGCGCGCTCGCCTTGAGCACGTCCTGATCGAATGTTGCGTCCGTAACCTTGTCGACCATGGAAGACCTCATTGTCCCGGAGGGAGTGGATGGCAGGAATGCGAACCTATGAACCGGTTTCGCCAGCGTCAAGATCGCTTCACTGGGGCGTGACTTAGCTCCCGATATTGGCTCAGGATTCCGGCCAATGCCGCATCCATTGCCGACCCCGGAATCTCAAGCACGCTCGGTCCTTCGGTGAAGATGAGTGCGGCGCGAATCGTTTTCGCCGAGTAAATGCGCGCCAGAACGGCGCGGTAGAGCGCAAGCTGGCCGACATAGGCTTCCGGTACCTCCACGGGCCGGCGCGGAACGGCCCGATCGGTCTTGTAATCGGCGATGAGGACGCAATCGCGCGTTACCGCCAGCCGATCCACCTGTCCCGAAACGTCAAGCGGCATCGCGCCGGCGCAAGGAATCCTGCCGACGATCGGCACTTCGGCACGACTTCCCGGCGCAAAGACCTCGGCAAAGATGAGATCGTTGAGGATGGTCAGGACTTGCTGCGCCATCTCCGCCTGCTCGGCGGGAAGAAAATCCGCGGCAGCTTTTTTGAGATATCGCTCGACGGCTGCCTTGCGGCTTTCCGCCGGAATGTCGGGCAGCGACTGCATCAGCCGATGCACGATGCGGCCGCGGGCCAGCGCCTTGCGGCGCTCGGCGGCGGACGCCGTCGTGCGGGCAAAGACACGGCCGATTTCCTCTTCGAACGCCGAGGAGGGCGAAAGCGACACCGCACGCGGCGCTCCCGGGAGGGCCGGTTGCCGCAGCCAGCCGGGAATCTCGTGTCGTTCCGCAGGCTCCGCGGCTGCAGGTGCTGCCGGCGCGGCGGCGATGCCGGGCACGGGCTTGCGATAGCGCCAGATTTTTTCTCCGTCTTCTTCTTCGGCGACGAGGAACGGCTGCAGCGGCTCGACCACGAGGTCGTACCAGCAGCCTTTCGGCCTTTGCCGTTCGCCATCAGCGCCGCAAATGATCAGCCGATCGGCGGCGCGCGTCATAGCGACATAAAGGAGCCGCCGGTATTCATCTTCGGCGTCGGCCAAGGCGGCCTGGCGAGCGGCGGCGATAACCGGCACGTCGTCGTCCTTGCGTCCCGCCCAGATCACCGCACCGCCGGGAAGGTCAAGGAGCCGCGGCGGCCGCGGACCGGCGGGCGGCGTCATGGTGTCGGCGAGGATCACGATCGGCGCTTCCAGCCCCTTGGCGCCGTGCACAGTCATCACGCGCACTTCATCGCGCGCCATCTCCATGTCGCGCTTCACCTCGGCGCGCGCCGCGCGCAGCCAGGCCATAAAGCCTTGCAGCGATGGCGTCTCCCGCCGCTCGTAATCGAGCGCGAGATTGAGGAATTCGTCGAGCGCATCATTCGCCTCGGCGCCGAGCCGGCCGAGGAAACGCCGCCGGCCTTCGCCGGCGCCGAGAAGCTGCGCATAGAACGCGAAGGGTGTCTTGAGCCGCGCGGCCTCGGCAAATTCGTCGAGACGCGCCGTGGCATCGGCAAACTTTTTCTGCTCAGCCGCCTTGCGCGCCAGCATCGCGCGCAGGGTTGAACGGCCGCGACCCCAGGCGATCGCGAACAAATCGTCGTCGGTGAAACCAAACAACGGGCTGCGCAGTACGGCCGCGAGCGCAAGATCGTCCCCCGGCAACAGCAGCGCGTCGGCGAGCGCCATCAGGTCCATGACCGCGATATGCTCGGTGAGCACCAGGCGGTCGGCGCCGGCAACCTCGACATTCTCGTTCTTCAGCGCACGGATGATCGCCTCGAACAGCGGTCCGCGCTGCCGCACCAGAACGAGCACATCACCGTAGCGCGCGGCGCGGCGCTCGATTCCGACCGGCGCGCGCTTGTCAACAAGCCCGCGCACGCTGCGCGCGATCCGCTGCGCGAGCTTCACGCGCGGGCTCGTCTCGCTCACCGTATCGAACGGCGCGTCCCAGCCCTCGATCTCGCTGCGCTCGTCGGGTTTGCACGGTTCCCAGATCTCGACCAGGCTGGGCGGCGCATCGGGCAAGGCGATATGCGGCGGAAAGCCGCCGGTATCGGCGGTGACGCTTGCGGCGATACCCTTTGCCTTGAAGACCTCGTCCACGGCGCCAAGCACGCTCTCGCCCGAGCGGAATGAATGCTTGAATTCGCGGAAAACGAAATCCAGTCCGCTGTCCTGGTGCGCACGCTGGAAATGACGCCGCATCTCGACAAATTCCTTCGGGGCGGCGTCCTGGAACGAAAAGATCGACTGCTTCTCGTCGCCGACGGCGAAGATGGTGCGCTTGACCTCGCGCGCGCCGCGGCCGGCAGTAAATTCGGCCACCAGGCGGCGGACGATCTCCCACTGCTTGTGGCTGGTATCCTGCGCCTCATCGATCAGAACGTGATCGACGCCGAGATCGAGCTTGTAGTGTACCCAGGCCGCGTCGACGCTGCTAAGCAGCGCCAGCGCTTTATCGATCAGGTCCTCATAATCGAGGAGGCCGCGCCGCGCCTTCTCGGCGGCATAGCGCACCAGCACCGCATCGGCGACGGTCAGCACCGCGGCGCTACGGTCGCGGCAAACGATGGCGTTGCGCCGTTCGAGAACTTTGCAGACGCGCGCCTGCTCCGCGGTCAGACGCTCGATCAAGTCCGCATCCTTGATCGCCTTGGTGGCGATGGATTTCCGCGGATTGCCTTCGTCGGTACAGAATATTTCCAGATAGGTCTCGAGCCGATTGGGGCCGGACAGCGTGGTGAGCGTGTTGAAGCGGTGCGCCTGCTCGCAGTCGTTTTTGCTTCCCTTCGCCAGCGCGGCGGCAATTGCCGGCCACTCCGATAACGGGATCAACGCGCCGGTGAAAAACTCCGCTTCGATGCTGTCGAGGGTCTCTTGCGGCTCGACACCAAGCGCGCGTGAGAGATCGGCGATCGCTTGCTCAACGCTGCCAGCCTGCATCCGCCAGCGGATGATCGTATCGCGCCGGCCGATCGTTTCGCGCACCACATCGCGAAACGTCTGATCGGCGCCCGCAGTCATGGCGGTCATGAGCGCGCGCCCGAGCGGGCCATCAGGTGCGGAGGCGCCTTCAAGCAGCGCAGCAAGCGTCAACTGCTCCAGGAGCTGGGTCTGCTCGGTCTCGTCGAGCACATTGAAACGAGCGGCGACGTTGGCCTCGAACGGAAACTGGTGCAGCAGCTGGGTGCAGAAGGCGTGGACGGTCTGCACCTTGAGGCCACCCGGCGTCTCCAGCGCGCGGGCAAAAAGCCGCCGGGCCGACGCCCTTCGGGCCGCAGCCACGCTGCCCGACCGCGCGCCAATGGCGGCATCGAGTTGATCGTCGTCGAGGGTCGTCCAGTGTCCGAGCGTGTCGAACACGCGCTTGGCCATGTTGGCGGCGGCGGCTTTGGTAAAGGTGAGGCAGAGGATTTTTTCCGGCTGCACGCCGGCGAGCAACAAATTGATCACGCGCTGCGCCAGCACATGGGTCTTGCCCGATCCGGCATTGGCGGCGACCCAGGCCGACACGCCCGGATCGGACACTTCCCCTTGCAGCCGCAGCACGTCGGCCGGAATGATGCTCGGCGACCTCATCGGCGGCTACTCACGGCGCACCTGGAATATCGTCTTCGGGGCCGCCGGTCGCCGACCATTCCTTGACGCGCGCTAGGTGATCGTAATCGCCGTAGCGCGCCTTCCACATCGGATGCACCAGCGAGCGATAGGGTTGCTCGTCGTCGTCGAAGCGCCGCACCAGCGCGGAGAGTTTTTCCAGCGCCACATCGGCCTGGCTGTCAGGCGTGCCGGTCTTGAAGTCGATGGGGAGAAATTCGCCGGCCCGCGCGCCGCCCTTGAGCGCCACATAAGCAAGTGAAGCCACCGAACCGCCGCGGGGTATCGGCGGTGTTGCCGCCGCAAACCCGCCTTGGCGCAGCATCGCCGCTTCCAGTGTGAGCTGCGGCGCCAGTCCTGTCCGCACCTGTTTTTCAGTCCGCACCGAGCCGGTCTTGTAGTCGAGAATGACATAGCCGCCGTCGGCGTCGCGCTCGATGCGGTCGGCAATGCCGCTCAGCGTGAACACGCCTTCCGCGACTGGTATCTCTATCGCGCCGCGGATCTCGGCGGCCACCAAGTGGAAGTTGGCGCGGCGGGCGGCCTCCCAGCCACCGAGCCATTCCGCAATGCGCTGGAACCGCGGCCACCAAAAGGCTTGCGCTTCCGGGAAATTTTCCAGCCCAGCGAAATGCTTCCTTCCCATCGCGACGAGTTCGCCCGCTGGATCGGACGGAAGATCGCGCGCAAACCGCTCGCTGAATTCGCGCAACACATTGTGGATGACGGTGCCACGCTCGGCGGCCCCCGGCGCGGCGTCGACCTCATCGAGCGGCGCCAGACGCAAGACGTGCTTGGCGTAAATCGTGTAGGGATCGCGCAGCCAGTGCTCGATCTCAGTGACCGAGAGGCGCTTCGGCCGCGCCGCGCGCGGCGGCTTCGGCGCCGGACGCGGCGCCGGCGCGACATTATCAGGCCGATCAAGCGAGCGCGCCCAGGCGAGATAACGGTTGCCGCGTTCGAGAGCCCCTTGCCAGCGCTGCTCGCCGGCAACGGCGGCGAGGCGCTGGATGAAACGCGAGGCCGCCGTCGGGGCGCCGCCGATTTTTGCCGCGCGCGTAAGGATGACTTCGCGGGCGCCCAGCATTTGCGCGAAATCATGCGCCGACAATCCGATCCTGCGTTCCGGCAGATCTAGTCCTAACTGTTGGCGCATCGGACGGCTGAGCCAGGCATCGGTCTGACTCTCCGGCGGCCATCTCCCCTCGACCAGCCCGCCGAGCACCACGCGGTCGCTTTCGGTGAGGCGGGCTTCGATGGTGCCAAGAATGCGCACGCGCGCACCGGACCGCGGCGGCGCGCGCACGACCCGGCCGGAGAGTGCCGCAGAGAAGAGCTCGACATAATCGGACGGCGCGATCGTCAGCCCGGCGGCGGCTGCGCTCGTGGCCAACTCATCGAGCGCTTCCGCGAGTTTTGCGCCATCAGGGCCGGCGAAGGCGTGCTCGCGCTCACAATCGCGCGATAATTCCGCCAGCACATCACGATGACGCGCCGCGATGTCGTTGAGGGCGCGCTGTTCCTTGCCGATGGCTTCAAGCGGCGCCAGCGCGGCGGCAAGCCGGGCAATGAGATCAGCAGCTGCCGAAAGCTCGCCGTCGGTCAGAGCGATGCGTGGATCGGAGCCGTGCAGATCTTCCGTTTCGCCGCGGCGGAATTTCTCAAGCTGCGCACGAAAACTGTTCAGCGCATCAGCAAGCCCGGTACTGCCCGAGCGCGGACGCGGCCCGCGCAAGATCGCGCGCTCTACGGTCGCGACAGCGCGCCCCGTATCGCGCGCGCCGAGACGGAGCAGCGGATGTTTGAGCAAGGCGAGCAGCGTCACCGGCGCCAGCTCGCCGAACGCCGCGTCGGCCGCGAGCCGGGCAAAAATTCCCGCCGGCGTGTCGGTGAGCGCATCGCCGCCGGAATCCTCCGCGTCGATGTTCCAACGTTCGAGCGCGGCACTGACGCGTCGCGCCAGTGCGCGGTCCGGCGTGACCAGCGCGGCAGTCTTCTCCTCCTCCACCGCTTCGCGCAACGCAACCGCGATGGCGAGCGCCTCGTCTTCGGCGTCAGCTGCTTCGATCATGGTGACGGTGCGCAGCGCCGTTTCCGCGTGAGCCTCGAAGGCCGGATCGGCGGCGCGTTGCCGCCACACGTCAGTAGCCGCGGCCGGCCTTAAGACTTCCGAGACAAGCCGCTCGCGACCGCACGGCTCCGCCAGACATTCGACGCCGTCGCGCTTGACGCCGATGCGCGTCAGGAGCGCCTGCATCGCGAATTGCGGATGTCCCGGTGCGGGCGCGATGTCGCGCGACGCATCGCCGGCGATCATGCGCCAGGCATCTTTGTCGAGATCGGTGTCGAGACCCGGCAGCACCACGGCGCCGTGCGGCAGGCGGGCGATAGTGGCGATCAATTCTGCCGTCGCCGGAATAGAGCCGGTGGTACCGGCGGCGATGACCGGCGCGGCGGTCCGGCGCGCAAGCCGCGCGGCTTCCGCCTTGATCAGCGCGTCGCGCCGCGCCGCCGGTTCGATCAAGCCGCGCTCTTGCAGGATCTTCGGCCAATTGTTGCGCGCTAGGTCCAGAAATTTCAGCGTCAGCTGCCAGTAGGGATCGAGCAAGTCCGGTACGAGGCCGTCAACTTTATCCCACGACACCGCACGCATGGTCATATCGTCCATGAGCCGCGCGAGATCGTCAGCAAGCGCGCAAGCCGCCGCCGGCGTCTGCGCGACAAGAGGCGCCCCGCTTGCGCCGCGAACTTCCGGCGCAGCCGCCCACCTGCTGATCATCTGCACCAACAAAAGACGCCGCTCGAGACCGTCGAGCGCCGGCGGCAGTGTCAGCGCGTCCTGAGCGATGGCGCCTGCGGCCGCCTCGGCGAAGGCGATTTCATCCTCGTCGATATCGCCGATGGCGACGATGCGCGGCAAAATCGCCGCGTCGGTGTTCAACACTTCGAGAAAAGCGTCACGTGCGAGCCGGCAGGCGCGCCGACTGGGCAGATAAAGCGTGACGGCGGCGAGCGCGAGCGGATCGCGCGCGGCGGCAAAGCCGAGCTTGCCGCCGGTCAACGCCGCAATCAGCGTCGGCAAGAACGGCGCCGACGGCGGAATGGTGAAGACGCGAGGCGACATAGCGATGATCAATTGCTTGGCGCCGTTCCCGTAAACGCGGGAACGACACCGCACCACAAGACCTTATTGCGTTAGCCGATTTTAATACGCGGCCGCCAGCGCCGCCTCAGCGGCAGCGACTGCCTCCGGCGTGCCCACATGCATCCAAACGCCTTCGAGGCGCAAGCCGAACAGGCGGCCTTTGGCGGCGGCGCGATCGAACAGGACCGTGAGGGAAAATGCGCCCGCAGGCGCGTCCGCAAACAGCGCGGGCGAGAGAATCGCCGCGCCGGCATAGACGAACGGCACCACTTCGCGCTCCGCGCGCCGGCGCAGCCGGCCGTCGGGCAACATGGCGAAGTCGCCACGGCCGACATAGCCGACACTGCCGGTCGTCGCTGCCAGCAGCAGCAAGGCATTCATGGCTTCCGGATCGAAGGCCTCGGCGAGCCGCACGAAGTTGGGCTTGACGCCGTCGAGCCAGACCGTGTCGGAATTGACCAGAAAGAACGGTGCGTCGCCCAGCTGCGGCAGAGCTTTGACGATGCCGCCGCCGGTGCCGAGCAACCCTGCGCGCTCGTCGGAGAACACGATCTGCGGGCGCTTGCGCGCGGCGAGATGCCGTTCCAGCGCGTCGGCGAGATGATGCACATTGACGACGGCGCGCGCGACGCCGGCATCGGCCAGGCGGTCGAGCGAATAATCAATCAGCGACTTGCCGCCGATTTCCACCAGCGGCTTGGGGATATGGCCGTTGTACGGCCGCATGCGCGTGCCGAGGCCGGCCGCCAACACCATCGCGCTTGTCGGCATCATGACGTTCCCCGCCCCGTCCTCCCCACCGCCGATTCGCACTATCATAACCCATCGCGTGACGGCACGTTGGCCGCGTACCAGGCCCGCAGCGATGCGAGCGCAGGATGCGCGAGCGACCGTTGCAGATAGGTCAATAGGCGGGGGACGTGACGCAGGTATTGCGGCTTGCCATCGCGCCGGTTGAGCCGGGCAAAAATGCCGAGGATCTTGGTCGCCCGCTGCGCCGCCAGCGTGGCGTAAAGCTGCGCGAAGCTGGCGGCGTCGAAGCGCTGGTCGGCGAGGCGCGCGCGTGCATAACGGCTGAGCAGCGCCACCTCCAGCTCCTCCGGAACGTCCACGCGCGCGTCCTGCAGAAGTGACGCCACGTCATAGGCGGCGGGACCCATGAGCGCGTCCTGGAAATCAAGAAGCCCGATCCGCGCCACGCTTTCGCGCTCTGGCAGCCACAGCAGATTGGGCGAATGATAATCGCGCAGCACCCAGGTTGGCGGAGCATTGACCGCTGGCTCGAGCGCTTCGCGCCAGAGCGCGACGAACTCCCGGCGCACGGACTCCGCCGGCCGGCCGCCGGCGCTTGCCAGGTACCAGTCGAGCAGAAGCTCGGCTTCGATCAGGAACGCCTCCATGTCGTAGCGCGGCAACCGATATTCTACGCGCGCGTCCACCGGCAGCCGTTCCGGCAATCGGCGGCGATGCAGTGATACCAATAGATCGACGGCGACCTCATAGCGCTCCGCGATCGGCGCCGGCGGATCGCTCGCGACGACGAGCTCTTCGCCGAGATCCTCCATAATGATGAGCCCGGCTTTGAGATCGGCGTACAGAATCGTCGGCGCCGAGAGATTGCGATCGCGCAGTCCCGTCGCCAGGGCGACATAAGGAACCACATCCTCGGCGAGATGGGCAATGGCGCTATACGGCTTGCCGTCGCGCACGGGCGGACCGTCCGGACGCCGCGGCGCGTTCATCAGGACCACGGCCTGATCGTCGCGGGTCACGCGGTCGAAGATGCGGGTGGAGGCATCGCCCTTCATGCGCCGGCGCTGAGCTTCGCCAAAACCGGATTCCGCAAGGAAGGCGCGGAGCCGCGTAATATGTTCGGCGCGCGCGGCGAAGGCGCCGTAGCCAACGACGCGGACATTGCGGCCCTCGTCCGTGAGCTGCGGCGCCAGCGTGAAGGTGATGTCGAGACGATCGGACGGAAGCAAACCGGCCGCACGATCGGGCCATTCCAGCAGCACCACGCTGCCCTCGGGCAGGTCGTCGAATCCGATCTCGGCGAGTTCCGCGGCCCCCGAAAGCCGGTAGAGGTCGGCGTGAACGAGCGGAAACTGCGGCAGCTCGTAGGTCTGGATGAATGTGAAGGTCGGGCTCGGCACCTCGATCGCATCGTCACCGGCGAGGTAGCGGATCAACGCGCGCGCGAAAGCTGTCTTGCCCGCTCCAAGGTCGCCCGACAGCGTCACCAGATCGCCAGGCTCGAGCACGGCGGCGACGTCGATGGCGAATTGCGCGGTCGCGTGCTCGTCCGGCAATGTCAGGGTGAAGCTGGAGCCGCCGCTGGCCGTCAGAAACATCGCCTCTTCCGTTTCAGCCGTGCATGGCGACCACGATGCAGCAAATCGCCCAGAACAGGCAGTACTCGAAACCGCCGATTTGCCACAGCCACTTGCCCTTGCTGTAGCGCCACACCGCCCATGCCGCGACCAAGAGAAATGCCGCCTCGACGAGCGCGACATAGCGCGTGTAAATCGCAAACACCATGCCAATCGCGCAGACAATCTCGATTGCGATGCAGGAGAAGACCCAGAGCTTTATCGGGTACAGCCTGAAATCGTCGTAGATCTTGTAGGTGAGCTCGAGATTGCTCGCTTTGGCATAAAGGTGCGGCAGCAGGAACAAGCCGCAAATAAGCCGCAGGATGTTGAACTCGTTGCTGAGGTCGAAAGTCTGATAGAGGCTCATGTCCGAACCGTTACTCGGCTGCGGTCAGTCGGACGGCGGCGCCGAGCGGGAAGGTGCAGGTCACGGTCGTTCCTTCGCCGACGACGGAGGTGATTTCGACGCTACCGCCGTGCAGCTCGACGAAGGAGCGCACCAGAGAGAGGCCAATTCCCGTGCCCCGGTGCTGCGACCCGAGCGAATGGGTCTCGAACCAATCGAAGACCTTCTCCAGCACGTCGGGCGGAATGCCGGGCCCGCGGTCGGTCACGGCGAATGCCAGGGCGTCGAGGCGGTGTTCCGCCACCAGCGTGACCGTGCCGCCGGGCGGTGAGAAGCTCACTGCGTTGGCGAGGAGATTGAACAGGATCTGCCGCACCCGTCGCTCATCGGCGATGAAACTGCCGATATCATTGGCGGCATGCATCTCCAGCACGATGCCGGCGTTGACCAGGCGGTCTTGGACGCCTTCCGCCGCCGCCGCCATGGTTTCGCGGATGTCGACGGACCCGAGATTGAGCTGCATGCGGCCGGCGTCGATGGTCGCCAGATCGAGAATGTTGTTGATCAGGGCCAGCAGCGTGTTGGTGGAGACCGTGATGTAGTCGAGATATTCGCGCTGTTTCGGCGCCAACGGGCCTGTCGTCTCATCGCCAAGCAGATGGACAAAACCGATGATGTTGGTCAGCGGCGAGCGCAGCTCGTAGGACACGTGATGGACGAAATCGATCTTGATCTTGTCGGCATCCTCCAGCGCCTCGTTGCGTTCACGCAGCGCCCGCTCGACGTTCACCGAGTCGGTGACGTCATGGAAGGTCACCAGCGTAGCGCCGTCCGGCAACGGCACGGTGGTGCAATCGACCACGCTGCCGTCGCGCCGTTCCAGCCGCCCCGAGATCGCTTCGCGGCTGTCGATCGCGGTCACAACCTGGCGCAACGCTTGCCAGGTCGCCTGGCCGCCGTGCAACGGGCGGCACAAAACCGAGATCGTTTCGATATGCGGCCGCTCAGTGAGGATTTGCGGCGCTAGCCCCCACATGCGGGCGAAAGCGGAATTGGCAAGCCGCAAGCGTCCGTCGCTGGCAAACACCGCGACGCCTTCGGCGAGGTTGTCGAGGGTTTCGCCTTGAACGCGGATCAACTCCTCGAACCGCCGCTCGAGATCGAGCCGCTCGGTCACATCGTTGAACAGGTAGGTGACGCCGCCGTCGGGATTGGGCGTGGTGACCACGCGCAGCGTGCGGCCGTCGGGCAAATGCCAAGTATGCTCCCTCGCCTCGACGGCCCGATAAGCCGCGTGCAGCTGTGCCTTCCACTGCCGGAAGTCCTGCTCTTCCGGCAGCTTGCGCGCGACCCGCAATTCATCAAGCACCGCGGAATCGGTGGGTCGCTGGTCGAGATAAGAGGCCTCGAGATTCCACAGCGCGCGATAGGCGGCATTGTAGAATGTCAGTTTGTGCTGCGCGTCAAACATGGCGACGCCGGTCGAAAGTTGATCGAGCGTGCGGCGGTGCGCGTCGACCATGCGGGCGACCGCGCTGCGCATCGTTTCGGCTTCGGTGGCGTCGATGCCGAGGCCCGCACTGCCGGTCTCGGTGCTAAAGTCGAGGACATCGAAGCTCTTCCGCGCTCCGGCGACGACGGCGGGCAGCCGGCCGGTATAGGCGCCGGTCAGCGTACGGGCGCGCATAATGCTCTCTCGTGCCGAGCCATCCAGCAGTTCCAGGTTCCGCGCGACGGCATCGGCGGCATCGCGCGCTTCGACCGCACGCGCGTAGGCGGGATTGACGAAGGTCAGCCGCCTCGCCGCATCGCGTATCCACACCGGCGATGGCAAGCGCTCGATCAGGGCGCGTAGCGACGCGATCTCGCGCAGCAACCCCTCATGCCGTCCGGCTAGATCCAGAAGTTCGCGTTTGACGCCGCTGGCATCTTTCAGCCGCAGCACGGCACGCCCGGCGACGGCACGGCCTTGCGCCTCCACCGGACGGCCGGAAAGCGTGGTGAACGCCATCGAGAACGCTTCCCCGCGCGCGCGTAACGCGTCGACGGCTTGCTCCATCGCGGTTGCCCGGGCCGCATCGAGCCAGGTGCCAAAGGCGAGCACGCGACGTGCCACAGAGACGCCGACAACGGCAGGATCGCCCTCGATACTGGGCTCATCGGATGCCGGCAGCCACTCGACCATCACCTGCGGCTCGGAGAGCAGCAAGGCGTTGGCGCGGTCGAGATCGGCGCGCAGCATAGCGATCTCGTCGCGCGATGAGGCTTCCAGTCGCGCCCATCCGGCGCGCGCCTGCAACAGCAGGATCGCGGTGACAACGGCGAACAGCAGAAGCCCGACGAGCAGCACGAGCACCGCGACTTCGTGGCGATCGATGCTGCGCGAGGCGCCGAGGACAAGCTCGTGGAGCGCGAGCGTCGGCGGGCCGTCCGCGCGGGCCGGCAACGGCGCGAGCGCGCCAATGGCTAAAGGAAATCCGCCGCGCCACGGACGAGCATAGCCCCCGCTCCTCCGGATCGTGTCCGGCATGCCCCTTTTGCCTCTGCTGGCTGTCACCGCCATCGCCAGCGGGTCCATCGCGAGCGCACCCGCGAATCGCTTGACTTTACTCTCAAGCGGAATCGCGCCGAAAGAGTCCAGATCGTGAACGCTGCCTAACGCAGTGTTGCAAATCCGTTAATCGCGTTTTTGGGTGAGATTGGAGGCCATGCCGGTGGAGCCGAGACCGCCGGCCGCACGCTGCGTTGCCTCCAGGCTGTCCGTTTCAACAAGCCTCGCCTGTCGTATCGGGGCAATGACCAACTGCGCGATGCGCATGCCGCGGTGGACCATAAACGGCTCGGCGCCGAGGTTTATCAGAATGACTTGCACCTCCCCGCGGTAGTCCGCATCAACCGTGCCGGGAGAGTTCAGCACCGTGACGCCGTGGCGGGCGGCGAGACCCGAGCGCGGCCGCACTTGGCCCTCATGACCCGGAGGCAACGCGATCGCGACGCCGGTCGGGAATCATGGCGCGCGCCCCGGGCGCGAGTTCTACCGGCGCATCGGCCGATACGGCAGCAAGAAGGTCGAGGCCGGCGGCGAGCGCGCTGTGATATTCCGGCAGGGCCAAGTCGCTTGCGTGCGGCAGCCGCACAATGCGCACCTCGACGCGCCCGTCGCTTGTCACCGCTTAGTTCCCCCTAACGCGGCGGTAATTCGTTCGACCAAGGCGCGCGCCACGTCGTCCTTCGACTGCGGCGGCCAGGATTCGACGCCGACCGCGCTGATCAAGTGAACCGTATTGACGTCGCCACCCATGATGCCGGTTCCCGGCGAAACGTCGTTGGCCAGGATCCAGTCGCAACCCTTCTTCTTAAGCTTCGCCTTGGCGTTGGCGATGACGTTATCGGTCTCGGCGGCAAAGCCGATGACGAGCCGCGGCCGGCCGGATTTGCGGTGTGCGATGGTCGACAGAATATCGGGATTCTCGACCAGCGCGAGGGTCGGGGTTCGGCCTTGCTGCTTCTTGATCTTGCTTTCGCTCACCCGCTCCGGCCGCCAGTCGGCGACGGCAGCGGCGAACACGGCGACATCGACCGGCAACGCTTTTTCTACCGCCGCCAGCATCTCGCTCGCGGTCTCGACTTTCACAACAGCTAGCCCGGGCGGATCGGGCAGGTTCACGGGACCTGAGACCAGCACGACATCGGCGCCCGCGGCAGCCGCCGCCGCGGCGATGGCGTGACCTTGCTTGCCCGACGAGCGGTTGGCGATGAAGCGCACCGGATCGATCGGCTCGCTGGTCGGGCCGGAGGTGACCAGCACCCGCTTGCCAGTGAGCGGACCGGCGTGGCGCAGCATCGCCTCGACGGTGGCGACGATTTCGAGCGGCTCGGCCATGCGTCCGATGCCGGCTTCGCCACGCTCGGCCATCTCGCCAGCGTTCGGGCCGACAAGGCGAACACCGTCCGCCTTGAGCTGCGCAAGATTGCGTTGCGTCGCCTTGGCGTTCCACATCTGCGGATTCATCGCAGGAGCGATCAGGATCGGCTTGTCGGTCGCAAGCAGGACGGCGCTCGCGAGATCGTCGGCGTGACCGCCCGCCATTTTGGCGATGAGATCGGCGGTCGCCGGTGCAACCATGACAAGGTCGGTGTCGCGCGCCAGGCGGATATGGCCGACGTCAAATTCGCTCTGCGGATCGAACAGATTGGTGTAAGCGCGCTCGCCGGCAAGCGCGCCGACGGCCAGCGGGGTCACGAAATGCTGCGCGGCATCGGTGACAATGCAGCGCACGCGTGCGCCGCGATCCTGCAGGCGGCGGATGAGATCGAGCGATTTGTAGGCGGCAATGCCGCCGCCAATGATGAGAAGAATGCGCTGCGCGTCGGCGGCGACTGACTGAGCTTTTTGCTGCGCAGGCCGCGCCGGCGGCTCGAAGCGATCCAGCGCTTCGCGCCCGGTCTCTTCCGCCGCCTGCCGCAGAATGACGCGGACCTCGTCTTCCATCGATCGGCCGTGCCGCGCGGCGCGCAGCCGCAGCAGCGTCTTGAGCTTGTCGTCCAGCTGCCGGACGGTGAGACTGGCCATCGGGTTTCCTCCGGGCAGTCAGCATCTTAGCAGGGATGTGATTGCATTGCAATCAATGCAATCATCTGATCAGCAAAATCACGATCCACAATAGCAGGGCAGCGATCAGCCAGAGCGCGACTGTAGCCGAGCGATTACGGCGGGCTTCGCTCTTGCCGACCTCGGCAACGGTTTGCGGCGACAAGACCAAACCGTCGCGCGTGATCTCGTCGAGCTGATCGAGCACGCGGGCGCCGCGGGTCAGTAAGCCCGGCACGTGACTCACGAAGCGTCCAACCTCGGCGGCGCCGAGCGCGGCGCCTTCGAGCTTGCCGGCAGGGCCGAGATTTCGCGTCATCCATTCGCGCACCACCGGCTCGGCCGTCGACCACATATCGAGCTTGGGATCGAGCGAGCGCGCCACGCCTTCCACCACCACCATGGTCTTCTGCAGCAGCAGCAATTCAGGCCGGGTGCGCATGTCGAACAGGCCAGTCACCTCGAACAGCAGCGTGAGCAAGCGCGCCATGGAAATATCTTCGGCGGTGCGGTTATGGATCGGCTCACCGATGGCGCGGATCGCCTGGGCAAAGCTTTCGACCGAATGCTGCGGCGGCACATAACCGGCCTCGAAATGCACTTCGGCGGCGCGGTGATAATCGCGGGTGATGAAACCGTGCAAAATCTCGGCAAGGAACAAGCGCTCCTTCGCTCCAAGCCGGCCCATGATGCCGAAATCGACGGCAATGAGCCGGCCATCGTCGTCGACAAACAGATTTCCCGGATGCATGTCGGCGTGAAAGAAACCATCACGCAGCGCGTGGCGGAGAAACGTCTGGATCAGCGCACGGGCGAGCCGGCGCAGATCGAAGCCCTTGGCGGCGAGGCGCGCGCGATCCGACAGCGGCGTCGCATCGATCCATTCCAGCGTCAGAATGTCCTTGCTGGTGCGATCCCAGTCAACGGCGGGCACGCGAAAATCCGGATCGTCCTTCGTATTCTCGGCCATTTCCGAGAGCGCGGCCGCCTCGAGCCGAAAATCCATCTCGACCGTGACCGAGCGCCGCAAAGTGTCGACCACTTCGATCAGCCGCAGCCGCCGCGCCTCGGCGGAGAAATCTTCGGCATGACGCGCGACGAAGGTGAAGGCGCGGAGATCGGCATAGAAGCGGCGTTCGATGCCGGGCCGCAGCACCTTGACCGCGACGGCGCGCGGTCCGTGCGCGGTCGCAACCTCGGCCCGATGCACCTGCGCGATCGAGGCGGCGGCGACCGGCGGGCCGAAGCTTTCATAAACCTCACTGACCGGCTTGCCGAACGAAGCGGCGATGGCCGCTTCCGCTTCGACTTGCGGGAATGGCGGCATCTGATCCTGCAGCCGTTCGAGATCGCGGGCCAAAGTGGCCCCCACCACATCGGGCCGCGTCGCCAAGAACTGACCGAGCTTCACATAGCTCGGGCCGAGCCGCGTCAGCGCGGCCGACAAGCGTGTCTCGGCGGCGCCGACCGCCGGCCGCTCGATCAGTCGCACGACGCGTATTAGCGGACGCGCCGCCGGCGGAATGAGCGCCGGATCGATTGCGCCGAAAACGCCCTCGCGGGCGAAAATGAAGCCGGCGCGGCCGAAACGAAGAAGATGCGCGGGGGCGGAGATCACAAACGCCAGCCGGAATGCAGCGCCACGATGCCGCCGGTCATGAGTTGATGTGAAACGCGCGCGAAACCGGCCGCACGCATCATGGCGGCGAAGTCCTGCGGCTTCGGAAAGCGACGGATCAATTCCACCAGATAACGATAGGATTCGGCGTCGCCGACGACCGCGCGCCCGAGCGCGGGAATGACATTGAACGAGTAGAAGTCGTAGAGCTTGTCGAGGCCGGGCATTGTCACGGCGGAGAACTCCAAGCAGAGAAATCGTCCGCCGATCTTGAGCACGCGAAATGCTTCGGCCAGCGCCGCGTCGATGCGCGGCACGTTGCGGATGCCGAACGCAATGGTGACAGCATCGAAACTCCGGTCCGCAAATGGCAGCGCCTCGGCATTGGCTTCGGTAAACGTTATGGCCTCGCCCAGCGCCCGTACAGCTGCGCGCTCGCGGCCGACGGCAAGCATGTCCGCATTGATATCGCAGACCGTGGCGTGCGTGGCCTCGCCACCAGCCGCGATCAAGCGCATCGCGACATCGCCGGTGCCGCCGGCAATATCGAGCAAGTGGAACGGCCGGTTCTTGGGCGGATTGACCGCCGTGACCAGCGCATCCTTCCAGGCCCGATGCAGCCCGAACGACATCAGGTCGTTCATCAGGTCGTAGCGGCGGGCGACGCTGTTGAAGACGTCGTCGACCATCGCCTGCTTGTCCGCAAGCGGCACTTCCCGCGCGCCGAATTGGGCGGTGTCTGCCATTACTCTCTGCCTGTTCAGCTAAACCATAGCGCGACGGCTTTAGCGGCGCTATGTCTGCCGATATTAACCCTATTGCGCGTCGTAAACGGTCGGTTGAGCGGATGCCGGAACTGCCTGAAGTAGAAACGGTGCGGCGGGGCCTTCAGCCGGCGATGGAGGGCGCGCGCTTCGCCAAGGTAGAGGTGCATCGCGGCGATCTGCGCTGGCCGTTGCCGAAAGACTTCGCGCAGCGTCTCCAAGGCAAGACCGTGACCGGCCTGGGTCGGCGGGCGAAATACCTGCTCGCCGATTTGTCGTCCGGCGAAGTGCTGCTCATGCACCTCGGCATGTCCGGCTCGTTTCATGTGTTTCAGGAAGCCGACAGCACGGCGCTAGGCCGCTACTATCACGAGCGTGCGCAGCACGCGGCGCATGACCACGTCGTTTTTCATATGTCGTCGGGCGCCATCGTGACCTTCAACGATCCGCGCCGCTTCGGCTCGATGAAGCTCGTCGCACGCACAAAACTAGAGGCTGAGCCACTCCTTAAAAATCTCGGCCCCGAGCCGCTGGGCAATGCATTCGACGCGGCAATGCTGGCTAAAGCGTGCAAGGGAAAGAAGACGAGCCTAAAGGCGGCGCTGTTGGACCAGCGGGTCGTGGCTGGTCTGGGCAACATCTATGTCTGCGAAGCGCTGCATCGGGCGCGGCTATCGCCCAAGCGCGTCGCCGCGACTATCGCCAGCAAAACCGGCGCGCCCAACGAGCGCGCCGAACGTCTGGTCGAGGCCATCAAGGCGGTGCTCAACGCGGCGATCAAGGACGGCGGCTCAACGCTGCGCGATCACAAGCTCACCGACGGCGAGCTCGGTATGTTCCAGCATAACTTCCGCGTTTACGATCGCGAGGGCGAAAGGTGCCGAACGCCCGGCTGCCGCAGCACCGTCAAGCGCATCGTGCAAAACGGGCGCTCGACGTTTTATTGTCCGGTATGCCAGAAGTGAATCTTCTTTTCCCCCTGAAAGGGGAGGGTTTCGAGAAACTTCGTGTTGAAGGAAACGCCATGAGCTACCAGAACATCATTGTCGAAACGCGCGGCAAAGTCGGCTTGATCCGGCTCAACCGTCCGCAAGCGCTCAATGCGCTCAACAGCGCGCTGGTGGGCGAGCTGGCGGCGGCGCTCGGCGCGTTCGACGCCGACGCCGCCATCGGCTGCATGGTGATCACCGGCTCTGACAAGGCCTTCGCCGCCGGTGCCGACATCAAGGAAATGGCTGAGAAGACCTTCACCGAGGCTTTCCTCGGCGACTTCGCGGCCAACTGGCATTGCGCCGCGGACGCGCGCAAGCCGGTGATCGCCGCGGTCGCGGGCTTTGCGCTTGGCGGCGGCTGCGAGCTCGCTTTGCAGTGCGATCTCATCATCGCCGCGGACAACGCCAAATTCGGCCAGCCCGAGATCAAGCTCGGCATCATTCCCGGCATCGGCGGCACCCAGCGCTTCACCCGCGCGGTCGGCAAGTCGAAGGCGATGGATATCATCCTGACCGGCCGCATGATGGACGCCGCCGAAGCCGAGCGCTCCGGTCTCGTCGCCCGCATCGTGCCGCTGGCAAGTCTGGTCGACGAAGCGATGAAGGTCGCGGAAACGATTGCGTCGATGTCGCTGCCTTCGGTGCTGGCGGCAAAGGAAGCGGTGAACAGCGCGTTCGAGACTTCGCTCGCCGAAGGCGTGCGCTTCGAACGCCGGGTGTTTCATTCGCTGTTCGCGACCGCCGACCAGAAGGAAGGCATGGCGGCCTTCATCGCCAAGCGGCCGCCGAAGTTCGAAAACAAATGAGGCCGTAAGGAACCGCCGCGCTTCAGCGTTTCACGTCTTCGATCGTCGCTTCGGAATAGCGCGAATAAAAGTGCTCAACGCGCTGCCGCCACATCGTCACAAACGCGCCGGAGGTCAGATTTTCAACTGATTTCCAAGCATGCTTGATGGCCGGAAGCGTATTGCCCCAGATCGCCCGCTTGCACCAGCGCTCGCCTTTTTCCTTGCCCTCGTCGGTGGCGCACATCGACTTCCAGGCAATCCGCTCCGGATGGCTGACGTGTTCCGCGGCGCCCTGCCAGCCTTGCTGGTGAATCAAATAAAGGTCGCTGAAGCTTGGCTTCCGGTGCGTATCCCATTCAAACAGCGTCGCGTCGGTGAGGAATTTGTAGGCCGCCGCAACGGCGTTGTCGCGGGCACTGGTGATCTCTCCCGACCCGTATTTGTCGAACTCGTACTTGTTGAGTTGAAACAGCCCAATATACGAGCCGGTGCGTTGCTTGGGGTCAAAATCAGATTCGATTTTGGCAACGGCTTTCATGAAGCCAAAATTTACCCCGAACGCATCCGACGCGCGTTTGATCTCCTCCACGGGTGTTCCGAGCGACACATCCTTCAGCGAAGCCAAAACAATTTCGGCCGGCTTTTCGGACGGCAGAATTTCGGCATAAACATAGTACGAGAGATAGGAGAGGTCGCGTTTCGACGGGCTCGCATCGCGGGAATCGTCATGAACCGGCGAATAATCCTCCTCCAGTTTTGCTTGATCCTTTTCAGAAGTATCGATTGCCGCTTGCTCTTGAGGTGACGTCAATGGGTCGTCCTGTGTCACCGCACCAGACGCGGGGGACAACTCAAGCGCAACCGGCAACGCGGCGGCAAGCTTCGCTTCACTCGCCGCATTTGGCGCACCGGCATCCACTGCTGGTTCGAAAATAACCTGACGAACCGCGACGACGGCAATGACACCCCCAAACGCAGCGGCAACGACCGTCGCGGCGAGACGAAAGCATTTCGTTTGCCGCCGATCTCTGAGACGCCGCCCTCGCCTGCGCGCCTCGCGAAAAATGATTGCCGTCATTGGCGCACACAGATCACGCGCACGACCGACTGCTCGATCACCGCGTGGCCTTCTGCGGCGGCGGATCTGATGCCTCGATCTTGAAGGAATGCGCGGATCGCGTCGACCGGCACCAGCGTGGCCGTCGGGCCGGAGCTGCCGTTGCTCGCGACGAACGCGGGTTTGAGGTCCGCCATGCCGACCAACCCGCCATTCGCGTTGACCGCCGCCGCACCGGAAAAGCCGGGCTTCGGCGACGGCTCAACGCCTTGCGCCGTGAGGCGCGCCGCGGCGCTGGTCACCTCGGCGCCGCCAGCCTGCGCGAGCGGGTCGGCAACGCCGACCAGCTTGAGTTCGCCGCTTTGATCAGTGTCGGCGGCGAGCGTCGCCGGGACGAGGTTGCGCGCGCCGTAAAGGCGGATGAGCGCAAGATCGTTCGCCTTGTCGACACCGACGCGCTCGGCGTGGCCGAAGCCGGGCACGGTGATGGTCCGACATTCATCTGTGACGCGGGCCGGCGCGACAAGATCGCCGTCGCTGCTCACCACGATCGCGGTGCCGTATTCAACCATTCGCCGCAGACCCGGCACCGGGGCGGCGTTGGGGTCGGGGAAACCCACGAACGCGTTCGCCACTGCGATGGCGACGCGGCCCATGGTGCCTTCGGTCGCCTGGTCATACTGCACGGTGACGCCGCGCACTTCGCTGCCATGCGCCTCCGCGCGGACCAAAAAATTCTTCAGTCCCTGGACCCCGAGGATGACAAAGGAGTTGGGCTTGAGCGCACTCGAGGTGATCTGTCGGTGGGATGCCTTTTTTTCTTCATCGAACAGCGCCGGCAAGGCCGCTTCGGTCAGGCGAAAGGTCTCGATCTGAATTTGTCCCTGCGCCGAGGTCCATCGGCTGCCGGTACGGGAAGCGCCGGTGCGCGGCACAAGCTTCTCGGGCAAGCCGAGGCGGGCGCCGGTTTTCGCGTCCTCAATGAGCTGCCAGCCGACAGCTTCCGTGGAAAAGCCCGGAACCTCGGCCAGCGGATCGATATCTTCCTTGGGGCGGCGAGCCGCGAGATGCGGCTTCTTTTTGGCCGCGGCCGATGGCGCCGCCGTCGGTGCGGCCGGCTTGCTTGCATTGGTCGCCAGCGCCGGCGTACCCGCCGCTATGAGGCCGACAACTAAGGCCGCCGCCCGAATGTGCATGATCCCAACCACCCTCGATGCCTGATCGTAACCGAACCAGGCGTGAAGGCCAAACACGGAACCAGCTTTCGTCGACAGCAAATTTGGCGCCGCGGTGGTTCCAAACATTATTCGCGCATATGTTAATGCCATGCTCACCGCCGACGAACTCGAACGCTACGCGCGTCACATCGTGCTGCGCGAGGTGGGCGGTCCGGGACAGGCCGCGCTCGGCCGCGCCCGCGTACTGGTTATTGGCGCCGGCGGCCTCGGCGCACCGGTGCTCCTGTACCTCGCCGCCGCCGGGGTCGGCACGCTTGGCGTCATCGACGACGACGCGGTCTCGCTGTCAAACCTGCAGCGGCAAGTGATCCACGCCACTCCGGACGTGGGCATGCCGAAGGTCGAGAGCGCCGCGGCGGTCATCCATCGGCTCAATCCGCATGTCGCCGTCGAGCCGCACGGCGTCAGGCTGACCGCGCAAAATGCGTTGGCACTGATCGGCGGCTACGATCTCATCGCCGATGGCTCCGACAATTTCGCCACGCGCTACCTGGTTTCCGACGCCTGCTACTTCGCAAAAAAGCCGCTGGTCACGGCGGCGCTCGGACCCTTCGACGGCACGCTCACCACGATCCGCGCGCATGAGCGCGGCGCCGACGGCAAGCCGAACCCGACTTATCGCTGTCTCTTTCCCGAGCCGCCGGCGCCCGGCACCGTGCCGGCTTGCGCCGAGGCCGGAATTCTCGGCGCGCTCGCCGGCGTCGTCGGCTCGATGGCGGCGCTGGAAGTGATCCGCGAGATTGTCGGCTTCGGCGAGGGCCTGGTCGGCCGCCTGATCATGCTCGACGCCCGCGCCATGCGCTTCGAGACGCTGCGCTACGCCTGGGACCCGGCGAACCCGCTGTCCGGCGAGCATGCGACGATCCACGATCTGTCGATGCATAAACCATCCTCCCCTGCGGAGTGAAACGACGCGGGGGAGGGGGACCATGCGAAGCATGGTGGAGGGGGCATGCCGCATAGAGGCGAACCTCACCGCCGACGCCCCTTCCACCGCCCTTCGGGCGGTCCCCCTTCCCCGCTTTGCGGGGCAGGATTGATTCTATTTGCTCCACGTCGCCATGATGGTCGAGCCTTTGAGCACCGACCATTTGTTGTCACCGGCGTTGACCACCGTGAAGCAATGATCCTGCGCGCCTTTCCAGGTGGTGCAGAAGCCGTCCTTCGAGAGCTTCCAGGTGCCCTCGCCCCTGCTGCCCGTACCGATCGGTTGGCGTTTCATCTTGCCGTCCGCCGTGAAGGTCATCTTGAATTTGAGTTTGGACGGTGTGGAGGCGGTGAACGGCTGTCCGTTGAAAAACGTTGCCTGGATCTCGCTCGGCAAAAGCTTAGCCGGCGGCGCCGCAAAGGCGGAGGGAGCTAATAACGCGCTAAGGGCAATGCCGGTCACGCCGCCCGCAATGGCCGCACGCATGGTGAGCCTCCCCGCACATGATTCGACAGTGTTATAATGACTAATCTCATAGCATATACGACAAGCGCGTTCA
Organism: uncultured Alphaproteobacteria bacterium; assembly: GCA_963832605.1. Classification (GTDB taxonomy): domain Bacteria; phylum Pseudomonadota; class Alphaproteobacteria; order Rhizobiales; family Xanthobacteraceae; genus BOG-931. Next base: position 38,410 of record CAWHUO010000030.1, on the reverse strand, counting down.
CCTCGTACGTTCACTTGGCGCATTCACCTGGTTTGGCCGTGATAGATGCTGTTCGGCCGCATGTCCGTCGCGGACGCCACGCGGTTGGACATGTTGAAAAAGCCGGCGACGGCGGCGATGTCCCAGATGTCGCGGTCGGTGAAGCCTGCGCGGCGCAGCGCTTCGCGATCCACCTCCTCGATCAGCCACGGCTCGGCTGTGAGCTTGACGGCAAAGTCGAGCATGGCGCGTTCGCGCCGCGACAACCGCGCGGCGCGGTAGTTCATCACCATCAGTTCGCCGAGCGGCGGATCACCGGACAGCTGGCGCACCGCGGCGCCGTGGGCGACCAGGCAGTAGTAGCACTTGTTATGCGACGACACCGCGACCGCGATCATCTCGCGGTCGAGCTTGCTCAAGCCCGACGGCGCCAGCATCAGATCGTTGTACATGGCGACGAAGGCCGCAAGCTTCGCGCTGTCGAAGGCATAGGCTTTCAGCACATTCGGCACAAAACCGAGCTTTTCCTCGCATTTGGCGAAATAGGCGGCCATTTCCGGGGACAGCTTTTCCGGCGGCAGCTTGAGTGCGGTGATGACGGTGTCGTCCCCCGCGACCGCCGGCGGGCGGGGTTTCCGTACACGATCGTCGGGGGCGGTTTTGCTGCTGCGCTTGGCCATATGGTCCCTCTCAGCGTTTTCCTGAATGCGACGCCTTGGTCGGTGGCAGTGGATAGAGCGACATTATAGATCGTCGCGGTAGCGGATGTGCGCCTTGCGCGAGTAGTATTGCGAGCGAATCGCGCCGTAGGAACCGACAGGGGGAAACATGGCCGCGCAGAACATTCCCCGCCCCGAGGACGATCGCACCAGCCAGCTCCTCATCCGCGCAGCCGCGGCGATGCTGGCCGGGCGCCGGCGCGACATCCCGCAGGATTTTCTTGCCGATTTGTACGGCCATGCGACGCCGGACGATCTCGCGCCTTACCGGCCGGAGGAGCTCGCCGACATCGCCGAGCAAGCGTGGTCGTTTCTCCTGGAGCGCAAGCCCGGCGCAGCCAAAATCGGCTTTGCGCCGGCCCGCGCCGTGCCCGGCGTTTCTGTGCTCGAAATCCTCAACGACGATATGCCGTTCCTGGTCGATTCGGTGCTCGGCGAACTTGGCGAACGCGAGCCTCGACATCCGGCTCCTGGTCCATCCGGTGTTCACGGTCGAGCGCGACGAAGCGGGCAAGCCTCGTCGCCTTCAAAGGAACGGGCATAAGGGCGACGGGCGCCGCGAAAGCTTCATTCACATTCATGTCGCCGGCATGGATGATGCGGCGCAGCGCGCGGACATCGTGCGCGCGCTCGAAGAAGTCCTCGCCGATGTGCGCGTCAGCGTGCAGGATTGGCGGGCGATGCTGGCGCGAGCGAGCGAAGTCGCCGCGGAATTGAAAGCCAATCCGCCGCCGCTTCCCGCCGACGAGATCGCCGAAGCCGATCCAGTTTCTGCAATGGATGGCGGCGGACAATTTCACCCTGCTCGGTGCGCGCGACTATGCCTACACCGACAGCGAGCATGCGCTCGAACCGAAGTTCGAGACCGGGCTCGGGCTGCTGCGATCGCGCGAGATGCGGTTGCTTCGCCGCGGCAACCAGCTCGTGACCATCACGCCCGAAATCCGCGAGTTCCTGAACGAACCGAAGCTCCTGATCATGACCAAGGCCGCGGTGCGCTCGCGCGTGCATCGGCGCGTCCATTTGGATTACATCGGGGTGAAGCGCTTCGACCGCGACGGCAAGCTCGTCGGCGAATGCGTGTTCTGCGGGCTGCTAACGTCGACCGCCTACACGCGTTCGGTGCGCGCCATTCCCTATCTGCGGCGCAAGGTCGATCACATCATCAGCCGCGCCGGATTCGATCCGTCGAGCCATTCCGGCAAGGCGCTGGTCAACGTGCTGGAGCACTATCCGCGCGACGAATTGTTCCAGATCGACGAAGACACGCTCTATCAGTTCGCGCTGGCCATTCTTCAGCTCGACGAACGCCCGCGCGTGCGCGTGCTGCCGCGGCGCGATCGCTTCGACCGCTTCGTGTCGATCCTCGTCTACATTCCGCGCGACCGCTACGACAGCGAGATCAGGGCGAGGATCGGCGACTATCTCGCCACGACCTTCAAAGGGCGAGTGCGCGCCTTCTATCCGTTCTTCCCGGAAGGTCCGCTGGTGCGCGTCCACTTCATCATCGGGCGCTACGAAGGCGAGACGCCGCGTCGTCGATCGCGCCATTCTCGATCGCGCGGTCGAGGCGATCGTGCGCAGCTGGATCGACGGTTTCGAAGAGGCGCTTGCCGCCGCGCACCCGTCGCCAAGGGGACGCACGCTGTTCGCGCGCTATGGCGATGCCTTCCCGGTCGACTATCGTGAGGTCTATCCGCCGGCGGCCGCCGTCGCCGATATCGCCGTTGTCGAGGCGCTGACCGCCGAGCATCCGCTCGGCGTCGAGCTTTACCGCGACGCCCGACGCCGAGGCCGCGAGCGCCGGGCTCAAAGTTTTCAGCCACAGCCGGCCGATCCCGCTCTCCGAGCGCGTGCCGGTGCTGGAGAACATGGGCTTCCGCGTCGTCGACGAGCGCACCTACCACATTCAGCCGGGTGATGACGCGGCCGATGTCTGGTTCCATGACATGACGCTGCAAAGCGCAGCGGGCCAGCCGTTCGAGCTCGACGCGCTCAAGGAGCGGCTCGAGAGCTGCTTCCTCGCGGTCATGGGCGGACGCGCCGAGAACGACGGCTACAACGCGCTGGTGCTCGCGGCCGGCCTGGTGTGGCGCGACGTAGCGCTGGTCCGCACGCTGTCGCGCTTTCTGCGGCAGGTCCGCGTCCCCTACTCGCAGGATTACATGTGGACGACGCTGCGCAAGCACGCCGCCATCGCGGCGCAGATCGTGACTTCGTTCCACACGCGCTTCGACCCGCATCTCGGCGTGCCGAGGACGAACGCGCGGCGCGGGAGGCTTTCATCGCCGCCTCGATCGAAACCGCGTTGCAGGCGGTCGACAGCCTCGACGAGGATCGCATCCTGCGCCGTTTCGTCAACGCGGTGCAGGCCGGCGATCCGCACCAATTTCTATCAACTCGACCGCGACGGACGGCCGAAGGAGCTCATTGCGGTGAAGTTTTCCAGCCGCAAACTCGACGCTATGCCGTTGCCGCGGCCGCTGTACGAGATTTTTGTCTATTCCCCGCGCGTCGAGGGCGTGCATCTGCGTTTCGGCAAGGTTGCCCGCGGCGGCATTCGCTGGTCGGACCGGCCGCAGGATTTCCGCACCGAAGTCCTCGGCCTGGTCAAAGCGCAGAACGTGAAGAATGCGGTGATCGTGCCGGTCGGAGCCAAGGGCGGCTTCGTGCCGAAGCGGCTGCCGCGTGGCGGCGCCGCGCGAAGCCATCCAGGCGGAAGGCACCGCCGCTTACAAGCTGTTCATTTCGACGCTGCTCGACATCACCGACAATATCGGCACTGGAACGACAGGCGTCGTCCCGCCGCCAGACGTCGTTCGCCACGACGGCGATGATCCTTATCTCGTGGTCGCCGCCGACAAGGGCACGGCAACGTTCTCCGACATCGCCAACGTCATCGCCATCGCGCACGACTTCTGGCTCGGCGACGCGTTCGCCTCTGGCGGCTCGGCCGGCTACGACCACAAGAAAATGGGCATCACCGCGCGCGGCGCCTGGGAATCGGTCAAGCGCCATTTCCGCGAAATGGATGTCGATATCGGCAAAACGCCGTTCACCGTGGTCGGCGTCGGCGACATGTCGGGCGACGTGTTCGGCAACGGCATGCTGCGCGAAAGGACGATCAAGCTCGTCGCCGCGTTTGATCACCGCGACATCTTCATCGATCCCGACCCCGATCCGGAACGGACCTTCGCTGAGCGCCAGCGGCTGTTCGATTTGCCGCGCTCGAGCTGGCAGGATTTCGACAAAACGCTGATCTCCCCAGGCGGCGGCGTTTTCTCCCGCGCCGCCAAAGAGATCAGGCTTTCCCCGGAGGCGCAAAATCTGTTCGGGGTCGGTGAACGACTGACGCCGCAGGAGCTGATCCGCGCGATCCTCAAGGCGCAAGTCGATCTATTGTTCTTCGGCGGCATCGGCACCTATGTGCGCGCCGCCGATGAAAGCGATGAGGCCGCCGGCGACCGCGCCAACGACTCTATTCGCGTCGTTGGCAAGGATCTGCGCTGCAAGGTGATCGGCGAGGGCGCCAATCTGGGCATGACGCAACGCGGCCGCATCGAGGCGGCGCTTCGCGGGGTGCGGCTCAACACCGACGCCATCGACAATTCGGCCGGCGTGAACACCTCCGACATGGAGGTCAACATCAAGATCGCGCTGAGCATCCCGGTGCGCGACGGCCGTCTGGCGATGAACGCGCGCAATGCGCTGCTAGCGGAGATGACTGATGAGATCGCCGGCCTCGTCCTGCGCAACAATTACCTGCAACCGCTCGCAATCTCGCTGGCCGAGCGCCGCGGCATGGAGGATTTCGGCTTCCTGCAGCGGCTCATTCAGACGCTCGAAGGACGCGGACTGCTCGACCGCGCGGTCGAGTATCTCGCCGACGACATGCAGCTCGCCGAGCGCCGCCGCCGCTTGCAGCCGTTCACCCGGCCGGAGCTAGCGGTGCTGCTCGCGTATGCCAAACTCACGCTCTACGACGACTTGCTCGAATCCGTGGTGCCCGACGATCGCTACCTCAGCCGCGAGCTCGGCCGCTATTTTCCGACGGCGATCGCCGAACGCTTCCCCGACGCGCTCGAACATCATCGCCTGCGCCGCGAAATCATCGCCACCCAGCTCGCCAACTCGATGATCAACCGCGGCGGTCCTTCGCTCATCGTGCGGATCGCCGATCAGACCGGCGCCGCGCCGGCCGCCATCGCTGCGGCCTTCGCCGCTGTGCGCGATAGTTACGGCATGACCGCGCTCAATGGTGCGATCGATGCGCTCGACAATCAAGTCCATGGAAAGGTCCAGCTCGACCTCTATACGGCGGTGCAAAACCTTCTGCTTGACCGCATCATTTGGTTCTTGCGCAACGTCGACCTGACCCAAGGCCTGGCCGACGTGGTGATGCATTATCGCGATGGTATCGCCGCGATCGCAGCCGCGCTTGACGGTGCGCTGTCCGCAGATGCTTCGGGGGCGCGCGCGGTGCGCACGCAAGAGCTCATCGCAGCGGGCGTCCCCGATGAGCTTGCCAGCCGCATCGCCAATCTGGCGCCGCTCAGCGCAGCGCCGGACATCGTGCTGGTCGCCGACCGCACCAGCAAGGCCATTGGCGATGTCGCCGCTACCTACTTCGCCAACGGCGCATTCTTCCGGCTCGATCGTATCGCCGCCGCGGCAAGCAACATTCCGATCGCCGATTATTTCGATCGGCTGGCGCTCGATCGCGCGCGCGATTCGATCGGTGATGCCGAGCGGAGACTTACCGCCGCCATGGTCGGCAATGGCGCAGCCGGTGCGGGCGCGGTCGAAGCCTGGGTGGCGCCGCGCAAAGGTGAAGTTGAACGTATCCGCGGCGCGATCCACGAGATCGCCAGTTCCGGCCTGACATTGTCGAAACTGGCCGTCGCCGCGAGCCTGCTCGGAGATCTGGTGAAGAATTAGCGCAAATCCGGAAGGAGCCCGCCGCGGACGGGCACCGTGGTGGAGCGCCGGTTTCCGAAAAAGCTCGCGCGCGATCAAAATCTTAGAGCAGCCGGAGGTACCGGCGCTCACAATAACACGCCGCGTGCCACAAAAAGAACCCCAAGCAAGATACGCGCTTGGGGTCCTTAAGTTGTTGCCTCAACTTAGGCTTATTGGACCGGGCGGCGGGGTGTCGGGGGATGGGGAGCCGCCCGGCCGGCCTAATGCGCGGGAAATATGCGCGGGCCTCGCAGATGCAATGCGCTTCACGCGTTAGTGTTAGACGCTGCGGCAAAACGCCCAACTTTGAGCACTGTCCCGTATTTTCATTCGCAGGACTTATCCTGCTGACGAAACCGGCACGGACGGCAACGCGTGATGCGTCTTTGTTTGGACGATTGCGGCCCGGTTCGACTTTGATGAAAGGTGATTGATTTTTTGCAATGCACTCAACACCTCGGGGAGGTGAGATTTGCCTGTGAAAATAGAGCGATTGCACCAATTGGCAGGTCTGGAGAGAAAAATCCTTTCGCCTATGAACCCGGCGGCGCATGCAAGAATTTTATTTTTATGCCATTCTTCAATCGGAGCGTACGCGGACGCTAGAAGTCCTATAGATTTGCTATACTATCGTCGCGCGGGCTCCAGCCGTCAGGCCCCAATGCAAGTGGCGGCGAGGTAGCGGTATGGACGCCATTCACTCGATACCATTCCTTTACACGATATCGGGTTTCGCCGTCGGCCTCTTGGTCGGACTGACCGGCGTTGGCGGCGGCTCGTTGATGACTCCGCTGCTTATCTTGTTGTTCGGAATCCATCCCGCGACCGCGGTTGGGACCGACCTGCTGTACGCCGCGGTGACGAAGTCCGCCGGAAGTGTGGTGCACGGGTTCAACCGCACCGTCGATTGGCGCGTGGTACGGCGGCTGGCGACCGGCAGCGTTCCGATGACGGTCATTACGATCGCCGCGCTCAGCTATCTCGACATCAACGGACCCATTGCGCGCGAAGTTATCGGCTCGGTGCTGGCTTTTGCCTTGCTGCTCACCGCCCTGACATTGGTGTTTCGCGAGAAGATAATCACGCGCTACGCGCCACGCCTCGGCATGCTTTCACTGCACCGGATTGCGGTTCTTACCGTGGTCGTCGGCGGTGTGCTTGGTATCCTGGTATCGATCTCCTCGGTTGGCGCGGGCGCCATCGGTGTCACAGCGCTGATCCTGCTTTATCCGAAACTGCCGACGAAGTGCATCGTCGGTTCTGACATCGTCCACGCGGTTCCGCTCACGCTCGTGGCCGGGATGGGGCACTGGCTTCTGGGTTCGATCGATTGGCAGGTCTTTACCGCCTTAATTTTTGGATCGGTCCCCGGAATCCTCGTCGGCAGCTATGCCGCCGCTCGCTTTCCCGAAACCGCCCTACGCGTTGTCCTGGCCGTCACGCTGCTCGCGGTGGCGACAAAGCTTTCGTTCGGCCTTATTCCGTCTTCGTCGGAAGTCGTGGCGGTGCAGGCAATTACCCACCATTGAGGCGGCTTATTCGCCGGCCGTCTTCGGTTGATCGTTGCAAATCACTTGGACGTCCGAGGGCTGCCGCAAGCGCGGGCCTGGCGTCATGCGCCGCCATCGTCGGGCAGGCCATAGCGATGCAGATCGCTGCCATGGACATCGAGCCACGTCTTGGCCCGTTCGTGATCGGGGCAAAGGCGTCGAACCAGACGCCAGAACCTCGCGGAATGATTCATCTCGACGAGGTGCGCCACTTCGTGCGCCGCGAGATAATTGAGCACGAAATTGGGCGCAAGGATGAGCCGCCACGAATACGACAGCACGCCCGCGGTGGAGCAGGAACCCCAGCGGCTTGCTTGATCGCGCACCGAAACCCGCGTGATGCCGACACCGAGATCGGCGGCATGGCGAAGGCTGGCCGCTTCGAGTTCGTGCTTGGCCTGGCGTCGCAAGAAGTCGCTGACGCGGCGGTTGATATGCGGCGCCTCGCCGGCGACGCAGAGAAGGCGTTCGCCATCGCCGTCCAGCTCAGTCCAGACCGTGCCGCGCACGCCGCGGCGATGCGTGATCCGGTGCGGCACACCGCGCAGCGGAACCATGACGCCGTGCGCAAACCGCACCGCTTCGGGTAGGCGGCCGAGCCGAGCCGCGATCCAGCCGCCGTGCTTCTGCGCGAACTCGCGCGCCTCTTTCAACGTTCCGCGCGGCGGCATTGTCAGGATCACCTCGCGGGTCGCGGCTTGAATGCGCAAGGTGTAGCGGCGCGCCTGGCGATGCCGGCGCAAGCGGACAAGATAGATTGACCTGTCGAAAATAACTTCGATGGCCTGAGGTTCACTCGGCCGACGGTAAAGCATTGCACGGTGCGCCATGGCCGCTGACCCCAAAACCCAACCCGATGCCCGATACTGCCATATTCAAAGCGCGGGGAAGCGCCTTTGATTGGGACAGCGTGAGCATACGAGGTTTTGGGCCACGGCCTTACGCGCTACACTAGATCATGTGATTTATGGAATGAATTTTAGTTCATATCTTGCCTGTTCGCAGGTGGGAAAAATTGACCGGCGATGATTCGAAATCCCGTTGGTTTCTCAATGGGTTAAGTCAAGACGCCGTAAAGCCTCGGTTTAGCCCCATAAACGGGGGCTTTCCCCGTGGCTAGTCGACGCGCACCGGGCGAACCTTGGCCACGGCGCTCGAAGGCTCGCCTTGAGGACGCGCCCCGCCATTAATGGCGTGAAGGGCGTGGCGCACCGCGGAGCCCAAGCGGCGGGTGCGGCCCGTGTGACTCATCGACAGCACGAAATCGGCTATGCGCGGTGCGATTTCGGAGCGGAAGCGTGAACCGTTGAACACACCGTAATGTCCGACGCCGGGCTGCAGCCAGTGCGCTTGCCGGTCGGGCGGGATGTTGACGCACAATCGATGCGCCGCCTCGGTCTGGCCGACGCCGGAGATGTCGTCGTGCTCGCCTTCGATGGTGAGCAACGCACAGCGCCGGATGCGGCTCGGATCAACCGGCCGGTCGCGATGCATCATCTCGCCTTTCGGCAGGGCGTGACGAACGAAAACCGTGTCGACCGTCTGCAGATAGAACTCGGCGGCAAGATCCATGACCGCCAGATATTCGTCGTAGAATTCCTTGTGCTTCTGCGCCGAGTCGCCGTCCCCCTTCACGAGGTTCCGGAACAGCTCCCGATGCGCCTCGATGTGCCGATCGAGGTTCATGCTCATGAAGCCGTTGAGCTGCAGGAAACCGGGATAGACATCGCGCATGAAGCCGGCATGGGGAAACGGCACCTTGGTAATGACATTGCGCCGAAACCAGTCGATGCCGCGCCGTTCGGCAAGTTTGTTCACGGCCGTCGGATTGGCGCGGGTGTCGATCGGTCCGCCCATCAGGGTCATGGTGATGGGCACATAGGGATCGTCGTCCGCCTCCATCAGCGCGACAGCGGCGAGCACCGGCACCGCCGGCTGGCACACCGCGACGACGTGGGTATCGCCGCCGAGCGCATGCAATATCGAGATCACGTAGTCGATGTAATCGTCGAGATTGAAGCTGCCTTCCGACAGCGGCACCGTGCGCGCATCGCGCCACTCAGTGATGTAGACGTCGTGATTAGGCAGAAACGCCTCGACCGTCCCGCGCAGCAGCGTTGCATAATGTCCTGAGAGCGGCGCAACGATCAGCAGCCGCGGCTGCGGACGGCGCGGCTGTCGCTCGAACACGCGTTCGAAACGGACGAGTCGACAGAACGATCGCTCCCATACGCTAGAAATGTGCACCGGGACGCGCTCGCCGCCGACCAGCGTTGACGAGATCTGCCATTCGGGGCGGCCGTAGCGGCGTGTCGAGCGCTCGAAAAGCTCGGCCGCGGCAGCGATCGATTTTCCGAAAGTCGTGAAATAAAGCGGATTGAGCGGGTTCTTAAAGGCCAATCGTATGGCGTCGGCCCAGGCGCGCGCCGGATTGAGGGCCGCATGGTTCATCTCATAGAGCCAGTACAGCGGCGTCGACTGCAACACGCCGTAGCCACTCGACGCGACAGGAGCGCCGCCGAACTCTCCGATGGCCATGGATGATCCTTGCCCGGCCTGCTGCATTGCAGCATTTTGCGGATCGTATGTCATGCAACCATCATAAAAGCAATTTTTTCCTTATTCGTTACATATGATAGTCAACGCTTTCCCACCTATCCCCAGGCCAACGTGCGGCTATTCGCCCGTCTGCATCAGCGAGCCATTGCGGCGCGCGCTCTGTAACAGTTTGAGAAAGCCGAACGTTCCACCGGCAAAGAGGAGAACGTTCAAGGCAAGCGCGTCGAGCATCAAATCGGGCCGGAACGTATGCTCGATGATGAGCGCGCGCATACCCTCAAACACATAGGTGGGTGGCAACAGCCATGCCGCCGGTTGCAGCCAGACTGGGAGCGTGGTGACCGGATAGTAGACGCAGGTCAGCGGCATGAACAAAAACATGATCGACCAGGCGAGGTTTTCGGCGCCGAGGCCGTTGCGCAGCACCAGGCCGGAAACAAAAATTCCCACCGCCCAACTCGTGAGCATCAAGTTGATGAAGAACGCCACCAGTGCCAGGCCGAGACCGTAAAGGTTGAAGCCGAAGAACACGAGCGCGAGCAACGTTACCGGCACCATGCCGATCGCCAATCGCACGATGCTCATGGCGATGAGCGCAGCGATGAACTCGAACGGCCGCAGCGGCGACATCATCAGATTGCCGATGTTGCGCGCCCACATCTCCTCGAGGAAAGAGACGGAGAAGCCGAGCTGGCCGCGAAACAGAATGTCCCAGAGCAGAACCGCGCCGATGAGCGTGCCGCCCGCACGAGCAAAAAAGCCGGCGTTCTGCATCACGTAAAACTGCAGAAAGCCCCAGGTGATCATCTGGACGGTGGGCCAGTAAACGATTTCGATGAGCCGCGGCCACGACGAGCGCAAAAGATACCAGTAGCGCAGCATCATCGCGGCGACGCGGCGCGGCGAAAATCCGAGCGCGCTCTCGCGTGTATGCGCTCATTGCGCGGCCTCGCGCGCCTCGTCGCGGCGGCGCGCAACGTCGAGGAAAACCTCTTCGAGGGTGCGGCGGCCGTAGCGGGCGAGGAGCCGCGGCGGCGTGTCGTCGTCCTCGATGCGGCCCTGCTTCATGATGATGACGCGCTCGCACAACCGTTCGACCTCGGCCATGTTGTGCGAGGCGAGCAGCACCGTGGCATGGCGGTCGCGACGATAACGCTCGAGCCGCGCCCGCACCCAGTCGGCAGTATCGGGATCGAGCGAGGCGGTGGGCTCGTCGAGCAGCAGCAATTCGGGAGAGTTGATCAGGGATTTGGCGAGCGAGACCCGGGTCTTTTGTCCGGCCGAAAGCTTGCCGGTCGGCCGATCGAGCAGGTCGGTCAGATCGAGGGCTTCGCCGAGCTGTTCGATCCGATCGACAAGATCGGGCACCCCATACAGCATGCCGAACACGGTCAGATTCTGCCGGATCGTCAGCCGCATCGGCATTTCGACATACGGACTCTCGAAATTCATTCGGTGCAGCACGCGGTAGCGCTGCCGCGGCATCTCCGCCCCGAGCACGCTGACGCGGCCGGAGGTCGGCGTGATCAGCCCCATGATCATGGCGATGGTGGTGGTCTTGCCGGCGCCATTGCCGCCCAGGAGACCGGTGATCGAGCCGGGCGCGATTGCGAACGAGACGCCGTCGACGGCCGGGACCTGCTTATAGATTTTGACCAGGTGCTCGACTTTTATGGCGGGTACAGGGGGCATGACCCGCGCAGATGTGGCGTGTGCGGCCGATCGAGGCAAGGGGAAAGCGACGCAGCCATTCGCCGGCGAGGGTGGCTAAGCACCCTGGGAGGTGGCATCACACGGCGAGGGTTGGATCAGGTGCAGAGATCGCGCGGCAAGGACGGCTACAATCATGAAAATTGGACTTTTTGACCACGTCGAAGATGGCCAGCGGCCGGTCTCAACACTCTTTGACGAACGCCTCCAATTCGCTGCGGCGGCCGACGAAGCCGGCTTCTACTGCCTGCATGTTGCCGAGCATCATGCCACTCCGCTCAACATGGTGCCGGTGCCCGGCGTCTATCTCGCTGCGCTGGCGCGCGCGACCAAGCGCATGCGGCTCGGTCCGCTGGTCTATCTGTTGCCGCTCTATTCGCCGCTGCGGCTGATCGAGGAAATCTGCATGCTCGATCATCTGAGCTATGGCCGGCTCGACGTCGGCGTCGGCCGCGGCGTGTCGCCTTACGAACTCGAATTTCACAACGTCGCCCACGACAATTCGCGCGACATTTTCATCGATGCGTTCCGCTGCATCAGCGCCGGTCTCACCGGCGACACGTTCACCTATACGAGCGGCCGCTTTGCCTACAAGAACGTGCCGATCGCGTTGCGGCCGCTGCAACAGCCGCAGCCGCCGTTCTGGTACGCCTCGTCCAGCGAGGTCGGCTCGACCTGGGCCGGCGAACAGGGCCTGCATTTCGTGACGCTCGGGCCGACGCCCATGGCCAAGGCCAATATCACCGCATTCAAAGCCGCGCTCGCGAAACGCGGCGCGCCGGCGCAGCCCAAGGGGGAATTCCCGGGCGGCGCCGTGATTGGCGTGCAGCGGCATATTTTCGTCGCCGATACCGACGCGGAAGCCCACAGCGTCTTCAAGCCGGCGATGGAGGCTCACCTGGTCAATCTGAACTGGCTGCGGGTGCAGCAAAACGACACCGGCCCGACCTCACGGCTGAAAATTCCGCACGGCACGAGCTATGAGGACATGGTCGCGCATGGCGGCGTCATTGCCGGCTCGCCGCAGACGGTGCGCGCCGAGATCGAGCGCCAGGTTGGCGAGCTGGGCATCAATTACCTGCTCACCTATCTGTTCCTCGGCACCATGTCGCTGGCCGAAGCGTTGCGCTCGCTCTCGCTGTTTCGCACCGAGGTCATGCCGCATCTGGCAAAACTATAATTGTCATTCCGGGGCCGAGCGCAGCGAGGAGCCCGGAATCCATAACCACCGTCAGTCCAGGAGAAGCTGCGGAGCTTGTCCTGCATGATCTGTGGTTATGGATTCCGGGCTCGCCGCTTTCGCGGCGCCCCGGAATGACGAACTACGAAATCGCCTCCCCGCTCGCGGTCGGCGCGCAGGTCATCCGGATGCGGCATGGCAATGACGTTGTAGCCGGAGTCGACGAAATGAATTTCGCCGGTGACTCCGGTGGAAAGGTCGGAAAGAAGATAAAGCCCCGCCCCGCCGAGCTCGTCGAGCGTCACGCCCCGATGCAGCGGCGAATGGCGCTGCTGGAAGGCGAACATGTATCGGGCGTCGCCGATGCCGGCGCCGGCCAACGTCCGGATCGGCCCGGATGAAATCGCGTTGACGCGGATCGCTTGCGGGCCGAAATCCACCGCGAGATAGCGCACCGAGGCTTCGAGCGCCGCTTTCGCAGGCCCCATGGCGTTGTAGTTCGGCATCGCGCGCTCGCCGCCATTATAGGTGAGCGTGAGCATGGCGCCGCCATTCGGCATCAGCGCGGCCGCGCGCTTGGCCGCTTCGGTGAAGGCGAAGCACGAGATCAGCATGGTGCGCAGAAAATTCTCGCGCGTGGTGTCGGCAAAGCGGCCGGTCAGTTGCGTCTTGTCGGAAAAGGCGACCGCGTGGACGAGAAAATCGAGCGTGCCCCAAGTCTGCGCGATGGCGGCGAACACCGCATCGACCGAGCCGCCGTCCTCGACATCGCAGGGCAGCACCAGATCAGCCTCGACCGATGCCGCCAGGGGCTTGACGCGCTTGCCGAGCGCATCGCCCTGGTAAGTGAAGGCGAGTTTCGCCCCCTGTGCAGCGAGGGTCCTCGCGATGCCCCAGGCAATCGAGTGATCGTTGGCGACCCCCATGATCAGGCCGCGCTTGCCGTGCATCAAACCGGACATCGCAGTGCTCACACTTGAGGAAACAGTTTCTGCATTGCTTCCGAAGTCGCGACCGGCACGACTTCGAAATCCATCAGGTCGTTCCAGTTCGCTATCCAGTCGGCAAACAAGCGCTCGTCATCGCATTCCATGAGCTGAAAGCAGCGGTCGAAATTCGTCTCGATCCAGCTTCCCACATAATGCAAGCCGTCCGGCATCATGCGTCCGCGCTCGCGGAACCGGCGGTAGACCGGCTCGGCGTCGCGGTTGCGAAATCGCTCGATGACCATAAACAGCATGAAGACTTACGCGTCGAGCCGCTTGAACACGATGCAGGCGTTGGTGCCGCCGAACCCGAAGGAATTCGACAGCACGCAATTGAGCGTCACGTCATCGCGGCGCTGGCGCACGATCGGCATGTCGGCAAAAGCGGGATCGAGGGTCTCGATATTGGCGCTCTCGCAGATGAAGCCGTTATTCATCATCAACAGCGAATAGATCGCCTCGTGCACGCCGGTCGCCCCTTGCGAATGTCCAGTAAGCGATTTGGTGGCGGAAATCGGCGGGCATTTGTCGCCGGCGCCGAACACCTCACGGATCGCTTCGATCTCTTTGAGGTCGCCGATCGGCGTCGAGGTGGCGTGCGGGTTGATGTAATCCACCGGCGCATTCACATCCTTGAGCGCCATGCGCATGCAGCGGGCCGCGCCTTCGCCCGACGGCGCCACCATGTCGGCGCCATCGGAAGTCGCGCCATAGCCGGCGACCTCGCCATAGATGCGAGCGCCGCGCGCCTTGGCGTGTCCGAGCTCTTCCAGCACGAGCACGCCGGCGCCGGCGCTGATGACGAAACCGTCGCGATCCACATCATAGGCGCGCGAGGCCTTGGCGGGCCTGTCGTTGAATTTCGACGACAGCGCGCCCATGGCGTCAAACAGCACCGTCAGCGTCCAGTCGAGTTCCTCGCAGCCGCCGGCGAACATCATGTCCTGCTTGCCGTTCTGGATCAGCTCATAGGCATTGCCAATGCAATGGTTCGAGGTCGCGCAGGCGGACGAGATCGAATAGCTGACGCCCTTGATCTCGAACCAGGTCGCCAGCGTCGCCGACGCGGTCGACGACATGGCCTTCGGCACCGCGAAGGGACCGACGCGTTTCGGCCCCTTGCTGCGGGCGATATCGGCGCTCTCGACGATGGTGCGTGTCGACGGCCCGCCCGAACCCATGATGATACCGGTGCGCTCGTGCGAGATTTCGCTCTCTTCGAGGCCGGCGTCGCGGATCGCCTGTTCCATGGCGACGTGGTTCCAGGCGGCGCCGCCGCCGAGAAAGCGCATGGCGCGGCGATCGACCGCTTCGCTCGGATCGAGGGTCGGCGCGCCGTGCACCTGAGACCGGAAGCCAAGCTCGGCGTATTTGTCGGCGCGCACGATGCCCGATTTCGCTTCGCGCAGCGAAGCGAGCACTTCCTGCGTGTTGTTACCGATGGACGAGACGATGCCCATCCCGGTGACGACCACCCGCCTCATCGTGTCGCGTCAGCCTCTTTCCGCCACATGCGGCCTAGGTTTTTTTGTTGAGCATGATCTTTCCGAAAAATCTTTTCCGAAAACCGGCTTCCAATTTTCGGGATCACGCTCTAGGCGCCGCTCGCCTGCGGTGCGGCGTCGTGGAATAGCCCTACTTTGAGATCGAGCGCCCTATAGATCACCGAGCCATCGGCGGAGAGCCAGCCGTCGGCAATGCCGAGCACGAGTTTCGATCGCATCACGCGCTTGATGTCGATGCCGTACACAACCTTCCTCATGGTCGGCAGCACCTGGCCCGAAAACTTGAGCTCGCCCATGCCGAGCGCTCGACCCTTGCCCGGCGCGCCGAGCCAGCCGAGGAAGAAGCCGAGCAGCTGCCACAGTGCATCGATGCCAAGACAGCCCGGCATCACCGGATCACCTTTGAAATGACAGGGGAAGAACCAGAGATCGGGCTTTAATTCGAGAACGGCGCGCACCAGCCCCTTGCCGTATTCGCCGCCGACCTCTGCGATTTCGGAAATGCGGTCGAACATGAGCATGGGTGGCAGCGGCAGCTGCGGACCTTTGGCGAAAAGCTCACCGCGCCCGCAGGCTAGCAGATCTTCATATTCGAAGTTCGAACGGCGCTCTTCCATCGTCCGTTTCCGCCCCTTTGTCGGCCGATCGGCTCATTCCCTAACATATGGGGACATTGCGGCAAAGCGCACCGGGTCGCGGGCCCCTCACCTACCGTGCTGCGATACGGCGCATTCTATTCACGCCCTTGGGAGTTGCGGCGCGGGCGCGGCGGCCATATAATGATTTCAATTGCAACAATCTCGCTTGGCCCGTCCCTGGGGCCACCAGGTGGAGTAAATGACCCAGTCGCGTCCCGTCGTGCCCGGCGCCGTCGTGCCAGCCAGCCCGCTGCGCACGCCGGCCGAAGGGCGCGATCTCAATGGCTGCCCATGGCACGACGTCAAGGCGAAGCTGCGCGAAGTCGGCCTGCGTCCGACCCGGCAGCGCATGGCACTTGGCTGGATCCTGTTTGCCAAGGGCGACCGCCACGTCACCGCGGAAATGCTCTACGAGGAAGCCAATCGCGCCAAGGTGCCGGTCTCGCTCGCTACGGTCTACAACACACTGCATCAGTTCACCGAGGTAGGGCTCCTGCGTCAGGTCGCCATCGATGGCTCGAAAGCCTATTTCGACACCAACAATTCCGAGCATCATCACTTTTTCATCGAGGATCAAAACGATCTCATGGACATTCCCTCGTCCGACGTAGTTGTCGGCAAGGCGCCGGTCGCGCCCGAGGGCTATGAGATCGCCCGCATCGACGTGGTCGTGCGGCTCCGCCGCAAGCGGTAAATCGTCATTCCGGCCGAGCCAACGGGCCTGGCCCGGAGTGGCCGGCCCGATGACAGGCTCCGCGAGGGCCGGAATCCATAATCACTGACATCGCAGAACTAGCGTTGGAGTGCCGTACTCTAGCTGCAGCGGGTATGGATTCCGGGTTCGCGCCTTCGGCGCGCCCCGGAACGACGGAAGACTATTATTCGATCTTTTCGTCCGGATAGACGCCCCAGAGGCGGTTCTGCTCGATCCAGCCGTCAAAGCCGTCGCCGGCGAGGCGGCACCAGGTTCCGTTGCAGTGCTTGATCGATCCGATCACCCCGGACTGCAGTTGCGCTGTCACCGCGCTCTGCCCATCGGGTTTGGCGTGCAGCGGCGCGAGATCGCTCTTTTCTTTCAGCTGCACCGCCGCCATGCGCTTTCCCGACAGCAGCGAGTGATAGACCCAGCCCTCCGCGCCGTCGGAGTCGCGGATGCGCCGCCAATTCTCGAACTCGGCGGTGATTTCGACCGGCCAGCCGACCCGCGTATAGATCCAGGCGACGTCGTGATCCTTGTCCGGTCCGCCGCGCACATTGACCCGATCAGTCTTGAGGCTGACAAAACGCGGCACCGGCAGCCCGCCCGCCGCGGCATCACCGCCGGCCCGCGCCGCGGTGATCGCCAGCGTCAAAATACACAGGATCGCCGCCGCTACTCGCGTGCAGCCGATCATCAACCTTTCATGCCGCAATGCCACGACGCTACGCCCCGACGCCAAGCCATACGCTATAACGCCGGTGGACCCGGCGCGCTTTGTGAGAGCGCAGCCATCTGCTAGAGAGAATTGATGTACTGCCTCCCGGCCTGTCAGTGTCGGCGAGGCCGGTTAACGAGACCTGAATTGGGCGGCCGCGGCAGAGGCGCCGGGCAGTCCACTCTCCGTTAGGTTGCGCAAGGGGCAGCGAATGGCGTCGGGCAAAAAGCCGCTAGTGGTGGTGACCCGCAAGCTGCCCGACGGCGTCGAAACGCGCATGCGCGAACTGTTCAATGTCCGCCTCAATCACGACGACAAGCCGATGACTTCAGGCAGAACTCATCGAGGCCGCCAAGGTCGCCGATGTCCTCGTGCCCACGGTGACGGACCAGATCGACCGGCCGGTGCTCAGCCACTCCGGCGAACGCTTGAAGCTGATCGCCAATTTCGGCAACGGCGTCGATCATATCGACGTGGCCACAGCGCTGCAGCGCGGCATTACCGTGACCAATACGCCGGGCGTGCTCACGGAAGACACCGCCGATATGACCATGGCGCTCATTCTCGCGGTGCCACGGCGGCTGGCCGAAGGCGCCCAGGTGCTTCTCGGCGACAAGGAATGGACCGGCTGGAGCCCGACCTGGATGCTCGGCCATCGCATCTGGGGCAAACGTCTCGGCATCGTTGGCATGGGCCGCATCGGCCAGGCGGTCGCTCGCCGCGCCAAGGCGTTTGGGCTGCAGATCCACTACCACAATCGCCGCCGCGTCGCGCCGCACATCGAGGAAGAGCTCAACGCCACTTTTTGGGAGAGCCTCGACCAGATGCTGGTGCGCATGGACATCATCTCGATCAATTGCCCGCACACGCCGGCGACCTATCACCTGCTGTCGGCGCGGCGGCTGAAGGTGATGCGGCCCGAAGCCTACATCGTCAACACCGCGCGCGGCGAAGTCATCGACGAGAATGCGCTGGCGCGGCTGATCGAGTCCGGCGATATCGCCGGCGCCGGCCTCGACGTCTTCGAGCACGAGCCCGCCGTCAGTCCGAAGCTGGTCAAGCTCGCCAAGGCCGGCAAGGTGATTTTGTTGCCGCATCTTGGCTCGGCCACGATCGAAGGCCGCGTCGACATGGGCGAAAAGGTCATTGTCAACATCAAGACGTTTATGGACGGCCATCGCCCGCCGGACCGCGTGCTGCCGTCGATGCTGTGATTGCATCTCGTCATGCCCGGCCTTGTGCCGGGCATCCACGTCTTTATTCTCACTACTAAAGAAGCAAGACGTGGATGGCCGGGACGAGCCCGGCCATGACGGGGTGGAAAGCATGGACGCGACGGTCGTCACGCAGAAACTCACCACCGAAGAATTCATGGTGCCCGCGCTCGATCCCGGCATCGAGATCTTCGTGCGCAACAAGCGGCCCGCGGCCATGAACGCGTTCTCGTCCGCGCGCACGGTCTTGTTTGTTCACGGCGCCACCTATCCGGCGCACACCTGTTTCGATCTTGCGATCGATGGCCGCTCGTGGATGGATTATATCGCCGCGCGCGGCTACGACGTCTATCTGCTCGACCTGCGCGGCTACGGCAAATCCACCCGCCCGCCGGAAATGGCGAAGCCACCCGAGGCCAATCCACCGATTGTGCGCACCGCGACCGCGGTCAAGGACATCGCCGCCGTCGTCGATTTCATCCTCAAGCGCCGGGGCATTCCGCGGCTTGTGCTGCTCGGCTGGTCGTGGGGCACATTTTCATCGCCGAGTTACGCGATCCAAAATCCGGGCAAGGTCGAGCGGCTGGCGCTCTATGCGCCGATCTTCATCGGGATGACCGGCCGGCTCGCCGTCGCCGAAGACGGCCGGCTGCCCGCCTACCGTACCGTCACCCGCGAGCAGGCGCGCGCGCGTTGGTTTAACGGCGTGCCCGAGGACAAGAAGGCGGCGCTCGTGCCGCCCGGTGTGTTTGACGCCTGGGCGGACGCAACCTTCGCCACCGACCCCGAAGGCGCCAAAATGAGTTCACCGGTCATCCGTGCCCCCAATGGCGTGATGGCCGACGTTGCCGAAACCTGGTGGGTCGGCAAACCTTATTACGATCCGGCGAAGATCATCGCGCCGGTGTTGCTGGTCAGCGCGGCTTGGGACAACGACGTGCCGCCACAGATGGCACGAACGCTGTTTCCTCTGCTGGTGAATTCACCCGGCAAGCGCCTCGTCGAACTCGCCCAGGGCACCCACAGCGTGATGATGGAGACCAACCGATACGAGCTGTTTGACGCGGTGCAGACGTTTCTGGATGAGGGTGGCTAGATTGTAACCTGTGTCAAGCGAAACGAAATCCAGGATAAGCCTAGGGGGTAGGACCTGTGATCCGTTACGACGAGCATGCCGAATTTCAGATCAAACGCCGCGGCATTGCCAAAGAGTGGGTCGAGGACACCATCTTGAATCCTGACGAGACAGAAACCACGGGAACCCGGCGATCTTTCCTCAAGCGGCTGCCCGGCCGCCATGTTATGCTGCGCGTTGTGATGGCGTGGGCCGACCCGGATTATGTGATCACGGCCTATTTCGACAGGACGAAGCCATGCGTGTAAGAGTTGATCACGCGGCGGACGCGGTTTATCTCAACTTGACCGACCGCCCCATCAAGGACAGTGCCGAGGTCGCTGACGGCATCGTTGTGGATTACGACGATGAAGGCCGCATCGTAGGCGTTGAAATTCTTGACGCCTCGAAGCGCACTGAGGACCCCGATGCGCTGAAGCAATTTAGTTTTGAATTGCCGACAGTCGGATAACACTTAGCCCGCTGGGCGGCAAAATTAAAAGCCAATATCACGGAACGCCGTATTTCTGCGTATGCGCGGCTTCACAAGCTTCACTATCTCATAGCTTATGCAAAGCTGCGGCCGTAATGGCCAGCATGATCTCAGTCAGCGGGACCCAAATGCAGATTGAAAAAATCGTTCTTGAAAAAATCGGCCGAGACTTTTCTGGAAAAGGCGGCCGATTGCTTCGATCTTGCCAGGACTTAACAGGATCTGGCGGATCAGCAACACGAGAGCGCCGCGATACAGGACGAAAACGCCGACAGGCAACACGAGATCGCAACCCAACAGCATAGCAATGCCGATCGGCTGGACGAACATGCCGACAGGCAACATGAGATTGCAACCCAACAACATAGCGATGCCGACCAGCTCGACGCGAATGCCGATAAGCTCGACACCCTTGGTCACGCGTTGGAAGCCAAAGCGATAGAGATCAAGGGTGATACGGTCGTTGTATCGCGCGGGCGGGGATAAGGCGGTCTCACCTCGAACCTCCCGAGCTTCAAGCGCTGTCGGCGCAAGCGGGGCAACCTTCGCCGCCGATCCCGGAGTTCGCTTCCTCCTACGCGCGACCTGCTAGCTGGTCAGGCCGCGATAGGCCTTCAGGGTGAAGTCGGCAGCGCGGGCGTAGACCTTTTCCTTCCAGTCGTCGGTATCGACATAGAGCGCGTCGCGGGCTTTCTTCTTGATGGCGCGGGCGACTGCAGAGTTGACGCTGAGCCCCGACTTGAGGCCGCGGGCATAGAGCCAGTTGTCGCCGCGGAGCGCCTCCAGCACATCGAGCAGTTCGACGGTGCCGAATTCGAGGCCGATCGCGGTAACCTCGGCGCCGGGCGCGTCCTCCTCGATGGCGCCGACGAGCGGACCCGCGACGGGACTCGACGTCGACGTGCCGGCCTTGATCGAAGTGACATCGTTGCCCCACCAGGCCCGCGCCCGCTCGAAGCCGGGTGTGTTCGGCGCGAGGATGCAGATCGGCTCGCCATAGCCCGTCGGCCCGAGGCCGGAGTGGATATCGATCAAACCGACGCGCTTCGCCGTGGCAGCGTGCTTTCGCACGAGGGCGCGGAAAGTCTGGTTTGACCACGTGGCTTTCCGGCCACCGAAGAACATGCCGTCGGGGAATTCGTATTGACCGCCCGCGACCACGGCCTGGAACGCCGACATGCCGTTAGCGTCGCGCCAGACCTGCAGCACGGCGTCCGCCTTGGCGCGGCCGGGGCCATCCCAGTCGGACGGCACCAACAGATCGTGAATTTCGGCGTAGCGCGGATTTTCAGGTAGCGGCTTGGAGAAATCCTGGAAATTGCGGTTGAGATCGACATTGTCCTCGGTGACGCGGCGGAGATGGGAAAAGCCGTAGGGATTGACGGCATGCACCAGCAGCACCGCCGCCGATGACGGCCGGGCCTTGATAACGCCCTTCTCGATCAAACCGATCTGACAGCCGGAGCCGCAGAAACCCTCATTGCCGTGGGTGCCCGAGCAGGCGATGAAAAGGTTCTCCGCATCCCTGTCGCCGAAACGGGCTACATCGGTAGCAAGCTCTTCGCCATCGGCTCCCTTGGCATTGGGATTGACGTGGCTCTCGATGGCAGCGCCGCCGGCGCGGGCGGCGTCGAAAAACTTGCGGCGCGCTTCCGCATAGGTCGCCGAAAAATACTGCGGAATTCCCATGGAGCACCTCAAAAAAATCCGGCCGCGGTGTGATGATTGCTAATCCCGGCGTCCGCCAGCCAGCTCAGTCTTCTCGCATAATGGTGTGACGCACATCCGCGCAACTTCCACTTTAAGGCATGATAGTCTTCCCCCATCGCTTAACCGGCATGATTGCATTGAGGGGTGGGCAAATGGCAGTCGGCATTGGCAGGCGGAGGTTTGTAACCGGGCTCGGCGGCGCGGCGGTCGCATGGCCGCTCGCCGCGCGCGCCCAGCAAAGGGCGGTGCCGGTAATCGGCTTTCTCAGCAGCAGGTCGCCCGATGAGTCCAAGCACCTAGTCGCGGCTTTCCGCAGCGGCCTGCAGACCAGCGGCGGCTATGTCGAGAGCCAAAACGTAGCCATCGAATACCGTTGGGCCGAGGGTCAATATGGTCGTCTGCCGGAGCTGGCGGCCGATCTGGTTCATCGCGGTGTTGCAGTGCTGGTAGCGGCGGGTGGCGAACCTTCGGCGCTTGCGGCCAAGGCTGCGACGTCCACAATTCCGATAATATTCAGCGTTGGTGGTGACCCCGTCAAATCCGGCCTGGTGGCCAGCATCAGCCACCCAGGCGGAAACGTCACCGGCGTTAGCCTGCTGACCGAAGTGCCAGAGGGCAAGAGGTTGGGCTTGCTGAAGGAGCTGGCGCCGAATGCAACCGTTTTTGGTGTGCTTATAGATCCCAACTATCCGGCGCATGAAGCTCAGGCGCGCGATGTACAGGAGGCGGCTCGCGCAATTGGCCGGCAAATCCAATTTGCCAACGCCGGAAACGACCGCGAGTTGGAGGCTGCGTTTGCGACGCTGGTCGAACAGCGCGCGGCCGCTATACTTGTCACTGCCGATCCGTTCTTTGACACGAGGCGAGACCGGATCGTCGAGTTGGCAGTGCAATCCAAGCTGCCGGCGATGTACCAATTTCGGGATTATGTGGTCGCCGGCGGACTGGCGAGCTACGGGATCAGCATTGCGGATGGATATCGCCAATTGGGCATTTACGCTGGGCAAGTACTCAAGGGCGCCAAGCCGGCCGATTTGCCGGTCTATCAATCGATCAAATTCGAGTTCATCATCAATCTCAAGACCGCGAACGCACTCGGGCTCAAAATCTCCGACAATCTGCTCTCGATTGCCGACGAAGTGATTGAGTAAAAGGCGCGACTTCTGCTCCGGATCATCGTCGCCGGGCCGGGCCTTATCAAGGATCGCCTGCGACAACCGGCGGGAGCCAAAGCGTTCTTTTAGCTGCGCCGCCCACGAGCGTCGCCCACCTTCGCGTTCGAACGCGATCCCACTCATTACCGTTCCAATACGTGAAGCTTCGTGCGGAGCCGCTTGGATTACGATATAGCTGCTTGGCGCGCCGATCTCGGTCATGGAGCCGATGCGCGCATTTTCGCGCTCAAAAAAACGACGGGGCAACGATCCCCGAATATCCAGACCTCGAGGGAGGTACACATGCGACGACGCGATTTACTGAAATACGCGGGCGCAACGGCACTGGCGGCGCCGTTTGTACGCGCTGCGAAAGCGGATCAAACAATTATCAAGGTCGGCGTGGTCGGTGCTAAAACCGGCCCGCTCGCCCCCGGCGCGGCGGTCACTCATTTCCCGCCGTGGCGGCTGTGGGCGCACGAGATCAACCAAGCGGGCGGCCTCAAGCTCAAGGACGGTCAGCGCAAGGTCGAGCTGATCGAGTACGACGATCGCACCCAGCCGTCTGAAGCCATCAAGGCGGTCGAGCGCCTTGCCGCGATCGACAAGGCCGATTGGATCGCGGGATTGTACGGCACCGGCTTCAACGTGGCCGCGGTACCGACTTTTGCCAAGCTCGGCTATCCGCAGATTCCCGTCGCGTGCGTCACCGAACTCGGTCCGCAACTGGTGAAGAAATATCCGCTGCTCTTCTTCGGCAATGGCACCCTCACCCACTACTGCACAACCACGATCGAGGTCCTCAAGAAGTTCCGGGCGGCCGGTCAGATCGGCAACAAAGTCGCCATGGTCAATGTCGCCGACGAGTACGGCATCGAAATCTCAAACTTGAGCAAGACGTATTTCCCGGCGGCCGGGTTCGACATCGTCTACAACAAATCCTATCCGCTGGGCACGCAGGACTACGCGCCGGTAATCAAGGCCGCGAAGGCGACCGATCCGGATGCCTTCATCGCGTGGTCCTATCCGCCGGACACATTCGGCTTGACCGAGCAAGCCAAGATCGAAAACTTCAATGTGAAGGTCTACTTCAACGGGATCGGCTGTGCCTTCCCCGGCTTCGCCGGAAAATTCGGCAGCGCGGCTGAGAACGTTCTCGGCTGGGGCGGCGTGCCCGACAGGGCCGACACCCGCGCCTTCTATAAGATGTTCAAGGAGGTCACCGGCGTCGATGGCGACTTCAATGGCAGCCCGCTATACTACGCAAACAACCAGCTGCTGACGCAGGCCATCGAAGGCGTCGGCTCCTTGGACCGCGAGGCCATCGCCGCCCACATGAAGAGCCATACCTACAAAACCTTGCTCGGCGAATTCGACATCCGCAACCAGTTGCTCAACAGGCTCTACACGGTGGGCCAGTGGCAAAACAGCTGGTTCCATGCGGTCGCCGGCATCAACTATCCCGCCTCCGACTACGTGCCGATCAAGCTGAAGACCAGCTGGGCGTAAGACCAATGCTCGGGACTTCGCGAAGTCGCCTGACTGGATTTTCGCCGAGCCCGAAATCCCGCCGCAACGATCGTCCCCGGCCGCAAAGCGCGCCGGGGACGAAAATGCCCCAACAACACAATCTTCGTTACGACCTACGTCAAAGGGAGGAACTCACATGCCCGTTCGTACCACCGTTGTCGGTTCATGGTGGCTGCATCCCGAAATGGAGAAAGATCTGGCCCGCCATCACGCCGGCGAATGCTCGGCGCAGGAAGGCGAGGCGATCCTCAATCGCGCCGCGGCAAAGGCAATACAGGAACAGCGCGACCTCGGTCTCGATGAATGGACCGGCGGCGAATACCACACCGACAATTTCATCCTGCACATCCACAAGATGCTCACCGGGCTTGAAATCGACAAGCCGCAGGCCGACGACGTGTTCGATTACGACGACATGACCCACGCCAGGATCGTCGGCAAAATCACCGCGCCGAACGGCCTCGGCTATCTGGAAGCTTTCCGGCGCGAGAACAAGCTGCCCGGCGGGGTGCGCAAGGCCGCTGTCGTCGCCCCCTACGAGGTGGTCGTCGCCGGCCGCGATCAGCTCGACACGCTGAAATCGCAAGTGCCCGCGATCACCAAGATCGTCAACCAGGAACTGCGCGCCATGGCCGACGAAGGCTGCGCCAACGTGCAGCTCGACGCTC
Source organism: uncultured Alphaproteobacteria bacterium (assembly GCA_963832605.1). GTDB lineage: Bacteria > Pseudomonadota > Alphaproteobacteria > Rhizobiales > Xanthobacteraceae > BOG-931. The sequence goes on along the minus strand of CAWHUO010000030.1, from coordinate 13,327 downwards.
CGATCTTCGGCGGCGAAGTCAATATGGGCATGATGACCGCGCAGGAAGCCGCCGACCTGATCGCGCCCTGCTTCGAGGGCGTGAAGGCGAAGAGATCCGTGCATTTCTGCAACGGCAATCTGCGCGGCCGGCCGATCTCGCACGCGCTGCACTGCGCGCCCTGGGTCGACGTTCTGGAGCGGCTCGACGGCGTCGTCGATATCGCCGCCTTCGAGGTCAAATACTTCTTCCAGTGGCTCGAACGCGAACTCGTTCAAGCGCATGCCCAAGAACATGCAGCTCGCCGCCGGCATCGTCGACGAAGGTAGCTACTGGATCGAGTCGGTGAAGAAAATCCGCGAACGGATCGCCGACTGGGCGCGCGTCGTCGGCGAGGAGCGGCTCTGGGTATCGCCCTCCTGCGGCTTCGGCCGCCATCCGTCGCGCGACAACCCGGTGCTGCGCGCGAAGATGGAGAACATGGTCGAGGCGGCGCGTACGCTTTGAAGCACACGGAACGGGGAAACACGTTCAGCCGGTGACAAGACCGTGTGTGCGAAGCCCTTCGCGCAGTCGAGCACGGCAACTGGAGGAGGAGCGAATTGCATAAATTTAGTCGAGTGTGACCTGCAGGCGACAGCACGGTACCCGACTTTCGGGTATCGTCCGCCGATTCACATTGTCTCGATGACGCTGTGGCCGGCTACGCTTCCGGGAGTGCGGAATGGGCAACGTCGTTCAATTTCGGCGTCCACTTGCCTCCGCCGCAGTCATCGCAAAGCTCGTGGAGCTTGGCTATTTGCGCCACGCCAAGCATCATAAGGTTGCAGCCATTGAAAATGCGATTGCGCGATTAAAAGAAGACCTCTGTCGCGACGGGGTCATCTGTGGCAGCGATGGTTTGCGCGGTTCGTCCAATGTCATAGATGAAGCAGCCGGCGAAAAACAATGACCTGGCCATCAGGCACTGTAGGACGGGCAAAGGCGCGAAGCGCCGTGCCCACGTGCAAGTTCGGCATATGGTCCGCGTGGGCTTCGCTTCGCTCAGGCCACCCTACGTGCCGCGTATGGGCTAAGCAGCTTTGCGCTCACATGGTACCTCGCATTCGACGCATCCGGAATTGCATACCCATGCGTCCTTGGCGAACCACTCGTGCGTCGTGTGGCAGAACGGACAATAGGTACGGCTGAAGAAAACCGGGCTGGTGCGAAAGGTCGCCGAGTTCGACGAACCTGCCGGTCGAGACCGGCAGCCCTTTGTTCGGACAGCGGATCACGAGCATTCCCATAAAGCCGGCGCCTCCTGCGAGGCCGGCAACGTATGGCTCGCGTGCGAAGGAACGATAAAAGCTTCGTGGCGATTTTCTGGCTTTGTTGCGGCAAGCGTCGTCCCCCACCGCCCATATCGCGTTGGCGACGAGACGAAAGAAGGAGATCACATGAAAAAGAAGAAAGGCCGCATCGGTTCCTCCTTTGACGAATACCTGAAAGAGGAAGGCATTTACGAGGACGTGACCGCGCGCGTCATCGCGCGTCAGCTCGATGCCCTCATGCGGGATCAAGGTCAGACCAATCAACCCTGGCGAAACGGATGAAAACGAGCCAGGCGCAGCTCGACCGCTTGCTCGACCCCAACAATGAGTTGGTGACGCTCGGAACGCTGACCCGCGCGGCGCAAGCGGTCGGCCGGCATTTGCGGATGGAGCTGGTTTGATCACGACGGTCGAGAACCGCGCGTAGGCGGCACACCTCCAGCAGTCACCATAATAGAAACGTTGCCTTGACATTGGTCACCAAATCGGATACAAACCTATCGAATCTCGCTCATCAAGGGTCGCTTTCGCGAGGCATCCCGAAAGTGGAGCGAGTGCCCGCGGGCGGATTTGCACCCTGCTCCCGGGCGGCTCCGGGGAATTACGCCCGGCCGGCACGATGACCGGTCTGCGGGGAAACCCGCTGGACTGGGACAGGAAGGAGCGGGTAACGCCCGCTGGTGACGCATGAACTTGCCGGTTTTCCGGATCACGTGTTGCAAAGCGCACGGTCTTTCGAACCATCGGGGCCGTGCACCCGACCGAGTCCCAGGAAGCGCGTATCTGGAGCTGAGCTGTGGCGTTCGTTCGCTGCAGCAAGCGCCGTGGTGGAACGCCGACAGGCGAGCGCGCTGCGCTTTCAGCGCGCTCGCGCCCCCTCCTTTCCCCTCCCCCGCAAGCGGGGGAGGGGAAAGGAGGACAAGGCGCGGAGGATAGGAAACACGTTTTTCGGCGTTCCGCTTCCTTTTATTTGCCGGAAGCGAGCTTCTAAGAAGTTCCTTCGTAGCTTGATCTGCGAAACCCGTAACGGCTCGCTCCGCATTTGCTTCGTTGCTTCGTACCTCTTGTTGGTTGGCGTAGCTCGGGCGCGAAACGCGTCGCGAGAACGGGATTGCTTTTGTTACCTCTCCCCGCTGCACGGGGAGAGGTCGAGTGAGCGAAGCGAACGAGGGTGAGGGGGCGCCGCCGCGATTCTGAGCCAAGCGGAGAGGCCCCCTCACCCCACCCTCTCCCCGCACGCGGGGAGAGGGAGTCGCGCAACGAACAATGCGGAGACTTCGACATGCCCGCATGGCGTAGCAAACCGCCGGACCAGCCAGACTTCCTCAAACGCCGCACGTTCGAAGAGGGCAAGGCGCTGATCGACGCCGCGCACAAAGCGACGCATCGGCTGTATTGCGAGACGCTTCGCTTCTGGCGCCACTGTCACCTGCCGACATGCAAGCGGCACCGGCGCTGCCTGGGCGAGCCGACCGGCTGCCTGCTGCGCAACTTGCGGCCCCTCTCGGGGGCGGAGCGAATGCGGGCGGAAAAGGAGGTGATCGCCGGAGGTCCGCGCCGCATCCCGCCGGCGACCCATGTCGAGTGGTTCATCTGCCGCACCGAGCTGGCCACGGTGGTGTCGTGGCGGTTTGGGTGATGGGGTTTGCGATTATCCGCCCCCGCACGAAGTGCGGGGGAGGGGGACCGCGCGTAGCGCGGTGGAGGGGGTGTGCAGCGTGGAGGATAGCCTCGCTGTCGTCGCCCCTTCCACCGCGCTGCTTTCGCAGCGCGGTCCCCCTTCCCCGCTTCGCGGGGCAGGAAGCAGCGTCAAAACAAGAAATACCGCTGCGCCATCGGCAGCGTCTCCGCTGGCGCGCAGGTGAGAAGCTCGCCGTCGGCCCGCACCTCGTAGGTCTCCGGATCGACTTCGATATTCGGCGTGGCGTCGTTGTGGATCATGCTCTTCTTGGAGATTTTGCCGCGGGTATTCTGCACGGCGAAAAGCTCTTTCTGGATGCCGAGCTTCTTGCCGAGCCCGGCTTTCACCGCGGCCTTCGAGGCAAACACCACGGACGACGCGGTGCGGGCGCGGCCATAGGCGCCGAACATCGGCCGGTAGTGGACCGGCTGCGGCGTCGGAATCGAGGCGTTGGGATCGCCCATCTGCGCGGCGACGATCGAGCCGCCCTTGATGATGCAATCGGGCTTGACGCCGAAGAACGCCGGCGACCAGATCACGAGATCGGCGACCTTGCCCTTCTCCACCGAGCCGATCAGTTTCGACACGCCGTGGGCGATGGCGGGATTGATGGTGTATTTGGCGACATAGCGCTTGACCCGCGCATTGTCGTTGTCGCCTTTCTCCTGTTTGAGCCGGCCGCGCTGCTTCTTCATCTTGTCCGCGGTCTGCCAGGTGCGGATGATGACTTCGCCGAGCCGGCCCATGGCCTGCGAGTCCGACGACATCATCGAGAGCGCGCCGATGTCGTGCAGAATATCTTCCGCGGCGATGGTCTCCTTGCGGATGCGGCTTTCGGCGAAAGCGAGGTCCTCGGCGATCGACGGATCGAGATGGTGGCACACCATCAGCATGTCGAGGTGCTCGTCGATGGTGTTGCGCGTATAGGGCCGCGTCGGATTGGTCGAGGACGGCAGCACGTTCTTCAGCCCCGCCACCTTGATGATGTCGGGCGCGTGCCCGCCGCCGGCGCCTTCGGTGTGGAAGGCGTGGATGGTGCGGCCCTTGAACGCCTTGATGGTGTCCTCGACAAAGCCGGATTCGTTGAGCGTGTCGGTGTGGATCATCACCTGGACGTCGTAGTCGTCGGCGACCGAGAGGCAGCAGTCGATCGCGGCCGGCGTCGTGCCCCAGTCCTCGTGCAGCTTAAGCGCGCAGGCGCCGGCCTTGATCATCTCTTCGAGCGCCGCCGGCCGCGACGCGTTGCCCTTGCCGGCAAAGCCGAGATTGACCGGAAAATCGTCCGCCGCCTGGATCATGCGCGCAATGTGCCAGGGGCCGGGCGTGCAGGTGGTGGCGAAGGTGCCGTGCGCCGGTCCGGTGCCGCCGCCGAGCATCGAGGTGACGCCGGACATCAGCGCCTCGTCGACCTGCTGCGGGCAGATGAAATGGATGTGGGTGTCGAAGCCGCCGGCGGTGAGGATCTTGCCCTCGCCGGCGATCACCTCGGTGCCCGGCCCGATGACGATGGTGACGCCGGGCTGGATGTCCGGATTGCCGGCCTTGCCGATGGCATGGATGTGCCCGTCCTTGAGGCCGACATCGGCCTTGACGATCCCCCAGTGATCGAGAATAAGCGCGTTGGTGATGACGGTGTCGACCGCGCCCTGTTTGTTGGTGATCTGGCTCTGGCCCATGCCGTCGCGGATGACCTTGCCGCCGCCGAACTTCACCTCTTCGCCGTAGGTGCAGAAATCCTTCTCCACCTCGATGATGAGATCGGTGTCGGCAAGCCGCACGCGGTCGCCGGTGGTCGGGCCGAACATGTCGGCGTAAACGGAGCGGCTCAATTTCGATGGCATGCTAGTCCCCGTTTGTTGGGCCTCGTTCGGCATTCGTCATTGTGAGGAGCGAAAGCGATGAACAAAGAAATCCCCAGTGTTATCCCCACTGCAGTGCATCAGCGCGTCATTGCACGCTTTTGCTTGCATCCCGCCAGGCCTTCAGTATCCTCACTGTCAGATCACTCGCGTTTGGTTCGCCAGATGAGAGAGGTCGCCAAGGTCAGATCGGCTTGGTGCAAAAGCCGCTACCGGCGTAGCACCAAGTGCTGATGAGATCCTGGTCCCAGCAGCGGTAGCAGCGCTGAGAACGTGACGGGCGGGCTTGCGCAAGCTCGCTCGTCATGATTTCTTGCGTCCCCGCTTTTTCCAGCTTGCCCATGATCTCCTGCCGGAAGCCGTAGACGGTCCGCGTGCCGGCGAGCGCCACCAGTTTGACCTCGCGGGTCTGGCCGGGCTCGAACCGCACCGCCGTGCCGGCGGGAATGTCGAGGCGCATGCCGCGGGCCTGCTTGCGGTCGAATTTCAGCGCCGGATTGGTCTCGAAGAAATGATAGTGCGAGCCGACCTGAATCGGCCGGTCGCCGCTGTTCGAGACTGTGAGCGCGATGCTCTTGCGGCCCTTGTTAAGCTCGATCTCGCCGTCTTTGATGAAATATTCGCCGGGGATCATCGACTACCTCTCGATCGTCATGGCCGGGCTTGTCCCGGCCATCCACGACTTTCTTGCTAACGGTAAGCAAGACGTGGATGTCCGCGACATAGGCGAGCGAAGCGACGCCGTTCTTCGAACGGCTGTGCGCGGGCATGACGGAATTGGTCGCAACGTCCGTGCCTCATCGTATCGGCTCGTGCACGGTCACGAGCTTGGTGCCGTCCGGAAACGTCGCCTCGACCTGAATCTCGGGGATCATCTCGGCGATGCCGTCCATCGCCTGCGCGCGTGTGACCACATGCGCGCCCTGCTCCATCAGTTCGGCGACGGTGCGTCCGTCGCGCGCGCCCTCGAGTATGAAATCGGATATCAGCGCCACGGCCTCCGGATGGTTGAGCTTGACGCCGCGCTCGAGCCGGCGCCGCGCCACTATCGCCGCCATGGCAATCAGGAGCTTGTCCTTTTCGCGCGGAGTGAGGTTCATCGATTGCACGTCATCAGTTGGCGCATGATCTTATCCGAAAACCGGCCTCCACTTTTCGGGAGCATGCGCTAGTTCAGCCATAGTCGCGGCAGCGGCATACCACTCAAGGCCGTCAGCACGCCAATGAGATCGCGACGCAGCGCGGCGCCGTCGGTGGCGACGAGCCGCGCCAGCATAAGCCCGTTCCACGCCGACACACCAACTTCGCCAGCGAAGCCTTTCTCCACGGCGCGGACCGCGGCAACATGGGTTTCGTCCCCGGGTATCTTGAGCACGCTGGCGATTGCCAAGCTCCCGCCGCGCAGTCGCCCGTTGCGCCGACCGTTGCGCGATGGCGCCGTCGAGACGAAGAGCTCTCGGCGAAGGCAAGACGGCCGCCGACGCGCACCCGCCAGCGATCGAAGAGATGTCCCTGGAGCACGGTTTCGCCCATGGCCGAGCGACCGAGCACGATGGCTTCGGCGAGAATGAAACTGGCGTCGCGAGCGAGGTCAACCTCGATGGTGCGGCGCAGCCGCATTTGATCAAAGACAATAGTCTCCTGCGGCAGCCAGGCGAGCGCGCTACCGGCGCCGAGGTCGAGCTTCACGGCGACCTCGGTATCCGGTCCGAGCGAGCGATACACCTTTTCCGCGGCGGCAGTCGTTACGGTCAGCCGCGCGCCGGCGCCGAGTTTGACATCGATGTCAAAGCGGTCGCCGCCCGCCATGCCGCCGGCGGTGTTGACGATGACGGCATCAAGCGTGCCGGCGTCGGCGCCATTCGGAAAACGGACCCGCAGCGCGCCGGATTCATGTACCCGTTGGCGGCGTGTCCCGTCGGAAATCGGCCGTTACCGTCAGCGCGACATTGCCGATTGCGCGATTGCCGGCGAATACTTCACCATTTGCCGGCGCTTTCGCAAACAAGTTTCCTTCCCCGCGCTACCAAAACTCTTTGTCAAATAGCCATCGCCCGCTTGAGCGCGCCCTCGTCGAGGCCGGCGCGATCGCAGGCGTAGACGACCGCGCCGCGCTCCATGACGGCGAAATTGTCGCCGAGTTCGCTGGCGAAGTCGAGATATTGCTCGACCAGAACGATGGCGATCTTGCCCAGCGAGCGCAGGTAGGCGATGGCGCGGCCGATATCCTTGATGATCGACGGCTGGATGCCCTCGGTCGGCTCGTCGAGCAGGAGGAGCCGCGGCCGCATCACCAGCGCGCGGCCGATGGCGAGCTGCTGCTGCTGGCCGCCCGACAGGTCGCCGCCGCGCCGGCGCAGCATGTCCTTGAGCACCGGGAACAGCGAGAACACGTCGTCGGGCACGGTGCGCTCGTGCGCGGGAGCGGCGCAAAGCCGGTCCTCAGGTTTTCCTCGACCGTCAGCAGCGGAAAGATCTCGCGGCCCTGCGGCACATAGGCGATGCCGCGCCGGGCGCGCTCGGGCGGCCGCAGCCCGGTGATGTCCTGGCCTTCCCAGGTGATGCGTGCCGCGGCTCACCGAATGCTGGCCGGCGATCGCGTCGAGCAGGCTCGTCTTGCCGACGCCGTTGCGGCCGAGCACGCAGGTGACCTTGCCCGGCTCGGCCTTGAGCGAGACCGCGCGCAGCGTCTGGGCTGCGCCGTAGTGGAGATCGATGGCGTTGACGTCGAGCATGTTCGCCTCACTAGCGTCCCAAATAGACTTCGACCACGCGCTCGTTGGCCGAGACCTGGTCGATCGTGCCTTCGGCAAGCACCGAGCCCTCGTGCAGACAGGTGACCTTGACGCCGAGCTCGCGCACGAAAGCCATGTCGTGCTCGACGACGACGACCGTGTGGTCCGCGGTTGATCTCTTGAGCAGTTCCGCGGTCTGCTGCGTTTCCGCGTCGGTCATGCCGGCGACCGGCTCGTCGACCAGCAGCAGCTTCGGGTCCTGCGCCAGCAGCATGCCGATCTCGAGCCATTGCTTCTGGCCGTGCGACAGGCTGCCGGCGAGGCGATCGCGCACGCGGTCAGGCGAATGATCGTCCAACATCTCGTCGATGCGCTCGCGCTCGGCCGCGCTTTCGCGCCACGCACAGCGCGGCGCGGGCGCGGCGATCGGATTTGAGCGCCAGTTCGAGGTTGTCGAAGACGGTGTGGCTCTCGAACACCGTCGGCTTCTGGAATTTGCGGCCGATGCCGAGCTCGGCGATCTCGGCCTCGTCGAGCCGGGTGAGATCGTACGAGCCGTCGAACATGACGTCGCCCAGGTCCGGCCGGGTCTTGCCGGTGACCACGTCCATCATCGTGGTCTTGCCGGCGCCGTTCGGGCCGATGATGGCGCGCATCTCGCCGGGCTCGATGGCGAACGAGAGATTGTTGAGCGCCTTGAAGCCGTCGAACGAGACGGTGACGCCGTTGAGATAAAGGAGTGCGGTGGTCAGCGCTTCCATGGTCCATGCTCATTCCGCCGGCAGCGGCTCCGCGACGCCTTCTTCGGCGGCGGCCGAGGCCGATCGCGCCGCAAGCGCCGTCCAGTGGCGCAGCGTGCCGACGATGCCGCGCGGCAGCAGCAGCGTCACGGCGATGAACAGGCCGCCCAGCATGAACAGCCAATAGGGCGCGAGGAATCGCCGATGTGAAATAGGTCTTGGCGTAATTGACCAGCACCGCGCCGATGACCGCGCCGGTCAGCGTGCCGCGGCCGCCGACCGCGACCCAGATCACCGCCTCGATGGAATTGCCGGGCGCAAACTCGCTCGGATTGATGATGCCGACCTGCGGCACGTAAAGCGCGCCGGCGACGCCGGCCATGCAGGCCGACAGCGTGAACACGAACAGCTTGTAGGATTCCACCCGGTAGCCGAGGAAGCGCGTGCGCGATTCGGCGTCGCGGATGGCGATCAGCACCTTGCCGAATTTCGAGGTGACGATGGCGCGGCAGAGCAGAAAGGCCGAGCATCAGCGCCAGGCAGGAGATCGAGAACAGCGCGTTGCGCGTCGTCTCCGCCTGCACGTTGAAGCCGAGGATGTCCTTGAAATCGGTCAGGCCGTTGTTGCCGCCGAAGCCGAAATTGTTGCGGAAGAAGCCGAGCATCAGCGCGTAGGTCAGCGCCTGGGTGATGATCGACAGATAGACGCCGGTGACGCGGCTGCGAAACGCGAACCAGCCGAACACGAAGGCGAGCGCGCCCGGCACCAGCACGACCATCAGCGCCGCATAGGGAAAATACTGGAAGCCGTACCAGTAGACCGGCAGTTCCTTCCAGTTCAGGAACACCATGAAGTCCGGCAGGATCGGATCGGCATAGACGCCGCGGGTGCCGATCTGGCGCATCAGATACATGCCCATGGCGTAGCCGCCGAGCGCGAAGAACGCGCCGTGGCCGAGCGAGAGAATGCCGCAATAGCCCCAGATCAGGTCGATCGACAGCGCCAGCAGCGCGTAGCAGGCGTATTTGCCGAACAAGCGCGACCAGATAGGTCGGCATGTGGAACGGCCGAGGATTCCGGCAGCGCCAGATTGAGGACCGGCACCAATACCGCGATGGCGGCAATGACGATCAGAAAGATCGTCGCGCCGCGATCGAGCGAGCGGATGAGGATGTGCGGGGTCATGCCTCGACCGCCCGGCCCTTGAGGGCGAACATTCCCCGCGGCCGCTTCTGGATGAAGAGAATGATGAGCACGAGTATCGCAATCTTGCCGAGCACCGCGCCGGCATAGGGCTCGAGGAACTTGTTGGCGATGCCGAGCACGAACGAGCCGACCAGCGTGCCCCACAGATTGCCGACGCCGCCGAACACCACGACCATGAAGCTGTCGATGATGTAGCCCTGGCCGAGATTGGGGCTGACATTGTCGATCTGCGACAGCGCCACGCCGGCCATGCCGGCGATGCCGGAGCCGAGCCCGAAAGTCAGCGCGTCGACGCGGCTGGTGCGGATGCCCATCGAGGCCGCCATCGGACGGTTCTGCGTCACCGCGCGCATTTCCAGGCCGAAGCGGGTGAAGCGCAGCAGCGCCAGCAGCGCGACGAACACCGCCAGCGCGAAGCAGATGATCCACAGCCGGTTATAGGTGATGGTGATGCCGCCGAGATCGAACGCGCCGCTCATCCACGACGGATTGCCGACCTCGCGATTGTTCGGGCCGAAGGTCGTGCGCACCGCCTGCTGCAGGATCAGCGAAAGCCCCCAGGTCGCCAGCAGCGTCTCCAGCGGCCGGCCGTAGAGGAAGCGGATGATGCAGCGCTCGATCGACGATGCCGATGAAGCCGGCGACCAGGAAGGACAGCGGAATGGCGATGGCCAGCGAATAATCGAACAACGCCGGATTGTTCGCGCGCGGATCACCTCCTGCACGACGAAGGTGACGTAGGCGCCGAGCATCACCATCTCGCCATGCGCCATGTTGATGACGCCCATCACGCCGAAGGTGATGGCAAGGCCGATGGCGGCGAGCAGCAGGACCGAGCCGAGGGAAATTCCGTACCAGGCGTTCTGCACCGCGTCCCAGAGCACGAGCCGATTTTGATCGCGGCGATGGCGCCGGCCGCGCTTTTCACAACCGGCGCAGCAGTGTTCGGCGGCAAGCTGGAGAGGAGGCCCAGCGCGTCCTGATCGCCGCGCTGGCGAATGACGTCGACGGCGGCGAGCTTGTCTTCATCGCTGGCTTTGTCGTTGGACAGGATGATGGCGGCGCGCGCTTCCGTCATCACCCGCTTGACGCGCGGATCCTGCTCCTTGGCGATGGCGGCTTCGAGCGTCGGCAGCGCGCTGCCTGGCGCGACTTGAACACCGCCTGCGCCGCGTCGTATCGCGCGCTGGGATCGCTGGCCAGCAGCGTCAGCCCGCCGAGCGCGGCGTCGATCGCGCCGCGCAGCCGATTGTTGATGCGGACGTTGTCGAGATCGGCCGGCGCCTCGCCGGCGATCGGCTCTCCGGTGGCCGCATCGGTCAGCTTGCCCGAATCGTCCTTGATGTAGACCGCCTTGCGTTCGGCGCTGAACATCAGCTAGCCGTTCTGCAAGGCGCGGATGATCGTTTCGGCCCGCGGGCTGCCGCTGGCGGCGACTTCGTTGATGCCGGTGATGGTTTCGTCGAAATCGTCGGCGGTAAAATGCGCGAGCGCCTCATCGAGGCTCGCGGCGCGCGCGGTCGCGCAGCCCAGCGCGAAGCCGAAGGCCAAAAGCAGAGCGACGAGGCAAGCTCGGCTGAACGCATTGCAAATTCCCGGCGGACTTCGTTCTGACGGGTCGGAACCCGGCTCTGATTTTGTTTGGAGCATGATCCTTCCGACAACGGTGTCCCACTTTTCGGGATCATGCTCTGATGCTAGATGCGGGAAGGCGATACGCCGCCTTCCCGCAGGTCATTGTCAGCGTCGGCCTATACTACGCGCCGCCGCACTTCTTGGTCACGGTGTTGTAGTTGCCGCACTTGAGCTTCACCCAGTCGGCGATCGAGGTCCTTCGAGTCGCGCAGGTAAGGCGACCAGGCGGCGCCGGGAACCAGGCCCTTGGTCTTCCACACCACGTCGAACTGGCCGTCGGGCCGGATTTCGCCGATATAGACCGGCTTGGTGATGTGATGGTTCGGCAGCAAGGTCGAGATGCCGCCGGTGAGGTTCGGCGCCTGCGTGCCGGGCAGCGCCTCGATCACCTTGTCGGGATCGGTCGTTTTGACTTTCTCGACCGCCTTCACCCACATGTTGAAGCCGATGTAGTGAGCTTCCATCGGATCGTTGGTGGTGCGCTTCGGGTTCTTGATGAACGTCGTGCCATTCCTTGATGAAGGCCTCGTTCGCCGGCGTCTTGATCGACTCGAAATAGTTCCAGGCGGCGAGGTGGCCGACCAGCGGCTTGGTGTCGAGGCCGGCGAGTTCCTCTTCGCCGACCGAGAACGCCACCACCGGGATGTCGGTCGCCTTGATGCCCTGGTTGCCGAGCTCCTTGTAGAACGGCACGTTGGCGTCGCCGTTGATGGTGGACACCACCGCCGTCTTCTTGCCGGCCGAGCCGAACGCCTTGATCTTGGAGACCTCGGTCTGCCAGTCGGAGAAGCCGAACGGCGTGTAGTTGATCATGATGTCCTCGTGGTTCACCCCTTGAGCCTCCTTGAGGTAGGCTTCGAGGATCTTGTTGGTGGTGCGCGGATAGACGTAGTCGGTGCCTTCCAGCACCCAGCGCTTCACATTGCCGCCGTCCGTGCTCATCAGATAGTCGACAGCCGGGATGGCCTGCTGGTTCGGCGCGGCGCCGGTGTAGAACACGTTGCGCTCGCTCTCTTCGCCTTCGTACTGCACCGGATAGAACAGGATGCTGTTGAGCTCCTTGAACACCGGCAGCACCGACTTGCGCGACACCGACGTCCAGCAGCCGAACACGACGGCGACCTTGTCCTTGCTGATCAGCTCGCGGGCCTTTTCCGCGAACAGCGGCCAGTTCGAGGCCGGATCGACGACGACGGCCTCGAGCTTCTTGCCGAGCACGCCGCCCTTCTTGTTCTGCTCGTCGATGAGCATGAGCACCACGTCCTTCAGCGTCGTTTCGCTGATGGCCATGGTGCCGGAGAGCGAATGGAGAATGCCGACTTTGATCGTATCCTCGGCCTTGGCGGGCAGCGCCGCCGTTAGGCCAAGGGCAAGACCCGCCGCGGCGGCAAGCCAGCGGCGGCCTCGCGGTCGCTTGGCGACCGCGCCAATGGAGTTGAGCATCGCGATGTCCTCTGTTAGACGCGCGCGACCGGCCCGGCGCCGTCCCGCGGTAAGGCAAATCGCAAGGAGCGTGCCAATCGATGATCAGGCTAAACCCTTGGTTTTACGGCAGAATTCTGAGCGAGCCACATCGGATGCTGAGCGCGCCCATTTTGAATCCGATTCCCCCCGCTTCTGCCTATTTATTAGGCAGATTGTCGCCGAAAATAGAGCAAAAATGATGCGAAACATTGGGCAACTGCGCGCTATGGTCTGACATAGCCACCGACCCGCTTCGATGCCGAGATTGAAGGCAGGCATGCTGATGACCAATTTCGTCAGCCGGCGGCAATTCACCATCGAATGGGCGCATTGCGACCCGGCGGCATCGTGTTCAACAGCCGCTTCTTCGAGTTCTTCGACTGGGGCACGTGGACTCTTTTTCGAGGCGGCGCTAGGCGTGAAGCCGCCCGATCTTTCCGGCGTCTTCGGGATCATCGGCATTCCCCTGGTCGACGCCAGCGCGCGCTTCCTTGCCCCGGCCCGCTTCGGCGACGTCGTGGAGCTGACGTCGCAGGTGAGAGAGTTCCGCCGCTCGAGCTTCGACGTCGAGCACCGGTTGACGGTCGGCGGCGAGCTCGCGGTCGAAGGCCTCGAGAGCCGCGTCTGGGCCACACGCGACCGTCCGAATCACCCAGATCAGGTCACGGCCGATCCCGGACGAAGTCATCGCACGCTTCCAAGTGCAGTGAGGCG
>CAWHUO010000029.1:0-38876 GCA_963832605.1 uncultured Alphaproteobacteria bacterium | reverse complement strand
CTGCGCCATCGGCAGCACTTCCGCCGGCGCGCAGGTGAGCAGTTCGCCGTCGGCGCGCACCTCGTAGGTCTCCGGATCGACCTCGATCTTCGGCGTGGCGTCGTTGTGGATCATGCTCTTCTTGGAGATCTTGCCGCGCGTGTTCTCCACGGCGACCAGCTCCTTCTGGATGCCGAGCTTTTTGCCGAGCCCGGCCTTCACCGCCGCCTTCGAGACGAACACGACGGAGGACGCGGTGCGGGCGCGGCCGAAGGCGCCGAACATCGGCCGGTAGTGCACCGGCTGCGGCGTCGGGATCGAGGCGTTGGGATCGCCCATCGGCGCGGCGACGATCGAGCCGCCCTTGATGATGCAGTCGGGCTTCACGCCGAAGAACGCCGGCGACCACAGCACGAGATCGGCGAGCTTGCCCTTCTCGACCGAGCCGATGAGCTTCGACACGCCGTGCGCGATGGCGGGATTGATGGTGTATTTGGCGACGTAGCGCTTGACGCGCACATTGTCGTTGTCGCCCTTCTCCTGCGGCAGCGGGCCGCGCTGCTTCTTCATCTTGTCCGCGGTCTGCCAGGTGCGGATGATGACCTCGCCGACGCGGCCCATGGCCTGGCTAGTCCGACGACATCATCGAGAGCGCGCCGATGTCGTGCAGAATGTCCTCCGCCGCGATCGTCTCCTTGCGGATGCGGCTTTCGGCGAAGGCGAGGTCCTCGGCGATCGACGGATCGAGATGGTGGCACACCATCAGCATGTCGAGATGCTCGTCGATGGTGTTGCTGGTGTAGGGCCGCGTCGGATTGGTCGACGACGGCAGCACGTTCTTCAGCCCCGCCACCTTGATGATGTCGGGCGCGTGGCCGCCGCCGGCGCCTTCGGTGTGGAAGGCGTGGATGGTGCGGCCCTTGAACGCCTTGATGGTGTCCTCGACGAAGCCGGATTCGTTGAGCGTGTCGGTGTGGATCATCACCTGCACGTCGTAGTCGTCGGCGACCGAGAGGCAGCAGTCGATCGCCGCCGGCGTCGTGCCCCAGTCCTCGTGCAGCTTCAGCGCGCAGGCGCCGGCCTTGATCATTTCCTCGAGCGCCGCCGGCCGCGAGGCGTTGCCCTTGCCGGCAAAGCCGAGATTCATCGGAAAGTCGTCGGCCGCCTGGATCATGCGCGCGATGTGCCAGGGGCCGGGCGTGCAGGTGGTGGCGAAGGTGCCGTGCGCCGGGCCGGTGCCGCCGCCGAGCATCGAGGTGACGCCCGACATCAGCGCCTCCTCGACCTGCTGCGGGCAGATGAAATGGATGTGGGTGTCGAAGCCGCCGGCGGTGAGGATTTTGCCTTCGCCGGCGATCACCTCGGTGCCGGGCCCGATGACGATGGTGACGCCGGGCTGGATGTCCGGATTGCCGGCCTTGCCGATGGCGAAGATTTTGCCGTCCTTGAGGCCGACGTCGGCCTTGACGATGCCCCAATGGTCGAGGATCAGCGCGTTGGTGATGACGGTGTCGACCGCGCCCTGCTTGTTGGTGATCTGGCTCTGCCCCATGCCGTCGCGGATCACCTTGCCGCCGCCGAACTTCACCTCCTCGCCATAGGTGCAGAAATCCTTTTCCACCTCGATGATGAGATCGGTGTCGGCGAGCCGCACGCGGTCGCCCGTGGTCGGGCCGAACATGTCGGCGTAGACGGCGCGGCTTATTTTCGCTGGCATGACGTCCTCCGTTCTTGTTTGCGGCACGCTCGGTCGTCATTGCGAGGAGCGGCGCGACGATCCGGACGCGATCGCCCAGTGTTATCGCCCACTGCACGTCGCAATCGAACGCCGCACGCATGCGCATGCTTTAACTTGCGTCGCGCGCACGCGCTGCGGTATCATCACTTCCAGATCGCTCGCGTTTGGTTCTGCCGGATGAGAGAGATCGCCAAGATCAGATCGGCCTGGTGCTGAAGCCGCTACCGGCGTCGCATCAAGTGCTGATTCTGATCCTGGTCCCAGCCGCGGGTAGCAGCGCTGAGAACGTGACGGGCGGGCTTGCGCAAGCTCGCCCGTCATGATTTTTGCGGCCCCGCTTTTTCCAGCTTTCCCATGATCTCTTGCCGGAAGCCGTAGACCGTGCGCGTGCCGGCAAGCGCCACCAGCTTGACCTCGCGCGTCTGGCCGGGCTCGAAGCGCACCGCCGTGCCGGCCGCGATATCGAGGCGCATGCCGCGGGCCTTCTTGCGGTCGAACTTCAGCGCCGGATTGGTTTCGAAGAAATGATAGTGCGAGCCGACCTGGATCGGCCGGTCGCCGGTGTTGGCGACCGTGAGCGTCACGCGTCTTGCGGCCCTTGTTGAGCTCGATCTCGCCGGCCTTGATGAAATATTCGCCGGGGATCATCGACTGCCTCTCGATCGTCATGGCCGGGCTTGTCCCGGCCACCGCGACTCGCGTCCACGCGCAATGGAAGACGTGGATGCCCGCGACATAGGCGAGCGAAGCGACGCCGTTCTTCGAACGGCTGTGCGCGGGCATGCCACGGAATTGGTCGGACGTCTGTGCCTCATCTTATCGGCTCGTGCACGGTGACGAGCTTGGTGCCGTCCGGAAACGTCGCCTCGACCTGAATCTCCGGGATCATCTCGGCGATGCCGTCCATCACCTGCGCGC
Source organism: uncultured Alphaproteobacteria bacterium (assembly GCA_963832605.1). Taxonomy (GTDB): domain Bacteria; phylum Pseudomonadota; class Alphaproteobacteria; order Rhizobiales; family Xanthobacteraceae; genus BOG-931. The sequence continues at coordinate 36,241 of CAWHUO010000029.1, read as the reverse complement.
GCGTGACCACGTGGGCGCCCTGCTCCATCAGCTCGGCGACGGTGCGCCCGTCGCGCGCGCCCTCGAGAATGAAATCGGAAATCAGCGCGACGGCTTCCGGATGGTTGAGCTTGACGCCGCGCTCGAGCCGACGCCGCGCCACCATCGCCGCCATGGCGATCAAGAGCTTGTCCTTTTCGCGCGGAGTGAGGTGCATTGATCGCACATTATCAGTTGGCGCATGATCTTATCCGAAAACCGGCCTCCACTTTTCGGGAGCTGCGCTAGTTCAGCCATAGCCGCGGCAGCGGCATACCACTCAAGGCCGTCAGCACGCCAATGAGATCGCGACGCAGCGCCGCGCCGTCGGCGGCGACGAGCCGCACCAGCATAAGGCCGTTCCATGCCGACACGCCAACTTCGCCAGCGAAACCTTTCTCCATGGCGCGCACCGCGGCAACTGGCGTTTCGTCCCCCGGGTATCTTGAGCACGCTGGCGATTGCCACGCCCCCGCCCGCAGTCGCCCGCTGCGCCAAGCCGTTCCGCGATGGCGCCGTCGAGGCGAAGGCTCTCGGCGAAGACCAGACGCGCCGCCGACGCGCACGCGCCAGCGATCGAAGAGATGTCCCTGGAGCACGGTTTCGCCCATGGCCGAGCGGCCGAACACAATGGCTTCGGCCAGAATCAAACTGGCGTCGCGCGCGAGGTCAACGTCGATCGTGCGGCGCAGCCGCATTTGATCGAACAGAATAGTCTCCTGCGGCAGCCAGGCGAGCGCGCCACCGGCGCCGACTTCGAGCTTCACGGCGACCTCGGTATCCGGCCCCAGCGAGCGATACATCTTTTCCGCGGCGGCGGTGGTTACGGTCAGCCGCGCGCCGGCGCCGACCGTGATGTCGATGTCGAAGCGGTCGCCGCCCGCCATGCCGCCGGCGGTATTGACGATGACGGCATCGAGCGTGCTCGGCTCGGTGCCATTCGGAAAACGGACCCGCAGCGCGCCGGCTTCATGTACCCGTCGGCGGCGTGCTCGCCTCGGAAATCGGCCGTTACGGTCAGCGCGACATTGCCGATTGCGCGATTGCCGGCGAATACTTCACCATTTGCCGGCGCTTTCGCAAACAAGCTTCCTTCCGCCCGCTACCAAAACTCTTTGTCAAATCGCCATCGCCCGCTGAGCGCCCCTTCGTCGAGGCCCGCGCGATCAGAGGCGTAGACGACCGCTCCGCGCTCCATGACGGCGAAATAGTCGCCGAGTTCCTGGCGAAATCGAGATATTGCTCGACCAGAATGATGGCGATTTTGCCCAGCGAGCGCAGGTAGGCTATGGCGCGGCCGATATCCTTGATGATCGAAGGCTGAATGCCCTCGGTCGGCTCGTCCAGCAAGAGGAGCCGCGGCCGCATCACCAGCGCGCGGCCGATGGCAAGCTGCTGCTGCTGGCCTCCCGACAGGTCGCCGCCGCGTCGGCGCAGCATGTCCTTGAGCACCGGGAACAGCGAGAACACGTCGTCGGGCACGGTGCGCTCTTCGCCGCTTGAGCGGCGCAAAGCCGGTTTTCAGGTTTTCCTCCACCGTCAGCAGCGGAAATATCTCGCGGCCTTGCGGCACATAGGAGATGCCGCGGCGGGCGCGCTCGGGCGGCCGCAGCCCGGTGATGTCCTGGCCTTCCCAGGTGATGGTGCCGCGACTCACGGGATGTTGGCCGGCGATCGCGTCGAGCAGGCTCGTCTTACCGACACCGTTGCGGCCAAGCACGCAGGTGACTTTGCCGGGCTCGGCCCTGAGCGAGACCGCGCGCAGCGTCTGGGCTGCGCCGTAGTGGAGATCGATGGCGTTGACGTCGAGCATGTTCGCTAGCGTCCCAAATAGACTTCCACCACGCGCTCGTTGGTCGAGACTTGGTCGATCGTGCCTTCGGCAAGCACCGAGCCCTCGTGCAGACAGGTGACCTTGACGCCGAGCTCGCGGACGAAAGCCATATCATGCTCGACGACGACGACGGTGTGTTCGCGGTTGATCTCTTTGAGCAGTTCTGCCGTCTGCTGCGTTTCCACGTCGGTCATGCCGGCGACCGGCTCGTCGACCAGCAATAGCTTCGGGTCCTGCGCCAGCAGCATGCCGATCTCGAGCCACTGCCTTTGTCCGTGCGACAGGCTGCCGGCAAGGCGATCGCGCACGGGCATCAGGCGAATGATCGTCAACAGCTCATCGATGCGCTCGCGCTCGGCTGCTCCTTCGCGCCACGCCAGCGCGGCGCGGACGCGACGATCGGATTTGTAGGCCAGTTCGAGGTTGTCGGCGACGGTTTGATTCTGGAACACAGTGGGTTTCTGGAACTTGCGGCCGATGCCGAGCTCGGCAATTTCGGCCTCGTCAAGCCGGGTGAGATCGTACGAACCGTTGAACATGACATCGCCCAGGTCCGGCCGGGTCTTGCCAGTCACCACGTCCATCATTGTCGTCTTGCCGGCGCCATTCGGCCCGATGATGGCCCGCATCTCGCCCGGCTCGACGGCGAAGGAAAGGTTGTTGAGCGCCTTGAAACCGTCAAACGAGACGGTGACGCCGTTGAGGTAAAGGAGTGCGCTGGTCAGCGGTTCCATGGTCAATGCTCATTCAGCCGGTAGGGGCTCCCGCACGCCTTCTTCGGCGGCGGCCGACATCCGATCGCGCCTAAGGGCCGACCAGTGGCGGAGCGAGCCAACGATGCCGCGCGGCAACAACAGCGTTACGGCAATGAACAAGGCGCCCAGCATGAACAACCAATAGGGCGCGAGGAATCCCGATGTGAAATAGGTCTTGGCGTAATTGACCAGCACCGCCCCGAGCACCGCGCCGGTGAGCGTGCCGCGGCCGCCGACCGCGACCCAGATCACGGCCTCAATCGAATTGGCCGGAGCGAACTCGCTCGGATTGATGATGCCGACCTGCGGCACGTAAAGGGCGCCGGCGACGCCGGCCATGCAAGCCGACATCGTAAATACGAACAACTTGTAGGATTCCACGCGGTAGCCGAGAAATCGCGTGCGGGATTCGGCATCGCGGATGGCGAGGAGCACCTTGCCGAACTTCGAGGTGATCATGGCGCGGCAGAGCACAAAGGCCAGCATGATCGCTATGCAGGAGATCGAGAACAGAGCGTTGCGCGTCGTCTCTGCCTGCACGTTGAAGCCGAGAATGTCCTTGAAATCGGTCAGGCCGTTGTTGCCGCCGAAGCCGAAATTATTGCGGAAGAACCCGAGCATGAGCGCAAAGGTGAGCGCTTGGGTGATGATCGACAAATACACGCCGGTAACGCGGCTGCGAAAGGCAAACCAGCCGAACACGAAAGCGAGCGCGCCCGGCACCAGCACGACCATGAGCGCCGCATAGGGAAAATACTGGAACCCGTACCAATAGACCGGCAGTTCCTTCCAGTTCAGGAACACCATGAAATCCGGCAGGATCGGATTGGCGTAGACGCCGCGGGTGCCGATCTGCCGCATGAGGTACATGCCCATGGCATAGCCGCCGAGCGCAAAGAACGCGCCGTGGCCGAGCGAGAGAATGCCGCAGTAGCCCCAGATCAGGTCGATGGAGAGCGCCAGTAGCGCGTAGCAGGCGTATTTGCCGAACAAGGCGACCAGATAGGTCGGGATATGAAAGGCCGACGATTCCGGCAGTCCCAGATTGAGGACAGGGACCAATACCGCTATGGCGGCAATGACGATCAGAAAGATCGTGGCGCCGCGATCGATCGAGCGGATGAGGATGTGCGGGATCATGCCTCGACCGCGCGGCCCTTGAGGGCGAACATGCCCCGTGGCCGCTTCTGGATGAACAGAATGATCAGCACGAGAATAGCAATCTTACCAAGCACCGCCCCAGCGTAAGGCTCCAGGAACTTGTTGGCGATACCGAGGACGAAGGAGCCGACCAGCGTGCCCCAAAGATTGCCGACGCCGCCGAACACCACGACCATGAAGCTGTCGATGATGTAGCCCTGACCGAGATTGGGGCTGACATTGTCGATCTGGGACAACGCCACGCCGGCCATGCCGGCGATACCTGAGCCGAGCCCGAAGGTCAGCGCGTCGACGCGGGCGGTGCGGATGCCCATCGAGGCCGCCATCGGACGGTTTTGCGTCACCGCGCGCATCTCCAGGCCGAACCGCGTGTAGCGCAACAGCGCCAAGAGCGCGGCGAACACCGCCAGCGCAAAGCAGATGATCCACAGCCGGTTATAGGTGATGGTGATGCCGCCAAAATCGAACGCGCCGCTCATCCAGGACGGATTGCCGACGTCGCGATTGTTCGGGCCGAAGGCCGAACGCACCGCTTGTTGCAGGATCAATGAAAGTCCCCAAGTCGCCAGCAGTGTCTCCAGCGGCCTGCCGTATAGGAAGCGAATAATCGTACGCTCAATGACGATGCCGATACAGCCGGCAACCAGGAAGGACAGCGGTATGGCGATGGCCAGCGAATAATCAAACAAACCCGGATTGTTCGCCCGTATCACTTCCTGCACGACAAACGTGACGTAGGCGCCGATCATGACCATCTCGCCATGCGCCATGTTGATGACGCCCATGACGCCGAAGGTGATGGCAAGGCCGATCGCCGCCAGCAGCAGGACCGAGCCGAGAGAAATTCCGTACCAGGCGTTCTGCACTGCTTCCCAGACCGCGAGACGATTCTTGATGGCGGCGACAGCGGCGGCCGCGCTTTTCACCACCGGCGCCGACGTCTCGGGAGGCAAACTGGCGAGCAGGCCAAGCGCATCCTGGTCGCCGCGCTCGCGGAGGGCTTCGACGGCGGCGAGCTTGTCTTCCTCGCTGCCCTTGTTGTTGGACAGAATGACCGCGGCGCGCGCGTCGGTGAGCGCCCGCTTGACGCGCGGGTCCTCTTCCTTGGCGAGGGCGGTTTCGAGCGTTGGTAGCACGCTGACCTGGCGTGACTTGAATACGGCCTGCGCGGCGTCCAAGCGCACGCTAGGATCGCGGGCAAGCAGCGTAAGCCCGCCGACGGCGGCATCTAGCGCACCACGCAGCCGGTTGTTGATGCGGACGGCGTCGACATCGGCAGGCGCCGGTTCGGCGATGGGCTGTCCGGTCGCGGCATCGAGCAGCTTGCCCGAACTCATCTTGGATGTAGACCATCTTGCGCCCGGCGCTGAACATCAGCTTGCCGTCCTGCAAGGCGCGAATAATCGCTTCGGCACGCGGGCTGCCGCTGGCGACGGTGTCCTTGACGCCGGCCATGGTCTCGCTGAAGTCGTCGGCAGTGAAATGGGCGAGCGCTTCGTCGAGGCTCGCGGCGCGCGCGGGCGCGCAGCCCAGCGCGAAACTAAGCGCTAAAAGCAAAGCCGCGAGGCTAGCTCGGCAAAAATGCATCGGCATGTTCCCGGACCGGAGCGTTGAACTGACGGTTCGGTTCCCGGCTCTGATTTTGATCGGAGCATGATCCTTCCGACAACGGTGTCCCCATTTTTCGGGATCATGTTCTAGATGCTAGATGCGGGAAGGCGATATGCCGCCTTCCCGCAGGTCATTGTCGCGAGGCTTATACTAGGCGCCGCCGCATTTCTTGGTGACGGTGTTGTAGTTACCGCACTTGAGCTTCACCCAATCGCCGATAAGGTCCTTGGACGTCGCGATGTAAGGCGACCAGGCCGCGCCGGGAACGAGGTCCTTGGTTTTCCACACCACGTCGAACTGCCCATCCGGACGGATCTCGCCGATAAACACCGGTTTGGTGATGTGATGGTTTGGCAGCAAGGTGGAGATGCCGCCGGTCAGGTTCGCTTGCTTCGTTCCGGGCAGCGCTTCGATCACCTTGTCCGCGTCGGTCGTTTTGACTTTTTCGACCGCCTTCACCCACATGTTGAAGCCGATGTAGTGGGCTTCCATCGGGTCATTGGTGGTGCGTTTCGGGTTCTTGGTGAACTCGTGCCATTCCTTGATGAAGGCCTCATTCTCCGGCGTCTTGATCGATTCGAAGTAGTTCCAGGCGGCGAGGTGGCCGACCAGCGGCTTGGTGTCGAGACCGGCGAGTTCCTCTTCGCCGACCGAGAATGCGACCACGGGAATGTCGGTCGCCTTGATGCCTTGGTTGCCGAGCTCCTTGTAGAACGGCACGTTGGCGTCACCGTTAATGGTGGACACCACCGCCGTCTTTTTGCCTGCGGAGCCGAACGCCTTGATCTTGGAGACTTCGGTCTGCCAGTCGGAGAAGCCGAACGGCGTATAGTTGATCAGGATGTCCTCCGGGGCAACCTTGAGCACGTCCTTGAGGTAAGCTTCGAGGATCTTGTTGGTGGTGCGCGGATAGACGTAGTCGGTGCCTTCCAGCACCCAGCGCTTCACATTGCCGCCTTCCGCACTGGCGAGGTAATCGACCGCAGGAATCGCCTGCTGGTTCGGCGCGGCGCCAGTGTAGATCACGTTGCGCTCGCTCTCTTCGCCCTCATACTGCACGGGATAGAACAGAAGGTTGTTGAGCTCCTTGAACACCGGCAGCACCGACTTGCGCGACACCGACGTCCAGCAGCCGAAAACGACGGCGACTTTGTCCTTGCTGATCAACTCGCGGGCCTTTTCCGCGAACAACGGCCAGTTCGAGGCGGGATCGACCACAACGGCCTCGAGCTTCTTGCCGAGCAAGCCACCCTTCTTGTTTTGCTCGTCAATGAGCATGAGCACAACGTCCTTCAGCGTGGTCTCGCTGATGGCCATGGTGCCGGATAACGAATGGAGAATACCGACTTTAATCGTATCCTCGGCGCGGGCGGGCAGAGCCGCCGTTAGGCCAAGGGCAAGACCCGCCGCGGCAGCAAGCCAGCGGCGGCCCCGCGGTCGCTGGGCGACCGCGCCAATGGAGTTGAGCATCGCGATGTCCTCTGTTAGACGCGCGCAATCGGCCCGACGCCGTCACGCGGTAACCAAATCGCAAGGAGCGTGCCAATCGATAATTCAGGCTAAACCCTTGCTTTTACCGCAGAATTCTAGCGAGCCGCCGGTGCGAGGCGCCCATTTTGAATCCGAATCCCGCCGTTTTCTGCCTATGTATTAGGCAGTATCGCCGAAAATAGAGAAAAAATTATGCCTGAAAATTGGGCTATGCGCCTATGCCCAAGCACGACGCTTCGAGCTAGCTGAAGGCAAATGCTGTGACCAATGTCCTTAGCCGGCGGCAATTCACCATTGAATGGGGCTATTGCGACCCGACAGGGAACGTCTTCAACAGCCGTTTCTTCGAATTCTTCGATTGGGGTACTTGGGCGCTTTTCGAGGCGGCGCTCGGCGTAAAGCCGGCTGATCTTGCCGGCGCCTTCGGGATCGTCGGCATTCCTCTCGTTGACGCCAGCGCGCGCTTCCTTGCCCCGGCACGGTTCGGTGACGTCGTGGAATTGACGTCGCAAGTGAAAGAGTTCCGCCGCTCCAGCTTCGACGTCGAGCACCGGTTGATGGTCGGTGGCACGCTTGCGGTGGAGGGCGTCGAGAGCCGCGTATGGGCCGCACGCGATCCGTCCGATTCCACCCAGATCAGGTCACGGCCGATCCCGGACGAAGTCATCGCACGCTTCCAAGCGCAGTGAGGCGCACCAGCAAAATTCAGATCGCGCGCTGACGCATCCCATTTGAATGGCCTCGCCGATGCTGGTATTGAGTGGGCATAAAACAGAAAAGCCATTTGACGGGCCCGCATGGCGCGCATTCTTCAGCTCACGCTCAATGGCCGCGCACGCAATGATGCGATATCTGAAAATTTGTTGCTTCTGGACTATTTGCGGGAAGTCGTTGGCCTCACCGGAACGAAAACGGGCTGCGATGGCGGGGAGTGCGGCGCGTGCACGGTGCTCGTTGACGATCAGCCGCGACTATCCTGCCTCACATTGGCGGCGACGATCGACGGCCGTCGCGTGGACACAGTCGAATCGCTGCTGAGCGACGGCCGCTTGTCTGCGATACAGCGCGGCTTCCATGAAAAGCTTGGTTCCCAGTGCGGCTATTGCACGCCGGGATTCATCATGGCGTCGGCTGGTCTGCTGCGCCGTAACCCGCGCCCGAGCGAGGACGAAATCCGCGACGCCCTCGGCAGCAACATTTGCCGCTGCACCGGCTACGTCAAAATTATCGAGGCGGTGACGTATGCGGCCGAACTCCACGCCGCAGGTGCGTCGCCGTGAACGAGATCGTAGCGGCGCACACGATCGGCGAGTCCGTACCCTTGGTCGACGGGCCGGAAAAAGTATCTGGCCGGGCCAAATACACAGCTGATTTGATTGCTCCGGGCATGCTTGCCGGGCGTATCTTCCGCAGTCCTTATGCGCACGCTGAAATTCTTGAGGTCGATGTTTCCGAAGCGGCCAAGCTGCCGGGCGTGAAGGCGATCGTTACTGGCGCCGATTGCGACAAAGCTTTCGGCGTACTCCCGATCGCCCGCACCGAGCATCCGTTGGCGCGCGAACGGGTACGGTATCGCGGCGAGCCGGTCGCTGCTGTCGCCGCCGTGGACGATGCGACCGCCAAGGAAGCGCTGCGGCGCATCAAGCTCAAGGTTCGCGAACTTCCCGCCTACCATACCGCGCGCGCAGCGATGGCGCCTGACGCCGTCGAGCTTCACCAGCATCGCCCGAAAAACATCGAGCGCGATGTCAATTTCGAGCTCGGCGACGTCGAAGCAGCCTTCGCTGCCGCCGATCTCATTCGCGAGGGCATCTATAATTGCGCCGAGGTGTGCCAGAATCAGATGGAGATGCACGCGGCGGTCGCCGACTACGACGCCGAGCGCGACCGCATCACCGTGCATGCCTCGACCCAGGTGCCCTATTACGTGCACCTCATGCTGGCGCAGATCCTCGGCATGGACATGTCGCGCATCCGCGTGATCAAGCCGTATGTCGGCGGCGGCTTCGGCTGCCGCACCGAGACGCTCAATGTCGAGCTGATCGCCGCGCTTCTGGCGCGCAAAGCCGGCGGTTGCGTGCGCATGGTGGTCAACCGCGAAGAGACCTTCATCACCCATCGCGGCCGGCCGGAAACCGACATCCGGCTCAAGCTCGGCATGTGCAAGGACGGCCGCATCACCGCCGTCGAATGCGAATGCATCCAGCGCGGCGGCGCCCATTCGGGCTATGGCGTCGTCACCATCCTCTATGCCGGCTCGATGCTCTACGCCATCTACGATCTGCATAACGTCAAATATGTCGGCAAGCGCGTGCTCACCAACACGCCGCCGTGCGGGGCCTTTCGCGGCCATGGCACCGTCGACATCCGCTTCGCCTTCGAAAGCCTGCTCGACGAGATGGCGACGCGCGCTGGGCATCGATCCCTTTGCCGTGCGCCGCGCCAATCTCCTGCCGAGCCCTCCGACTTTCACCGACAATGACCTCATGGTGAACAGCTACGGCCTGCCCGAATGCCTTGATTGGGTCGAGCGGGAAAGCGGCTGGAAGGCGCGCAAAGGCAAGCTGCCGAAGGGCGAGGGTCATATTCGCAAAGGTCTTGGCATGGCCTGCTCGCATTACATCAGCGGCGCATCGAAGCCGGTGAACTGGACCGGCGAGCCGCATGCCACCGTCAAGCTGAAGCTCGATTTCGACGGCTCGATCGTGCTGCTGACCGGCGCCGCCGATATCGGCCAGGGCTCCTCGACGGTTCTCGTACAGAGCGTCGCCGAAGTGCTCGGCCTCGATCTCTCGCGCATTCGCATTGTCACCGGCGACAGCGACGTGGTGCCGAAGGACAACGGCTCCTATTCCTCGCGTGTGACGTTCCTCGTCGGCAATGCGGCGATCGATGCCGCCAATAATCTAAAGGCCGTCCTCGTCGCCGCGGCGGCGCGCAAGCTCGATGCAAAACCCGGCGAGATCGAATGCCTCGGCGAGCTCTATCGCGCCGGCGCACAGGACAAGGGGCTGACCTTCAACGAAGTCGTTACCGAGGCGCTGAAGGATAGCGGCACCATCACCGTGACCGGTAACTACTCGACGATTCCCGAGTCCCACGGCGGCAAGAAATATCGCGGCGCCGCGATCGGCGGCACCATGGGCTACAGCTACTCGGCGCAGGTGGTCGAAGTCAGCGTCGACGAGGAGACCGGCGTTGTCACCGTCGACAAGGTCTGGGTCGCGCACGATTGCGGCAAGGCGCTCAACCGGCTCGCGGTCGAGGGTCAGGTGCAGGGCTCGGTGTGGATGGGCATGGGCCAGGCGATGAGCGAGGAGGCCGCGTATCACGACGGCCTGATGCTCACCGCCAATATGCTCGATTACCGCGTGCCGACCATCCAGGACTCGCCGCCGATCGAAGTCGGCATCGTCGAAAGCATCGACCCGCACGGACCATTCGGCGCCAAGGAGGCCGGCGAAGGCTCGCTGGCGGCGTTCCTGCCGGCGCTGACCAACGCCATTGCCGACGCCACGGGGCTGCGCTTCAACGATTTGCCGGTGACGCCCGATCGCGTCTTTGCCGCCGTCGAGAAGCGCGCGCGGGGGCGCAAGCCGACGAATGGCGGTGCGTAATGGATGCGCTGCCGCCGTTCGATCTGGTCCGTCCGCGGACGCTCGCCGAGCTGATTGAAGCGCGCGCGGCGCATCCCGACAGCCGCGCTCCTCGGCGGTGGCACCGACCTCATGGTGAACATCAGGCGCGGCATCGTCGCTCCGCCGATGCTCATCGACATCAACGGCGTCACCGAGCTGCACGACATCAAGGCCGACGCGCACGCGCTCGAGGTCGGCGCTGCGGTCACGCTCACCGAACTCGCCGCACATCCGGGCGTGAGCCAACACTACCCGGTGGTGGCGCAGGCGGCCGGCCAAATCGCCGGCCCGACCCACCGCAACATGGGAACCGTCGGCGGAAATATCGCGCTCGACACCCGGTGCATCTTCTACAATCAGAGCGAATGGTGGCGCGACGCCAATCATCACTGTCTCAAGACCACAGGCGAAATCTGCCATGTCGCGCCGAAGAGCCGCGGCGTGTGCTTTGCCACCTTCAGCGGCGATTTGGCGCCGGCGCTGCTCGCGCTCGATGCCGAGATCGACGTCGCCGGTCCATCGGGCCGGCGCCGCATGCCGCTCGCCGATCTGTACATCGGCTTTGCGCGCCAGGACGAGCCGGTGACGGAAACGCGCGGCGACGGCAAATATTTTTTGTCGCTGCGGCCGGGCGAGGTGATCACGGCAGTGCGGGCGCGGAATACGCTCGGGCTGCGTTCGGCTTACGACAAGATCCGCATCCGCCGTTCCATCGAGTATCCGGTCACCGGTGTTGCCGTGGCGCTGCGACGCGACGGCGACACGCTTGCCGACCTGCGCGTCGCCTTCACCGGCACCAATCCGCGGCCGGTGCGGCTTGCCGGCACCGCCGAACTCTGCGGTGGCGCGTTAGACGCGCGTGTGTTTTCGGGCCTCGACGCGCTGGTTCGCGATCAGATCATGGCGATGAAGACGACGTTTACGCCCGGCCACTACCGCCGCCGGGTCGCTGGAGTGCTGGCGCGGCGCTTGGTGCAGCGGCTGTCTAGGCCGTAACGCACCTGCCTATTTTACACTGTAGATGCTAATCGTAAACATAATGATATCGACGGATAGTCGGAATGAAGCTTACGTGCTTCGTCGTTCGACTTTACGCCTCCAACTCCCGCAGCTTGAAGCGCTGTAGCTTCCCCGTCGCCGTGCGCGGCAGGTCGGGGCGGATATCGATCCAGCGCGGATATTTCCACGGCCCGGCACAGGCCTTCACATGCACGCGCAGTGTTTCGATCAATCGCTCGTCCATGGCGTAGCCGTCGCGCAACACGATGAAGGCCTTCGGCTTGACCAAGCCGTCGGCATCCTCCTTGCCGATGACGGCGGCTTCGAGCACCGCCTCGTGCGAGGCGAGCGCCGCCTCGACCTCGAACGGCGATACCCACATGCCGCTCACCTTGAACATGTCGTCGGTGCGTCCGCAATAATGGTAATAGCCGTCTGCATTGCGGAAAAATTTGTCGCCCGTGCAGGTCCATTCGCCGGCAAAGGTGCGCCGGCTTTTGGCGCGTTGATTCCAGTATCCCTCGCCGGCGGTCGGTCCGCGCACCATCAGCTCGCCGATCTCGCCGTCGGGAACCTCGCGCCCTTGCTCGTCGACGATCTTGAGTTCGTATCCGGGTACCGCCTTGCCGGTGGTGCCATAGCGCACGCCGCCGGGCTGATTGCTGAGGAAGGTCTGAAACATTTCGGTCGAGCCGATGCCGTCGAGGACCTCGACGCCCGCCCTCGCGCGCCAGCGCTCGCCGAGCTGGGCTGGCAACGCTTCGCCGGCGGAGACGGCAAGCCGCAAGCGGTCGGAGCCGGCGCCGGGGCTCATGTCTTTATGCGCCAGCAGCGAGGCATAGAGCGTCGGCACGCCGTAAAAGATTGTCGGCCGATGGCGGCGCATGATCTCGAATACGGCGTCCGGCGTCGGCCGTTGCGACAGCAGCACCGTCGTCGCGCCCACTGACATCGGGAACGCCATGGCATTGCCCATGCCATAGGAGAAGAACAGCTTCGCCGCCGAAAACACGACGTCGTCTTCGCCAATGCCGATCACGCGCTGGCCCATCAGCCGCGCCGCGGCCATCAGCGTCGTATGGACGTGCTTGACGCCCTTGGGTTCGCCGGTCGAGCCGGATGTATACATCCAAAATGCGACTTCGTCGGAAAGCGTCGGCGCGTGGAAAAGTGTTGGCGAGGCGCTCTCCAAAAGCGCGGCAAAATCGCGAACGTCGCGCCCGGCGAAGTCCATCCGGTCATCGGCGTCCGGGTTGACCAGAATGATTGTGCGCAGGTGGGGCAGACGATCGAGAATCGGGAGAAGCGTCTTGGCGAGCGGCGCTGCGACCACGATCGCGGCGGCGCGGCTGTCGCCCAGGATATAGGCGTATTGGTCGGCCGTGAGCAGCGTGTTGAGCGGCAGCACCACGATTCCGGCGCGCACGCCGCCCCAGAACGCGACCGGAAAATCCACGCTGTCGTAGAGGAGCAGCGCCAGCCGCTGCTCCTGCTGCAGCCCGAGCTTTTTCAGTGCGGCCGCGAACCGGCATGTGCGTGCTTGCAGCTCGCCATAGCTGAGCGAACGCTCCGCATCGATGAAGGCAGTCTTTTCGCCGAGGCCGCGGGCGACCGGAGCATCAACGAAATCGGCAACGGCGTTGTACGGCTTGCGCTGCAGCAGGTCTTCCAGCATGGACTGAGCGGTCCCCTGTCCCCAACCGCGTCGCCGCCGCGAACGGCCGCCGGTTTGTTTGTTGTCATAGGTCCGGTCAAAGCGCGCGATGCTTCGTCATGATAAGCATTTGCCGAGCGCTGACAAAGCGCTGTTGAACAAAACAGCAGCAGCCCCCGGTTTCGTACCAGCAAGCGCGAGCTTTTATTCCAGCAGCGGTGATAACGGATGCGAACGCGTCGAATTAACGGCGCGTTGGGAACAAAGCGGCCGGAAAATCCGCCGCATAGCGATGCGGCCGCTCGCGCGGTCGATCGTCCGGATGCGCGGCGGGATCCGGCTCGACCGCGGCGCGATAAAGGTGCCAGGTGGCGTGGCCGAGCACGGGCATTACCACCGTCAGGCCGAGCAAGAACGGCAGCGAACCGACGATCAGAAGCACTGCGACGATGAGTCCCCACAACGCCATCGTCAGCGGGTTGGCGACGACGACGCGGATCGAGGTGAACAGCGCCACCGCGGCACCGACGTCGCGGTCGAGCAGCAGAGGGAACGAGACCGCACTGATTGTCAGCACCAGCACGGCAAACAGGAAGCCGACGCCGGTGCCGACTAAGATCAGATTCCATCCCGCGGACGTGGTAAGCACGTCTTCAACGAACTGGCGGATCGATGCCGGGGCCGCATAGCCGAAATTGGCGACATAGATCGCCTCCGCGACCGCGAGCCAAATCAAAAAGATTGCCATGAGCAACAGGCCCAGTGCCACGATCGCGCCCAGCGAAGGCGAATGCAGCACGTCAAAAACATGGCTGGAGGAAGTGTCGAGCCCGGGTTCCCGGCGTCGGCTGAGGTCGTAGAGACCGATCGCGGCGAACGGACCGATGAGGGCGAAGCCTGCCACCAGCGGAAATGCCAGCGGCAGCATCGAGTAGCCCGACGCGAGCGATATCAGCCACAGGCCGAGCAGAGGATAAATCACGCAGAGGAAAATGGCATGGCTCGGCATTGCGGAAAAATCATCGAGACCGCGCGCCAACGCTTGCAACAAGTCCGCCGGCGTAATGCGGCGGATGATCGGCCTCGCCGGATGCGCGCTCGCGCCAAGAAGAAAATGCGAAGAAGCCATGGGCCACCTCACTGGGTTTGTTTCTATTCCGCTGAGTCTACAAGCGGCGTCGAAACAGTGACCGCGAAACCTTCAGCGCAGTACAGCATGACAGGATTGCGACCTGGAAGCTACAGACAACCGCCTGCTCGCGCCGGCCACGTGATCACAAGCCAGTGTCTGTCATTCAAATGTTCTCAGCTCGGCGCGAAGGCACAATAAAAAGAGAAGGCCCAGATTGGGCCTTCATCTTGATGTTTAGCGGTGAGGACCATTGGCGTGATGGTATCGGTGCCATCCGGGGTGGCCATGCCAGCCCCAGCCCGGTTCCCCACCCGGCGCATAGTCATAGTAGCCGCCGCCATAGTACGGGCCGCCGCCGTAATAATAGCCCGGTGCGCCAATCCCGATTTCGAAGCCGCCGGGTCCCGCATACACACCGATTTGCGCCAGCGCGGGCGCCGCCGTTGCAGTGATGAGCGCGCCCGCGGCGACAAGACCAAGTGCGAGTTTGTTCATATCAATCTCCTTTGCTCACTGTTGAAAACGCAAAGGGGAAGAGCGTAGTTCCGCGCCTCCGCGGCAACGGGCGGAGGTCTGCTCGTGAAAATTCGCGGAACCGATCCCGGAACAAATGGCGGAACAATGTTCCGGAAAAACAGCAACAAAAACACAATCAAAAAGGGGCGCCGGATCGCGGCGCCCCTTTTTGTAAGGCCGTTTATATGTGGCGCTGCAGCTGCGCTTTTAGAAGATCGCCGAGAACGCCCAGTAAAGCGTGCCGGAAATCGCCATCGCTGCGGGCAGCGTCAGCACCCAGGCGAGCGCAATGTTGCGCACGGTTGAGAGCTGCAGTCCGGAACCATTCGCTGCCATGGTGCCGGCGATGCCGGAGGACAGAACGTGGGTTGTCGAGACCGGTAACCCGTAAACGTCGGCAGCGGCGATGGTCGCAGCCGCGGTGATTTCAGCACAGGCGCCTTGCGCGTAGGTCAGATGCGTCTTGCCGATTTTCTCTCCGACCGTGACCACGATCCGTTTCCAGCCCACCATCGTTCCGAGGCCGAGCGCAATGGCCACCGCGACCTTGACCCAGGTTGGGATGAACTTGGTTGCGGCATCGAGCGAAAGCTTATACGCGCTGAGGGTTTTGACGTCGTCCGCCGAGAGGTCGCTTTCCTTGTCCTTCAACAGGAAGCGGATGGCTTCGGACGCAAGATACATGTCGTTGCGCGCATTGCCGACGGTATCTGTCGGCATTTTGGCAATCGAGCCGTATTTCGTCACTTCCTCGGAAATATCGTGCACCAGGATGGCCAATGACGGGAATGTGCCCTCGTTGATTTCATGGCTGGCGACGTAGGCGGTCACCGCCGGGCGCGGATTGCCAATAACGCTGTACCCCGACGCCTTATGCTCGATCACGGCGCTCGCCGCCTGCGACCTCGACGCGAAGATCTGCAGTTGGTTCTCGGGCAGCGCGCGATTGAGCGCGTAGGCGGTCGGCACGGTTCCGATCAGAATCAGCATGATCAGGCCCATGCCCTTCTGCCCGTCATTGGAGCCGTGGAAGAAACTCACCAGTGTGCAGGTGAGGATGAGGATGCCGCGGATCCACCACGGTGGCGGCTGGTCGCCCTTCGGCTCGGCATAAAGCGCCGGAACGCGAATGATGGATTTCAGGAGCAACAGCAAGGCGGCGGCCAGCAGGAAGCCGAACAGAGGAGACAGCAGCAGCGCCTCGCCAACCTCCTTGGCCTTCGACCAATCGACGCCTGAGGTGCCGCTACGGCCGTGAAGCAGCGCATTGGTGACGCCAACGCCGACAATCGAGCCGACCAGGGTGTGCGAACTCGAGGCCGGCAGGCCGAAGGCCCAGGTGCCGAGGTTCCAGATGATCGCCGCGATCAATAGCGCAAAGACCATCGCGAAGCCGGCGTTGCTGCCGACCTGCAGGATCAACTCGACCGGCAGCAGCGAGATGATGCCGAAAGCGACGGCGCCAGAGGACGCCAGCACACCGGCCAGGTTGAACATCCCGGACCAGACCACCGCGAAATTTGCCGGCAGCGAACGCGTGTAGATGACGGTTGCCACCGCGTTTGCGGTGTCGTGAAAGCCGTTGACGAACTCGAAGCCGAGCGCGATCAGCAAGGCAACGAAGAGCAGCAGGAAAGGCGCATAATTGGTAATTTTCGTGCCGGCGGCGTCGATGTCGGAATAGATGCTGTAGGCGACGAACAGCAGCACAGCCGCAACGACACCGCCGAAAATAATGCCGGTCAGGGGGTTAATGGCACCGCTGAGATCCGGTCCCTTGCGGGCTGCGGGTTCGATTGAACCGGGTAAAGCGACGTCACTCATTGGGGGGCCCTCGTTTCTTGGAAAGGCCGCAACCTTGCGCGTGGTTTATGACAGCTGGATGAAAGCGAAATTCAGCCGGACGGGTGTGCGCGGCAACGGTCGCCGTTGCGCGCCGCAACGGCCCGAGCGTGACCGAATTTGCCATTGCGGCCCAGCACTTTAGGGCAATCAGCTAGGCCGCCCGCTGACAAAAATAATCAATCACGGACCACAGCGGTTTCGGCCGGTAATACTCATCGAAAGGCAGGGGCCGATTGATCAGGCGGTCCTTACGCTTGTGCCAGGTCGGCACCCACGTATAGCGATCCGTGATGCCCCAGGTAATGACTGCTGAAGGGCGCTCGGCAGCGAACACCGCGTCGAGGAAATCGTAGGCGCGAGAGGCCACGATGGCGTCGCGCACCGAAGGCGGTCCTGGCAGATCATCGTCGATGACGTCGAGCTCGGTAATGTGCACCGACAGCCCAAGCGATCTGATTTCGGAAACAAAATTGTGCAGCCCGTCGCCGTCGATTTGGTAATTGCCTGGAATGTGGCCTTGCAGTCCGACACCGTGCAGCGGCACACCGCGCGCGAGCAGGTCGCGAACGAGCGCAAGGAGCGCCTGCCGCCGCGGCGCCGAGGTCTCGTCCATGGATTCGATGTTGTATTCGTTGAGGAGCAGTTCGGCCGATGGATCGACCCGGTGCGCCAGGCGAAACGCCAAGTCGATGTACTTCTCGCCAAGGTATTGTAGCCAGATTGAGGGGCGCAGCCCGGGTATCTTGCCCTTGGTTTCGTCGATCGGCTCATTCACCACATGCCAAGTCTTGATCTTGCCGCGGTACCTCGAAACGACCCGCTCAATGTGCAGGCTAAGTTCACGCTCAGCCTCGGCCACGCTGCTAATTCCCTTGGTCCAGTCCGGCATGGCGCCGTACCACGCCAGCGTGTGCCCCCGCATGGTCATCCCGTTCGCCTCGGCGAACGCCAGGACCGCGTCCGGGAAGGTAAAGTTGAACTGATCGCGAGTGGGGCGCAAATCCATCCAGATCAAACCGCCTTCGGGCGTCAATTGCTGGCAGTAGACTTTGAGCAGGCCTCTGAAATCGGGGTCTTTTTCCAAAGGCCCCCACGGGGCGCACGAACCGTAGGGGATGCGTCTCGCCGAGCCTGGCGCGGCGAGGGTGTTCGGCGCCGCCTCGGCATCGCTGAAACCCGAGGCGCTCCCAGCCAGTGCGGCGATCAAACTCGCGCCGCGCGCGATTGTTTGTCGGCGTGAAAGCATTGGTTCCAGCTTGTGAAAGCGATCAGGCGCCGCAGACGAGCGGCGATTGGAAGCCGCAACAGCGCGGCCGCGCGCGGGCTCATCAGCGCAATCCGCAAAGCGCTCAACAGCCGCCCGGCTTTGAGGGTATCAAGCAGTTTTTCGAAGCGAAGCGCGGTCTCGATCGATCGCATCCTGGCGTTGACTGCAGCAATCGTGCGCTGGTCGGAGGGCGAGATTTGATCAAGAAGCCGCCCATTCGCAATTTTCAGCGCCCGCAGCGCGTTCTTGTTGGCGCGGTGTGACAATGACGCCTTGTGCTTTCGATAGAAATACCAGGGCGTGGGATACACGCGTAGTTTCTTGTTCGAGTGGAGCAGGCGCGCCACCAGATCATAGTCCTCGCCAATAATCAGAGTTTCGTCGTAGCGATAATCCGCCAGTGCCGACGCCTTAAAAAGCGGCTTCAGATAACCGAGCGCAGGACCGCGCACATAGAAAAGATTGCCTTCGACGTAATCGACGATGTCGACCCAGCGCGGACCAGACAACCAATCGCCGGTCAGCAACGGACGCGGCGGCGCCGAGCCATCCTCAAAGAATTCAAGCACATTGTCAGCCGCGAACTCGGCGCTATCGCCGTGGGCCGCCTCGATCAGCCTCCGCAGTCGATCCGGATGCATGAGATCGTCGCTGTCAATCACCGCGATCCAATCACCCTCTGCCACCGAAAGCGCCTTATTGCGAGCCGCCCCGGGACCGCGATTTTGCCTGTCTTGAAGCAGCCGGATTCTCGGATCCTCGGCCATGAGCCGGCGCACGATCCTCACGCTGTCATCGGTGGAACCGTCGTCGGAAACGATGATTTCAATATTGCGCAGTGTTTGCCGGCGAGCCGATCGGATGGCCTCTGCCAGGTACGCGGCGCCGTTGTAGTTGGCGATGATGACGCTGACGACCGGCCGATCGGAAGAATTCGATGCAGTCATCGCGACGTCCGGTCCTGAGCCCTGGCTTGAGGAGTTAATGCTGTTGCTTCCTATAGCACCGCCTCGTTAAGACCCGCCGGTTTCCTGATGATTTACCCTAACGCGCCATCCTCACGCCCGGTTAACGACATTGCTTCAAAACCGACCTATTAATTCGTGCAGATGTCGGCTTTGAAATTACGGGCATTTGTGGCGGCGTCTCCGCCTTTCAACCGCCCAGCCCAAATCCTGTCGCCATGATTGCGTGGAGCGGTGAAAATCGGGGTGGCGGCTTATGATCAGCCCCTATGCCTTGATCTACCTCGTCGCCTACATGGTGCCGGCGCTCATCGGCTTCCTCGCGCTGATTGTTTACACACACCTGTTGTCGCCGGCCGAGTACGGCGTCTACGTCATCGGGGCCGGCATCGCCGGAATTATCTCCGCCGTCTTTTTCACCTGGGTTCGTCAGTCGGTCTCGCGCTATCAGTCGAGCGCGCCGGAGCTTGATCTGCGCGCCGAGGCGATGATCGCCTACGGAGGAACGGCTGTCGTCATAACCTTATTGGCGCCGGCTGCGATCTTCGTCACTCGTCCGGGCATTGGTTTTGCCGTTCTGGCGGCGAGTGTCTTGCTGTCGCTATCACTCACCGCCTTTGAGATAAGCCAGGAATTCAGGCGAGCTCAACTCAATCCGCTGCGGTTCACGACCATTGCGGTGGTCCGCAGCGCTTCGGGACTGGGACTTGGGTATCTCGCCATCAAGTTGGGATTTGGCGGACTGGGTCTGCTCGTCGCGATCAGCGTCAGTTTTTTGATCGGCAATGTCCTGAACTTCCCAAGCCGCCGTGGCAGGCCGCTTCGACTCTTGTCGACCGAATACTTGAAGCAATTTGCCCGCTATGGTCTGCCTTTTTCCCTCGGTGCGCTGGCCTATGCGCTGCACGGTGCGCTGGACCGGTTGGGCGTCGCCTATCTGCTCGGTCAAAGCGGTGCGGGCTACTATGGCCTTGCCGCCGATATGACGCGCCAGCTCATCGGGATCCTCGCTGCAAGTGTCGCCTCGGCCATGTTTCCAATGGCGTTTCGCAGCCTTGCCGAGGCAGGAGCGGTTGCGACGCGCGAGCGCCTAAAGGAGGGGTTCGAGCTTCTGCTTGGCCTCATCGCGCCGGTCACTGTCTGGCTGGCGATTGCGGCCCCGGTGGTGGCGGGGACGCTACTGGGTGCCGAGTTCCAGAGCAGTGTCGCTGCCCTGTTGCCGCTGCTCGCCGTCGCTCGCATGTTCGGTGCGGTCAATCAGTATTATTTGCAAGTCAGTTTTCAATTGGCCGAGAGGCCGATGCTGCAAGTCGCCCATGACAGCCTGATCTTGATCCTGAACATGGCGCTGCTGTTTCCCTTGACGCTGGCTTTCGGATTGCCCGGCACGGCAGCGGCGATTCTGATTGCGGAAGGTCTCGGCATCGTGATCGGCGTTTGGCTCTCGCGACGGGCATTCAGGCTGCCCTTCGATGGCTGGGGAATGGTCCGTGTGTTCGCGGCTTGCGCTGTCATGGCCCTGATTACATACGCGGCCAAAGCGGCTTCGAGCGGGCAGGGCATGCCGGCGCTGATTGCCGTGGCCGGTGCCGGCGGTCTTTCCTACGCAGGCTGCGTCCTGTTGTTCAACGTCGCCGGCATGCGCTCGTGGATTTCTTCGCTTCTGTGGCCGCGCTGGGTGGCCGCGGAGTGAACCCCGCACGAGCGGCACGGCATTTCGCCCAGGTTAGGGGCAAGCGAGGACTTCCTAACCAATGAGCAATACCGCGCGCGCCGATGGAAATTCATTCCACAGTGTCGCCCGCCGGACCGACCCGGCGAAGAATTTCCGGCAATAGGAGTTCCGCCGCACGGCGATGGCCTGCCGCATTCCAGTGGCCGTCGACTTTAAAGAACAAATCAGGCGAGTCGTTCCGGTTTGGACCATCGATGCAGGTCAAGCCGCGCTCCTTGAAAATCTCGATCATCCTTGCCCGCCGTTGTCCGGTCAGCCCGACGAGCAGCCCGATGACATCGGCACCCGTAGCGCGTGCTTCATCCACGGCGGTGCTGACCAGCGCGAATGTGAGCGCATCGCTCGGCAGAACTTCGCCGGACCCCGACTCGGTCGGCGTTGCGGATCGGTCGCTCTGAATGGCTTCGGCAGCCGTCCACGCAAGACCCACCAGATGAGAATAGGACAAGCCTGGCACTTCATCGATCAGGGTCTGCGCCTTGCGCGCAAGACCTGGCGTTGGGATAGGAAGCTCGCGTAGCCGGCCATCGGTCCCGAGTTGAAAAAGCTGCTCGGCGAGATTGTCATCGAAGTCGTTGGCCATGACCTGGAAGACGACAATGCGGGGATGAAATTTTGCTGCATCATGCTCGAAGAACTTCACCCATCGGCCGTTTCCGTTATTGCCCATGCCGGTATTAAGAACCGGCACGTTCAGGCCGCGGCTTTGCAGTGCCGCGCGAATGAGCGCAGGGAACGCCTCGTTGTCCTCGGCTCCATAGCCCATGGTAAAAGAGTCCCCGACGAACACGATGCCGTCGGTCAAAGGCTTGGTCGGTTCCGGATCGCGCATCCCCAGTGAATTTGTGCTGATCTCGATGCGGAACTCGGGAGCAATGCGCGTGGCGTGAAGGTTTGCCTTCAGCCGTTTTCCGTAAATCGGGTCGTACACTGTGAACGCAGGTCCCACGTTGCGTACGGTGACGAAGGTGCGAACAAGCAGTTCCAGTAGTCCGAGCGTGAGCGCGACCGCCAAGACGGCGACAAGAAGATTTTTCGCAAAACCGGCAAAACGGGAGTCTTTCATACCAGTTTGGCCTTTCCACCAGAAACCGCAGCGAAGCTCCTCGAGTTGATGAAAAGCAACAGACCCGGTAGCATCACGCGCAAATCAAATCGCGCGCCTCGATGGCGATTTCATGCGCTTTAACCAATCCCAAAACGTTTTGCAAAAGCCGTGCGAAATTAAGCTAAATCGAATCCCTTGCGACGAACGACGCGTCCGTCGTTTTTGATGGAAAGCCGTCTGATGGCCAAAGTGCTCGAGCCGCAAATCGACCAAGCTTCAAGGCCGATCGGTTCAGACCGGAACTTCGGCTTTGTATTCGCGGCGGCGTTAACCATTATCGCGTTCCTGCCGCTGCTGCATCGCGGTTCGCCGCGCTGGTGGGCATTCGGCGTTGCTGTCGCTTTTGCCGCGGTCGCCTTGATTCGACCGCAAGCATTGCATCTGCTGAACCGCGCCTGGCTTAGCTTCGGCAATTTGTTGCACCGTGTGATGAGTCCGATCGTGATGGGCGCCATCTTCTTTCTCTGCATTACGCCGATTGCATGGATCATGCGGCGGCGCGGCAGCGATTTGTTGTCGCTCAAGCGACGCCCCGATCTTACGAGCTACTGGATTGAACGCCCGGCAGCCCCGTTCGACGCGCAGTCGATGAGAAACCAATACTGAACGCCGGCGCCGATCGCCGCAAACAGGGAAGATGTCATGTCTGTTTTAGCCGAGCTCTGGGGCTTCCTGCGGGTCCGCAAGAAATTCTGGCTAACTCCGATCCTGCTCATGCTCGTGGTCTTCGGCGGCCTGATCGTTCTCGTGCAGGGCTCGGCGGTCGCTCCGTTCATCTACACGCTGTTCTGATCGAATGCGCATCCTCGGGATTTCGGCATTCTATCACGATAGTGCTGCGGCGCTGCTCGTCGACGGCCGCATCGTCGCGGCGGCGCAGGAGGAACGATTTACCCGCAGGAAACAGGACGCGCGCTTTCCCGAATCCGCAATCGGCTATTGCCTTGACGAGGCGGGCATCACGCTCGACGACGTTGACTACGTCGCTTTCTATGAAAAGCCGTTCGTCAAATTCGAGCGGCTGCTCGAAACCTATGTAGCCTTTGCGCCACGTGGCTTCCAATCCTTCAGCACGGCTATACCGGTTTGGATTCGCGAGAAGCTTTTCCAGAAAAATATCATTCGCGATGAATTAAAGAAGTTCGCCCCCGACTTCGATTGGAAGAACAAGCTTCTCTTCACCGAGCATCACATCAGCCACGCCGCCAGCGCGTTTTATGCATCGCCGTTCAAGGAGGCCGCCGTGCTCACGATGGACGGCGTCGGCGAATGGTGCACGGGTTCGACAGCCGTTGGTCGCGGCAACGACCTGACCATATTGAAGGAACTGCACTTTCCGCACTCGCTGGGGCTGCTGTACTCCGCCTTCACCTATTACCTCGGGTTCAAGGTCAATTCGGGCGAGTACAAGGTGATGGGCTTGGCCCCATACGGCCAGCCCGAATTCGCCGACGTTATTCTCGAGCAGCTAATGGATCTTAAGGAGGACGGGTCTTTCCGGCTCGATCTGTCCTATTTTGATTACTGCACCGGTCTCACCATGACCAATCAGAAATTCGCCGACCTATTTGGCGCACCGGTGCGCGACCCGGGAAAGGACTTGCTCACTTCGTTTCATATGAACGTCGCGGCCTCGATCCAGAAAGCGGCGGAGGAGGTGATGCTTCGGCTCACCCGATCGCTCGAACGGGAGCACAGGCTTGAGAATCTCTGCCTGGCCGGCGGAGTTGCTTTGAATTGCGTGGCCAACGGCAGGATTTTGCGTGACGGCGCCTTCAAAAATATCTGGGTGCAGCCGGCGGCAGGTGACGCCGGTGGGTCGATCGGTGCGGCGCTGGCGGTATGGCACCAGTTCCTGGGCGAGGGACGTAAGCCCGACGGCCGCCGCGATTTAATGGAAGGGGCTTTTCTCGGCCCTGCCTTCGCGCAGCAAGACGTGGAAAGCCGGCTAAGGAAGGTTGGAGCGAACTTTGCGGTGGGTCCCGAGCCGGAGGTTATCGAACAGACGGCGTCGGCGCTCGCCAAGGGTGAAGCGGTTGGCTGGGTCCATGGCCGGATGGAATTCGGCCCGCGCTCGCTCGGCGCTCGCTCGATCCTCGGCGATCCGCGCTCTCCCAGCATGCAGAAAATGCTCAATCTGCGCATCAAATATCGCGAAAGCTTCCGGCCATTCGCGCCAGCCGTGCTGCGCGAGGACGTGGCTGATTGGTTCGAGCTTGAGGTTGATTCGCCTTACATGCTGCTGGTGGCTGACGTCAAACGCGAACACCGCCGCCGTACGAGCAATGAGGAAGAAGCGTTGTTCGGTATCGACAAACTCAATGTGGCGCGCTCGGATATACCCGCCGTCACCCATGTGGACTATTCGGCGCGCGTGCAAACGGTTCATGCCGACACTAATCCGCGCTTCCACGCCCTCATTTCGCATTTTAAAGCCAAGACCGGTTGCCCGGTATTGGTCAATACGAGCTTCAACGTCCGCGGCGAGCCCATCGTTTGCACGCCGGAGGACGCCTTCCGCTGCTTCATGGGTAACGAAATCGAGTTGCTGGTCATCGGCAATTGCATGCTGCGCAAAAGCGAACAGAATCCGGCGCTCAAGCAGGACTACAAAAACCAGTTCGAGCTCGATTAGGCCGACCAAGCCATTACTCAGCCGGCGCCCACTGTGCCGCTGCGGCAACCGACGAGTGATCGCCATCCGAGAGAGCCGCGCGAGTCGCCGCGGTAGCGGCATTCCACCAGGCGTCAGCATCGATCGCTGGGCCGCTGCGGCCTCTTTGCTTTGCCGCAGCGAGAAGCTGCTCCGCGATTGCGGGCAGATCGGCGTGATCCGGGATGAACGACAGCACGCCGGCTTCGATAAGCGCGCTAAAACCCGCGTGGTGCACGAATTCACTTGCCGAATGCGGGCCCGGAACAACGACTGGCCGGTCGGACTGAAGACAGGCAATGACGCTCGACCGGCGCGCGGTCAGGCCCTCGGGGAAGAGGAATAGGAACGCTCCAATCTCGTCGAACAGACTGTAAAGTTCGGCCTCGCCCGGAATGTAGCCCGTGACAATCACTTGATCGGCGATCTCCAGCTCGATCACTCTCGACCAGAACTCCTGTTCGTAATCATCCAGCGACTTTGTGAAACTACCGATGAATACGATCAGTGCACGCACGCCGCGATCGCCGAGCTGTTTGCAGATATCAAGCAGCGCGGTCGCAGCTTTGCCCCGATAGATCGAGCCAAAGGAGCCGATGACGATGTCACAGTTCTTGGCGGCTTCCCGGAGGCGCACAACGCGTTCGGTCACGCACCGCTCGCGCGGACGTTGGACACTGGGGGGATGCGGCACCAGCCGGCACTTGGCGCCGGCGCCAATAAGCCAGCGGTCCGCGGCGATCTGCTCGGCTATGAACGGCGAAACCACAAGGATGGTCCGGCTGAGCAAGACGATTGGTGCAACGGCAAGTCGACGCAGCCAATGCAGCCCTCTCCACTCATGCAGGAAAACGCTGACCCGACAGCGGACAACGGTCGCAAACAGTAGGATGAGCAGCGGGATCAGCAGCATCCTTTTCCAGGCGACCAGCGGCAGGCTGAAGACGACCCGGTCCGCCCCGGCGATCCTGCGAAAGACGTAAGGAAGATCGCGCCAGCGGCCGGACACAGTAAGCAATTCATATCCCTGATCCGGGTAGCGCGATTGCAGTGCGCTCACCATTTTTTGCGCGAAGATTTCGACGGCGCAGGCCTCCTTGCTTGGCGTCAGCAGGAAGAGGCAGCCGCGTGTTGCAGAAGGCGACGCCGCGTGGGCCTTTTCGAGATTCGCCAATCGCAGGCCGCGAAGGAACAGATAGACCAGACGCGGCCTGAAAATGCTGTCCGGATACCGTAACGCACCGATGGCCAGGCACTTCAGAAAACCGACGGTGCGGCCCTGAACGTATTCGTTTCGCGCCCCAGCCCAGAAGGCGTCGATTTCGGCGAGCCGGCGTTTTCGCATGAGTTCGGCGGACGAAAAACGCCGCCGGATCTCGGCGTTTGCATAAATGAGGTCGACGGCCCGGTAACTCGGACGCGCTGGCGATGTTCGCAGCCGGTAGTTCGCGCTGCTGAAACGCTGTCGGTAAACTAAAACGATATCCTCGGGCATAGCCGCGAAATCGCCCAGCAAGGCCAGACGGCACCAGAACTCCCAGTCCTCCCCAAGAGTTAGCGTCGGGTCGAAGCCGCCGGCTGCGCGGGCTGCTTCGGTTCGCATGCAGATCGCGCCGCAAATGAAGTTTTTTGCGATCAAATGGAGCAATGTGTCGTGGTCGGGAAGTAATTTCCAGCGCAGATATGAGCGGGTCGACAGCTCCGAACCATCTTCTGCGATCTTGACATGATGGCCGAAGCAGGCGACGCGTTCGGGCCTGCGATCGAGCATACTGCTCATCCGCTCGAGCGCGTCTTGCGTCAGCATGTCGTCCGAATCAAGAAAGAAAACGTACGGCGCCCGCACAACCGCGAGGCCGGCGTTTCTCGCTGCGCTCACGCCGCGGTTTTCTTGGCTAAGCACAGTCAAACGGCGGTCGAAAAAAGAACCCAAAATCTCTTGGGTGCGGTCGGTCGAGCCGTCGTCGACAACGATTACCTCGATGTTCTCGATGCTCTGCGTGAAAACGCTTTCCAGAGTTTCCCTGAGATAGGCTTCGGCATTATAGGCAGCGATCACCACCGCGACTTTGGGCAACATGTGCTCATGCCTCGCCGGCGCGGCCGCTGACGAGCTCAAGGCTGCCCGCAATGGTAGTGAGAGCGCATCCGGACTCTTTTGCCCTACTGACCGCCCATTCCAGCAGATCCGGAGAGACGCCGTATCTGCTTGGGTTATCCGCCACGTCATGGCTGAAGAAGATCAGCCAGCCGCTGGCCTGTACTGTTTCGGTAATCAGTTCACCAACCTTGGCGTGGTCCAGTGTTGCATCCTGCAGCGGCCAGGCATCGAGCGCGCCGAGGTCGGCAAAGTTGCGATTGATGCCGGGGTGTCCCGAACGGCAGGAATTGAAGCGATCTTCAAGATAGCGTTTCGTGCGGATTGAAAGGTCGCCGTAGGGATAGGCGAAATTGCGCACCACGATCTGGCTGTCGATTGCTCTTAGCACGGATCGGTTTCGGTCGAGGTCCAATCCGAGTTCGTCGGAGCTCATGTAACGAACCGCCGGATGTGAATAGGTGTGGCAGCCGATCTCGTGCCCGTTCGCCCATATCGTCTGGAGCTGCTGGATCGACGCACGCCTGGGACCGCCTGGGCTTCCCGTGCCACAGCCGCTGCCGGCGACATAAAAGGTTCCTCGGGCACCGTATTGTTCGAGAATGCGCGCTCCCCGCTCGCAAGCGGAAGCAGGCACATCGTCAAACGTGAACGTCACCATTGGCGGCGTTGTGCCCAAGGGCAGTATTTTGCTGCGGCTTTGGCGCGCGAGAAATCGCGAGGCCATGGCCGTCACGCGCACCGGCAATGATGCGGTGTTCGGATCCTGCACGCGATATGCGGCGAGGATGCTCACTATCGGTATTCCTCATACAAAATGCCGAATTCCGCCGCGATGCGGCCGGTCCCCCGCGCTGCGAGTATCAAACTGCGCATGATGGCGCGGCGACCGCAGAATGCCGCGATCGGCAAGGTCAAAGCTGCGGAGCCGATCAGTCCAAGACCCTTGCACCAGCGGCGCACGGCGCCGCCGACATTGCCTGCGAACTTGCGCTCGACCCGGGTGGCGCCGGTTCCCTTACGGAACATTCTTCGCAGCAGGTAGCCGACCGTGATCCGGGACGGCGGCGTCGTTTCGAACACGCGGGCTTCGTCGGCCCATGCAAAAGTGCGACCGTCTCTGCGGCAGCGATAGAAAAACTCTTCGTCGCTTCCGCCGGTGAAAGCAAAATCGTGCAAGAACGGTTCGTCGAGGTATTGCTCGAGGGTGCTGCGCCGTATCAGCATGTTGCCGGTGCCGTAGATCATGGGCACAGGCCCGGTGGCGTAGCGCTTCGGCGCATAGAAGCCGCTCTTCGCCAGCCAATGGTCGGGAATATCGAAAACCGGAAATACCGGACCGCCGACGATTTCGACGTTGTACCGCAGCGCCACCCGGATCATTTCGGTGAGCCAGTTTGGATCGGGGTATTCGTCGTCATCGAGAACCGCCACGTAATCAGGGGACGGCGTCGCACGACAGGCGCTCGCGAAAGCATGGTCGTACGCATAGGTGTGACCGCGGCGCGGCTCCACGCGCCCGGTCAATGGAAAACGGAATGTCGGCGCCAGTTGTTGCACGATCGCGGCACCGGCGCGTGCTTCCGCGTCGTTGTCGACCACGATGACGCGGATCGATCCGGCGTAGGTCAGTTGCTCGACGTGAGCCAGCAGCTTGCGCAGCCCTGCCGGGCGTCGGAACGTCGGCACACACAGAAACACAGAGGGCGCGGAACCGTCCATCATGGCGCGCAGATACTCCACGGCATGTCAGTCGCTACTGGCCTGATCCCAGAGTGGCTTATTGGTCCCGCCGGTCCGCGTCAGCAGCAGAAACAGCGCGTGGGGGTTGGTCACGAGATAGCGTCCGGCAAGGCGGCGAGGCTCAAGATAGAATTCGATAGGCCCATTCGAGACCGGCCCCTTGCATCCAGCGCGGCGCGCGGGCGTTTTTCCCGGAAAGAAAATCGAACAAACCGCCAGACGTTTTTATCAGTCCCACCCCGTGCAGCCGTTCACGATGGCGCACAGCAAACGCTTGTTCTGCCGGCGCGCCAAGACCAAGCCAGAGGATGTCCGGGCATGCGTTGTTGATGGTCTCGATGATGCGCTCTTCATCGCGCTGCCGCCGCAAATATCCGCCGCCGTGGCCGACAATGTTGAGATCGGGATAGAGCGCCCGCACTTGCTGCACGGCCTGCTGCGCCACCGAATGGGCGGCACCAAGCAGAAACATCCGCGCACCGCGGCGTTGCGCAAGCTCCGCGACATCGTGAAAAAGGTCGGTGGTGGCGACCCGCTCCGGGAGCGGCGTCTTCTGCAACAGGCGCGAGACAAAGACCAGCGGCATACCGTCTGCGTGAATAAGGTCGGCCTCGAGAAAGAGATCGCGAACCCCCGATTGTCGGGCGCACATGGAGAGCACCTGACCGTTCGCGGAGGTAAAGATTAACGGGCGCTGCGTGGCATCGCGGCGGGCAAGCGCAACATCGACCATGAGCTGCGCCGACTTGGCGCGGTCGATGACCGCAATCGGCAATCCGCCAATGGTGGCAACCGGCACGGCCCATCGCCGAGCAGCGGCGACGTCAAAGCAAACGGTCTGCGCCGTCATGACTCTGGCTCCTCGTCGCAGGTTTTAGCGCTCTGCGGAGGAAGGCAAAGTTAATTAAATTATTAGGCTTAAGACAAACGTTTGATGGTCCCGATCACAGCGCCGCGTGGCTTTCGGTTAACGGGGGCAAAGGCGCGGTTTCTTACTCTGCTACGCGTGATACAGAGAGAACGCGTAGCCCGAACGTTGCCATAATAAGGAACAACGCGAGCGTGCCTTCCGGCACCAGCACGCTCTCAAAGCAGGACTCGTAGGCGGCGAACAGGCAGATCCGCAAAAACAGCATTTCCAGCGGCGCCGCTGAACGGTCGTGCGGTGCCCGATAGAAATCGAAAAGCGGAAGCACGACCAGCCACAAGGTGACCAGCACCGATCCGGGAATGCCGACGGTGAGAGCAAGATCGAGGTAGCCGTTGTGGGCGTGGCTGGCGGTGTTGGCCCAGATGGTACCGCCCATGCCATAGACCACCTCCGGTGTGCCCCAAAACGCTGAAAAGCCGTACCCGGTGATGGGTCGTTCCAGCATGCGGTCCACGGCGAATTTCCAGACTTCGGTTCGCCCCGTGAAGGTCGAATCGGTCAGAACCATCTCGAGCAGATGGCGGACTGGCTCAAAATAGACCGAGCCGACCGAGAAAAAATTGATGACGACCACGATTGAAAGGGCGAGCACGATGCCCATGACCGGTGCACGGGTACGCGCCATGATGGCGGAAACGATGAGCACCAACGGAAGTGCTGCGATCGCGGTCTTGGAGTGGGTGAATAGAAGGAACGGCAGAGCCAGCGCGACGATCACCGCGCCGAGGGCGAGGCTGCGGGCGCGAGCGACAAATAATCCGATGAAAACGAACAGGACCATTGTCGCGCTCGCGTCGTTCTTGTGCCCGAATACCCCGCGCCAATCTCCGGCCAGGTCCGGTTCGAGAAAATCGCTTGCCTGGTGAATCGAGCGCCAAGGGATAAAGACAACGCCGAAGTAGCATAATGCGAGAACAATCAGCGCCACCGCGGCCATCACACCGCTGAAATGCCGTATGTTCTTCGGCAGCAGTATCACCATGCCGGCGATGCCTATGGTCATGAGCATCAGGGCAAATCGCCGGGCAGAAAGCGAAGGTTCCCACGAGGCAACGACGGACAGCGCGCACCAGAGGAGCGCTACGATCAAAATCGGCCGCAACAAAACCGTCAGCCGGGTTGGCTCGTGAACCAAGCACCATGCCGCGAGCGCCAAGAACAGCAGTGAATAGCCGATCTGGTTGACGATAAAGCCGCTTTCCGTGACGGGCAGCGGTTCGGCGAGGCTAAGGAACGGCCGAAACGAAATACACACGACCAAAAACACCCCGAGGACGAGCGTGGTGCGTGTGAGCGTGTCAAGACTGACGGTCGTCTCGACCGGATAGTTTGGCGATTGCAGGCGACCGAGTTCGGACACGAGGTCCTTTCCTCCTCAGCTCGATCTGACGCGGCAACAAGGCGGCATGGATCTCAGGCCGCCCCGGCGCCGGTGAGGACCGCGCCACGGACTTTCCGTGCGTCGGACCCAAGCCGGGCGATGAATTGCTCCGCGGCGACCGCGCTCCGCTCGTCGGCTCTGGCGACCAGGACGATGTGGTCGACAAGTCGGGCAAAAAAGCTGGTGCTCGGATTGCGGGTCAAGTCAATCGCGGCGACGATTACCATGTCGAAGCGTCTGGTCTGGTCGAAAGCGTATCTGACGTCCGCTTCACTGATAGACCGGTCACGCCGGCTGGTTGGCGAAACAAACGATACCGTGTTGATGTTGGTTTCCCGGTCGCGAACGATCACATCGGAAAGTTCGCGCCTTCCGATGGCGACATCGACAAGTCCGGCTTCGGTCCGGTCGGCGTCGATCGCCGACAGCGTTCGGCGCTCGAGATCCGCATCGATCAGCAGCACGCGTTGCGTCGCGGCGGCAACGGCAGCAAGCGTGAGCGCGACCGCCACCGTATCGTCCTCGTCATCAGAGGCGACCACAAGGATGCTTGGATTTCCGCGCGTGCGGTGGCTCGCCTGTACGGCCTCGTACACGCGGCGCATTTCCTTCGCCAAACGCGAATTCGGGTTTTCCGCCGCGTCCAAGCCGAAGGAGACGTCGACGTTCGGCAAAATCGCAAGCACCGGGATAGAGGAAGACGCCGTCGCCGTTGGCCAAAATTGCCTCACGGCGCTTGCCCACTTACCACGAAAAGCGCCAGTATCGGCGGTACGAGCCGGGCCTATGCCGTAGGTCTCACGCACGACGACGATACCGGTTCCAGCGGCGACTCCCAGCAGCAACGCGCCCACGGCGATCAGCAAATTCGATGGCGGGAAACTGCGGCGCGACGGCGGGTCGGCCCGCGAAATCACGCGGATGTTCTTGGTGTCGACACGCTCCTGCTCGCCGGTCTCGCGGGCGCGGACGAGAAAGGCCTCGTAGACCGCGCGGTTTGCCTGGACGTCGCGATCAAGTTCGCGCAGCGTCACCATGGCCCCGTTGGTGGTGACGGCGTTGCCTTTGAGCTTTTCCAGGTTCGCAGCGAGCGTCTCCTCGTTGGCGCGGGCGCTTTCATATTCGGTGCGCGCCGAAACCGCGATGCGGTGGACCTCGTCGTCAATCATTCGCCGCAACCGCTCGGCCTCCGCCTGGATTTCGATGACCGCCGGGTGACGGTTGCCGAGCGACGTCATCTGCTCGGCTTCGCGACGCATGACCTCGGCGTATTGGCTGCGCAGCGCGCTGATGGTCTGGGATTGCACCGCCTCCGGAAAGGCACCGATCTCGTCTTTGGACAATTGTACTTGCACGACCTGGTCGAGACGCGCTTTGGCCGCCGCGGTGCGTGCGCGCGCCAGACCCAGTTGATTGTTCAATTCCGTCAGCTGCTGCTCGTTGACGAGGGTACCGCTGGAGCCGAGGATATTGTTACGTGCCTTGAACGCCTCGACCCGATCTTCCGCTTGGCGCACGCGATCCTTGAGCTCGCTGAGCCGGGCGGACAAGGATTGCGAAACCTGACGGGCGGCGTCGGACCTGACATCCGTCTGTTCCGCCAGATAAGCCTGCGCGATCGCGTTGGCGATGCGCGCCGCTTTCACCGGATCGCGATTGGTGACGCTTACGTCCACGACATAAGTTCGCTCGGCGCGCTTCACTTGAACGCTGCGTCTGAGCGCGTTCAGGGCGGCAAGGGAGCTGTCGCCGGCGGCACCGCCGGATGACGAGGCGTTGCCGATAAATTCCGGATCGCGGTCGAGCGATTCCGCGGCGACCACCCGCCGCAGCACGCTGTCGGATGTCAGCACCCGGACCTGACTCTCGACCTGCAGCACGGCCGCATCGTTGGCCTGATTGGCTTGCGTCAGATCGTTGCCGATGGCGCGCAAATCCGTCGGGTCGATGAGAATTTGCGTGACCGCGGTGTATCGGTGCGGCACGATCACTACGAACAGCACCGCCAGAAGCAGTGATGCGACTGTCGTCCAAAGAATCGTTGTCTTGCCCCGCCAGATGGCGGCCAAGGCTCCTTGAAGGTCGGTTTCGCCGAGCGGCGCGAACCCGCCCGGCACATTGACCCCTCCGGCGACTGCCGACCGCATTTGGCGCGGCGCTTCGAACATTCTCGAAAAGACTTTCTTAACAGGGGCCGCGCGGTGCTGGGCGCGGCAGCGGGCGCCAGGCAGCGCCATGTCGGCGCGTTAGTCCCCCACACCCACTCAAGGGCATGCCACAAGGCATGTCCAGGGCAGTCGGTATGGTTAACCAATCCATAAGGCGACAGGGTTAATGGCCGGTGTATGCCCCCGGGTCGATGGGCAGGCGAATGAGCGAGGTGCCGATTAAGTGGTCAGCGGCGCAGGATGCGGAATATGGCGCCGGCGGCGACCAGGAGCGCAATCATCGGAATCCAGATCAGCACTGCGCCGAGCACGGCGAGCAGGACGACAGCGGCAAGGATACCGACGATCAGCACCAGGAGAGCGGCCCCGAACGGTCCAAGTCTTGTGACATAGATCCGATGCGTCTCACCCGCTTGTGAGGCGGCATACGGGCGCCAAGCGTGTTGGCGCCATTGCGGCTCACGGCGGGTTCGGTCCGGCGGAATGATTTCCGGTTCCACGCGTGGCCGTTCCGGCCGATTTGTATCTTCCACCATGGCGCGATCGCCGCCTGCTTCTCTACCATTGCTTATGTAAGATTTGCGGAAACGGGCGCAAGCGACGCGCCGTCTTCGGGGCTCAAGCGTGCTGCGTGCGCGCGTGGTGATCGTGCAGGAATTTGGCCAGTTGCTCGCGCAGACTTTCGTCGCGCTCGCTCTTGTGGCCAAGAACAACGGCCCGCTCGAACAACGCATGTTGAAGGTCTTGCGGCAGATTGCTCCAAAGGTCTGCGGCTGCCACGCCGAGAACGAGAAAGTAGCGGTCCGGAGTACTGTCGACGATGAAATCCGATGGTCCGCTCATGAGAAAGCCTTGACTGGCACGCCCGGCAGTAATGTTGAGCTTCGTTGGATCCGCATTTTATGCCGGGATACAGCTAGCAGAACGGTCCCGGAGGGTCCAGGTTCCGTCCGCGCACGGAACACGACAGCGAGAAGTCGGAATCGGCTGTCGAGATTCGGCCAGCATGACGGTCATCATGACGGCGCTTCGTCAGCATGCTAGCGTTCGAGCATGAACACACGTCGTTTCAACGTCGCTTGCCGCGCCATCATGGGAGTCGGCGTTGCGGGCAGCCTATGCGGCGGGGCGCTCTCGCAGGACACGGCAAACACGGCATCATTGAGTGATGCGGCCACCGCCATGATCGGCGCCTGGGAATTCTCCAACGCCGATCACGACAAAATCTGCCGCTTCATCTTCCGCGCCGATACCGCACCCGGCGGCTACAAGCTCGATATCGACAGGAACTGTCCGAACCTCTTTCCCTCAACCAAGGACATCGTAGCCTGGACGGTCGACGATTACGGCGGCTTGCGTCTTCTCGATGCCGGTGGCAACGCGGCGATCGAACTCACCGAAGCCGAGGCCGGCATCTATGACGGCTTCGAACCGGGCCAAGGCCGCTACGTGCTGCAGAGCGCGGCGGCTGCGCCGGTCCGTTCGACCGAGGAAATGGTCGGCGATTGGGCGATCGCGCGTGGAACCGGTAAGCCGATCTGCATCCTTGCGCTGGCCAACAATCCTGCTGGCAGCGAGGGTCTGGCGCTCAAGGTCAAGCCGGGCTGCGACGCGCTCGTGGTTCGCTTTGGGCCGACGTCGTGGCGTATCGATCAGGGCGATCTCGTCCTGCTGTCGGTGCGCGGGCAGACCTGGCGCTTCGAGGAGAATGACGTCAACACCTGGCAGCGTGTGCCGCAAAGCGCGGACCCGGTTTTGCTGGTGCGGCAGTAGCGAGATATAGCGTCGAGGATGGAGCATGAGCGATGCGGTGGCGGCTTTTCACGCCAAACAAAGCGGATTTCTTCCCGATCATTTGGGACTGAATTGGATTGATCTGCGGCCCGGCTTTGCGCGCGGCCGGTTCGACATCGGCAAGCAGCATCTGGCACCAAACGGATATCTTCACGCCGCGACGGTTGTCGCACTTGCCGATACCGCCTGCGGCTATGGCTGCATCATGTCGCTCCCGGAAGGTGTCGCCGGTTTCACGACCGCCGAGCTGAAGGCCAACTTCATCGGCACCGCGCTTGAAGGCGGAGTTACCTGCGAGGCGCGTTTGCTGCACGGCGGCCGCACCACTCAGGTCTGGGATGCCGAGGTAAAAAGCGAGACGAGCGGAAAGACCATCGCCTTGTTTCGATGCACCCAGATTCTTCTCTCCAAGTCCCGCGGCGCCCAATAGGCCGGATGTTTGTCGTGTGAGCGTCAAGCCGATACCCGCCGACGGATTCCCGGCGACGGTCCCGATCGTCGTGATCGGCGCCGGTGCGGCGGGACTCTGCGCGGCGCTGGCGGCACATGAAGCCGGCGCTGAAGTGATGGTGCTTGAACGCGATTCCGTGCCGCGCGGTTCGACGGCGTTATCGGCGGGGCTCATTCCGGCCGCTGGGACACGCTTTCAAAAAGCACTCGGTATCACAGACAATCCCGCGCAATTCGCCGCCGATATAAGCAACAAGGCGCATGGCGAGGCCGACGGCAGGATCGTCGACATGGTCGCGCGAGCGGCGGGCCCGACAGTCGAATGGCTGGCGGATCGTTACGGCTTCCCGTTTTCCGTCGTGAACGACTTCGATTACCCCGGCCATTCCGCGCGGCGGATGCACGGCCTGCCGAGCCGTTCAGGCGCGGAACTGATCGACCGGCTGCGGCAGGCGGCGGATGAGGCCGCAATTCCGCTCATCGTCAACGCGACCGCCGCCGCACTCTACGCCGACCCTGAGCGCGTCGTTCGCGGTGTCGAGATTACACGGCCGGACGGCGGCCGATGATTGCGTCGGCTGTGAAGCGCTTATTCTTGCATGCAACGGCTACGGCGGCGCCGCCGACCTTGTGGCGCGGCACATACCCGAGATGCGCGGCGCTTACTATTTCGGGCATCCCGGCAATCGCGGCGATGCGGTGCCATGGGGCGAGGAACTCGGCGCAAAACTCGTTCATATGTCCGGCTATCAGGGCCACGGCTCGGTCGCCCATCCGCATGGCGTGCTGATCACCTGGGCCGTGATCATGGAAGGCGGCTTTCAGGTCAACGTGAAAGGCGAGCGCTTCTCCGACGAGAGCCAAGGCTATTCGGAGCAGGCGGCCATTGTGCTCGCCCAACCGGAGCACATCGCCTTCGACATTTTCGACGATCGCATCGCTGCCGTGGCGCGGCAATTTGAGGACTTCCGCCACGCCGAGGCCGGCGGCGCCGTGATTGAAGCAGCGACCGTCGCGCAACTTGCGGAGCGACTGAAACTGCCGCCGGCGGCGCTCGCCCAAAGCTTCGCCGAGGTCGATGGCGCCAAGCGCGCCGGCAGCATTGATCGTTTCGGGCGATCGTTCGCCGGTCGGCCGCCCTTGTCGCCGCCGTTCAAGGCGGTTCGGGTCACGGGAGCGCTGTTTCACACCCAAGGGGGTCTGGCCGTCGATCACGAAGCCCGCGTCATAAGCGGGCAGGGCACCCGTTTACCAAACCTGTTTGCAGCCGGCGGCGCGGCGGCCGGCGTCTCCG
>CAWHUO010000028.1:0-95166 GCA_963832605.1 uncultured Alphaproteobacteria bacterium | reverse complement strand
CCGTGCTGGAGAAGCGATTCCCCCAACTGATCAATGCGACCCCCGAGGTAATCGCACAGCAATTCGAGCGTGCGGGACAAAACGAAAAGCCATCACTATTGGCGGCAGGCTGGCGATCGCGACCTGCGGCGCTTCGCCATGAAGGAATTGATCGCCCACTACGCCAATGCGCTACGTCTCGTTACGGCCATGCCCGACACGTCGGAGCGGTCGAGGCTGGAGCTTGGCGTTCGTCTCGGCCTTGGCTTGGCGCAACAAATCGGCATCGGCCCGGCGGCACCGGAATTGGGAGCGCATTACCAGCGCGCACTGACGCTCAGCAACACGCTGCCCGAGCGCGGCCGCGAACGCTTCCTCGCCACCTGGGGCGTCTGGTTTCATGCAACGATGACGGCCGAAGTTCGCCGAAGCCTACGCGCTTGCCGACGACCTCGTCGCGATCGCTCGCGAGCTTGACGACCGCGATCTCCTGGTCGAAGCCCATCACGCGCGCATGCCCGGTCTGCTGTGGCGGGCGGATTTCTCCGGCACCAGAAAGACCGCCGAGGAGGTTATCCGCCTCTACGACCGCGAGCGGCATCGCGATCACGCCTATTACTTCGGCGGACATGATGCCCGCGTCTGCGCGCAAAGCCTTCTATGCGATGAGCCTGTGGGGCCTCGGCTTTCCCGATCAGGCGAACGGATGGCTGGCGATGCATCGAGGACGCGCGCGCGCTGGGTCACACTTTCTCGCTCGCCCACGGCCTGAATATGGGCAGCCTGACGCTCGTTTTGCTCAGCGATGTGGAGCGCCTGTCAGGCCGTGACCGACGAGCTCTATCCGCTCGCCGAGCGCAACAAATTTCCCTGGCCGCTGGCGACCGCGCGTTTCCTGCGCGGCTGGCTGAGATCGCAACAGGGCGATCGCGACGCCGGGATCGAACAGATGCTGACGGCGGTCGACGAGCCTTCCACTCGGTCCTGCGGCCGATGTTCCTGACGCTGATCGCCGAGCAAGAGTTGCGCGCCGGACGCTTCGCCGATGCCTTGGCACCCTCGACCGCGCCGGCAACGACATCCTCGCCGGCGCGATGGTATTTTACGAGCCGGAGATCATCCGCATGCGCGGCGAAATCTTGCTGGCGCAGTCGCCGGCCGGCGCCGCCGAAGCGGAGGCCGCCTTTCGGCAGGCGAGCGCAATTGCCGCGCAGCAAGCGTGCCGCGCGCTTGAACTGCGCGCAGCCCTCAGCCTGGCGCGATTGTGCGTCGACAGCGGCCGCGGCAGCGCGGAGGCGCGCGAGGTCTTGGCGCCGATCTATAGCTCGCTTCACCGAAGGCTTTGCGCGCGCCGAATCTGCAGGCTGCCAAATCGCTGCTCGCCGAGTTGAGCTGAGGAACTTTCATGGCGGCACAGGCGGGAAAGATCTACGTCGGCATCGGCGGCTGGAATTACGCGCCGTGGCGCGGCGTGTTCTACCCGGAGGGCCTCCCGCAGGCGAAGGAACTCGGCTACGCCGCGAGTCGTCTCACCTCGATCGAGATCAACGCGACTTTCTACGGTTCGCAGAAGCCGGAGAGTTTCCGTAAATGGGCGAGCACGGTACCGGACGGCTTTAAGTTTTCGGTCAAGGGACCGCGCTTTGCCACCAACCGGCGGGTCCTTGCCGAGGCCGGCGATTCCATCAAGCGGTTTGTTGATTCCGGCGTAACTCGAGCTTGCGCGATCGGCTCGGGCCGCTGCTCTGGCAGTTCGCGCCGACCAAAAAGTTCGACGCCGCCGATTTCGGAAAGTTTCTGGAACTGTTGCCGGCGAAAGCCGATGGCACGCGCACTGCGGCACGTCGTGGAAGTGCGGCACGCGAGTTTTCGCACGCCGGAATTCGTTGCACTCTTGCGGCAATTCAACATTCCGGTCGTGTTCACCGACCACGCAACCTATCCTTCGCTCGCCGACGTGACCGGCGATTTGTCTATGCGCGCCTGCAACAAGGGCAAGACGCGATCCCGACCGCTTACCCGCCGAAAGAGCTCGATGCCTGGACCGGCCGCTTGCAAATGTGGGCGCAAGGCAAGGAACCGGACGATCTGCCACGTGTCGAGCCGGCGCCGGCGCCCAAGAAGATCGCGCCGCGCGATGTTTTCGCCTACGTCATCCACGAAGGCAAAATTCGCGCGCCGGCGGCGGCGATGGCGCTGATCGAGCGATTGAAGAAGGAAAGTGAATAGCGAGCGGCGAAGGGGAAGAGCAACAAATTCCATTCGCTATTTCGCTGTTCGCGAATTCCCTAGAGCGCAATCGCTTCAGATTGAATCGATTGGCACTCTAACTTTCTTGGTGGAGCATGATCTTTTCGGAAAACCGGCTTTCCACTTTTCCGGATCATGCTCTAGTAGATCACTGTGTTGGAGCTGCGCAGCCGCTTCACCAGCACGCGCATCACATTCAGCGCGAAGTACGGCGTGCGGCTCACCATGAGGAGAAATTGCTTTTCGGCGACGGGAACGAGCGTCGCGTCGGTTGCCGCGATCGCGGTCGCGCTGCGGGGACCGTGGTCGATGAGTGCCATCTCGCCGAAAATGCTGAGTTCCGGCAAGGTGTCGAGCAGGCGATTATCGAGGCGAATCTCAACCTTGCCGGTTTTGACAATGAACAGTTCTTCGGCCGGATCACCCTCCCGAAAAATGATGTCGCCGGCCTTGTACTCGCGTGCCGGTGCGCCCGCGCCGGCCAAAATGGCAAAATCGACGTTGGTGTCAGGCATCGCGCGTCCCCTGCTCATTAGCTCAATTATTTCAATCTCATGACGGGGGACGATTACAATTTTATGACAGGATATCCAGGATTTTCGCGGAACAGCGCGGTTCGCGCGCGGGTTTTGGCGTCAAAAATGCTAACGGCCACGAACGAGGGTGCGCGTACATCCGGCGTCACCTGTCGTCATCGTGGCCGTCCCGCGACGGAGCCCGAAGGCGTCAACGTCACTGCAACGATAAATGGGCGTCATTCCACGTTATACAAGGGCGGCTTTTGTGCGAAGATCGCTTTTGTGCGAGATTATTGGTCCTCGCTTGTCTCCGAACGAGGCGGCAGATCGCTGCGGAACCATAATCATCGGCACCCATTTCAAGGGAGATGACCATGACAGTCAACCAGAACGAAGCCGAGCGCATCGGACGCGCGCTGGCCGGAGCGATCCACGAGCATTGGGGCCTGTTTCTTGCCGAAGGCATTATCCTGATCATTCTCGGCATTGCCGCGATCATGCTGCCGCTGATCGCGACGCTCGCGGTCACCATCATCATCGGCTGGATCTTCCTGGCCAGCGGCGTTGTCGGATTGGTTACGACGTTTTGGGCGCGGCACGCGCCCGGCTTCTGGTGGTCGCTCGTGTCGGCGGTCATCGCCATTGCCGCCGGCCTCGTACTGCTGGCGTGGCCGATTACCGGAACGGTGTCGCTGACGCTGGTGCTGATCGCCTTCTTCGTGGTCGAGGGCATCGCCTCGATCATGTACGCCATCGAGCACCGCAATCAGCTCACCGGCCGTTGGGGCTGGATGCTGGTGAGCGGCGTCGTCGACCTCATCCTCGCCGGCATCATCTTCGCCGGGTTGCCGGGAACGGCGGCCTGGGCGCTTGGTCTGCTCGTCGGCATCAATATGGTGTTCGGCGGAGCCGCGTTGATCGCCATGGCGATGGCCGCCCGGCATCCGGTTTCGGCGTAAGCGGGAACGCGATTGGCTCGTCCCCGCGCCAGCGGGGACCGAGCCTTTATTCGCGAGATCAGCGGTGGATTACTCCGCCGGCACTGATTGCGGCACCCGCGCCCTCTCCACGCCGCTGGCAATATAGGCAATAGCCAGCACCGCGATGAGGAAGCCGAGCGCGACCACAGCGGTCACGCCGAGGACGAGACCGAAGCCGCCGCGGCCGTACAGCAACGCGATCATCGACACCGCCGCGCCCGAGATCATGAAGGTCAGGAAGTAGCGCACGGCGTACACCCGGCCACGCCACGCGTCGGCGGTGTAGCGCGCGATGACGAGGTCGTTCACGGTGACCTGGGCGTAGATGGCCGCCATGGTGAAGGCGAGCGCAAAGAGCAGCGTGACGCCGCTCGCATTGGCCGCCCAAACCACGCCGATGAACTGCATGATGGCGGTCGCGGCGAACAGGATGTGCGGCGGTATCCGCTCGGCCAGCCGGCCGATGGTGAGTTGGGCAATGGCGCCGCATATAAAGACCCCGGTCGTCAGGCCGCCGACCTCAACAAGCGAGATGCCGGTGATGCGCTCGTCGACGATTTTCGGCAATGCGACCGACAACGTATTGAACACCAGCCCCGCGGACAGCGCGACCACCATGAAGAGGCCGAACAGTGTTGCCGCAGTCGCGTTGGACAAGCCGACCTCGGGGGAAGCGTTGCGTGAAGCCTTGTGGCGCGCCTCGTCGGGCACGAGCCACAGATAAACCGGCCCGGTGGCGAGACAGATCAGGCCCGGGACCAGAAAGGCGCCGCGCCAGGATACTGCCGCGGTAAGCACCGCGGTAATGCCGGCGGCGAGCGAGACGCCGAGATTGCCGCAGACGCCGTTGAAGGCGAGCGTGCGGCCGCGCTGAACGGCGGACTCGACAACCATTGCGGTGCCGACCGGATGATAGATGGCGGCGAACACACCGAGCGCGAACAGAGCGACGGCGAGCGCCCAGAGCGAGGGCGCCAGCGCCGCGCCGATGAGTGAGGCTCCGCAGCCGACATAAAACGCGAACATCATGTTACGGCGGCTCCAGCGGTCGGCAAGCCAGCCCGCCGGCAGCGAGAACAAACCGAAGGCGATGAAGGAG
Source organism: uncultured Alphaproteobacteria bacterium (assembly GCA_963832605.1). Classification (GTDB taxonomy): domain Bacteria; phylum Pseudomonadota; class Alphaproteobacteria; order Rhizobiales; family Xanthobacteraceae; genus BOG-931. The sequence goes on along the minus strand of CAWHUO010000028.1, from coordinate 90,340 downwards.
GCGGTCGAGAGCGCGATGAGCTCGGAATAAGAGCGGCCATAGGCCACCTCAAGCTCGATGACCACGGTCGGATAGATCAGGATCACGAAGTGATCGAGGGCATGCGCCCAATTGAGGAAGCCGATGGCGAGCCGGCGGCGCGAGGCGTCGGCGGCGGCTGGCGAAAATCGGTCGGAGGTAGAAACGTCGGCAGTCATTGGGTGGCCCCGGATTGTCGCTCAAACATATACCGCGCGCTTGCGCCTCGACCTATCCCTGATTTGCAGGGCAGCCCGGCACTGCATTCGGTGGTCCCACATGTTCGCCGGCACGGACACGTTTGCAGTATTTCGTTAAATGACGGCGACGTGCCGCGCTTGAGCGCCACGCACTGCCGCCAAAGGAACCGCGCGATCGAACGTCGCAAGTCGTCCTCCGTTGGTCATCGCCAGCGCAAGCAAGTAGACATCGGTGAGCTGGTTGGGACCCAAAATTCGTTCGTAGTCAAAAAGTTGTTGGTCCAAGATGGAGGCGCTATCGGGCCAGAAAACGTGGTCGGTCTCCATCAGCTCCTGCCCCAGCAGAGCGACCGCGAAAGTGGTCGAAACCGGATTGGCGTAGCCCGGGTGCGAAACGATCCGCACGAATCCGTTCTGCGTCAGTGGGCATGACGCCCAGCCGCTGGCCCGATTCGCTCGCCACCATTTGTGCGCAACACGATGATGTACGTGTTGCTCATCGAGCATGGCGATGAGCACATTAACGTCGAATAAAGCGCGCACGCGTTCAAAGCCGGTCTTCGGCCAGCCGCTTGACCAATTCTGCCGTCACCAGACCACCTCGCTTGGGAAGTACCTTAAATCCGTTGCGACTAATCAATGCTTCTCCCGCACCCTGGGTCAGCGCGCGCCGGGCGAGCTCAGAAATAATCTTGCCGGCCGTGGTCCTCTTTATCGCGGCCATTTCCTTGGCCGCGGCGAGCACATCGTCATCGATCAAAAGCGTGGTTCTCATCATCTGATGCTAAATCATCAGATGATGAGATGCATCCACACCTGACATGCAACTTGACGTCGTATTTCGTGCTCGACGAGAACTCCTTTCGTCAGATATTACAATCACGCGGCGGGAGTTGAGGCGCACCGGGGGGAGCGGCCTCAGTGGGCGTGTTGCGGGCTTTCGCGGCGGTGTTCGTGCTGTCTGCAGTCGCGGCTCAGGCTGGTGCCGATCCGCCCGACGACCATTCTTTTCTTCTGTTCGGCGGCACCGATCTGTGGCGAGACGGCGCGTTCTTTTACGGCGGAACGCTGTGGTCACCGGCCGGCCGGTTCGAAGCCGAAGGCTTCACGCTCAAGCTCCTCCTCTCCGGCGGCGGCTACACCTATCCATCGGGCGGACTGCACATGGACGTGGACGGCACGCTTCTTTCCGCCGCCGCGTTGCCCGGGTGGCGAGCGACGCGCGACGGCATCAGCGTTGGTTTCTACGCAGGGCCTGTCGTGCAGGATTACCGGCTCACCCCCAACGATCCCGGCAGCCGCCTGCGCGGGCTCTATGGCGGCGGTGAGTTCGACGGCAATATTTGGTTTCAGATTAGCCCGACCATGATGGCCACGGCTAATGGGTCAATCGTATCCATCGGCCCGACCGGTTCGGCCCGCGCCGCCGTCGGCTGGCGATTGTTCGAGCCGTTCTGTGTCGGTCCCGAGGCGCAGGGGATCTGGTGCGGCGATTACCAACAACTGCGGCTCGGTGCGCACGTTACCGGGTTTCGTATCGACGGCGTCGAGTGGTCGGCGGCGAGCGGCTGGGCCGTCGAATCCGACGGCCGCTCGGGCCCTTATGTTCGCCTCGGCTTCAACGCCCGGTATTGAGGCTGCCGTTCCCCCGATCGCGGCCACAGCAATTGCTGCTCACCCCTTTTCGTCGCAGGCCCAGGCGCGTACCACGCAATCGCGGCCGCCAAACTCATAGCAGCGGCGCAGCGAGGTGTTCTCGGCTTTGCCGAGATGCGAATTGATCGCCCAGCCAAAGGAGCCGCACGGGTTCTTGGCGTCGACCGCCATCGCCGCGCAGCCACGCCGGATATCGCCGACGACTTTGCAATTGGTGCCGGAGCACTTCTTGACGGCGGCGGCGCGTGCGTCGGTCACTTTGCGATAGTCGTAGCCGTAGCCGTACGCACCGCAGGCGCCGACGGCAAAAGCGCCGGCGGCCTCGGCGGCGCCGATCGCCGCCATCAGGATGCATCCCGCCGCGGCGGCAAGCACCGAATTTCGTGCGAAGCCAATCATCGAAAGCCCCTCCCCCGAGAAGCGTCCCAACGCTACCCAGGAAGGGTTGCCAGTTGGTGAATCGATCCGCGACCGGCGCAGCGCAGCAAGGAGCGCTTACGTCTTTTCCAACTCCGCCTTGACGGCCTCAAGCGCTTCCGGCGTGTCGACGTCGGTCAGCGCCGCGGTGCCGGTGAGCGGCACCTCGACCACAGCCTCGCTGTAGCGTCCGATCAGGTGGCGGGCGCCGATGTCGCCTTCGACGCCCATGAGATCGGAGAAAAACCGCCGCGACCAAACCACCGGATTGCCGCGCTGGCCGTCGATGGTCGGTACCGCGATCAGCGCTCCCTTGGTGGGATCGAGCGCACCGACTAGGCGGTCGATCATGGCGCCGTCGACTTGCGGCATGTCGCCGAGGCAGACGACGGCGCCGTCGGCCTGCGCCGGCAGGACGGAAATGCCGGCGCGCAGTGAAGTGCCGAGGCCGTCGGCGAAATGGGCATTGTGCACGAAATCGACCGGCAGACCGGCCAGCGCCGCCTCGACGCGCTCACGCTGATGGCCGGTCACCACGATCACCGGCCGTGCGCGGGAGGCGAGTGCCGCCTCGACGACAATGCGTACCAGCGGCCGGCCGCCGATCTCGGCCAAGAGCTTGTTCGGCCCGCCCATGCGGCTCGAGCGGCCGGCGGCGAGGACCAGCGCCGCAATGTTATGAGCGGGATGCAGCGGCTCGTCGCGCGGCTGCGGGCGGGTGACGATCTCCATCAGCAGGCCGCCGACGCCCATGCCGGTGATATCCTCGCGCGGCACCGGCAGGCCGGCCAACAGCCGCATGAGCACCCAGTCGAAGCCGTTCTCCTTCGGACTGCGGGCGCAACCGGGCGCTCCGAGCACCGGATGGCCGGATGCTGAACCGATGAGCAACAGGTTGCCGGGATCGACCGGCATGCCGAAATGCTCGATGCGACCGCCGATCGTTTCCAGCGCCGCCGGGATGACGTCGCGGCGGTCGGCGATTGCCGAGGCACCGAATACGACCACGAGCTCCGCGCCCTGCTTGAGCACCTCGCCGAGCGCCCGGGCGAGCGCTGCGCGCTCGTGCGGCACGCGGCGTTCGGCGATGATCGTGGCATTGGCCGGCGCCAGCCGCTCAGCGGTAATCTTGAGCGTCTTGTCGATCACCTTGGGCGAGAGCCCGGGCAGCAACGTCGACACGACACCAACCTTGCGGATGCGATAGGGCGCGACGCGAATGAGCGGCCGCTGCGCCGCCGCCAGCGCCAGGTCGCGCGCCGCCGCGGCGACAGCAAACGGAATGATTTTTACGGTGGCGATCATCTCGCCGGCGACGATCGGTTTGTAGGCGGGAAGCGTCGCCGCCGTGATCGCCTCGTCGACGCGATTAAGACGATCGACCGCATCCTTGTCGACAACAAGCACGCCCGGGGCTTGGGCAAACAGGTTAGCGCGGCCGGTAAAGGCGCGGTCCACGTGCACGCCTTCGCCGGCGATAGCGGCCGCGATCTCGGCCGCCGCCACGTCCTCCGACACGTCGCCAGCTTCGAGCCGCGCGACCACGATGTCCTTGACGCCGGCCGCCTCAAGCGCTGCGGCCTCGACGGGGCCGATCAATGTGCCCTTTTTGAGCACCAGCGCACCTTGGCGGATGGTGTGCACCGAGGTGGCGCCGACAGCCTGTTTGGGCGCGACCGCTCCGAATTTCATGACACCGCCTCGGCCCCCACCCTACCCTCCCCCGCTTGCGGGGGAGGGTAAGGGTGGGGGCTGTCTTCCGGCTCCTCGCGAAGCCGCTCGGTGATCTGCGCGATGATGGCGACGGCGATCTCCGCCGGGGAGACGGCGCCGATGTCGAGACCGATCGGCGCGTGGATGCGGGAGATCTCCGTCTCGCTCAAGCCTTGCTGCTTGAGCCGGTCGACGCGCCGGGCGTGGGTTTTGCGCGACCCGAGTGCACCGATATAAAAACAATCCCGGGACAGTGCATGGACGAGCGCGGGATCGTCGATCTTCGGATCGTGGGTGAGCGCGACGAAAGCGGTGTAACGGTCAATGCCGAGCCGTGGCAACGCCTTATCCGGCCATTCGGCAATCACTTTGACATCGGGAAAACGCTCCGGCGAGGCAAAGGCGGTGCGCGGATCGACGATGGTCACGTCATAGCCGACGAGCTTGGCGATCGGCGCCAGTGCCTGGCTGATATGCACGGCACCGATGACGACAAGTTGCGGCGCCGGTACGTACACGGTGAGGAACGCGCGGCCTTCGGCGGTCTGCTCGATGCCGCTCCTTCCGCTGCGCAGATGCTCTGCAAGCACCGCCTTAAGCGGATCCTTCGCAATATCGGCGGCCTTCACCAGCCGCTGCTGGCCGCTTTCGACGTCGGTGACGACAATCGCGGCGCGGCGTGCGGCGCGCTCGGAATTGAGGCTTTCAAGCAGGTCGAGTTGCATCGGATGATCATAACGCGAATAGCGAATGGCGGATAGCGAATGGGGAAGGACAGCTTTACTCCTTATTCGCTACTCGCCATTTCGTCATTCGCCCCTTCCCTACTCCACCTTCTCGACAAATACCCGGATTGTGCCGCCGCATGAGAGCCCGACTTTCCAGGCGGTCTCGTCGGCAACGCCGAATTCCAGCATCTTCGGCTTGCCTGAATCGATCACGTCGAGCGCTTCGGTGACGACGGCGCCCTCTACGCAACCGCCGGAGACCGAGCCGAGGAAATTCCCTTCCTCGTCGATGACCAGGTTCGAACCGACCGGACGCGGCGCCGAGCCCCAAGTCTCCACTACCGTCGCCAGCGCCACCGCGCGGCCCTGTTTGCGCCAGTCCTCAGCGGCTTTGAGGATATCGCTGTCGGTTGAGAGCATGGGAGCCTCCGTTCTGCCTCTTCGTCGTCACCCGCGGGCTTGACCCGGGGGTCCATTTTCCTAACCTTAAGATGGATTGCCGGATCAAGTCCGGCAATGACGTCGTGAGGTCAGGCGACCTTCTGCATCCATGCTTTCGGATCGCCGGTTCGACCCTTGCCCTGCAGCGCGCTCACCAGCGCGGCGATCGACTCGAGATTATGAATTGACCGGAACTCGTCGACATGCGGCAGCATGGTTTTGATGCCGCGCGCCCGGGCTTCAAACCCTTCGAAGCGCAACAGCGGATTAAGCCAAATCAGCCGCCGGCACGAGCGGTGCAGCCGGTCGACCTCGAAGGCGAGCGTGTCGTCGGCGTCGCGCTCGAGCCCGTCGGTGATCAAGAGCACGATAGCGCCCTGGCCGAGCACACGTCGCGCCCACTGCTTGTTGAAGGCATGCAGCGAAGACGCAATCCGCGTTCCTCCCGACCAGTCGGGCACGTTGGCCGAACAGGCGGCCAACGCCTCGTCGGGATCGCGTTCGCGCAGCGCGCGGGTGACGTTGGTGAGCCGCGTGCCGAACAAGAAGGTGCTCACGCGCTTTCGCGTTTCCGTCAAGCCGTGCAGGAAATGCAGAAAGATGCGGCTGTATTGGCTCATGGAGCCCGATATGTCGAGCAACGCCACGACCGGCGGCGGCTTCGACTTCGGCCCGACAAATCGCAGATCGATGAAGTCGCCGCCGCTCTTGAGGCTCGAACGCAAGGTGCGGCGGATGTCGATCGCATGGCCGTGCGGATGCGGCGCCAGCCGCCGGGTGCGCACTTCGGCAAGCGGCAGAACGAGCCGCTTCATCGCCGCCTTGGCGGCGGCGATCTCGGCATTGGTCATCTGCGCGAAGTCTTTTTTCTGCAGCACTTCGCGGTCGGAGACGGTCATCCGCGTGTCGAGCTCGATCTCCTGTTGTTTTTTCAGTTTATCGTCGAGGCCGGAGAACAGCGCCTCATGCACGCGCGTGGCGCCGGCCTCGGGCGGCCGCGGCGTGTTCGGCGCCTGCGGCAGCATCATCGCCATCAACTGATCGACATAGCCGCGGCGGCGGAAAAAGATGCGGAACGCCTGATCGAACAGCACCGAATGCTCGTACCGCTTCACGAACACCGCGTGCAGGGTCCAGTAAAAATCCTCGCGGGTGCCGACCCCCGCCGCCTCGACCGCTGCAAGCGCGTCAAGCACAGCCCCCGGCCCGACCGGAATGCCGGCCGCGCGCAAGGCGCGGGCGAAGTACAGGATGTTCTCGGCGAGCCGGCCGGTCTGCTCGTCCCTTGTTGGCACATCTGTCGTCATTGCGTGCGCACAGCCTCGATCACTCCGCTGCGCGCAACTCCGACTTCACCTCGTCGAGCAGCTCCTTGACCTTGCTGCCTTCGAGCCGCGCGATGTCGTCCTGGTATTTGAGCAGCACGCCGAGCGTGTCGGAAACAGTGGCGGGGTCGAGCGCGACCACGTCGAGCTCGGAGAGCGCCGACGCCCAGTCGAGTGTTTCGGCAACGCCGGGCGATTTGAACAGCTCCTGCTTTCGCAGCGCCTGCACGAACGTCACCACCTGCTCGGATAGTTTTTTGCCGATGCCCGGGACCTTGGTGCGCACGATCGCCAGTTCGCGCTCGGCGCTCGGATAACCGACCCAGTGATACAGGCAGCGGCGCTTGAGCGCGTCGTGCACCTCGCGAGTGCGGTTCGAGGTGATGACCACGATGGGCGGATGCGCGGCTTTCACTGTACCCATTTCCGGGATGGTGACCTGAAAGTCGCTCAAGACTTCCAGCAGAAACGCCTCGAACGCCTCGTCGGTGCGGTCGATCTCGTCGATTAGCAGCACCGGCGCGCCGGCGGTGTCGGGCTCGAGCGCCTGCAACAGCGGTCGCTTGATCAGAAATCGCTCGGAGAACACGTCGTGTTCGATCCGGGCGCGATCATGCTCGCCCTCTGCCTCTGCGACCCGAATAGCGATCATCTGCGCGGCGTAGTTCCACTCGTAGACCGCGGCCGCGATATCGAGGCCCTCATAGCATTGCAGGCGGATAAGACGCCGGCCGAGCGTCGAGGAGAGGACCTTGGCGATCTCGGTCTTGCCGACGCCCGCCTCACCTTCGAGGAACAGCGGCCGGCCCATCTTCAGCGCCAGATAAAGCACCGTGCCGAGCGAGCGGTCGCCGAGATAGTCCGCCTCGGCCAGAAGCGCGACGGTGGCATCGATCGAGGCCGGCAACGGCCGGGGCGAGGAAGGAGGCTTCATAGGCACTGGATATATGCTGTTCTGGAGTTGGCGCAAAACGCCATTCACTCGGTCACTACTACGCAAAAGGCGCGAAGCGCCGTCTCGCCCCTGAAGACCCGGCAATCCATGGTGCTGCGCCGTCGCATGGACCCCGGGTCAAGCCCGGGAGTGACCGTCCACTACTTCCCCAACGCCTCCGCCACCGCGCGGCGGGCGAGCACGCCGATCAGATGGGCGCGGTATTCGGCACTGCCATGAATATCGCTGTTGAGGCCGTCCGCCGGAACAGTGAGCCCTTCAAGGGATTTTGGCGAAAACCGCTTCTTCAGCGCTTCCTCGAACGCCTTGACGCGAAACACGCCGTTGCCGCCCGCGCCGGTGACGGCGACGCGGATGTCGCTGCCGCGCTTGCCGACGAAAACGCCGACCAGCGCATAGCGCGAAGCCTGATTGCGGAATTTCTGGTAGGCCGCCTTCTTCGGCAGCGGGAAGCTTATTTTGGTGATGATCTCGGTGGGCTCCAGTGCGGTCGAGAACATGCCGGTAAAGAAATCGTCGGCCTTGATCCGGCGTTTGTTGGTGATGATGGTGGCGCCGAGCCCGAGACAGGCGGCCGGATAGTCGGCGGTCGGATCGTTATTGGCGATCGAGCCGCCAATGGTGCCCATGTGGCGCACCGCCGGATCGCCGATCATGCCGGCGAGCTTGGCCAGCACTGGCGCCGCCTGCTGCGCCACCGGCGAGGTGTGCACATCGGCGTGCCGCGTCATGGCGCCGATCTCGATCGAGCGGCCTTTAAGTTCGATACCGGCCAAGCCTTCGATTTTCGACAAGTCGATCAATTGCGGCGGGTTGGCGAGCCGCAGTTTCATGGTCGGCAGCAGCGTATGGCCGCCGGCCAGAAGCTTGGCGTCCTCATTCTTGCTGAGCAGATTGATCGCCTGCCGCAGCGTTTCCGGACGATGGAAGGTGAAGCTGTACATCGTAAGCTCTCCGTTATCTCTTGCGGGTCATGCTGCGTGCGGCAGCGACCGGCCGGATTTCTGCAGCGCCGCCCACACCGCCGGAGGCGTCGCCGGCATGGCGATAGCTTCGGTGCCGATCGCGTCGGTGATGGCGTTGATCACGGCGGCCGGCGCGGCAATGGCGCCGGCTTCGCCGCAGCCCTTGATGCCGAGCGGGTTCGACGGACATTTGGTCATTGTCGTCTCGACCTTGAGGGTCGGAAAGTAATCCGCGCGCGGCATGGCGTAGTCCATAAACGAGCCGGTCACGAGCTGGCCTTCCTTGTTGTACACCGCGCTCTCACACAACGCCTGGCCGACGCCCTGCGCGATGCCGCCGTGGACTTGGCCCTCGACGATCATCGGATTGATCACCACGCCGAAATCATCGACCGCAGTCCAGGCGACGATCTCGGTGTTGCCGGTTTCCGGATCGACTTCGACTTCGCAGATGTGACAACCGGCCGGGAAGGTAAAGTTCGTCGGATCGTAGAACGCGCCTTCCTTGAGCCCCGGCTCGAGCTCCTGGCCAGAGAATTTATGGGCGATGTAGGCGTTGAGCGCGACATCACCCCAGGCCGCGGACTTGTCGGTGCCGGCGACGCTGAACTTGCCGTCCTTGAACTCGATGTCGCCCTCGGCGGCTTCGAGCATATGGGCGGCGACCTTCTTGGCTTTGGCCTCGACCTTGTCGAGCGCCTTGACGATCGCCGACATACCCACCGCGCCCGAACGCGAACCATAGGTGCCCATGCCGAACTGCACCTTGTCGGTGTCACCATGCACGATCGAAATATTATCGATGGGAATGCCGAGCCGCTCGGAGACAAGCTGGGCGAAAGTGGTTTCGTGGCCCTGGCCGTGCGCGTGCGAGCCGGTGAGGACTTCCACCGACCCCGTCGGATTGACCCGCACCTCGGCGGATTCCCACAGGCCCACGCCGGCGCCGAGTGAGCCGACAGCTTGTGATGGGGCAATGCCGCAGGCTTCGATGTAGGTGGAGAAGCCGATGCCACGCAGCTTGCCGTGCCGCGCCGACTCGCGCTTGCGCTTGGCAAAGCCTTTGCAGTCGGCGATCTCCATCGCCTTCTTCAGCGAGGCGTTATAGTCGCCGGCATCGTAGGTCATTATCACCGGCGTCTGGTGCGGGAAGCTTTTGACGAAGTTCTTGCGCCGTATCTCTGCAGGATCCTGCCCCATTTCGCGGGCGCCGACTTCGACCAGCCGTTCGACCACGAAGGTCGCTTCCGGCCGCCCGGCGCCGCGATAGGCGTCAACCGGAACGGTGTTGGTATAGACCGCGTCGACCTCGCAATAGATTTGCGGAATGGCGTACTGGCCTGACAGGAGCGTGGCGTACAGATAAGTCGGCACCGACGAAGAGAAGGTCGACATATAGGCGCCGAGATTGGCGATCGTTTTGGCGCGAAGTCCGACGATCTTGCCGTCGGCATCGAATGCCATTTCGGCGTGGGTCACATGATCGCGTCCATGCGCGTCGGTGAGAAACGCTTCCGAGCGGTCGGAAACCCACTTCACCGGCCGCTCGAGACGCCGCGCGGCCCACAGCGCCACGACCTCTTCGGGGTAGATGAAAATCTTCGAGCCGAAACCGCCGCCGACGTCTGGCGCGATGACGCGGAGCTTGTGCTCGGGCGCCATGCCGACGAAGGCGGCGATGACGAGGCGCGCCACATGCGGATTCTGCGAGGTATTCCACAGTGTGAGGTGACCGGTCCCCGAATCGTATTCGGCGATGGCGGCGCGCGGCTCCATGGCGTTCGGCACCAGCCGATTGTTGACGATGTCGAGCTTGGTGACGTGCTTGGCGGACTTGAACGCGGCATCGACCGCTTTCGGGTCGCCGAGATGCCACTGATAGATCGTGTTGTTCAGCGCTACCTCGTGAATCTGCGGCGCCCCCTGCTTTTGCGCGGCCGCCGGGTCCGACACGGCCGGCAGCACGGCGTAGTCGATCTTGACCTTCTCGGCCGCATCGCGCGCCTGCGCCAGCGTCTCGGCGACGACCACGGCGACCGCATCGCCGACATGGCAGGCCTTGCTGCTGGCGAGCGCCGGGTGCGGCGACATCTTCATCGGCGAGCCGTCTTTGGAATGAATCATCCAGCCGCAGATGAGATTGCCGATCTTGTCGGTCGCAAGCTCCTTGCCGGTCAGCACCCCGACCACGCCCGGCATGCTGGAAGCAGTATTGGTATCGATCGATTGAATGGTCGCATGAGCATGCGGCGAGCGGACAAAATAGGCGTAGGTCTGCCCGGGCCGGTTGATGTCGTCGGTGTAGTGGCCCTTACCGGTGATGAAGCGGTGATCTTCCTTGCGGCGCACCGCGGCGCCGATCCCGGTCGCACTCATGTTTTCCTCCGGCGGTTTATTTTCGGACGGCCCCCTTCACGATTGGCGGCTTTGTTATTCGGCGGCTTTCGTTGCGGCGCCGCTGGCCATGGCGCGCGCGCCGGCGGCGATCGCCTTGACGATGTTGTGATAGCCGGTGCAGCGACAAATGTTGCCTTCCAGCTCCTCGCGGATGGTGCGGTCGTCGAGCTCGTGACCCTTGCGGCGCACCATGTCGACCGCCGTCAAGATCATGCCGGGGGTGCAATAGCCGCACTGCAGCCCATGATTCTCGCGGAAGGCTTCCTGCATCGGATGCAGCGGGCCGTCCGCCGGGGCCAGGCCCTCGATGGAGAGCACATCGGCGCCTTCGAGCTGTACGGCGAGCACGGTGCAGGATTTCACCGCCTTGCCATTCACCAGGACGACGCAGGCGCCGCATTGCGACGTATCGCAGCCCACATGGGTGCCGGTAAGCCGCAGATTCTCGCGCAAAAGCTGCACTAAAAGCGTGCGCGGATCGACATCGGCGGTGACAGGTTTGCCGTTCACAGTGAGGGATACGGCTGCCATAAGCGCCTCCTCGGATTCTCTTAAAACGTCTTCTTTGCAGGACGGCTCGCGGCCGTTGACTGCTTTCAAGGCCGAAATCCCGACGATTTCCGGGATTCCCACCTTGGAACTTGAATTACTCTGAACCGCGCTCTAGCCCGCGGTCAAGGGAATATCGCGCGGGAAAGGCCCGGTAGGCGGTCGGCCGCGGGGGTTATGCGCGTCAGGCGGCGGGCGGACTGAACGTCGCCGCGAATTTCTTGAAAAAATCATCGGCCATTTTTTTCGCCGCACCGTTGACGAGGCGCTGGCCGAGTTGCGCGAGCTTGCCGCCGATCTGCGCCTCGACCGCGTAACTCAACAACGTGCCGCCGTCCTTCGGCTCAAGCTTTACCGTCGCCCCGCCCTGGGCAAAGCCTGCGACCCCGCCATCGCCCTGACCGGAAATCTTGTAGCCGTTTGGCGGATCAAGATCGGACAGCGTCACCTTGCCTTTGAATTTCGCTTTTACCGGCCCGATCTTGGCCACAGCCACCGCCTGGAATTCGGTATCCGACAATTTGTCGAGCTGCTCGCAGCCGGGGATGCAGGCTTTGAGCGTCTCGGCATCGTTGAGCTTTTCCCAAACCGTTTCGCGGGGGACCGCAAGCTGATATTCGCCGCTCATTGTCATGGCCATTTGCGTCACTCCTCGGCCGATCGCTGCTGCCGAATATCGCTTACCGCCTCAGGCGACGCCTGGGAAGGCCGTTGGCTTTGCTCAACCAGTAGCGCAGCCTTTGCAGGGCGGTTAGAAACTTCGTCATTGCGAGCGAAGCAGGGAGAGATTTTTCATGCCGGAAATCAATGCCGATGGCTGTGCCATTCATGTCGAGGTCGAAGGGCCGGAGCGCGCACCCATTCTGATGCTGTCGAATTCGCTGGGCACCAACTTGCACATGTGGGACGAGCAAGTGGCGCCGTTGACGCGCCATTTCCGGCTGGTGCGTTTCGATCGGCGCGGCCACGGCAAATCGGCGGTGCCAAAGGGCCCCTATTCGATGGAGCGGCTCGGCCGCGACGTACTCGCCATTCTCGATGGGCTCAGCATTGAAAAAATCAACTGGTGCGGACTATCGATGGGCGGCATGGAAGGCATGTGGCTCGGCGCCAATGCGGCAAGCCGCATTGACCGACTGATCCTTTCCAACACCTCCAGCTACTTTCCCGACAAGGAAATATGGAATGGCCGCATCAAGCTCGTGCGCGAAAAGGGACTGCCGGCCATCGTCGACGCCAATATGGAGCGCTGGTTCACGAAGGAATTCCGCGAACGCTCGCCGCAAACGCTGGCGCGTATTCGCGAGATGTTCTTAGCCACCGCGGTCGACGGCTATGTCGGCTGCGGCGAGGCCATCCGCGACATGGACCACCGCCCGCTGCTCCCAAAGATCAAGGCGCCGACGCTGGTCATTGCCGGCCGCCATGATCCCGCTACAACCCTCGAAGCCGGCGAATTTATTGCTCAGCACATTCCCGGCGCCGAGCTTGCGGTGCTCGATGCCGCGCACATTGCCAATATGGAACAGCCGCAAGCCCACGCCGACACGGTGTTGGGATTCTTGCTGAGAAAATGACCGCTCACCCACCGCGCTGATCGCGAAACTCGTGCGGCGTCGTCCCGGTATGCTTGCGGAAAAACCGCGCGAAATGTGAAGGATCGGAAAACGCCAGCTCCTGTGCGATGTCCTGGATCGGCTGGGTGGTGAAGACGAGCTGCCGCTTGGCTTCGGTGAGCAGGCGCTGCCGGATCAGATGCCCGGCGGTGACGCCGGTTGCGCGTTTGACGTGGTCGTTGAGCCGGTCAACCGTCATGCCGAGTTTTTCGGCATAAAACCCGAGCTGGTGTTCGCCGCGGAAGAATTCGTCGACCAGCGCGCGCAGCTGCGCGACGGTGGCATCGGCCGGCTGCAAGGTGACGCTGCCGGTGCGCGCACGGCTTGCGGCAAGCCGCGCCACACTGACGGCGATAAGCGCCAAGAGGCTGCGCATGGCCATGCGATAGCCCTCGCGCGCCAGGCTTCCCTCTTCGAACAGTTCGGCACACAACGCCGAAAGCCGAGCCCGCTCGGCTTCGTCGGCGATGGGAACGATTGGATGAGCCGCCAGCGCCCGCAGGCGAGAAAGCGCTTCGCCGGCGCGATCGGCGAGCGCCAGCGCTGCATCCTCGGTGAAGCTCAGGACCCAGCCCGCGGTCACGTTCGGCTCGAAGCGGAATCCGTGCGCGATCGCCGCGGGAACGAGGATCGCAGCGGGCGCCATAAACGGCAACCGCGCCGCTTCGAAGGTCATCTCGCCGCCGCCGCGCTCGATCAGCAGAATCTGAAACAGATTGCGATGCCGATGCGCGCGTATGGTCCAATCATGCAGCGAGGAGCGCGAGGCGACAGTCTCGACGTGGATGAAATCGAACGCGTGATCGTCCGGAGGATCGCCGTAGAGATGGAATAAAGGTAGCGCGCTGACCATGGCGCCAACATAGCCCGATCAGGCCAAATAGGCATCCAGTACAGCACGCTCATCGACGCTTTTCACAAAAAAGCGGCAGCCCGCCGATTGAGCGGGCCGCCGCTTTCTAACACTTAACTTCAGCGATCGTGCTGGCCGCCCTGGCCCGGCTTGTCTTGGCCGCCCTGCTGCTGACCCGGCTTGCCTTGGCCGCCTTGGCCGCCCTGATGCTGCTGGCCCGGCTTGTTCTGGCCGCCCTGGCCGCCCTGCTGCGGATTCTGCTGCGGGTTGTTTTGCTGTTGCTGGTTCCGCTGCGGGTTTTGCTGTTCATTCGCCATTGGGACGTTCTCCGATTGTTTTAGGGAAGCCCTTCGCCCAATGTGACAACGCTCCGCGCTTCGTGTGGTTCCGGTTCCATTGCAATTCTTATGTGTAACAATTTGTAATCACAGGGAAAATACGTATAGACTATCCCATCCATGCGCGCCCCTGCCCTGATGTCGGCGTCACCCAAAACCGCCTGATCGGCGCCGTTACCACGCGCTCAAGCCGCACGCGTTGTCGCCATTGAACGCCCCTGTTAAGACTTTGGGGCGAATCGCAACGGCGGCGGACGCATGGAATATTTCGTCCAGCAGCTCATCAACGGCATCACGCTCGGCTCGATCTACGGCCTGATCGCCATCGGCTATACGATGGTCTACGGCATCATCGGCATGATCAACTTCGCGCACGGCGACATCTTCATGGTCGGCGCGTTCCTGGCGCTTATCGCCTTCCTCGCGCTCGTCGCCATAGGGGTCACAGCGGTGCCGCTGGCGCTCTTGCTGGTGCTGCTCGTCGCCATGGCGCTCACCGCGCTCTACGGCTGGGCGGTCGAGCGCATCGCCTATCGGCCACTGCGGCATTCCTTCCGGCTGGCGCCGCTCATCTCCGCGATCGGCATGTCGATCGTGCTGCAGAACTACGTGCAGGTCGCGCAGGGTGCGCGCGTCAAGCCGCTGCCGCCATTGATCCATGGCGGCTACACGCTGTTCGAAGGCAACGATTTCGCGGTGCGGCTCTCCAATATCCAGATCATCGTGGTCGTGACCACGCTCGTGCTCATGGCGGGCTTCTCGTTTGTGGTCGCGCGCACCCGGCTTGGCCGCAACATGCGCGCCTGCGAGCAGGATCTCAAAATGGCGGCGCTGGTCGGCATCGACGTCGACCGCACCATCTCGCTCACTTTCGTCATCGGCGCGGCGCTGGCGGCGGTCGCCGGGCTGATGTTCCTCCTCTATTACGGCGTCGTCGATTTCTTCATCGGTTTTCTCGCCGGCGTTAAGGCCTTTACCGCGGCCGTACTCGGCGGCATCGGCTCTTTGCCGGGCGCGATGATCGGCGGCATCCTGATCGGACTGATCGAAACTATGTGGTCGGCGTATTTTTCTATCGAGTACAAGGACGTCGCCGCGTTCGCCATCCTCATTATTGTGCTGATTTTCCTGCCAACCGGCATTTTGGGCCGGCCCGAAGTCGAGAAGGTGTGAGGACGCTGGCGCCTGTGCCGGACGCAGCCGAGTCCGCAACAGGGCGGCTTGATATCCTCGCCGCTCTGAAAGAGGCCGCGATCGCGGCATTGGTCGCGTTCGGCCTTTTCGTGCTGATGATCGGCTTCGCCACCGATCCGGGACCGACCGGAGCGCTGGTGTTGACGCCGCGCTTTGGTGCGCTTGCCGCCATTGTCGCGGCCGTCTTTGTCGGTGCGCTGTTGCGCGCGATCGTCTGGCGAAGCGCGGCGGTTTCCCTTGACCGGATGGTGCCTGTTTTCATCAAGACGGCGGCGTCGAGTCTTTCCGTTTATGTTGCGGCGGCATTTCTTGTTTTTGCGCTGGTCGTACCCATCATTTTCTACGGCAACCGTTATCTGCTCGATCTCGCCATTCTCATTGTCACCTACACGATGCTCGGTTTCGGTCTCAACATCGTGGTCGGTCTCGCCGGTCTCCTCGATCTCGGCTATGTTGCCTTCTACGCTGTCGGCGCCTATTCCTATGCACTGATCGCGCAGAACTTTGGCCTATCGTTCTGGATTTGCCTGCCGCTGGCCGGCATTCTCGCCGCCTTCGCCGGATTGCTGCTCGGCTTCCCGGTGCTGCGCCTGCGCGGCGATTATCTGGCCATCGTCACGCTCGGTTTCGGCGAAATCATCCGCCTCATCCTGCTCAACTGGCAAAATTTCACCGGCGGGCCGAACGGCATTTCCGGAATTCCGCGACCGTCGTTCTTTGGTTTGCCGTTCACGTCCTCGGGCAATGGCTTTGCCGCGACGTTCGGGCTTCCCTATTCGCCGACCCACCGCATGGTGTTTCTGTATTACCTCATTCTCGCGCTTGCGCTGTTGACGAACTGGGTCACGCTGCGGCTGCGGCGGTTGCCGATCGGCCGCGCCTGGGAAGCCTTGCGCGAGGACGAGATTGCCTGCCGCGCGCTTGGCATCAACACCACCAACACCAAGCTGACCGCGTTCGCCATGGGCGCCATGTTCGGCGGTTTTGCCGGCGCTTTCTTCGCCACCCGGCAGGGCTTCATTAGTCCGGAATCTTTCACCTTCACGGAATCGGCCTTGGTGCTGGCGATCGTCGTCCTTGGCGGCATGGGCTCGCAGCTTGGTGTTGCGCTTGCCGCGACCGCGATGCTCGGCGGCTTCGAGCTGTTCCGCGAGTTCGAGCAATACCGCATGCTCGTTTTCGGCGCCGCCATGGTCGCCATCGTGATCTATCGGCCGCGTGGCCTCGTAGCAACGCGCACGCCCTCGGTGTCGCTCCACCGCGGCAAGGATATTCCGGCCGAAGTCGTGCGCGAGGCGCGCACGGAGAGCCCGGCATGACCGCGGCGCCGATCCTCACGGTGGACCACCTGACCATGCGCTTCGGCGGCCTCCTCGCCGTAAGCGATCTGAGCTTCGCCGCGCGCGCCCAGGAAATCACCGCGTTGATCGGGCCGAACGGCGCCGGCAAGACCACGCTGTTCAACTCCATCACCGGTTTCTACAAACCGACAATTGGCAGGTTGCGTCTCGCCCATCCCGACGGCGCTTCATTCCTGCTGGAGCGGTTGCCCGAGTTTCGTATCGCCAAGGAAGCGCGCGTCGCGCGCACCTTTCAGAATGTGCGGCTGTTCGCCGGCATGACGTTGTTGGAAAATCTACTCGTCGCCCAGCACAACACGCTGATGGTCGCCTCGGGCTTTACCGTACTCGGCCTGTTCGGCTCCCGCGCCTATGCTCACGCCGAAGCCCAAGCCATCGACAAGGCGCGTTACTGGCTCGATCGCGTTGGTCTCGCCGACCGCGCCGACGCGGCGGCCGGCACGCTGCCCTATGGCGCCCAGCGCCGTCTCGAAATCGCGCGCGCCATGTGCACCGATCCGGTGCTGCTGTGCCTCGATGAGCCGGCCGCCGGCCTCAACAACCGCGAAAGCGCCGAGCTCAACGCTTTTCTTCGCGCCATTCGCGACGAGCACCGCATCTCGATCCTTCTGATCGAGCACGACATGGGCGTGGTGATGGAGATTTCCGACCACATCGTCGTGCTCGATTACGGCGTGAAAATCGCCGATGGCGCGCCAGGCGATGTGCGCAACGATGCCAAAGTGATCGCTGCTTATCTCGGCGTTGCCGACGAGGCGGTGGCAGAAGTCGAGGCGGAGGTCGGGCGATGACCGAGCCGCTCCTGACCATGCGCGGCGTCAAAGCCTATTACGGCAACGTGATCGCGCTCAAAGGCGTCGATGTCGACGTCAATGAAGGCGAGATCGTCGCGCTCATCGGCGCCAACGGCGCGGGCAAGTCGACGCTGATGATGACGGTGTTCGGCAATCCGCGTGCGCGCGAAGGAAGCATTTGTTTCGCCGGCCACGACATCACCGCGCTGCCGACGCACGAAGTCGCCAAACTCCGTATCGCGCAATCACCCGAAGGCCGGCGGATTTTTTCGCGGATGACGGTGATGGAAAATCTGCAGATCGGGGCCACCGTGACGGATGCCGCCAACTTCGGCGCCGACCTCGAGCGCGTATTCGCGTTGTTCCCGCGGTTGCGTGATCGCAGCCGCCAGCGCGGCGGTACGCTGTCGGGCGGCGAGCAGCAGATGTTGGCCATCGGCCGCGCGCTGATGGGCCGACCGCGGCTCATCCTGCTCGACGAGCCGTCGCTCGGCCTGGCGCCGCTTCTGGTGCAGCAAATTTTCGCCGCCATCCGCGCGCTCAACGAACGCGACAAGCTCACGGTGTTTCTGGTCGAACAGAACGCTTACCACGCGCTCAAGCTCGCGCATCGCGGCTATGTCATGGTCAACGGCGAGATCACCCTGCAAGGCACCGGGCGTGAATTGTTGCAGCGGCCGGAGGTCCGCGCCGCCTATCTCGAAGGCGGGGCGCACTGACGGAAGCGGACAGGAGCAAACATGGCAGGGCTCTACGCCAACGAGAGCATCGCGGCCGTGATTCTGGTGACCGGTCTCCTTGGCGGCGGCGCCGCCTGGCTGTCGGGCCGCGCCATCGCTGCCGGCTGGCGTCCGCAATGGCAGGTCGTCATTGTGGCGCTTCTGCTCGGCGCTGCGGCGCGTTTCTTTCATTTCGCGCTGTTCCATGGCGAACTTCTGTCGGCGGCCTCCTACGGCTGTGACACGTTGATCTTCCTCATTGTCGGACTCTTGGCCTGGCAGGCGACGCGCGCGACCCAGATGGTGCGGCAATATCCCTGGCTTTACGCCCGCGCCGGTCCGCTCGGCTGGCGCGAAATCGGGCAAGAAAACCCGTCGTAGCGGTGGTATCGTCCGGCCGACGCCAAATCCTTGCCGGCAAGAATTCAGACGAGGGCACAAACATGAACAAGCTTTGGCTCGGCGCTGTCGCTGTTGTTTCGCTGCTGTTCGCCGGCCCAGCGATGGCTGAAGACATCGTGGTCGGCTCAGCCGGCCCGATGACCGGCGGCCAGGCGACATTCGGCCGGCAGATGAGCGACGGCGCGGTGCAGGCCATCGCCGACATCAACGCGGTCGGCGGTGTGCTCGGCAAGAAGCTCAAGCTCGAGACCGGCGATGACGCCTGCGATCCCAAGCAGGCGCGCTCGGTCGCGGAAAAGCTCTCGGGCATGGGCGCGGTCGTCGTGGTCGGCCATTATTGCTCATCGTCGTCGATCCCGGCTTCGGACGCCTATCTCGACGGCGGCGTGCTGCAGATTACGCCGGCTTCAACCAATCCGCTGTTCACCGAGCGCGGCCTGTGGAACACGTTCCGCACCTGCGGCCGCGACGATCAGCAGGGCCCGTTCGCCGCCGCTTATCTGGCGAAAAACTTCAAAGGCAAGAATATCGCCATCATCAACGATAAGACGACCTACGGCAAAGGCCTCGCCGACGAGGTCAAGAAGGCGCTCAATGCCGCGGGCGTCACCGAGAAGCTCAACGAGTCCTACAATCAAGGCGACAAGGATTTCACCGCGCTGGTTTCCAAGCTCAAGCTCAACGCGATCGATGTCGTCTACGATGGCGGCTATCACCAGGAGGCCGGGCTGATCGTGCGGCAGATGCGCGATCAGGGTCTCAAAACAATCCTGATGGCGGGTGACGCGCTGGCCTCGCGCGAATTTGCTTCCATCACCGGCCCCGCCGGCGAAGGCGTGTTGTTCACCTTTCCGCCCGATCCGCGCAAGCGGCCGACGGCCGCCGCCGTCGTGAAGGAGTTCAAGGACAAGGGCGTCGATCCCGAAGGCTATGTGCTCTACACCTACGCCGCCTATCAGATTTGGGCGCAGGCCGCCGTCAAGGCTGGCACGACCGATCCGCAAAAAGTCGCCGCCGCAATGCACGAAGGAACCTGGGACACAGTGCTCGGCCCAATTTCGTTCGACAAAAAGGGCGACATCACCGGCGGCGGCTGGGCCGTCTATCGCTGGGACAAGGACGGCAATTACAACGAGGTAACCGAGTTCAGGGCGGACCTAAGTCTCGTCATTCCGGGGCGGCGCGGAGCGCCGAGCCCGGAATCCATATTCACAGTCATTTCAGGATACGCTCTGGCAGTGTGCCCATAAGACTTATGGTTATGGATTCCGGGCTCGCTGCATTCGCAGCGCCCCGGAATGACGTCACCCGATCTTTCCCAGCATCGGAAAGGTATCGAGGAGCCAGAAGCTCGCTTGCGTCACCGCGCCGGTAAGGAAGGCGATACCGGTGAGCACAAGTAGCCCGCCCATCGCTTTCTCCACCAGACCAAGATGCGCGCGGAAGCGAACGAGGAAAGCCGCGAACGGCTCGACCGCAAGCGCCGCCGCGATGAACGGAATGCCCAGTCCGAGCGAGTAAACCGCGAGCATGCCGGCGCCCTTGGCCACCGTTTCCTCGGAGGCCGCGACCGCCAGGATCGCCGCGAGGATCGGGCCGATGCACGGCGTCCAACCTAGCGCAAAGGCAAGTCCCATCAGATAAGCGCCCCACAAGCCGACCGGCTTGGCCATCTCGAGACGCTTCTGCCGCATCATCAATGCGATCGGCGTCAAGCCGAGGAAGTGCAGACCCATGACGATGATGGCAATACCGGCGACGATGGCGAGCACGCCCGAATAGGCGCGCAGCATGGCGCCGATGGCGCTGGCGCTGGCGCCGAGCGCCACGAACACGGTGGAGAAGCCGAGCACGAACAGAAGCGCGGCGGCAAGGGTTTCGCGCCGCACCTGCGGTTCGGCTTCCGCGTCGGCGAAACGCTCAAGCGAGGTCCCGGTGAGATAGACCAGATACGGCGGCACCAGCGGCAGCACGCAGGGCGAAAGAAAGCTCAGCATGCCCGCGATGAGCGCGGCGGCGATGGTGACGTTCGGCATGGGCGCACTCATGCCCGGCCGGTCCCCGGCGCGCAAGCGCGCCGCGCCGGCCCCGCGAGGATGTGATCGTTGACGATCGCGGCAAAATCGTCTCCGTTGAAGGCGCTGGCGAGGAGCCTTCTTGCGCAATCTCATCACCGACGTCGCCGGGATCAACATCGGCCATGCCCAGGATGACCGCCTAGCCTCGGGTGCCACCGCAATCGTGTTCGACGAGCCGGCCGTCGCCTCGATCGACGTGCGCGGCGGCGGCCCGGGCACGCGCGAAACCGCGTTGCTCGATCCGGCGCAGACCGTCGAAGGTATCGACGCCATCACGCTGTCGGGCGGCTCGGCCTTCGGGCTTGACGCCGCGTCGGGCGTCCAGGCCTGGCTCAGGGAAAAAGGCCGCGGTTTTGCCGTGAGGACCGCGCGCGTGCCGATCGTGCCGGCGGCGATCCTGTTCGATCTCCTCAACGGTGGCGACAAGGATTGGGGCCGCTTTCCGCCCTACCGCGAACTCGGCTACGCGGCTGCGGCCGCCGCCGGCGTTGATTTTGCCCTCGGCAGCGTCGGCGCCGGCACGGGAGCGACCACGGTCAACCTCAAAGGCGGCATCGGTTCAGCCTCGGCGCAAACCGAGGACGGCGACACGGTTGGGGCGCTTGCCGTCGTCAATGCCGTCGGCAGTGTCGTCATCGATCAAGGTCCATGGTTCTGGGCCGCACCCTTCGAGCAGAATGGCGAGTTTGGCGGCCGCGGCTGGCCCTCGCCTTTCCCCGCCAGCGCGCTGAAACCGCGGACAAAAGGAGGCGCACAGGAAAGCACGACCCTCGTTGTCGTGGCGACGGATGCAATTCTCAGCAAGGCCCAGGCAAAGCGCCTCGCCGTCATGGCGCAATCGGGCCTGTCGCGGGCGATCTATCCGGTGCACACCCCGCTCGATGGCGACGTGGTGTTTGCGGCCTCGACCGGCCGGCGGCCGCTCGCCGACCCGGTTTTGGGCCTGACGAAACTTGGCGCGCTGGCCGCAAACGTCGTGGCCCGGGCCGTCGCGGGAGGGGTCTTTTCGGCGTCGCGGCTGCCCTTCACCGGGGCGGTGCCAAGTTGGCAGGATAGGTTCGGCTGATAATACAATGCTATCCAGCGCCTTTTTGCCATT
Organism: uncultured Alphaproteobacteria bacterium; assembly: GCA_963832605.1. Classification (GTDB taxonomy): domain Bacteria; phylum Pseudomonadota; class Alphaproteobacteria; order Rhizobiales; family Xanthobacteraceae; genus BOG-931. The sequence continues at coordinate 68,522 of CAWHUO010000028.1, read as the reverse complement.
CCGGGTGCGATGGAACCAGAACCGGCGCCCCGGATTGAGGTTCATCCAGGCGTTGACACTCTATCGATTACGCCTTCACTTTGCCGCGAGGGTTTTGTAGCGAGGAATGATGCGGTCTGCATTGGTTGTCATTGGCGCTTTGTTGAGCCTGGGGCTCGCGGCACTCGGGGTCGTGGCCGTGCAAAAAACGGCGTCCCCGACGACGCATGCCGCCCCCATCATGCGGCTCGCATCGAACGCCAAGACGTTGCCGGCGCCGGCGCCCGTCCAACAAATTGCCCAGGCGCAAGCCGCCGAAGCGCCCGCAGCAACGGCTGCAAAGCCGACACCTGCGCCCGTAGCGGCTGAGCCCGCTCCCGGGGCGCCGGCTCGTGTCGCCCAAACTACGCCTGCTCAGAACCCGCCTGCCCTCAATATGCCGGCTCAGAACAGTACCGCCGCAAGCTCAACCTCGGCCGCGCCGGCCGCGGGCAGCGGCCCGACCGCCAGTAACATTCCCGCATGCGACAAACCCGGCGGTATGGGGCTTTCGCGCATTGTCGAGATCGACACGACCGGCGGGCCCGGCTTCGGCTTCGAGCATTTCAAGCAATATGATTTCCTGCGCGATAAGGAAGTCGTTCTGACTTTCGACGACGGGCCGTGGCCGGCCAATACCCCCGCCGTGCTCAAGGCGCTCGCCGACGAATGCCTCAAGGCTACCTTCTTTGAGATCGGCGAACATGCCATGTGGCATCCGGAAATCGCCAAAGAGGTGCTGGCGGCCGGGATGACCATCGGCAGCCACACTTGGTCGCACAAGGATTTAGCCAGGAATCCTTATGCGAAGGATCTCGATCTTGCCAAGCAGGAGATCGAGATGGGCATCAGCGCCGTACATATGGCGCTCGACGCACCCTTCGCGTCGTTTTTTCGCTTTCCCGACCTGCAGCATCCGCCAGCGATGTTGAGCTATCTTGCCGAACGCAACATCGCGATCTTCTCGACCGATATCGATTCCTTCGACTTCAAGATGCACAAGCCGGAGCAGGTCATCAAATCGGTGATGACCAAGCTGGACAAGCGCGGCAAGGGCATCATCCTGATGCACGACTTCCAGCGCAACACGGCGGAAGCGTTGCCGGAGCTGCTGCGGCAGCTCAAGGCCGGCGGCTACAAGGTCGTCCACATGGTGTCGCGGCAGACGGTGACGACGCTGCCCAAATACGACGAAATGGTGCTGCAGAAGGACAAGCTGTCGTCGAACAATACGCGGCCTGAAGCCAGCGTCGTTCGCACCATCGGGCAGTAAATATCTCTCACCCTCGTCATTCCGGGGCGGCCCGAAGGGCCGAGCGCGGAATCCATAATCACAGAAATCGCGGCGTAGTTCGTGTGCAGAATATTTATCTGCAAGTGCAGCAAATATGGATTCCGGGCTCGCCCTGCGCGCGCCTTGGAATGACGCTCAGTGAGCAAACCGTTCGGCACTGTACGGTGTCGGATCGCAGAACGGCGTCGCGCCGGTCATCATCTCCGCGATGAGCCGGCCGGTGGCCGGGCCAAGCGTCAAGCCCCAATGGGCGTGCCCATAAGCGAGCCAGAGGCCGGGCTGGCGCGGTGCGCGCCCGATCAGTGGCCGCGAATCCGGAAAGCATGGCCGCGCGCCCAGCCACGGCTGTGCTTCCACTGGTTCGCCGAGCGGAAACAGTTCGCGAGCGGCCGGCAGCACGCGATCGAGTTGCACCGGCGTCGCCGGCGCTTCACGCGCGGCGAACTCAACACCCGTGGTGACCCGGATGCCCTGCGCCATGGGCGCCAGCACATAGCCATTCTCGGCATCGAGCACGGGGCGACCGAGCGCGGCGTTTCCTTGCGGGCGGAAATGCTGGTGATAGCCGCGTTTGACGGCAAGCGGCAGCTTGATGCCAAGCGGCGCGAGGATATCCGGCGTCCACGGACCAAGCGCGATCACCACGTCACCGGCGTCGAGCGGCCCGGAAGCGGTCTCGACGCGCCAATAAGAATTGGCGCGGTGGAGCGCGCGCGCGTCGCCGGTGAAAACGAGCCCGCCGAGTGCCGCGAAGCGCGCGGCATAAGCGCGAGTCAACGCCAGTGGATCGCTCACGCTCACCGCGCCGGTCCAATGCACGGCATGACGGAAATCGCCGGAGAGCGCCGGCTCGAGCGCTACCGCCCCATCACGATCGAGCGGCACATTGGCGATGCCGAGCTGCGCGGCAAGGTCGAGTTCCGGCGTCAGCGCCGCGAAAGCCCTGTCGGTGCGGTAAAGCTTGAGCCAGCCGTGACGGCTGAGATAGCGCTGTGCGCCAGCCTCGCCAGCGAGCGCCTCGTGCTCGGCAACCGCGCGCGCGAACAGAGGGCGCATCAGCCGCGCGGTTTCCACCAGCCGCGCCGGCTGCGAGTAAGCGCGGAATGCTAAAAGCCAGGGCGCAATCCGCAGCAGATGGGCCGCTTGATAATTGACGACCGGCGAGCGCTTGAACGCTATGCGCGCGAGATCCGTCCAGTTCGACGGAAACGCAGCCGGAAAGATCGTATTGCCCTCGATGATGCCCGCATTGCCGTAGGAGGTGCCCTCCCCCGGCCCGCGCTTGTCGATCAAGGCGACCGATAAACCGCGCTTGGCGAGATGGACCGCAATGGAGGTGCCGACAATACCGGCTCCCAGCACGATGACGTCGGTTCGCGCCAAACAAGACCTCCGCTGCGGCTCACTTCTATCGTATGCGCAGGCGAAGGCCGGACCACAAGGCCCCGACGCTCATGATTTTCGAGAACACAATCTTGCTAAACCGCCGCGAGGCCAGGCTTCACCGCGGGCTTCAGATGTAGCGACCGACGTCCGATCAGTTGTCGCTCTGCAGTGCCAGCAGCGTTTGCAGCGTCTGCGCTTCGAAACGCGGAAACGTGTTGCTGGAGGTGGACGTCGTGCTGCCTGATGACGCTGTGGCACTCGACGCGGCGGACGTCGACGACAGCGCGGTCGGGGCTTGCGGACCGGTAACCGCGAACTGTTGCGACTGCGGATCGCCCTGTGCCGCGCTGCTTTGCGTCTGCCCCTGCCGCCGCAGTGTTTGTACGTAAGTAAACGGGTTGTTGCTACTCGGTGCACCGACGGTAGACATGGCACACTCCTGAAAGCCATCGGCCGCGCCGATGGAAGCTTTGCCTGGCGGCTGCAATGCAAGAGCGAGGCCGCGGCGCAAGTCGCGGCAAGACAAAGGATTTCCGGGCAAGGCGCGCAGCGGCGCGGGAGAAAATCTGCCCGATTGCCGCGGCAGCCGGCAAACCTTGCCGGGGCGCCTCGCCCTGCGTTGCCGGCTCATACGGGGCGTGTTAGGCGAAGCCCTCCCTGACGGAGAACCCGGTGCATCGCCCGCTTATTATCGCCCCGTCGATCCTCGCCGCCGACTTCGCGAAACTCGGCGAGGAAGTACGTGCGATCGACGCCGCCGGCGCCGACTGGATCCATGTCGATGTCATGGATGGCCATTTCGTTCCCAACATTTCGATCGGGCCCGATATGGTCAAGGCGCTGCGCGGGTACAGCAAAAAAGTGTTCGACGTGCATCTGATGATCGCGCCGTGCGATCCCTATCTTGAAGCCTTCGCCAAGGCCGGCGCCGACATCATTACCGTACACGTCGAAGCCGGCCCGCATATCCACCGCTCGCTGCAGGCGATCCGCGCACTGGGCAAAAAGGCCGGCGTCACGTTGAATCCAGGCACTTCGGTCGACACCATCGAACCGGTCATCGACCTCGTCGACCTCATTCTGGTCATGTCGGTCAATCCGGGCTTCGGCGGGCAGAAGTTCATTCCCGCCGCAATCGAAAAGTTAAGCAAGTTGCACGCGCTCGCAGCAGGACGCCCGATCGATATCGAAATCGACGGCGGCATTACGCCGGAGTTTGCGCCGGACGTGGTGCGCGCCGGCGCCAATGCGCTGGTCGCCGGCTCCGCCGTGTTCAAGGACAAGACTCCTGAGTCGTATCGCACCAATATCGCGGCGATCCGCCAGGCGGCGGCGCTCGCCCGCGGGGAGGCGGCGTAATGGGCATTCTGGTCGACGGTAAATGGCTCGACGAAGAGTTTGCGCAGGAAACCAGCAAGAGCGGTAATTTCCAGCGCATCGACAGCGCCTTCCGCGACCGCGTCACGGCGGACGGCTCATCCGGCTTTCCGGCTGAAGCCGGGCGCTATCATCTCTACGTCGCCTATACCTGCCCTTGGGCGCACCGCACCCAAATCTATCTGGCGCTGAAGAAGCTTAAGGGCGCGATCAGCGTGGCGATCGCCATCCCTGGCCTGCGACAGGAGGGATGGACGTTCGAGGACAACCCCGCCTTTCCCGATTGCACGCCCGACCGGCTCAACGGCTTTCACTATTTGCACGAAGCCTATACGGCGAGCGAGGCGGGCTATACCGGCAAGGTCACGGTGCCGACTTTGTGGGACAAAAAGACCGGGCGGATCGTGAACAACGAGTTCCTCCGAGATCATCCGCATGCTCAATTCGGAATTCGCCGGCGTCGGCGCCGATCCAACCGACTTCTATCCAAAGCATTTGCGCGGCGAGATCGACCGCATCAACGCCGAGGTCTACGCCAACATCAATAACGGCGTTTATCGCTGCGGTTTTGCCCGTACCCAGGCCGCCTACGACGAAGCTTACGACGCGCTGTTCGCCACCCTCGACGACATCGAAGCGCGGCTCGGCCGTCAGCGCTATCTGGTCGGCAATCAGATCACCGAGGCCGACTGGCGTCTATTCCCCACGCTCGTGCGCTTCGACGTCGCCTATTTCTCGCTGTTCAAATGCAATCGGAACCGCATCGCCGACTATCCAAATCTCCTGAACTACATGCGCGAGCTCTACGCGGTGCCGGGCGTCGCCGAGACGGTCAAACCGCGCTACTACGTCATCGGCTATTACTCGATCACGCGCGTCAACCCGACCGGAATCATTCCCAAGGGCACGCCGGTGGATTACCGGCAGCCGCACGATCGCGCCCGCTTCGCGGCGTAAGCCGAATGGAGGTGAAACACCCCGAGCGCCTTTTTTTGTGGCGCAAGCTTGCGTTTTTGTAGCCTATAGACTACGTTAGCAGCATGGTCGATTTAGACGTTCGCCAGACCGATGAATTTCGGGACTGGTTGCATCGTCTGCGCGACGAGCAAGCCAAAGCGCGCGTCGGTATTCGTATCCGCCGCATGGCACTTGGAAATCCAGGAGACACGCGGTCGCTCGGCGGCGGGTTGATTGAAATGCGGATCGACTATGGTCCCGGCTATCGTGTCTACTTTTCGCATCGCGGCGCCTCGACTGTGTTGCTGTGTGGCGGCGATAAAAGCGCCCAGCAACGCGACATTGCAAAAAGCGCGGGGGCTGATGAAGGAGCTGAAAGGATGAGAATCACACCGTTTGACGTGGCCGAATATCTGGGCACGCGGGAAGCACAAGTAGAGTACATCACCGCGGCATACGAAACGGGGGATCCCGAGTTTATCCGAGATGCCTACAATATCGTTGCCCGTGCCCGCGGGATGGCGCGCATTGCCGAAGAAACAGGCCTAAGTCGGGAAAGCCTCTACAAGGCGCTCGGTGAGAAGGGAAACCCTGAATTCGGTACGGTGATGAAGATCAATCGCGCTTTGGGCATCACGCTTTCGGCCCATCTCGCCAAGCCGAACCGACCGAGGCGGAAGGCCGCCAAGCATCGCGGCTAGCGGAGATTAGCCAATGATCCCGCGTTACTCCCGACCCGAAATGGCGGCGATCTGGTCGCCGGAAACGCGCTTTCGCATCTGGTTCGAGATCGAGGCGCATGCTGCCGACGCCATGGCCGACCTCGGAATTATTCCCAAGGAAGCGGCGGCGAAGATCTGGGCCAAGGGCAAGAACGCCGAGTTCGACATCGCCCGCATCGACGAGATCGAGCGCGAGACCAAGCACGACGTCGTCGCCTTTCTCACCCATCTGGCCGAAATCGTCGGCCCGGAAGCGCGTTTCGTGCATCAGGGTATGACGTCCTCCGACGTGCTCGATACCTGCCTCAACGTGCAGCTTAAGCGCGCCGCCGATCTTCTCGTCGCCGACGTCGACAAGCTCAACGCCGCACTCGAACGCCGCGCCCGCGAGTACAAGTTGACGCCGACCATCGGCCGCTCGCACGGCATCCACGCCGAGCCCACCACGTTCGGGCTAAAGCTCGCTTACGCTTACGCCGAGTTTACCCGCGCCAAACAGCGCCTGATCACAGCGCGCAGCGAGATCGCGACCTGCGCGATTTCCGGTGCGGTCGGCACCTTCGCGCAGGTCGATCCGCGCGTCGAAGCCCATGTGGCGCGGAAGATGGGCCTCGTGGTCGAGCCGATCTCGACCCAAATTATCCCGCGCGACCGTCATGCCATGTACTTCGCCACACTCGGCGTGGTCGCCGCCTCGATCGAGCGGCTGGCAACTGAAATCCGCCATTTGCAGCGCACCGAAGTCCTGGAGGCGGAGGAGTTTTTCTCCGAGGGCCAGAAGGGCTCCTCCGCCATGCCGCATAAGCGCAATCCGGTGCTGTCGGAGAATCTGGTCGGGCTCGCGCGCATGGTGCGCGCCTATGTGACGCCGGCGCTCGAAGACGTGACGCTCTGGCACGAGCGCGATATCTCGCATTCCTCGGTCGAGCGCATGATCGGGCCCGACGCGACGGTCACGCTCGATTTCGCGCTCAACCGCCTAGCCGGGATCATCGACAAGCTGATCGTTTATCCCGACGCCATGCGCAAAAATCTCGACCGGCTCGGCGGCCTGGTTCACTCCCAGCGCGTGCTGCTCGCGCTCACGCAAAAGGGGGTGACCCGCGAAGACGCCTATCGGCTGGTGCAGCGCAACGCCATGAAGGCCTGGCGCGGCGAAGGCGATTTTCTGGCCCTGCTCAAGGCCGACAAAGAGGTGCGCGAGCACCTCAGCGACAAGGAACTCGCAGCGAATTTCGATCTCGATTTTCACTTCGCTCAGGTCAACACAATCTTTCGCCGCGTCTTCGGCCGGGCATAGCATTATTGGCCCCGGCCTTCACGGGTTCCAGACTGATTCGTTTTAGCTGATGCGGACTTAGTGTTTGCCCGACTCAGTGGGCTGACGTAACGTCGCGCAGCTTTTAGGAAGCGAATCTTTTTGGGAGAGCCAATATGGGCCGATTGGTGCGCAAGCCGCGACCTGCACAGGCGGAGCTCGATCTACAAATCGCCGAGCTTGAAGGCGTGGTGCAATCCGGCCTAGCCGGACTGAAGGCGGTGAACCCAGCCCCCGGCGACGGCTACCTCGAGCGGATGGTGAAATATGTTCCAGCCGAGATCATTGCGTTCTCGATGATCGTTAATGCGATCCTCGATCAGGCGATGAAGTCGGGCGGTTCTAACGCCGCCATGGCCGGCATCCCGGTACCGGTGATCGCAACGGGCGCCTTGATTGTAGCCTGCATGCTGACCCCGCTGTTTTGCTGGTATGTGCGCCAGGAGGACGACGCCTGGATCCTCAACGCGGTGGTCTCCACTATCGCGCTGCCGTTCTGGGCCTATCTCATGGGCGCGGTCGCATTTGCCAACCATCACGACGGCAATCTCGCGGTGATCCTGGTGCTGTCGTTTACGGTGGTGAGCGGCATCGTCGCCCCGTGGCCGGAACAACCCAAGCTCCGCGAAGAGGAACAGGTTGTGGTCAAGGAGGAGGTCGTGGTCGAGCAGGTTCGCCCAATGGAGACGCCCCGCTTGGTCAACGCGCTGGCGGGATGAGGAAGACAGCGCAAGCCGTTGATTTTGCTTTGCCCTGAGGGGTAGGAGTCCACCCGCCGCGCGGCGATTGCAGGCGTCCGGCTCCTTATGTCATGTGTCGCCCATGGCGGGCCAGAAAGACATTCAAGAGACCATTCTGGTCTTCGATTCCGGCCTCGGCGGGCTGACGGTTTTCCGCGAGATCGCGGCGGCGCGGCCGCATGCTGATTTCCTCTATGTCGCCGACGATGCGGCCTTTCCCTATGGGGCGATCGAGGAGCCGGTGCTCACCGCCCGCGTCGTCGACCTGATCGGCGCGCTGATCGCGAGCCATCAACCCGACCTCGTCGTCATCGCCTGCAACACGGCCTCGACCATTGTGCTGCCCGATTTGCGCAAGAATTTTTCGTTGCCCTTCGTCGGCACCGTGCCGGCGATCAAGCCGGCTTGCGCAAGCTCAGTCAGCCGGCGCATTTCTGTGCTCGGCACCGAGGCCACGATTGCGCGCGAATATACCCGCGCGTTGATCCGCGACTACGCCGGCGATTGCCGGGTGACGCTGGTCGGATCAAAAGCCCTCGCCGGCTATGCCGAGGCGGAGCTTGCCAGCGCGCCGGTCAGCGACGAAGCGCTTTATGCGGAAATTGCCGCGTGCTTCCGCGATGATGGCGCGCGCACGGACACGATTGTGCTGGCCTGCACCCATTATCCATTGCTGATCGACCGCTTGCAGAGGCTCGCGCCCTGGCCGGTGGCATTTCTTGATCCGGCACCGGCGATTGCACGACGCGTCGGCGATCTTTTAGGACCGCCGCCGCCGTCCCAGCGCTCGGGCACTACCCGTGCCATCTTCACCTCTGGCCGCACGCCGCAGGCAGCGCTCGCCCGCTTCGGCATTCACCCGGTCTAGCCGGCATCGACCGGCGCCAGCTGACAGCTCCCTAACGTCAGGTCGCTCGTTGAGTGGAATTTGGCTTCGCGCGGCTTGCCGCTTCGCCGCGCGGAACGCTACGTTCTCACCTTGCCGGGGTACGCGAAGGGACCGACATGACCGCTGCAACCCAAATCGAGCGCTCCGCCTGGTATCTCAATCGCTGGAGCCAACTTGTCCTCGGCGTCATCGCCATGATGGCGATCTCCAGCCCGCAATATGTCTGGACGCTGTTCACCGGGCCGCTCAACCAAAAGCTCGGGACGACGCTGGCAGAATTGCAGTGGACCTTTTCGCTGCTGATCATCCTGCAGACTTGGCTCTCGCCGTTGCAAGCCCATCTGGTCGATCGCTTCGGCCCGCGGGCGCTCATTGCGCTCGGTGCACTGTTTTCCGGTGGCAGCTGGGTGCTCTCCGCCTACGTGGACAATATCTGGCTACTCTATTTCACCTATGGCGTGCTCGGCGGCTTCGGCACCGGCATCATCTATGTCGGCATCATCGGCCTGATGGTGCGCTGGTTTCCCGACCGCCGCGGGCTCGCTACCGGCCTCGCCGCAGCGGGATACGGCTTCGGCGCCTTCTTCACCAGTTTCCCCATCGACAGCATGATCAAAAGCTCCGGCTATGCGCACACACTGGTCGTCTGGGGCGTCATCCAGGGCGTGATCGGAATGTTGGCGGCGCAGGGGCTGCGCGTGCCGCCCGAGCATTATCAGCCACCGAAAACCGTTTCGGCCGCGCCGCTCGCCGCCCAGCAGAGCCCGCGCAGCTTCTCGCCGCGCGAGATGCTGCAAAGCCCGGTGTTTTATCTGCTGTTCCTGATGATGAGCATGATGTCGACCTCCGGTCTGATGGTCGTCTCCAATGTTGGGCCGTTCGCCAAGGAATTCGGCGTCGCCAACATGCTGGTGCTCGGCATGGCGGCACTGCCGCTCTCGCTCACGCTCTCGCGCGTGACCAACGGCCTGACACGGCCGTTCTTCGGCTGGGTCTCCGACCATATTGGCCGCGAAGCAACGATGGCGCTGGCGTTTTCGCTCGAAGCGGTCGCTATCCTGATCCTGTTCGCCTTCATCAACCAGCCGGCGCTCTTTGTGGTGTTGACCGGGCTGGTGTTTTTTGGCTGGGGCGAAATCTTTTCGCTGTTTCCGTCGACCCTGACCGACACCTTTGGGCCGAAATACGCAGCGACGAATTACGGCTTCCTCTATATCGCCCAAGGGGTCGGCTCCATCCTGGGCGGGCCGGCGGCGGCTTTTCTCAAGCAGACGACGGGAAGCTGGACCAGCGTGTTTATCATCGTCGCGGTGCTGGACGCCGCGACCGCGGTGCTGGCGATGACGGCGTTGCGAGCGATGCGCCGCAAGCATTTTGCCGGTCAATAAGCCCCTTCGGGGCAAGTGCCCCGCCAGTTTGACACCCTGGCGGTTTCGCCCTATCTACCGCGCACTGTGCGGGCCCGAGGGGCCCGCACAGTGTTTCGCGACCCGTGGTCTACGCCAGCGCTTCGGCGGCTGACCTGTCGGTTCCGGAAATTCCGGGACAGAGGAGGGCGCGATCCTCAACCATCACGGCATGATCCGAAAAGTAGTTACCGTTTTTCGGACCAGACCATGCCCAAACAAGTTTATGAGGACGCGAATGACCAAGCGCCATGAGGCGAAGTACAAGATCGACCGCCGGCTCGGCCAGAACATCTGGGGCCGCCCGAAATCTCCGATCAACAAGCGCGAATACGGCCCCGGCCAGCACGGCCAGCGGCGCAAAGGCAAGCTCTCCGATTACGGCGTGCAGCTGCGGGCCAAGCAGAAGCTCAAGGGCTATTACGCCAACATGTCGGAGCGGCATTTCCACGGTATTTACGACGAGGCGCGCCGGCTCAAGGGCGATACCGGCGCCCACATGATCGGGCTCCTGGAACGCCGGCTCGACACCATCATCTATCGGGCCAAGTTCGTGCCCACAGTGTTTGCCGCGCGCCAGTTCGTCAATCACGGCCACATCAAGGTGAACGGCCGCCGCGTGACCATTCCGAGCTTCCGGGTGAAGGTCGGCGACCTCGTGGAGGTCAAGGACAAATCAAAGCAGCTGGCGCTGGTGCTGGAAGCGACCGCGCTGGCCGAGCGCGACGTGCCGGATTACGTCGAAGTCGACCACTCGAAAATGACCGCAAAACTCTCCCGCGTGCCGGTGCTCGGCGATGTGCCCTATCCGGTCCAGATGGAGCCGCACCTCGTGGTCGAGTACTACTCGCGCTGAGCGCGTGTGGCAGGACGGCTTTGGTGTCAGAGTTTCCGGCTTAGCTCAGCAGCTGCGGCAGCGCTCTGCCGCGCCGCGGATAATGCCGCCACCTTGTGGCAGCGCGGCTAGACCTGCGCGCTCTCCTTCACCGGCAGACCCTTCTCCTTGAGGAGCGACTGCAGCTCGCCAGCCTGGAACATCTCGCGGATGATGTCGCAGCCGCCGACGAATTCGCCCTTGACGTAGAGCTGGGGGATCGTCGGCCAATTCGAATAGCTTTTGATTCCGCCGCGCAGATCGTCGTTCTCGAGCACGTTGAGCCCTTTATACGGCACGCCCAGGTAGTCCAGGATCTGCACCACCTGGCCGGAGAACCCGCACATCGGGAACTGCGGCGTGCCCTTCATGAACAAAACGACGTCGTTTGCCTTCACCTCATTGTCAATGAATTGCTCGATCGACATCACAGTCTTCCTTGCTAGGGCCGCGGGCTGCCCCGCGCCGACTCTTGTCAACAGCGAATATATGTAGCGCAAAGCGCCGGCAAAACCCATGCGCAGATGACTGCCGGATGATCAAAATTTCGTCGGGAAATGAACGGTCGTGGCGGCCGCCATCGAGGGCACGGTGTTCTTCGGGCGCCGGGGAAAGGCGAAAAAGCTACCCGACTCGCGGTCTCACCGTTCCGGCGTGCCGGTCTGCAATGCCAGCGCGTGCAGCTTGCCGCCCATCTCGCCCTTGAGCGCGTCGTAAACGATCTTGTGCTGCTGCACGCGCGATTTGCCGCGGAACGATTCGGCAATGACGGTCGCGGCGTAATGATCGCCGTCACCGGCGAGATCGCGGATCGTCACCTTGGCGTCCGGAATGCTCGCCCGGATCAGCCGCTCGATATCGGTAGCAGCCATGGCCATGGCCATCTCCACACACCCGCCCGGCGCATGGGGCGGCTTATCAGATCACCCCATCGCGGGGAAGGCTGCTGGCAAGACCGTTCGTCTATGCCCCCGCTTTTGCACCGCATTCAGGCGAAAGCGTGTGCACCCTGCGGGGCGCGCACGCCGCGGATGCGGCTTATCGACCGGGGTCTATTGCCAAAGCTCGCTGCTGGCGAGCTTTGCGCCTTCGGCTAGCGCCTGCAACTTTGCCCACGCGATTTGCGGATGGATGCGGCCGCCAAACCCGCAATCGGTGCCGGCGATGACGTTCTCCCGGCCCACCACGTTGGCGTAGCGTGTGATGCGGTCGGCGACTACACGCGGGTGCTCGACGATGTTGGTGGCATGGCTGACCACGCCGGGAATGAGCAGCTTGCCGTCGGGCAGTTTGACGTCTTTCCAGACGCGCCATTCGTGTTCGTGGCGGGGGTTTCCCGCCTCCACCGAATAAGCGCCCGCGTTGACCCTGAGCACCAGGTCGACGATGTCCAACAACGGAATATCGGTAGTGTGGGGCCCGTGCCAGCTGCCCCAGCAGATATGGAAACGGATACGGTCGGGGGGCAGGCCGCGCAGCGCATGGTTCAGTGCATCGATGCGCACCTGCTCGAATTTCTTGAATTCTGCGAGCGGCGGCTCGGGATTGATCATATCCCAGTTGTCCGGCAGGCTCGGATCGTCGATCTGCAAAACGATCCCGGCGTCAACGATCGCCTTGTATTCCTCGCGCATGGCCTCGGCCGCCGCAAAGACGAATTCCTCTTCGGTTTTGTAGTAGAGATCTTCGCCGCGCGCGAAGCTGCCCGGCCCGATCGAACACATGAAGCCTTCTTCGGCGCCCGCGGACGCCATCGCTTGCTTCAGATTGGCGATATCGGCGGCGATCGCGGCGTGGCCGGCATATTTGAGCGGCGCCGTGCAGACCGGACGGCGCCCGCGCCTGCGGGCGGCACTCCCCAATAAGCTGCCGCTCGATTCGGGGTCCTGATAGAACTCGTTGAACTTCTGCCAGTCGCGACGATTGGTGAAGGCCGTCAGCGCGGCGTCGGCAACGCTCGACTTTTTGTGCATGGATTCCGGCACCGATTCGGCCGGCGTGAACCCTGCCATGCGCGCGAACGCATAGTTCCACCACACACCGTAATCGTAGTTCGCCGCCATCGGCTTGCCGAATTCGCCGTCGTCGGGAATATCGATCCCGACCTCGTGCTGCTTGCGCACCACGTCGGCGACAGCGGACGCCAGGCACCGCGTGTAAGCGGCTTCCTCGACCTTTTCGCCTTGGGCACGCGCGCGGTTGAGCGCGATGAGATCCGCGGGCCGCGAAAGGCTGCCGGAATGAGTGGTGAGAATGCGATCGGTGCTGCGTTTCATGGTTGTTGCCTCCCTGCGGCGGCCACTTTCATATAAGCGTGACCATCTCACAACCCGCCAAAAAGCATCCGTGACATGACGCGAACCGCAACATGCACAGATTTCGCCAATCCACGTGCAGCGGGAGGGTTCAGTTCACGCCGGCCATGTAAGCCGGCAGCCAATGCTCGAAGCGATTGCGCAGCTCGGCGATGGGCAGAGGCCGTTCATCGCCGAGCGCCAGCACGCGGCCGCCGGTTGCGCCCAGCCGCATGAGCGGAACGCCGGCTGACTGCGCCCTTTGGGCAATGAGATCGGCGTTCTTCGCCGTGACCACGTAACGGGCCTGATCCTCACCGAACCAGAACGCATGGGCTGGAACGCTGGCGGGGGCTTCAAGCACGGCGCCGATCCCGGCAACCATTGCCATCTCCGCGAGCGCGACCAGGACACCGCCGTCGGAAACATCATGGGCCGCCGTGACCAGCCCATCGCGGATCAGCGCGCGGACGAAATCGCCGTGGCGCTGCTCGGCAGCAAGCTCGACCGGCGGCGGCGCGCCGTCCTCCCGCCCGCAGATGTCGCGCAAAAAGAGCGACTGGCCGAGCCAGCCTTGGGTGTTGCCGATGAGCAGGATCGCTTCACCTTCGGCCTTGAAAGCGAGCGTCATTGACGCTGTGAACGCGTCAAGGATGCCGACGCCGCCGATGGTCGGCGTCGGCAGGATCGCCCGACCGTTGGTCTCGTTGTAAAGCGACACATTGCCGGAGACGATGGGGAAATCGAGCGCGCGTGCGGCGGCGCCGATCCCGCGAATGCAGCCAACCAACTGGCCCATGATCTCCGGCCGCTCCGGATTGCCGAAATTAAGATTGTCGGTCAGTGCCAGCGGGCGCGCGCCAACGGCCGTCAGATTGCGCCAGGCTTCCGCCACCGCCTGCTTGCCGCCTTCGAACGGATCGGCTTCGCAATAGCGCGGCGTGACGTCCGACGTCAGCGCCAGTGCTTTGGGGCCGTCGTTGATGCGCACCACGGCGGCATCGCCGCCCGGTCGTTGCACCGTGTTACCGAGAATGACGTGGTCGTATTGCTCGAAGACCCAGCGCTTGGAACACAGATCCGGCGAGCCGATGAGCTTCTCCAGCGCATCCGCAGTGCCCATCGGCGGGTTGACGGAGGCTGCGTCAATGACCGGCAATTTCGCGCTCTCGGTGAACGGCCGATCGTACAGCGGCGCTTCGTCGCCGAGCTCTTTGATCGGCAGATCGGCCATGACCGCGCCGCCATGCTCGACGATAAAGCGCTTCGTCGGGGTGGTCTTGCCAACGACGGCGAAATCGAGGCCCCATTTGCGAAAGATCGCTTCGGCTTCCTTTTCCTTCTCCGGCTTGAGCACCATGAGCATCCGCTCTTGGCTCTCAGAGAGCATCATCTCGTAGGCGCTCATCTCGGTCTCGCGGCATGGCACCTCGTCGAGCTCGAGCGTGACGCCGAGATCGCCCTTGGCGCCCATCTCCACAGCCGAGCAGGTGAGCCCCGCCGCACCCATGTCCTGAATGGCGATGACGCAGCCGCGCGCCATAATTTCGAGACAGGCTTCGAGCAGGAGCTTTTCCGAGAACGGATCGCCTACTTGCACCGTCGGCCGCTTCTCCTCGGCGTCGGCGCCGAACTCGGCCGACGCCATGGTGGCGCCGTGAATGCCGTCGCGTCCGGTCTTCGAGCCGAGATAGACGATCGGCATGCCGATGCCCGACGCGGCGGAATAAAAGATCTTGTCCTTCTCGGCGATGCCGACCGCCATGGCGTTGACCAGGCAATTGCCGTCATAGCGGCGGTGGAAGCGCAGCTCGCCGCCGACCGTCGGCACTCCAAAAGAATTGCCGTAGCCGCCGATGCCGGCGACCACGCCGCCGACGAGTTGGCGGGTCTTCGGATTCTTTGGATCGCCGAAGGAGAGTGCATTGAGGCAGGCGATCGGCCGCGCCCCCATGGTGAAAACGTCGCGCAGAATGCCGCCGACGCCAGTCGCCGCGCCCTGATAGGGCTCGATGTAGCTTGGATGGTTGTGGCTCTCCATCTTGAACACGACCGCGAGCCCGTCGCCGATGTCGATGACGCCGGCATTCTCGCCCGGCCCCTGGATGACCCACGGCGCCTTGGTCGGCAGCGTGCGCAAATGGAGCTTCGAGGATTTGTACGAGCAGTGCTCGTTCCACATGGCGGAGAAGATGCCGAGCTCGGTGAAGGTCGGCTCACGCCCGATGAGCTTGACGATGCGCGCGTACTCGTCCGGCTTGAGACCGTGCTCGGCGATCAGTTCGGGGGTGATAGGAGGTTCGTTGGAGGTCACGTGTCCTTGTAGTCCGCCGTCACATCGAATTCATCCATCATGGCCGGGCGGGTCCCGGCCATCCACGTCTTATTTTCAGCATGTAAAAGACGTGGGTGCCCGGCACAAGATCGGGAGGGAGGGCAGCGCCTTACGCCGCCTGCTTGAGATGATCCACGAGCCCCGCGAACAGGCCGCGCCCGTCGGTCCGGCCCATCGACGCTTCGACGTGGTTCTCCGGGTGCGGCATCATGCCCAGCACATTGCCGCGCTCATTGATGATGCCGGCGATCGCGTTCATGGCGCCGTTGTGGTTCCAGTCCGGGTCGATCATGCCGTCGGGGGAGGAATAGCGGAACAACACCCTGCCCTCGCCCTCGAGCCGCGCGATCGTCTCGCCGTCGGCGATGTAGTTGCCTTCGCCGTGGGCCACCGGCACTCTGATGACCTGCCCGGCATTGTAGCCGCGGGTGAAGGGCGTGTCGGACCGCTCGACGCGCAGATAGACGTCACGACAAATGAAGCGAAGCCGCGCATTGCGCATGAGCACCCCCGGCAGGAGTCCGGCCTCGCAGGCGATCTGAAATCCGTTGCAGACTGCAAGCACGAGGCCGCCTTGTTCGGCAAAGGCGCGCACCGCCTCCATGACAGGCGCGCGCGCCGCGATCGCCCCGCAGCGCAGGTAATCGCCATAGGAGAAGCCGCCGGGGATGACCACGAGATCGGTCCCGGCCGGCAACGCGGTATCGGCGTGCCAGATCATCGCCGGTTCGCGTCCCGATATGAGCCGCAATGCGCGCGCCATGTCGCGCTCGCGATTGATGCCGGGGAAAACGAGCACGGCCGATTTCATCGGACTCCGCGGCCTCCTTACCCCGTCACCTCAACGCGGTAATTTTCGATCACCGTGTTGGCGAGCAGTTTGTCCGCGGCGGTCTTGAGCGCCGCCTCGGCGCCGGCGCGATCCGTACCTTCGATTTCGATATCGAAGACCTTGCCCTGGCGGACGCTGGCGACGCCGCTTACGCCGAGCGACCGCAACGCGCCCTCGATGGCCTTCCCCTGCGGGTCGAGGATGCCGGATTTCAATGTAACGGTGACGCGGGCTTTCATCGCGGTTGGCTCCAACCTCGCCCTTTCAATAGGGATGAGTTGCCGCAACCGCAACGGTCCATGCCGCGGACCACGTTCGGCTACTGCAAGCCCGTATCGCGATAAATTTCGGACAGCGGCAATGAAATGCCAAGTGCCGGCAATTCAAGCGACTCGCTGAGCGTTCGCAAGTGCCGCTCCGCAAACCCTGAGTCGCGCGCGAACACGACGACATCGACCGCGTCCTGTGCGATCACAACGTAATGCGTGAGCGACGGCAGGCTGGTATATGCCGTGCGTTTCCAGCGCAGGTCGCGCTCCGCGGTCGAGGGTGAGAAATCTCGAATGCCACGATGACGTCTCGGGTTTCTCGGCCATAGGGATCGCGTCTAATCGTACCAGCCGGCAAGATGAAAACGTCCGGCTCTGGCAGGCTCGTATCAGATACTCGCACGCCGATGCCGGGGATCGCCTCCCAGGCTTGCGGACGCTGGCGTTGGACGGTTCCAAGAAGGACGGCAAGATTTCACAGAATCTGCTGATGCAAGCCACTTGGCGAGGCGTTCAAGATCGGCTCCCCGTCGATCAGCTCCCATTTCTCATTGTCGGGTCGGGTGTCGGTGAAGGCAAAGTATTCCTCCACCGTCATCGGACCCGTTTTGATCGTTGGGACGCCCACCGGACGCGCTCCAGAGCTCAGCCCTTGACGAGAATGGGACCGGCGCCTTGCGGCCGCTCGCCTTCGCTCATGATGCCGAGCCGCTTGGCGACCTCGGTGTAGGCTTCCAGGAGGCCGCCGAGATCGCGCCGGAAGCGGTCCTTGTCGAGCTTCTCGTTCGACTTGATGTCCCACAGCCGGCAGGAATCCGGAGAAATCTCGTCGGCGACGACGATCCGCATCAGGTCGTTCTCCCACAAGCGGCCGGTCTCCATCTTGAAATCGACCAGACGGATGCCGACGCCGAGGAACAGGCCGGAGAGGAAGTCATTGACGCGGATGGCGAGCGACATGATGTCGTCGATCTCCTGCGGCGTCGCCCAGCCGAACGCGGTGATATGCTCTTCCGACACCATCGGGTCGTTGAGCTGATCGTTCTTGTAGTAGAACTCGATGATCGAGCGCGGCAGCTGCGTGCCCTCCTCGATGCCGAGCCGCTGCGACAGCGAACCGGCCGCGACGTTACGCACCACGACCTCAAGCGGAATGATCTCGACTTCGCGAATGAGCTGTTCGCGCATATTGAGCCGGCGGATGAAATGGGTTGGAACCCCGATGTCGTTGAGGTGCTGGAAGACGTATTCGGAGATCCGGTTGTTAAGGACGCCCTTACCTTCGATCACCTGATGCTTTTTGGCATTGAAGGCGGTCGCGTCGTCCTTGAAGTGTTGGATCAGAGTGCCTGGCTCGGGTCCTTCATAAAGGACCTTCGCCTTGCCTTCATAGATGCGGCGACGGCGGCTCATCGGAGTGTACCGTGGCTTGGTGAAATCCATTGGATTGCCGTGGCTCCAGTTCTGGTGTCGAGGTCCGCGGCGGCGGCGAGGGCGTGCGACTTCAAACGCGGCCCCTCCGCGACCGGAAAGCTAGCTGAACGCGACGCGGAGTACAATCGACATAGACCCGCGCGCCCGCTACCGCAATGACCATGTTCGCCGACAGCGTGGTTGCCTTGACGAGGCACCCCCGATATGCAAGGCGGCAACGCTTCAAGAGAGTTCCACTTCAAGCATCAGGACGAAGGGCATGACCACGTTCGACAAACGCGAGGAAGCCTTCGAGCAGCAGTTCGCGCACGATGAAGAGCTTCGCTTCAAGGCCACCGCGCGCCGCAACAAGCTTCTCGGTCACTGGGCCGCGGAGAAACTCGGGCTCGGCGGCAGCGACGCGGACAGCTACGCCTTGTCGATCGTGATGAGCGATATCGAGCATGTAAGCGGGCAGGACGCGATGAGCAAGATCCGCAAGGACTTTGATGCGAAGGGCGTCGCCCAATCCGATCACCAGATCGGCCGCGTCATGAGCGAGTTGATGGAAAAGGCGATCGCCGACATCAAGGCGGGGAGATAGCGCGGCAGCTTGGTCATCCGGCGAGCATCATGGCGATACCTGCGTTCACTCTGGCCCGCCGTCTGCGCGCGGGAGAAACCGTGTTTAGCGGCTGGTGCAGCCTGCCCTACCCGATCGTTGCCGAGACCATCGGCCGCGAAGGGTTCCCGGCGGTGACGATCGAAGGGCAACATGGGCTATGGGACGTAGGTGGCATGCTCACCGGCATCGCCGCGGTGCGCCAGGGCGGCGCGGCGCCCGTCGTGCGCGTCCCGGTCGGCGATTTTGCGCTGGTCTCCCGCGTGCTCGACTTCGGCGCCGAAGGCGTTATCGCCCCGATGATCAACACCGCCGCCGACGCGCGCGCCTTTGCAGCGTCGGCAAAGTACCCGCCGGTGGGCGAGCGCAGCTGGGGCCCGCATCGCGTGACCGCACTGGCAGGGCTCGCCGATCAGTCGATCTATCTGCGCGAAGCTAACGACCACGTGATCACACTGGCGATGATCGAGACGCGCACTGCGCTCGACAATCTCGAGGCGACCCTCGACACGCCGGGGATCGATGGACTTTTCCTCGGCCCATCCGATCTGTCGATCGCGCTCTCAGACGGCAAAAGCCTCGATCCCCTCGCGAAGGAGGTGGATCGCGAGCTCGACCGGATGATCAGCGCGGCGCAGAAAGCCGGTAAAATTCCCGGCGCCTTTTGCCACACCGCCGAACGTGCGGTCGCACTCGCCAAGCGCGGCGCGCGCTTTCTCGCCGTCATGAGCGATCTCGCCATGCTGCGTGCCGGCACCGCGGCAGCGATGAAAGTGCTCAAGGGAAATTGACGGGCAGCGCGGGATCACGGACCTATTCCTTGGCAATCTCCTGCTCAAGGCGATCGAGCAGCGCGCCCGCATTGATCTCGACATCGCGCAGCGTCATCTCAATCACGCGATAGCCGCGTTCCGCGAGCCAGGCGTGTCTTTCAGCGCGCGTCTTGGCGGCTGCCGCGCTCTCTTCGGCCGGCACAAGGTCGATCACGAGCCGCAGCGGAAACGACACGAAATCGCAGATATGCGGCCCGATCGGAATCTGGCGCTTGAAGCCGCGCCCGGCGAAGCGGCGGTCGTTGACGAGCGCCTGCCACAGCGCGCGCTCGGCCTCGGTCGGATTGCGGCGGAGCAACCGCGCCAGCCCGCGCACCGGGCCGCGCTCCGACGGCACACGGCCGCCGCCATGCTCGGCGAGCAGCGTGCGCAGCATTGCGGCTTCCTCACCGTCGAGCACGCCGCCGCGCGCCGGTCCCTTGCGGCCTTCGGCGATCGCCATGATCACGCCGTGCAGGGTCTGGATGTCCTGCTGCGTCGGCTGCATGCGCGTAAAAATGTTGCGCAGATTGATTTGCATGGTCTCGCGCTTGTCCGGGGGCCGAAAAAACTCGACCTTTTCCAACTCGCGCTCGAGCGACGAGAAAAACGCGAGCAGCTGCTCTTTCGGCGCCGGTGCGGATTTTTGCGGCATGGCGAATGGCAGTGTGCCGCCGCTTACGTATTTGAACCATTCGTAGGCGACGATCACGACCGCTTGCGCCAAATTGAGCGAGGCAAAGGCCGGATTGACCGGCAGCGTGAGGATGCGGTCGGCGAGCGCGACCTCGTCGTTCTCGAGGCCGTTGCGCTCGCGGCCGAAGACAACGGCGACGGTTTCGCCGGCGCTGACCCGCGGCGCCATCGAGGCGGCCGCCTCCGCCGCGCCGACCACCGGCTTGGCCTGATCGTGGGCGCGCGCGGTCGCGGCGAAGACGAAGCTGCAGTCGGCGATGGCCGCGGGAAGGCTGTCGTAGAGCGCGGCAGCATCGAGGACGCGATCGGCGCCGGCCGCCATCATGCGCGCCTTGGCATTGGGCCACGGCTGGCGCGGCGTCACCAGGCGCAGCCGGGACAGCCCGAAATTCGCCATGGCGCGGGCGGCGGCGCCGATATTCTCGCCGAGCTGCGGCTCGACCAGGACGACGACCGGGCCCGGCGCCGCAATCCAATCCCTGGTCTTGTCAGTCCCTGCCCCGGGCATGCGGTAAACCTCCAGCGAACGGCCATGAACACCGGCAGCGTCATCGGTGCAATGTCGGCTTTCTCAGGCATCACGCCAATGCTATAGCGGCGCGCCGGGCGGCCGGCGCCTGGCCTTCGGCTGGAGGCGCCTGCCGCTTCTTTATCCAGCCCGGGATGCAAAGGTCTTAGCGCAAATGGCGAAAATCAAAGTGGTCAATCCGGTCGTCGAAATGGACGGCGACGAGATGACCCGGATCATCTGGCAATACATCAAGGACAAGCTGATCTATCCCCATCTCGACATCACGCTGTTGTATTTCGATCTCGGCATTCAAAAGCGGGACGAGACCCGCGACCAGATCACCATTGACGCCGCCGAGGCGACCAAAAGGGTCGGCGTCGCGGTCAAATGCGCGACCATCACGCCCGACGAGGCGCGGGTGAAGGAATTCAACCTGCACGAAATGTACCGTTCGCCCAACGGCACCATCCGCAACATCCTGGGCGGCGTCATCTTCCGCGAGCCGATCATCTGCAAGAATGTGCCGCGGCTGGTGCCGGGCTGGACCAAGCCGATCATCATCGGCCGCCACGCCTATGGCGATCAGTATCGCGCCACCGACTTCAAGGTCCCCGGCAAGGGCAAGCTTTATCTCACCTTCGTCGGCGACGACGGCGCCGAGATCAAGCGCGAAGTGTTCCAGTTTCCCGGCTCCGGCGTCGCCATGGCGATGTACAATCTCGACGCCTCGATCCGCGACTTCGCCCGCGCCTCGATGAACTTCGCGCTCAACCGCGGCTACCCGCTTTATCTCTCGACCAAGAACACCATCGTCAAAGTCTACGACGGGCGCTTCAAGGATATCTTCCAGGAAATCTACGAGAAGGAATTCAAGGCGGAGTTCGAAAAGAAGAAGCTGTTCTACGAGCACCGGCTGATCGACGACATGGTGGCGGCGGCGCTCAAATGGTCGGGCGGCTACGTCTGGGCCTGCAAGAACTACGACGGCGACGTGCAGTCGGACACGGTGGCGCAGGGCTACGGTTCGCTCGGGCTGATGACGTCGGTCCTGACCAGCCCGGACGGCAAGATCGTCGAGGCCGAGGCCGCCCATGGCACAGTGACGCGGCACTACCGCGAGCACGAGAAAGGTCGCGAAACCTCGACCAATTCCATCGCTTCGATCTTCGCCTGGACCCGCGGGCTGGCGCACCGGGCCAAGCTCGACAACAACGCGGCGCTGGCGAATTTCGCCGCCACTCTGGAGAAGGTCACGGTCGGCACGGTGGAAGCGGGCTTCATGACCAAAGACCTTGCGCTTCTGGTCGGTCCCGAGCAGAAATGGCTCACCACCACCGGCTTCCTCGACAAGGTCGACGAGAATTTGCGCAAGGCGATGGCTTAGCGCATGATCCAGAAAAGTGGCCACCGGTTTTCTGAAACGATCATGCGCCACTCAAAAAGTTTGGAGCGCGTAATGGCGATACGCAGCATCACGGCTCTACTTTTCCTGCCGATCGCGCTGGTCGCGGCTGCCGCGGACAATGCGCGCGCGCAGACCCCGGCGGCGATTGCCGCGCCCGGCGAAAATCCGGTCGTCACGCTGCATGCCGAAGGCGCGCAGCTCTACGAATGCAAAGCCGGCTCCGACGGCAAGCTCGTTTGGGCTTTCCGCGAGCCGATAGCGACTCTGATCCGCGATGGCCGCACGGTCGGCCGCCATTACGCCGGACCGAACTGGGAATACATCGACGGCAGCACCGTGACCGGCAAGGCGGCCGGTTCCTCGCCCGGCGCGACGCCGAACGACGTTGCCTGGCTCAAGCTCGCGGTTGCCGGCCGGCGCGGTCAGGGCGTCCTTGCCGACGTCACGACCGTGCAGCGGATCAACACTCACGGCGGCGCGCTCTCCGGCGCGTGCGAGCGGGCCGGCGCGTTGCGTGGCGTTGCCTATTCCGCCGATTACGTTTTCCTGCGCAAAGGCGGCTGATGCCGGCGTCGGGAACGCGCGCGCGCTGCGTTCGTTAGCGAGGCGGACGACTGGCGAGGTAGCGTCCGCACGCCTATCTCTCGACCATGCAGACGTCCAAGCTCGGCTTCGGAACGATTGCGCTTATGGTGGCGCTGATCGCCGCTCTGGCGGCGGCGCTGTGGTACGCCGCCGCCGCCTGGCTGTCGGTCTCCGGTCCGCCGATGCCGACGGCCGGTTATGTCGCCATGAGCCTCGGCATTCTTTTTTCGCTCATCGTCGGCTGCGGGCTGATGGCGCTGTTGTTCTACTCGAGCCGCCACGGCTATGACGAGCCGTTCCAGCCCGACGAGGATCCCGACCGCCGGCGCACCGATCTATGAGTTGCGTTTGGCGAACGGGCACAGCCGATTGACGTTCACTGCGCGCGCCATTTTTCTTGATCCATATCAATAACTCTCAGCAACAAACAAACGCGCCCCCTTGGCGACATCGATCTGTTCCGGTTTCCTTTCGTTCATCGAAAATACATAGGCTGCATCGCTCGTTGCCAAAAACGCGCTGCCGACGGCAGCAAGCTCGAAGCGGAGCGGTTTTCGTCGATGCCACATCGCTCACACCTCAGCAGCGCAGGGCGGGGATTGGCCGACGATCTGATGCGGCTGGCGGCGGAGAAGTCGTCGACCAAACGCCTGGAACTGCTGCGCCGCGTGACCGACGTTTACCTCAAGCGCAAGTACAAGAGCTCCGCGGCCGGCGAATATCTGTTCAACGACCTGATCAGCGAAATCCTCAACAAGATCAGCGCCGGCGACCGGGCCCTTGCGTCCGCGCAACTGTCCACCCGCGACGATGTTCCCGACTTCCTGGCGCACCGGCTCGCCACCGATGAAGATTTCGCTGTGGCCGCGCCGATGCTGCGCAATTACCAGGGGCTCACCGAAAACACCTTGCTCACGGTTGCCAGGAGCGGCTCACACAAGCACCGGCACTCCATCGCCCGCCGGCTGGTGGTGACGCCGCCGGTCAGCGAGGCCGTGGTGGACCACGGCAATCAAATAACGGTCCGCACATTGGCAGCTAACCAGGGCGCGCAATTCTCCCCCACCGGGATGCGGAAATTGATCGCCAAGTCCGAAACGGATGTCGACCTGCAATCACTGATCGTCGAGCGCGCCGATCTGACACTGGAAGCCGTCGGCATACTGCTGCCGCTGATCTCGCAAGTACTCGCCGCCCGACTGCGCGTGCGCGCCAGCGAGATCGACCAGGCCGCACTCAACGCGCATTTCGAAGACTGGATGAGAACGCGGTCGAAGAATATTGCGCGCAACGAAGCCTATATCGAGGGCATTCGCGCCGGGAATTTGACACTGGAAAACGTCGCGATGGAAACGATCAATGCCGGGCACCTGTTCGACGTCGCCGCGGTACTGGCCGCGATGAACGATCTCGATCGCGATTACGCCTTCGACCTGCTCAGCCGGGGAAACGTTGAGTCGGTGCTGCTGCTGCTGCGGTCGATGGGATTGTCCTGGACCGCGGTGGAAGGCTTCCTCAAATTGCGGCGCGCCAAAATGACCGCGCTGCACATCCACCGGCTCCCCGAGCGCGCGGACTACGAATTGATCGACCTCGCCACCGCCCAACGGGTCATGCGGTTTTTGAAAGTGCGCTGTGCGGCCATGACGCAGGCCGCCGCGGCCGCCGCGGCCGGCTGAATTCCGGCACGCCATCCGGCGCCCCCTACCCTCCCCCACCGTGAGGGAGGGATCGGCAAGATCATTCACCCCTCCGCGGCGTCATCGTCGTCGCTCTCGCCTTGTTCGCCGGCGAGAATCTTTTCCGCGATCAGTCCGGCGTTCTGCCGGATCGCCGCCTCGATCTTGGCGGCGATGTCGGGGTTGCCTTTGAGGAAGGTCTTGGCGTTCTCGCGGCCCTGGCCGATCCGTTGGCTGTCATAGGAGAACCAGGCGCCGGATTTTTCCACCACGCCGGCCTTGACGCCAAGATCGATCAATTCGCCGTTCTTGGACACGCCTTCGCCGTACATGATGTCGAACTCGACCTGCTTGAACGGCGGCGCCAGCTTGTTCTTCACCACCTTGACGCGGGTCTGGTTGCCGACGACTTCGTCGCGCTCCTTGATGGCGCCGATCCGGCGGATGTCGAGCCGCACCGAGGCATAGAATTTGAGCGCGTGGCCGCCGGTGGTGGTTTCCGGCGAGCCGTACATGACGCCGATCTTCATGCGGATCTGGTTGATGAAGATCACCATGGTGTTGGAGCGGTTGATCGAGGCGGTGAGCTTGCGCAGCGCCTGGCTCATCAGCCGCGCCTGCAGGCCGGGCTGGCTGTCGCCCATCTCGCCTTCGAGCTCGGCGCGCGGCACCAGCGCCGCGACCGAGTCGATGACGAGGACGTCGACCGCGCCGGAGCGCACCAGCGTGTCGGCGATTTCCAGTGCCTGCTCGCCGGCATCGGGCTGCGAGATCAACAGATCGTCGACATTGACGCCGAGTTTTCTGGAGTAGATCGGGTCGAGCGCGTGCTCGGCGTCGATGAAGGCGCAGATGCCGCCTTTCTTCTGCGCTTCGGCGATGCAATGCAGCGCGAGCGTGGTCTTGCCCGAGGATTCCGGGCCGTAGATTTCGACCACGCGGCCGCGCGGCAGCCCGCCGATGCCGAGCGCGATATCGAGCCCGAGCGAGCCGGTGGAGACGGTGTCGACGTCCATCGCCGCCATGTTCTTGCCGAGCCGCATGATCGAGCCCTTGCCGAAGCTGCGCTCGATCTGCGAGAGCGCGGCATCAAGGGCCTTCGATTTGTCCATGGACGATCCTTCGACGAGGCGAAGCGCTGCACTCATGTTCCTGCTCCTTATGGCGGGGATTCGAAAGCGCCACAACGGACGCCAAAATGGGCCCGATTCCCCCTTGGCAATGGCGATCGGAGCAATGTACACGATTTGTTCCCCGTTCGCAATATGTTCTTTTTCGGGGGTGGGTACTGTCCTAATTCCGAGGCTTTTGTCCTAATTTGAGTTTTCATCTGTCCTAATTTCAATTTGTGAGCCGTCCGACCCGTTATTTCTTCCCATGATCTTCGTCGTATTTTTTGAGTTTGGCTTCTTGTTCGAGAAGCAAGCGCTCAATCACGCCACGCCGTTCTAGATCGGTCACGATTTTAAGCATTCCCCGGTAGTGCTCAATATTCTGCCATATGACAAAGCGTTCCATGACCTCTCCAAGGGCGCGACTTCCTGCGTTGGCCCTTGAGCTAGATCAACGCGGACATGCGGAAATTATACGAATAAATTTCGCTGGAAAAGGCTATTCCGATGTCCGATTGGAACCCGATTGCTACAGCGCCAGCGGATACCGATCTGGAGCTAAGTATATACGATCAAGGGGAATATCATGCGTTGGTGTTTCCCTGCCGGCGCGATGGCTCGGGCTGGCACGATGTAAGCGCCAATCGCTACATGCCGCTTAAGCCGACCCACTGGCGGCTGTGGAAGCGCGAGCACAAATGATCTAGACCGCCTCAGTTGGCGGCCTCCGTCACCGAAATATCCGCAGAGTATTCCATTGCGTAGCGCGTCCTGTGGCATCCCACTCCAAAGCAAGCTTTGAAAACTCAATTTCATCATAGACATAGACATCTTCCGGGGGAAAACCGACTGCCGAAGATTCGCCGGAATTAACTCGTTGCAGCGCGTCTGGATTGGCTACATAAATCACCCTTTCACCTACCTTCACCACAACGCGCCGTAGGGGTTTTCCCTCGAAATCGCGCACAATAACAAATCGCCCGTCCATAGCCAACTCCTTGATTTGCAAGGAGCATGAGACGCAATCCAACGGACTGCAAACTTTTTATTGGCAATTCCATTTCTTGGTATTGCTATTTGGCACAAAATGGCATACACAATTCCTGTGTTGCCAAAAGGCCAAAAATGACTGACGCTGGAAACATCGATCCCCCGAAGGCAATGCCTCCCTACGTTGCCTTCCCAACCTTCAAAACGCTGCTCAAGAACTTTCAGGAGCACGGCACCCCCGGTCGAATTGACCGCAGCGTTTTTCCGGGCTTCTCCGGTTCGGTCGCAGGCCAATTGATCCCTGCGCTCCGCTTCTTGGGTCTTATAGACACCAACAATCGTCCAACTGAAACTCTCAAAACTTTAGTCGCCGCTTACAATACATCCGAGTGGCCGGAAGAATTGCTAATTGCGATTAAGGACGCTTATGGCGCGCTCTCACATATCGACATGGAGACGGCCTCTCCTTCGCAGTTTGATGAAGCCTTTTCCAAAGCCTATCCGGGCGCAGAAAACGTTGTCAGAAAATGCAAAACTTTCTATCTGACCGCCGCCACCGAAGCGAAGATTCCAATCAGTCCCTACATCATGCGAAACAAAAAACCGCGTTCAGGGCCGACAAAGAAGCGCGCGGCCAAAGTCAATGGTGGCAAGGGAGATACTAAACAGCAAAGCCACAGGACCGTTGAAGCACATGTTGTGCATCCCGATCCGAAGCGCCACGAACAAAGCGCACGTCCTTTGTCAGAGCAAGTACTGACTATTCTCGACATGAAAAGCCTGACCGAAGCCGAAGAGGCTGCGGTGTTTACATTGCTCAAATACCTTCGAAAGGAGGGAAAGTGAAACCGGGACCCTGCGCTAACAGGGTCCCGGAGTAAGTGGAGAATGCGAGGATCGTCTAGCAGTTAAGGACGCGGTCCCTACACGACCGAAACGTCAGTGCAAATCTGGCTCCTCGCACCATCCAATCAGTGGGTCCGTCACTGCGCTAACAGCGGCGGACCCGGATCGCAACCCCGGGATAGGACCCCGAAGTCGTGACCACTAAGGCAAATATAGCAGAATTCCACGCTATTTTCCATAGCCACACTTCGGGTCTGTTCCATGTCGGATAGGACCCGCCATGAATATCCTCGAAAAATCCAAGCAAATTGAAATCATCGCCGCCCTCAGTGAGGGCATGTCGATCCGCTCGGTTGAGCGTCTGACCGGCATTCATCGCGATACCATCATGCGTCTTGGTGCTCGCGTCGGACGCGGTTGCGCCGAGTTACATGACCGCATGATGGTCGGGCTCCGCGTGCCCCGGATCGAATGTGACGAGCTATGGCAGTATGTTGGCTGCAAACAGAAGCGCGTCACGCGGGCTAACGTCGCCGTCAAGGGCGACCAGTACACATTCATTGCGCTGGCGGCCTCCACTAAGGCCATTATCGGCTATCGCACCGGCAAGCGCGACAGCGAGAATACGGACCTGTTTATCCGCGATCTTCGCGAGCGCGTGCTCGGTACGCCCGAAATTTCCACTGACGGTTTTCATCCCTACCGCCCAGCGATCCGCGACGCATTCGGCTCCCGCGTCGCTCACGGCGTCATCAACAAGACCTATGCCGTAACCGATCTGCGCAAGGATGCGGCGCACCGCTACAGTCCAGCGGCGGTAGTAAAGGTAGAGTATGAGGCGGTAATCGGCGCGCCCGATGAAATTTCGACCTGCTATGCCGAGCGCAGCAACCTTTCGCTCCGCATGGCGTCGCGCCGGTTCACGCGGCTCACAAATGGCTTCTCGAAGAAGCTAGAGAACCACGCCGCCGCCGTGGCGCTATATGTTGCCCATTACAACTTGTGCCGCTGGCACGAAACGATCCGCAGCACGCCAGCGGAAGCCCTTGGCCTCACCGATCATGCTTGGTCGATCGGCGAGTTGCTGGACGCGGCACTAGCGGTCGCTACGCCAGACCCGACCGAAACTGCGCCGGATCGTCGCCGTCGTTTCCGGGTAATTCAAGGTGGCAAGCAATAAAAGTTCGCTTGACGATTTTACCGAACTCGCCTCAGCATTTCACCGAATCAAAAAGCCGCCAGTGTGCAACCACTGACGGCCTCTTTTGATTTACCTTCGCAACCCGTGAGCCGGGGCGACCGAATGACATCGACGCAATCGGATAATGAAGCCGATTTGCGAACGGTCAAGCCTTGGCTCACAAATAGGAGTGAGCCAAAATGGTTATTCAGCTTAGAACTGCCGTCTATGCGTTGCTTGTTCTCGGTCTGGCAGCCAGTTCGGCCTATTGCCAAACGGCTACCGAACCAAAGCTAATGGTCGCAGCCATCAACCTGAATTCACCGACGCCTGATGGCTTTTACAATGCTGGCGTCAACGTGATTCTGCAGCGTGGCGGCAATAATCCACAGGTTGGCTTCAATTTGTCTTTTCAACACATCCGAACGTTGGACGAACTCTATGCCAAATTGAAGCCAGCAGTAGATCAGTTAGCAGATGAGCTGAAGATCGCATCGGAACATTTCCAGCCTCCGCACTAAGGACGTTCAAACTCCAAATTCACGCCCGGACCGCCGTCCGTACATTTTACGACGGCGGCCGGCGCTTCTTTTGAAAGTTGGATTGTCAGTTTCTTTTCCCACGGGCAGTTGACTAACGTTTCCTGTCCATTGCCCTTTAGGCGGAGTGTTGGTTGCAATAATTTATCGAGACTTACTTGGGCCGTTGCTGGGATTGCCGTGATGGCAAGTGACGAGAGAGCGACAATCGTAAGTTTTCTGATCATGACAATAGCTCCTTGTTCGTGCTAGGGTTGCTGCACGGCAGGGAGCCGTCATCGATTTGGACGGGAGCGGAGTGCCAGCTCCGCCCGTCACATCTCCAAAACTCTCAAATCGCGATCTGTCCTAATTTCCCTCTACGCCTGTCCTAATTCGGACAGTACCCGGGGGTGGGGAGTTTATCCCCTTGCAACAAGTAGCGATTGTAAGCTATGGATCATCGGGGTGGCTTCCGACATTCTCGGGAAGCCATTTATGGCGAGACCTGTTTCCATCGGGGGATGAATTCATCGTGGCTCGGATTCAGCCGGCTGATTTAGGCTGTGTTTTTTATCTTTATCCCGATGAGGATTTCAGCGCGGGCTGGCTTGAAAGTTGGCGGATCGGGATTTTGGACGGCGCTGCCGTCTACCAAAATTCCCAACTATTACTGGCTATATGCCGTTTCAAATCGACATGTAGTCCACAAAATTGGTGCAACTGTTATTCGAGCCAATGCGCGACATTCGGGAGGCGTCGAAGTATTTCCAAGCGAGCCAACAGATTGGATTGAGCATCCAAATGGGCACGACATTGCAATTTTGCCCTTAGCTTTTTCAACGATCATCCCTAGAATTGATTTTGTAACGGTACCATTAGAAATGTTCGCCATAGCACAGCATATCCATGATCAAACGATTGGGATTGGCGATGATGTTTATATGATTGGTAGGTTTATCAACCACGAAGGCAAACAGCGAAACATGCCTTCTGTTCGATTTCGGTAACATAAGTATGTTGCCGGGGGAGCCAATCTATATAGATGCCAATACGCCATCGCAGGAAAGTTTTGCAGTAGAATTACGGTCTATGTGCGGGTATTCAGGATCTCCGGTATTTGTGGAAATTGGCGGAATTCAGCGAAGGGCTGGAGGCACAAGTATGATGCCGCCTCGCCAATTATTCCTAGGCGTACATTGGGGACATATCATTGAGCCGTGGACAGTTGATAAGATCATCGTTCGACACGCTGCTGCACCACATGGGTTGCGTGCTGGAGAGCGCGAAATAGAACAAGTTTCTGCCAACACAGGCATGAATGGCGTTGTGCCAGCGTGGCGCTTGCGTGAGATGTTTGAACTTCCCGTTATTAAAGAACTCCAACAACGTGATGAGGAGAGGGAATTGAAGCGAAGAAGCCAAGATACACCCGGAGCTAAACTTGATGGCGCCTTACCTTCACAATCCGCCCCTCCCGCCAACGACGAGAACCCCAAGCACCGAGAGGATTTCAACTCTCTTGTAGGCGCGGCAGCGCGAAAGCGTGTACGAGAAGATTGAACATTGCCCAATGTGAATGCCGCATGTTGCGGCGATAGCTGAACTCGCTGACATACTTCCAAGCGTGCTTGCTGGAAATATGGACGTGGGTGCCCTTCACGGCGCGCTTGAACAGCGACCAGTGGCTTTCCAAGCTGTTCACGTGATGAATGCCGCGCACGTATTCTTTGGCCGAATGATTGACCGCACCGTGATCGTAAGCATGGCGCAGACCTTGATATGAGCGATGCTCGTCTGTGCTGATTGTGCTGCCCTCGACTACGTTCTCATTGATGATCCCCTCGACCGTGTAGTTGGTAACGTCGGGAATTGGAGCGGCGAGGATTTTGCCGTCACGTTGGAGCAAGCCCATTACAATTGTCTTATTCTCCGGTTCGTTGGCTTTACGGCGGCCTCCAACGTGTGTCTCGTCAATTTCAATGTGACCCTTCAGCGTAGGACCGCCGCCGAAGTCGTTATCCGCCGCTGACATCAGCTTGCGAAGTTCGTGACACATACGCCATGCACATTTGTAAGTGACGCCTAGCTGTCGCTCGATCTCTTTCGCGGCTACGCCGTGCCGAGTGCTGGTCATCAGGTACATCGCAAAAAACCACTTAGTCAGCGGCGTGCGCGACTTGTGGAAGATCGTCCCAGCCGCCGGATACACGTGATAGCCGCAATCCTGACAGGCGTAGGCACGGCGCTTGTGCATGGGATGGAAGGTCGTCCGCCGAGCGCAGCCGGGGCAAATGATGTCCGTGCCGCCGTAATTGATCTCCATCAGCCGTGCGAGGCAGTGAGCGTCGGTCGGGTACTCGGCTTGGAATTGCTTGAAGGTGTATTTTGACATGACAACATCCCCATTTAGTCGAGCTTCCTCGCCGCAGCCGCCAGCTCTGATGCAAGGACGGATGCGTATAGGCCCTCCAGAACAAGCTCCATATCCCAGATTGGCGAAGGCGCCTGCAGTCCGACTAATTCGAGCCTTACGTATACACGGCCCGCTTCGGCGCGCACTCTTGGGATGGTCTGCGGCTTCAGCCCGACTTGCGTCTGTCCTGTGGGATTGACCACGGCTTCCTCTCCCCTTGGTTGCAGGGGATAGTGGCATATGGCGTACTTGCTGTCAAGGGATAATTCCGGGGGGTGGGGTACTGGCCGGTTTCCGAGCCTAGCGGCCGGTTTTGAAAGCCACAGTGGCCGGATTTCACAATCCTACGCCACACACACAATTGTATTATGAATCTCTCGACGCAATATCCATGATCTCGTAAGCGAAGAACCATTGTGGTCTCATACTGCCGCTTCGTGGCGAGCCGCCTCCTGCTGGTTTCAAGATTTGAAGACCAACCAGTTTCCTGATGTTATTCTTTGCTGAATTGTAGGAAACTTTAGTTTCGTCCATCGCAATTGGAATCGTAATGGCCGGCACATAAAATAGGGAATCAACCAACTTGCCTAACAACGCGGAAGATCTGGCGGATTGGATTTTGGAAAAATATTGGCGGTGCAAATCCTGAAGAGCGCGAGATTTTTCTATCGCATTCTTGGCTGTGATTTCCACCTCCATTGAGAAAGAAAATTATCCAGTTTTCCCACGCTCCGGTTCTGCTGATTTCATACATGGCATCGATATACTGATCATAGTTTTTTTCAAAATACGCACTCAGATATAGCAATGGTTGAGACATTGCTTTTTGTTCGCAGAGAACGAGAGGGATAATCAGGCGCCCAACCCGACCATTTCCGTCAGGGAAAGGATGGATAGTCTCGAATTGATAGTGAATGAGCGCAAGTTTTATCAGCAGTGGAAGATCGTCGCTTTGGTCATGAATATATTTTTCGAGATCACTGAGCGCGTCTAACGATTCCGCTGGCGGAGGGGGAACAAATCGAGCGTTTTGAATCAGTCGGCCGCCTATCCAATTTTGCTCAGTCTTAAATTGTCCAGGTGTAAAATGTGCTCCTCGGTCTGCTGAAACGCCTTGAAGCAGGATTTCATGTAATTCAGAGACCAATCGCCTTGACAAAGGTAACGTCTCGATCCGGCGAAGGCCTTGTTCAAGAGCGCGCGTATAGTT
Source organism: uncultured Alphaproteobacteria bacterium (assembly GCA_963832605.1). Classification (GTDB taxonomy): domain Bacteria; phylum Pseudomonadota; class Alphaproteobacteria; order Rhizobiales; family Xanthobacteraceae; genus BOG-931. The sequence goes on along the minus strand of CAWHUO010000028.1, from coordinate 35,816 downwards.
ATTAACTTCTCGCGTATCAGACCGCGGTTGAGCACTATCCGCCGCTGCTTCAAGAAAAAGCAGTTCTTGCATAGTCGTCACGGTTCCTTCGATTTTCGACGATGCGATAGCTTCGACACGAGTAAATGGCCGTATCAAAAGATGCGGATTACTGGCTGGTATGAAAGAGAGGCCGCCTCATTTGGCGGACTCGGCGGCAACGAAACGCTTGATCGGAAAATATATAAAAGGATCGCCGGGACCGCCTTTGCCGCGCTGCTCCGCGCGGCCGGCTTTCACAAGTGCCGTGCAGGTTGTTCCCACTCGCTGATGGTAGCCATCAGCGCCGTATAACATGCGGGCGATCTCCGTGGCGGTCAGTCCCGGAGTTCGGCGGATGACTTGCTCTATGTCGTCGATCAGCATCGCGCGCGTTAGTTGCACGCGCAACGACTGGTCGAACATGATCTAGATCAACCGCAAATAGAACTTTCGTCGAAGGCCGCCTCTGTTTGGCCTCTTGTTGTGTGGGGCAGCGGCAGAGTACTGCCCCTTTCCATAATCGCTGGCCCTTCTTGAATTTCGGGCCGGCCCCTTTTGGACTGCGCTCATTCGGCCTAAGCGTGAGGCATGGACGTGGACGTGGACATTGCAGCACGGATTCGGGCGAGCTTCGCCAAGCAGGGCCTGATGCGAACATTGGGTGCAGAGCTGGGAGCGATCTCACCCGGCGCCGTCGAGATCATCCTTCGCCCTAGTCCGGCGATCACTCAGCAGCACGGCTTTGTTCATGGCGGCGCGGTGGGGGCTATCGCCGACACCGCGGCAGGCTATGCGGCGCTCAGCCTCGCACCCATCGGGACCGGTGTTCTGACAACCGAGTTCAAGATCAACCTGGTCGCACCGGCCGCGGGGGAACGCATCATAGCGCGCGGGCGGGTGGTGAAGCCCGGTCGTACCCTGACTTTAGCCCAGACTGACGTATTCGCCGAGACTGACGGGAAAGAGAAACTGATCGCGCTCCTGACGGCGACGATGATGTCGATTCAAGGCCGGGATGGCATTGACGATTGAAGGCCGCCTCAGTTGGCGGCCCTTTTGGGGCTAAAGGGGCGCCAGTACCAGGGGCAGGTAACCGTCCTCATTCCGAGGAGCGGTCCTAATTTCTTCCAGCGGCTGCGCTGATTTATGAACGGGACCAGGAACATTCGTTGCCTCTTGTTCATGTGCCATCCGCTATAGGAGGCCGGGGTGTGGGGTAAACGTCCAGAAGGAGTTCCGATGCTCAAGTCAATTCTGTTTGTTTCAGCCACCGCCGGCACGTTGGCGTTGGCCGCCTCTGCGGCACAAGCCATGCCGTTGTCCGGCGATCTTGGCGGTGTTTCGTCACCGCATGTTGTCCTGGTCGCCGGCGGCTGCGGCGCGGGCTTTCATCGCGGCCCCTATGGCGGCTGTGTCCCGAATAGGGGTCCCGCCGTACCTTATTGGCGCGGCCCGGGATGGCGCTATTACAACGGATGCTGGCGCGGCCCATACGGCCGGGTACATTGCGGCTAATTTGACCTGCGAGGCCGCCCCAGTGGGCGGCCTCTTTTTATTTGAAGAGGTTCAAAATCTCCGGTACTGGCCCCCTTCCATTCCGGCTGGTGCCTTGAAAATTCGGGGTGGTCTCTTTGTGAGCTTGCCGAATCTGGATATATGTTTTTCGTATCTTTTTCTGGCATGTAAGCGTATTGTCTCATATCATCGATAGCGAGCTTTGGGCGTCGGTGGCTGAGAGTTCGGTAACGCTCCCGCCTGAGAAAGCGGGATCTGATGCCGATCACTCCATTCCTTTCCGGACAGTCTTTTCAGCCGGAAACACTTCGCAACATGTCGGCTGCCTTTGAGACCGTTTGCCAGAGACTCGGGCTTGCTATTCGTCACGACCCGGCAACCGAACTGATTGCAAAGTTCGTTGTCGAGCTTGCGCAAACCGGGGTGCATGATCTTGAGACGCTGCTTGAGGCAACGCTCAGACGATTTGGTCCCGAATGATGGCAACGCAATCCACGTAATAAAACTACGGCCACTCTTGTATTGTGCGGGGCAAACACGCCACGTGCAAGATGTGCTTGAGACATGGTTTTCAAGTATTTTTCAAAGGAATTTACCATGACCAATATGCCAAATTCTTCCAACGATCAGAAGTCCGTCACATCGCCAACGCCGCAACAGCAGACGCAAGCCAATCCCCCGAAGCCGGCCGACAAGCCGGCCGAGCAACAGAAGTAACCTGTTCGCGATTGTTGCGTAGGGGCCCGGTGACTTTACCGGGCCTTTTTCGTTTGTGAGCGGCGGCCTTGGGTACTGTCCTAATTCCGAGGTCTTGGTCTTAAATTTGAAATATTTGGCTGTCCCTCATCTGCCAAAACGCGACCGAGGGAACGGCTATGGCAGATGACATCCACCGCTCGTTTTATTTGAAGTCCCATAGCGATGCGCTGCAATTGGTGGCTGGACCCGGCGGGTTCATCTGCGACGAGTGCGTTCAGATCTGCGTGCGCGCAATCATTACATCGCATCCCGAGTGGCGGGAGCGATTGGACCTGACGCCCATTCCAGAAGAAGAGATGAAACGATAGGCCGCGTCAGTCGGCCAACGTTCTAACTCCGAGCCTTTGTCCTCATTTGATTTTCCGGCGGTCCTGATTTGCCGGCAGCACCGATCTAAGCGATGCGCGTGCTAGCGCGACTGCTGCGCCGTTCGGCTATCGCAACTTCGGTAGCGCAAAATATACTTTGCAAAGCGCGAAATATACAATTTTACAACTTTCGACCGACGCAAGCTGCCTATAGCATTCCCCACGGGGCAATGGAGGGGACAATGCTTAAGACCATCATTATCGCATGTTGTTTGGCGACCTCGTCCGCCGCTTTCGCCGCCGAGCGTGCCACCCCGGTAAGCATGAAGAAGCTGCCCGCGAATCTCTGTCATGTGTCTTCTCGAACAAAGATTTGCGCCTATTCCTCGTTTGTCACGTGCTGTTATCAAGATCAAATATGCGCCGTTACGTTGGACCGTCCGCGTTGTCTGCCGGAATTGTGACGGTCTGAACTTCAGAAACGCTCTGAAACAGGACCACTCTGCAATTCACAACGGGCCAGAACCCAAGGCCGCCTGAGTTGGCGGCCTCTTGGTGTTCTCATTTGATTTTCATTTCAACCGGCTCGCGCTCCCTATCATAAATTTGCGACACCTCCGTTTGTCCTCATTCGATTTTCCGGCGGTCCTTCTGTCTCGGCTGTCGATGGACCCCTCGCCTTATCAATCCAGGCTGTTGCCGAATTGAACGTCGTTCGATTGGAAACTTTGCCGCATTCATTTGCCGCATTCATTTGCCACATCCATCGGCATGAAGTTTGCCATTACATTTGCAGCGGGGGCTCCGAGGCGGAAAACCGGGAGAAGTCTCCATGATACGGGTTCTGGCGATTGCGGCGCTGTTTAGCTTTGGTGCTCCACTGCTGATGCCGACGCCCGCATCGGCGACCTGCGAGTGCTATCGGAAAGGCCGCTTGCTGAGATGCCACCCAAGTCTGGCCTCGTGCCGCGCCGAGGGCGGCGATCATTGCGACGACAGTTTAGGTTGCCGCGGCGAAGGGCGATGAAAACGCCGCTGCAATGAGCCCGCCTCAGTCGGCGGCCATTGATGCCGGATTGCGCGATCGGCGGCTGAGGGCGGCGGCTGGGGCGGCTGGAACCAGCAAGGCCATTCGATGTTGACGATGCAATCTCTCTATCCGGGCGTCAAATGGCCGATCGTCTGCGCCTTATCGCTATCGGAATCATCACGGCGCTGATCTGCGGGATGATGCTCTACGCTTCCTTTTTCCATCTATCGATCTAGGCCGCCTCGGTTGGCGGCGTCTCCCTGTCCTCATTCGGACCGTATCGCGGGTGGGCGCTGGGCGGATTTCCAACCGTCGGTCGCCGGTTCTTTGAATCATGGCGGTGGCCGCATTTGGATCTTTACTCGGAAAGCCGCTGTCATTTGTCGCAGTTGCCAAGTCGGCGACGGCCGCACACAACCAAGGTGTCAATCCGCTGGCACAAGTCGCCCCCGCCAGGGGATTGATCCGCAGGAGGATAGGCCAACGCCTATCCTCCCTCGTTCTTCATCGGCGGCTTCTCAATCGCAGGCGTTGCCATGGAGATGCAAAGGCTGGAGAGGTCACTCGCCAGAGTAGCAAAAGGAGAAGTTTCGTCCCTAGATGCGCTCGCCGCCATCGCCGCTACCTTGTTGGATGTGGCAAGGGAGCTCGATGCCATTGGCCGCATGGTGAGGGACCGCCAATCCGCCCAATCCACCCAGTCCGCCCAAAGAACAGCGCCTATGAGCCCCTTGATCGATGACCAGCCCCCATGAGTTCCCCATGAGTTCATGCTCATGAGGTCATTGCCATGAGATCATTGTCATAAAACCGACATGGAAATTGGCAATCATTGATAGATACGCTCAACTTGGTCCCGGAGAGACCTCTCTGCCGGGACTTTTCTTTCGCCCCTCGGTTGGCGGCCTCTGGGCGGCGGGAACCAATTGTTAAAACACGCCATGCAGCAATAGCGCCCTCCGGAGGTTGGGCTGGTGAATCAAGCAACTGCCATCGATGCGTCGGCCAAGACCGCGCCATGCCCAAAGTGCGCCACGACCATGATTTTGGCGGTCATCACGCCTCATCCGATTGTAGCTCACATGGAACGCCACACGTTCCTCTGCTCCACGTGTAATCAAACCAAAACCTACATGCTTACGGCCAAATAAGTCTCCCGAGCGTCTTGAAGCCGGAGGAAGGACCGGGCGGGTGATCGTCCGCGGGCATCGCATCGCGAATAGCGTCACACAGGCGTCATACCGCTTCATCAAATTGGCGCCGTTGACCCTAAGACCTACTAGAGCCCCGGCATTGCCCAATGCCGGGGCTCATCCATTTTTGGCCGCGGCTATTGGTTATTGGCCCCTGCCCCGTTGCGCTCAAAAAGTACGCTCGCGCTTTTCAAGTTAAGCAGCGGCGAACCGAAAAAAGGAATATGCCAACCGAATTGCGCGGCTTTTATCGTAATTTGCGAAACATTACGTCGCACAATTGCAAGACGTGAATTTACCTACGGAAAAGAGACAGCAGATAGCTTGCGCCCGGGATGCGGGAGGGCAACCCCTAGGGGCCTATCATCATGTCTCAACTTCTTGCTCGGTTTGCGAAGGATCAATCTGCAGCCACGGCGATTGAATACGGCTTGATCGCCGCCGGTATCGCCGTTGCCATTATCGCGATCGTCAACGGGCTCGGCACCCAACTTAACACTACCTTTTCGAGCATATCGACGCAGCTCAAGTGAGCCCGAATATTGATGCCAATAAACGAGGCCGCTCGGTTTGGCGGCCTCATTTTTTTCCGCCCTAACCTTCACAAAGCTTGCGCGTGAAGAAGGTCTGCCCAGCCTCCAGGTTGCGAATTGACCAATTTCAGACTATGATTGTAATTGAAGCGGAGCATGGGAAGGAGATTTCCTCATATCTGACGCCCCCTGCCCTCAAGCGCCGCCGCGTGAGCCTTGTTTGTTGATTTCGCAGCACAAATCAGCGTTAACAATGTCTTAAGAGTCCACTACCAATCCTCGCGGTCGCGGATAGGGTTGGGGGCGGAAAGGATGAACCGGCTATGTTGCAACATGTCAGCATAACTCTGGACCTTCCCGTCAACGGCACCGGCAGCGACTATGCCGGTGCGATCTCACACGCCATCCATCAGGCGGCGAGCCGTGGCGATCTTTCCGGCAGCGACGCCTTGGCCGGCCTGTTGGCAGTGCTTCGCCTGTCCGCGGAAGCCGACCACTACAGCCACCTCGGCGCGCTGCAACACGTTGCTGATCAGCCGCAGCAACTGTAATCCGGCAAGGCGACACGACTATTCACTCGCAAGACCGCCTCGCAAGGGCGGTCTTCTTCTTTGCCCGACCCGCCAAAGATTACGCTCTGCTGTTGCATTCGCAGGATTGATTGTTCCATCCTGTGGCGATGAAAACGCTTTGATACGGACAGGCGGGAATTGCATGCGTGCGTCGATTGCAGTCGTAGCCCTCATCGCCGCCTTTGCCCTGGCAGGATGCTTCGAAGGACCACAGGGGCCTGCGGGTCCAGCCGGACCGCCCGGACCTCAAGGCCAGACCGGCGCCGCGGGGCCCGCGGGGTCGCCAGGTCCGGCCGGTCTGCCCGGCCCGGTCGGCGCCCAGGGCCCTGCCGGTCCGCCCGGCCCGGCGGGATCAACAGGCTTGCATCCGCTGCGGCAGGATGTGTGTTCAAACGATACCTGCCAATTCATCTGCAGCGCTGGCGAAACGCTGGTTTCGGTGACCTGCCCCGGCGCTGCCATCATCATGAACAACGGCGGCGCCACCTGCAGCAACACGCCCGGACCGGCGCTCGCTCTTTGCATGCGCGAGTGAGTTGATTGCGAATGCCGCTTGTTTGATCGTCATTCCGGGCAGCGCCGCTTCGTTGGCGCCTTGGAAAGACCGGCTTAAGCCTCAATCACGATCTTCGGCGCCGGACGGCTTTCGGCCTGCAAGCCCTCGCGCACCCGCGCGGCGATATCGCGAAAGGTCTTGGCGTGCGGGCTGTCCGGATCGGCAGCGACCACGGGTGCGCCGGAATCGGATCTTTCCCGGATGTCGATCGCCAGCGGCACTTCGCCCAGAAACGGCACGTGAAGCCGCTCGGCTTCATGGCGCGCGCCGCCATGACCGAAAATGTCGGAGCGGGTGCCGCAATGCGGGCAGATAAACGTCGACATGTTTTCGATGATGCCGAGCACCGGCACGTTGACGCGGCGGAACATGGCGATGCCGCGCCGAGCGTCGATCAAGGCGAGGTCCTGCGGCGTCGAGACAATAACGGCGCCCTTGAGCGGCACCTGCTGCGCCATGGTCAGCTGCGCATCGCCCGTGCCGGGCGGCATGTCGACCACCATAACGTCGAGCGTGCCCCAGTCCACCTCGCGCAACATCTGGGTCAGCGCCGACATGACCATGGGGCCACGCCAGATCATCGGCGTCTCTTCTTCGACCAGGAAGCCGATCGACATCACCGGAATGCCGTGGCGCACGATCGGCTTTAATCGCGTGCCGCCGGCGGTCTGCGGCCGCTCGCGGATGGCGAGAAGCTTGGGCAGCGACGGGCCGTAAATGTCGGCATCGAGGATGCCGACCTTGAGCCCCAAATCGCGCAGCCCGAGCGCCAGATTGACCGCGACCGTCGATTTGCCGACGCCGCCTTTGCCGGACGCCACCGCGATGATCGCAGCGACGCCGGCAATGCCCGCCGGCGCCGCCGGTCCGTGCCCATGCCCCGCCGGCGCACCCGGCGCTCTCCCCTCGCTCGGCCGCGTGCTGCCGGGCGGCATCGCCGATCGTCGCGGCGGCGGAGCGCCCGCAGGGCCGCGAGCGCCACCGGCGCCACCAGCACCGCCAGCCCGCTCGGCGGTGAGCGCGATCATGACCGATTGCACGCCCGGCACGGCGCGCACTGCGGCTTGCGCACGCTCGCGCACGGCTTCCCATTGCTGCACCTGAGCCGCGTCGACCGTGATCGAGAAAAACACCTTGCCGTCGGTGACGACGATGTCGGACAGCGTGCCGGTCTGTGTGAGCGGCTTGCCTTCCGGGCTCACCACTTTGCCGAGCGCGGCGAGAACGTCTTGCTTCGAGACGGCCATGGAACGATCTCCGGACACGCGGTTCAAAATCGTGGCCCAATCATCAGGATAGGCTTCATCTAGATAGACCCATCGTTGCAGCGGTCAATCGGCTGGGCCCGGTTGACATCGCTACGCGGCAATGCAGGCTCTCGCCATGCTCGCCTATATCTTCTGGCATCGGCCTTATGCGCGCGTCGATCGGGCGCACTACGAAGCGGCGATCGTGCGCTTCCAGAGCGATCTCTCGAAAGCCAAGCCGCCCGGCTTCATCAGCGCGGCATCATTTCAGATCGAGCCGGTCGCCTGGCTCGGCGAGCTACCCGGCTATGAGGATTGGTATCTGCTCGAAGGCGCCTGGGCCATGGACCCGCTCAATGCATTCGCCATATCAGGCCATGTGCAAGCGCCCCACGACGACGTGGCGGCGCTGATGGAGGATGGCCATGGCGGACTTTACGCCCATGCCGGCGGTGAAACCGTCACCACGCCGCAATCCACGGTGCACTGGCTGACCCGCCCGCGCGGCATTGCGTGGCGGCCGGCCCTTGATGCGGTTCGCGCTCGGTGTTCTCAAGTCAACGTTTGGCGCCGGCAGATGGTGTTGGGACCTGCTTCCGAATTTGCTGTCGAAGTCCCAGATAAAACGGCGATCGACATACCATCCGACTGGCAGAGCCGCCGCGTGCAACGTGTTCGGCTGCCGAGCCCGGGCACTTAAGCCCCTACCGATTTGGATTTAAGGAGGACGTGATGGCTAAAGTAGCGTTTGTCGGTTTGGGCGTGATGGGCTACCCGATGGCGGGACATCTTGCGGCCAAGGGCGGCCACGATGTCACCGTTTTCAACCGCACCGCCAGCAAAGCGCAGGCCTGGGTTTCGAAGTACGGCGGCAAAAGCGCGCCGACCCCCAAGGAAGCAGCCGCCGGCCAGGACTTCGTCATGGCCTGCGTCGGCAACGACCACGATTTGCGCGAGGTAATGCTTGGACACAGCGGCGTCTTCGTCGGCGTACGCGCCGGCGCGATTGTCGTCGATCACACCACCGCCTCGGCCGAGATTGCGCGCGAGCTTTACGCCGAAGCCAAAAAACGCGGCTTCGATTTCATCGACGCCCCGGTCTCAGGCGGCCAGGCCGGCGCCGAGAACGGCGTGCTCACCGTGATGTGCGGCGGCGACGAAGCGCCGTTCGCACGCGCCGAGAAAGTGATCGCCGCTTACGCGCGGGCCTGCAATCTCCTCGGCCCTTCCGGTTCGGGCCAGCTCGCCAAGATGGTGAACCAGATTTGCATTGCCGGCGTCGTCCAAGGCCTCGCCGAGGGGCTGCACTTCGCGCAGCGAGCCAACCTCGACATCGAAAAACTCATCGCCACCATTTCCAAGGGCGCCGCGCAATCCTGGCAGATGGAGAACCGCTACAAGACCATGGCCGCCGGCAAATTCGATTTCGGTTTCGCCGTCGATTGGATGCGCAAGGACCTCGCCATTTGCTTGAACGAAGCACGCCGCAACGGCGCGCATCTGCCGCTCACAGCTCTGGTCGATCAATTCTACTCGCAAGTGCAGAAAATGGGCGGCAGCCGCTGGGACACCTCGAGCCTGATCGCGCTGTTGCAGCGGTGATCATCTCGGCTCTTCCCGCAGAAGCGGGAATTCAGGATGAGCGCGCGGGGCGATCGGATGCGTGGAGCAGCTCCAGTTGCAAACTCAGTTGTGCAACGTGTTCTCGCAGAAGGTCTTGGTATTGCTCTTTCGACTTGTAGACGGGATCGACCTTCGTCGGCCACTTTTTGAGATTGCCCCCTCTCCTTCCCGCACGCGAAAATCCGTTGAACTGATCTTCATCTTTATCCCTTCGGCAGCGAGGTGCGGTGCTAGACGATCCTCAAATGCCGAAACGCCGGAACCTTCACCAAATCCAACACCACGGCGAAGACAGCCGCCGCGGCCAGCGTGCTGGCCACGATCAGGGCCGGCAAAGGCGCCATCGCGATTCCTTCGATGGCCAATATCGAAGCGATCAGAATATCGGTTACCGACGACGCGGCGAGCCAGAGGCTCGGGCGAGAGCCCCACAGGTGCCGACGTTGACGAATGGCGTAGAGCGTCGCTTGGCTACCGAACACCAGGACGACAAAGGCGAGGGTCCGCAGTGCGTCGATCCCAAGGCCCATCTCAAATTTGCCAACCGCCAGGACGCCGCTGCAGAAGGCCAGCAGGCAGATACCCATGATGACGCCCGCCATCGTCAAGTTGCCGATGCGCCACGCATTTGGCATCGCGGACGGTCGCACATTGTCCGTCGTCAATGACATCGCCAGGAAATCACCGGCGATCATCACAATGACCATCAGCAACGGAGTCAGAATTGCATGGCCGGTCATGATCAGGCCGACGATCAGGAAGAGCACTGTAACGATCTTTTTGATGATGGAGTTCAGCGTATAGGTCTGGATGCGCTGGAAAATCACGCGGCCTTCCTTGACCGCGGCGACGATGCCGGCGAGGCCAGGCTCGGTCAGCACCATGCCGGCCGCCGATTTGGCGACGTCGGTTGCCGTCGAGACCGCGATTCCCATCTGCGCCTGGCGCAGCGCCGGGGCATCGTTGGCGCCGTCGCCGCACATGCCGATGGTATGACCGCCATTCTGAAACGCCTTGACGAGCTTGTACTTGTCCTCCGGCAGCACGCCGGCGAAAACCGCGAATTGCTCGGGTTGGACGGCATCGGGGATCGGCCCGGGCGGACAGACAGCGCCATCGAGCCCCACCGCCTTCGCCACGATGGCCGCAGTCGCCGCCGCGTCGCCCGTCACCATCACGGTGCGCACACCTAGTTTGCGCAACTCGGTTACAAGCGCCGCCGAATCCGGGCGCGGCGGGTCGCTGAGCGCGATCAGCCCAGCGAGCCTCATCGCCGTCGGCGGCCCGGCCGCGATCGCCAACACTCTGAAACCCTTTGCTTCGAGTTCGCTTGCCGCCGCGGCCGCGGTCGGCGCCGGCTGCGCAAGGCGGATGACCACGGCGCAGGCGCCCTTCACGATACGCTGCGGACTCCCGGTCGAATCCGTGACGGTCGCCTCAGACATCTTCTTCGCCGGATCGAACGCCGCGAACTTGATTAAATGCGGCGCATCAGAGACGGGCTTGTTCGCGGCAGCGACGCGAATGGCTCCGTCGACCGGATCCTGGCCGCCGTCGGAGCTTGCCAGCGCAGCGAGCGCCAGAACATGCGCTTCGTCAAAGCCGGGCATTGGACGAATGACGGTCACCGTCAGCGCGTTTTGGGTCAGCGTGCCGGTTTTATCGGCGCACAAGACATTCATGGACGCCGCTTCGTCCACCGCCGAGAGGCGCGTCGGCAGAACGCCAAGCTTTGCTAAAGCCCGTGCGCCGAGCGCCGCCGCAAGGGTGAAGGTGGCCGGCAGCGCGACCGGTATCGATGCGAGCACCGCCGTCAGGACGAGGGGGATGATCTCGTCGAGCGGCATCTTGAGAAACCACGCATAGGCGACCAGCAGTACAATGACGACGCCGTTGAACGCGGCAAGATTGCGCACCACCCTCAGCACCGCCTTCTGCTGGGTGCTCACGACATGCGCGGTGCGGACGAGCTCGGCGGTACGGCCGAACTTGGTGCGTGCTCCGGTCGCCGTGACCTCCGCTACGGCCTCACCGCGCCTGACCAACGCCCCGGCATAGGTCTGCACCCCAGCGCCGGCTTCGATGGGGACGGACTCGCCGGTGAGCATGGATTGGTCGAGCAGGACTTCTCCGGCGGTGAGTTTCACATCCGCGGCAACCACCGCGCCGAGGGAAAGCTTCACCACATCGCCCGGCACCAGCTCGGCCGCGGGTATCGTCTTCCACGCGCCGTCGCGCCGCACGGACGCATTCAGCGCGAGCCGCGACTTCAACGCGGCGAGGGTCGCCTGGGCACGGCTCTCCTGGAACAGTCCCAGGGCGGCATTGAATACCAGGAGAACGGCGATGATCGCGGCCTCGAAATATTTGCCGAGCGCCACTTCGAGCACGATCGCAGCCTCGAGCATCCACGGTACCGGCGCCCAGAATTTTTCGATCGCCTGGCGCAAGGGATGGAGCGCCGTATCCGGCATCGCGTTCGGGCCGAACTTCTGCAGCCGAGTGTGGGCCTCATCGCTCGTCAGGCCGCTCGGGAGATCATCGTTTGCGGCCGCTGCCGATTTCGGCGGGTCGAGGCTTTGCTTTGGGCGTTTGAGCAGTCGCTACCATGATCTATCCTGCCGATAGCCAGCGCGACTTTAGCGGCGGCCCTGCCGCCAAGGGAGCCGGTAGCGTCAAGTTGGATCGAATGCCGCCTTTGGCAGGATCAAGAATCCGATAGGCCAGTAGTTTCACGCGGTCATTCACGAGGAACCAAGCGAGAGCATAGCCCCACACGAACCCTGCCCAACCCCAGCCGAGCGGAGTCATGAACACGCCATACACCGCAATCAGGGTCGCCACCATCTGCGTGCCGAGCACCGCGCCCCATAGGATCCGCGCTGGGCGTATCGACCAGAACGGGCCGCGGGTGCGCGTCAGGAAAATCGTCAGATGTCCGGCAACGGACAGCTTCAGGTACATCAGCGTCTGGATATGCGCGCGGTCGAGGTGAAAGACGCGCTCGCCAAGATAAAACAGGCCAAACGCGGCCACGACCCCGATGATGCCCAACACCGTGGCGATCCCCAGCACCAAGCGCATGTTCCAGGCCTCGGGCTGATCCTTGTAATGAACGTTGTCATAGGCAATCGACAGGATGGCGCCGTCGTTGAGCAACGCCAGCATCACAATCATTACCGCCGTCAACGGATAAAAGTTGAAGACCAGGATCGCCAGCGTCATAAAGAACAGCACGCGTAGCGTTTCGGCGATGCGGTAGATCGCGTAGCTGTTCATCCGCTGGAAGATCTTCCGGCTCTCCTTGATCGCGTCGATGATCACCGACAGGCCGGGCGTCATCAGCACGATGGCCGCCGCCGCGCGCGCCGCGTCAGTTGCGCTCGAAACGGCGATGCCGCAGTCGGCCTTCTTCAGCGCGGGGGCGTCGTTCACCCCGTCGCCCGTCATGCCGACGATGTGACCGCGCTTTTGCAGGTCATCGACGATGTGGAACTTGTGTTCGGGGAAGACCTGGGCGAAACCGTCCGCCTTCTCGATGGCCTTCGCCACCGCCGTCGTCGCTTGTTGTTTTTCGTCGCCCAGGCTGCTGGCATCAAGGATATTGGTGCCCATCCCCAGTGTCTTGGCGGTTTCCCGGGCGATGGCCAGCGCATCGCCGGTCACCATCTTGACCTTCACGCCCATATGCTCCGCGGTCGCGATGGTTGCCTTGGCATCGTCCCGGGGCGGATCGAACAGGGGCAGCACACCAAGAAGTTGCCATTTGCCATTTCCCTCGGCCCGCGCCACGCCCAATGAACGAAAGCCGCGCGCCGCGAATTCGTTGACCGCTTTGTCGACGGCGGGCTTCACCTCTGCGGCATTGGCCGACAACGCCAGGATCACCTGCGGCGCGCCCTTCGTCACCTTGAACGCCTTTCCGTCCGGGCCGGTGACGGTAGCCTCGGTGCGCTTATGCACCGGGTCGAACGGCTGGAAATGACCAACCTTGTAGCCTTTCAAGGCCTGATCGCTTTTCAGGCCGCCCAGGACGGCCAGATCGATGGTGTCGTTATTATCCGCGCGCGACGCCAGCGCGGCATCGAGGATCACTTGCTCGGCGGGAATTTTGTTCACGCTGAACGGATCGCCGAGCGTCAGCTTGTTTTGGGTCAGGGTGCCAGTCTTGTCGGCGCACAACACGTCGACGCCCGCCAATTCCTCGATGGCCACCAACCGGGTCACGATCGCCTGTTTTTTTGGCCAGCAGGCGCGCGCCGACCGCCATCGTTACCGACAGCACCGTGGGCATGGCCACGGGAATCGCGGCCACGGTCAGCACCAAGGCGAACTGCAACGTGGTGAGGATCGGATCGCCGCGGAAGATCGCGAAGGCAATAATCGTCGCCACCAGAACCACCGCGAGGATGATCAGGTAATTGCCGATCTTGAGCACCGCGCGTTGAAAGTGGCTGACGGTTTGCGCGCCCTGCACCAGTTCCGCGGTCTTGCCGAAGTAGGTGTTCGCACCCGTGGCATAGACCAGTGCGCCGATTTCGCCCTGACGAACGATCGAACCGGAAAACACTGCCTCGCCGGATTTGCGCGTGGCGGGCAGCGACTCGCCCGTCAGCGCGGACTGATCCACTTCGATCGGGTCGCCTTCCAGCAAGCGCGCATCCGCCGGCACGATGTCGCCCATACGGACGCGGATGACGTCGCCCGGCACCAATTCACGCGCTGCCGGGTTGACCCACTTCCCATCACGTTTCACCCTGGCCTTGATCGCCAGCGTGGCCTTCAGGGCAGCGATGGCGTTGCCCGCCTGGTGTTCTTCCCAGAACCCGACCACGGCGTTGGCGAGAAGCAGAACGAGGATGATGCCAAAGTCAGGCCAATGCCGGCCACCGCCGACAGGATCACCGCCGCTTCGATCATCCATGGGATGGGACCCCAAAAATAGCTGAGGAATTTCAGGAGCTCATTGGTCTTCTTTTCTTCAATCTCGTTTGGCCCATATTGGGTCAGCCGTTTTTGCGCCTCGGCTTGAGTGAGGCCGTCCGGCGACGAACCCAATTTTTTCTCCACCTCCGCCAGAGGCAGGGATTTCAAATCGTCCTTCGCATTGGGCTTCGATCCCGGCTTCGATTCGGGAGCCTTAGGCTGGGCGGTATTGGGTTTCATAGGGGCTGTTCCTTCTGTCAGCTCGGCGGGGGCCGAACGAGCGCCAGCGTGTGCTGCGCGATCATCAGTTCTTCGTTGGTGGGGATGACCCAGACCGACACGCCGCTGTCCGGGGCGGAAATACGGGGTCCGTTGGTCTCGTTCGCCTGCTCGTCCAGCTTCACGCCCAGCCACGAAAGCTTGGCGCACAGCGCTGCGCGGACCTGGGCGGAGTGCTCGCCGATGCCGGCGGTGAAAACGAAAGCGTCCAGCCCGCCGAGCACGGCCGCGTAGGCGCCGGCATACTTGGTCATCGCGTATACGAAATACTCTATCGCCGCGACCGCTTGCGGATCCGTGCTCTCCTGCAACACCCGCATGTCGTCGCTGATGCCGGATAGGCCGAGCAGGCCAGCGCGCTCGTACAGCATCTTCTCCAGCGACGCGTCGTCGAACAGCTTACGGCGCAGCAGATAGAACAGCGCGTCCGACGGCACGTCGCCAGAGCGCGTCGCCATAGGCAGGCCTGACACGGCGCCAAGACCCATCGTGGTTTCCACACTGCGCCCATCCAGCATGGCGCACATGCTCGCGCCGCCGCCGAGATGTGCGGCGATGACCCGCCGCGCCTGCGGTGCGAACTTCGGCACCTGCCGGCTGATGTACTCGTAGGAAATGCCGTGGTAGCCCCAGTGCCGCACCCCGGCATCGCGCGCATCCTGGGGCAGCGCATAGATCTGCGCCACCTCCGGCATCGTCCGATGGAACGAGCTGTCGAAACAAGCCACCTGCGGCAGGCCGGGGAACGCGTCGGCCAGCGCACGGGCTCCGAGCACGTTGTAGGGTTGGTGCGACGGTTCCATGACCACAAGCGACTCGAGGTAGTCCAGCACGTCGCCCTCGATCCGCACCGGCGCTTCGAAGCGGGCGCCGCCGAGCACGACACGGTGGCCAGCGGCAATAACCTTGCTGTCGCCAAGATTGGCTTCCAGCCAAGTGATGACGAAATGCAGCGCTGTTTTGTGGTCGATTGGGCGGTCTTTGCCCCACTCATGCGCGCCCAATTGCTTGTCGTCCGCGTTGTTGACGACAAAATGCGGATCACTTTCCATACTGTCGATCTGGCCCCGGCAGAGCAGCGGCAGCGACCGCGACGCATCCACTGCATAGGCGCCAAACTTCAGGCTGGTGGACCCTGCATTGACCACGACGGTGGCCTCGCTCATGGCCGATCACTCCGCGGTTTCAGGTAGCAGGATGCCGGGATCGCGCGTCAGCGCATCGGCGTACAACACGGCGGCGGCAGCCGAGAAGCGGCGCGCCGCGGCGGTGTCGGCACGGCTGGTCAGAATCATCGGCACCCTCGCACCAACGACGAGGCCTGCGATCTGCGCGTCGGCCATGAAAGCGAGATTCTTGTAGACCATGTTGCCGGCCTCGATGTTCGGCACGATCAGTACATCGGCGAGGCCCGCGATGGGCGATGAGATACGCTTGATCCGCGCGGCTTGCGCATCCACTGCGGCATCAAGATCGAGCGGCCCATCGACGATGCCGCCGACGATCTGCCCGCGATCGGCCATCTTGGCCAGAATGGCGCCGTCGAGCGTGGCCGGCATTTTTGTACGCACCATCTCGACCGCGGCCAGCACGGCTACTTTCGGCAGGTCGATACCAAGCGCGCGCGCGAAACCGATTGCGTTCTGGCAGATGTCGCGCTTCTGATCGGTGTCGGGTGCGATATTTAGCGCGACATCACTGATGATGAAGCGGCGCGCATAGGTCGGCACCGATACCATTACGCAGTGGCTGATCAATCGCCCGGTGCGCAGTTTCGCTTCCTTCTGCATGACGGCGTGCAACAGCACGTCGGTATGCAGGCTGCCTTTCATCAACGCCGCAACCTCGCCGCTGCCTGCGGCGGCAGCGGCCTTCAGCGCCGAGTCCTCGGCGCCGTCCGTGGCCACGACCCGGCACTTGGCGATGTCCAGGTGCGCCTGATCCGCGATCTGCCGGATCTCGGCCTCGGGGCCGAACAGCACGGGCAGGATCAGACCGGCCGCGGCGGCCTCCACCGCGCCGGCCAGCGCATCGGCGCTGCACGGGTGCACCACGCCGGTCAGCATGGGCTTGAGACCTCTACAGCGTTCGACGAGCCCTTCGAGCCGATGCTCCGCCACTTGGTGTTGTTGCCGCGTCGTCGGTGCGAGAACTTCCAGGATCGCGGTGGCGAAAATCTGGCCCGCAGGGTCGGCGCACTGGCCGTCCAGCACGACGATCCCCTGATCCGATCGCTTCTCCCGCACGACGAGGCGCGCCGTCATCGCCGCACCGATCGGCAGCGCGCCCTTGATCTGCACCGAGGATGTGCGGATCGAGGTCCCGGGTCCCGGGAGGGTCGAACCAACGAGCGCGGTCAGGATGGCCGTGACGATGCCGGCAGCCCCCTGGCTCTCGCCGGGGCCGGCAAGCATATCGACTTCGCCGAAGGCGGCGGCCCAAGCTCGCACGTCCCCGGCCTGCAACGTCCGCTGAACCGACGCGGCGTCGCCGACCGCGATCTCTTTGAACGTCTTGTTCACGATGGTTTGCATGGCTGCGTATACGTCCAACGGGTGCGGCGTGATCGAGCGGCTTCCGCTCAGTGCGACACCACGGAGCGCCGTGCGGTAGTCCCGGCAACCGAGGCTCGGCCGGACGTTACAAGAGCTGCCGTCTTCTCAATCGGTGCAGCCAGCACCTGCGACAGCTCGGCCAAACGCTCGCGCTCCGCGGCACGTGGAGGATCGCCCGCACCGACGATCGCGTGCACCTGCTTCAGCATCTCCTTCCGCGCATCCCCCTCCGGCACCAGGGAGGCAAGCGCTTCCACCGCGCGCTCCCGCTCGACCTGCAGCAGGAAGGCTTGCTCTCGCACCAGCGCCTTGAATTCAGCAAGCGATAGATGCATGAGCTTCTGGCGCGCGACGTTCAACGCGAGTGCGGTGCGCTGGTCAATCATTCGCTCGGCTGCAATGACGTACAGCACGGCGCGAGTCAGCGCTTCGTCGAATCCGCCGGTCCGCAGCTTCGCCGCGTATATATCCGACTGGGCCTGTCGCGCCGCCAGCTTCTCGGGCGATGTGCCGGGGAGCGGCCGTATTTCGCTTTCCTTGTTGAGGCCAAGAAACGCTTGCACGAATGGCGAGCCATAAAAGCCGAAGAACATCTGCTCGGCCATTTGGTCACGCGCCACGCGATAGGCGTCGAGGGCGGCCGTGATCTGTTCCGAGATCTGCGCCTGTAGCGCGAGGAACGGATTGTCGGCTGCCGCCGGCCTGCGGGCCGCTGCCACGCTGGCGGCCAGTGGTTGCACGCCCTTCATCCACGGGTTGCGATCAGCGAAGATCGTGTAGCTGAGCCTGAGCGGGTCCAGGGATTGAGTCAGGTCCGCCGCCGGCTTGTTGGCAAGAGCGCGCACCAAAGGCTGCATGAAGGTACGGTAGATCGAGAGGTTCAGCTCCGACAGCCGGGCCACGGCGGCGAAGGCGCGGTCGTCATCGGGGCTGTTGCGGCCGAGCGCGCGGATGTCGTCGAGCGAGCGAGCCTCGAAGCGGGCGATCCAGTCGCCGGTGATGAAGCCGCCCGTGGGCACATCCGCCGGCCGTGGCGAAATGACCATCTCATAGAGGCCAGGCGACAGGCAGTCGATGACGTCCATCAGCTGCACGAACTCCTCGTCCTCCTTCGCACCCACCTTGGCGGAGACGAAGAGCGCAAGATGCCCGATCTTGTGGTTCAGGGAGTACACGATCGTCCGGCCGGTGGCGCGGATGTCGTCGACATCCCGATATAGATCGAGAATCCAGCCGAGTGTCTGCGGCGGCGGACTGATATTGTCTTCCGTGGAGGTGAATACGATGATCGGCGAGGTGACGTTGCGGACATCGAAGGTCGTGCCATCATGCGACTGCAATTCGTTGCGGGTCAGCTTGTCGCCGATGAAGAGGTTGTCCACCAGATACTGCAGCTCGTCGCCGTTCAGTACGATGAAGTCACCCCACCACTTCTCGAATTTTAGGAAGCGCTCCGCTCCGGCGTCGATGTCGGCATAAACTCCATACTGTTTGCCCCACAGCCAATTGGCCGGGTTCAGGACGTCGAAGTTCAGGATCAGCCCGGTGCCATCGAACTTCCCATTGCCGAGATCGCTGGTCATTGCGGTGAGCCAGCTGCCGCCGAGCAGCCCGCCGGAATAGCGCATCGGATTCTTGCCGTGCACGCCTTGCCAGTACGACATCGGCGCGCCCGCGACCAAGCAAGGGCCGAACAGATCGGGCCGCAGCATGGCCACCATCAGCGTCTGATAGCCTGCCTGACAGTTACCGATGGCAAAGGGACGCGGGGCATCGGGGTGAAGCTCGACCACCCGCTCGAAGAACTTCACCTGTCCCTCGACGACATCGAGGAACTGCTGGCCGGGTGCAGGCTCCGCGCCGAACCCGATGAAATAAACCGGATGGCCGGCATCCAAGGCGTCGCCGATCTCGCTGTCCGATTTGAAGCCGCCGATGCCCGGCCCCTGGCCGGCCCGCGGATCAATCACCACGACCGGCCGCTTGCGCGGGTCGGCCGCGTGTCCCGGCGGCGGCACGATGCGCGACAGCGCGTAGTTGATCGGCCGGGGCAGCGACCGGCCGCTCATCAGTACTTCATGATCGAAGCGCAGCACCGTCGCCATCGGTCGTGATGTAATCTCGATCTCTTCGTCGCCCCGCTGGCGCAACAGATCGAGGAAGAGAATGCTGCGCTGGAATGCATCGACCACGTAGTTTGGCCAACTCGTCATCAAATTGCCGGAAGACGCTACGGCGGGATTTGGAAAAGCGGACCCCTCGAGGCCAAATGGATTCACAAGTGGGTTCATCAGTGATGCGCGCTTTGATGTTAACTCATGTGCCATTTTAATTTCCTGAGGGATGCTTGGTGGCGGGCGACGCCGACCGCGCGCACACTACAGCGACCACCCTCCAGCCTTTTGACCTAGCTCAAGACAGGATGGGATCGTTCGATTATCCCTCAGATCGCTGCGATGGAGCGGTTGCCGCGAGCGCGGGCGTTTTAGCCAATGGCAGTGGCCCGTTCGCCTTTTTCGGCGCCGTGTCCTGCCCCGCCAAAGCTAGGGCCACCACGGGATTCATGCTGTCGACCATCGATGTCGGCATGAGGATGGTGGCGCCGCGCTCCTTAGTGGTCTCGTAGATGATGTTCATGGCACGCAGCTGCAGAGCCGTCGGATGATCCGCGTAGGTCATGGCTGCCTCGACGAACTTGCCCGCGATCGCAGCCTCGGCCGATCCGAGAATGACCCGCGCCTGTTTTTCCCGTTCCGCCTGGGCTTGCCGGGACATGGCGTCCTGCAAGGCCACCGGGATCGCCACGTCGCGGATCTCGACCGACTTAACCGAGATCCCCCAATCGGCGGTTTTTCGGCCGATTTCGCCGCGCAAGAGGTCGTCTGCGGCGGTGCGTTCCGACAGCAGCGCCGACAGCATCGACGATCCGATCATTTCGCGCAGCGAGGTCTGCGACACCCGGTCAATGGCTTCGCGGTAGTTCGTGATGTTCAAAGCCGCCTTTTGCGCGTCATGCACGAACCAGAAGATGATCGCGTCCACGTTCACCGGAACAGTGTCTTTCGTCAGCGCCGCCTCGGCGCTAAAGGCCGTGGTCTGAATGCGCTCATCGATGACGGCCACCACGTGGTCGATCACCGGAATAATGAGAAAAAGACCCGGCCCTTTGACGCCGCGCAATTTGCCGGCGCGAAGGATCACGAATTTTTGCCAAGTGTTGGCCATCTTCAGCGCGGAAGCGATGATGACGGCGACGATCACGACGAGGATACCTGAATAAAGATACCCCGTTGCGCCTAATGCCACGCCCACGGCGAGGCAGGCGACGGTCAGAAATAAGGTGATGGGATTCATAATCGCGGCTCCCTATTCGATCGGGGCGCCCCCTCATGCATAGTGATCTCCGACCCCATGTATTTCTGAGCAATATTGCTCACACGGATCGTGTGTTTAGTGCTTTCATTTCCTGTGCGAACGGCACCGTCCGGTCGGGTGACCGCGCGCAACCATGAGGACCGCCGCAAAGTGTCGCCCCGATTGAACAGGCGATTCCCTTCCCCGCAAGGAAAGCCTATGGTCGGCGTGGAAGGTCAGGTCATGGCGACTAAGCGCCGACGCGCATTCGATACAAAATCGTTTCTCGCCCGGGTCGGGAACGGCCGAAGCATCAACAAGTACCGCAAAGGCCAAGTCGTCTTTTCGCAAGGCGACGCCGGCGATGCGGTCTTCTACATCCAGAAAGGCAAGGCCAAGCTCACCGTCGTCTCCGAGCAAGGCAAGGAAGCGGTCATCGCAATCCTCGGTACCGACGATTTCTTCGGCGAGGGCTGTCTTGCCGGGCAGGCGCAGCGGATATCGACGGTGACGGCCATGACGGACTTCGTCATCGCCCGACTGGAAAAATCAGCCATTATCCAGGTGATCCATCAGGAGCCGGCATTCTCTGAAATGTTCATTGCGCATCTTCTGGGTCGAAGCATCCGCATCGAAGCAGACCTTGTCGATCAGCTGTTCAATTCGAGCGAGAAGCGGCTTGCCCGCCTGCTCCTGCTGTTGGCGAACTTCGGTAAGGACGGGGCACCGGAGCCGGTGATCGCGAAAATCAGCCAGGAAACGCTAGCCGAGATGATCGGAACAACGCGGTCGCGCGTGAGCTTCTTCATGAACAAATTTAGAAAGCTCGGCTTCATCGACTACAATGGCGGCATCGAAGTCCATAGCTCCTTGCTGAATGTCGTTCTGCACGACCAGTCGCAAGTCGAGAATTAGATCTGCATATCTTTATCTGGCGCGTGCTGGCGCTGTCGGGGCGGTCCGCTTGCCTCGTGATTTGAGCAAATCACTCCAGCGGCTCGCGGAACTCCTCGTAATCGATTGCTGAAGCTCGATCCGCCCAAAGCATCCACAAAATAATCGGGAGAGCGGCTGCAGTTCCAATCAGGAAAAGCAGCCGCCTCAGTCACGTTGCCGCCGGTCGCGGTCAGAAGCCGCCGCCAAGGACGCCATTGATAACACCGCCGACAAGGGGAACGACGCAGCCAGGCCCGTTGTAGCCATCGCAGCTGTCATAAATCGGTCCGCCGATCGGTCCGCCAGCCCCGTAGTAGCGACCGCCGTATCGAGCGACATGACCGCCGCGGGCATATCCACCACGAGCATATCCGCCCGCATGGCCGCCTGTCGGATGTCCACCCATTGCGTGTCCACCCGGATGGCCGCCGCCACCATGTCCGCCGCCACCATGACCACCGCCGCCATGGTTGGCAGCTAACGCATTCGTCGCCATTGGCACGCAACCGAGCGCGACCGCGGCAGCAAAAGCGATGAGTGTCTTGTGAAGCACTTGATCCTCCTATTATGACTTAAACAAAGAATTTGTTGTGAGGACAAGGACAACTCCGGATAGCCGCCAAGGTTCCTGGCCATGCGGACACGCTTGCGTGTAACAGGCCCGCATGCGTTTGATCTCGCCATGCGCGCCTGTGGAGCATTTTTATAGAGACCCCATTGTGAGCAATTTTGCACAGTTTTCATCCCGGTGTGGGGCTTTCATGCTTTCGTAAGGTTTATCTCCTCCGGTCCGTGATTTTACCGATCATCGGACTTTCTGCGAGGGAGAATTCCGCACTTAGGGGGAGACATTCGTAGCCGACCGCTGGTGGCGCCGAACGAGTTCGCGGCGCCAGAACGAGAGGGTACAATGGGTATGTTGGACCGGCCGGACCCCGCACTTATGGCAGACCCTTGGGCTCTGCCCATCATTCAATCATTCATGGACATCGACGACGGGCGAGCACTGGCTCAGGCCATCGTCGACACCATTCGCGAACCGCTCCTGGTGCTCGACAAGGAGCTTCGCGTCGTCGCGGCAAGCCGCTCATTCTACGTGACGTTCAAGGCCGCCAGGCAAGATGTGCAAGGCCGGCGGCTCTACGCGCTGGGCGGCGGCGAATGGAATATCCCCGAATTGCGACTGATGCTGGAGAAAATCCTGCCGCGGCACACCGCGATGGAAGCGTATGAGGTCGAGCAGGACATTCCCGGAATTGGACGCCGCACAATGCTGTTGAACGCCCGGGAAGTGGTCAATCAAAGCAGCGCCCGCAAGCTCATTCTTCTGGCAATCGAAGACGTCACCGAGCAGCGCACCGCCGAGCGGGAGACGTCTGATTTGCTGCAACAGAAGGAAGTTCTGCTGCAGGAGATGCAGCACCGAATTGCGAACAGCCTGCAGATCATCGCCAGCATCCTCATGCTCAAAGCCCGGGCCGTGCAATCGGAAGAGACCCGCTCGCACCTGCGGGACGCACACGATCGAGTCATGTCGGTGGCGACCGTCCAGCAGCAGCTCCAAGCCTCGGGCCTTGGCGAGCCGATCGAGCTCGGCCCTTACCTATCCCGGCTGGCGGAGGCTCTTGCGGCCTCGATGATTGGCGACAGCCGGCCCATCAGCCTGAAAGTTGAGGCTCATTCCGGAACGGCACTCTCCGGCGAAGCGGTGAGCATTGGGCTGATTATTACAGAGCTTGTCATCAACGCGCTCAAGCACGCATTCCCGGCCGGCAGCGGGGGCGAGATCCTGGTCAGGTACGCGGTCGATGGAGGCAACTGGCGCTTATCGGTGTCCGACAACGGCGTCGGCCCTCATCACTCAGGTAATGGAAGAACCGGCTTGGGAACCAGCATCGTCGAAGCGCTCGCACATCAATTGAACGCTCGCGTCGAGACTGCCAGTCGATCGCCAGGCACGATCGTCTCGATCGTTCATGCTATGTAAGAGTCGACGGGGCGCGGACTGCACAACGGAAAGGGATAGCTTATGTCGATAGGGCTCATTCTGATTATCATCCTCATCATCTTCCTGCTCGGCGGCTTCAGCGGCCGGTTCGGCGGCTACGGCTACGGCTATGGTCACGGTGGCATCGGCGTCATCGGCATCATCCTGATCGTCCTCCTCGTCCTGGTTCTGATGGGTCGGATTTGATCTGACCGGATAGCCATCCCGGGAATGCCGGAGAGATGTTGGCGCTTTGCCATATCCCATAATTGCCTAGATTCCCCCGGAGTGGGCCCTTCGTGTCGCCCGACCGCCGAGCAGACGATCGAACTCCTTCTTGGAAACGCCGTAGCACTCGCACGAGCGGCGGATCAGGCCGCGGCGATCGATGATCGTGACGTTGCCGCGTTTATAGCGGATGAGGCCGGCCCGTTGCAGGGCCCCGGCCGCAACCGTAACGCCGGTCCGCTGCACCCCCAGCATCATGGCCAGGAATTCCTGCGTAAGCAGAAACTCATCCGATTGCATGCGGTCGTGCGTCATCAGCAGCCAGCGGCAACAACGCTGCTCCAGGGAATGAAAGTGATTGCACGCGGCAGACTGCGCGACCTGATTGAAGAAGGCGTGAGCATAGCGAAGCATCACGCCTCGCATCGACGCGCTTCGCGCCAGCTCCTTTTCGAACAACGCTGCCTTCATTCTCAGGCCGGCACCGGGAACCTGGACATAAACGCTGGTGGGCGCCCGGTCGTCGCCGAACAGGAGGGGCAGACCCACCACGCCCTCGTTGCCGATCGTTCCCACCTCGGCGGCATGGCCGTTCGCCATGGTGTTCACCAGGGAGCCAACGCCAGTCTCGATGAAATAGACAAAACCGATCGGCCTGTTAGCACGGTAGAGGGACTGCCTGTACTCCAGCGGAATCGGGTGAAGATGTGGACGAAGCCGTTTGAAATCCCTGGGTGACAGCAAACCGAGCAACCGATTGGCATGCGGGTCCGCAGCCTTTCGGCTAGCCACTAGCGCGCCGCTCCTCTCCGTCATCCTCGACCTGATTCTCGGTCGCTGCGTCGACGGGTGATGGTCCTTCCGGAGCTTCGCGGCTTAGGCGTACTTCCAACTTGAGCTTGGCTTCTTCTTCGGCCAGCAACTTCATAATCCGCAATCGCCCGGTCGAATCCGTCGATTCGCTGGCAAGCTTGCGATATCGCTTGATGTTTTCCCGGCTGACGAAATTGTCCATCGCAGCCTCCTCTGGGCTTTCGGACATTTTTCACACGCTAGCCTATTCAAGACGCTGCACCCTTCTAGCGACCGACGCAAGCTCAATGTCGGGTACCGGACATTTTACTCGACTTCGCCCGGCAAGAAGAACAAGGTGGTAACAGCTGGCGCGTTACGAGAGCCAGCGCCGCGCGGAGTCTTTTGCCATCTGAGGCCGTTATTGGCCTCCATCGTCGCGCTCGCGCAAAAGATATTTCGTCGAAAAGAAAAACGGAAAAGATATGTCGTGGAACCGCGAAATTCGTCGCGCGGGCTTCGTTTGCTGAACTGTCCTGTATCGGTTTGATGACAGAAACAACAGAAATAGAAAAATGACAAAATATAAAGGAGTGGCGGCACGGAACGGCAACATCAATGTCCGGTATCGGACATGATTGACTTGTATCAATGTGACTCGGCTGTCTAGGCCGCAAACTTGATCAAGTCCGGGTGTCCAGGCGACAAGGTCGGGATACGGGAAAGGACGACAAGATGACCATTGAATATTCGCCGTCCAGCGGGGCCGCGCCTTCGATTCCGAGATTTGAAAGCCAACCGCGCCGCACGGTCGCGAGCTACGAACGCGAGCTGACCAGACATCAGCGATTGGAAGCCGGGCTGCGAGAAACTCTCGCCCGAGAAGAAGCTCTGCTTCGTCAAAAGGACGAGTTGATCGAACAACAGCAGGTCTTGAACGAGGAGTCCGATCATCGGCTGTTGAACGGGTTGCAGATGATCATGAGCCTGCTTTCGCTGCAAAGCCGGGCATCGGCGAATGCCGAGGTGGCCTTGCAATTGGCCACGGCGGCCGATCGCGTAGGCACGATCGGACGCATCCACCGGCGTCTCCACTCATTGGACGGCGCACAAACCTTTGCGCTTAAGCAATATCTGGAGGATCTTGGCTGCGATTTCTCCATGATGCTGTCCTCAGAGCGCCCGGAGCGGGTCATCGTCGTCGAGGGAATTGAAATCAAGCTGCCCGCCGTCACCGCCATTCCGCTCGGCTTCATCGCCAACGAACTGATCACGAACGCCGCCAAATACGGTGCCGGCCGGATCACGGTCGGCTTGGAAGCCAATCCAGAAAAGGGCTACGCGTTGTCGGTCTCAAACGACGGCCCGGGTTTGCCCGAAGGATTCGATCCCGCCGCAAGCAAAGGTCTGGGGATGAAGATTATTCGGTCTCTCGTCAAACGGATCGGTGGTGAATTGCGGTTTGGTCCAAATGACAGGAATCAGGGCGCGCGATTTACGGTCTTGTTCTCCTGATCGCGGCGCCAGCCTCTTGCGACGCGGATAATCAACTTCGGAATACAAGAACCAAGATGATGATCACAAGTATCAGACTGAACTCCCGCCGTAGTAATGCTATGGAGCGCCGACATAGAAACCGCCCCCGCCGAAAAGAAGAACCAGAACAATCAATAACAGGATCAGCCACATCGGTTTGCTCCTGGAGGAATCTCTGATCAATTTGCGATCGTAATCTCGCCTCGTGGATACGCCAAGCGAAACTATCGCCAAAACACCGACGGCGCGCGGCGCGCGGGTCTCTGACAGGTGGGATGTCGGATGAGCCGACTGCCGTTCGCACACCCCCTGTCTCGATCAGATAAAAGGAATGCGGGTTGATTTAAATCAAAACGATTGTTGGTGCTGTCGCGATAATCGAAATTAGTTGTAATGGGATTTCGCCAGAGCAATTGGAGGAGGAAGTCATGGACAAGGACCGGATCGTCGGATCGGGGAAGCAAATTAAGGGCGCAGTCAAGCAGGTGGTCGGCAAGGCCGTCGGTGACGCCAAGCTGGAGTCGGAGGGCAAGGCCGACGAGATCGAGGGCAAAGTTCAGAACACCATCGGCGGCATCAAAGACACGCTTAAAGGCAAATAGCCGTACAGCCACGGCGGCCGAATAACCCAACCATTTTCAAGTTAACTTCAGTCGAGGAGGGTTTTGAGATGTTCAAGAAATACTTGCTCCCAATTGCGGCCGTCGCGGCTGCTCTGACGATGGCGCCGACATATCTTGAGCGCGCCGACGCCAGTCCGTTCATACCGCACGCGCTGGCCGAAGTGGCTCCGGCGTCCGATGTACAGCCCGTGTACTGGCGCGGCGGTTACTACCGCGGCTGGCGCGGCGGTTACTACCGTGGCTGGCGCGGCGGCTGGCGCATTGGTGCGCCCTACTACGGCGGCGTCTGGTACGGTCCCGGAACGGCATTGGTACGGCGGTCGCTGGTGGCCCTATGGCGTCGGCACGTGCTGGAGGCCGGCTCCCATGGGCTACGTTTGGGTATGTGGTTGAGAACGACATCTACAAAGGGGCGGTTTCCGGGGGGCGGTTTTCGATTGCGAGAAAAACCGCAAGAAAAACCGCCTCGAAATTGAATACACAAACCAAGGATCATTCAATTAAGGAGATAAGACATGCTTCGCAAAACAACTGTCGCTCTCGCCATTACCCTCATGTTGGGCGGCGCTTTCATTGCGACTGACGCTTTCGCTGCCGGGAAGGGTGGCGGCGGGGGAGGCCATGGCGGCGGAGGCCACGGCGGCGGAGGCCACGGCGGCGGAGGCCATGGCGGCGGCGGTCACGGCGGCGGCGGCCACGGTGGCCACGTCGGGGGGCGCGGTCACGGAGGTGGCGGATACGGCGGCGCTTACGGTGGCTACTTCGGTCCGGCTTACGGGTTCGGCGGCTGCGTCCCGGTGCCGGTGCCTATTGTTGGTTGCTGGTAAATCGGACGCGCGAAGTCGACTAACTTAGGACTTGGCTAGGTCAATGAGGAACAAATTATGAGCAAGATTTGGAGATCACCCATGAGGTGGAAGACATTGTTTGCTGCAACGATTGCCTTGGCGCTAGCCGGTTCGGGCGTTGCTTATGCGCAAAAGCGTCCGTTGCCGCAGGAAGATCGGGCCGCAGTTGTCGATGCGCGCATCGCGGAGCACAAGGCCGCTTTGAAACTGACCCCCGATCAGGAAAAGAACTGGCCGGCCTACGAGGCCGCCTTGCGCAAACTCGCGAAGCTGCGCGTCGAGCGGTACCAGGAACAAAAATCGGCGAACCCCGTCGAACTCTTGCGCCAGCGCGCCGAGGATTTGAGCAGCGCCAGTGCGGCGTTGAAGCAGCTGGCCGACGCCGAGGAACCACTGCTCAACAGCCTCGATGATGCGCAGAAGCACCGATTCCTTGCGTATGCCGGCAGCAGTCGCTGATCATATGCAATGGTGAGCAACAAAGAGCTAACGTCATTGCGGGCCGGTGCGCATCGGCCCTCATAATGCTGGTGTATCGGCTGTCGCTCTCAGCCGAACGCCACGCAACTCGACAGCGCGCATAACTTCCAGCCCGCGTTGAATTACCACAGGCCGACGATCCATTTTGCACCGAGGACCGTCTCCCAGACCAACGCCAGCTCGACCGTCAGTACGACGACCGCGTCCAGCAGGGCGATCGAGAGCAGGAGCCCATCCTCCTCGAGATAGGCCAGCGAGATCAGGGCGATCACCAGCGCGGGGACGACGTTGCTCAGGGGGATCGGAGTGAACACCAAGGTGGTGTTCAGGATCAGGACGACGAAGCCGACAAGGCGCTTGGTTGCCTCGAACGGAGTGGGCCAGCGCGGACGGATCACCTTCTCCAGATATCTCAGCACCGGTACGGCTCGTTGCACCAAAGCGGCGAGATGCCGCGTCGGCAATGGACGGGCGGCGAGACGGCGTGGGAAGACGGGTGCAGGCTGGCCCGCGATCATCTGGAGCGCGGGGATCATCAGCAAAACGCCGGCTACGATTGAGACACCCGGCGCCATCGCGACCAAAGCGAGCAGGAGCATGATGATGCCGAAGGAGCGTTTGTGCAGGCCGCCCATCAGCCAGCCCAGGGTGAAGTGATCCTTCGGCGCCTCGTCGAGGAGCCGCTGCAGCACAACAGAGGCGGGAATGAGGGCTCTCGCGTCGGGAGTTGGTGTTGGCTTCAGCTTGAGCCCCCTGACTGGTTCCTATCGGAAATCAAATTCGGCTATGGTGAGGATGGGTTGTCGGGTGAATATACCGGAATGCCTGCCGTACTCGTAGTAATAGCTCTGGTGCTGATCGCCTTACCCTCGCGCGCCGAGGATCGCGTGTCGTCCCAGGAGCGTGCAGGGCACTGGCCGAGCGGGCTGGGCTTCCCCTGACGCTGACCCATGCCGAAGCCGCGCGGGCCATCGCATACATCCGCGTCATGATCAGCGACGACCCAGCGGTCGCGCGCTGCCGCCTGGCGCTCCGCAGCTATTGACTAGAGACGCTCAATCCTCTTCGGATCAGACCCGCGGCGGTGGACAGTTCGTTCTCCCGCCTCACCTCGCCGTAGCGGAAATCATCCCCACTATGATGGGGCCGCCCGTCTTGGCGGCCGCTGCGCGGACAAATGTGTCAAGCTGCTGACGTGTCTCAATCGTACAGATGACCGGATTTCTCGTCACGCATGTCCGGTTGCGCGTCGCTTCATCGACGTCATTTTGGTCGATGGGCAGGATGCTGTAAGTCCCTTTGGCCAGCTTGCGACCCAGTAGATACACATGATCATTCTCGTTAGCCTCGATAAGCAAATCGTTGCCGTCGAAGGGTTGAACTACGAAGTATTGCACGCCTGAGGAATCGCCGCTGACAAGCGCGTAGTGGGTGTGCTTCCAGCGGAAGACCGCCGTTTTCACCGAGCGCGCTTTTCCTTCGGCGAAGTCTTGATAGAGGGTCAGCCGGACTTGCATTCCGAGAAGCGGCTTCGATGCAGGCAGTAATGGCCTCCCGGATTGCACGCAGGCGGAGAGGACGAATGCGGCGCACAGGATCAGCGCAACAGGACGAAGTGGTCCCTTCGCTGCGCGCGATCGATTGTCGGACACTATCGTCCTCCTAAGCGTGGCATTTGCCGGCGGATCATTGTCGCTGCAGATCCACACGCGCGTTCGGTGGCCATCTCGTGAGGATCGACGCAAGCCAAGGAACCAATTGGCTCCTCGGAACAGCTTCCTCTAGGAGCTTTTCTCGTTGAGGCGAGATTCCCTGGATGACTGCCGAGCCTAGAGCGAATGTAATCGCTTTCTGAATTGATCGGAAGCCCATTTAGCGGCGATCAACTTTACTGAAGTTAAAGTGTCGTGACATTTGCAATGGTCTTGCGGCAGTAACGGGTCCTTAAACGCTTTTTCAAAAGCCGAAAATGATACGCATTGCGTGGCGCTGTTCGGGCGCGCGCCGCTGCATTGAGCGCAGCAAAGAGGCGATTGAGCCAAAAGGGTGGCTCACGGGATTGATCCCCGGGTCGAAGGCGGCCAGGCGGCTTGCCAATCGCGAGAGCTTTGCCTTACTCAAAGCAATCCCCTGCCCTTTCAGTTGTATGCACCTTTCGCTGATGTTATTGACTATAGAGAGCGATCCATTCAGCGGGCATGGCGGGATCAAATGACGGGTTGGAGGGTTATCCTCGGTTTTGTGATCGGCGCCGTCATAGCCGGTTTAATTACGGCTGGTGTGTTCCTTTACGCTGGCACGAAAGTTCTCCAAGCAAATACCGCGCGGGACCTCCTTGCTGAAGTAGTAGCCATAGATTCGTTACAGGAGGGCTGGCTGCTTCAGGGCGAAGATAGCCAAACTGCAAAACTGTCAGACCACCCTGGACTTCCGGAAACGCAAAGTGGCTCCGGTCTTTGGCTTATGCCGGTGGAGATCAGGACAATTCTGGACGAAGCCCAATGGAATCCTCCGTCAGATGCGAGCTACGGCTTCATACATGGGCGACGGGTCTGGATTATCAGAAATCAAATATTGCCGGATGCGCCGCTGTCATACTTGGGAGTCAAGCAAGAGCATTTCCCCGAGCTCATCAGCTCCGATGGAAGGCAAGAACTATGCGCCTGGATCGAACGCGTGCAGATTGCTTACAATAGCGGGACGCTGACCGATCGGGGACTGGCGCCGCTTAGGCCCTATTTGGTGCCTTTAGCGCAGGAAGATCGCGTGAATGCACTCGGTATCGAGTTGTCTCGGGATGCTCGAAATTTCCTGGCTGAGATTCGCGCCCGGTGGGGTAAGGCGTCGTTTGCAGACTAGCGCGCAAAAGCCAAGTCGAGCGTCACGCGATCCTGTCCTGCGCCAGTCACTTACGCCGCCGCGCTCGGGCGCGCTGAGACTTCTTGGTGCCAGCGTCGCACATTGGCGAGATCTTCCGGCACGGATAGCTTCGACACCTTCATGAAGTCTACCGCCGTGAGCGCCGTGATATCGGCAACGGTGAAATCGTTGCCGGCGATGTAGGGCCGGTTCTCGAGTTCGCTATCGAGGAACCGCAGGAATTCGACGACCCGCGGCTTGTTGGCCTCGCCCCATTCCGGAACTTGGGGATTGACCAATGGCTTCATGAACGGGTGCAAATGCTGGAATACGGAGGTGACCGGGCCCATGAGATTGTGCTCCGCGCGCCGATTCCACATTTCGACGAGCGCGCCCTGCAGCGCACCGCGGCCAAACAGCGGCGGATCCGGCTGCAAGGCTTCGAAATAGCGGCAGATAGCTATCGATTCGGCGATGACGGTGCCGTCATCGAGCACAAGCGCGGGAAGCCGCCGCATTGGATTGATTGCGGCGAAAGCTTCAGTCCGATGCTGTTGCGCGCCAATGTCCACCTGCTCGGTCGGAACATTAAGACCCTTCTCAGCGAGGAAGATGCGTACCCGCCGCGGATTGACCGCGCGGCCGCCGTCGTAGAGCTTCATTCGCGACCTCACTCCTATCCCATTGACGGCGCGACCTTATCGCGCCCGATCCGCTGCTGCCAGCACGCCATCCGGCCGCGCCTGCCGCGCCCTCCGCCACGGGAACCCTTGCTTGCGGTTAACCGCTGGCAGCAGAAGCCTTTAAGCCTCGTCTTAAGGAATTTGAGCGACTTTTAACCCAAATTATCGCCAGCCGCGGATTGTGATGCCAAAGAGGACCAGCGAACCAGGCGAGGGAGCGTCGCCGGGTGCCGCCGATGCCCCTTCCACGAAGCGCCGCCTCGCCACCAAGCACGTGCGCGAGGCGCGGGATCGGCTGACCTCGACCAGCGGCACACGGCCGGTGTTCGACTACGAACTGCTGCGCCAGTTCGCGCAGAACCGGCTGTCGGGGTCGCTTGTGATCCTGCTTCTGGTTGTTACCATCGGCCTGTTGTCCAGCCTGTGGACCGGAGCGCTCACCTCCGGGATATGGACCGCCGGCGCCTTGATCATCCATCTCATGATCATCCGCGCCTGCAAACAGTTTCTCGACGAAACGCCCTCGACCGCCAATCTCCGCTCCTGGCGTCTGCGCTTCATCATGCTCGATCTGTTCTTCGGCATGGCGTGGACCTTCATCCTCATTCATCCCCTCGGCGGCGACGAGCAGTCGAGCACGTTCATGCTGTTCGTCATGCTCCTGGTGGTGGCGATATCGAGCATGCTCGCTTCGAGCCTGCCGGTGGCAGTGCTGGCACTGACCCTGCCGGTCACCATTGCCATTGCGCTCGATTTCGTCTTCCGCGGCACGCTGCACGATTACATCCTGGCAGTGATGGCGCTCACCGCGGAAGGCTACTTTTCACTGCTGGCTTACCGGCTCTATTCGACGACGCTGGCAACGCTCGAAGCCCGCGCGGAAAAGGACGCGCTCATCGGCGAACTCGAGCAATCGAAATCGATTTCCGACGAAGCGCGCCGGCGCGCCGAAGCCGCCAACATCGCCAAATCGCGCTTTCTCGCGCAGATGAGTCACGAACTCCGCACGCCGCTCAACGCCATCCTCGGATTCTCCGAAGTGATGAAGGGCGAGATTTTCGGCACTCACGCCGTGCCGATGTACAAGGACTATGCCGCCGACATTCACAGTTCCGGCGTGCATCTGCTCAATCTCATCAACGAGATCCTCGATCTCTCGCGCATCGAAGCCGGCCGCTACGAACTCAACGAAGAAGCGGTGTCATTGCATCGCGTGGTCGAGGATTGCCATCACCTGCTCAAGCTGCGCGCCGGCAATCGCGGCATCACCATCCACGAACTGTTCGAGCCGGACATGCCGCGGCTGTGGGCCGACGAACGCGCGGTGCGCCAGATCTGTCTCAACCTCCTGTCCAACGCGATCAAGTTCACGCCACAGGGCGGCGAGATCTGGCTCAAAGTAGGTTGGACCGCATCGGGCGGCCAGTACATGAGCGTCAAGGATACCGGGCCGGGCATCCCGGAAGAGGAAATTCCGGTGGTGCTGGCTTCGTTCGGCCAGGGCTCGAACTCGATCAAATCGGCCGAACAAGGCGCCGGGCTCGGACTGCCGATCGCCAAAAATCTCATCGATCTGCATGGCGGCACGTTCACGCTCAAATCGAAGCTGCGCATCGGCACCGAAGTGATCGTGACCTTCCCGCCGGAGCGGGTGATGTCGGCCCTGGCGCCGATCTCCGATGGCGCCCCGCCGATCCAGCCGCACGGCCATGCTTCGTCCTCCTCGATGTCGTCAGCGTCGGACGATTCGACCAACCGCGCGCGTCGCGCGTTGTTCGGGACTTAGCGGCCCCGCTTGAAGTCCCTTAGAGTACAGCGCGAATCAACGGCGGCATGAGGATGATTTCCGTGCGTCAGCGCTTGTTGTGGTTTCTTCTGGGCGGCCTCCTGATCGCCCTCGTGATCCTCATCGCGCGCCACGGCGAAGGCACGGTCGGTTCGCTGTCGAGCGCGGAGTTTGCTTCGCTCGCCTATAAGGTCACGCTCCTCGTTTTCGTCGGCGCCAGCGCGATCATCATGTTCCGTCGACGTTTCGCCCAAGCGCTGACCGCGACGCTGCTCTGGGTCGGCATTCGGGTTGCTCCTGGTCGTCGGCTACTCGTACCGCTTCGAGCTGCGCGAGGTCGCCGACCGGGTGATGGCGGAACTTGTGCCTGGCCACGTCATCTCGCGTGGCCGCACCGTCGAGGTGGCGCGCGCCGCTAATGGCGACTTCGACGTGGCGGCGCAGATTAATGGCGCGCGCGTGCCCATGGTGCTCGACACCGGCGCCAGTTCGGTCGTGCTCACCCGCGACGACGCCAAGGCCGCCGGCCTGCCGCTCGAAGTGCTGGCCTATACAACAAACATCGAGACCGCGAACGGCCGCACGCTGGCGGCACCGGTCAGGCTCGACCGCATCGCTATCGGCAGCCTGGTTGAACGCTCGGTGGAAGCGCTGGTGGCGCAGCCCGGCCAGCTCAAAACTAGCCTCCTCGGGATGAGCTTCCTCAACCGGCTGCAAAGCTGGGAAGTGCGCGGCGACCGGCTGTTGCTGCGCGGCTATCCTTAGATGCAGGCTGACGAGAAAGCGCAGCGAAACCAGAAGCAAAAAACAGCCGAACGCGACTTCGAGCCGGCCGCCGCGACAGTTTGTGAGCCAATCGCGCCCCGTAAGGCGCGACGAAACTCGATACCGGCGCCATCAGCACTAGCCCGATCAGCGAAACAAAGCCAAGCGATAGCGGCGGCAACGATGCCTGATGGGGAAGCCCGGCGAGAACGAAACCGATCGTCCCCGCGATGGTGATCGGAACGCCGATGCCGGCCGAGGTCGCGACCGCATTGTGGATCGGCTTGCCGTAGACCGTGAGCACGATGGTCGACAGCGCGCCGCCGCTCACCCCCATCAGCGATCCGGCGAGCCCGATGCCGAAGCCGTAAAGCGCCATCGGCACCGGTCCGGGCAGTTCGGTGCCGAGGTTCCATCGATCGCCGGCAAACAAAAGCTTGATTGCGATGAAACTCGCAATGATCACGAAGGCGAGGACGAAGACGGCGGACGGCGCGAATGCCGCGATTGCAGCACCACAGGCGACGCCGATCACGGCCGGAACCGTCCACAGCCTGATCACGCCGGGAATCACAAGGCCCTTGGCGCGATGCGTGAGATAGGAGCGCATTGCGGTTGGCACGATGATGGCGATCGAGGTGCCGACGCAAAGCTGCATCCGCACGTCTTCGGGCACGCCAAGCGCGCGGAAGACCTCAAACAGCACCGGTACGATGACCGAACCGCCGCCGACGCCGAACAGCCCGGCGAGTAGTCCTGTGATTACGCCGCCAATGACGATGGCAAGCGCGAGCCAGAGGATTTCATGCAGGCCGACGCCGAGCAGCATTTTTTACTTCAGTATTTCGGGATTTTTTAGGCCGCGACACTCGTGCTTTCGCAGTCCTGCTCTGCCACCAGCGCAAGCGCAGCGGCCAGCACCTCGGCACCGGCTTCCGTCTTCGTCGCGGCCTCGGCAAGACGTCGCCGAAAGGCGCGCGCTCCGGGCACGGCGCGGACCAGCCCGTGCAGGTGCCGGGTGATGGCGTGCAGGCGCGTGCCTCGCGCCAGCTCGCCCTCGATATATGGGATCAAAGCCGTTGCGGCTTCTTTCGGCGACGCAAAGCGCGCGTCTTCGCCAAACAACAATGGATCGACGTCGATCAGCCGCCAGGGTTCTTGATAAGCGGCACGGCCCATCATCACGCCGTCCACGTGAGCAAGATGCGCATGCGCCTCGTCGACGCTGCGGATGCCGCCATTGAGCACGACCGTCAGGCGCGGGTGCGCCGCCTTGAGCCGGTAAACGCGCGCATAGTCGAGCGGCGGCACCTCGCGGTTTTCCTTCGGCGAGAGACCCTTGAGCCAGGCCTTGCGCGCATGCACGATAAGCCCGTCAACGCCGGCCTTCTCCACCATGCAGCCAAAAGCCTCGAGCGCCGGTTCCGGATCCTGCTCGTCGATGCCGATACGGCACTTGACCGTAACCGGGATCGAGACCGCGGCCTTCATCGCGGCGACGCAGTCGCCGACGAGCGCCGGCTCGGCCATCAGGCAAGCGCCGAAACGACCGTCTTTCACGCGGTCGGAGGGACAGCCGGCGTTGAGATTGATTTCGTCGAAGCCCAAATCGGCGCCGATGCGCGCGCAGGCGGCGAGCGCCCGCGGCTCGGAGCCGCCGAGCTGCAGCGCCAGCGGATGCTCGGCCGGGTGAAAGCGCAGAAGCCGCGTCCGATCGCCGTGCAGCACCGCGCCGGTAGTGAGCATCTCGGTGTACAGGAGCGCGCGCGGCGTCAGCAGGCGATGGAAGAACCGGCAATGCCGGTCGGTCCATTCCATCATC
>CAWHUO010000027.1:0-144214 GCA_963832605.1 uncultured Alphaproteobacteria bacterium | reverse complement strand
TTTCCATGAACGTTGGAAACAATACGGATTCGCTGGAAGAAGAAAATTAAGGGAGGATGGCCCGACTTTCCGCAGCGGAGATGGGCGGCGAAAAAGACCTCTCCGGCAAGACCGTATTTCTTAGCGCCGAGCAAGGCTTGGGCGATACCATCCAGTTCGCGCGCTACGCGCCGCTTGTTGCCGCGCTGGTGCCAAAGTGATTCTCGGCGTCCAACCGCCGCTAAGAGCGCTGATGGCGACCATGCCCGGCGTCTCGCTCGTGATGAGCGATGGCGATCCGCTGCCCGATTTCGACCTGCATTGTCCGCTGCTCAGCCTGCCGTTGGCGTTCGGAACCGATCTCGCGACAATACCGGCGAACATTCCATATCTGTCGCCGTATGCGGATCGAATTGCAAAGTGGCATGAGAGATTGCCACAGAGCGGCCGCCTGCGCGTCGGAATTTGCTGGGCCGGCAACAGAGAGCATGTGAACGATTATAATCGTTCGATGCCGCTCGAACGCCTGGCAAAGATATTCTCGGTATCCGGGCTGGATTTCGTCTGCCTGCAAAGGGATCTCAGCGAGGCGCAGGCGGTGATCCTGCGCGAGCATCGCGTCTTGCAGATAGGGGACGAATTTGCCGATTTTGCCGACACCGCCGCCGTTGTTGCAATGCTTGATCTGGTCGTTGCAGTCGACACGTCGGTCGCCCATCTTGCCGGAGCGATGGGGAAGGCGGTTGCCCTGCTGGTGCCGTTTTCGCCGGATTGGCGGTGGTTGCTCGATCGCACCGACAGTCCGTGGTACCCGACCATGCGCCTGTTCCGGCAAACCGCGCCCGGCGATTGGGACGGGGTGATCGAGCGTCTGCGTCGAGAACTCATTGATCTCGGCTGCCGTCCCGCAAGACCGCAATGACAGGAGACCAGGCCGCCGCCAGCGTGCGGCCGCCCGCGACCAGCGGAATTGAACACGCCGCGGCGCTGCATCGGGCCGGGCGGTTTGACGAAGCAGCGCAAATCTGCAGCGCGATTCTCGCTGCCGAACCCGATGACTATAATGCGCTGCATCTCCTCGGCTTGCTGCGCTACAAGCAAGGACAAAACGCCGAAGCGCTCCGGTTCGTCGGCGCCGTGCTCAGGCGTACGCCCCGATCTGCCGAAGTGCTCAACAATTATGGGGTCATTCTTGAGGCGCTTGCGCGCCACGAGGAAGCGCTGGTGTGCTTCGACGCGGGGCTTGCGATCGATGCCGATTATCTCCACGCGCTCACTAATCGCGCGGGCGCCCTCAAGCGCCTCAAGCGCCACGAGGAGGCGCTCGCTGCTTACGAGGCGGTGCTGGCGAGAAATGCCGGCGATCTCGGCGCGCTCAACGAATGCGGCAGTGTGCTCATGCGGCTCGGCCGCCCCGAAGCGGCGCTTGTCTGCTACAAGCGCGCGCTTGCCATCGCGCCCGCACTGGCGGAGCTTCACATCAACATGGGCCTGGCGCTGCGGGCGCTGAACCGGTTCGCGGAGGCGCTGGCGAGCTTTGCCGCTGCTGCCGCCGTCGAGCCGGAGCGCGCCGAAGCCCATTATGGCGCGAGCTTGGTCCGGCTGTGCCTTGGAGAATACGAGACCGGCTGGCGTGGCTACGAGTGGCGCTGGTACCAGGCCGGTTGGGCGGGCAGCCGGCGAAACTTTTCCGCGCAGCTGTGGCTCGGCGACGGTCCGATCGAAGGCAAAACGATTCTGCTGCACGCCGAGCAGGGTTTTGGCGATACGCTTCAGTTTGTCCGTTATATTCCACTGGTCGCCCGGCGCGGCGCAACAGTCATTCTCGAATGCCAGCCGGAGCTGAAAAATTTGCTGTGCAATATCGCAGGCGTAACGCAGGTGATTTCGCGCGGCGAAGCGTTGCCCGATTTCGATCTGCACTGCCCGTTGCTCAGCCTGCCGCTGGCGTGCAGGACCGAGCTGGCAACGATACCCGCAAACATTCCCTATCTGTATCCGCACGAAGAACGAGTGGCTCAATGGCGCGGAAGATTGCCGCAGAACTGCCGCCTGCGCGTCGGAATATGCTGGGCCGGCGGCCTTGCGCATCAAAACGACCACAATCGCTCGATTCCGCTGGCGTGTTTCGCCACGGTGCTGTCCGTGTCCGGAATGGATTTTGTCAGCCTGCAGAAAGAAGTGAGTGAAGAACAGGCGATGATCCTGCGCGAGCACGGCGTCGCTCAGCTCGGCCAGGAATTTCAGGATTTTGCCGACGCCGCCGCGGTCGTCGCGATGCTCGATCTTGTCATCTCGGTCGATACTTCGATCGCGCATCTTGCCGCAGCGATGGGCAAGGCCGTGCGCCTCTTGGTACCGTTCTCGCCTGACTGGAGGTGGCAGCTCGATCGCACCGACAGTCCCTGGTATCCGACCATGCAGTTGTTCCGCCAGCCTGCGATCGGCGATTGGGACGGGCCGGTCGAGCGCCTGAGTCAAGAACTCACCGATGTCTTGCGCCGCCGGGCGATGCCGCAATCATCATAGCGCGGCGCCAATCTGCGGCCGCACTTGCGGAGCTATCGGGTTTTCACCAAAACCGCATGGCCGTTGAGATTGTGCATAAAAACCATGTCGCCGCGGCCGTTTTGCTCGTTAACAAACTTGGTCACGCCGCTGCACGTGACGAAGCCATAATCGTCAAACACGACAACCCCGCCAACCGGTATATGTGGCCATACCCAATCGAACACGTCCTTGGCAGATTGGTAGACATCGACGTCGATGTGACAGAAACGGATTTGCGCCTGCCCAATTCGTTCGCCGGTTTGATCCGGAAAAATTCCCTCCAAAATTGAGAAATTGGCAACCTGGTTGGCGTTGAGCAGCGACTTCACGGTCTCCGGCGTGGTGTCCGAATGTTCGCCGCCGTGATAGCTGCGATCCGCGTCCCCGGCTTTGACGACGCCGGCGAATGTATCGGCAAGATAAAGCTTGCTCTCGATCCCGGCATCTTTCATCGCGAGACCGAGCAGGCAAGCGGTTCCGCCCCGCCAAATGCCCACTTCCAACACGTCGCCGGGAAGGTCCGCAGTTTGTTTGACCAGACACCAAAGCTCATAGCACCTGTACACATCGACCAGCGTGTGCGTTACGGCCGCGCGATAGGCGGACACAAACGCCCGAGCTCCGTGCCACGGCGAATAAGTTGCGAAAGGAATGACAATGCTCTGCGGCAGGTCAGGTTGCGGTGCGGCGATGATGGCATCACGAACGCGACCAAGATTGTCGACGATCGATTGTTTGGTGGGCGTTCGATTATTAACCGGAATTCGGGGCTGGCGGAGGTTCAGTAAGCAGCCGCCTGCTTGCACTTCTTCGTTTGATCGTTTGCGAATGATGAACTCAATCGCCGACTTGCCGACCGGCGTTTGCGTCTGGTCATACCTCGGCAGCGCGAACCGGTAAGAGCCGGTGAGCTGTTCGAGTTTGATGACATCGGCGCTTTCACCAAGTTCCGCGATCAATGTAGTCAGATTGCGGGATCGCTCGCTCCAGGACGAGGTTTTGAAGATCGTGAAAGTCCACTTATGATCGGGGTTGAAGGTGCTGGGGAACGCCCCTTGCTCGTACATGTCCTCCTCGGGGATGAGGACGACCAAATGCCCGCCGGGTTTAAGAATTCTGAGCCAGTTTTTCAAGGCAATATCTGGGTTTCGCATATGTTCGAGACAATGCGATGAATGAACAAAATCAAATTCGTTGTCGTTACAGCTGGCCATCAATTCGGCGTCGCCATCCTTCGTGTCCCATGCGCGCACGGTCTTGATGAACGGAAAAAACTCGACATATTGCGTAAGGGGATCGGGCCCGGCCCCGATATCGATGCCGTCGCCGGTGAAATAGCGAGTGATAAAATTCGAATCGTGCAGCCGCCGTTGGATTGATTTGCTCAGTTCGTGCATATGGTCGGGCTCGTGGCTGGGGGTTTTTGGTTCTTTGCAGATGCAGAAGACTATTGAGCCTGTTTAGCGGCTGGAGGATTTTATAACAGCGTGCCATTGTGGTTAAGTCCGATCTCGTGCGCCGCCCGGACCAACCGCGCTGAATCAAATCTTGCGATCGCCCTTACAACATGCGGCTGACGGCCAAGGGTTGGGCGCGCTTCGGGCTTGGTGCGACGGTGCGGCCCGAAGCGCCGTAGACTTGCGGGGAGGCCTTGCGCGCGAGATCGCCCGAGAGCCGGCGGACGATGCCCTCCGACACGGCGTGCGATGTCGCCAGCACGATCATATTCTTCTGCAACGCTGCCTGAAACGTCTGCTGCAATTGGCGCAGGGCGGCCGCGCTTGCCGGCGCCGCGCGCGCCAGAGATTTCGCATTTGCCTTCAGCCACTCGGCGGCGGCGAAAAGCTGACCGGCAAGTTCGCTCTTTGTGGCGGCAAGGGCTGCGGCTTTGCGAACCTTTCCCGCGTGCACAAGAGCGGTTTCTTGTTCGAGGAGGCCGTGCAGTCTTTCGATCAGATCGGCCACCTGGTCGATGGCCTTTTCCGCGTCCGCGGTCGTCGTGATTGTGCTCATGGTGTTTTTATTCCCTGCTGCTTTAGCAACTGGTCGTAGACGTGGGTAGCGATGCCGATGCCGCCGTTCTTGGCGAAAGTCTTGGCGTATTGGTCGGTGAGCATGGAGCGCCACACCTTCAGCGCGCCACTGCCGCCGAATGGCCCGTCACCATCGATCCCGGTGAACATGTTTTGGAACATCGAATTCAAGAACATCGCTTCGAACTGCTCCGCGGCGGCTTTCGCGTGGCCTTTGACCTTGAAGGCGGCCTGCGCCTGCGCGGAAGTGGCGTCGCTGACGGCGGCGAGGGACTGGCCGAGCTCGGCTGCGGCTGCGGTTGTCATCACATCACCTCGATATCGGCCTGTATGGCGCCGGCGGCCTTGATCGCTTGCAGGATGGAGATGAGATCGCGGGGCCCGATCCCGAGCGCATTCAGGCCGTCGACAATCTGCTGCAGCGATACGCCTTCCTTGACCACGGCGAGCTTTTTTCCCTCCTCGACGACGCCGACATTGGTGCGCGGCACCACGGTGGTGCGGCCTCGCGAGAACGGCGCCGGCTGACTGACCTGCGGCGATTCCGAGATCGTGACCGTGAGATTGCCCTGCGCCACCGCCACCGTCGATACGCGCACGTCGCGGCCGATGACGATGACGCCGTCGGCGGCGTCGATGACGATCTTGGCCGCCTCGTCCGGCTCGACCTGCAGCTGCTCGATTTCGGTGAGCATCGCCACCAGGTTCTGTGGGAATTTCTTCGGCAGCGTCAGCTGCACGGTCGAAGGGTCGAGCGGCTCGGCGACCGGCGAGCCGATGTAATCGTTGACGGCGACGGCGACGCGCTTGGCGGTGGTGAAGTCGGGATTGCGCAGCGCCAGCCGCAAGTGGCCGAGCGTCGCCAGCGAGAAGTCGATCTCGCGCTCGACGATGGCGCCATTGGACAACAGTCCGACGGTCGGTACGCCGCGGGTCACCTTGGCGGCTTGGCCCTCGGCCTGAAAGCCGCCGATGACCAACGCACCCTGGGCGACCGCGTAGACGTTGCCGTCGGCGCCGAGCAACGGCGTCACCAAGAGGGTGCCGCCGAGCAGACTCTTGGAGTCGCCCATCGCCGAGGCGGTGACGTCGATGCGCGTTCCCTGCGTGGCGAATGGCGGCAGATTGGCGGTGACCATCACGGCGGCGACGTTGCCGGTGCGAATCTGCTGGCCGCGGATATTGACACCGAGCCGTTCCAGCATGCCCTGCAGGGATTGCTTGGTGAACGGCGTATTGTTGAGGGTATCCCCAGTACCGTTGAGGCCGACGACAAGACCGTAGCCGATAAGCTGGTTCTGTCGGATGCCCTCTATACTGGCGAGGTCTTTAATGCGCGAAGTCGCCGTCGCCGTCGAAACGGCGCAAGCGAGTACCACCAGCGCGGCGAGCGCGGGCCTAAGCGTCCTTTGCATCTCCTGCTCCCCAAGAGGTCGGACGGCTACCTCTTTGCCAATTGCGTGCCACACGGAGTCTCCGGCCTAAGTAATTGAAATTAATTAGTTATTGTGGTGGCAGGGGAGGGGCGTTGGCACCCCCAGGCAAGCATACCTTGCCGGCTTCCGGCAATTGTTGCCGGGTTTACTGCCCATTAACCATAAGAGCCCACGCTGCCATCCATGCGCGTTTCCGGACCGAATGGGGCGGCACTGGTCTCGACGCCGACGGTGGCGCGGCGTTCGGCCGGGGGCACCTTCACGCTTTCTGAAGCGAATGCGCCGCAGGCCCAGAGCGGGGCGGTCGCTCTGCGTACCCTCGGCGGAATCGATGCGCTGATCGCACTGCAGGGCATAGAAGACCCGGCGGAACGCCGCCGCCGCGCCGTCAAACACGGCACCCGCGCGTTGGACGCCCTCGACGAACTTAAGGTCGGTCTCCTTTCGGGCTCCCTCGACCAGGCGACGTTGCTCCGGCTGAAAACCGTGGCGGCCGACCTGAAGGATAGCTCGGGCGACGAGAGGCTCGACCAGGTCCTAAGCGAGATCGACCTGCGGGTCGAAGTCGAATTGGCCAAGGCCGGATTGAACTGATAGCCCCGATTTTGCCGCCGGATCGGGCCGTCCATCCGCCCATTATCGGGGAGTGGGCTGTCGCCAGTGGCAGGCTCCATCATCGTTATTGTCACCGTCACATACCCGGGGTATATGGGCGCCGCTCTACGGGAGGAGCTGGCGCAGTTGCGTGCGCGGAGTAGAGGGACATGCAGTCGGCGAAAAGCAAAAATGGTCGATCCGACGAGACGTTGCACAAGAACGGCAAGCACATCCGGCCATTCGAAAAACTCTACCGGCCTTCGGACCGCGAGCCGTTCATGAACGACCGCCAGCGCGAGTATTTCCGCTCCAAGCTGCTCGCTTGGCGGGAGGACATCCTCAAGGAAGCCAAGGAGACGCTGCAGCATCTCCAGGACGACAACCAGAACCACCCCGATCTTGCCGATCGCGCATCGTCGGAGACCGACCGGGCGATCGAGCTGCGCGCCCGCGACCGTCAGCGCAAGCTGATCGCCAAGATCGATGCTGCATTGCAGCGTATTGAGGACGGCACCTACGGCTATTGCGAGGAAACCGGCGAGCCGATCTCGCTGAAGCGCCTGGAAGCCCGCCCGATCGCTACACTCTCGATCGAGGCGCAGGAACGCCACGAGCGCCGCGAGCGGGTCTACCGCGAGGAATGAAGCCTCGCCTCTCTCCCGCAAGCGGAGAAGAATGAGCGTTCGGAAGCGCCTGCCTCTCATCGTTCTCAAGATCACGCCTGTCGATGAGGGCGATTTGTCTCCGAAACTGAAAGCGAGACGTATTTCAAGCGCCGGCGTCCTTATATTAGAGACCGGCCTCCCGAGAGCGGCCGTGATCCGGTAGCCGTCAAGTTCCTCTTTCAGCCTCTGTAAACCACCCGTCGCTGCGCTGGGCGCCATCTTGATGTGCGTCAAGTTAAGTCCTGTCACGGCGATCTAGAGCTTTGCGACCCTCTCGGCACGCGAATCACTGTGTGTCAGGAGCGAGAGCCGGTGCGTCGAACGACACGCACCTGCAGGAGAGAGCCGGCATGGACAAGAGCAATTGTGCCGAGGCCCGCAAGCATTTGGTCGAGCGAAGAAACGCTTTAATAAAGTCGATGGGATTATCGTCGCAGAACGAGCTGATGGAAGCGCACATGGATCTCATCGTCCGCATCCAGAAGGTAATTGAAGTGGTCGACGGAGTGATCGAGGAGGAGGCCGGATCACAATGAAAGAGCGCCGCGCACTCGTCCGCCACAAGACCTTCATCAAGGGGCGAATCTATTTCAATAACCGACTCTCCAGCATGGATTGCATTGTCCGGGATGTCACCAATAACGGTGGCCGGCTCGAAGTCTCGGAGAGCGTTCCTATTCCGGATGCATTCGAGATCTATATGCCGAATAAGGACGAGTACTTTCACGCCCACGTTGAATGGCGCAAGGGCGGCAACGTCGGCGTCAGTTGGAGCTCGGAACAGACACCGAGACCGTACTCTGAGGGCGGCGGCCGCATGGAGCATCCGATCGCCGACAGGCTGGCGAAACTTGAGCACGACGTTGCAGTTTTGCGTCTGGATGCGCTGCAGGGGACCTG
Source organism: uncultured Alphaproteobacteria bacterium (assembly GCA_963832605.1). Lineage (GTDB taxonomy): Bacteria > Pseudomonadota > Alphaproteobacteria > Rhizobiales > Xanthobacteraceae > BOG-931. The sequence continues at coordinate 136,054 of CAWHUO010000027.1, read as the reverse complement.
ATCGGGCGGCCGGCCCGGTTTTAAACCTTTTGTTTACCTTGTTCTTTTACCGCTCGTTAATGAACAAAAGTCCGTTCGACCTGCGAAGGTAGGGACCAAGCCTCTCTGTGCGGCGGTCCTGGATCTCTGCTTCTGCAGGAATGAGAGGGACTGCGAGCGCGATAGATGAAAAATCTTGCGCAAAGCCTGCAGCAGCCGGATCTTTCGCGCATGCTGTGGCGCGCCGAGCGCGCACGCGAGCAAGGCGAGCTGGCCAAAGCGGAGCGGCTCTACAACCTGCTACTCCAATATCAGCCCGGCTATTTCGACGCGTTGCACGGCCTCGGCTTGATCAATTACCAGCGCGGAAGGCTCGACGTGGCGGTGGCGCTCGTCCAGGCCGCGCTGAAGGGCGATCTGTCGCGCGCCGATGGCTTTGCCAGCCTGGGGCTTTTGTTTCATGAGCTCAAGGATTTCCAACGGGCGCTTGTCAGCTATGATGAAGGCTTGCGCATCGCGCCGGACGATGGCGAACTCCTCAACCGCCGCGGCGTAGCGCTGCTGGAGCTTAACCGCCCGCGGGAGGCACTGGCGAGCTTCGACCGTCTGCTCGCCGCAGCTCCCGCCCACCTCGATGCGCTCGGCAATCGCGGCAATGCTTTGCTCAAGCTCAATCGGGTAGCGGAGGCACTGGCCGCTTATGACCAGGCATTGGAATTTGCGCCGAAAAATGCGCAACTCCTGACCAACCGCGCCGTGGCGCTGCGCCGGCTCGATCGCCCGCTCGAAGCCCTGACGAGCGTGGCGCGCGCGCTCCTGAGCAAGCCGGACTTCGCCAAGGCGCGATTTGTCGAGAGTGTCGCCCGCTTGACCATCGGGGATTTCGCCGGCGGCTGGCGAAGCTATGAAGCCCGTTGGCAGGTTGGATGGCTGGCGTCGCAGCAGCGCAATTTTGCCGCGCCGTTATGGCTCGGCGAGAAACCGCTGGCCGGAAAAACCATTCTCCTCCACGCCGAGCAGGGACTTGGCGACACCATCCAGTTCGTGCGCTACGCGCCGGCCCTGGCCGCGCGCGGCGCTACGGTCGTTCTCGAAGTTCAGCAGCCGCTGGCGCGGCTGTTGTTACGCTTGCCTGGCGCGTCGGCCGTGATCGCGCGCAAGCAGCCTCTGCCTCGCTATGACTATCATTGTCCGCTGCTGAGCCTGCCGCTGGCTTGCGCGACGACCCTGCAAACAATTCCGTCGGAAATTCCTTATATCGCACCGGCCGCAACCGATGTTGCCTTTTGGCGGGCGCGTCTGCCGCGTCGGCGGCCGTGCGTCGGCCTAGTGTGGTCCGGCGAGCGCTCGCATGACAACGACGTCAATCGTTCGATGCGTCTTGAAATGCTCGAGCCGTTGCTCGATCTGCCCGATCTTGCGTTCGTCAGCCTGCAGCACGAGGTGCGCGACGAGGATGCAGCCTTGCTGCAAAGCCGCAACGATGTGCTGCCGATTGGATCGGCATTCAAGGACTTTGCTGACACCGCCGCCGTAATCGCGTCGCTCGATGCAGTGATTGCGGTCGACACCGCGGTCGCCCACTTGGCCGGCGCTATGGGCAAGCCGCTGTTTTTGCTGCTGCCGTTCGCCGCTGATTTTCGCTGGTTGCGCGAGCGCGCTGATAGTCCCTGGTATCCGACGGCGCGGCTGTTCCGGCAACCGCAATTTGGTGATTGGGACAGTGTCGTGAAAATATTACGACAGGAACTCACGCACTTCGAAACCCGGCAGGGCAGGGCGGCGTGAACTGACAAAGGCCCGTCGCAAATATTTCACCGATCCACGGCATATGCTCCTGGCTTCGCAACAAAGCAAACCGGGGAGCAAATGATGGACGGACACCAAATCCACGAGCACCACGAGCAGGCCGCCGAACACCACGAGCACGCGGCCAAGCACCATCGGGAAGCCGCCAAACACCACAAGGCTGGAAATCACGAAACCGCCGCGCATCATTCCAAAGTGGCTCACGGCCATTCCTTGCACGCCACCGAGCATCACGAAGAAGCGTCGAAAATGCACGCCGACGAGCAAAGCAGGGACGAAGCGGAAGAGGACGACGAGTAGGCCGCAAGCGGTCATACGCGGGTCACGCGCCACGTAATGAACAAAAAGTTCGCGGCCTCCGGCGGGGAGCTGCCGGAGGCCGCGCCGTATCGGGGCCTCGTCGCGCGACGACCGCGGCCCCGGGGAGCTCAGAAATCACTACTCAGTACTCAGTAATCAGAACGAGCTACGCATTCTTCTCCTGATTACTGATTACTGACTTCTGGTTCCTGGTTAGAACGGCAACGCAATATCCATCACCTGCTGGCCCCAGCGCTCCGTTTGAATGTTGGTGAGGGTGCCGCGGCCACCGTAAGCGAGCCGCGCCTCGGCGATTTTCGGCAACGCGATCGTGTTGTCGCTTTCGATATCCTCCGGGCGCACCACGCCGGCGACGATCAGCTCGCGCACCTCGTTGTTGAGGCGAACCTCCTGCTTGCCTTCGATCACCATGTTGCCGTTGGGTAGCAGCTGCATTACTACTGCGGCGACGTTGGTCAGCAACTGATCCTGGCGGTTGATGGTACCGGTGCCGTTCATCTGTGAATTTCCGTTGGCGGTCAGAATCGAGCCGGGCAACACGGCCTTGGCCGCGTTGCCGATGGTGTTGGCGCCGATGAAATTGCTGATACCGGTATCCTCGGTCGTGCTCCGCTGCAGCTGGGTCTGATCGTTGAATTGCGCCGTATCGTTGATGTTGACTTTGACGGTCAAGATGTCGCCGACCTGGTGCGCCCGCTGATCGTTGAAGAACGCGCGCGAACCGCTGCGCCAGAGCGAATTGGCATTGTAGGTGACGGGCTGCGGCGTCGGCATCGGCATCTGGACCGGTTTGTATCCGGGCTTGGCGGTGGGATTATCGACCGGCGACAACGCCGGCGGCTCGCCGAGTTGCTTGATGCGATCCATCGCAGCGCAGCCGCTCAATAACGACACTACAGCGGCGGTGCTAAGGAGCGCGCGCACATGCCGAACACGCGTAGTAGGTCTCAACATCTAATTCACTCAGGTCTACTCGACGCTGTGCCCTTGTTCCGGTGTTGCGGGTGGCGGGGAAGGGGGATCCGGCGCCGGCTCCGGCGCGTTATCGACGAAGCGAGTAGTCACGGCCCTTACGGTCACGCGACCGGGGCCGGAAACGACGCCCTGCACGACGCGTTTCGATTGCTCGTTGAGAACGTTGACCGTATCGCCGAGCGCACCGGCATCCTGCGCCTGGCCGCGCAGGGTGAGGGTGAATCCCGGCGCCTCATAGACGATGGTTACGGTGTCGTTGCGCTGCACGACCGCGGGCGTCATCAGATCGGCGTCGCGCAACGGCTGCCCCGGCCGCAGCTGATGCCGAGCGGCAAGCCCGACCGCCGCGCGGATGTCGGTGATGGCGGGGCCCTCCGACTTCGGCCGCCGCTCGAGCCTGAGATCGGACGCCTTGAGAATCTCGCCGCGTTCGATCGGGCGTTCGAGGGTGACGGTATTGATCGTCTCGAACGCGACCCCGGTGAAGTGCGTGTTTTGCCAGCGCAGCGCTGCGCTCGAGGGCAGGTCGAAAGTCACGTCGAAATGCGCCGTCCGCGGATTATAGGCGAGCGTGAGCACTTGCAGGTCGCCGGTCGCGGTCAGCTCGACGTTGAGGGTGCGAACCTCGCGATCGAACTCGACCAGAATGTTGCGCGCCTCGCCGAGACCGTATTGACCTTCCAACACCTGCGCGATGCGTGTCGAAATATCCTTTGGCGAGATGGCGCGACTGGCCCGGGTGACGATCACTGCGGAAAGCCCGCGGGTGTCGATACCGATGAGCTGGTGCGGGCGGATCGCCTCGACGACGCGTTCCGTCGGCACGGTGCCTCGGGTGCCGAGGTCGGGCGCGCGAAAGATCGGCACGTCGGCGACCGGTCCGGCATTTTCGACGAGATCGCCGATGCGGACGATATCGCCGGTCACGGTGACGTTTGCGCGCAGCGCCGGCATCGCATTCTGCGCGGCCGCGAGATTGGCTAATATTCCGCTGAGGATGAACGCCAGGGCGAGAAATCGGATGATGAAGCTGATCATCGGACGAACTCTCTCATCGCATCAATTGCGAAGTGGTCTGCAGCATCTCGTCGGCTGCGGTGATGACCTTGGAATTCATCTCGTAGGCGCGTTGCGCCGCGATCAGATTGGAGATCTCCGTCACTGCCGAGACGTTCGATTGTTCGAGGCTGCCCTGTAACAGCGTGCCGGCGCCGTTGATGCCCGGCACCCCGGTCTGCGGCTGGCCCGAAGCCGGCGTGGCCACGAACAGGTTGCTGCCGATCGGTTGCAGGCCGGGGTCGTTGATGAACGTGGTCAGGTTGAACTGTCCGAGAATGCTCGACGTGGTGCTGCCGGGGAGCGTGACCGACACTTGGCCTTGTTGATTGATGGTCAGCCCGGTCGAATTCGTCGGGATCGTGATGGTGGGCTGAACGAGATTGCCTTCGGCGGTAACGATGCGGCCCTGATTATCCATTTGGAACGAGCCGTCGCGCGTGTAGCTGAAAGTGCCGTCGGGCATCAGGATCTGAAACCAGCCGCTGCCCTGGATGGCGATGTCGAGGGTGTTGCCGGTCTGCGAGAACGCGCCTTGCGTCATCAGGCGCGGCGTGCCGACGGTCTTGACGCCGGAGCCAAGATCGATGCCGACAGGCAGGATGTTGCCCTGTTCGGAGGCCTGAGCGCCGATGCGCTGGACGTGCTCGTAGATGAGATCCTGAAATTCGGCGCGTTGGCTTTTGAAGCCGGTGGTCGTCATATTGGCCAGGTTGCCGGCAATGACCTGGACCTGGAGGTCCATGGCCGCCATTCCGGTCGCCGCAGTGTCGAGTGCACGCATGATCTCGTATCCTCAGACCAACTAAGAAGAGCTCGGCGGCTGCGAGAGTTGCTGCAACGCGTTGCGGCGCTGATCGCCTTGCTGCTGCAGTACGGTGGCGATATCCGAATAGCTCCGCGTGATCTCGATCATGCGCGCCATCTCGACGACCGGGCGGACATTCGATTTTTCGATCGCGCCTTGCACCACGTGGGTACCCGGCGGCGGCGGAACGGCATTGACTCCGGCGGGCGCCAGAAACGTCGAGCCGGCGTCCTTCTGCAGCAATTGCGGCTTGTCGATCCCGGTGATTTGCAGTTGTCCGCGCGGCGCATCGGGCGTGCCGGAGGCGTCGCTCACGGTGACGATGCCGGTGGCGGTGATGCTCACATTGTGATCGCCGGGCTGAAACGTGATCGCACCGCCGGTGGCGACCACTTGATCGCCGTCTTTGGTGACGAGCTGCCCCGTGGCGCTGATCGCAAACGAGCCGTTACGGGTGTAGCGTTGTCCTCGCGGCGTCTGCACCACGAGATAGCCTTTGCCGTCGACGGCGACGTCGAGCGGATTGCCGGTGTGTTCGATGGCGCCGGGGCTCAGATCGGTCCAGGTGGCGCGGTCCTGCACAAAGCTCACGCGCCGGTCTTTGCTGGGGAAGTCGCCGTCGCGCGCGCCCGGCATGAGATATTCCGAAAATGCAGCATTGTCGGCCTTGAAGCCGGTGGTTTCGATGTTGGCGATGTTGTTGGCGATGACGTCGAGTTCGCGACTGAGCGCCATCTGGCGCGACAAGCCGACGAGAAGCGTATTCTCCATCGGTAAACTCCCCCGAATGCTTACGAGAAAGTGCCGTGTCGCCGGCCGCTTCCTCATTCGTGCCGCGACTTCTCCCAAGCCACGGCGGAATTAAGGACTGCAGAAGCCGTGCCAATGCATAAAGCTTTGCGCCCACAGGCACTTAGGTCTTTTTAGGGGATACTGGAGCGGGCAGAAAGCGCCGTTGCGATGATCGAAACCCGGCAAATTTTTCCTGCTGCATGGAACTCCGCAAGTATCTGTTAACCATTCCCGGCCTAGCTTTTCCGCCAACGGCGCCATGAAAGCGCCGAACGGGCTCGCGGCGTTGGTTCTGCGTTCTTCCTGCCGGCTGCGTGCGCGTCTCACGCCAGCGGAGCGGTGATGGCAACCACGAAAGAAACGCAGGACGCCAAGAATGCGGAAGCCGAAGGCGAGGAGGGCAAAGAAGCTCCCGCCAAGCGCAGGTTTTCGCTCAAGCTTATTTTGATGGCGGTAGGCGGACTCATCGCTCTCGGCGCCATCGGCGGCGGGGGTTATTTCTTCTTTTTTGCCGGGCACGGCAAGTCTGAGGCGGCCGCCGCCCCTCAGGTCAAGCCGGTCGTTTTTCTCGATATGCCGGACGTCTTGGTGAACCTGTCGTCGAGCGCCGCCAACGACCGCACGCAATATCTCAAAGTCAAAGTCACGCTCGAATTGCCGGACCAGGCGATGTCGGCGCAGATCCAGCCGGTCATGCCGCGTCTGATGGACGCGTTCCAGACTTATTTGCGCGAATTGCGGCCGACTGATCTCGACGGTTCGGCCGGGCTCTACCGGCTCAAGGAGGAATTGACGCGGCGCGTCAACGCCACGATTGCGCCGAGCCGGATCAATGCGGTGCTGTTCAAGGAAATCGTCATCCAGTGACCTTCCGATTCCCGCTGGCGCGGGGATGCGCGTAATGGGTCACCTCGATCGGGACAGATATTAGCAAATGGCGCAAAAGGATCAGATCGACCAGGACGCGTTGGCAGCCGAGTGGGGCGTGGCGCTCGAAGCCGAGCAGCAGGTGGCGGCGGCGGAAAGCGAAGCGGCACCCCCCGCCGGGGCCGATGCCGGCGCCGAAGCGATGGCGGCGCAATGGGCCAACATGGTCGACGGCGGCCATTTCATTCAGGCGGCAAAGGGCGGCGCCGAGCGCATCCTGACCCAGGAAGAAATCGATTCACTCCTCGGCTTCTCGCTCGCCGACGTCTCGCTTAACGACAATTCGGGCATCCGCGCGATCATCGATTCGGCGATGGTCTCCTACGAGCGGTTGCCGATGCTGGAGATCATCTTCGACCGGCTGGTCCGGCTGATGACCACCAGCTTGCGCAACTTCACCTCCGATAACGTCGAGGTATCGCTCGATCGCATCACCTCGGTGCGCTTCGGCGACTACCTCAATTCGATCCCGCTGCCCGCCATTCTTGGCGTGTTCAAAGCCGAGGAGTGGGAAAATTTTGGGCTCATTACCGTCAATTCGAGTCTTATTTATTCGATCATCGACGTGCTGCTTGGCGGTCGTCGTGGCCAAACGGCGATCCGCATTGAAGGCCGCCCCTACACCACGATCGAGACCAATCTCGTCAAGCGCATGCTGGAAGTCGTGCTCGCCGACGCCGAGCTTGCGTTCAGGCCGCTCTCGCCGGTGAAGTTCAATATTGATCGGCTGGAAACCAATCCGCGCTTCGCCGCCATATCGCGGCCAGCGAATGCGTCGATATTGGTGCGGCTACGTATCGACATGGAGGATCGCGGCGGTACCATCGAGCTGCTATTGCCCTACGCCACGATCGAGCCAATCCGCGATGTGCTCCTGCAGATGTTCATGGGCGAGAAATTCGGCCGCGACCCGACCTGGGAGGGCCATCTCGCGACCGAAATGGGCCAGGCGGAAATCGCGGTCGATGCGGTGCTCTACGAGGCGCCGCTCCCGCTCCGGCAGATCATGAAGCTCGACGTCGGCGACACGCTGATGCTTGAGCTCAAATCTGACGCGCCCGTGATCGTGCGCTGCGGCGACGTCACGCTGACCGAAGGCCGCATGGGCCGTGTCGGCGATCGCGTCGCCGTGCGCGTCGGCAAGCCTTTGCGCAAACCCAGCACGACACTCGCGATGTTCGAAATGTCGGGCGGCGCCGGCAACCGGATGGAGACACCGTGAACAACGGCTTTGGAATGATCATCGAAATCATGGTGGCGTTTCTGCTCGTGCTGACGATCGGCTATTGCATGCGGCTCAACCGCCGGCTCAAGCTTCTCAAATCCGACGAGCATTCGCTGCGGGCGACGATTTCCGAACTCGTCACCGCCACCGAGAGCGCCGAGCGCGCCATCAAGGGCTTGAAGCTTACCGTCGAGGAATGCGAGGTCGGTTTGGCCGCGCGGCTGCGCAGCGCCGACCGGTTCACCGCCGATCTCGATCGCAGTGCTGCCGCCGGCAAAGACCTGCTCGATCGGCTCACCCAGATTGTGGTCGCAGGGGGCGGCACAGTGCCGCTCGCGCCGCGGCAGACCATCGCGACACCGCGCAATGATGCGCAGGCAGTCGCGGCCGCGGCCCAGGCCTTCGCCGAAAAACTGCGCGTGAAGGTGCGCGGTCTCGCGGCATGATCCGTTTCATCCGCGATCTGCGTCTGGTCCCGATCGCGGTGCTCGCGAGTGCGTGCCTGTTGGCATTGAAGGCGGTCGATCTTGTGCTTGACCGCAGCTTACCGGTGGCGGCTGAGACCAGGGCGCCGGTCGATGCCGATGCGACCGTCATCCGCGTCGCGCCGGGCGTACCGCGACCGAGCGATCCGCAACGGTCCTGGGCGCAGCAGATGTTCAACTTTCCCGACGCCAGTGGTGCCTCGCCGGCTTCGGACCAGACGCCGCTTCCGTCCATCGTGCCGCTTATCGCAGACAAAGGCAGCGGCGACATCATTACCGGCTCGGTCGGGGACAACAACGCCGGGAACGACAAGAGCGAAACGAAGGCGAAGGATGAAGGGGCCGGCACCGCGGGCAAAGATGGCAAGGCGGCCAATTCCGACAACGACGGCAAGCCGGCGAATGCCGACAAGGACAGCAAGCCGGCGAATGCCGACAAGGACAGCAAGCCGGCGGATGCCGGCAAAGACAATAAACCGGCAAATGCCGACAAAGATAAGCCGGCGAACGCCGGCAAAAACAGCCCGAACGCTGCGCCGCCAAGCGCCACGGTGATCAAGAGCGAGGGCGCACCAATGCCTTCCAACGCTGAGCGCGCGATTCTCGAGCGCCTGCAACAGCGCCGGCAGGAGCTCGACAAGCGCGCCCGCGAGCTCGACATCCGGGAAGGCCTCCTTGCCGAGGCCGAGAAACGCATCGAGGCGCACCTTGCCGAAATCAAGCAGGACCAAGCGCAACTTGTCACCGCAGCGGAGAAGAAGGACGAGGCCGGGGCGGCCCGCCTAAAGGGTCTCGTTACCATGTACGAGAACATGAAGGCGCGCGACGCGGCCAAGATTTTCGATCGTCTGGACAGTAGCGTGCTGATCGAAGTGGTGTCGCAGATAAATCCGCGGCGTATGTCGGACATCTTGGCGCAAATGTCTCCGGAAACAGCCGAACGGTTGACCGTCGAATTGGCCAACCGCGCCAAGACGGTGACCAAGGACGGCGCCAGCGAGCTGCCGAAGATCGAGGGGCGGCCGACTTCGCAGTGAGCTAGACTGCTTTTCGTGAGCAAACATCACAATTTGCCGGCGGGCGTGCGCACCGTGCACCGGGGCATCTTCGATGCCGCTTTGCCCGCGGTGCTGACGATTGAATCCGGCGACCTCGTGGAGGTGACGACGCTGTCGGGCAACGTCGAAGATCTTCCCGATGCTCGATCGGGATTCCAAGTGCTGCCCGAGCATCAGGCGGTGCTGGCGGGCACGGCGCCCGGCGAGGGCCCGCATTTCATGACCGGACCGGTCGCGGTCCTGGACGCGCTGCCCGGCGACGAACTGATCGTCGAGATCATGCACATGGCGCTGGCGCAGGATTGGGGTTGGAATGTCATTGCGCCCAACAAGGGCACGCTGCCGGAGCATTTTCCGCGACATCGCCGTGTCCACGCCGCGATCGATCGCGTGCGCCACGTGGCGACCCTGCCATGGGGCTTGCAATTACCAGCGTCGCCGTTCTTCGGCATCATCGGCGTTGCCCCCCCGCCGGCCATGGGCTGCGTGACTTCGGTCATTCCGCGCGCGTTTGGCGGCAATATCGACAACAGGCATCTCGGCGCCGGTGCGACATTGCATCTTCCGGTGTTTAATCCGGGCGCGCTCCTTTCGGTCGGCGACGGTCACGCTGTTCAAGGCGACGGCGAAGTTTGTCTCACCGCCATCGAGACGGCGCTGACTGGCACGCTGCGGGTCACGGTCGAAAAGGCAACTGGCATCGACCGGCCTTGGGCAGAGACGCCATCACACGTCATCACCATGGCGTTCGATCCCGACCTGAATGCCGCCGCGCAATCCGCCGTGCACGAAATGGTCAAGCTGATCGAGCGCCTCAGCGGCCTTGCCGCCGCCGACGCCTACACGCTGTGCAGTATCGCCGCCGACGTTCACGTCACCCAGCTCGTCAATGTGCATAAAGGCATCCACGTCATGCTGGCGAAGTCTGCATTGGGCGGTCATTCCGGGGCGCGGGCGTAAGCCCGCGAGCCCGGAATCCATATTCGCTGACGGTGGTTATGGATTCCGGGCTCCTCGCTCGCGCTCGGCCCCGGAATGATGGCTACCCAATCGCCATCTCGTCCTTGCGATGCGCCCAGCCGGTGATGTTGGTCTCGATCACCGAGAAAACCGCGTAAAGCGCCACGCCGAGCACGGCCAGAATGAGGAGGCCGGCAAATACCAGCGGCACATCGAAGTTGGAGCTGGCGATCATCATGACGTTGCCGATGCCGCGGTTGGAGGCCACCGTCTCGGAAATGACGGTGCCGACGAAAGCGAGCGTCACCGAGACTTTCAGCGAGGCGAAGAAATAGGGCATGGTCCGCGGCAGGCCGACGTTCCAGAGAATCTCGAGCTTGCTGGCATGCAATGCCCGCATCACGTCCTCGAGCTCCGGCTCGGTGGTCGCAAGGCCGGTGGCGACATTCACGACGATCGGGAAGATGCACATGATCATTGCCGTGAGCACCGCCGGCACGCCGCCGGCGCCGAACCACAGCACGAAGATCGGCACTACCGCGACCTTCGGGATGGTGGCAAAGCCAATGAGAAGTGGATAAGCCACGTCGTAGGCAAGCCGCGATGAGCCGATCAGGACGCCGAGCGCAATGCCGATAGCGATGCCGAGACCAAATCCGATCAGGGTGGTGTAAAGCGTCTGCAAGACGTGCGGCCACAGCGCCGGCATGCGGGCAATAAGCGTGATGATGATCTCGCTCGGCTTTGGCAGCACGATGTCGCTGACGTTGAACAGCCAGCACAGCGCCTCCCAAAGCAGGAAAAATCCGATGATGAACAGGCCAGAGCCGACATGGCGGCGCAGCTGCGGGTTCATCACGCGGCCTCCTTGGCCGGACGCGCCGTGACGATGAGCTCGCGCAGCCGTTGCGTCAGGGCCACAAACGCCGGCGTGTACGACATCTCGATCGTGCGTGGGCGCGGGAACGGCACTTCCTCGTCGTCGATGATTTGTCCGGGCCGGGCCCGCATCACGCAGATTCGGTTGGCGAGGTAGCCGGCCTCTTTCAGGTCATGAGTGACGAGCAGCACCGTCGGGCGCAGCTTGGTCCATAACTCCTGCATGATCGCCCACAGCTCTTCGCGGGTGAACTGATCGAGCGCACCGAACGGCTCGTCGAGCATCAGAAGCTGCGGCTCGTGCACCAGCGCCCGGCACAGCGAGGCACGCTGCAGCATACCGCCGGAAAGCTCCCATGGTCGTTTGTCGCCGAAATTGGCGAGACCGACTTCCTTCAGCAGGGCATCGGCGCGATCGCGAAATTCCGACTTGCGCTTGGCGCGGTATTGCTGGCGAAAGGGCGGCACGATCTTCAGCGGCAGCATGACGTTCTCGCGCACCGTCAGCCACGGCAGCATGGTCGGGTTTTGGAACGCCATGCCGACCCGAACCGGCTCGGCGCCGACTTGGCGGCCGGCGACATAGACGTAACCGGTGCTGGCGTTGATGAGCCCGCTCACGAGCTTGAGGATGGTGGACTTGCCGCAGCCCGAGGGGCCGACCAGTGCGACGAAATCGCCCTGTTTCAAGCGCAGATTCGTCAAACCTAGAGCATGGATTTTTTTATCGGCACGTCCGTAGCTTAGCGTTACTTCCTCAAGTTCAACAAAATACTGAGAATGGATCCGCGGGTCGGGGACTATTGTGGAAATCATGGTCGGTGCTCCACGCTACGGCTATTGCTGATGCAAGATCGCCGCCATCGTCTGTTCGGCGTGGCGCGGGGCCGGCCCTGGCATGTGCTGGATTTCATGCACGGAGCGGCCCCAGCCGGAAGCGCCGTCGGCGAGCGCGCGGTCCTTCATGACGAAACGCCCGCGCACCAGCGTGTGCACTGGCAGTCCCTTCACGCGGCGGCCGTTCCACGGCGAAATTTTGGAGCGCGACTGCAGGGCAGCGTCGGTGATGGTGTGGTCGCGCTCAAGATCGACCAACGCCAGGTCGGCGTCGGCTCCCGGCAAGATCGCGCCTTTGCGCGGATAAAGTCCCCAGATTTTTGCCGGGTTGAAAGAACTCAAGCGCACGTAATCGCAGAGCGACAGGCGTCCGGCGCTGACCTCAGTGAGCATCAGTGGCATTTGCGTTTCGACGCCGGGAAATCCGCAATCCACCGCCCAGATGTCGTTGCGGGTCTTTTCTTCCGGGGTGTGCGGGGCGTGATCGGTGGCGATCAGGTCGATGGTGCCGTCGGCGAGCGCTGACCAGAGCGGTTCGCGGTTGCGCGCTTCGCGCACCGGCGGATTGACGCGAATGATGCCGGCGAGATCGTGATAGTTGTCGGTCGAGAGCAGGAGGTAGTGCGGACAGGTTTCGCCGGTGATGTCGACACCGCGGGCTTTGCCGTCGCGCAACGGCCGCAACTCTTCGGCGGATGAGATGTGAAGAATGTGAACGCGCGCGCCGGTCCATTCGGCGAGCACGGCGGCGCGGCTGACGGCTTCGACGGCGACGACGGCGGGGCGGGATGCGATATGCGCCAGCGGATCGCGCCGGCCCGCGCGCATCAAACGCTCCTGCCGCCGCTCCATGATCGAGTTGGTCTCGGCGTGCAGCGAAATGCGCTTTCCCGTTGGCGCGACGGTTTCGAAGGCCTCCAGCATGGCGCCGGTCGACGGCGAGGGGATCTTGCCGAAGGTATTGCCCATGTAGAGCTTGAAGCCGATGACGCCGCCCTCGATCAGCGCCGGAACGTGCGCAATGGTGTCTTCGCCGAGCAGACCGTAGAGGCCGAAGTCGACGCAGGCCTTGCTCGCGGCGATGGCGTGCTTGGCGGCGAGCGTTTCGGCGTCGCCGGTCGGCGGAATGGTGTTCGGCATATCGAATACCGTGGTCACGCCGCCGAAGGCGGCGGCAGCGGTCCCCGTCGCCCAATCTTCCTTGTGCGGGTAACCGGGATCGCGGAAATGCACGTGGACATCGATGGCGCCGGGGAGAATATGGAGGCCGCAGGCATCGAAGGTCTCGCGCGCCGGCGGCATCGCCTCGTCGGCGCCGACTGACAGCACGCGACCGTCCTTGATGGCAATGCTGGCGGCCATCATGCCGTCGCGAGACACCACGGTGCCGTTACGGATGACGAGGTCGGCGGTCGCGGCGGCCATTGCGGGTGGGCTCACAACATCGCCCAGCCGCCGTCGACTGGCAGGTCGGCGCCGGTGATCTGGCGGGAAACGTCGCTGGCGAGGAACAGACAGGCATTGGCGACGTCAGAGTCCACGGTCACGCGCTTGAGCGCGTAATCCGCGGCGTGACGCGCTGCGGCCTCCTCGATACTGATATTGAGGCGCTTGGCCATGTCGGCGCAGACTTTTTCACGGAAACGCGGTCCGTCGACCATGCCGGGCGCGACGCAATTGACGTTGATGTTGTATTGCCCGACCTCAAGCGCGAAGCTCTTGGTGATGCCGCGCAGACCCCATTTCGAGGCGGAATAGGCCATGCGTCCGGCGCGCCCGCGCATGCCGAAGGTGCCGCCGACATTGACGATCTTGCCGTAGCGCTGGCCGATCATGATCGGCAGCACGCTATGCATGATGTGGAATGCGCCGTTCATGTTGAGCTTGATGATGTCGTCGAACTCTTCCGGCGTGGTTTCCACGCCGGTTTTGCCGATCGGTCCGGATCCGCCGGCGACGTTGACGAGGATATCGATGCGGCCACCGAAGGCGGCCTTGGTCTTCTCGGCGGCGACAGCGCACTGCTGCGGCACCGTGAGATCGCAAGGCACGATGATGGCCCCGCCGCCAGCCGCCTTGACTGACTTGGCGATGGGCTCGATGGCAGCGCTATCCCGGCTGACGAGAGCCAAATGCGCGCCTTCGGCGGCGAAGGCTTCGGTGATGGCCGCACCCATGCCCTTGGCCGGCCCGGTGATCATCGCCACTCGTCCGTTGAGGTTCAAATCCATGGTCGGGTCTCGCTGCCAATGACGTTCTGCCGGGGAAAAAAGCGGCCGCTCCGTCCCCAGGCGGAGCGGCCGCAGCGCGCGCGATCCGGAAAAGTGGAATCCGGTTTTCCGAACACGATCATGCGCCACCAAAACAGGAGCCGCCTAGAACAACTTTTTCGGCAGCTCGCCGGCTGGCGGCAGAAACGCCGGCGTAAAAATCTCGTCGACAGCGGGCGTGCGCGGCAGGTTGACGGCTTCGACCAAAATATCGATAGAACGCTTGAGCCGGGCGGGGTCAACATTCCCGAGCCCGATCTTGGCGACTTCGGGGTGGCTCATTTCGTCCTTGAGCGTGGCGTCGAGCCGCTCACGCTCGACCGCAACCTTGATCAGCGGTTCGCGCTTGGCGACGGCGGCGACGGCGGCATCGGGATCCTTCAGCGCGTCTTCGATGCCGTGATTGATCGCGGCGACCAGCCCGCGCACGGCAGCGGGATTTTCCTTGACCAGCTTCTTCGAGACGATGATGCCGTTGGAGTAAAGATCCATGCCGTAATCGCCGTAGTTGATGAAGCGGATCTGCTTGGCCGGGTCGACGCCGATCAGCTTGGCTGAAAAGCGGATGGTGTTGACATAGCCAAAGGCGCCGTCGATCTGGCCCTGCATCAGCATTTGCTCGCGCAGGTTCGGCTGCATGTTGGTGATGGTCACTTTCGAGCAGTCGATCTTGGTGATCTTGCAGAAAGCGGGAAACAGCTTCAGCGCGCCGTCGCCAGGAGAGCCGCCGAGCGTCTTGCCCTCCAGATCCTTCGGCGTCTTGATTGGGCCGTCGGCCTTCACCGCAATCGTGAACGGCGGACGATTGTAGATGACATAGACGGCGATCGGCGCGTCTTCGGGTTTCTTGGCGGCGAACTCGATCAGGGCGTTGATATCGCCGAAACCGACGTCGTAAGTGCCGTTGGCCACCAGCGGGATTGGGGCGCCTGAGCCATTCCCCTGGTCGATCGTCACGTCGATGCCGGCAGCTCTGAAGTAGCCGCGGTCGTCGGCCAGGAAAAACCAGCCCTGCGGGCCCTGGTATTTCCAATTCAGTACCATTTTGAGTTTGGTGTCGGCGGCGGCCGGCGCCGGGATGGCAAGCGGAGCGGCCAATCCGATCGCGGTGGCAAGCGCGATGACGGGTCGGCGGGTGATCAGAGTCATGACTGGCTCCTTCTGAGTTTACGGGCTGTTTTCCTGGCGTGTGTCCCGGGGATTCCGTCTCGTATGAATTGGCGGCAACGGCGCTGGGCGGACTTTGGCAGCGGTGCCGAATCGCTCAGCACGCGATGGGCGAAAACCTAGCGCAGACCAGCGTTGCCATCTGCCGCCGATTTCTTGGTAGACTGGTGCCGAAAAAGCACCACCGGCCGGATCAGAGCAGCCATGAAGCACCTGCGGATTTTAAATTATGTCGACGAGGTAGCCCGCGCCGGATCGATCCGCAAAGCCGCCGACCGCCTCAATGTCACCGCCTCGGCGGTCAATCGCCGCATTGCCGACCTGGAAGGGGAACTGGGTACGGCGTTGTTTGATCGGCGGCCGCGCGGCGTGCGGCTAACCGCCGCCGGTGAGGTCTTTGTCCATTATCTGCGCGGCCAGAATGGCGAAGTCGAGCGCATGAAATCGCAGATCGAGGATCTCAAGGGGTTGCGCCGCGGCACCGTGCGGATCGCCTGCAGCCAGGCGCTGGCGCTGGATTTTCTGCCGCGCCAGATCGCCGAATTTCGCAAGTCGCATCCGCTCGTTTCGTTCGACCTGCAGGTGGTCGATCACGAATGGGCGATGGCGGCACTGGCGGCTTACGAAGTCGATCTGGTCATTGTCTTTCGGCCGCCATTTCTCGCCAACTTCCAGCCCCTCATGACCCTCGAGCAGCAACTGATCGTCGTGATGGCCAAAGGCCATCCGCTGGCCTCGCGCCGCATCCTTCGGCTCAGTGACTGCGCCGCGTATCCGGTAGCGTTGCCGTCGCGATCGATCGGCGGCCGGCAGCTGTTGGATGAGGTCTCGGCGCGCACCGGGCTGACTTTCAAAATCGCCGCCGAATTGAACTCGTTCGAGATGCTCCGCGGGCTTGTGATCAATGCCGGACTGATTTCGTTCCAAATTCGCATCGGCGCATTGCCGGCTGGCAACAAGCTTGGCGTGATCGCCCGCGAAATCGACGGCCGCGATGTGCCACGGGCCAACCTCGTGCTTGGGCGGCTGCGCGGGCGCATGCTGCCGGTCGCCACCGCCGTGTTCGCCGAACGGCTCACGCGCCAATTGGAAGCGATGCGCACGCCGGGGATGACGAACGCCGAGCATAGCCCGCATCCGGGTCGGAAGTCATCAGTCGGCGCGCAAAGATCGGGGAAAAATCGGCGTTTTGGCTGAACCAGATCGGGTCGCCGCGCGTTTAGTTCTCTAACCACACCCGAAAAAAAATGGAAACCCTAATGTCACAGCCGTCGACCAAGCCCACCGATTTCAACCGCGCTCTCGGCGACGCAAAAAAACAGGCCAGCGGCGTCGCCGACGCCGTCACCGACGCGGCACAAGACGTCTATGGCCAGGCCCGTGAGAGTGCCGCCGATGTCGTCGATACCGCGAGCACGGCGGCGCGCAAGACCGTTGGCTCTTTCGAGCAGGCGATCCGCAATACGATCGAGACCCAGCCCTATACTGCGGCGGCTATCGCCCTTGGGTTGGGATGGCTGCTCGGCCGCATGCACCGGCCGCTCTAGCTGCGCGTCTGCCGTTCTGTAATACGTGAAATTCGGTCTTGTCGTAGCTCGCTACGACAAGACCTTGGTTTTGCGGGCTTTGGCGAAGGGCCTCAATTACCACTTTGGCCATGGCGTTCCGATTGGTAATCTCTCGCAATCCAAGCGAGGGAGGACTGCCATGCTGTCGCGAAGAAACTTCGGCGCCTGCGCGATCTGTGCCGTAGCCGGCTTTGCCGCCACCGCGGTCGGGGAGGCGCAAGCTCAGTCTGCCGGGGGCCTGAAGCGAACGATCGTGCACAAGACCGAATTTCCCGGCGACAAATACGCGACCATCCTTGTCGCCGTCGAAATCGAGCCCGGCTTCACGGTGGCCAGGCACACGCACCCGGGCGTCGAATCCGCTTACGTGATGGAAGGGGAGCTTGCGCTTTTTGTGAAGGGCGAGCCCGACCGGAAGGTCAAAGCGGGCGAGGGCTTCCAAATTCCGCCGGAAGTTCCGCACGGTGCGAAGAACGGCGACAAGTCGGCGAAACTGGCCGTCACTTACGTGGTCGAAAAAGACAAGCCGCTGGCGTCGCCGGCGCCGGAGTGAGCGCCTCGAGCAGATTCTCGCCGGCGCAGGCGTTGATGATCGGCGCCCGCGCCTAAGCAGTGCTTGCCGGAATTTCATTTCGGCAGACCCTCTTGCTTTACCCACGGCATCGGCGGCGCGTGCCATTCGCGTTTCTCGACGGGCCAAACCCTCTGGATCATGCCGTACATGAAGGCCGTGGTCAGGCCAATCAGGATGACGCCGTTCAAAGCTTCCAGCGCGCCCATCAGCCGCCAGTGGCTGGCCAGATAGAGTTCGGAATGACCGTAGGTGGTGATCGCGCTGAGCGAATAAAGCAGCGCCGATTTGTTGTCCGGAAGCGCTCCGAGAGCCCGATAAGCCGCCGCCCAGATGCCGGCCTCGACCCCGTGCAAGACGGTCGCCAAAATCGTGGTGATCCCCATCACCACCGCAAAAAGATAGACGAAATAGCGGTGTTCCTTGGCGATGCTCAGCCATTGGAGCATTTTCACATTCATGAAGCCCAGCCCGATGACGTGAAAAATCACGTTCACCACGATCAAGGGCAGGCTCCAGGCCCAGTTGCCGTTCCAGCTAGCTGCATTGTCCATTTCCACCACCACCCTCGGCCCGTGCGCGCATTACAGGCGTTGCGCGCCGGTGGCCGCTGCGTTCGCGCGAATCGCGTACTGGAGCATGATCGCAAAAAACGGAAACCGGTTTTCGGAAAAGATCATGCACAAAAAAGATCCTAGGAGTATTTCGGGACCGCTTTCTCCAGCGCTTTGAGCGCATCCTGCAGCACTTTGCGGATGCGGGTCGCATTCACCGCATCGACCAGGCTGGCGTTGAGATAGAAGTCGAGCCCGTTCAGATGCTCGTTGAAGACCAAAATGGCTTCGCCCTTGGTATCGAGCACGCTGTCCACGGTATAGGGAATCACCTCGCGGCTGATGCCTTTCATCCTGATCGGCGCCGCCAGCGGGTGCGCGGCGATGATGTCGCGAACCAGGGCGTATGTCTCGTAGGATACGACAATATGTCCGGGCTCGGCGATCGACTGCAGCCGGGCGGCCAGGTTGGCTTCAGCGCCGATGATGGTGTAGTCCATGCGATCGACGCTGCCGAAATTTCCCACATTGCAGTATCCGCTGTTGATCCCCATCCGCACGTGAAACGGCGGCTCGATCCCGGCGTTGCGCCATTTGGCGTTGAGGCCGGCGATGCAATTTTGCATCTCGATCGCCATGCGCAGGCAAGCCTTGGCGTCTTCCGCCTCGCCCTTGGTTTCCGGATCGCCGAAGAAAATCAGCATGGCGTCGCCGACAAACTTGTCGATTGTGCCGCCATGGGCGAGCGCGATTTTGGACATCTCGGTGAAATATTCGTTGAGCAGTTGCGTGATCTGCTCGGGCTGCAGCCACTCGGTGGTGGCGGTGAAGTCCTTGATGTCGGAAAAGAAGATCGTGAGCTTTTTGCGCTCGGTGTGGATGGTGACGTCCTTTTGGCCGCTGAAGATGCTTTTGTAGATCTGCGGCGACAAGTAGCGCGATATCTTCATTGACAGTGAGGCGAGAAATTCATTCGCGGTTTCGAGCTCGACATTCATGCCCTGGATGGTGGCGGCTTGGCGCCGCTGCATGGCGATGAACAGAAATCCGACGGCGGCGACGAGTACAAAATAGGCCAATAAGTAATTGAATGCGAAAATGCTGCGGACGATCGGCTGCGCGATGGAAACTTCCTGAAGGCCGCGGACGTCGCCGACTTTCCAGTCGCGTTTTGTGCTTTCCGGATGCGCGTTGTGACAGCTGACGCAGGCCTGCTCCATGATCACCGGCGCGATCAGGCGAACGCGATCGGTGAAGAGGGAACTTGCAGCCTCATTTATCAGCTGATTCGGATCTTCACGCAGACGTTGGAGCGCGTTCATCTCGAATGCGTCCAGCGCGTGCGGCGCGCGGTTGGCGAAAGGATAGTCCGAGACAAAACGATAGGTAATGTTTTGCTGATGCTCGCTGATCACCTTGCCGAGCTCAAGCGAAAGTGTTGCCGGAAGTGGAATAGCGCCGGGGATATCTTGGTAATTGTGCGCGATTTTTGTGGTAGCTCCGGGTGCGGAAAGAATGCGGCCCACCACATCTCTGGCATAGAAGTCGCGTACGCTGGTGATGATCGAGTTCATGTCGCTGGCTTGGCGACGCAGGTTGTTGTCGACGAGACTTCCGCAAATCCAGCCACACGGCGACGGGCAGACCGACCAGCAGCAGGATGACCAATGATACGAAGACGAACCCCATTTTGGCGCCTGCCGCGTTTTTCATGTTGTTTCACCCCGTGCGGTTCGTCGGTTGTTTGTTTCACCCTGACTTGCGGAACAATATGACGCTTTGCGGGCCGCTCAAATCCAGTCTTTCAATTTGAACCAAATGAGCGGCACCAGCGCTGAAACGACGAGCAGCGTCAAAGCGTACGGATAGCCCCAGGTCCAGTCGAGTTCCGGCATGTTCTTGAAGTTCATCCCGTAGACGCCGACGACCAGGACCGGCGGAATGCCGACCACCGAGGCGACGGTCAGGACCTTCATCACATTGTTCTGGTCGATATTGATGATGCCGGTGGCGGCGTCCTGCAGAAGCTGCACGCGGCTGACCAGGCCCTCGGCGAAATGAATGAGCGAGCTAATGTCCGACGATACCGTATGCAGCCGGCTGGCTACATCCGGTGCGACCCAGTCGCAGGCCCGATCGCCGGCGAATTTTGCCATCCGGTCGAGGCACACCAAGGTATAATGGATGCGCGCCATCCGCTCGCTGGTACGGCCGGTCCGGATCATCAGCCGCCGTAGCTGCGCGGTTTCTCGCGCCAAGGTCTGCCGCGGAGCATCCGGGCGGAAAATGACGTGCGAGGCGTCATCGAGTTCGCGGCCGCTTCCCTCAAGCAGGTCCGCCATGCGATCAACCAGAACTTCGAGCAGCCGTGCAAAGGCGTGCGCCGGCGAAAATTGCGCGCTGGCGCCCAATTCTGCGGCCACGGTGTCGAAAGCCGCGGAATTCGCAAAACGCACGGTCAGCAACACGTGTTTGGCCAGGACAAATCCGGTCGGGGCCAGGATCCAAGGTTCGCTTTCGCCAGCAAAGATCAGTGGCGCGGTCATATACAGGGCGCCTCGGTCGATGCGAAGCCGGCTTGTCGCTTCGATTTCGACCAGTTGCTCCTTGGTCGGCACGCGCAGTTCGAAGGTCCGCTCGAATGCCGTTCGTTCCGCCTCGGCCGGATCGACGAGATCGACCCAGCCGGCGTTCTTCAGCGAAGCGTCTTCACGATGGGTGGGGTACGCGCTGAGCATGGGACCGCCCGATAAATACACGGCGCCCATGTACATGGCCCCGCGGCGCCGCGGTACCCCATTTCAGTCGATGTGGATAGCTTCAGGTCGGGCGGTTAGTCCCAGTTTCGGCTGACCATGCCGATGAGCACGCCCACGCCAACGGCAACTGCCAGCGCAAACAGCGGGTGTTGTTCGGTCTCGTCGGAAACCCGGCGCAGCGCGGCGCCGCCGAGCTTCGCGGCGTCTTTGCCCATGGACGCCGATTGATCGCTCCAGGAGCTTGCGCCCTGGCGGAAGCGGTCGGCCCAGCCAAGCAATGCCGAGGCGATGACGTCGCCAAAACCCTCGGCTGTTTCCCTGGCGTTTGTCGAGGCGCGCGCGCCGATTTTTTCCAGGTTTTTCTCGAGCGAACGCAGACGTCGTTCGATGTCCCCGACTTCGGCGGAAATGGCCCGAGAATATCTCGACGAACCCGACATGAGCAAATCCTTCCAAAAGATAGCCAGCTTCGTGCGTGAGGAAACGTTGGTCGAGCAGCAATTGTTCCATCTGGAAAGCGAATAGGCAAAGGGGGAAACAGCGGCGCGGCTCGTAGGACGACGCGGCTGGAAAAGGTGAGGGGCACGGACGGCCTTTCGGCTCAGGTGTTTGTACCTAGGAGCGTCTTATGCGGAGGGCTGCGGCGCAGGCGGAAAGGGGCCGCCCGAGCGTCCGCGCCTTCGCCGCGTTTGGCTTGACGGCGCCGGATCGCGCGGATCGCGTATAACCGTCTGGAATCATTGAAAAAGCTGTTAATCGGACGTTAAACGCGCGGTCCTATTGTCAAGGCTCCCTCCAGAATGCGGTGGCGGCGCGTTATCGCCGTCTCGGCATGCTGTCAGCGTGAATGTGGCGTCGGTCGAGTTCAAGCATGGCGTGCGGTCGCACCATCCGAAAGGCGTTTGCACTCGGGCTGGTTTTTCTAGCTGTCGCGTTTGCTGGCCCGGCGTCGTTCGCGGCCGGTCTGATCAAGGGCGATCTCACCGTCGACCTCAGCGGCGGCTACGCCCGACTTCTTTTCGCCATGAGTGATGACGTTGACGCGAGCGTCCACACCTCCGGCAACGTGTTGATCATCAGCTTCGCCCAACCGGTGCAGGTTTCCGTCGATCGTCTCACCGAAAAAGCGCCGGACTACATCGGCGCGGCGCGGCGCGATCCCGACGGCCGGGCCGTGCGAATTGCGCTCGCCGGCAAGGTGTCGGTCAATTCCATGGCCGCGGGCGAGAAATTTTTTGTCGACTTATTGCCTGACACTTGGAGCGGGCCGCCGCCTGGCCTACCGCAGCAGGTGGTGGAGGAGCTGGCCCGCCGCGCGCGCCAAGCAGACCGGCTGGAGCGCATTGAGCAGCAGAAGGCGCAACGCAAAAAGCTGCCGCCGGTGCGCGTGCACGTGGCGGTGCAGCCCACCTTTGTGCGTTTCGTGTTCGACGTTCCGGATCAGACCGAAGTGTCCGCCGATCGCGCCAAGGAGCGGTTGACGCTGACGTTTGATGCTCCCATCCCTTTCGACCTCGCCGATGCCGAGGCGGCAATGCCGGCGGCGGTCGCAGCGATCAATACCGAGGTCGAACAGGACTCGGCGCTGGTGCGCTTCAGCTTTCTCAGCAAAGTCGACGTGCGCACGTTCCGCGATGGCAACGGCTATGTCGTCGATATTGTCGGCGGCACCGACGCCAAATCCGAGATGCGCGGCGAAAACGGCGGGAAGGGCCGGGCGCCCGACGACGGGTTTTTTGAAAAGGCCGCTGTCGAGGCGGCGAAGCTGCGTGCCGCCGCCGAAGGGCCGATGAAGCCGGAGGACCCGCCCAGTGTCGCAGCGCCGGAAACGGCGCCTCCCGCAACGGCAATGCCTTCAGCGTCAGAAATGAAGCCCGCGCAAGCCGCACCCGCAGCGGCAATGCCCTCGGCAACGGCGATGAAGCCCACGCAAGCCGCTCCGGCAACAGCAATGCCTTCAGCGCCGGAGATGAAGCCCACGCAAGTCGCTCCGGCATCAGCAATGCCTTCAGCGCCGGAGATGAAGCCCACGCAAGCTCCTCCGGCATCAGCAATGCCTTCAGCGCTGGAGATGAAGCCCCGGCAAACCCCGGCCGCGGCTGCACCGGAGAAAATGCACGCGTCAGCCCCGTCGGCAGCAGTGGAGACAAAGCCTGCGCAGGCCCCGGCCGCAGCTGCACCGCTGACGGCGCCTGAAACAAAGCCCGCGCAAGCACGCCCTATTCCTGGTGACCGATCCGTCGTGCCCCCGGCGCCGCCCGCCGCGGGCAATGAGAAAACCGCCGACGCTCCAGCCAGTGCGGCCAATATGCCGGCGCCGGCCGTGCCGTTGGCGCCGCCGGCAAGCGTGCCGCCTCCAGCCGCGGCCTCAACTGCAGCGCCCGCACGGGACGATGCTGCCGCACCCGCGCGCAGCCAAGGCGGGGATAGGATCAGAGCCGAAATATCCCGGCAGGGCGCCAACGTGAAATTGTCGTTTCCGTTCGTGACGCCCACGGCGGCCGCCATTTTCCAGCGTGCCGACACGCTGTGGATCGTGTTCGATGCGAAATCCGCCATCGACGTTTCCGCGCTTCAGGGCGAGGCGAGCCGCACAATCCGTGGCGCCGAATTCTTCCGTGCGGACGACGCCGACGTCGTCTGCCTCAAGCTCGATCATCCGCTTTTGTCGAGTGCCGCGACCGAGGGGCAGGTTTGGACCGTGACCATCGGCGATACCATTGTCGATCCCACCCGCGCGCTCGACATCGCCCGCAACATGATCGGGCCGAATCGTGCCAGCGTGACAATTCCATTCGAACAGCCGCACCAACTGCACCGCATCGCCGACCCTGCGGCCGGCGACCAGCTCCTCGTAGTGACCGCCTTTGCGCCGGCCCGCGGCTTCATCAATGAGCAAGACTTCGTTGAATTCCGTGCCCTTGCCTCCACCCAGGGCGTGGCGGTCGAGCCGCTCGCCGATGATGTGAACGTTGAGCTTGCTGCCGACAAAATCGTCGTTACTCGGCCGGGTGGCTTGACGCTGTCGAGTTCGCTGCAGAGCGTCTTGCGCGGCAGCGGTTTGCGGCCGGTGACGTTCGATTCGCAATCGTGGGGGTTCGATCGGCAGGCCACTTACATCGAACGGCAATCGCAGCTGATCGACGCCGCCGCCGCTGCGCCGGCGAGCAAGCGCTTGCAGCCGCGGCTCGATCTCGCGCGCTTCTACATCGCCCGGGACATGTATCCCGAGGCCAAAGGCGTGCTCGACGTGGCGCTTGCCGACGACCGTCCAGTCGTGGAGGACGTTTCCGCCGACGTGTTGCGCGCCATTGCCGAAGTGATGATGAACCGGCCTGAGGAGGCGCTTAAGGATCTCGCCAACCCGGCCATCGGTGACCAGCATGACGCACCGCTGTGGCGCGCGCTTGCCTATGCGGGTGAGGGCAAATGGGCGCAAGCCCGTGACGGATTCAAGACCGTCGAGGCGACCATCGCCACCTTGCCGATCGAGCTGCAGCGGGTCGCCCTCGAGGATGAGATGCGCGCCGCGATCGAGGTCGGCGATTTCGGCACCGCCGCCGACCAGCTCAACGATCTCGAAACGATCGGCTTGCCGCGCGAGTTGCAGCCCGAGATATCCGTGCTGATCGGACGATTGTCCGAGGGCATGGGCCGCGGCGAGGACGCGCTCTCGGCCTACCGGACCGCGGCGGATTCGTGGGACCGTCCGGCCGCGGCGCAGGGTCGGCTGCGCGAGGTCGCGCTGCGCTACGCGCTTGGCGATATCGGCCGTGAGGATGTTGCGTCGGAGCTGGAAACGCTGACCACGATTTGGCGTGGTGACGAGACCGAGATTGAGGCGCTGCAACTCTTGGCGCACATTTATACCCAGGAGGGCCGTTACCGCGATTCGTTCAAGGTGATGCGCAGCGCCATGGCGGCGCATCCGAATTCTGACCTGACGCGTCGCATCCAGGAGGAGGCGGCGACGACGTTCGAAGTCGCTGTTTCTCAACGGCAAAGGTGACGCGATTCCAGCCGTTGATGCGCTGGCTTTGTTCTATGACTTTCGCGAACTGACGCCAATCGGTCGCCGCGGCGACGAGATGATCCGGCGGCTCGCCGACCGATTGGTGTCGGTCGATTTGCTCGATCAGGCTGCCGAGCTGTTACAGTACCAGGTCGATCGCCGGCTGCAGGGCGCCGCGCGCGCGCAAGTCGCGACACGGCTCGCAATCATCTATTTGATGAACCGCAAGCCCGATCGTGCACTGGCAGCGCTGCGGGCGACACGCGCTGCCGACCTCGCCAATGAGCTGCGCAATCAACGCCTGCTCCTCGAGGCGCGCGCTCTCTCGGATCTTGGCCGGCACGATCTAGCGCTGGAGGTCATCGCCAATATCGATGGGCGCGAACCGATCCGGCTTCGTTCCGACATATTGTGGGCGGCGCGGCGTTGGCGCCAGTCGGCGGAGCAGATCGAGCTTTACTACGGCGAACGCTGGAAGGAATGGCAGCCTTTGAACGAGGTCGAGCGCGCGGACATTTTACGCGCCGCGATCGGTTACTCGCTCGCCGAGGACACGCTGGGATTGAACCGCTTCCGCGAGAAATACGCGGCGAAAATGGCGCAAACGCCGGACGCGCGCGCCTTCGAGATTGTTTCCGCGCCGCTCGGCACCAGCGGCGCCGAATTCCGCGGCATCGCTCGCGCTGCGGCGATTGGCGACACACTCGACAGCTTCTTGCGTGACATGCAGGCGCGCTACCCGGATGCGAGCGCCACTTCGCCGGCGGCGCCGTCTTCGGTCCCGGCCCCGGGTGGCGGCCCGCCGGGTGCTGCCGCGGCGCCGCGAACGCGCCCCGCAGCAACCGCGCCGAGTTCGGCGCCACCAGCCACAGCGCCATCAGCTACGGCGCCGCCGCACGTCAGCGGCGCTCCGGCTGATCCTTCATCCGGCGCGGACATCCGACCGCCAACGCGTGCGCCAGCGGCGGCGCCCGCGCGAGCGAGTGGACGCACCGCGCAGCGCTGAGCTAAAAAACGCGGATGCCCGCGACTAGCGCGGGCATCCAGATCGAGGCTCGCAGCTTAAGTTAGTGGTGCCAGAAGATGGCCAACAGAATGATGATTGGCAGCGGTACACCGAGCAACCAAAGCAGTGCTCCACGTCCGAATCCCATGACGTTCTCCTCAGCGGGGTTGTTTGTCGGGTAAATAACGCCGATCGTCGCTGGGAGTTCCTTGCCCGCGACCATCAGCTTAGCTTCGGCGGCGCTTTCAAGGTGCGAAACGATGGCGCGCTAGCTTCCGTAACTCTGGATGAGCGAGCCGGCGACCAGCGTCCAGCCATCGACTAGAACAAAGAAAATCAGCTTGAACGGCAGCGACACTACGACCGGCGGCAGCATCATCATGCCCATGGACATCAGCACCGAGGCGACCACGAGGTCGATGATAAGAAATGGCAGGAACAGCAAAAAGCCGATCTCAAATGCACGTTTCAGCTCGGAGATCATGAAGGCGGGAACGAGGATGCGCATCGACAAATCTTCCGGCTTATCCGGCGGCTTCTCGCCCGACATGTCCATGAACAATTGCAGGTCTTTCTCGCGGACATTCTTCTCCATGAAGCCGCGCAGCGGGCCCGAGGCGCGGTTGAATGCCTCGTTGACATTGATTTCGTTGGCGATGAGCGGCTTGACGCCGACATCGTAGACGCGCGTGAGCACCGGCCCCATCACGAAGGCGGTGAGGAACAACGCGAGCGAGATGACGACCGAATTGGGCGGCGACGTTGCTGTGCCCAGCGCCGTGCGCAGCAACGACAGCACCACGACAATGCGGGTGAACGACGTCATCATCACCAGGATCGACGGAGCAAGCGAGAGCACCGTCAACAGTGCGATCAATTGGATGATGCGTTCGTTCAGCCCACCGCCGCCGGCGCCCTGGCCGAGATTGATGCTGATGTCCTGGGCGGCAAGCGGCGTCGCCGAAACGATCAGGGCCGCTACTGAGGCCGCCACCGTTTGTACACGGACGCGGCGGCCCCAAGCTGATGTCATCAGGTCTTGCCTGCCGGACGGCCCAACAAACTCGCCATCTCCTGTTCGAGGGTTTCGTAAAGCGCTTTGCCTTCCTTCGCCTTGACCTCCGTGCGGGCGGGCTTGATTTCGGCCGGCCGCGCGCGCAGTGGCAGCGGCGGTGGTGCTGGCGAAGGCGCTGGCGGGGAGGGGGCGCAGCAGCCGCTCCGGCCTCGGGCTCTGCGGTCGCCTCGGGCGCTGAGGCTGCTTGTGCGTTGCTTGACGCGGCTTTCGCGTCGCCCGAGTCCGCCTTCGGCTTGCGCAGCGCCGCTTCCAGTCGTTGCGCCATTTCCGCGAGGCTCCTGTCGGCGGCAGAAACAGCTTCTGGATTGGCGGATTGCACCGGCATGCGTGGCTCGGGGCGCCCTTCGGTACGTTGTTCCGGACGAGGTTCGGGACGGCGCTCGGCACGTGGCTCCGCGCGCATCTCAACCGGGTGCGGGCGCGAGGCCGCTGCGGTGCGGTTGCTCGACGGCACCGGGGGAGGGGGCGGAACCGGATTGGCGGCAAGATCTTCGGCAAGTGCCGCCAACGCTTCACGCTGCGGACGTGATGGTTTTTCCACGTGTGGCTGCGGCTCCTCGGGAATTATTGGCTCCGCCCGCGGCGCCCGACGCGGCGGTGGCGGCGGTGCTTCCGGTTGCAGCGGCCAAGCACCATTCGATACGGCTTCCGGCAGGGCTATCGGTCGCGGAGATGCTTCAGTCACAGCCGGTGGCCGCGTGAGCGCGACCTCGCGTGCCGCCGGTGTCGCGCGCACGATATTCGGCTCGACAACCACATCAGTCGGGCCGCCGATCAGCAACAGATGCTCCACATTGTCGCGGCGCACGAGGTAGAGCCATCGGCGGGCATCAACGCTGGTTCGCTCAATGACCGAAAGCCGCGGCTGACGCCCGCGCAGTCCGGTGCCGCCGAGCCGGCCGCTGCCGAATCGACGCACCGCCCATGCGGCAGCCCCGATCAATCCCAGCACGATGAGGAATGCCAAGAAAAAGCGTACGGCGAGTGGCATTTCCGCGCCGAACAAATCAAACATCCGCCCTACTCCCCGTGTCGTCGCCGCAGCTCATGGGATTCCCAATGGTTAACGGCGCCGGTAACATTTGCCGCCACGAATACTAACAAAGAATTAAGGCCGATGAGCGAAATCGCGCCCAATGGCCGTTGTTCGAGCATTCTCATGGTAAACGGCGGTTTAATGGCGAATCGACGTCAAAGGCGCCTTTAACCTGCCATTAACCATAGTCCCGGCAAAGTCTGCCCAGCTCACAGAAGGTGGCGCCCATGCCGATTTCCGATATTCCGATCCTTTCGATGCTGCGCACACGCCTGCAGTGGCATCAGGAACGCCAGCGGATTCTGGCCGAGAATGTCGCCAACGTTGACACTCCCAATTACCGTCCGCGTGATCTCGCCCCGCTCAATTTCGAGCACGCGCTGGCAACGGCGGGGTCGCTCACCCTCGCACGTACTAACGTCAATCATCTCGACGCCGCCAGCGACAGCGGCTCGCAATTCGCCGAGGGCGGCGATCAGCACTTCGAGGTGCGTCCGCGCGGCAACGCCGTGACCCACGAAGACGAAATGATGAAACTCGCCAGCAACCAGATGGACTATGACGCCGTCGCCTCGCTCTATACGCACAGTCTGGCGTTGATCAAAACCGCGGTCGGCAGATCCTGAAGCCTGGCCTCGGCAGCCGGAGACCACGACCCATGATGGATTTCATCAAATCACTCGCGATCGCCTCCAGCGGGATGAAGGCGCAGTCCGGCCGGATGCGCGTCATCTCGGAGAACCTCGCTAATGCCGATTCGACGGCGACGACGCCCGGTGGCGATCCCTACCGGCGCCGCATCGTGACCTTCCACTCCCAGTTCGACCATGAACTCGATGCGCAGGTGGTTTCCTTGGGGCGCATCGCCAACGACGGTTCAAGCTTCCTCGTCAAGCACGAGCCCGACAATCCGATGGCCGACGCCAAAGGCGACGTCAAATATCCGAACGTAAATTCCCTGGTCGAGCTGACCGATCTGCGTGACGCGCAGCAGTCCTATCAAGCCAATCTCAACGTCATCACCGCCACGCGCCGCATGCTCCAGCGCACCATCGACATTCTCAAGAGCTAAGGTGAACCATGCCGATACCGGCCGCTGCCGCTGCCGCCGCCAATGCCTATTCCACCCTTGCGCGATTGGGCGAGCAAACCGCGAGCCTTGGCGGCAACGGTGGCGCCCAGGAGGGTGGGCTCAATTTCGGGTCTGTGCTCAAAGACGTGATGACGAGTGTTACCGCCGCTGGCCAAAAATCGGACGTGCAGGCGCAGGCGGTCGCCATGGGCAAGGCCAATATGGTCGATGTCGTCACCGCCGTGGCGGAGAGTGAGACGGCGATCCAGGCGCTGGTGTCAGTCCGCGACAAGGTGATCGCAGCCTACGAGGATATTTTGAAGATGCCGATCTAATCCAATAACCCTCTGCCGCCAGCGGCGAGAAAAGATCAAGGGGAGCGCAGATGACCGGACCGGAAGTGTTGGACATGGCACGAGATGCGATCGTGACGCTTCTTCTCGTCTCGGCACCGTTGATGCTGGTCGGGTTGATCGTCGGCGTCGCCGTGTCGCTGTTTCAGGCACTCACGCAAATCCAGGAGACCACGCTGGTCTTCGTGCCAAAAATCCTGGCGATCTTCCTGGCGCTGTTGATCGCGCTGCCGTTCATGGCCGACGTAATGCACTCGAGCTTTCTGCGGATTGCCGCGCATATCACCAGCGGCTGAGCGAGTTTTTCAGGACGTGCGCATTGACCTGTCATTCCTGCCGGCGCTCGCGGCCGCGTTTCTCCTGGTATTCGCGCGCGTCGGTACGATGATGATGCTGATGCCGGGGCTCACCGGCGAGCAGAACATCTCGGCACGCATGCGACTGACGTTCGCTCTCGTCCTCGCCGCCATGCTGCTGCCGCTTCATCGCAGCGCCTTCCACATCGATACCAGCGCGCTGGGACCGGTGCTGGTGATATTGGTCGAGGAGATCCTGATCGGCGTGATGCTCGGTTTGACCGCTCGGTTGACCCTGGTCGCGCTTGAGGTCGCCGGCTCGGTCATCGCCCAGCAATTGGGGCTCGGCTTCGTTACCACGGTCGATCCGACCCAGGGCGAGCAGGGCGCGATCATCGGCAATTTCCTCACCATGCTGGGAATCACGCTGTTTTTCGCCACCGACATGCATCATCTCGTCATCGCGGCGCTCAACGACAGTTACACTCTGTTCGAGCCCGGCGAAATGCCTTCGACCGGCGATGCCGCGGCGCTGATCACGCGGACGTTCGCGGGCGCCTTCCGCATCGGCATTCAGCTTTCGGCGCCCTTTCTGGTGTTCGGGCTTATTTTCAATATCGGGCTTGGCGTGCTGTCGCGATTGATGCCGCAAATGCAGGTCTTCTTTGTGGCGCTGCCGTTGTCGATCCTGCTCGGTTTCATCTTTTTGGTGTTGGTGCTCGGCGCGATGATGGGAATGTTCCTCGACTATGCCGGCGACGTGATGCACATGCTTGCTCCGCACGGGTAAGGGCCGGTCATGGCCGACGAAGAGCACGACGCCAGCGACCGAACAGAAGACCCGACCCCGAAACGGCTCGATGACGCGATCCGCCGTGGCGACGTCGCCAAGAGCCCGGAGGTCAATACCTGGTTCATGATCGCCAGCGGCACGCTGGTGATCATGGTATTTGCGGCACCGATGGCTGTGAGCCTCCAGACCACGCTCCGCGGCCTGCTCGCCAATTCCTATCAACTGGCCACCGACGGTCCGGCGCTCGCCGCCCTGGCGAAGACGTTGGCAACGGAAGTTGCGGCTGCCTTTGGCATTCCGCTCGTGCTGCTGTGCATCGCCGCGCTTGCCGGCAACCTCGTTCAGCATCCGCTCGTATTCTCGACCGAGGTCGTCAAACCGCAGTTGTCGAGGATTTCGCCGGCAGCGGGCGCCGCCCGACTGTTCTCGAAGCAAGCGCTGGCCAATTTCGCCAAGGGTCTCGCCAAGCTCTGCCTTGTCGGCGGTGTCCTGGCGTCGCTGCTGTGGCCGCAGCGTCACCTTCTCAGCGGCCTGGTCGCTACCGATCCGGCCATGATCCTGCCGTTTACAAGCTCGCTGGCCATGAAGATGCTCGGCACGGTGGTGGCGATTCTCGCCATCATCGCCACCGCCGACTACTTGTTTCAATACCGCCAATGGTACGACCGGCAGAAAATGTCGCTGCGGGAAATGAAGGAGGAGTTCCGCCAGACCGACGGCGATCCGATCGTCAAGGGCAAACTCAAACAGTTGCGAAACGCGCGGATGCGCAAACGCATCATGGCGGCGGTGCCGAAAGCCTCGGTCGTCATCACCAACCCGATCCATTTTGCCGTGGCGCTCAAATACGAGCGCGGCATGAACGCGCCAATCTGCGTCGCCAAGGGCGTCGACCTGATCGCCCGCAAAATTCGCGAAGTGGCGGAGGCACACGGCATTCCCGTGATCGAAAACCCGCCGCTCGCCCGCGCGCTGCACGGCACGGTCGAAATCGACCAGGAAATCCCCGCGGAGCATTACCGCGCCGTTGCCGAAATCATCGGCTACATCATGCGGATGCGTCGGCTCGCGGGTCGGCCGCGTCCGCTGTGAAGTGTCACGCCAAGCCTCTTGCGTGCGTGCCTCGCACGAGGCACGAGAGTAAAGCCTTGCCGCTCATTCCGGCGAAGGCGGGGGTTAAGGCGAGCGCAAAAAGCTGGGTCCCGGCTTCCCTCAAGACGAGCGAGTCAGGTACGTGGGCCGAAGGATGACGACGCACGACAGCATCAGCGAAAATTCCCCCGGCACGGCGCGCAAGGCGGTCGACCGGGTCGCCGGTGCGGCGGGCGCCGGCAGCGTCATTTTGGTGCTGCTGGTGGCTGGCGCGCTTGTCGCCGCCGCAACCGGATTTGTCGTGCTCGGCCAGGGCAACGCCGAGCCGTACATTCTCGGCTTTCTGGCGTTGCTCGCCACGGTCGGCGTGTTCTCGCTGTTCGCGGTCGCCTCCGGCATCTTGCGCTTTTCCGCGGCAGAGGCCGGCAACCCGCTGATCAAGGCCGTGGTCGACGATGCCTTCGATGGCGTCCTCGTCGCCGATCGCGACGGGCGCGTCATTTACGCCAATGCCGCATATCTCGATCTCATCGACGCCACGGACTTAAGCGACATGCGGCCGGTCGAGCGCGTCTTCATCGGCGATGCCGACGCATCCGAGGCGATCTACCGGCTGCTCAAAGCGGCCCGCGAGGGCAAGCGCCTGCAGGAAGAAGTGCGCGTCGCCGGAACGAAAGGCCGGCCGGCGCGCTGGCTGCGTTTGCGCGTACGGCCGCTCGGCGATGGCGCGCGCGCGCGCCGTCTCACCGTGTGGTCGCTGAGCGACGTCACGCGCGAGCGCGAGCGGCAGGAAAACGTCTTTCAGGAATTGCAGCACGCCATCGACTATCTCGATCACGCGCCGGCTGGCTTTTTTTCTGTCGATGCCAAGGGCGATGTGGTCTACCTCAATGCCACCCTTGCCAATTGGCTCGATCAGGACCTCGCCCAGGTCGGCTCGGGCGGCCTCAAACTCAATGATCTCGTCGCCGGCGACGGCGCCGCGCTGCTGACGACGCTGCGCGCCGCTCCGGGCGAGGTTAAGACCGAGGTGCTCGATCTCGATCTCAAGACCCGCAGCGGACGCACGCTGCCGGTACGTCTGTTTCACAAGCTCGCCTTCGGCGCCGACGGCTCGCCCGGTGCTTCGCGCACGCTCGTCCTTAATCGCGCGCGTGACAACGGCACCGATCCGCAGCGCGCGGCGGAAATCCGCTTCATGCGCTTCTTCCACAATACGCCGATGGCGATCGCGACCGTGGACCGGGACGGCCGTATTGTTCGCACCAATCCGCTGTTCGCGCGCCTGTTTCACAATGTGCTGAGCCGTGAAGGCGGCGACCGCGCGATCGGCGCGGTCGTTGTCGATCGCGACCGGGCGGCGCTCGAAGGCGCCATCGCCGACGCGGCGGGAGGCAGAGGCGATATCGTGCCGGTCGACGCCGTGCTGGCAGGCGAGAGCGAGCGCTTCGGGCGCTTCTACGTTACCGCGGTCGAGGAAGAAGAGCGCGACCAGGAAGCGGCCATCGTCTATACGCTCGAGACCACCGCGCAGCGCGAGCTTGAGAATAAGCTCAATCAGCAGCAGAAGATGGAGCTGGTCGGCCAGCTCGCCGGCGGCATCGCGCACGATTTCAACAACGTGCTGTCCGCCATCATCATGGCGACGGACTTTCTGCTCAACGCGCACAAGCCGACCGACCCTTCGTTCGGCGACATCATGCAGATCAAGCAGAACGCCAACCGGGCGGCGAGCCTGGTACGGCATCTACTCGCCTTCTCGCGCAAGCAGACGCTGCGCCCGCAAGTGCTCGATCTCGGCGAGGTGCTGGGCGATCTCACCATGCTGTTGCGCCGCTTGATCGGCGAGAAGGTCACGCTCGACGTGGTGCACGGCCGCGATCTGTGGCCGGTCAAGGTCGATATCTCGCAGTTCGAGCAGGTGATCGTGAACCTCGCGGTCAATGCGCGCGACGCCATGCCCGAGGGCGGCCGGCTCACCCTGCGCACCAGCAACATCAGCGCCAAGGAAAGCGACCGTTTCCACGCCAAGGGCATGCCGGCGGCCGACTATGTGCTGGTCGAGGTCGCCGACACCGGTACTGGCATTCCGGAAGCAATTCGCGACAAGATCTTCGATCCGTTCTTCTCGACCAAAGAGGTCGGCAAAGGCACCGGGCTGGGTCTGTCGACCGTGTACGGGATCATCAAGCAGACCGGCGGCTTCGTGTATGTCGATTCGGTGGTGCATGAGGGCACCACGTTCCGCATCTTCCTGCCGCGGCACGTCGCCAGCGCGCAGGAGGCTGCCGCGGAGCGGGCCATCGAGACCGAAGCGCCCGCCATCGCCCAGACGCTTGCTGCGGCCGATCAGGTCAAGCGTGCGGCGAGCGCCGATCTCACCGGCGAAGGCACCATCCTCCTGGTGGAAGACGAGGAGGGATTGCGCGCGCTCAACGCACGCGGGCTCGCCTCGCGCGGCTATACCGTGCTCGAAGCCGGCAACGGCGTCGAGGCGATCGACGTCTTGGAGAAATCCGACCGCCCCGTCGACCTCGTCGTCTCCGACGTTGTCATGCCGGAAATGGATGGTCCAACCTTGGCGCGGGAATTACGCAGCCGCAATCCTGGCCTGAAGATCATCTTCGTCTCCGGCTATGCCGAGGACGCCTTCCAAAAGCATCTGCCCGAAAGCGAAAAGGGTCAGTACGGTTTCCTTCCCAAGCCATTCACGCTCAAGCAGCTGGTCGCGGCCGTGAAGGAGACGCTGGCAGCTTAGTCCGCTTCACCCGCCCCCACGGAGCGCAGTGGGGGGAGGATGATGGATTGCTTACTGCACGGGCGGGTCGTCGTGGCAGGATTGCGGTGCGGGCGTATCGTGCCGCCAGGTCGGTACGCTGCATTTATCGCAGGCGGCGAGTGTGAGGCCGAATCCCACGACGAG
The DNA here is from genome assembly GCA_963832605.1 of uncultured Alphaproteobacteria bacterium. GTDB lineage: Bacteria > Pseudomonadota > Alphaproteobacteria > Rhizobiales > Xanthobacteraceae > BOG-931. Next base: position 101,396 of record CAWHUO010000027.1, on the reverse strand, counting down.
CAAAAGCCGCAACATGCGATCGCCGGCGACACGTGCGATCGTTGGCATGACCACCCCAGTTCCACCGCCTGGGCTAAACGCCCGCATCCGCTTCCCCTAGCGACCGACTGCGACCTTCTTGCGGCGCGACGCGAAAACGGGAGCGTATCGCGCCCGAATTTCCATTATCTTACCGCGATAACGCCTGAAGCGGGCGCGATTTGCGACTTGTAACAGAGAGGAAACACGACATGGACATCCACCCCTGTGGCTCAACGCCGTCGCGCCGGGTGCCGGCCGATTGGTTCACCGGCACCGTCTGGCAGGATCCGATCATCGAAGCGCCGGAGCCGGCGCGCGTGCGCGCGACGGTCGTGCGTTTCGAGCCCGGCGCGCGCACGAATTGGCACACGCATCCGCTCGGGCAAACGTTGTACATCGTTTCCGGCACCGGCCGGGTGCAGACCTGGGGCGGGCCGCAGCGCGACGTCCATGCCGGTGATGTGGTCTGGATTCCGCCCGGTGAGAAGCACTGGCACGGCGCCGGTCCGGCCACGACCATGGTCCACATCGCCATCCAGGAAGCGCTCAATGGCAAGGCCGTCGACTGGCTGGAGAAAGTGACGGACGAGCAATATCAGGTTAAATGAAGTGAAAGCGGCCGATACAGGCCGCAAAGCTTGGGTGTAATCATGATCCGCTATACAGCTGTAATAGTTTCGTTGGTTGCGACGTTGGCCGCATCCGGATTGGCGCAGGCGGGTGACGCGCGCACCACCGCCAAGTACGACGGCGCCTGGAGCGTCGTCGTCTATACCTCGAGCGGGCCATGCGAGGCGGCGCACCGCTTCAGCGGGCAGATCGTGAATGGCGAAATTTCTTACGCCTACGGCTCGCTCGAAGTGACCGGACACGTGGACCCAAGCGGCGCCACAAAGGTACATGTGATCTATGGTTCGGCCCGGGGCGAGGCGCACGGACACATGACGACCATGCAGGGTAGCGGCACCTGGACTGGTGATGGCCCCGATGGTCGTTGCGCGGGCACCTGGAGCGCCACGCGGCCGAGCACGGCCTCGCAATAGAGGCTAACCGCGCACGCCGTTGGCCGGTTGCTTCCCGGCGAAAGGTCATCTCATGCGCTACGAGCTGTATTATCACCCTACCGTCCAGGGCCGCGGCGAGTTCGTCCGGCTGGCGCTGGAAGAAGCCGGCGCAGACTACGTCGATGTCGCGCGCAAGGGCAAGGCCGGCGTGGCGGAGATGATGAAGATTATCGAAGACAAACGCAGCGCACGGCCGCCGTTCGCGCCGCCGTTTCTGAAGGTCGGCAAGCTCATCATCGCCCAGACTGCGAACATTCTGCTCTATCTCGGTCCGCACCTGAATCTCGGCGCCGCGCGACGAGGCCGGCCGGCTGTGGGCGCACCAATTGCAGCTCACTATTACCGATCTCGTGGTCGAGATTCACGACACGCACCATCCCATCACCAGCTGGCTCTATTACGAGGAGCAGCGTCCGGCGGCGAAGCGGCGCACCAAGGATTTCTGGCGCTACCGAGCGCCGAAATTTTTGGGCTATTTCGAGCGGGTGCTGCAAAAGAATGGCGGCCAATACCTGGTCGGCCGCCGCTTGAGCTATGTCGACCTGTCCCTGTTCCAGATCGTCGAGGGGCTCCGCTACGCGTTCCCCAAGCGCATGAAGCGTTTCGAGAGGAAAGTGCCGGGTTTGACCGCGCTCCACGGCCGGGTGGCGAAGCGACCGCGAATCAAGGCCTATCTCGCCTCGGACCGGCGCATTCCTTTCAGCCAATGGGGAATTTACCGCTATTTCAAGGAGCTGGACGCCTGAGCTTCCCTTTTAGCGAAACATGATCTGGGAAGATCGGAAGCGCTCCCGATCAATCTGCCTGCCGGGATTCCGGATCGTGCGTCAGGCTCGTTACTTGAGCTGTTCGAGCGCCGCCCTCAGGCTCGCGGCGCTCTTCTGCAAGCCCTCGCGCTCCTCGTCGGCAAGCTCGGGCGGCAGGACCGCGAGGACGCCGCCAGCTCCAACCACGCTCGGCAGCGACAGCGTGACGCCAAATTCTTTTTGCAAACTGCCGATCGGGATCACTGCGCGCTCGTCGTGCAAGACCATCTCGGCGATGCGCGCGGAGACGATGCCGATGCCGTACTGGCTGGCGTCGTGGCCTTCGATGATGGTGATGTTGGCGTAGCGGACGTCCTTTTCGACTTGTTCACGCAGCTGCTCGAGCGTCTCGCCGCGCTGCTTCAGAAGCGCCGCAACCGGGACGCCGCCGATCCGGGCGGAGGACCACAGGAACACCTGCGAGGTGCCGTGGTCACCGACCACCTGCGCCTCCACGGAGGCCGGATCGACGCCGAAATGCCGGCCGAGATGTACGCGGAAACGCAGGCTATCGAGGAACGTGCCGGCGCTAAGCACGCGCGCCTTCGGCGCCGCTTGGCGCGCCACATCGGCGAGCGGATCGGGTGGATCGGTGACAACGAGCAACACCGCTTCGGGCGCGGCCCGGACAATGCGCGGGATAATGTCACGATAGATTTTTGCGTTCTGGTCGAGGAGCCGCAGCCGCCCCTTTGGGTCGTTGCGGTCGGTGGCGCCGCCGGTCTTCTCGTTGACGCCTGAGGTGATCATCACCACGCCGGCACCGGCGAGATCGGCGGAATCGCCATCGGCGATCTCAACCTTCGGACCCAGCGGAATGCCGTAGCGGATATCGGTCGCCACCGCCTCGGCGGTCTTGCGCGTGCGGTTGACCAGTACGATGTCGCGGGCGCTGCCGCGCGTCACGGCCGCGAGCGCGCAGGCGCAGCCGACGGCACCGGTTCCGATAATGCCGAGCTTCATGTTTCGTCCTGCGCCCGATGCGCTAGGCGAGCGCGTTGATCCCGGCGAGCGCGATCTGCTCGTCCTCATGCGACTGCACGCCCGACACGCCGATGGCGCCGACGCATTCATTCTCATGCATGATCGGCAGCGCGCCTTGAATGAGCAAGCCGGCGGGAAAGGTGATGAAGGCCGGCCGGTCTTTGACCCGGTCCTCGAAGAACTTGCTCGGCCGCCCGGTCATGGCCGAGGTGCGGGCCTTGCCGAGCGATACTTCGGCGGAAATCTTCGGCGCGCCATCCATGCGTTGAAAGGCGAGCAAGTAGCCGCCGTCGTCGACAATGGCAATCGCCACCGCCCATTTGTTCTTGGCGGCTTCGGCCTCGCATGCGGCCAGCATATTCTTTACGTCGACCAACGTCAGACACGGCTTGCTGCGCATGGGTGGCTCCTTTAAGTGCGGCGTTGGGACGGCTTGACGCTGAGTGCCGCGCGCACGTAGCCTGCGGACTGCGTCGCAAATCGGCGCCGGCGGCAGCGAGGGGAAACATGACGCTTCGATCGACGCAGCTTCATTTCGCAGCGGTGGCAGTGGCAATCGCGCTGGTCTCGTTGACCGGTCTCTCCGCGCGCGCGTTCACCATGGAAAATCTCAGCGCCAATCCGGATTCGAGGTTTGCTGATCCGGATGACCAGGTCAAGAACTTCGGCCAGGGCACGCAGGGCATGCAGCCGTTCGGCCAGAATGGTCCCATTGTGCAATTCGGCGCGCACCAGGGCCCGATTGGCGCGATGGGTCCGTTCGGTCACTTTCAAGGCAACGGTTTCAACAATCAGCCACCCGATCCTTATTCTCGGCCGCTCGGCAACGGCGACTGAGTTTAGTTAGCGCAGCGAAAAGCGGATCGGCACGGTCAGATCGAGGCGCGGCTGCGGCATGCTGGCCGGAAAGGCCGGCAGCGGTTCCGCACGCATGATCATCGCCATCACTTCGTTATCGAGATCGGAAAAACCGGAGCTGCGCGCAATGCGATGCGCGAGCACATGGCCGCTGCGGTCAAGGCTGAAGCTCAACAGCACGACGCCTTGTTCGTTACGGGCCTGCGCCTCGCCGGGGTAGCGCTTATAGCGCTGCAACTGGCGCACAAGGGTAGCCTGCCAGGATGGCTCGATGTGCGGGGCGCCCCCTTTGACCTTTTCCGCCGTGGTCGGCGCGGGCGGGCGCGCTTCTTCGACCTTCTCCGGCGGTTTTGTCTCCGGCAAGGGAACGATGGCCGGCGCTTCATCGGGCGGCGGTTGCTCGACCTTCACTTGTTCCGGCGGCTTCTCCTCTTGCGGCGGCGGGGGAAGCGGCTTTGATTCGATCATGGTCTCCGGCGCCGGCGCGACGTCCTGCTCGACGGCGTCCGGCGTCGAGTTCAATCGGGGCGAGTTCGACGGTCACGACATCGGCGTTGTCGCCGATTTCGACCGGCTCGGGCCGAGCCAGGAAGTAAGCAACGACTCCGGCGTGAATGCCGACGACGACAACGGCAGCTGCCGCCCAGCGCAACAGGTCGCGCGGATTCTCATCCTCGAACCACAGCGGCAGCGTGCTCATTTCGCTTCCCGCATTTCCAGCCCGACCAGAGCGACCTTGAGATAGCGCGCCGCGCGCAGATCGTTCATCACCTGCATAACGTCGCCATAGGGCACGCTGCGGTCGGCGCGGAGAAAGACCCGCTCGTCCTTGTCGCCGCCGCTGGCGCGATCGAGCGCGCCGGCCAGCTGATCGCGCGCCACGGCGTCGTCGCCGATGGCGAGGCTGAGATCGCTCTTGAGCGTAAGGTAGATTGGCTTGTCCGGCTTCTGTCGCGGCTCGGCATTTGAAGAGGGCAGGTCGACGGCGATATCGACGGTCGCCAGCGGCGCCGCCACCATGAAGATGATCAACAGCACCAGCATCACGTCGATGAACGGCGTGACGTTGATGCCGTGGATTTCGCCTAGCTCGTCCTCGCCATGGTCCAGACGCATCGCCATCGAACTACTCGGCGGCTTGCGATAGCGGCAGCTTGGCGCGGTCGAGATCGCGGCTGACGAGCTTCATCACCTGCGCGGACGCATCGCCGATGAGCGCGCGGTAATGCGCCGTCGAGCGCGCCAGCACGTTGTAGATCATGACCGCGGGGATCGCTGCCACCAGCCCGAGCGCGGTGGCGAGCAATGCTTCGGCGATGCCCGGCGCCACGACGGCCAGATTGGTGGTGTGCGCCTTGGAGATGCCGATAAAGCTGTCCATGATGCCCCAGACGGTGCCGAACAGTCCGACGAAAGGCGCGGTCGAGCCGATGGTGGCAAGCACGCCGGTGCCGCGCGAGATCTTGCGGCCGGCCGCCATCTCGATGCGCTCGAGCTGCCAGGCGATGCGCTCCTTGAGCCCCTCGCTGCGCAGGTTGGCGGAGTGCCGGATTTCGCTCGCCGTCGCCTGCATGAGCTGCGCGACCGGGCCGGTGCCGTCGCGCAACTGTTCGTGAGCCTGGGCCAGCGTCGCGCAATTGGCGAGGATGCGCAGCCCGCGGCGTACGTCGGCGCGCGCGCTGCGCAGTTCGAGGCTCTTGGCGACCCATACTGTCCAGGTGACGAGCGACGCAATCGCCAGCCCGATCATCACCGTCTTCACGATGATGTCGGCGTGAAGAAACATGCCCCAGGGCGAAAGATCCTGCGGCAGCTCGGCGGTGGCGATGGAATGCTCCCCGGCCGGCGGCGGAGATGAGTCTGCGGCTGATGGAACGGCGGGTGGCGCGGCCGTGGCCGCAGGAGCGGCGGCCGGTGCGGCGACGGCAGGCGACGAAGCGGCTGCAGGCGCAGGCGACGGACCGGCGACGGGCGCTACAGGCTGTCCGGGGGAAGGGGCGGTGTTGCCCTGGGCGAAAGCCGCTGGAACGCATGCGGCAATGAACAGAAGCGCGGCTGCAAACGCCGCGAGCGCGCGTAAATGCGGCCGCCGCGTCCTCGACCTTGTTGTGCTCATTCCCGCATAAACCGGCCGGATGCGGCGATTGATCTGCACGCTCAAACTATTCACTCTTGTCTCCTCCGGCCCTTCCTAGCATGCCGGCAAACTGCCCGGCAAAAGTGTTCTTATCATGCAGGCAAAGCCAGCCGCACCGCGGTCTTTGATACTTTATAATTGTTATAATTCTGCATCGCGTCATTGCGAACGAAACCAATCCAGCGCGTTCGTTGCTCCGCCCGTCGCAAAGACGTCTTTAGCGTCCGCCACGCATGCGCGCCAGTAATTCTGCCGTGGGATAAGAGTCAGCGGGCAGGCCGTATTTCACTTGAGTGGCCTTGACCGCCTGCCGGGTTTTCAGGCCGAGGAAACCGTCGACAGCACCGACGTCATAGCCGGCGCGCACCAGCATTGCCTGCATGTCCTTGACGTCTTTGAACGGCAGCGCCGGCGGCGGCGTGCCATGTTGCAATGCCGGCGCGCCAGCGATGCGGGTGGCCAGATACGCAGCCGTGGTCGAATAGACGAGCGAGTTGTTCCACTGCAGATAGACCTGGAAATTCTGGTAGACGAGGAAAGCGGGCCCCAACCGCCCCATCGGCAGCAGCAGTGAAGCCGGCAGATTGTCGGCGGGAAGCGGCCGGCCGTCGGCGAGCGTGACGCCGAAGCCCGCCCATTTCGAGCGCGGCAGCTGGATCGAAAGGTCGGCCTGCTCCCACGGCAGGTTCGCCGGCACGCGCACCTCGGTGAGCCAGGGCTCGCCGCGCTTCCAGCCCAGCCCGACGAGGTAATTCGCCGTCGAGCCGAGCACGTCGGGCACGCTGTGGATCAGGTCGCGCTTGCCGTTGCCGTCGTAGTCGACCGCATACTGATAATATTCCGACGGCATCATCTGGGTCTGGCCGAGCTCACCAGCCCAGGAGCCGATCATCTCATCCGGCGTCAAATCGCCGCGCTCGATGAGGCGGAGCGCATCGAGGAGTTGGGCGCGGAATTGGTCACTGCGGCGGCAGTCGTACGCCAGCGAGGCGATCGAGCTGAGTGAACGGTAGTTGCCCATATTGGCGCCGAAATCGCTTTCCAGCCCCCAGAACGAGACGATGACAGGGGCCGGCACACCGTATTGCTGCTCGATGCGGGCGAATGTCGCGGCGTTTGATTTGATGAGCGCTTGGCCGCGCTGAATGCGGTAGGCGGCGGCCATGCGGCCGGAGAACTCCAGAAAGGTCTGGGTGAACACGCGCTGACCGCGGTCGATATAGACGATTTTCTGGTCGTAGGTGAGGCTCGGCGCGGCAGCGCCGATCGTTCGTTGGGAAATGCCTTTCGCCATCGCCTCGCGCTCGAAGGCGGCAAGCCACGCGTCATAGGTCCCGCTGGTGCGGCACGGCGCCGCTGCGTGGGCATGGGTCGATGGGAGAAGGCTTGCAAACAACAACGCCGCCAACGCAATTTCCCGCATCGTCATTTTGGCCCTCGCGTTTTCTCTTCGTTGTGCCCGCGCCTGTCGCGGGCATCCGCGTCTTACCGTCGGGTCGAGCGAAAGACATAGATGGCCGGAGCGAGCCCGGCCATGACGATTAAATGTATCACTTAAAGTTTTGAAGCGCCCGACTGTAGATACCAATCCAAAATCTCTTCGCCGGTCCAATACACGACGCCATCAAAGCGGCGTGCATGCTCGTAGATCGCTTCGAGATATTTGATCCGATGCGGCTGGCCGCTGATATAGGGGTGGATGGCGAGCGCCATGATTTTTGCACGCTCTGCCCCCTCGGCATAAAGCCGGTCGAACTGGTCGATCGCGCGCTGCAGCAGATAGTCGCTCTCGTGATGCTGGATGATCATCATCGGGATGTCGTTGAGTTCGACGGTATAAGGCAGTGTCACCAGCGGTCCGGCGGCGGTACGGATCACCGTCGGCTCGTCGTCGTAGACCCAGTCGCCGATATATTTGATCCCGGCGGCAGCGAGAATCTCGGGCGTATCGAGGGTTTGCGTCAGCCCGGGTCCGAGCCAGCCCACAGGCCGTTTGCCACAGAAGCGGTCGATGACGTCGAGCGAGCGTGCCACCATCGTCTTTTGATCGGGCTCGGCGTGGATCGGCCCTTGCTCGTAAGAATGCCCCATGAACTCCCAGCCGGCGGCATGTGCCTGTTCGGCGACGCGTGGATAGTCCTCGCAGACGCGAGCGTTGAGGGCGAGTGTCGGCCGCACGTCCAAGCGTTTGAACAAATCAAAGAAACGCCAGACGCCGACCCGCATGCCGTATTCGTGCCAGCTCCAATTCGGCACGTCGGGAATTTGCGTCTGCCCGGTGGGCGGGGCGAGCACTTGGCGCGCCATCGGCTTGCGGATGTCCCAGACTTCGAGATTGACGATGGTCCAGAACACGAGCCGCGCGCCGCCGGGAAGCTTGAGCGGCGGCCGGTCAACAATGGCCGAATAGTCGCAGCGTTCGCGCGGCAGCATCGCGTTGCTCATTCTGCCCGTCCCCCTTCTCAGCGCAGCGCAAACTGCATGTCCGTAGGTACTTTTGCGCCAACTTCAATCCCTTGGCACGAATTCATTCACCTATCACATCCCCGTTAGCACGAACCCTTGGCATTGCTCTCGCCGTATGATGGAGTATGGAACTATCCTTCCATGTGCCGATTACTATCGCAGTATTGACGACCAGCTATTCTCCCCCTTCCGGTTTTCCGGACCTAGGTAATGTCGCGCCCCGCCGCTCGATTGCACGATTTACTTAGTGAGGATGCCGCCGTCGCGACGGTTCATCGCGATTCGCGCAGAACGTGGCGAGAGGCGTTTTGTGCGGTACGCGCGGAGACCGAACGCCGCGCTGCGCCGCTTTCCGCCGAGGATCAGGTCGTGCAGTCCATGCCCGACGCCAGTCCGGCGAAATGGCATCGCGCCCATGTGACGTGGTTCTTCGAGCAGTTTTTGTTGCGGCCGTTCGCGCCGTCTTACCGCCCGTTCGATGAGCGCTTCGCGTATCTGTTCAACTCCTATTACGTTGCGGCCGGCCCGCGGCACGCCCGGCCGCAACGGGGCTTGATCACGCGCCCTGGCGTCGCCGAGACGACCGCCTATCGCGCTCATGTCGATGCCGCGGTAGCGGCGCTGATCGAAACGACGCACGATCGCGAAGCGGTGTTTCCCATTGTGGAGGTCGGGCTTCATCACGAGCAGCAGCATCAGGAGCTGTTGCTGACCGACTTGTTGCATGCGTTTGCACAAAACCCGACTCATCCCGTCTACGACGCGAAGTGGCGCTGGCCGCAAAGCCAGCGCTGCACGAACGCCGCGGATTCGCTGGTCGCGGGCATTCATACCGTCGGCCACGGCGACGCAGGCTTCTCCTTCGACAACGAGCGGCCGGCGCATCAGGTGCTGCTGCAGCCGGTCCGCGTCGCACGGGCGCTGGTGACCAATGGCGAGTGGCTCGAATTCATGACCGACCACGGCTACGCGACACCAAGCCTGTGGCTGTCCGACGGCTGGGCCACGGTTGAGGCACAGGGCTGGAACGCGCCGGGCTATTGGCGGCATGTCGATGGCGCCTGGTTCTCGATGACGCTCGGCGGGTTGCGGCCGGTCGATCCGGCATTGCCGGTCTGCCATGTCAGCTACTACGAGGCGGACGCCTTTGCGCGCTGGGCCGGCAAGCATCTGCCCAGGGAAGCCGAATGGGAGGTCGCCGCCAAGGCGGGCGTGCTTGACGACGCGTTCGGCGCGGTCTGGCAATGGACGCGCAGCGCCTACTCGCCGTATCCGGGCTATCAGGCCGAGCCGGGCGCGCTCGGCGAATACAACGGAAAATTCATGATCAATCAAATGGTGCTGCGAGGCTCGTCGCTGGCGACGCCCGCCGGCCACTCGCGGGCGACTTATCGCAATTTCTTTTATCCGCCGGCGCGCTGGCAGTTCAGCGGATTGCGTCTGGCGGAATTCGAACGCTGAGCGCTTATAATGACAGCTCAAACCGCTCTACGTGCACCGCCGCGCATCGAGACGGCGAACGAATTCGCCGCCGACGTTGTCGCCGGCCTCACAGGCAAGCCGAAGCGGCTGCCGCCGAAATACTTTTACGATGCGGCAGGCTCGGCTTTGTTCGAGCGCATCACTCAATTGCCGGAATATTACCCGACGCGTAGCGAGCTTGGTCTTCTCAGCGAACATGCGCCGGCGATCGCGTCTTTGTTTCCGCCGAACACCGCCTTGATCGAGTTCGGCAGCGGCTCGAGCCGCAAGGCGCGCATTCTCCTGCGCGCCGCGGCGTGCGTCGAGGCCTATGTGCCCATCGACATTTCCGGAGATTTCTTGCAGCAGGACGCGGCGCGGCTGCGCCGCGACTTTCCGCATCTCGCCATCCATCCGGTGGTGGCGGATTTCACGGCCATGACCGAGCCGCCGGCCGAGATCGTCGCGAAAGCCCGCGTTGGCTTCTTTCCCGGCTCGACCATCGGCAATTTCGAGCCGCATGAAGCGGCCGCGTTTTTGCGCCGCGCCGGGCGGATACTGGGGTTTGGCGCGGTGCTCGTCGTTGGGATCGATCTCGTCAAGGCGCCCGACATTCTCTATCGGGCCTACAACGACGCCGAAGGGGTCACCGCGAAATTCAATCTCAATCTGCTCGCCCGCATCAATCGCGAGCTCGGCGCCAACTTCAATCTCGAAGCTTTCGAGCATCATGCCTGTTACAATACCGAGCGCAGCCGCATCGAAATGCACTTGGCCAGCAAGAAACGCCAGAAGGTGAGGGTCTGCGACACTACCATCGACTTTCGCGCCGGCGAGACCATCCACACCGAGAACAGCTACAAATATTCGATCGATTCATTCCAGGCGTTGGCACAGGGCAGCGGCTGGTCGCCGCTTGCGGCGTGGACCGATGGCCTGTTCAGTGTGCACGCGCTGCGGATGACGGAGCACGGGTAACGGGCGACGGTGCTCCATCGTCCGTTCTCTGCATCCTTATCTCCTCCGAACAATTCTTCTGCATCAGCGTTTACATTGCGGCTGGGTGTGTATGGAGGAACAAGGATGCCGCTAAAGCGAACGATTGAAGAAGCTCGTCGCGACAAGCGCGAGGGCAAATCGGCGTCGACGCAGGCCGGTGAATTCGTGCGTGAGGAGATCGACAAGATCCGCCATGGCGAGCATGGCGCGCGTTCGACCAAACAGGCGATTGCTATCGGCCTCTCAGAGGCGCGCCGCGCCGGCGTTGATCTGCCGCCGCCGAAGCGTGGCCAGGTCACCGACCGCACGCGCAAGAGCGCCGAATATGCCTACGAAGCCGGCCAGGGGCGGCGCAAGCCGAAGCGGCGACCGCGCGTATCGCGGGCTGTGAGCAAGGCACTCAAGCGCGAGCCGCGGCGCACCGTTTCCCACAAGGCGCTCTCGCGGCAGGCGCACACCGCCGCCTCGCGCCGCACTGCCGCACAACGCTCCGCGGCGGCGAGCAAGGCTGCACGCACCAAAGGCGCCAAGAGCCGTTCGGCCGCCGCCAAAAAGGCCGCCCGGACCAGAGCGCGGCGGAAGTAACGGCAATTCCAAGCCCCACCATCACCGCGCCTTGGCGACGGACCGCCGTTGCCGCCGCAGCATCCGTAATTCATTTACGATTTCTTTGTAGCAATTGATCTCCCCGGGGAGGTCGCCTTGCGTATTGAGCCCCGCCCGAAGGCGCGGAAAAGTCATGTCGTGCACGAGGTTCGGCGCGCGCATGCGCTCGGACCGATACCCGATCCGGTGTGCTGCTCGCACTGCGCGGACTACGCGCCGTCCGCGCGTTGTCATCGCTATTGTCCGGCGGCGCCGCGGCGCCTGTCGAGTGAAGGCGAGCGCAGTCCTGTCGAGCCGCTGGTCGCCCCGCTGGTCTTCGAACTAAAGAAGCTCGGCGTCTTTCATCCCTGCTGGTCGTGCGAGGGGCACGTCGATCAGGCCGGGAAAATGCGGAACGTTCCGCGTGTGTGGTTCTATGCGGATTCAGTGGTCCACGTCCGCGGCCTCGCCGAGGCGGTCACAAGGCTGCTCAATGCGCGGCGGCTCTCGGCACGCTGGCAGGTGGTTTTGACCCATTCCGACGCCGACAATCCCGACACGACCTTCAGCCTGGAGCCGGAATTGGCGGCAGACAATTCGCTCGATTTGCTGCAAGCTGATCTGCGTGTCATGGCCGACGAGTTGGGCCCGACGTTCTGGCTCGTGTGCGACGCCTTGGCGGCGCAGGCGCGATAAGCGTCGACGGACAGATCGTGCGACCGCCAAGCGGCCGGTGGCAGAGGCGGCTTCTCTCGCGTATGACTGTCGCCGATCTCTGTGGTCTTATTTCCAATGCCGATCTGCGAAGCCGATCCTTGGCGCCTGCAATATTTCGCCCACGTCAAAACTGCAGCGAATATCCCGACCGAGGATAGCGACGCCTGGCAATGGTATCCCAGGCATCGCTGGATCTATGACAAGCTTGCGGTGGCGCTGAGCCAGGGCCTGGACGCCGGCCCGCATGGGACGCCGCCGCCGCGCTTTCCGGTGTTCTCCAAGCCGATCACCAATCTCAGGGGCATGGGCATCGGCAGCCGCTTGCTCAACTCCCTGGCCGACTACGAGCGGAACTACGCGCCGGGGCATTTCTGGATGACCCTGCTCGACGGCCGCCATGTCTCCTCCGACCTCGCCGTGGTCGACGGCGTACCGCGCTGGTGGCGGCATGTCACCGGCAAGCCGGCGGGTGAGGGCACCTTCGATTACTGGACCGTGCATGCCGAGCATGACGCCGCCATCGAAAAACGCTGCGACGCCTGGGTGCGGACCCATCTTGCCGGCTATACCGGCATGCTCAACCTGGAAACGATCGGCGGCACGATCATCGAAGCGCATCTGCGTTTTGCCGATCAATGGCCGGATCTTTACGGCGATGGCTGGATCGAGGCGGTCGTGCGGCTCTATGAGAACGGCACGTGGGACTTTGCCGATACCGACCGGCGATGCGGCTACAGCGTCGTGCTGTTCGGGCCCAACGGTCGGCGCTATCGCCATCCGCCCACGCAACTCGTCGATCACATCAAGCAGCTTCCCGGCGTCACCAGCGTGCAAATCACGTTCCATGAGGATGTTCCGCCGGAGCGTCACCCCATGCCGCCGGGCGGCTTTCGCCTCGCCATCGTCAATGGTTTCGATCTCGCGACCGCGCTCGCTGCGCGCGAGCGGCTCAAGGAGCATTTCCTCGCAATCGTGGCATGAGATTTACGCAGGTAGATCGGCCCAACGCCCCCCGTTATAGTCCCGGCCCGCGCAGCGACCTCGATCGGTCAAGGAAGGAAAGCTTATGAAAATTGTTGCATTTGAAGGGCAGGGCGGCCCGCGTCTCGGCATTGTTGAGGGCGATCAGGTAGTGGATTTGCAAGCCGCCGATAGCAAGGTGCCGGCCGATCTCGGTGAATGGCTCACGCGCAACAACGGCGACTTGAAGCCGCTTGCCGACATCGCCAAGCGCGCGCCGGCGAACGCCCGCAAGCCGCTCGCAGGCCTGACCTATGCGCTGCCAGTCGGCCGGCCGGGGAAAATCATCTGCCTCGGCTTGAACTACCTCGAGCACGTCAAGGAAGGCGCGCAACGCGACAACATTCCAAAATTTCCGACCATCTTTATGCGCGGCCTGACCTCGCTGGTCCCGCATGCTCAACCGATCATCCGCCCGCAAGTGACCGAGCAGCTCGACTACGAGGCCGAGATGATTTTGGTCGTCGGCAAACGCGCCAAGCATCTGACCGCCGCCAATGCGCTGTCCTGCATCGCCGGCTATTCCTGCGGCAACGAGGGTTCGGTGCGCGAATTCCAGCGCAAGACGACGCAATGGGACATGGGCAAAAATTTCGATTCAACCGGCGGCTTCGGCCCGTGGCTCGTTTCCGCCGACGAACTGCCGCCCGGCGGCAAGGGATTGAAAATCGAGAGCCGGCTGAACGGGCAGGTGATGCAGTCCGACAACACCGACAACATGATGTTCCCGGTCGTGGAAATGCTGGTCTACGTCACCCAAGGCATGACGCTTGAGCCGGGCGACATCATCTTTACCGGTACGCCCTCGGGTGTCGGCTTCGCCCGCAAGCCGCCGGTATGGATGAAAAACGGCGACGTCTGCGAGATCGAAATCGAGCACATCGGCGTGCTGCGTAATCCGATCGCTGACGAGAAAGTCGGTTGAGGAATTCTCATGGCCGACCGGACGCGCAACGTTATTTGTATTTGCGGCAGCCTGCGCAAAGCTTCCTACAATCGGATGGTGATGAACGCGCTTCCCGGCCTGGCGCCGGGCAGCATGAAGCTTACGGAAGCGCCGCCATTCGTCGAATTTCCGCTCTACAATGCCGACACGCAGGAATCGGGCGGCGTTCCGCCTGCCGTTCAAAAGCTGGCCGATGCCATCCGCGCGGCCGACGGCGTGATCTTCAATTCGCCGGAGTACAACTTCTCGATACCCGGCGGCTTGAAGAACGCGATCGATTGGGTGTCGCGCGTGCCCAACCAGCCGTTTGTCGGCAAGCCGGTTGCGATCCAGTCCGCGACTGGCGGTGCGCTTGGCGGCGGCCGGATGCAATACGATCTGCGCCGCGCGATGCAGTTTCTCGATGCGGTGACACTGGGCAAGCCGGAAATCTTCATCGGCAATTGCTCGCAGAAGATCGACGCCAAGACCGGGGAGATTACCGACGAAGCGACCAAGAAATTTATTGGGCAGCAGCTCGCCGCGTTTGCAAAATTCATTGAGCAGCACGGCGGCCAGCACTAAGTCGCGTTGAACGGGGAGGGCGGATCATGGGGCGTCTGGATGGCCGCGTCGTCATTGTAACCGGCGGGGCCAAGGGCATCGGCAAGCACTATTCACATGCGCTCGCTCGCGAGGGCGCGCGGCTGATGATCGCCGACATCGCCGATGGCACTGAAGTGGCAGATGATATTGCCCGCGAGCACGGCGCCAATTCCGCGGCAAGTGCAATCAGCGACGTTAGCGACGAAACGGCGGTGAAAGCGCTGGTCGCGCAAACCATGGAGCGCTTCGGCAAGATCGACGTTCTGGTCAACAATGCCGCCTTATTTGCACCGCTGCAGGAAACGAAGTGCACCGAGATCGACGCGGCAGTATGGGACCGCGTCATGGCCATCAACCTGCGCGGGCCATTCCTGATGGTGAAGCACGTCGCCCCGCACATGACCGCCCAAGGCTACGGCAAGATCATCAATATCGGCTCCGGCAGCATCTTTCGCGGCATCCCGTGGATGCTGCACTATGTGACATCCAAGGGCGGGATCATGGCGATGACCCGCGTGCTGGCGTTGGAACTCGGCGAGCACGGCATTCGCGTCAATACCCTGTCGCCCGGCCTGACCATGAGCGAGACCTTGGTCGCCGAGAATCCGGGTCACGTCGCCACCGCGCGCGATCGGGTTGTGGCCGCGCGCTCGCTCAAGCGCGACCAGCATCCGCAGGATCTTCTCGGTGCGCTCGTCTTTCTCGCCAGCGCCGACAGTGACTTCATGACCGGGCAGAACGTTTTGATCGACGGTGGCAACTCCAATACTTGACCCCGCCCGGCGCACGATTGGCGCAACGTCTCCCCTGCGGCGCTATTTCAGTCAGGGCGCCGCTTGACTATATTTCAGCGTAGAACATCAGCTGCCAATCACCGGAGGACGCCATGGCGGTCGCGATCGAAAAGAAGCAGAACGAAGGCGCGCCGGACCGCAAACACAATATCGAGGCGATGCGGGACGCTTTTTATGCCCGGATCGCCGAGCATTCGATGGCGCCGCTGTGGAAGGTGATGAGCACGCTGGTGCCCGACGAGCCGGTGACACGCTGCGCGCCGGCGGTCTGGCATTTCGACGACGTAAAATCGCTGGTGTTGGAGGCGGGCGGCCTGATCACGGCCGAAGAAGCCAAGCGCCGCGTTCTGATCCTTAAGAACCCGGCGCTGCAGGGCGAATCCCGGATCACCAACACGCTGTTCGCCGGCATTCAAATGATCATGCCCGGCGAAGTCGCCCCGGCGCATCGCCACGTCTCGTCCGCCATCCGCTTCGTGCTCGACGGTCAAGGTGCCTACACCGCGGTCGAGGGCGAGAAGGCCTTCATGTCGCCGGGCGATTTCGTCATCACTGCCAATTGGGCGCCGCACGATCACGGCAACCCGTCCGACAAGCCCATGCTGTGGCTCGACGTGCTCGACGCCCCGACGGTGAATTTCTTCGAGACTTCGTTTGGCGAAGACTTCGACGAGCCCGTGCAGGCCACCACGCGCCAGGACGGCGACTCTTTGAGCTTTTATGGTTCCGGAGTGCTGCCCGACGGCACGCCCGCCATGAACCGCACCCCGGTGATCAATTACACCTATGCGCGTACGCGTCCGATCATCGAGCGCATGATGCAGACCGGCGATATCGACAAGCGCCACGGTGCACGCGTGCACTACGCCAATCCGATCAATGGCGGCCCAGTACTGCCGACCATGGGGGCTTATCTCGCCATGCTGCCCAAGGGTTTTCGCGGCGAGCCCTACCGCTCGACCGACGGCACCGTATTCGTCTGCGCCGAGGGCCAAGGCACCACCACCGTCGACGGTCAAGTGCTCGAATGGGGCCCCAACGACGTGTTCGTGGTGCCGCCGTGGAAGCGCTACAGCCACACCGCCGCGAAACAATCGGTGCTGTTCTCGATCTCCGACCGTCCGGCGCAGGAAGCCCTCGGTATCTGGCGCGAGGGGAAGTAGAACTCCTCGTCATTGCCGGGCTTGACCGGGCAATCCACGCATCACTCCGCATGTTCGGCACGACGGCATAGACCCCCGGGGTCAAGCCCCAGGGGTGACGATTGCGGTTGGGAGGTGCCTTACTTCTCGATCGACTGTAAAACCAGCGCCTGCAGATCGGCATCGCTCATCACGCCGTTATCCCAGGTCGTGTTCAGCCGCTCGATCTGTCCGGCCGCATTGAGATCGATGGCGACGATGCCGCGTTTTACCGAGCTGTCGGCATTGGTCCATTCGTAGCCGCCGCCCTGATCGCTGCCGACGACATGGACGAGCTTGGCGCCCTTGCCATAGGGCACGGTCGCGAGCACGCGCGCCAGATACTTGCCGATAGCGAGCTTGCCGAGAATGACCGTGCGGAGCGCCCGGTCGGCGTAAATTGCGTCGTTGCTGAACAACGCGTCGGCCGCGCCGGCATCGCCAGCGGCAAACGCAGCGGCGAGCTTTTGCGCCACATCCTTGATTTTCGCCGAAGCGCCGTCGCTGGCGACGTCGTAGTCGAAATTGGTCGAAAACTTTTCCGGCGGCGTGCGGAACTTGGCGGCGGTTTCGGCTCCGAAAGATCGGCCGTCCCAATAGTCGATCCAGCGCACGATCTTGCCGTCCTTGAAGTCGATGGCGGCCAGAATGCGAATCTCGCCGCCGAACAGTTCGGGCGTATCGGTGAAGGCGACCAGTGCCGAATGGGTGTCGCCGCTGATGCGCGTAGGATAAGAAAGGCCCGTCGGCGGCCACTTCGGCATGTATTGCTCGAACAGGTCGGTCATGCCCTTCTTGCTGTAGAACGGCCAGCCCAGTGCCGCGTCGATGTAAGTAAGATGCGCTTCCGAGAAATGATCGGTCGTCGGCACGGGTTTGTGCTCGCTCTTGGCGATGAAATAGGACTGGAAGAATTTCGCCGCTTCCGGTGTCGCATGCGAGGTATCGACGACATTCGGGTAAGGCGTTTCGGCGCGCAGCTGGCCTGCAGCCAGCAGCACAACGGCGGCAGCGCAAATCGAGGCAACGTGTCTCATGATCTTTCCTCCCGCGGTATGATTATCGTTGTCTGCTTAGACTATCGCTGTCGCGTGGGAGCTGTCTAAGGCCGGCAGGTTGCATCGTCTTGCGCCTCATCAAGGGCGGCCGGCCCTTCGGATTCAGCAAGGCTTGCCGTGGGCACGCGAAGCGCGTAACCGAAAGCCGCAACCAAAGTAGCGTGAACCGACAATGGATGCACCGGCGCACAAGAAATCGAAGCTGATCAAAGGCGCAACCGGCGACTGGGAAGTGGTCATCGGCATGGAGGTGCATGCCCAGGTCACCTCGCAGGCGAAGCTGTTTTCCGGTGCCTCGACCGCATTCGGCGGCGAGCCGAACGCGCATGTGTCGCTGGTCGATGCCGCCATGCCGGGCATGCTGCCGGTAATCAACGAGGAGTGCGTGCGTCAGGCGGTACGCACCGGGCTCGGGCTCAACGCCAAGATCAATCTCAAATCGGTGTTCGACCGGAAGAATTATTTCTATCCGGATCTGCCGCAGGGTTACCAGATCAGCCAATACAAATCGCCGATCGTGGGCGAGGGCGAGGTTCTGGTCGATCTCTCGGACGGCGAGACGGTGCGCGTCGGTATCGAGCGCCTGCATCTCGAGCAGGACGCCGGCAAGTCGCTGCACGACCAGCATGCGACGATGTCGCTGGTCGACCTCAATCGCTCAGGGGTCGCCTTGATGGAGATCGTGACCAGACCCGATCTGCGCTCTGCTGACGCAGCCAAGGCATTCCTCAGCAAGCTGCGCAGCATCCTGCGCTATCTCGGCACCTGCGACGGCGACATGGAAAAGGGCCATCTACGCGCCGACGTGAATGTTTCGGTGCGCAAACCCGGCGCCGCGCTGGGCACCCGCTGCGAGATCAAGAACCTCAACTCGATCCGCTTCATCGGTCAGGCGATTGAGCACGAGGTGTGGCGGCAGATTGGGGTCATTGAAGATGGCGGCACCATCGAGCAGGAAACGCGGCTCTTCGATCCCGACAAAGGCGAGACGCGCTCCATGCGCAGCAAGGAGGAAGCGCACGACTACCGCTATTTTCCCGATCCGGACCTGCTGCCGCTCGAGCTTTCGCCGTCGCTCGTCGACGACTTGCGCAAAAACCTGCCGGAACTGCCGGACGGGAAGAAGGCACGCTACGTGCGCGACTACGCGCTGTCCGGATACGATGCCGACGTGCTTGTCGCCGAGCGCGAGACCGCCGTGTATTTCGAGGCCGTCGCCAAGGGGCGCGACGCCAAGGCGGCGGCGAATTGGGTGATCAATGAATTGTTCGGGCGGCTCAATAAGGAAGGCAAGAACATTACCGCCTCGCGGGTCAGCGAAGCGCAGCTTGGCGCGATCCTCGATCTGATCGCCGACGGCACGATCTCCGGCAAAATCGCCAAGGACGTGTTCGAAATCGTCTGGAACGAGGGCGGCGACCCGCGCGCGATCGTCGAAACGCGCGGATTAAAGCAGGTGACCGACCTTTCCGCGATCGAAACTCTCGTCGACGACATCATCGCCATGCATCCGGACAAGGTTGCTGATGCCAAATCCAATCCGAAAGCGATCGGCTGGTTCGTCGGCCAAGTGATGAAGGCGTCCGGCGGCAAGGCCAATCCGCAGGCGGTCAATGATCTCCTGAAGAAGCGGATCGGCATCTGAGCGCGGCAGCCGCGTGGTCGCCGCGCGCGCTGAAAAAAACTCCTCACACTCTCCTTGAGAGCCGAAACGGAACCGAAAATCTCGCGCACGGCACCGCCGGAAGGCGCCGCGGGCGCGAATTGGTTGGCGCCGATTCGCGCGTTTTGCGCTGCCAAGCGGCTTCAACGCGGCTTGCGGAGGCCTCCGCCGCAAAATTTTTTTCGCCCGATGAATCCGGCTCCATCGCCGTCATGGCGCACGTGCAAACGCGTATGCAGGGCGAGCGATGCGCGCGCGCGCAATGAAAATCTGCTCCGCAGGATGTAGCAGAAACCCGTATTTCATCGGCACTTCTGCAGCACAGCGAATTTTCTTGCGCGCGATCACTGCGCCGCAGAAATTTTTCGCCGTGCTTTTCGCCGAGGGTCGCTGCGCGGATGCGGCGGCGCGGGGGGGGCGCGGCTTACACACAAAATTAAGCGGAGTCACTGTTATTTTTTTTCTGCTGTAGTAATCGGAAGGTAGTGCAGCTCGATTCGCGACTGCACTGCACCGATGTCGCCATCCACTCAGGCTAGGAGGGCAGCAATGGCGAAGAAGAGAAAGACGAAAGCAGCGGCGAAGAAGACGGCGAAGAAGACAACTCGCCGGAAGAAGAAGAAGTAGACATCGTCGCAATCGGTCTTCGACATCGCATGAGGTCGAAGATCGCGTCACACGGGCCGGCTGCTGTCGAGGGTCGATCGATATTCTCCCAAGACGCGCCGGCTCAGGTGGACGACAGAGGGCGTCGGCGGGACGGAGGCTTAGGGTTTCACAATCGTTCGCGAAAGCGCGGTGGTGAAGAAGAGGAAGGGGCAATCCCGACCTCTCCTTGGCGGATCGCCAACGGACTTAAGCCTCAGCTATCTCGCCGACGCCCTCGGTGTGTTGCGTAGTTTCCTCCCAAGAAACTATGCCGGCGTCGTAGAGCCACTCTGCGGCGCCGTTTTTTTGCCGTGCAATGACACACCAAGCATCCAAGACCAAGTCATCCGCTGCGGCCAAGCGGCGAGCGCCGAAGAAGCGGGCGGGGCGCCGGCGCAAGCCGATCGAGCTCTATTACTGGCCGACGCCGAACGGCTGGAAGATCTCGATCATGCTGGAAGAGTGCGGCCTTCCCTACGTCGTGCGTGCTGTCGATATTTCCAAAGGCGAGCAGTTCGCGCCGCACTTTTTGACGATCTCGCCGAACAACCGCATTCCCGCCATTGTCGATCCCGAGGGGCCGGGCGGCCGCCCGATCTCCGTTTTCGAGTCCGGCGCCATCCTGCAATACCTCGGACGCAAGACCGGCAAATTCTATCCGCGTGAGGAGCGCGCGCGCGTCGCTGTCGAGGAATGGCTGTACTGGCAGGTCGGCGGGCTCGGACCGATGGCCGGTCAAGCCAACCACTTCCGCCGCTATGCACCGGAGCCGATCGCCTACGCGATCGCGCGCTACACTGACGAGGTCAACCGCCTGTTCGGTGTGATGAACACGCGCCTTGCCGATCGCGAGTTTTTGGCCGGCCGATATTCCGTCGCCGACATGGCTTCACTCGGCTGGGTCCGCCTTGCCGAGCGTATGGGCCAGGACCTCGCGCAGTTCCCCCACCTCAAGCGCTGGTTCGAAAACATCCGGGCGCGGCCGGCGGTCAAGCGCGCGTTTGCCATCCGCGTCGAAGCGGCGGCCGCGGTCGACATCCACGATCCGAAGGTGCGCGCGGTGTTGTTCGGGCAAAGGGCAAGGTGAACCTCATCCTCCCCCGCTTCGTGGGGGGCGGATGGATAAATTAATTCGACCGCGTCCAGGTCTGTGTCTTGCAAATCAGCCCGCCCATCACGCAGCCCTTGAGCTCGGCGGTATTGGCGCCGGTCATGGTGAACGAGCCGGAATAGGTGTTGCCGTCCTCGGCGTTGTAGACCTGCCCCTTCCACTGATCGGCGCCTTCCGGCTTCATGTTGAGCACGATGGGAATGCCCAACAGCGGCCGGCCTTGTTTGCTGGCGTCGACATTATGCTTGTCGGTCTTCGGTTTGTTGGTGTCGGGATCATTCGGCTCCAGGAGCCAGACCAGGTTGCCGCAGAGCGCCCCGCCGCAATTGACGATCTTGACCTTGCCCTTTTTATCTCCCGTCAACCACGTGGCGAATGGATCGGCGGCGAATGCCGGCGCGGTCAAAATCAGCGCAAGCGCGATCGCGGAAACAACCGCCGCTGCCGTGATGCGAAAAATCTTCATGACCGCCCTCCCGATGCCCCTGCTTGATTGCGGGGGTCAAAAGATAGCCAACGAGGCCTGCATTGCAAGCTTATTGGCGGCAGAAATGCGGCCCATCCGGCGCCGACCGGACCTTACGGCGTCGGCGCGCCGCGCCGCAGGGTTATTTAACGCCGCGTTGCCAAAGGTGCGCGGCCGTCGCGCGGCAAGTTCAGCTTTGATTTATCGCATTACTTAAACCACCGTTCAAATGTTCTGCGGATTATCAGCATATCGACGGCAAACGAACGCCGCCGACACGCGAATTGGGGCTCGCGACAGGGTCAAAAAAGGACAGGGGATTTACGATGGCTCGTTTTGAGATTCTCGATGGCAACGCGGCGCCGCTCGGCGAGGGGCCCGCCGCGGGCGACATGCTGTTCGAACTCGGCATGATGTATTCGGTGGGCCGCGAGGTCCCGGTCGATCTTATCTCCGCGCACAAATGGTTCAATCTCGCTGCGATGAAGGGCAACCTCGAAGCGATCCGGCTGCGGCGCGAGATCGCCGATCAGATGTCGGACGCCGAGATTGCCGTCGCGCAGCGCGCCGCGCGCGACTGGCTCCGGGGAACCGCGCACACGCCGCGACCGGCAATTGCCGCCTGACGTAGGCCGGCGCGAACGGGCGGTTCGCGGAAAACCGGCTTCCACTTTTCCGGATCATGCTTTAGTCATAGCGGCAGACCGGAGAGGTGGCCGAGTGGCTGAAGGCGGCGGTTTGCTAAACCGTTATACGGTCTAAAGCCGTATCAAGGGTTCGAATCCCTTCCTCTCCGCCATCCTGTTCGGCGCCGAAGGCGCTGCGCAGAATTTTCGGGGTGTTGCGGGCCTGACAATGAGCCGACGCCTCCTCGCCGCCGCAGCGTTTGTATGCGTGTCCGCGCTCGCCGCGCACGCGCAGGCGAATGTCGTGGAACGCGAGGTCAAGGCGGCGCCCGGCCGCGATGCACGCGTCGGCATATATACCGACATTCGACCGGATTGCACTTCGGGCCCGCTGCCGGCGATCCGGCTCGCCGCGCCGCCGGCCCACGGGGCGGTGAGCGTCAAGCGCGGCACGCTCAAGGCCACCAATTTCAAGCAGTGCCTGGCGACTGAAGCGCCGGCTTTCGTCGCCTTTTATCGCGCCAAGGACGGCTACGGCGGCCCTGACGCGTTCGCTCTCGAGGTCACTTGGGCGAGCGGCCGCAAGGAGCTTCAGCGCTTTCGGGTGAATGTTTCCAACAATTCCGCCGGCGAGAAGGGCATCTAGCCTTTCGTATCGCTGTGAAGGGTGGAAGCCACCTCAGTACGACATGAAAATCGGCAACGTCATGCGTGCGATGAGGTCGTGCGTTACGCCGCCAAGCAGCTTTTCCCAGAGTTGCGGATGACCGAAGGCGCCGGCGACGAACACATCGGCACCGAGTTCGTGCGCTTTTGTTTGGAGAGCGTCGGCAATCGACCCTGTCGGCACGTCCTCCATCTGTACTGCATTGGCGGCGGCGCCATGCCGGCGCAGATGCTCCACGAGCTGCTCCCCTGGCGGAGCATGGTGGACGCGAATAAACCCGGACGGGTTGACCATGAGGACCGTCGTTCGTTCGGCACGCTCTATCAGCGGCAACGCGTCGTTGAGCGATCGGGCCGCCGGGCGGCTCGAATTCCAGGCCACCACAACGTGCCGACCTAGTGTCTCGAATGATCCAGCCGAGGGGATGAACAAAACCGGCCGACCGGTCACGAAAAGCAGCTGCTCGGAAAATGTGTAACTGACCGAGGCACCCTCCGGCTGGTCGCGGCCGAGAATGCAGAGGTCGGCATAGCGCGCATATTGCGGAACTACGCTGGATGCCTCGCCGTCGACGGATCGCAATTCCGCCTCGACGCCACAGTCGCGCGTGACCGCGGCGAGCGTCGATTGCAAGCGTTCCGCCATGGCGTCGATCGAAGCCTTGATGCGCCGATCCAGATTATGCAGTCCTTCGGCCGAGACGAGTCCGAGCTCCGCCGCCTTGCGCCAATCCAATTGGGCCCGACTCCATTCTCGCACGTGAAGTGCCGTCAATCGGCTTCCATGCCGAGCGGCAAGATCGGCGGCCAGCCGCAGGCGCACAAGCGAGTTTTCGTCGTGATCGACGTAGACGAGCAGGTCCTTCAGCGCCATGACAGATCTCGCAGGCAGTGAGCCGGGGAGGCGATAGTCCGCCGGCGTTCATATTCTGTGTCGTCGGGGTGCTTTGGCCGTCGTTCAATGCTGTTTCGTTTCCGGCACTGCCGCCAAATCTTCATTGCCTGGATTGGCTGACTGTCCGACAGTTCCGCTGCTCGCACCACCGGACTGCTGACCGGCGATACGGACGGTATCGCCGGCGGCGAGCGAGTCCGGAGGACTGTTCACCACCCGGTCGGAAACGGCGAGCCCGTTGAGAACTTCAACCTCAGTGCCGAGATTGCGCCCAAGCGTGACCGGCTTGAGCTCGATCTTATTGTCTGGGCCGATAGTGGCGACCTTCAGTCCGTTCTCGCGGAACAACAGCGCACTCGTAGGAACGCGAACGACGTTGGGATTGCCTGGTAGCTGGAAATCGACCTGCGCGTAGGCACCCGGCTGCAATTGACCGTCCGGATTGTCGGCATGGAGTTCCACCAGCAAGGTGCGCGCGCTCATGTTGATGGCGCTTGAGGTGGTAGCGACTTTCGCCTTGAAGGTCCTTTCCGGATATTGCGGCAGATGCAGATCGGCAGTCAGCCCCCGGTGAATGCCGGCAGATAATTGCTGTGGCACCTGCACGTAAACCCGCATCTCGTGAATGTCCGCCACGCGAAACAGCTCCGGCCCGCTGCCGCCGCCGGTTCCGCTGCCGGCATTGATGAGCGCGCCGATATCGGTTTCGCGCGCGGTCACTACGCCGTCGAACGGTGCCAGAATCTGCTTGAAGCCCTCTAACGCTTGCAGACGGTCCACATCGCCTTGGTCGGCGGCGACTTCTGCCTGGGCGGCGTTGAGTCGCGCGACGGCGCTGTTGTAGTCGGCCTGCTTCGCCTCCTGCTCTTGCACCGAGACCACGCCTTTCGGCGATTCGCGCCAGCGCTGGTAGGTCGACTCGGCAAACTGCCTTTCCGCCTGCCTGACCAGGACCGTCGCCTTCGCTGAATTCAATTTAGCCTGTGACGCCGCCAATTGTGCATCGAGATCCGGAGCGTCGATTTCGGCGAGCACGTCGCCTTTCTTCACGTGGGCGCCGTAATCGAAATACCAGTTCTTCAGATAACCGCTGACCCGCGCGTAAATGGGCGCCTCGTACCATGCCTGAACGGTGCCGGGCAGCACCAGGGACTCGCTGGCGGCGCCGGTCTTGGGCGTTATGAGGGCGACGGTCGGCACGGCTTGTTCTTGTGTCCACTGCGTGACCTCGGCTTCATGGCCGCGCCGTTGCAGAATTCCGAACACCGCGATGACGATCGCTGCGATGACGGCAATGAGCCCGACCCGGCGCAGGTTGCGCGGCGGCGGCGCCGTCTCATGCTGGACCTTATGTTCTTCCGCGGCCATAGGTTCTCCCGGTCAGGCAGTCGCTTCGGCTTGAGGCGTTTCCGGTGCAATGCGGCTGCGCCGGGAATGCAAAATGCTGAATACAGTCGGTACGAAGAACAACGTCGCCACCGTGGCGACCAAGAGGCCGCCGATCACGGCGCGCCCGAGCGGGGCGTTCTGCTCGCCGCCTTCGCCCAACGCAAAGGCCATCGGCAGCATGCCGATGATCATGGCCAGCGCCGTCATCAGCACCGGGCGAAAGCGCGTAAAACCGGCCTCGAGCGCGGCGGCTGCAGCGTCCAGCCCCTGGTCCAGACCCTCGCGGGCAAAGCTGACGAGCAAGATGCTGTTGGCCGTTGCGATGCCCATACACATGATAGCGCCGGTGAGCGCCGGCACCGAAAGCGTCGTTCCGGTCATGAACAGGATCCAGACAATACCGGCAAGCGCGCCCGGCAAGGCGGTGATGATGATGAAGGGGTCGAGCCAGGACTGGAAGTTGACCACGATCACCAGGTAGATCAGCACGATGGCGCCGGCGAGCCCGAAATAGAGCTGGCTGTAGGCGCTGGTCATGGTGTGAACCTGGCCGCGCAGGACGACATAGGAGCCGCGCGGCACGTCCTTTCTGGTCGCCGCCAGGATGCGATCGATATCGCCGGAGATGGCGCCGAGGTCGCGCCCCTGGACGGCACCATAGATGTCGATGACCGGCTGCACATTGTAGTGCGAGACCACGCCCGGGCTCGGCCCCGGAGTGATCTGGGCAAGCCCGCCCAGATATTGCGGCGTCTGCATGTCTGGAGATGTGATCGGCACATTGACGAGATCTGACATCGTGTCGATCCGGTACTGCGGCATCTGCGCGACGATTGGATAGGAGACGCCGTTCTCGGTGTTCAGCCAGAAATTGGGCTTCACCTGACTGCTGCCCGATAGCGTCACCAACAGGCTATTCGCGATGTCGCGTTGGGTCAGGCCGACTTCGCCGGCCAGCGTCCGGTCGACGTCGACGTTGATCTGCGGATAGTTGAAGACTTGCTGAATGCGCAAATCGGCGATGCCGGGGACCGCGCGGATGCGTTTGAGCAGGTCGGTGGCGTAGCCGTAGTTGGCTTTCTGATTGTTGCCGATCACTTGTATGTCGATCGGCGCCGGCAGTCCGAAATTGAGGATCTGCGAGACGATGTCGGCGGGCAGGAACGAAAAGGTCGACCCCGGGAATTTCTGCGGCAGGATGGTACGTAGCTGTTTGATAAAGGTTTCCGTCGGCGCGTGATCCTCCTTGAGACTGATCAAGGCATCGCCGTCCTCCGGACCAATGGTTCCGGTGTTCTGATAGGCCATGTTGATGCCGGAAAACGGCAGGCCGATATTGTCGACGATATTGTCGAGCTGATCGGGCGGGATAGTGTGGCGCACGGTCTGCTCGATGAGGTCGAACAGCCGCGCCGTCTCCTCGATGCGAGTGCCGGCCTGGGCGCGCACATGCATCAGAATTTGCCCGGAATCGACCGTGGGAAAGAAGTTCTCGCCAAGGAACGGCCACAGAGCGAAGGAAAGCACCACGCAGGCAAGGAAGCCGGCGATGAACAGCTTCGGAGAATTGAGCGCAAGTGACAGCAGCGATCGATAGCGTGCGCGTATGCGCGCGAAGCGATCATCGAACGCCTGTTGAAAGCGCTTCAGCGGGTTGCGCGACCGCACCGGTGCTGCGGACGTGTCATGCTGGCCGTGTTCGCTGTGGTGGCCGCGCATGAGATAGTTGGCCATGGTCGGAACCAGCGTGCGCGACAGCGTGAAAGAACCGACCAGCGCAAACACGACGGCTTCCGCCATCGGTCGAAACAGGTAGCCGGCGACACCGCCGAGCTGGAACATAGGGACGAACACGATGCACAGGCACAGCAGCGTAACGAAGGCAGGGATCACGATCTGCTGAGCGCCGTCCAGGATCGCCGGCTCGATCTCCTTGCCCTGTTCGAGATGATAGTTGATGTTTTCGATGGTGACGGTTCCGTCGTCGACTAGAATGCCGACGGCGAGCGCCAGACCGCCCAGCGTCATCACATTGACGGTCTCACCCAGCCAGGACAGCAGCGTCAGCGAGAACAGAATGGCAAGCGGAATCTCGATGAGAATGATGACCGTCGAACGCCAGCTGCCGAGGAACAAGAGGATCATGATCCCGACCAGTGCAGCCGCCAGCGCCGCTTCGCGGATGACGCCGAGGACGGCGGCTTTGACGAAGATCGACTGATCGCCCACCGCGCGCAGATTGAGACTCGACGGCAGGCTTTCCTCGACCCGCGGCAGCAAAGATTTTATCCCGTCGATGACGTTGAGCGTCGAGGCTGCGCCGGCCTTGAGAATCGTCATCAGCACGGCGCGCGATCCGTTGACGCGAACGAGGTTTGTCTGCGGCGGCGAGCCTTGGTGCACATAGGCCACGTCATGCATATAGATGATCGTGTCGTTGACCTTTCTGACCGGCAGCTCGTTGATTTTTTGCAACACGACCGGGCTGGCATTAAGCGCGACGTTCCAGTCGAATTTGCCGACCTTCTCATCGCCGGCCGGCAGGATCAGGTTCTGCACCGTAATGGCGTTGACGACATCGTCGGCCGATACGTTGTGCGCCTGCATGGCATGCTGATCCAGGTCGACTTGGACCTGCAGAATCTTGCCGCCATAGGGTGAAGGCACCGCAGCGCCCGCTACCGTGGCGAGCTGCGGACGGATGAAGTTCTGTCCGAGGTCAAACAGCTGCATCTGCGGCAGCTTTTTGCTCGATAATGCCAGCTGCAGGATCGGTACGCTGGAAGCGTTGTAACTCAGCACATAAGGCGGGGTGATGCCGGGCGGCAAAAGCTTGAGCACCGTCTGCGAAGCTGCCGTGACTTGCGCCAGCGCGGCGGCGATGTCGACGTCCTTCTGAAAGAAGATCTTGACCACGCCGTAGCCAGAGAGCGACTGCGACTCGATGTGCTCGATGTCGCCGACCTGCGCGGTCAGGTAGCGTTCGTAGAAATAGATGACGCGGCCCGACATATCGTTGGGAAGGAGCCCGGTATAGGTCCAGACCACGCTGACCACCGGAATATTGATGTTAGGAAAGATGTCGGTCGGGGTGAGCAGTGCCGCCCGCACGCCGAAAAGCGCAATGACGACGGCGAGCACGACGAAGGTGTAGGGACGCCGGAGCGCGGTTAGGACGATCCACACAGCGGTTCTCCTATCGAGGCCTCGGCTCGCCTCGTCGGCGATGCAATACGCTGAATACGGTCGGTACGAAGAACAAGGTGGCCAGGGTCGCTACGGTCAAGCCGCCGATCACGGCGCGGCCAAGCGGAGCGTTCTGCTCGCCGCCTTCGCCTAACGCAAAGGCCATCGGCACCATGCCGATGATCATCGCTAGCGCCGTCATCAGCACCGGGCGAAAGCGTGTGAATCCGGCTTCAAGCGCGGCCGTCGCCGAGTTCGAGCCCTTCGGCCAGGCCCTCGCGCGCGAAACTGATCAAAAGAACGCTGTTTGCGGTTGCGATACCCATACACATGATGGCGCCAGTCAACGCCGGCACCGACAGTGTCGTTCCGGTCATGAACAGCATCCAGATGATTCCAGCAAGCGCGCCAGGGAGCGCGGTGATGATGATGAAGGGATCGAGCCAGGACTGGAAGTTGACGACAATGACCAGGTAAACCAGCACGACCGCGCCGGCCAAGCCTAAATAAAGTTCGCTATAGGCGCTGGTCATGGTGTGAACCTGGCCGCGCAGGACGACATAGGACCCGCGCGGTACGTCTTTGCGGGTTTCGGCAAGGATGCGATCGATGTCGCCCGATATGGCACCAAGGTCGCGCCCCTGGACGGCGCCGTAGATGTCGATAACCGGCTGCACATTGTAGTGCGAGACCACGCCCGGGCTCGGCCCCGAAGTAATCCGCGCCAGGCCGCCCACATATCCCGGTGTTTTCGTCTGCGACGACGTGACTGGCACGTTGGCGAGGTCTGATATCGTGTCGATCCGGTATTGCGGCATCTGCGCGACGATTGGATAGGAGACGCCGTTCTCGGTGTTCAGCCAGAAATTCGGCTGCACTTGGCCGCTGCCCGACAGCGTCACCAAAAGGCTGTTAGCGATGTCGCGCTGGGTCAGCCCGACCTCGCCGGCCAGCGTCCGGTCGACGTCGACGTTGATCTGCGGATAGTTGAAGACCTGCTGAATGCGCAAATCGGCAATGCCCGGAACCGTGCGGATGCGTTTGAGCAGGTCGGTGGCGTAGGCGTAGTTGGCTTTCTGATTATTGCCGATAACCTGTACGTCGATCGGCGCCGGCAGTCCGAAATTGAGGATCTGCGAGACGATGTCGGCGGGCAGGAACGAGAAGGTCGTGCCCGGAAACTTCTGCGGCAGGGTGGTGCGCAATTGTTTGATGAAATTCTCCGTCGGCGCGTGATCCTCCTTGAGACTGATCAAGGCATCGCCGTCCTCCGGACCAATGGTTCCGGTGTTCTGATAGGCCATGTTGATGCCGGAAAACGGCAGGCCGATATTGTCGACGATATTGTCGAGCTGATCGGGCGGGATAGTGTGGCGCACGGTCTGCTCGATGACGTCGAACAGCCGCGCCGTCTCCTCGATGCGAGTACCGGGCTGGGCGCGCACATGCATCAGGATTTGCCCGGAATCCACCGTGGGAAAGAAGTTCTCGCCGAGGAACGGTTCGAGGCCGAGCGAGAGGATCACGATCGCGATAAAGCAGATGATCACGGTCTTCGGATAGCTCAACGCCGCTGACAAAAGCGATCGATAACGGCCCCAGTTCCAGGTAAAAACGCGTTCGAAACCGGCCTGGAACTGCTTGAGAGGGTTGCGCGAAGGGCGAGATGCGGCATGGGCGTCCTCATGCCCGGTATGCGCGTGGAGGAGGTAGCGCGCCATCGTCGGCACTAAGGTACGCGACAGGATAAAGGAGCCGATAAGGGCAAACACCACGGCTTCCGCCAGCGGCCGAAACAGATAGCCGGCGACGCCGCCGAGCTGGAACATCGGCGCGAACACGATGTCGAGGACGAGCAGCGTCACGAAAGCCGGGACAACGATCTGCTGCGCGCCGTCCAGGATCGCCGGCTCGACCGGCTTGCCCTGCTCGAGGTGGTAAAAAATGTTCTCGAGCGTGACGGTGCCTTCGTCGACCAGCATGCCGACGGCGAGCGCAAGGCCGCCCAACGTCATCACATTGATGGTTTCGCCGAGCGCGGCAAGGGCGATCACCGAAAACAGGACCGACAACGGAATGGAAATGATGATGATGATCGTCGAGCGCCAGCTGCCGAGGAACAACAGGATCATCAGGCCGACCAAGCCGGCGGCAAGAACGGCTTCGCGCAGCACGCCGAAAATGGCCGCCTTGACGAAGATCGACTGATCGCCGACCGCGCGCACATCAAGCCCAGGCGGCAGGCTCTCCTTGACCCGCGGCAGCAGCGATTTTACGCCGTCGATGACGTTGAGCGTCGAGGCCGCGCCCGCTTTCAGGATCGTCATCAGCACTGCGCGCGAGCCGTTGACGCGGACCAGATTGGTCTGCGGCGGCGAACCCTCATGCACATAGGCGACGTCGTGAAGGTAGATGATCGTGCCGTTGACCTTCTTCACCGGCAGATCGTTGATCCGATCGAGCAGAACGGGACTGGCGTTGAGCGCGACATTCCAGTCGAACTTGCCGATCTTGGCATCGCCCGCCGGCAGGATCAGGTTCTGCGCCGAGATGGCGTTGACGATGTCGCCCGCCGACACGTTGTGCGCCTGCATGGCGTGCTGATCGAGATCGACTTGCGCCTGCAGGATCTTGCCGCCATAGGGTGAAGGCACCGCGGCGCCCGCCACGGTGGCAAGTTGCGGCCGGATGAAGTTCTGTCCGAGGTCGAACAGCTTCATCTGCGGCAGCTTTTCGCCGGACAGCGCCAGCTGCAGGATCGGCACCGTGGCCGCGTTGTAGCTGAGTACATAGGGTGGGGTAATGCCGGGCGGCAGGAGCTTGAGCACGGTCTGCGATGCCGCCGTCACCTGCGCCAGCGCGGTGCGGACATTCGCGCCCTTTTGGAAGAAGATTTTGACCACGCCGTAGCTGTTGAGCGACTGGGATTCAATGTGCTCGATGTCGCCAACCTGCGCGGTTAGATAACGTTCGTAGAAGTAAATGACGCGGCCGGACATGTCGTTCGGGAGAAGCCCGGTATAGGTCCAGACCACGCTGACGACCGGAATATTAATGTTGGGAAAAATGTCGGTCGGCGTGCGCAGCGCCGCGAGCACGCCGAAGATCGCGATCAGAAAGGAGAAGACGACAAAAGTGTATGGCCGCCTCAGGGCGATTTGAACGACCCACACGTCCGTAATCTCCTGCCGCGCCCGTCGCAGAATCAGGCCGGGTATGCGTCGCCGGCCGCAAACTTATACGAATTGGATGGGCCGCGGAACCGGCGACGCTGCCGCAGCCACCTAGGGTAATTTAGCTTAGTGGGCCGATTGGGATGGAACCGAATCCCCACTCGCGCCATTATACGTGTCGCCTGGAGTCGCGGAGCGACTGCCAAGGGAGGTCAGGCATTGCAAATGAGCCGTGTGCGCAGCTTGCCACCGATGGCCGTCCTTGCGCTGCTGCTGGTTGGCTCTCAACCCCGGGCCGACGAGCGGCCGCAGCTTTTTCCCACGCGCGACGTCGATATCATCTATGACGTGACCCGGCCGCAGCAGCCAAAGATCCGCGAGCGGGTGCGCTGGCTGGCTGGCGAACGTCTGGAGCGGATCGACGGTACCGACAGATCGAGGACAATTTTTGACCGCGACAAGCATGAAATTACGCTCGTCGTCCCGGCGAACCGGACCTATCGCAAGTTAGAAGGCGACCAGGGCCGGCCGCCGGAGCCCCCGGCGGAAGCATCGCTCAAGCGCGGCAACGAAACCATCATCGCCGGATTGCCATGCGTTGACTGGTCATGGACCGACGAGGTGGAGACGCATACGGTTTGCGCCACAGCGGATGGGGTCCTGCTCCGGCACGTCGTCGATGGTCAGACCGTGAGGCAAGCAAGATCAGTAAGCTATGGTCGGCAGGCGGCAGAGCTTTTCCAAGTGCCGCCGGACTATGCGCCGGCGCTGGCGCCGGAAGGCAGCCTCGATCCGTGAGGCGCATCCGCCGTCCCGGCTGAGCCGGTAGGCCAACGCGGACCCCCGACGCGCGCTGCCAGGGGCAGCACGTGGCGGGCCTCGCCTGTTGCCGCAAAGTCACAGGTACCGGCCACGATCAATCCTCCACAGACAGCATATTGACAAGGCAACGCCCCCGACTGAAGTTGGCGTTATATTCTTATATATACAGCGGGGGCTGGGTCATGAAAAAAGAAGACGGTCGAGCGCGCGCGCGTGCTGTGAAGTCCGTAATCGCCGGCGGATCGGCGTGCTTTGTCGCCGGCTTGGCGGTGACGCTCGCACCGCTGGCTGCTCAGGCCGACCCCCTCGACCCGGTAGTGGTGAATGAGTGGATGGCCATGGCGACGGCCACCCAAGCGGCGCAGCCGCACTGGATGACCCCGCTCGTTTTGGTGACACCTCGCCTCGAGCAAGAATTGCGCTTTGATTTCTACGACCAGCAAAACGGCAGCGTATCCAATGGCCAGGGCAACGGCCAACACATCTACAATTACGGTGGGCCGGGCGGCATCAGGGCCGAGCTCATACCCACTCCTTATACCGAAGTGATTTTGGCAGCTCCTCCGATCGAGAACGCTTGGGGGCCCAAGGGAACTGGACAAGGCCCCGGCGATTGGCCGATATTTCTTGTGAAAGACCGGTTCCTCTCCGCGAACGAGGAAAACGGCAACTATATCTTGACCGGCTTCTTTCAGATGTCGGCTCCGCTCGCCACGCCCGGCAAGATCTCGAACAACGTTTTGGTTGCCCAGCCGACTCTCGCGGGTGGCAAGGGTTGGGGCGATTTCGATATTGAAATGACGATCAGTCAGCAATATCCGGTCGACGCCTACGGACTTGGGTCGACTGGGACGACGCTGCGCAATTTCGGCGACCCGATCCTGTGGAATACGGTCTTTCAATATCATTTCATGCAATATTTCTGGCCGGAACTGGAAGTCAACTACGAATTCTGGCCCAACGGCGAGCATCAAGGTCTGAGCCAGGTATTGCTCACGCCGGGCATCATCTTCGGCCGCTTTCCGCTAGGGCCACCCCGACAAAACCTGATCTTCGGCGTCGGCTATCAGTTTGCGGTGACGGCGAATCCGGTCGTCTACAACAATCTGGTTGCTACGCTGCGCGTGACGTTCTGACAGCACGTTCGCTCAAGCCCCCGGCGGCGCGAATTCGGCACGAGATCGCGCTGTTGCCGTAAGCCGCTGCTCCCGGCTTTCGCCGGAGCGGCGGCTAACGGTCGCTTGCACCACCGGTAAAAAGCGCACCATTCTCGACCGCGGGGGACACCATCCGCAGGCGGGTCTTCGCGTGCCGCGTCAGGCCGCGGATGGTCGACGATCATTGCATTTGAGCCGTCGTCCCTTCCGGTCAGTTGGAGTGCATCCGTCTCGTGCCGGCGCCAGCGAAGTTTCCGCGCAGACATGGCGGCCGCCAACGAGCGGGCGTGGCGCGGCTCTGCACCGCGGTATTGGCCTGCGTTGGCGTGGCGTCCTGTGCGGTCGGCCCCGACTATCATCCTCCCGATCCGCCGATACCCGGAAGTTTTGCTGCGGCGCCGTCGATCAAAGCGACGAACGACGGTCATGCCAGCGCCAGCGTCGACACGGCGAAATGGTGGCGGGCGCTGCACGATCGGGAACTTGATTCATTGATCGATCGCGCCATCGCCGCGAGCCCCACCTTGGAGATCGCGTTGGAGCGGCTGCAGCAGGCACGCGCCCAAGAGGCGGTGGTTATCGGCGCGGCGTTGCCGGCGTTGGAGGCGAGCGAAGGGGGAGCGTGGGGTACGGGAAGCGATTTGGCCCGCGGACGTGCCTCACAAACTCTCGTTTCGAGCGAAAACGCCGGCGGCCTTAGCCAGGTCAACAATCTGGTCGGCTTCGACGCCGCGTGGGAAATCGACGTATTCGGCAAATTCCGTCGGGCGATCGAGGCGGCCCAATACGACGTGGACGCGGCCTTCGCCGACCGCAACATGGTGCTGATTTCGGTTATTGCCGACGTGACCCGCGCCTATCTCGAAGTGCGGGCGCTGCAAATGCAGCTCGCCGTGCTGCGCAAGGACATAAAGGTTGCGCAGAACTACGTCGACTTCGTCCAGCAGCGCTTCGACCGCGGCATCACCAACGAATTGGACGTCACTTTGGCGCAGCGCGAATTGGCGCAATTGCAGGCGCAAGTCGCGCCGCTGATGGCGCGGGTCGATGCAGCGCGCTACGTGATCGCCGTCCTGATCGGAGAGTTTCCCGAAATCCTCGGCAAGGAATTGGCCAGGCCGGGAATGCTTCCGGCCTTGCCCGGGCGCATTCACGCCGGCTTACCGATCGACCTCTTGCGCCGCCGCCCCGATATCGTCGAAGCCGAACGCCAACTCGCCAGCGCCACCGCTCTGGTCGGTTTCGCCACCGCGGACTTGTTTCCCCAGTTGGCGGTGACCGGTTCCTTCGGGTGGCAGCAAGGACCCGGCCTCACGCGCGCGCCGATCAACCCGATATGGTCGGTTGGGCCGGCGGCGGCCGCGCCGCTGTTGGATTTCGGCCGGCTCGACGCGATCGTCGAGAAGGCCGACTATCGCAGCCGCGAGCTTTTGTTCAACTACAAGCAAACGGTGCTCAACGCCTTCCGCGAGGTGGATACCGCCATCGACGCTTATGCGGCCCAACAGGATCGTTTGCGCCATTTGGCGGATGCGCTCGCCGCCGCCAGGCGGGCGGTGACCCTCGCCACAGAGCGGTTTGATCGTGGACTGATCGATTCTCTCAACGTGATCGACGCAGAGCGCCAGGAATACCAAATCGAGCAGGAATACGTGTCCGCGCAGGAGAGCGCTGCGGCGCAATTCGTGACGCTGTACAAATCGCTTGGCGGCGGTTGGGAGGACTATCAGGTCTTCCCGCCGATTAGACCGCCGCTGCCGGCCGTTGCGGCCGCATTCAGGAGCCTGCTGGTGCCAAACGCCGCGCCATAGACGATTATCCGGAGCGCCTGCGGCAGCGCCGTGACGTTGGCGGCGTAACTTGGGCGCGTCGGCACTCGCCAGAACCAAGATCGGCCGCTTCAATCGCCACGCCTCCGCGACGGGCCGATAGCTCTATTTAACCTCGGCGATAAAGGCTCGGGCGGGCTCTATAGATGTTGTATTTATGCCACGGACGTGGCGGATTTGCTGTGAAGCGCCGCCCAAATGATGGCACCGGAACCGGATGTCATCTACCTGTCATCCGCGAAAAATAGACGATGAGAGGGCAAGTTTTCCTCGATTTTTAAACACTCACAGAAGTGGAGGGGGTGATGGTCGTTAAGCGAAGTACAAGGCTCCTGTTGGCCGGCATGGCAATGGGGGCGTCATTTCTGACTACCGCCTCCGCTTTTGCTGCCGATATGGACAGCATGGTGACCAAGGCACCGCCGATGGTGGCGCCGGCTGTAGCTCCGCCGGCTGGGTGCGGCAGCGCTTATGACTTCTTTTTCACGGCCTGCCAGCTGGCCTGGTACGGCGTGCGGTTCTACGGCACGGTTGACGTGGGCGGCGGCTATCAGACCCATGGCTCGCCGTTTGATCCGAACTTCCCCACCGGCGCCTCTTACTTCCTCAACAAGCCGAGCCGGCAGGCCGAGTGGAGCCTGGCACCGAACGCGATGAGCCAGTCACTGGTCGGCATTGACATCAAAGAGCCGATTGCGCCCGGCGGCTGGTCTTTTGTCGGCAAGGGCGAGCTTGCGTTTGATCCCTATTCGGGACTGTTGGCCAACGCGCCGCAAGCTCTCCAAGACGCCATTCACGTGCCGCTCAACCAGCAGGAAATCCCTGTCGATTTCGAGCCGCTGGGGCTGGCTGGCCGCTCAGATCTATGGCGGCGTCAGCAACCCGGTTTATGGAACGCTGACCTTCGGCCGGCAAAACGCGCTGCTGACGGACGGGGTCAATGCCTACGATCCTCAGGGCGGTGCGTACGGCTTCTCGCCGATCGGCTTCTCCGGCTTGACCTGCGGCGCCGGCGATACCGAAGAATGTCGCTGGACCACGGCGATCAAATATCGCGTCAGTGCTGACACAGTATTTGGCGGCGTCCGGTTGGGAGTCATGGGGCAGCCTATGACCGGCGCCTCGTCGTTTAACGCGTATAACCCGAATGAAGGCGCGATCGAAGGCGATATCGGCGGCGACATCAAGATCCCGGGGGGCGCGCTTTCGGGCCTGCTGTCGCTGGATGCCATCGGCTCGTATGTCGTGGATGCCGTCAATATCGGGACGAGCGGTGGCGCCACGAACGGCACCGGCATACTTTCCGGCGTTCCTGTCGCTTTTCCCGCGACTACCTTCTTGACGGCGCAGATTTCCAACCAGACGAGCTTCATGGCTCTGGCCAAGTACTCGTTCGGTTCATGGTCGCCGCCGCCCGCCATGGTCACCAAGGGACCTGTGGCACCCGGAGTGGTTGGCATACCGCTCACGCTGTATGCCGGCTATGAGTGGATTCAATTCGCCAATCCCAGCAATCCGATAACCACCTCGTTTCCGGATGACGGGTTCACGTTCAACTTCACCAATGCCACCGGTTCCGTGGCTAGCGTGAACGCCACTTCGATCAACAACAACGCTTTCAACTCGCTGTGCGGCACCGGCACCGGCTGCAGTGACAAAGACTTCCAGGTTGTCTGGACCGGCTTCAAATACGGCATCACCAGGGACTTGGATCTGGTCGGCGCCTATTATGAATACTTCCAGAGCCAATTCGTGAGCGGGCCGGGCATCTGCGCCAATACCACTGCGCACGGCCAATGCGCCGGCACCGAGACCATGGCCTCTGGCGTGCTCGACTGGCGGTTCCTGCCGAAGTGGGACGCCTACATCGGCACCTTCTGGTCGCAGGTCAACGGTGGACTGTCGAACGGCTACTTGGCCCGTAGCAACATTGCCTCGACGGCCGGCGTTCGCTTCCGGTTCTAACAAGATTGCCGCCGCGATCTGGCGAGATCGTCGGTACAAACTCTTGACGCCGCCGGCTAAGCCGGCGGCGTTTTCGCTTTTCAAAGGCTGTTGCTCGACCCGACGCACCTCCTCCCGCGCCGGCGATCGCGTGTGAGCTAAATTTGCAACACTCCCCGGGAAAGACTCGCTCGGTGGGAAAAGCGTAGTAGGATGAGTAGCTTCGACTATTCACCTCACTTGATTTCGGAATCGACCGCGCCGGCCTAGGGGTATATGATTTCAAGGGGTAAGGCAGGCGGATTCGGGGGCGCGTTTGTGTGTTCCCGTGGCTCGGGTGCCGTCTATTGGCCGTTGCGGGTTGCCGGTGACCGAACGGCCGCGAACGGGATAATGCTGGTGCTGGTCAACAGAGCCTGCGCAGTGCTGCTCGTCGCCGGCGTGGGGGCTTGCCTCACGCAAGGCGCCGCCGCGACCGATTTGAATTATTTCCCGACCACACCGCAGCAGCCGCAAAAGCCGGACTGGGCGGGTTTCTATCTCAGAGCCAATCCGGGCGGCTCCGAGGGCATCCCCTGGACGACCCCGGCAACCGCCAATGGATTTGCATCGCAGAATCTGGCGACAGCGCCAGTCAACGAAAACTTCGGGTACAATTTTCAATCGGGAAATTTCGTGTTCGGTCTGGAGGGCGCTTTAGCGGCGGCCAATTTCGACGGCAGGTTCACGAGCCCGTATTTTCCCGCCGCCACCGGTGCGTGGTCGCCGAATATGAATTGGCTCGGCACCGTGACCGGTCGGGTCGGTTATTCATTTGGTCAGTGGCTGCCCTATGTCAAAGGCGGCTTCGCCGCGGCCGACATCGGATCGTCGCTGCAGGGCGCCCCGATCGGAGCATTTTCGCAAGGAACCGAAGTCAACGGTTGGACGGCCGGCCTCGGCGTCGAATATCAGTTTTCTTCCAAATGGTCTTTGGGACTTGAATATCTCTACACCGACCTGGGCAACGGGAGTGGCAGCGGGCCGGGTTCGTTGGGCGGTGCGCCAATTACCGGCTCGCCGGAGATGTACTCGACTGCGCTGAAGAGCCAAAGCTTGCTGGGCCGGCTCAACTACAAAGCGGGCTGGTGAAGCCGGCGTCAGTCAATGCGGGTTGGCCCTGCGCGGCGGGAAATCTCGCAACCTTCTACGAAGTGGACAACGCGATGCACGATGTCGCCCTCGAGGAGCGGCGCGTGCCCTTGGTCGGCGACCTCGATCAAATCCATTTTCGAGCGCCGCGCGCGCATCGCCGCCACGGTCGCCGCCGAAAGAATGTCGGAATTGGCGCCGCGAATGACCAGCAGCGGCACCTCGGCAAGCGCGTCGAATTCGTTCCACAGCGAGGGCATCGGCAGCTCGATGTCGATGCCGGCGAGCGCGCGGGCTATGCCGACATCGTAGGCCGGCTTGAGGCCGCCATGCTTCAGATGCCAGGTCCGCCGCGATATCCCGAGCCATTGTTCGTCAGTCAGTTTGGGAAACTGCGCGCTCATCAGATCGCGAAGGATGTCGGCGCCCTCTTCATAGGTGCGCGGGTGCGGCAATTTGCCGAGATAACTACGCAGCCGCGCGACGCCCTTCGCTTCGGTCACCGGACCGACATCGTGCAGCACGACGCCTGCGATCGCGACCGGGTGCACGGTGCCAAGCATCATAGTGAGAACGCCGCCGCGCGAGCTGCCGATAAATACCGCGGGGCCGACTCCGAGCGCGATCAAAACGCCGACGATGTCTGCCAACTCGACCATGCAGTTGTAGTTGGCGTGATCGAGGTCGTGCTCAGAATGACCGCGGCCGCGCAAATCGACCGCGATGACGTGCCGCTCGGGCGGACCGGCAGCCAGCGCCGGCGCGAGTTCGTCGAAATCGGCGGCCGTGCGTGCCAGCCCCGGCAGGCAAACGACCGGCAATCCGGCTGCGTTGCGCGTGCCGTATTCGCGCACGTGGATTCGCAGCCCGTCTTGCGCCGTTACGAAAAGGCTCTTGCCTTGATCAAAGGTGCCGTGATCCGGGCGCGGCACCAAGTGCAGGGAGGGCTTGTTCATCGCCCAATCGCCCTTTTTGCGGTCGCTTTTGCTCTCTCACTTTTAAGAGAGGGTCATAAAAGCGACATTAACTGCGGCCCGGTCAAAGGGGCAACCATAAAATGCTAAACACGGGATAGGTTTAGCCGCCGCGCCGCAGGTCGGCTTCGATCAAGAGCCGCGGATCACCGCCGAGCCGGGCGCGATAGACCTGCATATTTTCGATCACGCGCTGTACGTAGTTACGCGTCTCTGAGATCGGGATGCGCTCGATCCAGTCGACGGGATCCACCTTCGGATCGCGCGGATCGCCGTATTGTTCGATCCACTCCCGCGCGCGGCGCGGTCCGGCATTGTAAGCGACAAAGGCGAGGATATAGGAGCCGCGCCAACTCGCGATGTCGTTGCCGAGCTCGGCGGTTCCAAGCTGGGCGTTGTAGACGACGTCGGCCATCAGCCGCCGCTGATCGAACGAGACATTGAAGCGCTTGGCCGTATCGCGGCCCGCAGCCGGCGTGACCTGCATGAGGCCGATGGCATTGGCACTCGAAACGACCCGCGGGTTGAAAGCGCTTTCCTGACGCACGATCGAATAGACGACGCAACGCTCGACCTCTGGTCCGATCTGCTGATAGTTCGGCACGCCGAAATCCGGAAATGCGTAGTGCTCGAGCGGCAAGCCGTGGCCCAACGCCGTCTTGCCTATGAGCAGGGCCGCCCGCGCGTCGTTGTGACGCGCCGCGATCTCGGCCACGGTTGTCAGGGCGCCGACGTCGGTCGCCTTGTCGGCGAGTTCGACGGCCATCACCGCGGCGAGGTCGCGTTCATCGATGGCGTAGAGGATTTCGAAGGCGCGCGCGACTTCCAGCCGCCGTTGCTCCGGGGTCGGCTCAGGCAGGGCGCGCAGCGTGACCGCGTCGATGCCAAGTCGCGCGCGGGCCAGTTGGCCGTAATAGGCGGTCGAGTAATGCGCCGCCGCTTCGTAGTAAGCGCGCGCCTCCTGCCCGCGCCCGAGCGCCTCGGCGGCGCGACCTTGCCAATAATAGCCACGCGCCAGCGTGATCGGATTGGCGACGCCCTCGGGAATGCGGGCGAAATGCGCCAGCGCCGCCGCCGGGTCGCGAAGGAAGCGCAACGCGATCCAGCCGGCGGTGAATTGTTGCTCGGCGCGGTAATTCTCGGTGACCGGCGCCGCGGCGCCGCTGGCGACCTCGTAGGCGGACTTGTACTCGCCAAGGTCGAGCAGCTTGCGCGCAATCAGCCGCCGCTCCGCCCACCATTGGTCGAGGTCGCCAAGCCGCTCCGCCTCGTGCGGCGCGGCTAGCATCCACTGGGTCGCTTCGGCGATCTTATCGGTGCGACGCAGCCACTGGATGCGGCTGAGCATGTAGCCGGGATCGTGGCGGGCCGCGGCCGGCACGCCCTCGAGCAACTCCTTGGCCTTGGAAGACTTGTTGATGACGGCGGAACGCGCTTTGGCGATCGCGAGTTCGACATCGCCGAGTTGACGCGCCGCGCGGAAGCCGCCGTCGTCGTCATCGACATCGAAGCGCGCATTCATGCGCGTCTTGTCGTCGTCGGCGGTGATAAAGTCGGTGAAAACGCTGCGCGCTTGCGCCTCGACGTCCGCGGAGAAGCCGTCCCTGTGCCAGGCTTCGCGAACGAGCGTCTGCGCGCCGGCGCGGTCGCCCTGGGCAAGAAGCGCACGCGCCAGCGCGAACCGGCCCCTGGCGGTATGCGGCGGCTCGCCGGCAAAAAAGCCTATCACCGTGCGCGGCTCGGCCTGCCGCTGCCAAAGCGCGGCTTCGGCGCGCCGACGCAACGCCGTGACCCCCGGCCAGCTCGGATTGGCGGCGATGAAGGTCCCGTAGCGAGGGAAATCCAAATCGGCTTCGTCGCTGCGCAGAATGACCCATTCGACCAGCTTGCGGGCGAGCGGATCGGCAATGGTGCCCTCGACATTGGTCGCTTCGTCAGGGCGGCCTTTGTGCACGAGGTCGATCGCCTGTTTGACCGCGGCGAGGTCGAGTGGCGACGTGTTCGCGCTCGCCGCCATCGCCAGCGGCGGACTGGGCCGTGCCGCCGGAGGCGGCGCAAGTGACGGCCGAAGCGGAATCGCTCCGGGATTTCGTGCCGCCTCGCGGGCTGCAGAGCCGAGAACGCCGGAAGCCGGAAGCGACGCGACCGTAGAGATCTCCGGCGCGAGCTGCAGCGGTGTGGCAGTTCCCTTGGGCGGGTCGACGCGTGCGGCAACCTTTCCGGTTCCTTCGGCCTTGATCGCGGGGCGCGGGCGGGGCAGCGGGATTTCGCCCGAGGGCGGCGCCGCCCAGGCTTCACCGGCCAGCAAGCCGGCGATCAAAAACGTAAGAATGAGCCGAATGACCGCCACCGGCACGGACCTTTCTGGCGCAGCGCCCACCACCGGCAATTACGATCAAAGTCTTCGGCTGGCAGGATTGAAAAAATTACTAATGTCCGCGCTCAGGCACGGCAATCGACAAATTTCAAGGCGAAAGCGGGGCCGCCCCATGTCGCTTAAGGCCCGCGAACGCCGGAAAAACCAAATCGTGGCCACGGGAAGGGGCTTTCAAGGCCCGCGCCAACCCGATATCTATTTCCAGGGTAGCACCGATCGTCCCCGACGACCTGCTTCCCACCGGGCATCATCAAGGATCGCGTCATGACCGCCAAGACGAGCTTCCGAGGCTCATTCACTGCGCTCGTCACGCCTTTCAAGAACGGTTCGGTTGACGAGAAGGCGTTCCGGGCCTTGGTCGATTGGCAGATCGCCGAAGGGACCAAAGGGCTGGTTCCGGTCGGCACGACCGGAGAGAGCCCGACGCTCTCGCACGACGAGCACAATGACGTAGTTGAGTGGTGCGTCGATCAGGCGAAAGGCCGCGTACCGGTCGTCGCCGGGGCTGGCTCCAACTCGACCAAGGAAGCGATTGCGCTCGCGCAGCATGCCGAGGGCGCCGGCGCCGACGCCGTGCTCGTGGTCACTCCCTACTACAACAAGCCGACCC
Organism: uncultured Alphaproteobacteria bacterium; assembly: GCA_963832605.1. Taxonomy (GTDB): domain Bacteria; phylum Pseudomonadota; class Alphaproteobacteria; order Rhizobiales; family Xanthobacteraceae; genus BOG-931. The sequence goes on along the minus strand of CAWHUO010000027.1, from coordinate 59,047 downwards.
AGGAAGGCCTTTATCAGCACTTCAAGGCGATCAATGACGCGATCGGCATTCCGATCCTGATCTACAATATCCCGGCGCGCTCGGTGATTGACATGTCGGTCGATACCATGAAGCGGCTGTACGAGCTGAAGAACATCGCCGGCGTCAAAGACGCAACGGCGAACGTAGTGCGCGTGTCGCAACAGCGAGCCGCGATGGGGCCTGATTTCAATCAGCTGTCCGGCGAAGATGCGACGGCGCTCGGCTTTAATGCGCATGGCGGCCACGGCTGCATCTCGGTAACCTCGAACGTGGCGCCGCGGCTATGCGCCGAGTTTCAGGCCTCGTGCCTCAAGGGCGATTACGCGAGCGCGCTCAAGCTTCAGGACAAGCTGATGCCGCTGCACACGGCGCTATTCATCGAAACCAATCCGGCGCCGGCAAAGTATGCGTTGTCGCTGATGGGCAAATGCGCCGAAACCGTGCGGCTACCCATGGTGCCGCTTGCCGAGAAGACGCGCGAGGCGGTGCGCGAGGCCATGGTCCACGCCGGCCTGATCAACTGATTGTCGTTTCGTTCCCGCAAAGGCAGTTGTCCAGCGACAACAATTGGGTCGGCGTTTACGCGGAGACGAGCGGACCTCGAATGGATTGAATTGGACAGGGGGCCATGCTCGAAGAATTCAAAAAATTCGCCATGCGCGGCAACGTCATCGACCTTGCCGTCGGCGTGATCATCGGCGCGGCTTTCGGTGCCATCGTCAATTCCCTCGTCAACGACATCGTCATGCCGATTATCGGCGCCATTACTGGCGGTCTCGATTTCTCCAACTACTTCATTCCGCTGTCGTCGAAAGTTACCGCGACGTCTTTGGCCGAGGCCAAAAAGCAGGGTGCGGTATTCGCTTGGGGCAACTTTCTAACCGTCTGCATCAACTTCATTATCATCGCGATCGCGTTGTTTGCCGCCATCAAGGGCATCAATAAGCTCAAGACGCCGGAAGCAGCGCCCGCCGGGCCGTCCAAAGAGGTTCAATTGCTGACTGAAATCCGCGATACGCTGAAGAGTAGATGAGCGCGGAACGGCGGGATGGCAGCGAAAGCTGAGAGAAAGTTGCGGGTTGTCGCCGACAACCGCAAAGCTCGCTTCAACTACTTCATTGACGAGACCATGGAGGCGGGCGTCGCGCTCACCGGCACGGAGGTGAAGTCGCTGCGGGCGGGCAAGGCGACGATCGGGGAGTCCTACGCCGACTCCCGCGGCGGCGAGATCTGGCTCATCAATTCCAACATTCCGGAATATCAACAGGCGAACCGCTTCAACCATGCGCCGAAGCGACCGCGCAAACTGCTGTTGCACCGCCGCCAGATCAACAAATTGATCGGCGCGATCGAGCGGGAGGGCATGACTCTCGTTCCGCTCAAGCTTTATTTCAATGAGAAGGGCCGCGCCAAGATCGAGCTGGCGCTGGCGCGCGGCAAGAAGCTCTACGACAAGCGCGACACCGAGAAGAAGCGCTCATGGGAGCGGGAGCGCGGCCGGTTGCTGCGGCAAAAGGGATGAGTGCGATGCTTCCAGTGGCGCTCGACCATTGCGTGATCCATGTCACCGACTGGAAGCGCTCCAACGCGTTCTACACGAAGGTCTTGGGGGCGGAGCTGATTGCTAGGCCGGTCGGCTATGCCTATCGCTTCGGCGACCGCCAGCTCAATGTCCATGGGCCCGGCGTCGAGCCCGCCGAGGTAGCGCGGCTTCCGGTGGCTCCCGGCAATAGCGACCTCTGCTTCGAATGGCGTGGCTCGATCGCTGACGCCATCAGTCATCTCCAAAGCTGCGGCATTGCCGTGGAACGCGGGCCGCTGCAGCGCTTCGGCGCCAAGGGGCAGGGCAACAGCGTGTACTTCCGTGATCCCGACGGCTCGCTGATGGAGTTCATCTCGTACGCGCACGGGGCATCCGCCATGAGAGAGGCACCTGGAAAGCACGATCCCACCATTTTGCCGCCTGACATTCCGATCCCTCAGGACGATGGCGCCGCGCGGCATCTCACCGGCATGAAATTGCCCGATCTGGCGTTGCCGGCGACGCGGCGCGGCGCCTTCAATCCGGCGCTGCTTCACGGCCGCACCGTTCTCTACATTTATCCGCGCACCGGCGTGCCCGGCGTCGACCTGCCGCCGGGCTGGGACGATATCCCCGGCGCGCGCGGCTGCACGCCGCAATCGTGCGGTTTTCGCGACCATTTCGAAGAGCTCAAAGCGCTGGGCGTGGCTCATGTCTTCGGCCTGTCGACACAGGACACGGACTATCAGCGTGAGGCTGCCGAACGGCTGCATCTGCCTTTCCCGATCCTTTCCGATGCCGACCTCAAGTTCACGCGCGCGCTGAAACTGCCGACGTTTACGGTCGCCGGCATGACGCTGCTCAAGCGCATGGTGCTTGTCATCGACGACGGCATCATCGGCAAAGTTTTCTATCCGGTGTTCCCGCCCGACAAGAGCGCCGACGAAGTCGTCGCCTGGCTGCGCAGTTCGGGGTTCAACGCGGCGTAGAAGATCGTTACCATCAAACTGAGAATTCTGGCGAACAGAGGGACGGTTCATGCAGCCGGTCACGCGTTACGCCAAGAGTGGCGACGTTCACATCGCCTACCAAGTTTTTGGCGAGGGCCCGATCAATCTGGTTATCGCTCCACCTTTCGTGTCGAATGTGGAGAACTACTGGAGCTTTCCTGATTTGGAGCGCTGGCTGCTTCGTTTGGCCAGCTTCGCGCGGGTGGCGATGTTCGACAAGCGCGGCACCGGCATGTCGGATCGGGTCAGCGAGCTCCCCGGTTTGGACCAGCGCATGGACGACCTGCGCGCGGTCATGGATGCCGCCGGCATGGAGCAGGCGGCGCTGTTTGGTATTTCGGAGGGCGGTCCGCTGGCTGCGCTTTTCGCCGCGACCTATCCTGACCGGTGCCGCGCGCTGGTGCTTTATGGCGCTTTCGCCCGCTTTCCGTCATGGTTCCCGACAGAGGAGGCGCTTGCGGCCTTTCTCGGCTATATCGACCAAGCGTGGGGCTCCGGCGGCAGCTTGCCCTTTTTCGCGCCCTCGCTCGCGAACGATCCGGCCGCCCAACAGTGGATGGGGCGATTTGAGAGGCTCGGCGCCAGCCCGGCCGCTGTCACCGCGCTCATGCGCATGAACAGTCAGATCGACATCAGCGATATCGTGTCGACGATCCGCGTACCCACCCTTGTCATTCACCGCACAGATGACGTGGCCATCAACGTGGAAGGTGGACGATATCTCGCCAAGCACATCCCCGGCGCGCGCTATATCGAGCTTCCGGGAAAAGACCACCCACCCTGGATCGGTGACAATGCCATGGAGATCGCCGATGCGGTCGAGGAGTTTTTGACCGGCGCTCGGGCGCCGATCCCAGTCGACCGGGTGCTGGCCACGGTTCTCTTTACCGATATCGTCGGCTCGACCGAAAAGGCGGCTGCGCTCGGCGACCGCCGCTGGCGCGATCTCCTCGACACTCATCACGCGACGATCCGGCGCAACCTGGCGCGCTTTCGCGGCCACGAGATCAAGACGACCGGCGACGGCATTCTCGCCACCTTTGACGGTCCGGCCCGCGGTGTGCGCTGTGCCTGCGCCATTGCCGAGGAGATCAAACCGCTCGGCATCGACGTCCGTGCTGGACTGCACACCGGGGAGTGCGAAATGATCGGCGACGATGTCGGCGGCATTGCCGTTCACATCGGCGCGCGCGTCGCCTCGCTCGCGGGCGCCGGCGAGGTGCTGGTGTCGAGCACCGTCAAGGACTTGGTGGCGGGTTCCGGCTTGCGTTTTGGCGACCGCGGCAGCCAGTCTCTCAAGGGCGTGCCAGGAGAGTGGCGCATCTTTGCGGTCGAACGCTGAAGCTTGTCGTACGCTAAAAACGAAGGAAGCTCTCATGTCGAAATTCATCGTTGCTCCGCATTTCCGGCTGCAGGAATGGGTCGCCGAGGAAAAGGGCTATTTCGCCGCCGAGGGCCTCGACCACGAGTTCCGCGAGACCATGGATTCAAGCGCCGCCAGCAGCCATCAGATCGGCAACAAGGTCGGCGCCTATCAGACGTTCGAAGCCGGGCGCACCTGCAATGTCAGCGGTGCCTGCCACTGGACCGTGAACGTTGCGGCCTCCAACGGCCACGGCAAGCTCTATGCCGATTGCTATTCCGTCTCGCCATGCGGGGTGTTCGTGCCGCCGGATTCGCCCGTGAAAACGCCTGCGGATCTCGCCGGCGTGCCGATCTCCGTCGGTTATCAGTCGGGCAGCCACTACGCGACCATCCAGGGCCTGGAGCAGTATCTCAAGCCGGAGCAAATCGAGCTCTCGTTCGCCGACGGCCTCCTCTTCAGCCGCATGGAAATGCTGATCGACGGCAAAGTGCCGGCGGCATCGCTGTTCAGCGGACCCTATTACTTCGTCGAGCAGCTTGGCTTCCGCAAAATCATCGACACCACCTTCATGATCGCGTCGATGGTCACCGGCATGCCGGACCCGGAGGATGTGCGCAAATATTTTCGGGCGCTGCGCCGCGCCCAGCGCGACATCGATTTGCGGCCAGAGCTTTACACGCATTACTACAAGAAGGAGTTCCCCGTGCGCTTCCATGATCAGATGGATACGCGGCGCTGGGGACCGGGCGAGCGGCTGGTGTTCGAGCCTTACAGCAAAGAGACTTTCGATCAATCGTTCAAGTGGATCGAGCAGCACGGCATCTTCCCGGCGGGCGAAATGGGCAGCGGGAAGTATGAAACCGCGATTTTCAACTAAGCGGCTGGGTAGAACCTAAGACAACGCGTCGAGGTGTTGGCGCACCTTCGCAAACACCTCGCGGAACATTGCGGGCGTGAGCACGCCGGTGTTCGTGTTGTACCGCGAGCAATGATAGCTATCGAATAAGCTGATGTCGCCGATCGCGTATGCGGCGCCGTGGGCAAAGGGATAGTCGCGCCGTCTTGCGCTTTGCACCGCAATGAAGGTTTCGTGCGCGACGCGGCCGAGCGTGACGATGGCGCGAAGCTTGGTCATTTCCTTGATGGTCGCGGTGAGGAAATCGCGGCAGTTGGCGATCTCCTGCGGCGTCGGCTTGTTTTCCGGCGGCACGCAACGCACGGCATTGGTGATGCGGCAATCCACAAGCGTGAAACCGTCGTCGGGGCGGGCCTCGTAGTCGCCCTGTCCGAAGCCGAATTCCTTCAGCGTCGCGTAGAGCAGGTCGCCGGCATAGTCGCCGGTGAATGGCCGCCCGGTGCGGTTGGCACCCCGTAGACCAGGCGCGAGACCGACGATCAACAGCCGCGCGTCGATCGGGCCAAAAGAAGGAACCGGGGCGTTGAACCAGTCGGGTTCACCGTGGCGCCAGGCCTCGCGGAAGGCGACCAGGCGCGGGCAGCGCGGACAATCGCGGCCGGGCTTGCCGCTCGGGCGCGCGGTCGCCGCCATCGCTGCGGTCTATTCTTCGTCGAATTCGTCTTCGACTTCGACCTCGACGCGCTGGCCGGAGGCGGTGCTGCGCTGCAGGAATTGCGGCGTGTGGCGCGGCTCGCGTTGTTCGCGGGGTTCCCGCGGCTCGCGCATCGGGCGCTCGGTCGGATCGCGGCCGATCTTGTTCTGCAGCTCGATGATGTCAATGAACTGGTCGGCTTGGCGGCGCAGCTCGTCGGCGACCATCGGCGGCTGCGTGGAGATGGTCGACACGACGACGACGCGCACGCCGCGCCGCTGCACCGCCTCGACCAGGGAGCGGAAGTCGCCGTCGCCGGAGAACAGCACGATCTGGTCGACAAAGGGGGCAATCTCCATGGCATCGACGGCCAGCTCGATGTCCATGTTGCCCTTGACCTTGCGCCGGCCGGTCTGATCGACGAATTCTTTGGTCGCCTTGGTGACGACGGTATAGCCGTTGTAGTCGAGCCAGTCGATCAGCGGCCGGATCGATGAATACTCCTGATCCTCGATCACGGCGGTGTAGTAGAACGCGCGCACCAGATAGCCGCGCGACTGAAATTCACGCAGCAGGCGTTTGTAGTCGATATCGAAGCCAAGCGATTTCGCCGTGGCGTAAAGGTTGGCGCCGTCGATGAACAGTGCGATCTTCTCAATCTGTGCCGACATGGTGTCTCTCTATGCGTCTCTCGTGATGAAACCGGATTAGCCGCAATAGTTTCGACGTTCCGGCGTTTTACAAAACTGGTTGGCGCCACCGGGAACAATCGACAAACTAAAGTACGCGCCCGCGGTGGCAAAAGCACGGTACTGTCGCTAATGGCGTGCGAGTATTTGCGCAAGCACTGGCACGAGCCATATGGCGCGAGCCTTCCGGCGCGAGCACTGCGGCACGCCGTCGCGGCAGCTCGGAAATCGACAAAAAACCGCAACGCCGCGACCATGTTCCCGAATTTTGGGTAACAGAGCCGCATGCCGGCGCCAAGTTAAAAGATGTCAACCTGAAACCGCGCCCTTTAGAAGGCTCTTGCGCTTGGCGGCCGGGAACGATACGTAACGCCCCGGCGAGGGCAACGTTCCATTGCAGGAGCCCTGCCAGGAGCAGCGATCATGGCCCGTGTTACCGTCGAAGATTGCATCGACAAGGTGGAAAACCGATTCGATCTGGTTTTGCTCGCCAGTCACCGCGCGCGCATGATCTCGTCGGGCGGTCAAATCACCGTCGAGCGCGACAACGACAAGAACCCGGTCGTGGCCTTGCGCGAGATTGCCGAGCAGGCGGTGTCGCCGGAGGATCTTAAAGAGGAACTCGTTCATTCCTTGCAGAAATATGTTGAGGTCGACGAGCCGGAGCCCGAAGGGGTTCCGCTGATCGGCGCTCCCGGAACCGGGGTAGATGCCGACGATACCGAAGTGACCACCGATCGCATGAGCGAGGAAGAGTTGCTTAAGGGCCTCGAGGGGCTGACGCCTCCGGAGAGCCAGCCCGAACCAGACATCGAGGGCGGCGACGAAGACGAATGAGCCGGCTCCGGCTGGGCCGGAACTGCGTCTCGGGGTGATCTATTGCGCCGCCGCCTATTTAGTCGCTGCCGCGAACATTTCAGCGACGTATTCCCAGTTGACGAGGTTATCGACGAACGCCTTCAGATAGTCGGGGCGGCGGTTGCGATAATCGATGTAATAACTGTGCTCCCACACGTCGCAGCCCAGAATTGGCCGGGCGCCGTGTACCAGCGGGTTCTCGCCGTTCGCGGTCTTCATCACCTCGATTCTGCCGAACTTGACTGCGAGCCAGCACCAGCCGGACCCGAACTGGGTGACGCCGGCCTGGACGAAGCTCTCCTTCATCTTCGCCACTGAACCGAAATCGGCCACGATCTGCTTTTCGAGCGTGCCGGGCAGGCGGTCGCGGCCGCCGTCCGGCTTCATCCATTTCCAGAAATGAATGTGATTGTAGTGCTGCCCGGCATTGTTGAAGAGGCTTGCGTTGCCGAAGTACGAGCTTTTGACCACGTCTTCGACCGGTTTGCCGTCGAACTCGGTCCCCTTCATCAGGGCGTTGCCGTTGTTCACATAGGCGAGGTGGTGCTTGTCGTGGTGAAATTCGAGCGTCTCGCGTGACATGTAGGGGGCGAGCGCTTCGTAAGGGTACGGAAGCTCGGGCAGCACGAACGCCATCGATTTTCTCCTCGATCGCAGGTCAAACGCCGAACTCGACCACAGGCGGCGGCGACGCTCAACCCGTTACCGTCGCGTTGCGCGAGACGAGCGGCGCCTACTCCGAATTGTCGATCGTCTTGCCCCCGGCGCTTGCCAGCGAATGGTCGATCAATCACATTGCGCCTTACGCTGTTCGCCGAGCATTCCGCGGCAGCGAATGAGAACAAGGGGATTTCGGCCGCGCGTCGAAACCCGACATTGGGGAGGGAAGGGGGCGATGAAGCCTCCCGTATTCGATTACGAGAGGCCGCCAAATTTGCGCGCCGCGCTCGATGCGTTGTCGCGGCACGGCAGCAAGGCCAAGCTATTGGCCGGTGGCCATAGCCTGATCCCCATGCTCAATTTGCGGCTCATCGCGCCGGGCCGCCTGATCGACGTGAGCCGGCTGACGGAGCTGCAGTACATCGTCGAAGAGTTCGGACAGCTGCGGATCGGCGCGCTGACGACGCACAACACGATTTTGCGCTCGCCGATCGTCGCGGCCAGTTGCCCGATCATGACCGAGGCATATCACCACGTCGCCAACCATTCCATCCGCAACCGCGGCACGCTCGGCGGCAATCTCTGCCACAACGACCCGGCGTTCGAGATGCCGCTCGTCGTCAGCCTGCTGGGTGCGTCGATGATCGCGCGTAGCGCGCGCTCAACGCGCACAATTGCGGCCGAGAGATTCTTCAAGGCGCCGTTCGCTACTGATCTGTCGGCAGAGGAAATGCTCGTTGAGATTCGCGTTCCGCGCCTGCCTCCGAGCCATGGCTATTGCTTTCTGGAGGTGAGCCAGCGTTACGGTGATCGGGCGCTGATTGCGGCCGGCTGTCTGCTGACGCTTCGATACGGCACCTGCCGGGACGTCCGCATCGGTTTTCGCGACGCCGTCAACAACGTATTTCGTGTTCCCGCCGCCGAGGCAAAGCTCGAAGGCAAGCCGGCTTCCGTCGCCGCGATTGACGCCGCCGCCGAAGCTGCGGCCAGCGGGCTCTCGCCCGCCGCCGATCTGCATGCCGACGAAGCTTACCGGCGCGAGGTGGCTGCGACGCTGACACAGCGCATGCTGCGAACGGCCTGTGCGCGCGCCGGCCATCCGATCGACGGATGACCGAACGATGGAGCAGGTCGACGTCAATATGACGGTAAATGGCCGGGTCTTTAAGCGGAGGATCGAGCCGCGTCTTCTGCTATCCGACTTTATCCGTCACGAGATCGGGCTCACCGGCACTCATGTCGGCTGCGAGAACGGCGTGTGCGGCGCTTGCACCATTCTTCTCGACGGGCTGGCGACGCGATCGTGTTGCACGCTTGCGGTTCAAGCCGACGGCGGCAGCATCGAGACCGTCGAGTCGCTGGGCCGGGTTGACAATCTGAGCCCGCTGCAGCGCGCCTTCTGGGAAATGCATGGTCTGCAATGCGGCTATTGCACCCCAGGCATGCTGATGCTGATGACCGAGTTCCTGCGCGAAAATCCCAATCCGGACCGGGAGACGATCCGCGCGCGGCTCAACGACAATATCTGCCGCTGCACCGGCTATGAGGACATCGTCAATTCGGTCGAGCGCGCGGTAGCGCTGATGCGCGCTGAGAATGTGAGACCCTGATGGCAGAGGCCGGCAAAATCATTTCGCCTCCCCCGGGACGGCAAAAGGAACGGCCGGATCAGCGGCTCAAGGTCATCGGCACGCGCATGCTGCGCAAAGAGGATCCGCGGTTTCTGATCGGTCGCGGCCACTTCATCGACGATGTTTCGCTGCCCAACATGGCGCATGCCGCGGTGTTGCGCAGCCCGCACGCGCATGCGCGGATTAAGTCGATCAACAAGAGCGCAGCGCTGGCGCTGCCCGGCGTTGTCGTCGTGATCACCGGCGAGGAAGCGGCGAAGGAAACCGGACCGCTGCCCTGCTTCGCCAACCCGCCGGTCGAACAGCGCTGCATCGCAATCGGAAAAGTTCGTCACGTGGGCGAACCGGTGGCGTTAGTCGTCGCCGACACGCGGTACATTGCCGAGGATGCAGTCGGCCTCATCCAAGTCGAATACGAGCCGCTGCCGGCGGTATCCGACATGATGGAGGCGATCAATTCCAGAGGCAACGCCGTGCTGCACCCGGAGCGCGGCCCGGACAACGTTGCCGAGCACCGCAACTATACGTTCGGGCCGGTCGAGCAGGAGTTCGCGCAAGCCGCGCACGTGATCAAGCGCCGCCTGCGCTGGGCGCGTTCCGGCGGGCAGCCGATCGAAACCGCCGGCGCCGTCGCGAGCTTCGACGAGGGATCGAGCAAGTTCACGATCCACGTCAATGGCTCGATGTACAACTACATCGGATTTACGATCGCGACCGCGCTCAAGGTCGCAAGCCATCAGGTCAATATCGTGCCGGCAGATGCCGGCGGCAGCTTCGGCAGCAAGCTGTTCCTGCACAAGGTAGCGGTGCTCGCCGCCCTGGGCTCGCGCGCAAGCGGCCGGCCGGTCAAATACATTGAGGACCGGATCGACAACATCACGGCGTCCGATAATCACGGATCGGATCGGATCTATGACGTCGAGCTGGCGCTTGACGCCAGCCACCGGATGACGGCGCTACGATACAAGGTCGTGGATGATTACGGCGCCTATTTCCAATACGGGCTCGGCACGCATGGCAACGGATTTTCGCAAACCGTCGGTCCGTACAAAATCCGCGCCGTCGGCGCCGAAATCTATGCTGTGTTTACCAACAAGTGCCAGCAGGGCGCCTGCCGGGGCTTCGGCTCCGAAGTCACCAATTTCATGATCGAACGGATCGTCGACGCAGCCGTCGAAGAACTGCAATTGGATCCGATCGCGTTCCGGCACGACAATTTCATCCAGCCCGAGGAATTTCCCTATCAGATCCCGACCGGCAATCTCTACGACAGCGGCAATTATCCGGGCGCGCTCGACATGGCGCGGCAGATGCTCGACTACGACGGCTGGCGCGAGAAGCAGCAGCTGGCGCGGACGCAAGGCCGCTATGTCGGCATCGGCGTCGCCTCTTGCCAGGAAAAAGGCGTGTTCAGCGCCACCGAATTCTGGATGCTTAACCGTGCCCCGGGCTTTGCGCTGACAAGCTCTCCGGAAAGCGCTTCGGTCAAGATCGATGCGACCGGCAAAGCCGTGATCTCGCTGCACGCGCCGTGCTGGGGCAACAGTCCGGAGACGGTGGCCGCCATGGTGCTCGCCGAGCAGCTGACCATGGATCCGGCCGACATCAGCGTCACCTATTCCGACACCGACCATGGACTGCCGGGAACCGGGCCGGGCGGCAGCCGCTACACCGTCATGGTCACCGGCGCGATCACCGGCGCTGCCGCGATCATCAAGGAAAAGCTCAAGCGCGTGGCAAGCCACATGCTCGAAGCCGGACCGCACGACCTTGAATTCCGCAACGGCAAGGTCGGCGTCAAGGGCGCGTCCGGCTTGGAAGTGTCGATCGCGGAAGTCGCCATGCAGGCGCATTTCTTTCGGCTATCGCTTCCCGACGATCCCGATCTGACCAGCGGGCTAGACGCGAGCTACACCTACGACCATCCGCTGGCGACGCTGCCGAAGAGCGACAGCGACTTCGGCATTTTCTATCCGATCATGGGTCACATGTGTCACATGCCGGTGGTCGAGGTGGATGTGAAGACCGGGCAGGTGAGCTTCCTGGACTATGTGGCGGTGCACGATTGCGGCACCATGATCAACCCGATGACGGTCGACGGTCATGTGCGCGGCGGGACTGCGCAGGGGATCGGCACCGCGCTGCTGGAAGAGTTTCGCTACGACCGGAACGGGCAGCTCCTGAATACGTCATTTACCGACTACCTCATGCCGAGGATCGGCAATCTGCCGCCGCAGGTCCGCATCGGCCACCTGGTGACGCCCTCGCCCTATACCGAATACGGCGTCAAAGGGGCCGGCGAGGGCGGCCGTATGGTCGCGCCGCCGGCGGTCATCTCGGCCATCGAGGATGCGCTGCGCCCATTGGGCGTGCGGATCGATAGCGTGCCGGTGACGCCGTCGCGGCTGCGGGCGCTCATCCGCGAGGCCGAAGCGAAGAGTATGGCCCGCCGTTAACGCTAAGTTTGTGCACCGCGGCGAATTGATGGTCATGGGGGCGCCGTCCATGCGCGACTTGTAGCGCAGGAGCGACGCCATGATATCCTTGTAAGCTTTTCGTCCGCCGACTTGGCCGGCGGAGCCGAGGTGTTTGTTCATGGCGCGCTCGCCGATCGATTTGCCGCGCATGCAGAATCAGCCCCGGCTACGGGTCGCGGTCGCGCGCGCTCCCGACCTTGTGCCGCAGGCCGACGAACCGAAGCCAAAGCCGCGCAAGCCGCGCCTGATGCGGCAATTCGAGTTGATCGACCGGGTCAAGCAGTACAACCCGGCGACCAACGAGGACCTGCTCAACCGCGCCTACGTGTACGCCATGCGCGCCCATGGCGAGCAGAAACGCGCCTCTGGCGATCCTTATTTCTCGCATCCGCTACAGGTCGCCGCGATCCTTACCGATCTCAAGCTCGACGACGCCACTATTGCCGCCGCGCTCCTGCACGACACCATCGAGGATACCGACGCTACGCGCGCCGAGATCGAGCGCCTGTTCGGTCACGACATCGGTGTCCTGGTCGAGGGCCTCACCAAGCTGAAAAAGCTCGATCTCGTGTCCAAGGAAGCGAAGCAGGCGGAGAACCTGCGCAAGCTCTTGCTTGCCATTTCCGACGACGTGCGGGTGCTGCTGATCAAGCTCGCTGACCGGCTGCACAATATGCGCACGCTCGAGCATCGGCCGCCCGAGGCGCGCCGCGTGACGGCGGAGGAGACGCTCGACATCTATGCACCGCTCGCCGGCCGTATGGGTATGCAGGAGATGCGCGAGGAGCTCGAGGATTTGTCCTTCCGCGAGCTCAATCCCGATGCTTACAAGGTCATCACCGAGCGGCTCGACGCGCTCGCCGCGCGCAGCAAAAACTGGATCACCGAGATCGAGCAGCAACTCGCCAAAAAGCTCGCCGACAGCGGCATCGCCGCCGAAGTCGGCGGTCGCCGCAAGCGCGCCTATTCGATCTGGCGCAAGATGGAGCGAAAGGCGGTCGGCTTCGAACAGCTTTCCGATATTTTCGGCTTCCGCGTCCTGGTCGGGACCGTCGCCGAGTGCTACCAGGCGCTCGGTATTGTCCATACCACGTGGCCGGTCGTTCCCGGCCGCTTCAAGGACTACATCTCCACGCCCAAGCAGAACGATTACCGCTCGCTCCACTCCACCGTGATCGGGCCGGGCAAGCAGCGCGTCGAACTGCAAATCCGCACCCGCGACATGCAGCAGATCGCCGAATACGGCATTGCCGCGCACGCACTCTACAAGGACAATGTCGGCTCGCCCACCGAGATGCTATCGCGCGAATCGAATGCCTATGTGTGGCTGCGCCGCACCATCGAGCTCCTGGCCGAAGGCTCCAATCCGGAAGAGTTTCTGGAGCACACCAAGCTCGAACTGTTCCATGACCAGGTGTTCTGCTTCACCCCGAAGGGCAAATTGATCGCGCTGCCGCGCGGCGCCACGCCGATCGATTTTGCCTATGCGGTTCACACCGACGTCGGTAACATGGCGATCGGCGCCAAAATCAACGGCAAGATCGGTCCGTTAATCTCGCCGCTGCAAAACGGCGACGAAGTCCAGATCCTGACGTCCACGGCGCAAACCGCTCCGCCCACCGCCTGGGAATCGATCGTGGTAACGGGCAAGGCGCGCGCCGCCATGCGTCGCGCCACCCGCGCGGCCGTACGCAGCCAATATTCCGGGCTCGGCCGGCGTATCGTGGAACGGCTCTGCCAGCGCGCCAAGATCGCCTATTCGGACGAGCAGCTCGAAGGCGCCCTGCCGCGCCTCGCCCGCGCCTCGATTGAGGACGTCATGTCGGCAGTCGGCCGCGGCGAGATGAAAGCCTCAGACGTCGTGCGCGCCATGTATCCCGACTACAAGGACGAGCGCGTCACGCCGCTGGCGCCGAAGGCGGATACTGGCTGGTTCGGTTTGAAGCGGGCGAAGGCGGTGAAGTTCAAGCTTCCGGAGACAGGCGAGCATGGCGCCGCCATCCCCATCCGCGGCATCAACACCGACCTGCCGGTGCGCTTCGCGCCGAACGGCGGCGCGGTTCCCGGCGACCGCATTGTCGGCATTATGACCCCGGGGGAGGGGATCACGATCTATCCGATCCACTCGCCGGCGCTCAAAGAGTTCGAGGACCAGCCGGAACGCTGGCTCGATGTGCGCTGGGATGTGGACGACGAGGCGCCGCAGCGGTTCCCGGCGCAGCTTGCCGTGCAGTCGGTCAATGAGCCAGGGTCATTGGCCCAGGTCGCCCAGGTGATCGCCGATCATGACGGCAATATCGATAACATCCACATGTCGCGCCAATCGCCGGATTTCACCGAGCTGATCATCGATCTCGAGGTCTACAATCTCAAACACCTGACCTCGATCATTTCGCAGTTGCGGGCGAAGAAGGTGATTGCCAACGCCGAGCGGGTGAACGGGTAAGAGCGACGCAAGAAACCTTATGCCCGCTCTTTCCCCCATCCGTCTCGGCGTCAACGTCGACCATGTCGCTACCGTGCGCAATGCGCGCGGCGGGAAGCATCCCGACCCGGTGAAGGCCGCCGAGATCGCGATCGCGGCCGGCGCCGACGGCATCACCGCACATTTGCGCGAGGATCGCCGCCACATCGTCGACGACGATATTTTGCGGCTTAAGGCCAGCATCGAAAAGCCGCTCAATCTCGAAATGGCGGCAACGCCGGAAATGGTGGCGATCGCCTGTAAGCTGCGCCCGCACGCCGCCTGCCTTGTTCCCGAGCGGCGACAGGAGCGCACGACCGAAGGCGGCCTCGATGTCGCCGGGCAGTGCGAGGCGCTGCGCGCGGTGGTCGGCGAACTTGGCGATGCCGGCATTCGTGTTTCGCTTTTCATCGCGCCGGAGCCAACGCAGATCGAAGCCGCGGTCGCGGTCGGCGCGCCGGTCATCGAGATTCACACCGGCGCCTGGTGCGAGGCGGTGGCGGAAGGAAACGCCGCTGGCGGCGCTGCCGAACTCGCGCGCATTGTTCGCGGCGCTGCGCTCGCCGCAAGCGCCGGGCTCGAAGTCCATGCCGGCCACGGCCTCGATTTCTTCACCGCCGAGGAAGTCGCGACGCTCGATCAGATCGTCGAACTCAACATTGGTCACTTTCTTATCGGCGAAGCCATATTTGAGGGCCTTGGTACCGCTGTGCACATCATGCGTGCAGCGATGGATCGCGGACGGGCCAAAGCCGGGACCGCGCCATGATCCTCGGTATCGGCTCCGACATCACCGACGTGCGCCGCATCGCCAAAGTGATCGAGCGCCATGGCGATCGCTTCCTCGACCGCGTATTCACGGCGACCGAACGGGCAAAGGCGGAAAAGCGGCGAAACCGCGTCGAGACCTACGCCAAGCGCTTCGCCGCCAAGGAGGCTTGCGCCAAGGCACTTGGCACCGGGCTGCGCGCCGGCGTGTGGTGGCGCGATATGGGCGTGGTGAACCTGCCTTCGGGGCGTCCGACCATGGAACTGACGGGCGGCGCCAAACGGCGGCTCGATGCCATCACGCCTCGCAGGGTACGAAGCGCGAATCGATCTCACCATCACCGACGAGGGGCCTACGGCTCAGGCCTTCGTGATCATCTCGGCGGTCGCGATTCGCGACCCTTGATGTGCCGCTGCGGCCGCCGGCCGGGCAGTGGCAGGGCTGCGCGGCGCGCCGGTGAGTAATGACAAATTCGTCATGGGCGCGGCGCCCTAGCGGTAAGCTTTTGGCGTTCCTAGCTAAAGCCGATCGGCCAGTCCCGCGGCTAAATCCCGCGCGCAATTGCGCGAGTGTGCCTTAAAGGGCTACAAGGTCGCGGGGCGGAATACCACAACGGAACCATAGGCCGATGAGCGTGCAAACCGGGACAAAACGGAAAGAGGGTGGATTCGCCGAAACCTTGCGCGTGATCTTCCACGCCCTCATCATTGCGCTGGTCATCCGCACCTTTCTGTTTCAGCCTTTCAATATTCCTTCGGGGTCGATGATCCCCACGCTCCTGGTCGGCGATTATCTGTTCGTCTCCAAATACTCCTACGGCTACACCCATTATTCGTTGCCATTTTCGCCGCCGGTTTTCTCCGGCCGCGTTTTCGGCCAGCCGGTCAATCGCGGCGACGTGGTGGTGTTCCGCCTGCCGAAGGACGACACCACCGATTACATCAAGCGCGTCATTGGGCTTCCGGGCGATCGCATTCAGATGATCGACGGCGTGCTCAACATCAACGGCGAACCGGTCAAGCGCGAGCGCATCGAGGATTTCGTCACCGACGACGACGGCGCGGTCCAGCGCGTGCGGCGCTATCGCGAAACCCTGCCCAACGGCGTGATCTACACCACGCTCGATCTCACCGAGAACGGCTTCTACGACAACACGCAAGTCTATACGGTGCCGCCCGGCCACTATTTCATGATGGGCGACAACCGCGACAACTCGACCGACAGCCGGGTGCTCAGCGCGGTCGGCTACGTGCCGTACGAAAATATCATTGGCAAAGCGCAGATCATCTTCTTCTCGATCAGAGACGGCGCGCATGCCTGGGAGGTGTGGCGCTGGCCATGGACGGTGCGCTGGACCAGGTTGTTCACACTGGTACGATGAGCGGGCGGGGCAAGGGCAAATCATCGGGCGCCGCGCCGCAAGAGCCGTCTATCGTTGAGGTCGTTCCGGCGCCGGCCGCGCCAAGCGTTACAAGCGGCGGGCCGAAGGAGCTTCGCCGGCGCCGCCGCCGCGGCGACGGTTCGCTCGAGGAGCGTATCGGCTATCGCTTCACCGACGCGGCTTTGCTCGACAGCGCATTGAGCCACATTTCAGCGCTTAAGGGCGCGCGCAACCGCGCGGCCAGCTATCAGCGGCTCGAGTTTCTTGGCGACCATGTTCTCGGCCTGGTGATTTCCGACATGTTGTTTCGTGCCTTTCCGAAAGCCGATGAAGGCGAGCTGTCGCGACGGCTCGCCGATCTCGTGCGCAAGGAAACCTGCGCCGAAATCGCGCGCATGATCGATCTCGGCGCCGCCATCCGGCTCGGCGCTTCGGAAGCCAATGCGGGCGGGCGCACGCGGCCTGCGATTCTCGCCGACGTCTGCGAGGCATTGATCGGCGCGGTCTATCTGGACGGTGGTTTTCGCGCCGCGGAGGCGCTGGTCGGACGGCTGTGGGAAGCCCGCCTACGCACGACGGCGCAGCCGTTGCGCGATCCAAAGACCGTGCTGCAGGAGTGGGCTCAGGCGCGCGGCCTGCCAACGCCGGCCTATCGCGAGATTGCCCGCACCGGACCGGACCACGACCCGGTATTCCGCGTCACCGTCCAGCTGCCCAAGCTTGACCCCGCCGAAGGCTCCGGCCGCTCGAAGCGCGCCGCCGAGCAGGCCGCTGCCGCTGCCATGATGGCGCGCGAGGGCGTCAAGCCCGAACGGTTCGATGGCTGAGACGGCAGAACGAGCCGCTCCCGGTCCCTCGGCCGCCCGCTGCGGCTTCGTGGCGTTGATCGGGGCGCCGAACGTCGGCAAATCGACGCTGCTCAACGCTCTCGTCGGCGCCAAAATCTCGATCGTCTCGCCTAAGGTGCAGACGACGCGGGCGCTGATCCGCGGCATCGCCATCGAAGGCGAAGCTCAACTGATCTTCGTCGATACGCCCGGCATTTTCGCGCCGCGCCGCCGGCTCGACCGCGCCATGGTGGGGAGCGCGTGGGGCAGCACGCAGGATGCCGACTTGGTCGCACTCCTGATCGACGCTCACAAAGGCGTCCAGGAAGACGACGAAGCGATCTTGAGCAAACTCGCTGAAATCCGGGCAGCGAAGGTGCTGGTGCTGAACAAGGTCGATCTCGTCGACAAGCCGAAGCTGCTTTCTTTGACGCAAGCGCTCAACGAACGCGCGGGATTCGCCGCAACCTTTATGGTGTCCGCGCGCTCCGGCGACGGTGTCGCTGACCTCAAAAGCTTTCTCGCCGCCCGTGTGCCGGCAGGGCCGTGGCTTTACCCCGCGGATCAGATCTCGGACGCGCCGCTGCGCCAACTTGCCGCCGAGATCACGCGCGAAAAGCTTTATCTGCGGCTGCACCAGGAATTGCCCTACCAGTCGACGGTCGAGACCGAAGTCTGGAAGGAACTCAAGGACGGTTCAGTGCGCATCGAACAGACGATCTATGTCGAGCGCGAAAGCCAGCGCAAGATCGTGCTCGGCAAGGGTGGTCAGACTATCAAGGCAATCGGAGCCGCGGCGCGCACCGATATCGCCGCGGCGATCGAGCAACCCGTACACCTGTTTCTCTTCGTCAAGGTCCGCGAAGGCTGGGGCGACGACCCTGAACGCTATCGCGAGATGGGATTGGAGTTTCCGAAGGAATGACCTTCGCCAATGCCGGGCCATGACGGGTCAAAGCCTGCGAATCATTGCCTAGCGCATTACATAAGCCCCCATGCAATGGACCGATGAAGGCATCGTGCTCGGGGTGCGGCGGCATGGCGAGATCGAGCGTCATTCTCGAACTGATGACGCAAGAGCGCGGCCGCCATCTCGGCCTGGTGCGCGGCGGCACCGGCAAGCGGCTGCGCGGCGTGCTGCAGCCGGGAAATTCGCTGCTCGCCACCTGGCGGGCGCGGCTCGACGATCATCTCGGCAATTACGCGGTCGAGGGTGTCAATCTGCGCGCCGCCGGATTCCTTTCGGCGGCGCATGCCGTCCATGGCGTCACCCATCTGGCGGCTCTATGTCGGCTCCTCGCCGAGCGCGAGCCGCACGCGCGCATCCACGGCGCACTCGAAGCGATCCTCGATGCTTTGGACGATCCCGCCTTGGTCGCCCCCATGATCGCGCAGTTCGAACTCGCCTTCCTCGCCGAGCTCGGTTTCGGGCTCGATCTTTCCTCCTGCGCCGCTTCCGGCGCGACCGATGATCTCATCTACGTCTCCCCCCGCTCCGGTCGCGCGGTTTCGCGCACGGCGGGCGAGGCCTACCGGGACAAGCTCATCCGCCTGCCGGCTTTTCTGCGTGCTGACGAGGAACCGGTTTCCGCCGCCGATCTTGCCGACGCTTTTGCGCTGACCGGGTTCTTCCTCGAGCGTCACGCCTTCGCGCCGCGCGGTCTCGCCGTGCCCGACGCGCGCGCGCGCTTTGTCGCGGCCGTTCTTGTTCGCAACGGCTAACCGCGCTACCCGTCTCCGCCATGATCAAGAAGCTGATTCCCCCCGAATCCGGCGACGTCCAGGAGATTGCGCTGCGCGAGGCGCTTGAGGAGCGTTATCTCGCCTACGCGCTGTCCACCATCATGCATCGTGCGCTGCCGGACGCGCGCGATGGGCTCAAGCCGGTGCATCGCCGCATCCTCTACGGCATGCGGCTTCTCCGACTCGATCCGGGCGCGGCATTCAAGAAATCGGCGAAGATCGTCGGCGACGTGATGGGCAATTTCCATCCGCATGGCGACCAGGCGATCTACGACGCGCTGGTGCGGCTGGCGCAGGATTTTTCCTCGCGCTATCCGCTGGTCGACGGGCAGGGGAATTTCGGCAATGTCGACGGCGATAACGCCGCCGCCTACCGCTATACGGAGGCACGGCTGACGGAAGCCGCGCGGCTGCTCCTCGACGGCATCGACGAGGACGCGGTCGATTTTCGCCCCAGCTACGACGGGGTCATGCAGGAGCCGGCCGTGTTGCCGGCGGCCTTCCCCAATCTGCTAGCCAACGGCGCCCAAGGCATTGCCGTCGGCATGGCCACTTCGATCCCGCCGCATAACATTGCCGAGCTGTGCGAGGCAGCGCTTTACCTCATCGAGCAGCCGAACGCGCGCACCCGCACGCTCTTGAAATTCGTCCCCGGTCCGGATTTCCCGACCGGCGGGGTGATCGTCGATCCGCCGGAAGCGATCGCCGAAGCGTATACGACTGGGCGCGGCTCGTTCCGGCTGCGCGCGCGCTGGAAGACGGAAGACACCGGGCGCGGCACTTATCAGGTGGTGGTCACCGAAATCCCCTGGCAGGTGCAAAAGATGCGGCTCGTCGAGCGTATCGCCGAATTAATGAACGAGAAGAAGCTGCCGTTCCTCGCCGACATGCGCGACGAATTGGCGGAGGACGTCCGGCTCGTATTCGAGCCGCGCTCCCGCAGCATCGACCCGGCGCTGCTGATGGAGAGCCTCTTCAAGCTCACCGAGCTGGAAAGTCGGGTACCGCTCAACATGAATGTGCTCGTCCGCGGCCGCATTCCCCAGGTCGTGGGGCTTGCCGAGGCGCTCAACGAATGGCTTGCGCATCGGCGCGAAGTTTTGCTGCGCCGTTCGCGCTATCGCCTCGGTCAGATCGAGCATCGGCTCGAAGTTCTGGGCGGCTATCTCGTCGCCTATCTCAACATCGACAAGGTCATCAAGATCATCCGCAATGAGGACGAGCCGCGTCCGGTGCTGATGAAGACTTTCAAGCTCTCGGAAGTCCAGGCCGACGCCATCCTCAATATGCGGCTGCGCAATCTGCGCCGGCTGGAAGAGATCGAAATCCGCGAAGAGGACAAGAGGCTGCGCGCGGAAAAGAAGTCGATCGAGGATTTGCTGCGCTCCGAAAAAGCGCAATGGAAAACCATCGCCGGCCAGATCCGCGATGTGCGCGACAGATACGGTACAAAAACGCCGCTCGGCAAGCGCCGCACGAGTTTTGCCGAAGCGCCATCCCATGACGAGGCCGCGATCGAGGAGGCATTGGTCGAGCGCGAGCCGATTACCGTGGTGGTCTCCGAGAAGGGATGGATCCGGGCGTTGCGGGGGCAAGTCGCCGACCTTTCCGAGCCTCGCGTTCAAGGCCGACGACGCGCTCAAGCTCGCGTTCTTTGCCGAAACGACGTCGAAGCTTTTTGTCTTCGCCACCAACGGGCGCTGTTACACCATCGAGGCGGCAAAGCTGCCCGGCGGTCGCGGGCATGGCGAGCCGATCCGGTTGTTCATCGACCTCGAACAGGAGGCCGATGTGATCGCGGTGTTCCGCCATGAAGGCGCGCGCAAATTTATAGTGGCGAGCAAACAGGGCAGGGGATTTATCGTTGCCGAAGACGAATGCCTTGCCAATACCCGCAAGGGCAAGCAGATGCTCAACGTCACGCCGCCCGATGAAGCGCGCGCGATCGCGCCTGTCACCGGCGAACTGGTCGCGGCGATCGGCGAAAACCGCAAGATGCTGGTCTTCCCGATCGATCAGGTGCCGGAGATGGCGCGCGGGCGCGGCGTGCGGCTGCAGCGGCACAAGGATGGCGGCCTCTCCGACATCAAGACGTTCGAAGTGGAAAAGGGCCTGACCTGGACCGATTCCGCCGGCCGGGTTTTCACGCTCTCGCTCAAGGAACTCGCCGACTGGCGCGGCAACCGCGCCGATGCCGGCCGGCTGGCGCCCAAGGGATTTCCGAAGACCAATAAATTCGACAACGCATCCGCCGCAGGGGGAATCGGGAAGGGTGCAGAGCCATCGTGATTGCTCTGGTCTAGACGCACGGCCGGATATAGGGCCGGTTCACCTCCCATAATTCGTCGAGCACTTTCACTGCGGCCGCGGCCGAGTTCACGACCGGATCGATCAGGAGCGCCTGCAAGGCAATCTCCTTTGAGGCATGAACGGCGGCCTCGACGGCGAGCTGGTGGACGCTCACCGCTGGGGCGAGCAGTTTGGCGATCGGATCGGGTAGCGGCCCAAGCGAGACGGGGTGAATGCCGGCGGCATCAGCCACCACCGGCACCTCGACGGCTGCATCCGGCGGCAAGTTTTCGATGACGCCGCGATTGACGACAATACCGGATTCCAGGACGCGTTTCTTATTGTGAATTATGCTTCCGATCGCGGCGCCGCCGCGTTCGCCGGACGGCGTCAGCCAATCGGGCGGCAGCGCGCCGCCACCCAGCACACGCTCGCGCGCAGCGGCGAATTCCGCTCGCCACCGCTCGTCGGCGGCGAAATCGTAGCCTCTCTCGCCGCCTTCCCAGCCATAAGCCAGATATTCGCCCAGATGCTCGTCGCTGCACGTCATCCAGTAGCCGAAAGTGCGGAACAGCCGGCGGGTGAGGGGAGCGAATGAACAGTCGTATTCCTTTTCCTTGGCGCGCAGCAGCGGATAAAGGTCCTCGCCGGTCGTGCGATGGCGAATTTGCATCAGGCATTGGAAATGATTGATGCCGGCGCCCCAGACGTCCACCTCTTCATAGGGCAGCCCCACAACACGTGCGACATCGGCTTGGCCCATGAAAATGCCGTGGCACAGGCCGAGCGCGCGG
The DNA here is from genome assembly GCA_963832605.1 of uncultured Alphaproteobacteria bacterium. Taxonomy (GTDB): domain Bacteria; phylum Pseudomonadota; class Alphaproteobacteria; order Rhizobiales; family Xanthobacteraceae; genus BOG-931. The sequence goes on along the minus strand of CAWHUO010000027.1, from coordinate 36,996 downwards.
ATCGAACTGTATTTGCCGAGCGCCAGGATGATGCGGGTTTCCGGATTGGCGAAATTAATGAACAGCGCCTGCGGGCAAAGCTCCTCCATCTCGCGGACGAAATCGAAAATGAGCGGCAAAGTGCGGAGCGTGAAGAACAGGCCGCCCGGACCGCCGTTCTCGCCGAGTGTGTGGCGGATGCCGTATTTGCGCGGCACTTCGAAATCGAGCCGCCACAGCCGGTTGCGGTCAATCGCGGTGGCGTTAACGACGAAGCCCGCGCCGTCGAGAGCCGCGCGACGGTCGGTGGTTTGTTCGACGATCAGGCCGGCGCGGGTTTTGTTGTTCAGCAAATTCGCCAGCTCGGTCATTTTCGCAAGCCTTGCCGGATTGCGTCCGACTAATGTGAGGGTGGAACCGCGCAGTTCATCGTTGCAAAACACGTCGCGCAGCATGCTCAAGCCGAACGACATGCTGGTCGCGCCGAGAAAGACGATCTTGCTGCGATTGCTCATCGCCATTATCCCGCGGGTGACGCAACCAGCGCCGCCGCGCCATGCAGCGCCTCGGCGCTGGCGTTGACCGCCATCATTACTTGCGTGAGCTCTTCGTAAGGCTCGTCGTCGATGGTCACCGTGCCAAAATTGGAGTTTTCGCCGTCAAAGCGGCCCTCGGCTGGCTGATCGGCGTGTTCGAACCAGTGATAGCCGACCACCGCCGGCTTACTCAGCGCTGCAGTGACGTAGCGTCGGAAACAGGCCGCCCGCTCGGCCTGGGTTGCGACCACGGGCCCGGCGCCATTGGTATTGGGCAAGCCGGAATTGGCGCCGCGAAAGGAGAACTCGCCGATCAGACAGGGCTTGCCAGTAGCCGCATACGCGTCGATGGTCGCGCTCGCATCAAGATCGTAGCAATTGAGCGAGATGACATCGCAATGGCGCGCAATGGCATCGACGACGCCAGGCGCCGGAACATAGGCGAAGCGGCAGCCAAGGAGGAGATGATTGGGGTCGGCGGCTTTGATGGCGGCGCAGGTCAGCGTGAAATAGCGTTCGGCCACGAGCGCCGCGAACCCATCGCAATCGGCCACAAACCCGGCGCGCTTGGGATCGGTGCGATTGGCCGCCTGCTCATCGGCCGCGTTGCGCTGATAAGGCGGATTTCGCCGATATGGGGCGTCGATGTGCGCTAACGCCGCGAATGTGTCCCAGGATTGGGCGGGCGCACGCCAAATCGCGTTGAATTGCCTGAAATCGGAATGTCGGCCGCGCAGCCAACCGATGGCGGCGTTACGGCCTGGACTGGCGACCGGCAGGCGAAGAAACAGGCCGAGCAACTCGTCAGCGCCGCGCCAGTCCGGGCCCCAGCGCAGCTCGTTGTCTATGAACCAGCCGATGAGATTTCGCTCATTGCGCCATTGTCCGCACAGTTTGATGGCGCGGCCGCGAACATGGCGCTCGAAGCCGGGGTGGAACACATCGGGGAAATCCTGCTTGTAACCGGCTACCGACTCGTCGTTGTTTTGCCACGTGAATGACATGGCAAGATCCAGCGTGCACGTCACGGCAAGCGGCAAAGGTCCGGCGTTGGCAACGGCTTCATCAGACCAAGAACCGAGCGTGTTGAAGCCCCAGCGCACCAGCCGCTCCGCCGTGGCAGTGCGCCACGCATCCTTATTGCCGTATTTCCGCTTGCAGGCTTGCGCGTAGGGAATGCGATCGCTGTTTTGAATGCGGTCCTGATCAAAGCGGACCGAGTTGACGCCTTTCGAAAGAAAGGGACGTCTGTCCGGATCGATGAGCCAGAAAAGTCCGTCGCATCCGGCGACGCTAAAGTATCCCGGTGTGGCAAAAACTGCTGCTGGCGGCAATGCAGTCCCCTACATCTCGGTGATCGAACATCAGGTTCGACGCCAAGCGGGCAACATAGATTGCTCGAATTGCAATGCGTTGACTTAGCTCAATTGAACGTCACGCGGCGGTCGTGGATTTTTCACACCTCGTTCGGCGCGGCGTCCAGCCGTGCGACGACGCCTTCGAGGCCGGGTTTTGCCGCCGGATAACGCTTAAGCACCAATGGATCGTGACCGGGCACGATATGATGCGGCGAGCTCGCGAGCTTCTTTAACCTTTCATAGCCTTCGAGCACCTCGGCGACGTTGTAGGTGATCGGAAAAATCCGCCCGTGGTCGATATGGGCGTAGAGATGCGCGGCATCTGCGGCGAGCACGACATAGCCGCGCCGGGTTTTTACCCTTATCGACTGCAGACCCATCGAGTGGCCGCCGATGCGGTGCACGGTGACGCCGGGCACGATTTCATCGTCGCCGTCGTGGAAGGCGACACGGCCGGCAAACACCTTGCGCACCATGGCGACGACATCGTCGGCCTCGAACGGCAGCCGCAGCGCCTGGTGGCACATGCAGCGGCCGGTCGCATAGGCCATCTCGCGATCCTGCAGGTGGTAGCGGGCGCGCGGAAACAGCTCGTGATTGCCGCAATGGTCGTAGTGGAGGTGGCTGATAATGACGGTGGTAACCTCTTCCGGCGCGATGCCGAGCGCAGCGAGCCCGTCATGCACTGGCTTCGTCACCTGGCGCTGGCGACGCGTGGCCATCGCTTCGTCGAAGCCGGTGTCGACAATAATCGCGCCGGCCGGCCCGACGATCGCCCAGACGAAGAAGTCCAGCGGCTGCAGTACGTCATGCGGATCGCCGCCGATGAAGTTTTCCGGCGAGCGGCGCGCATGGTGGCCGTAACGAATTGCGTAAACCTCGTGCACGTCCTCGCTCATGCCGGCATCCAGCTTCTTTGTTGCAGATGTTTTGAGATCCGAAAGCACTCATGCACGTGTGTATACCGCGCGGCGCCCGGAGATTGGTCGGAGCAATAAAGGCGCCAGTTCGCTAACCGCCGACTATTCCGTCCGCGCCCAACCGTCCGGCGTGAGCCGCTCCTGCGGCAGGAAGCGGCTTTTGTAGTCCATCTTGCGCGAGCCGCGCACCCAATAGCCGAGATAGACGTAAGCCAGCCCCATACGTTGCGCGCGGGCGATGTGGTCGAGCACCATGAAGGTGCCGAGCGAACGCGCGGCTTCATCCGGCTCGAAAAACGAGTAGACCATGGACAGGCCGTCGGCCAGCACGTCGGTCAGGGCCACGGCGATGAGGTCACCGGCGCCGCGCCGCGCCATCGAGGTGCCCGGTTCGCGCCGGCGATATTCGATGATGCGGGTCTCGATGTGGCTGTCCTCGACCATCATGGCGTAGTCGAGCACCGTCATGTCGGCCATGCCGCCGTCGCGGTGCCGTGAATCGAGGTAGCCGCGGAAGATGGCGTATTGCTCGGAGGTGGGCACGGCGATCTTCATCTCGCCGGCGATGTCGTCGTTGCGGCTGAAGATGCGCCGCATGCTGCGGGTGGGACGGAATTCCTTGGCGATCACGCGCACCGACACGCAGGAGCGGCAACCTTCGCAGGCCGGCCGATAGGCGATCGATTGGCTGCGGCGAAATCCGCCCTGGGTGAGGATGTTGTTGAGCTCGCCGGCGCGCTCGCCGACGAGGTGAGTAAAGACCTTCCGCTCCTCCTTGCCGGTGAGATAGGGGCAGGGCGAAGGGGCGGTGAGGTAGAATTGCGGCGTATCGCGGGAATGCTGGGTCACGGGGCGTTGCGGTCTGTTGCTAGCCTCTTGGTCTTGCGCGGCCGTAACTGGCCCGACCGCCGCCTAGATTGCCCGAGAAAGGCGGCGCGTCAAAGGCCAAATCGTCCATAGCCTGTCGCGGGCGCGCGCAGCGACGCCGCTCGCGCCGCATTGTTGATGATGATAGCGCCGACCAGCATATCGTGCAGGAGCCGCCTGCGCACGTTGAAGAAGCCGACCAGGAGGATAAAAGGCGTCAGCACGCTGACGCTGACCCAGTAGACGATCGCGTGCACGGCGCCGAGCACGAAGTAGGCCGGCGCGCCGTACCAGGTGCGCATTTCGATCTCCATGGCGCGCATGCCGAGCGTGGCTGAGGCCGGGCTTCCAAGCGTCGCTCCATAATAGAACAGCGCCCAGATGACTGAAGCCGGCGACAGCAGCCAGAACAACGCCCAGCCGAGACCGAACGTGACAAGACCGAGAACAAAGATGAACATCGATGCCGCGACGAGCGGCAGCGCAATGATGATCAAGTCGATGATGAAGGCGACCACGCGGCGAGCCAGCACGCCTTCGAACAGCTCCGGCGACGTGTGCGGATCGTAGGCATGCGGCCGCATATCGACCGGGATGCCGATGCCGCCCGGTTCAGAACCCGGTCCCGAATTTGGATGAGAATCGGTCATGCGCGGCCTGGCTTTGCGCTTCTGCCTTGGGTAACTCCGGCATTGTAACGCCGGCGGAAATCGGGAAAAAGGCCGGTCATGGTGAAGCTGACTGACATCGAGGCTGCCCGGCGCACGATTGCCGGCCACGTGTTGCACACGCCGATACTGGCGGCGCCGCCGCTCTCGGCGCTGACTGGCGCCGAAGTGTACGTAAAATACGAGAATTTGCAGGTCACCAACTCGTTCAAGGAACGTGGTGCCTGCGTCAAGCTGGCAACGCTGTCAGCGGACGAACGCCGGCGCGGCGTCATTGCCATGTCGGCCGGCAATCATGCCCAGGCGGTGGCTTATCACGCCCGCCGCCTCGGCATTCCCGCGACCATCGTCATGCCGGTAACCACGCCGTTCGTCAAAGTGAAAGCGACCGAGGCACTTGGGGCGACGGTCGTCCTTGATGGTGAAACGATTACGGAAGCGCAGCTACGCGCCGAGGCAATCGCGGCCGCGCGCGACCTCGTCTGGGTTCACCCCTACGACGATCCGCACATTATCGCCGGCCAAGGGACGGTCGCGCTGGAAATGCTGGAGGAGGTGTCCGACCTTGACGTTCTGATCATTCCGATCGGCGGCGGCGGCCTCATCGCCGGCTGCGCCACCGCTGCGCGGGCGAAGAAGCCCTCGATCGAGATCGTCGGCGTCGAATGCGCGCTCTATCCGTCGATGTGGAATGCGATCCACCAAGGCGACAGGCCGTGCGGCGGCGCGACGCTGGCCGAGGGCATAGCGGTGAGCAATGTCGGCAAGCTGACGCTGCCGATCGTGCGCCAACTCGTTCGCGACATCATTCTGGTCGACGAGCCGCTGCTCGAGCGCGCCGTCAACGCCTTTCTCACCTTGCAGAAAGCGATGGCGGAAGGTGCGGGAGCCGCCGGGCTTGCCGCCATGCTCGCCGAGCCGGAGCGATTCCGCGGCCGCAAGGTCGGCCTGATCCTGTGCGGCGGCAATATCGATCCGCGCATCCTCGCGTCCATCATGGTCCGTGAATTGGAACGCGCCGACCGCATCGTCTCGTTCCGTCTCATCATCCCGGATCGCCCGGGAATTTTGGGCCAGATCGCTACCAGCCTTGGCGAATTCGGCGCCAACATTTTGAGCGTCGATCATCATCGGTTGTTCCTCGACGTACCGGCCAAGGGCGCCAAGCTTGACGTCACCATGGAGACGCGCGACGCCGCTCACGCCGAAGAGATTTTTGCCGCGCTCGCCGCCGCCGGCTATCAGCCGGTGCGCATGCCGAGCGGCACGGCGCTGGAGTGAGCGCGCGCTTTCGCTGCTTTGTTTGCGCTAATGAAGAATATTTTGCAGAAAGTCGAGGGGCCCGGCGCTCGTTTCCGACGGTGTTGCCGGACCGGCGGTGTCCGGCCGCGGCCGCGGCATCGGTACATTCACCTGCGCCATCTGTGTCAACGGCGCTTCGGCCATAATGTGGGGGCGACGTCGCGGGAGCGGAATCGGGCCCGCTAGCGGCACTGCGGCCGGCATGGTGTCGGCCGGCGGTTCGCTCGCGGCAGCAGGCCGCTGCGCGGCCAACGCCCCGGTGGTTGCTGCCGGGTCGTTCGGCATGACGGGCACCGTAAGCGCGTCGGGCGCTTTCGTGCCGGGCGGCGGAACCGCGACCATGTCGGGCGTTTTCGGGCTTGGCGAAGCACTAAGCGACGCGTCGGTCATTTTCACCGCGCTCGCCGGCATTGCGCTCGTGGGCATGCTGGCGTCGCTGTCCGGCGAACGATCGGCGAGCACCGGTCGTTTCGGCGTTGCGGAGGCGTCACGGGCGTCGACCATTGCCGCCGCCCTTGCCTCGAGCGTTGCTGGGGCGGGATCGGAAGGCTTGGGCGGCTCAGTCGCCGATTGGGGCGGCCCGGCGGCGTCTGGGTTTATATTGGCCGATGCGTCGTTCGGCTCTGTGGCCGCGAGTTGATGGAAGGTCGGGGTTCGGGGCGGCCCGACATAAGAGCGGACGAAAGCGGTGATGGTCCACAATACCACGGGCACAGCGGTGAGCACCGCCACCAGGATAATGATCCGGCGCAGCAGCGGCACGTAATTCCGGAACTGGTCGTCGTCCTCACGCATGACGTCCGCCTCGTTGTTAGCTCTCAGGCGGGGCGGTGGCACTGGTTGCACGTAATCTCGCGAAGCGGTCTTCTCCCCGGATCAGATCCGGGCAAGATCCTTCTGGTTCGTGCGTTAAGCGCCGCCCTTCTTTAGTTTCTCCGCAATCCTAGCTGCGAAATAGGTCAGCACGCCGTCGGCGCCGGCGCGCTTGAAAGCGATCAGGCTTTCGGTCATCGCCTTGTCCCCGTCGAGCCAGCCATTCCCCGCGGCGGCCATGATCATCGCATATTCGCCCGACACTTGATAGGCGAAGGTGGGCATGCCGAAGGCGTCTTTGACCCGCTGCAGGATGTCGAGATAGGGCAGGCCGGGCTTGACCATGACCATGTCGGCGCCTTCGGCGATGTCGAGTTCCACCTCGCGCAGCGCCTCGTCCGTATTCGCCGGGTCCATCTGATAGGTGCGTTTGTCGCCGACCAGCGTAGCGTTCGAGCCGACGGCATCGCGGAACGGGCCGTAAAAGGCCGAGGCGTATTTGGCGGCATAGGCCATGATCTGGACTTCGCTGAAGCCCGTGGCGTCGAGGCCGGAGCGGATCGCGCCGACGCGACCATCCATCATGTCGGACGGCGCTACGATATCGCAGCCGGCTTCGGCTTGAACCAGCGCCTGGCGGACCAGAACAGCGACGGTCTCGTCGTTGACGATGACGCCATCGCGCAGGAGGCCATCATGGCCGTGGCTGGTATATGGATCGAGCGCCACGTCGCAAAGGATGCCGATATCCGGCACCTCCTGCTTGATGGCGCGAATCGCCCGGCACACGAGGTTTTCCGCGTTGAGCGCCTCGGAGCCGGTTTCGTCGCGCTTGTCCGGATCGGTGTAGGGGAAAAGCGCGAGGCAGGGGATGGTAAGCTTGGCCGCCCGTTCCGCCGCACGCACGGCTTCGTCGACCGAGAGGCGCTCGACGTCCGGCATGGAGGCGACCGGCGCCCGGACTTTTGTCCCATCGACCAGGAAGAGCGGCCAGATCAAGTCGTCGGTGGTGAGCACATGCTCGCGCACCATGCGCCGCGCCCACTCGGCGCGGCGGTTACGGCGCGGGCGGATCGCGAGGTCAAGACGCTGCTCGGTCAGGGCTTCCGCCTTGGGAGGGAAGGGTCGCCTGCGCTCCAGCGGGCGGCCGAATTTGATCGCCATCATGCACTCCTGATCGCGGTGCAGAGTTCTACCCGTTCCGCGCCCGAGCCGCCACTATGGATGCCACGGATTGACTTCCGCCCGCCGCAAATGTCAAAGGCCGCCGTAACATGAGCGACCAATTGCAGCGGCGACCGACGCGGCCGAGCGACATGCTCGAGCCGGTGCATGCAGGTAAAGCCGCGAACGCAAGCGGATCCTGGGCCGAATATCTGGTTTTGTTCCTGCGCATCATGGCGGTGGTGTCGCTTGGCAAGGGCCTCTACCATTGGGCCCAGCTGTGCGGGATCGCCGCGCCGGCCGACGGCGGCTTTGAGGCGCATAGCATGGCGTGGCGGACGGCGACGGTGTTCTTCTCCGTCATCGATCTCGTTGCCGCGGTCGGGCTGTGGCTAGCCGCCCCCTGGGGTGCGGTAGTGTGGCTCACCTCCGTCGTGTCCATGGCGGTGGTGGAGGTGTTCTTTCCGCAGGTCTATGGCGGCAGCATTTTCATCGTGCTCATCGAGACGACGCTGCTCGGCGTCTATCTGTGGCTCGCGATTCTTGCCGCGCGCGAGCGGCCGGTGTGAGCGGACGAGGACAGGTGCTCATGCCGCAGCTCAGCGCCATTGTGATCACCAGGGACGAGGCGGCGAATATCGGCGATTGCCTCGATAGCCTCGGCTTTTGCGACGAACGCATCGTGGTCGACTGCGGCAGCACGGATGCGACCGCGGAGATCGCACGGGCAAAAGGCGCCCGCGTCGAGTTTCATCCGTGGGGCGGCTACGGCCCACAAAAAAACTATGCGCTTTCGCTGGCGACGGGGACGTTTGTGCTGACTATCGATGCCGACGAGCGCGTTACCGCCGAGCTTGCTGCGGCGATCAAAGCCGCCATCGCCGATGACGCTGCGGACGCTTGGGAATTTCCCCGTCTTTCCAACTTTTGCGGCCGCTGGATGCGCCATTCGGGTTGGTACCCTGACTATGTGTTGCGGCTGTTCCGCCGCGGCAAAGCCCGGTTCGACGATGTCATTGTCCACGAGCGCGTGATCTGCGAAGGCGTGGTGAAGCGGCTTCGCCCGCCGCTTATTCATTATGCCATGCCCAAGCTGGAAGACGCGTTGTTGCGCGTGGACCGGTATTCCACGGCGAAGGCGCAGATGATCGTCGGCTCTGGGCGGAAAGTATCGTTCCTGACCGGCATTGGCCGTGGATTGATTTCGTTTCTGCGCGCCTACGTACTGCGCTTGGGCTTCCTCGACGGCCCCGAGGGGTTTTTGCTCGCGGTCGTCAGCGCCGAGACCAGCTATTATCCCTACATGAAGGCTTGGTTGGCGATGCGGCAGCGCAAGGAAGCTGTGCCCGACTCGCCCGCGCCGTGACAAGGTCGGGAGCATGATTGGCCGATTGAACATCTGGCTTCGGCTGGCCATTGAAGACGTCCAATTCCGTATTCGCGAGGTCATCAGGCGCGGTTTGCGAAAGCTGATCGAAATCGCGATCACCGATCTCGACCTGATGGGATCGTTTCGCGACATCGTCTCTTCCACGGCGTTTGAAAGGGAGAATCTGGCGCGAGCGGCTCCCTTCAAGAATCGCAGCCAGCTGTTTCGCTACGCGCTCGATCAGGTCGGCAACGACAGCGGGCTGTTCCTTGAGTTCGGTGTCTACAAGGGAGATTCGATCAATCGGCTTGCCGGACTCAAACCCGGCGTGCGCTGGTACGCCTTCGATTCCTTCGTCGGCCTGCCGGAGGCTTGGACGCTTGGCGCCAGAAAAGGCGCCTTCAGCATCGGCGGCAAGGTGCCGCCGGTCCGGCACAATGTCACGCTGATCAAGGGATTTTTCGAAGAGACGCTGCCGTCATTCGCCGCTGAGCATCGCGGATCGAAGGTCGCGTTCATGCACGTCGACTGTGATCTCTACAGCGCGACTTGGACCATCTTCACCGCGCTCGGCAATATGCTGCAACCCGGGTGCATCGTGATATTCGATGAATTCATCAACTACGCCGGTTGGCAGGACGGCGAATACAAGGCGTTCACGGAGTTCGTCAGCGATAGTAAGCGACCGTTTGAATATATCGGATATGTGCGAACCGGCGGGCAGGTCGCCGTCAGACTGAATTAGATTCTTGTTCGCACTGCGCCAGCGCGAAACGCTACGCCCGGCCCGCTTGCGCCTTGACGAAGCCGGCGCCGCCAGCGTGCTTGCGTAGAACGCTTTCCGCCCGCTCGATCACCGCCTGCGCGGACACCTCAAGCATGCAGGCGTGCCCGTGGCGGCAGCGGCTGAGCTGCCGCAGATAGCAAGGCGAGCAAGGGATCTTGGCCTGCAAGACCGCATCAGTGCGATGGTAGGGGCCGATCCAGATTGGGTCGGTCGGGCCGAAGATGCTCACCACCGGACGGTCGACCGCGACGGCGAGATGCATCGGACCGGAATCGTTGGTCACACAGACGGTGGCGCGGCGGATCAAGGCCGCAAGCTCACTCAGCGTCGTTTCGCCGGCGAGGTTGACGACACCCGGCACAAGGGCCGCGACCCCCGCACAAACCGCGCGTTCGCGCGCCGCGCCGATCAGCGTCACGGCAAAGCCCTTGTGCAGGAAATAACGCGCCACTTCGGCGAATCCGTCGCTGCGCCACTGCTTGGTTTCCCAGATCGTGCCGGGCGCCAGCACCGCGAGCTTCTTGTTCGCGATGTCGTAGTAATCCATCAGCGCGTCGATGCGGTTGGTGGCCTCGCGGGGGATCGGAAAGGAAAAGTCGGCGGCGCCGTCGTCGAGACCGAGCAGCGGCCCCACGCCGAGATAGCGGTCGACCGCGTGCAGGTCGAGCGTGGGCACCGGGATGTGGTGAGTGTAGGCAAGCCAACTGCCTTCGCGGGCGCCCTGCCAGGCGTGCTTGCGCGCTTCTTGGGGAAATGTTCGCGGCGAAGCGTCCCACACGCTCGCGCGCGGCCGGTCGAATCCGATCCGCACCGGAGCGCCGGCGGCGAGCGCGAACAGGGCGGTGCGGAACTGCCCGTGCATGTCGATCACCAAATCGTAACCGGTGGCGCGCAGCTTAGCGGCCAATCGCGTGTAGCCGATGAGCGGCGTCAGCCGCCAGAGCGCGGTCCAGTCCTCGCGGTCGAAGGCGATGACATTGCTGATGGCCGGATGGTGTCCTAACAATTCGCCGATCCCCGGCGTGACCAGCCAATCCAATTGCGCCGCCGGATAGCGCCGTCGCAGCTTGTTCAAGACCGGGATAGTGTGAACGACGTCGCCGACCGCCGACAATTTGATCAGCAGAATTTTGCCAAAGTCGCGTTCGCGCAGATCGGCCGCTGGCGAGATCAAAAAGTAGCTCCTGTCGCGCGCCGGTTCCGACTTCGCTGGCCGCGTCTTATGGTGCTAGGCGCGGCCTGGCAAGATCATTTGCAACACGCGCTTGAACGACGCGGACGTGTGGTGCCGCAGCATCGCGATTTGCCGATTGCCCTGCGATGTAAGCCAATTGAATTGAATGACGCGGCGTTCGCCGGAAAAAGGCTCGTGACCGTGCCAGGAATTATTGCTGCGCTTGAACGCGAGCAGCGTGCCGGCGACCGGCGGCACTTCGACGATGATGTCGTTGAGGTCGTTGGCGGAACGCAGCAAGCGCAAGCGCCCGCCGGGCTGGTCCCAGCTCTCGTTCATATAGATCAGCACGGTGATGATTTTGCTGGTCGAGTCGGTGTGGATCCTGCCGTCGCTTAAATCGCAGCGGCCGCGCACCGTGGTGACTGTGGGCCGGCCGGACAGATCGATGCCAAATTTTTCTTCGTACGCCTCGCGAAACTCATCGCCCTCCAGTTCGTCGAGCAACGCCTGGAAAGCCGGACCGAAGCTGACCTGATCGACGGGAAAGCTGCCCGAAGAAGCAATCTGCGGATAATCGGCATTGATCGCTGCGAGCCCAGCCGGACCGATAAATCCCGATACAATCAGATGTTCGAACGGCTCTTTCACGAGAGGCGTCGCCCGGAACGCCTCAAGTCTCAGATAATCCGGCATTTTTGGCGCCTTCTTGTCGACCGATGAAGCGAAATTAGCACCCCGGCGCGGCGGGGTAAATTAAGGCGCTTGCGGACGCAAGATCGCCCAGCCCACATGCACGGCGCCGTCGCTCGCGATGATACGGCAGATCGAACGGCGCGCCAATTTCCGCGCCCGGCGCAATCGCGGCGAAATTTTTCGGCAGCACCTTCGGGTCGCTGTCGGTCCACACTAAAACGGCGCCGTGGGCGCGCAGATCGGCGAGATCGATCCAGGGCGCGCGGCGCGGCAGGCCGTCGATCAGCACGCGCGGTTGCGGGCGCTCTTTGGCGTAATGCGCGACATTGCCGCCGTCCCACATCGAACCGATGATGTAAGCGGGCTCATGCCCGGTCGTTTGCGCGAACCGTTGCGTGATCGCGGCGGAGAGAAGGTCGCCGGGAAAAAATGCGGCCCGGTAGCGGTGATCGAAATCCGGCAGCACGGTGTAGTCAGCGACAAAGACAGCGGCAAAGATCGCGAACACCAGAGCCCACAGCACACTGACCCAGGCGAGCCGCATCCGGTCAAGCGCGGTGGGGGCGAACACCACGATCCAGAGACCTAGGAACAACCAAAGCGGAAAGCCCCACATCGCGTTGGTGCCGCGCCCGGTGACCAGCGAAAACGCGACCAGGGTGAGCGTCGGCCCGAACGCCAACAGCGTGACAATGCGGCGGTCGAAGGCGTCGACGCTTCCGCGCGGCGGCCGGCTTCGCGGCCGGCCAGAACAAAGGCGCGGCGATCAATAGCGACGGAATAAGAAAGAACGCTTGTCCGCCCAAAAATTCGAGCGGATTGCTGAGGTGATCGAGTGGCCCTTGCGGCGGCACGGCGCGCGCCTCGGCATAGGCAAAGGGCAGGAAATTGTTCTGCACCAGCCAGATCAGATGCGGCGCCATCACCGCTAGCGCCACGGCGGCCGCGATCCACGGGCCCGGCCGGGCCAACCGGCGACGCGCGTCCGGGTCCAGCAGCAGAAATAGCGCCAGCGGGGCCGCCAGGATCACCACAAAATATTTGGCCCACAAGGCGAGACCAAGCGCCACCCCGAGCAAAACCCAATCCCGCATGCGCCCGTGCCGCAGCCCGGCATAAAATGCGAAGCCGGCGAGCGCCCACAACGGCAGCTCGACCACGTTGTGATTAAGCTTGGTGGCGCTTGCGGTGAAGTAATGCAGGCCATCGATGATCAGGATCGCGGCCAGCGCGCCGGTCGCGCCGACCAGCGGACGCGCCGTTTTCCACACCGCCACGAAAGCGATGACCACGAGGACCTGACAGAGCGCATAGAGCGCGTCATCGGTGCCGAAGGTCCGATACACCGCTTCGGCCAGCCACCACGGCAGCGGCGGCAGTTTGTCGTAACCGAGCTGCCATTCGCGGCCGTAGGTCATCGCCTCGATCACGTCGAGCGGCAGGTTGAAGTAGAGGAGTGACGGGAGCACCGTCCAGACGACCCCGTGGACGACGAGGAAGCCGGCGAAAGGCCGCTTGCGGCCGCCGCTCCACCGCGTCGATCAATCGGGCAAAAGCCATTGCGTTATTGTCCGCCGTTTCCGGCGTCGCCTTAGCATGCGGCGGAGGCACCCGCGAGAATCGGCCCTGGCACCGCGGGCGAGGCGGCAGGCCCGGGGTGAGGGCAGTCGATGCGGAAATGATGAAAACGGGCACAAGCCTTGCTATTCAGCCTTCCTATTGAGACCTTGCGAAGGTCATCCGGCCGCCGCGGCGGCGGGCCGCGGGATCGACCGGGTCAGGCCAAATAGGGCAAAGGGCGAGCGATGAAGGACATTGTCGACAAGCTCGAAGAGCTCCGCGAAAGCGCCCGCGCCGGCGGTGGGACGCGGCGCATCGAGGCGCAGCACAAGCGCGGCAAGCTCACCGCCCGCGAGCGCATCGAGCTCCTGATGGACAAGAACTCTTTCGAGGAGTTCGACATGTTCGTCGAGCACCGCTCCAACGATTTTGGCATGGAGAAATCGAAGATTGCCGGCGACGGCGTGGTCACCGGCTGGGGCACCGTCAATGGCCGCAGCGTATTCACCTTTGCCAAGGACTTCACCGTGTTCGGCGGCTCACTGTCGGAGACCCATGCGCAGAAGATCATCAAGATCCAGGACATGGCGATGCGCGCGCGGGCGCCGATCATCGGCCTGTTCGACGCCGGCGGCGCCCGCATCCAGGAGGGCGTGGCGGCGCTTGGCGGCTACGGCGAGGTCTTCAAAAGAAACGTCATCGCCTCGGGCGTCATTCCGCAGATTTCGGTGATCATGGGCCCGTGCGCCGGCGGCGACGTCTACTCGCCGGCGATGACCGATTTCATCTTCATGGTGCGCGACACGAGCTACATGTTCGTCACTGGGCCCGACGTGGTGAAGACGGTGACCAATGAGATCGTCACCGCGGAAGAGCTCGGCGGCGCCTCGGTACACGCGAGTAAGTCGTCGATCGCCGACGGCGCCTACGACAACGACGTCGAATGTCTGCTGCAGATGCGGCGGCTGCTCGACTTCCTGCCGGCGAATTTCTCCGCCGGCGTGCCGGAATTGCCGTCATTCGACGACATCGACCGCATCGAGCCCTCGCTCAACTCGCTCGTGCCAGACAATCCCAACAAGCCCTACGACATCAAGGAGCTGATCCTCAAAACCGTGGACGAGGGCGACTTCTTCGAGCTGTCGGAAACCTACGCCCGAAACATCGTGATCGGCTTTGGCCGCATCGCCGGCCGCACCGTGGGCTTCGTCGCCAACCAGCCGATGGTGCTTGGCCGGCGTGCTCGAACTCTGACGCCAGCCGCAAGGCGGCGCGCTTCGTGCGCTTCTGCGACGCCTTCAACATTCCGATCGTCACCTTCGTCGACGTGCCCGGATTTCTCCCCGGCACGGCGCAGGAATATGGCGGCCTAATCAAGCATGGCGCGAAACTTCTGTTCGCCTATTCGCAGGCCACCGTGCCGCTGGTCACCGTGATCACGAGGAAAGCGTTCGGCGGGGCTTATGACGTGATGGCGTCAAAACACATCGGCGGCGACGTCAACTACGCCTGGCCGACGGCGCAGATCGCGGTGATGGGCGCCAAGGGCGCGGTCGAGATCATCTTCCGCGCCGACATCGGCGACCCCGATAAGATCGCGGCGCGCACCCGCGAATACGAGCAGCGCTTCCTCTCGCCCTTTATCGCCGCCGAGCGCGGCTATATCGACGACGTGATCATGCCCCACGCCACCCGCCCGCGCATCGCCCGCGCGCTCGCCATGCTGCGCGGCAAGACCGTGGAGATGCCGGGAAGGAAACACGACAATTTGCCGGTGTGAGGATGCTATGCCTGACATTATTTACGTTCTCGTGAACCAAGCCATGCCCGGACTGATCAAGATTGGGAAGACGAACGGCGAAAGCGTTGAGGTACGAATGCGCTCTTTGGATACTAGTGGCCTACCGCTCCCTTTCGAATGTTTTTATGCGGCAGAGGTTCCTGACGCTAGCCGTGCTGAAAGAGCAATGCACGAAGCGTTTGAAGATCATCGTGTCAGACGCAATCGTGAGTTCTTCAGGCTATCTCCTGATAAACCAAAGGCAGTTATAAAGTTGATAGAAATTCGAGATGTCACGCCAAAGGTGGATGTTGTCAGCGAGCCCGGTGACCGGGAGGCGCTCGACCAAGCTCGAAAGAGAAAGTCGAGCTTCAGGTTTGGGATGGTGGGACTAAAACCCGGTGCACTCACGTCTGTTTTCGATGACACGATTACTTGCACGGTTAAGGACGACAGATGGGTGATATTCAGGGGTCAGGAGGATAGCCTGTCCAACTCTGCTCTGACGATTGCGAAGGAGAAGGGATGCAACTGGTCAGCGGTCGCTGGACTAGAGTATTGGAAGTATGAGGGACGAACTCTATCAGAAATGCGGGAGGAAATGTCACTAAACAATGACGACGCCGCCTAGCATCATACACCGGATATTTCTTGTCGTTAGATCGATATTTCTTGTCATTAGATCAATTTCTCTCTTTCAAGGACAGCTCGGATTTCTTCGAACTTGGCGCCGATGTTCGCCTTCGGGAAACGGATTTGCCCCAAGCCATGAATATTGGAGAACTCCTCGCATTCTTCCTCAATCAGAATGATGGCTCGACTGAAGCCTAGTCGGCCCTGGAATAGCCCCAGCTCATGTACAACGTTTTCCCGAGCTCGCATTTTTCCGTCGGCTTGCTCGTCTTCGGCAGTCATAATCAGAAACGCGAACGCCGCGGCGTCAAGTAGCTCCGACAGGCGCGCCGTTGTGCTGATACCCGCTACTGGAACGCTATTAAATTCGTCCACCGGAAGATGAAGGCGATCCTCGATGAAGTCTTTAAGTTCACGCCAAAGCTTCGAGCGTCCGTGGCCAATAAATACGTTGGTTCCTATCATACTTGACTTGTTTTCTCGGCTTGTAAGCCGCTGAAGATGCGATGCAGCCTCTCTCGTCGTGCTCGCCAAAGTGTCCAATCCGTTCTTCAAGACTGTTGCGGACAGATCGAGAGTGATTAATGACTGATGCGGCGCGACCTGAAGCCCTTGGCTCATCGCCTGGGAATCGCGTGACCAAAATTGACCTTTTGGCAGAAGGTCTCTTTCGATCGTGCGGGGACTGGCGAAGAGGAGTTGCTCAATCTGCTTCAACTTGCGATCGAGAAAGGAATCGGACGTTTCTGTCAGCGCAGCGGTTAATAGAGAAATCGCGCGCTCCTTCAAACTCGAAAAAATCTCCTGTATCGATTCGAGATTTTCTTCAATTGCCTTGATTTCCGGTCGACCAGCGCGTGCGAGCAGTTCGTCGAGGACGGCCTGATAATCCATCACTCGCCAGCCAGGGTGAGGTTGATGGGTCGGCCACCGATCCATCAACCCCCATTCGGGGCTGAACTGTGCCTCCGGCGGCTTTGGTGCCAAGCCCGCGTAATAAACGATCGCGTGATAGCCGATGTTGGACCCGGACCAAGCGCGTCTGGCCTCCTCAGCAACTCTGCGGATCGCAGATAGCGGTGCCTGAATATCGTCGCCGCGGATTCGCGGGCGCGCTTGGTCAGCGGCCTCAGCAACCTCGAATAAGTCTTGTGCGACCGTCACGGCATGACCCCATTTAGGCGGGTCGGACAATACGAAACTTATCAAAGACATTGCTCGTTCGCACGATCGTTTCGATAGCGCTGAGCTTTCCCGCTAGACCCTTGCACTGACCGCATAGCCGCGATCCGCCCGCGCCCTCGACCATCTCGTGCGCGCGGGCTAGGGCTCTTGCGGGCCGTGTCGCCGTCCGCCGGGAATTTGGCAATGCCGCGTAGCTTCGAAGATTTCGCAGTGTTCGCGGCGCCGGGCGTGTTTGTGCTGTTGTGGTCGTCCGGCTTCGTCTTTGCGAAACTTGGCCTGGCCTATGCCGAGCCGCTGACCTTTCTGTCGATCCGCATGATCGCGGTGGTGGCGCTTCTTGGCCTCATCCTCGCGCTGACGCGGCCGAAATGGCCGAACGCCGCCGGCGTCGTGCACTCAGCCTTGACCGGGCTGATGGTGCACGGGCTTTATCTCGGCGGCGTGTTCGTGGCGATCGAGAACGGGGTCTCCGCGGGCCTCGCCGCGCTCATTGTCAGCCTGCAGCCGGTCTTGACCTCGACCATCGCCAATCGCTGGCTCGGCGAGCGGGTCGTGGCGCGGCAATGGCTCGGCCTCGCGCTCGGCCTCCTCGGCGTTTATCTGGTGCTCTCCGAGAAAACCGGGTCCGGCGGGGCGACGCCGTTCGGCTGGGTTTCGGCGACCGTGGCGCTCATCGGCATCACCGTGGGAACGCTCTATCAGAAGCGCTTCGGCGGCGGCATGGATTGGCGGCCGGCGCTGTGCATCCAGTATGCGGCGGCGGGCATCCTATTCTCGCTCGGCGCTTTTGCCTTCGAAACCCGCGTCGTGCACTGGACGCCGCGCGTTTCTGCTCGCGGTCGGCTATCTGGTCGTTGTGCTCTCGTTCGGCGCGATCTGGCTGTTCTATTTTCTGATCCGCCGGGCGGCGGCGACGCGCGTGGTCAGCCTGTTCTATCTGACCCCGCCGATGACGGCGCTGATGGCGTGGGCGCTGTTCGGCGAGCGGCTCGCCGCACTCGCGCTCCTTGGCATGGCGGTCTGCGTCATCGGCGTGGCTCTGGTGAACTGGCGGCCGGCGGCATGAACTCCCTCTTGCCCCGTGCGGGAGAGATTTGAGCCGAGTGGGTCCGCGCCGACTATTCGTCCGGCTGCCGCGTGGTCAACGACCGCGACAGCGCGCCGAGGGCCGCCGCATGCGTCATGATCAGCTCGAAGTGCTTGCGCGCATGGTTGGTCGTCAGTTCGACAAACTCCGCGGGCGATTTCACGCTGGCCAGCAGACGCGCGTATTCCAAGGTGGCGTTCACATTGGCACTCATCAATTCGAACGCCTTGGCACGATAGTCTTCGGCGGTACTGGCCGGGGAGGGGGGCGGCCGTTCAGGCCGCGGTGCGCCGGAAGTTTTTTGTTGTTCTTGCGCTTGGCCGGCTGGCTCGGCGGCGAGGTCGGGCGACCCGCCGCTGGCAAGCCCGTTGGCGTAATCCAGCGCGGCGTTGATGTTGACTTTCACGTTCTCCAGCATCCAGGAGCGGTAGTCCTTGGCCGATTTGGCGGCGGCCAGGGTGACTTCGTCGAGGTGTTGCAGCGCCCGTTCGTCGTCAGGCGCAACACCATTGCGGTTCTTGTTCAAAGGCAAGCGGGTCACCGCGGCGTCCGCACTCTGGTTGGTCGGTTCATTGATCATGCCATTCCTCCCTTGAGCGGGTTCTGTGCCCGGCTCCTCATTGACTGCAGTCACAGGCGAACGCCGTGCCGTCGCAACCGGTTCCGGCGAAGGCAGCGTCTCCACGACCGCCCCGCCCTCCAGCGACGCAACGAGTTCCGCCATCGAGCGGCGCGCCGGGCGGCGGGGCCTAGCCGGCCGCTCTGATCGGAGCTGATCCACGGTCAATCATTTCCATGCTCAGTTGCTGCTTAACCCACCGCCACAAGTCGCGGATCTCCTGCGCGGCTTTGTCATGGGGCGCGAACTCGGTGACGGCAAAGCCGGCGCCGAGCGCATCCTGATGGTCGTTGCGCTGGACGATATAGGGCAGCGCCAGCATTCCGGTCGTATGCAGTGCCGTGGCGGCCTCGCCGAGCCGGTAGCCGCGCGGCGGCGCCTGGTTGAGGACGAACGCAAAGGGCTTGCCGAGTTTGCGGATGGTTCGCAGCGTCGGCAGCGCCGCCTCGATATCGGCCGGGCTGGGGCGCGCCGGGATCAGGCACAGGTCGGCCGCGCCAATGGCGCTTGCGCTCACATCATTGTTCGTGGCCGGCGTATCGATGACGGCGAGCGTGAAGCTGTTGTGATTGAGCGCCAGCAACGCCCGCTCGATTTCACTGCGGCTGCCGGCGCAGTCGATCCGAGGCTCGGGAGACGTACGGCGCCGCGCCCAGTTCGAAACCGTGCCCTGCGGGTCGGTCTCGATGATGGCAACGCGCTGCGCGTCCTCCATCGCGGCGACTGCAAGCCCGATGGTGAGGGTGCTTTTGCCGCTGCCACCCTTTTGCGTGGCGAGTACGATCGTGCGCATCATGCGTTGCCTTTCGCCGGCAAACGCCACAGCACAACGGGAAAATCGACTTGACGATCAGCAGGAGAGCGTTTTCGATTCGAGTTCAAGTCGGTTGGATTCGGCTGTGCACAGGCACAATGTCTCATACACCGCGCCGCGATGCTTGAACGTCACGTTTTGCACACGACGCTTGGATGACGCCGATTGCGTCAGCCAAGCCGGGAACTCACCGCCAGCCGCCGCCGCCGTTCACATAGATCGTATCCGCGGTCATGAACGGACACGCGTCGGAGCACAAAAACAGCACCAGTTCGCCGATTTCTTCCGGCGTGCCGAAACGGCCCATCGGCACATCGTCGAGAAAGCGCTGGATCAGTTCGGGCGAGGACTGCGCCGCGTCCTGGAACGGGGTTTTGATCGGCCCGGGCGAGATTGAGAGCGCGCGTATGCCTTGGGCCGCGAATTCGCGCGCCACGCCCATGGTCATGGTCACCACTGCGCCCTTGGCAGCGGCGTAATGGATCGAGGAGCCAGGGCCGCCGCGTCGGTGCGCCATGCTCGCCATGTTGACGATGACGCCGTGCTTGTTGGCCAAAAAATGCGGCAGCACCGCCTGCATGGCGTAGAAGGTGCCGTTGACGTTGAGCGCGAAAGTCTTTTGCATCAGCGCGTCGTCGATCTCGAGGAATTTCGCTCGGCGGATGGCGGCGCCGGCCGAGTTGAACAGGAACTGCACGCTGCCGAACGCCTCGATCGCGTTCTTGACCATGCCCTCGACCTCGCCGCGGTGGGTGACGTCGACCTTCAAGGCGAGCGCTCCGCCGCCTTTGCGCTTGACCTCGGCGGCGGTCTCGCGGGCGCCGGCATCGTTAATGTCGGCGCATACGACCCTGGCGCGCTCGCGGGCGAAAATCAGCGCCGTGGCGCGGCCGATGCCGCTCGCGGCGCCGGTGATGATGATGGTCTTTCCGGCAAAGTAATCGGGTGTCTTCGACATGGCGGTTCTTGTCCCGTTAATGTGAGACCCGAGTGTGCCCGTTCGCCGCTTCTGTCACAATCGGACGCCGGGCCGCTGTCATAATCCGCGCCGACGATTACTTTGTGATAATTCGTTCACCATGCGCTCGCTTGGTTTGCTTGAACAACAAAGGAAATTTTCGCTCATCTTGAAAAGCGTCATCAAACAAAAATGTCATATGATAGTCACAAATACGGATCGCCTCACTTAACGCGTTTTTATGAGATTCCAACTAGCAAATTAAATTCACGTTCGACTTATCCGATCTCCCCGCGAAATTTAATCCCGATCATGATCGCCCCACTCCGCAAGCTCAGTGTTCAGCGTCCGCCGTTGTTGGCTGACATCACGGTGGTTGAGCGGATGTGGCGGGCAGCGCTCGCTCCCGGCAAGAAGCTGCCGCAATACGAGGACGTGGTGCTCGGCAGCCTCGGGCGGCTCGCCGATCATTTGCTGTTGTTTGAAGGCAGCGTGGCCGGCGACACTTTCAAAGGATTGCGCGCGGGCCGGAAGGTCCACGATTGGATCGGCTTCGATGTCCGCGACAAACGCATCGTGGATTTGCCGCGCGATTGTGCCATCGCGCTCGGCGCGGTGCTGCCGCAATCGATTGCAGCGTCGGCGCCGGTCCCCTACCGCATGCATCGCGTCGCCGACGGCATGGTCGAGACCTATGAGATGCTGGCCTTCCCGATGGCGTGCCGGTGGGGACAGTCTCTTGTCGGCGTGTACGTGGCGGAAGCCGGCACCAGGTACAATCTGGTCGACACCATCTTCCGCTCGACTAACGAGGGCATTCTCGCGCTGGCGACGATCCGCAATGCGGCGGGCGTCGCGATCGATTTTCAAATCGTGGCCTTCAACCAAGGCGCTGCGGAGATGCTCGGCGTCGAGGAAAAGCATTTGCAGTGGTGCCGGCTTTCGGAGCTTCCGCTGGGAGCGGCTCCGTTGGGCATTCGCGATCGTCTCGTTGCCAGCATCGGGACCGGACAATTCGATCAGTTCGAGTTCGCCTTCAGGCGCGGGGACAGCGAAGTCCATGTGAACGCCAGCGTCGCGTCCGTCGGCGAGCTTTTGTCGATGACGCTGACGGATATCGGCGATCTCAAGCGGCGGGAAGCTTCCTTCCGCCTGCTGTTCGAGGGCAATCCGGTGCCGATGTGGCTGTACGATCCGAGCGACCTGCGCATCCTCAATGTCAACGACGCTGCGCTCGCCCACTACGGCTACAGCCGTGCGCGGTTCCAGAACATGACGCTGCCGGAGCTCTGGCCGCGCGACGAAAGGGACATCCATTGCGAGGCGGCAAAATCGGTCGGCGAAAAATACCAGTCGGATCGAACCTGGCGCCACATCAAGGCCGACGGCAGCGAAATCGAAGTCCTGATCTATGCCCGCCGGGTCCCCTTCGGCCGCATGCATGCGATGCTGGTCGCGGTCGTCGACGTCACCGAGCGTAAAGCGGCCGAAGCGCGTATTGCCTACATGGCGCATCACGATGCGCTGACCGATTTGCCCAACCGGGTGCTGTTCCATGAGCGGCTGAACGAATTGCTCGCACGGGTGCGCCGGCACGGCGAAAGCCTCGCGGTGCACTGCCTCGATCTCGATCACTTCAAAGGCGTCAACGATACCCTTGGCCACCCGATGGGCGATGCGCTGTTGCAGACGGTGGCGCAGCGTTTGCAAAAGTGTCTGCGCGAGAGCGACATGGTCGCGCGTCTGGGCGGCGACGAGTTTGCGGTCGTGCAATATCCCCTCGGCAGTCCCAACGAAGCCAGCACGCTGGCCAGCGCGCTGATCGAAACGGTGAGCAAGCCGTACGAGGTGCACGGACACGAATTTATTATCGGCGCCAGCATCGGCATCGCGCTTTCGCCCGGCGACGGCGACGAAGCAGACGGGCTCCTGCGCAACGCCGACATCGCTCTTTATCGCGCTAAAGCCGAAGGCCGCGGCTCCGCGCATTTCTTCGAGCCCGAAATGGATCGTCGCATCCAGGCGCGCCGCCTGCTGGAGCTCGACTTGCGCAAGGCTTTCGCCAATGGCGAGTTCGAGCTGTTCTATCAGCCGCTGATCAATCTCACGACCAATGCGGTCAGCGGTTTCGAGGCGCTGTTGCGCTGGCAGCATCCGGAGCGCGGCATGATCGCTCCCGGCGACTTCATCCCGCTCGCCGAGGAAATCGGCCTCATCGTGCCGCTCGGCGAATGGGTGCTGCGGCAGGCTTGTACCGAAGCGATGCGCTGGCCGAGTGAACTCAAGGTCGCGGTCAATCTGTCGCCGGCGCAGTTCCGCAGCCGCGGCGTGGTGAGGGCGGTGCTGACGGCGCTCGCTTATTCGCGCCTGCCGGCCGACCGCCTGGAATTGGAGATCACCGAATCGGTGCTGCTTGGCGAAACCGATGCAAATCTGGCGACTTTGCATCAGCTCCGCGACATTGGCGTGCGCATCTCGATGGACGATTTCGGCACCGGCTATTCGAGTCTCAGCTATTTGCGGTGTTTTCCCTTCGACAAAATCAAGATCGATCGCTCGTTCGTCCGCGAGCTTTCCGAGCGGCCGGATTGCGTAGCCATCATTCGCGCGGTCGCCGGACTCGGTATGAGCCTCGGCATTGCGACGACGGCAGAGGGCATCGAAACCGCCGAACAGCTCGAACGGGTGCGTGCGGAAGGATGCACGGAAGTGCAGGGCTATCTGTTCAGTCCGCCGCGGCCGGCGTCCGAACTGGCCGAGCTGATCCGCGCCGAACAAGCGAAGGCGGCCGCGGTCGCGTAGATCGCGGTGCCGAATCTCTTCAAGCCTTCCGCGCGCGGAAATAGCTGAAGAGGAACAGCGTGCTGAGCAAAGCTTGCAGCAGCCAGATCGGCGCGATCGCCGACGCTGGCAGAAAGCCCACCGCGACGGCGTAGGCCTCATTGGCGGCAAGCCCAGCGATCACCGGGAACACGGTCAGCGGCAGCACGCCTCTGCGCTCCAGCGGTTTTTGATCCGCCCAGAGCAGAAGCCCAGTCCATCCCAGCATGAGGGATGCGCCCATGCCCATGGCGTAGCGATAGTCGGAACCGGGAGTAAACGCCGAAAGCCCCATGCCGAACTTAAAGAGCGGCGGGTAAAGCATCTGCACCGCGGCTACGCAATCGGTCACCGCGCCGACCCAGTACGAAATTCTCAGCCAACGGATCGCGTCCGCCACGGTCGCCTCCTGCCTCTGCGCGCTCTGGCAGAATTATACCGAGCCGGTTCCCGCGCCTGCCTCGCGCCTCGCGCACGGCGAAAGGGGAGGCTAAGGTGCCGCCTCGGCGCAGGGGAGGGAATTCGGCCATGCCGCGCTACACCGCACTCGTCACCGTGCTCGCCATACTGTTTTATTTCTACACCGGGCTGCGCGTGGCGCCGGCGCGGCGGAAATTCGGCCTGAAGGCGCCGGTGATGATGACCGGTAACCTCGAATTCGACCGCATATTCCGCGTCCAAATGAACACGCTGGAATGGATGCCGATCTTCCTGCCGCTCCTTTGGCTGTTCGCTTATTACATCAGCGATAAGGGCGCGGCGGCACTGGGCGTCGTGTGGATCGCCGGCAGGATCTGGTACATGGTCAGCTATACGCAGGCAGCAGAAAAGCGCGGCCCGGGCTTTGGTGTGCAGGCCGGCGTCTGTATCGTCCTGCTGATCGGCGCTTTGGTTGGCATCATCAATAGTTTCGCCCATGGCGGCTGAGGCGCGTGGCGTGGTTTTGTTTTGCCCGCGGCTTGTCATTTAACGATGAGGATGAAGTTCGATGTCTCCAGGCATTCCGATCAACTATGGCGACGCCTCGCCAGAAGTCCGCGCCGTATTCGACGACATCAAGCGCACGCGGCAAGTCGAGGACGTGAACAATTTTTGGAAATATCTTGCGCATGACCCGGCGACGCTCAAGCGCACCTGGGAAAGCATCAAGGAGATCATGGCGCCGGGCGCGCTCGATGCGCTCACCAAGGAGATGATTTACCTCGCGGTGAGCGTCACCAATGGCTGCGCTTATTGCATCGCCAGCCACGGCGCCGCGGCGCGCAAGGCCGGCATGAGCGAGGCGATGTTCGGCGAGCTCATGGCCGTCGTCGGCATGGCCAATGAGACCAACCGCCTGGCCAACGGTTATCGCGTGCCCGTCGATCCGGCATTTGAGAAGTAATGTCGAGGGCTTAGCCCTTCACGCCGCTATTGTTCGCCCGTGGCGCGCCTGCTGTTGCCGCAGCGCCCTTGCCGCCGGGCGCGGGTTTCGTGCTTTGTGCTGCCGGTAGTGCCGGCGGAGTGGCCGCGGTCTCTTGCACGGTTTCGCGCCCGTTGAGCCCGTAAAACACGATGCCGAGAATGACGACGATAGCGAGCGCCACGAGCGTGATCCCGCCGGCGCCGACCCATCCCGTCGACATCTGCAGCATTGGGTCCGGCTGATGGGCCTCTTGCGTTGGCACGCCGGCCGCCCGCGTACTCTCACTCCCGGCCCGGGTGGACATGCTTTGCTTCGGTCCGCGGATCATGTTTTCATCAGGCATGAGGGCCTCTCTGGCGACGCCTTCATGGTTGGCGTCCAAAAGACAATGCCGGGACGGGAACGCGGGTTCCGCGATCCGGATGCGGCAACATTTCCAAAAACTGCAAACGGGAGGAACAGATGGCTAGCCGCAAGCAACATCGATTAACGTTTCGCGGCTGCACCTGCTGCGAGCAGACGCTAACATTTGATGGCCCGACTGGCGGCTCGACGCTCAGCCGGCGCGGCGTGCTCGGCGGAGCGGCCGGCTTGGGCGCCTTTGCGCTGGGCGGCTTCGTCTCGCCGCGCGCCCGAGCGCAAACGCCGGCAAAAATTCCGGTCGTCGATGTGCATCATCATCTGGCGCCGCCGGCCTACATTGCCGATCTTGCGGGGCGCAAGCTTGGCGAGCGGCCGACGCTGGAATGGACGCCGGAAAAATCCCTCGCCGACATGGACGCCGCAGGCGTTTCCACCGCGATGTTGTCGATCACAACTCCCGGCGTCTGGTTCGGCGACGCCGCTGCTGCCGCGACGCTCGCGCGCGCCTGCAACGAATACGGGGCCAAGCTTACCGCCGACGGCGCGCGACGCTTCGGGCTGTTCGCGGTCCTGCCATTGCCCGATGTCGACGCGAGCCTGCGGGAGATCGCCTACGCGCTCGACACCCTCAAAGCCGACGGCATCGGGCTGTTTACGAGCTATGGCGACAAGTGGCTCGGCGATCCGGCTTTCGCCCCGGTGATGGACGAGCTCAATCGCCGCAAAGCGGTCGTCTTTACGCATCCGACCACAGCGGCGTGCTGCCGCAATCTCATCGCCGAAGTACCGCCACCGGTCATCGAGTACGGCACCGACACCACCCGCACGATCGCGAGCCTATTGTTTACCGGCACCGCTTCGCGTTGCCCGGATATCAAATTCATCTTCTCCCATGCCGGCGGCACCATGCCGTTTTTGATCGAACGGTTCGTGCGGCTGCCGCTTACCAGCAAGGCGGCTGCAGCCAACACGCCCGAAGGTGTGAACACGCTGTTGCAGAGGTTCCACTACGACACCGCCCAGGTCGCCAATCTCGCGTCCATGGCGGCGCTGACCAAAGTCGTGCCCACATCGCAAATCCTGTTCGGAACTGATTTCCCGTTCCGCACGGCGCGCGATCACATCGACGGCTTAAAGGCAATTTTTGATGATGCCGATTTGCGCAAGATCGAAAGCGCGAATGCGCGCGCCTTGCTGCCGCGGCTGCAATCGACGTAGTCGGAAATTTTGCAAAGCAAAAAGGCGGCCCCGGGGTGAGACCGGGGCCGTTTCGCTACGCTTGGAAAGAAGTTTGCGTTATTGCGCCGGAATATTTGTCGGCGGTGCAGGCGGCGGCGCCAGGCCCGGATTTGCCGGGTTGAGCGGACGCGGCGTGGTCGCGGAAGGCGCCGGCGGCGCCATGCGGGTAGCTGCTGGCGGTACAGTCTCGTTGGAAGCGGTTTGCGTCGGCTCGTGACCGAATGCCGAACGCGAGCGCGACCAGGACGACCAGGACCAAAGCACCGGCAATCCAGCCCCAGCTTACGTTTCTGCCTTACCCAACCGGCTCGTACTCATATGGCGTGCCGGGCCGCAGCGGATCATCGTTAAAGTTCCGATAGTCGGACATGACGAACCTCCGTCTCCGAGTGGTTCGCACGACAACCTGCCGCAGCCCGCGCAGTTTCTTCGCGGCCCTCCGACAATGAAATAGCCGCCCTGCCGAACCAGCATGACAACACGCATTTGTGTCGTGTCCCGACGGAACCCGTCGAAGCGAAGGGGTGCCCGCGTCGTGTTGAACGCCGTGGCGAACCGGCTATTGTGCGGCGCTCCTTCGGGAACGCGCTCGTAGCTCAGCTGGATAGAGCATCAGACTTCGAATTTGAGGGTCGGGAGTTCGAATCTCTCCGAGCGCGCCAACACTTAGCTCATGCTGTTGGGAATGTGTTGGGAATGCTTGTTGGGAATCCGGTTTCCGGGTTTGTTTCCGGAGAGCCGAGCCCAGGCTCCCACTAGTTTGCGTCGGGCTTTTTGCGACTTGCAACCCTCGCGCGCGCGACGCGGCGGGTTGTTTCGATATTGGGCATGACGTAATGGCGCTTCGTGGTCTGAAGATTTGAGTGCTGGAGGTGCTCTGACGTGTCTTCCAGCAGGACGCCCGATTGTCTGGCTTCGGTCGCACCGCCGTGGCGCGCATTCATGTTCCAAACGCCCTTCGGCACCTCTCGGGCATTCGCCAGTCTGCGATACAGGGCGTTGTAATAGCGCGGCTGGAATGGCTCTCCGGCGTTGTCGACAGCGACTGCTCCCCGCCGCTCAGCTTCTGGTACGGCCGCGAGGGCACGCATGAAGAGGGGATACTCCGCGAGATCGAAGATGCCGCGCTTGCTGTTTTTGGAGCGCCGCATATCGAGCACCATGTCGGGCAAAAAGTCTTCGTAGCGCAGACCCGGCCGCCACGCCTTCTTGCCCTGGACTATGGTTCCGTCAGGAATGCTGCGAGCGCCGTCAATCCGCTCCCAAAAGCCAATTACGTCAATTTGTGCGATGGTGAGTTCGAATTGTGCCGCGACGCCGAGCGCGAGTGAACGATAGCGGCGCTCTCCACGGTTCAAGCCTTCGTCAACAATCGCCTCGGCGAATGCGTACGTCATCGGAAGCTGTTGAGGCTTCTTGCGCCGCCACTCGTTGAGCAACTCGCGTTGCGGGCTGAGCGTCATGCGCTCAAGAGCTTGCGCCAGCTCCAAACAGGCGGGAAGTCCAAGCTCCACCCCGTAATTCAGAAGAATGGAAAGCATGGTGCGAACGCACTTGCGGGCGAGCGAAAGGCGGGGAAGCCCGCCGGGATTTGTCGGCTTGGCAATTTCATTGAACCACCGCCGCAGGTCTTGCCCTGACAGACGATCTATCCGGCGTGCTCCGAATAGCCGGTTGAGCAAGCGGCACCATTGGTCATAGATGCGTCGGGTGTTCTGGCCAATGTTCCGGTACGGGGATTCCTTATCGGTCTGATAGCATTTGATGAGAGAGCCCAGCGTCCCGTCGTAGATCGGGCGCAAGTCTCGTCCGCCGGCCGCAAGCCATTGCTGCATTTCCTGCCACAGGACGGCACACCTTTCCGCCATCCTATTTACCTCAGCTCTGTTATTTAAATCACCGTGGAGACGAACCGTGCGGGGCACGTAGCCGAACTTGCGCGCAGCTTTACTGGCCACCCAGTAAGCTTCTCGCCGGCCGCCGCGTTCGCGGAGCTCAAATCCCAGCGCGTCGAGCTCGAGGATCCCCCCGCCGACGAGTAACGGGCGTCTCTTTCTGGGCATGCGCCCTCTCCTTCCCGTCCGGAACGAACGGTACGCAGCGGACACGGGTGTTTGGCAAATTGGACTCCCGGGGAGTTGCGGGGTCAAGCCCATCGCGAGCCGCAAAAAACCGTTGGACAGCTAGCCAGGAGCGGCCGCCCATCAGGGGATCAATTCCCGGCAACCCTTCGCGTTCAAGAAGGACTGCCTTGGCTTTCCATTCATGGGCCCGTTTCAGCCCGAGTATTGCGACGGCGATTTGCTTCTCATTCGGATACAACGGCAAGCTCTGTGACGGCGGAGAGACCTTCGCGTTTCCTCTATGCGGTCGAGAGGCATGCTGACGATCGGCGTCTTCGATCGCGGACAACGGAACTTGTGGAACCGTGTTCATGACGAACAACCAGGAAGTGCTTTCGCTGCAAAGCCCAGCGCCCTATCGAGTGAGGTAAATTTTCGAAGGAGAAGAACGTTCGTTGAATTCCTGACTGTGACGACCCACGCAGGCTCAACATCCGGTGCATGGCAACAACGTGATACTCTTACGGAAACGCGGTTATTCTCTGTGCTTTCAAATACTGCACGGATGAGCGTTGCCATCACACTCCCCGGGGAACGACACGCCGCGGCGCTAACGTGCGATGCTGCCGCTCGAGCATCGCGACGCCTTGCGGAGGCGCTGGTTTGTCTTTGCTCAACTCGGCCGGCTCGTCAGACGGCGCTCGCATTCCTCGTAAGCCGCCATGAACTGAGGGCTGCCTGGTTGGCCAGGCAGTTTCGTGCGGGTGAGTTGATGATAATGGTGGTAATTGAATTCGACCGTCAGAAAGCCGTCTGAGCACTCGCTGCACGTTCCGAATGCGGATGTACGGGCTTTGCCTGGCCTGCAACATGCTGTCTCCTGCAAACCCAGGCAACAGCGGATCGGCCATCGATGGATGACCTAAAGATCGGCTGGCCGGGTTCCTCAGGAGCCAGATGACCGGTCACGTATAGACGTAACCGACGAAGACCAATTCTGCGAGTTCGGTTTACAAGTCAAGGGGGTTGGCGCTCGGGGGTGTTGAACCAGTGCGGAAGGCGGTGGTCGTTGACCGAAGTGTGCAATCCTGGTGCAATATTTGCGCTTCGTTGACAGATGCGTCGACCAGTGTACAATTCTAAGTAGATTTCTCCTCCGTATTCGACCGGCACTCGAATACTCGAGTTCGGTCGCTGTGCGGAGGAGCGGAATGGAGCTGAAGAGAACAAGTCCAAGACGACCCCTTGTGACATCATTGAACAACTGGAGAGTGCTGTAAGTGAGTTGAGTGGTGATCTAATCGCCTTTGCCCAAGAATACGGGCCCCAATTAAGCTCCGGGCACCTACCGGTGGATGCTCTTGAAAAGTATGATGCCATTCGTGAGCATTTCTGCCGCATTGCGGCGAGCGTAGTCGCGATCGAGAGGTCGATTTGTTATGGCCCGTCGGAGGTATCCTAGCCTGGACCGCATCTTCTGATGCGGTTTTTTTCGGAGGTACCGGATCGCTATGGATGCTCGGCGCGACATCATCATCCTTCTTGTAAACAATCTTGCTGCCTTTCTCACCAGGGCGATGCGAGCGCGAAGAACTGATGAACAGTTTTTGGACCTGCTAAACACGCTTCGATTAAATCGTTATAGCGCGGCTAAACGTCTGCGGATTTTAAAATGGGATTTGCCCGACCTAATTGACACTATCGAGGCATGCTGGAACGATGGCCTGCGCGACGCGTTCAAGCGGCTCGATCGAAACAAGCAAATTGAGTCCCAAGAAATTCTCTATTGCCTTTCATTGTTGAAGTTGTTGCGCAACAGGGAAACTCACCGACCGCGCTCCCCCTTCATTGAAACTGACGCAACTCACTTTTTGATATTGGCCGAGAAGGTGCTGTGGTTTGCGGGTGCAGATGATCCGGCAAAAAGAGTGAATTCGTTTCGCATAAATGTGTCAATGCTTCCGGTGGCGATGCAGACCGCCTATTGGACTGAGACACGGACACCTGTCAAACCTGAGGTAATTAAGCCTTCAGAGGATGCACAAGAACTCCTGAAAGAATTTCCTTCCGAACAATATAAGCGCGTGATTGGATCAATTATTGAAATAGCGCGAAGCCCAGAATTTGGAGTGGGCGGTACGTGCGGATGGCAG
This sequence comes from uncultured Alphaproteobacteria bacterium, assembly GCA_963832605.1. Taxonomy (GTDB): domain Bacteria; phylum Pseudomonadota; class Alphaproteobacteria; order Rhizobiales; family Xanthobacteraceae; genus BOG-931. Next base: position 6,684 of record CAWHUO010000027.1, on the reverse strand, counting down.
TTAGACCAGGTGGTAATGAAGAGGGAAAATCGGTCGCTCATCTCACCATTTCCAGCCGCCTCATCGTTTTCGGGCGAAGATCGCCCGAAATTTTGTCTATCTCGTCATCCTTATGTCACGAGCGGACACGGTAACAACGTCGAATTGTATTTTACACAGACGTTCTATTCGAATGTTCGCGGTGCTGGCGATGCAATAAAGGATAGAGGCGTTCGCCATGCTCATCTTAGTCTGCGACCGGAGGAGCATGAAATCCCGAATGCCTTTTGCTTTCACTATCTTGCTTTGACTTTAGATGGTTATTTGTTGGCAATTCAACGGCGCGCTGATAACCCTACCCCGGATTATGAACAAGGAAAGTTGTCTATCTCGGGAGAGGAGCAACTGCGACTGGCGGATTTAGACGATGCGACGCCGGCATTTCACTGGCTCCTACGAACCGTGACGCAAGAACTGTTTGGCTTCACGAGCGACCAAGCCAGAACCGAGCAGCACCGTATCGAGCGATTTGTCGATTGGAAGGCTTGCCGATTTTGGACAGTATTTATGGAGGAGCCGCGAGGAAATTTTGGGATAACAGGGCTTGTTCCACTTACGGTGACGCTTTCGGACTACAAGGAAAAACGAGGGGAATTCAGGTTGGAACCCACGGGTCACGAATACGAGGGTGATCGTTGTGCAATACTGCAGGACGATGCACTTAATTTATTTCAGGGAGGAAAAATTCGTGTGCTCCACTTAGAGCAAGAGCGATGGTTTGATGTAGGCCTATCTGAGCTCCACGTTTCATCTTGTTATCGCCTCTTTTTGTATTTTAGCCTCCTACGGCGACTAGCCTGAATGAAAAGCCCCGCGCACCAATTGGTGCCGGGGCTTGAGTTGGCAGCGTGGCCTATATGGCAGAGCTGCGAAGTTAGTTCGGAGAGCATTTGTTCGGTCGGTTCGCACCGGTGGGAGCAAGCAGCGTCACGCTGCTTGTCAGACTCTCCAGACGTAGCCTGTCGCGGCGCTCCTATCTGCGGGAGCGGTATCCCGCGGCGTCGCGATGGCTGGCGAACCGAAATCTAGTGTTGTTAGCGGCGATTTGCGCGCCGCTCGTTCGGTTTGGCCGACTGTTCCGCAGGCTCTTCGCTTTGTGCCTTCGGGAGTTGCAAAACGATTTTACCGTCAAGCGGAAGCGCCTGCAGGACGACGTTATATCCGTCGCCGTCCTGATGCATGAACGCCGCGCCGATGTTCAGCCAGTAGTCGTCTTGGCCTTCGCGCTTGACCACAGTGTACGCTTGGTACGTCGGTTGCTGGTTGGCCATCACTGGCCTCCTTTCTCTGTGGGTTGCTAGTACTCGTCCGCGCGCATGATGGTGAGCACGCGCGTCGTTTTCTCGGGGTCGGCAGGGTCTTCCGAGCCGAACTGCAGCTCGGGGTCGTAGTAGTCGATTTTCCAGAAGTACTTCTCGCCCTCGATTTCGAAGTTGCCGAAGTCGTGCTCGTGGTGCGGGTCATTGTCCTTCGTGAAGTTGCTGAAGGACTGAACCGCCAAGAGCACGCGGGCCTTGATATCCGTCGGCAGGGCGTTGACGCCTGCGGTCATGAACATCTGGCCGCCAACAAAGGTGCTGCGGAAGTTGTCGTTCAGCACCCGGATGCGGTCAGTTTTGCTGGGAGCGGCGACTTTATTCATCGTCGCTCTCTTCGCTTAGGTCTTCGCTTTTGAACGGCGACATGTGCCGAGCACCGCAGTGCGGACAGTCGTCCTCGCACGTTGCCGACCATTCGTCGGTCCATTCATGAGTGCACCGCGCGCACCGGTAGTAGTTGCGGAACCACGCCATTGCTGCGACCTCATGCGGCGCATGAGGGTGCGAGCGCGGCGACGTTCTGACGGATGACCGCGAGCGCTTCGTCGAGCGTGTCAACGTGCGCGTGAGCGAGTTCTTCACCGACAAACTCCAGCTGCTCCTCGTCGAGGAGGGTCGCTTGCATCACGACTGAGAATTGGCCGTCGATGAGCGGCGTTATCTCAATATTGACGAACTGGATTGGGGTAGGGGCCGGCGCGCGAGCGCGGGCTTGCGTGTCAAGGAACGACATGGACTCCTCCGTCTTGCTCCGCCGGCGCCCGAGGTATTCGGGCGGCGGATAAAACAAGACGGCGTCTCAGCTAACGATATCATGTTTACAGTCAACATCTGAAAAACTGTAAACGCCGCTGTAAACGGAGCGCGCGGCATGGGCTTGACTGTAAACCGATAAGCGATACGCAAAAAAAGCGCTGGAGCTGATCCCGCGCCTATCGCAGCGCAGGCAAAGAGAGGAGCGTAATGTTTCTGGCAGTGCTCATCTTGGCAATAGTCCTAGGTTTAGCCTTTTATATCCTTTGTTGGTGCCTCGAATATCAGGGACAACTTGAGCGCAGGGCATCGCGGGCCACCGAGTCCCCTTGAACATTCCAAGGCGCGAAGCGCATTCTTGGAAGAAGTGCTACCGGCGCTCATGCGCGCGCGAAAGATTTTGCACTCTGAACTCGTGCAGCTCACCGGCGAGCGGGCCGAATTCGAGCACACCCTTGCCGCCGCTCGATCGTATAAAGAGGGGGCGAAGCAGGGCCCCCTCGATCAGCGGGCCTTTGAACGCGAGCAGTACAAGCACGCACTCGAAATGCTGCGGCTCCAAAACAACCTCGTCGCGGAAACCGACCGGGCTACCTTGCGGCCTCTGCGCCTCGAAGCACAGCGCACGCGTTTGCGCGTCGAGGCCGATGAACGGGTCGTCGAAAGCATTCTCACCCAACAGGCGATCGAAGAGGCGCATGGACAGAAGCGTGGCTCGGCGGCGAAATCCAGCGAGGCGGCCACTTTGTCGGCCGCGCTCGGCGTGCTCATCGAACAATACAAGGCTGACGGCAAAGAAACCGCAGGATTGGAACTCGCCCTCAACGCGCTGCTCGCCGCATCCGAAGGGGACGAAGGATGAGTGAGGACACCTGGTGGACCACTGACGCTGTCGAACGAATGGAGGCATCTAAGCGGCAATGGGAAACCTACTGCGCGGAGAAGGAAAAAGAGGTCCGCGACTGTCTGAAAGAGCTCACGCAGTTTTGCGCCGACGGCAAGAAAATTCAGAGGGAAAACGACGCTGCTCTGCAGAAGCTGCACGAAGAGTTGGGAAAAATGGCCTCGGCCGCTAATCAGCAGGAGCTCACCGCGCTTCTGATCGCGCCAACGGACATGTCGGCCGCCGGTCAGCAGAAAGCGACTCGGCAGAAGCGCAAGGGGAGCCGGAAGGCCGGCGCGGTGGTCCCTCTGACGCGCGACGATACGACGGTCCTCCGTGGTGCGGTCGAGCACACGCGAGAGCGAGGACAACGTTTCAACTTCGCGCGGATCGAAGTCTGGCTCGACGAAATCAAGAAGGCCGTGCAGCTGGGCAATTACGACCTCGTCCGTCGCGCTCTCGCCGGCTTGAAGGCCGACGCGGTGTAACGATGAAATCGCCTGCGCAGCGCCTCCAAGCCGCGCAAGAGGCCCTGTGGCGGCGCTTTCCCAGCTTGCGGCCGGCGCTGGTCCCTCGCGCGCCTGAACCCGGCCGCCTTATCCTCGGTCGCGACAAGGCCGGTGCGCCCTTTCCGCTCGATGCCCGGCTCCTGGCGGCACACATCGACATGGTGGGGGGCACCGGTGCCGGGAAATCGGCGACCATGCGGCACTTGAGCTGGGAGCACATGCATTCGGACCCTAAGCTCAAGCGGGCGACCGTCATCATAGACCCGCACGGTGCGCACCCCGATAGCCTGCTGCGGACGACCCTGCGCCGGATCGTGCAAACGCGGCTCGACGAGCGCAAGCGTGTCTTTGTCATCGACGCCAACAGCCACTGGTGCGTGGGGTTGCGGCTGCTCGACGGCGCGGCCGTCGTAGCCGACCACATGATCGAAGCGTTCGAGCGGCTCCAGAACGATCAAAGCCTCTTCGAAAAGCCGACGCTGCGCCGCAGCCTCCACGGCCTTCTGGTGGTCCGCTCGGAGTCAAGTGGTCGCTCGCCCAAGCCGATCTGCTGCTCGATCCCTCCGACGCGCACGGTATCCGGGAATGGGGATTGCAGAAGATAACCGACCGCTACGCCGTCAAGGCGATGCTGCGTCTGCAATACCTCGCGCAAGACCCGCGGCTCCACAAAGAGTTCGAAATCGAGACCATCGGTACTGAAAACCGCATGGCCCCGGTGCTCTCCTCGCGCGCAATGCGCACCGTCGTCGGCTCGCAAATGATCGACATGCGCGACATCCTCGACAAAGGCGCGGTTCTGCTCGTCAACACTGCTGGCGGTGATGCTGCGAGCGAAATCGCCGGGATTTGTTGGGCAAGCTCGTCATGCGGGCGCTCGTGTTTGCGGCAAAGCGCAGACGCCACAACAGCCTCGCCATGATCTTCGCGGACGAATGTGCGCGCTACGTATCCCAAGACTGGGAACGCGCGCTCGCGGAGCTGCGGAAATTCTCCGGCCGTCTATGCTCTGCACATCAGACCTTTGCCATGCTTGGAAAGCCCGACGATCCGGTGCGCCAAGCAATCGAAAAAATCCCGGCAACGAAGATAGCGATGCGCATGAATTCGATGAAGGAGGCGGCAGAGTTCGCGCCGGAGGTCATGCGACTCGATCTCGAACTGCCGGTCGCCGCGCTCACCAAGCCGGTGGTCGTCGGGCACAAGCGGGCTTGGCTCGACAACGGAGCCACGGGATGAGCGGCACCATGGGTGCGAGTGTAAGCGGCGGCACCACGCGCACCCACAGTGCCGAAGTGGGGGGAGAGCGCGGCAAGTACGAAGGGGCGCAACTACACCAAGACCTATTCTTCCTCAGTGACCCAATCTGAATCCGACACGGACGAAGAGAACTGGAGCGAAACGGACACGGTCGGCTCGAACTGGAGCGAGACAGATACGACAGGGGAGAACTACAGCGAGACGCGCGCTGAAGGCGAGGCCTGGAGCGCGAGCCGCGCCGAAGGCCGTACCACAAGCGTCAGCGACAGCATGTCAGACAGCCACGGCGGATCGGTAAGCCGAAACGGCTCGAACAGGCCGAAGCGACAGCGAAGGCGCAAGCTCACAGTCGTCCCGCTCGTACGACGGCCAGAACCTAGAGAGATTACACGGCACCGGCGCGGCAAACCCCTCCGGGGCTACCGAAAGCACGGGCACGAATGCAAGCACTGGCGCCAATAGCGCCCGCGGCTGGAGCAACGACTTAAACTGGAGCCAAGGACGCGCACACAGTGAGGATAGCGGCCGTTTTGCCTCCAATGGCGTGAGCTATCAGAATAACACCGCACGGGCCGAGACGCGGGGCATAAGCGAGTTGCACGGTAGCACGATTGGCGGAAGCTACTCGCACGCCGCAACCCGCGGCGGCGGCCATTCGCACACTGTTGGCCGCGCGCAGACCGAGGGGAAGCCGACGCGTACGGCACCTCGGAAGCACGGACCCTCGGCACGTCGCGCAGTAGCGGCAGCGCGCATAGCGTGAGCGCGAGCTCGGGGCTTCAGTTCTCGCTCGGTCTTTCCCGGACAGCGGGCCGCGCCGAAGCCTTGGAGCCGATCCTTAAGATATGGTGGGCGCCGTTCACAGTCTGGAAAACGTCCGGCACAAAGCGGCGGAGCTACTGTGCTCGCTTCCCGATGGCGTTGCGGTCGTGCGCACGGTGCGAGACGGACGATTAGATGGGGCGGTGGCGAAGTCCCGTATCGCTCCTGCGCGCCAGTCAGCGACGAACAATACGCGGCGGACCTTGATGCCGTGATGCGCCACGGCGGCGTCGGCAAGCCCATGCCAGAGGCGATGCGGGAAATCGAGGACCGCGAGCGGCTTCTGGTTGGCGAGGCACAGGCGCTTCGGCTCCCTCCACCTGAGCCGAAGTCGTTCCGCGTGCCCGCGCAGAATTCGCAGCAAACCTGTCCTTAACGCGCGCGCCAGACCAACCAAGGACGGCGCCCAGATGGCCAAGGGCGGCCGTACGGCCGTCGCCGAAGGCGAGCGTGACGCTTGAGGGCCGAGCACGGCACTGAGGCAGGAACGCCAACGATGCCCACTGTGCACAATCGCGCCGGCCGCCTGAGGTAAAATGGAGCTATGCCAACAGCGGAACTGACAACGCCGCGGCGAAAACGTTTCCAACGGTCGGCCGCCCCGAGCCCGATGCAGCTGACTGAGCGGGATTTACAACTGCTCGCGCATGTCGGTCGCCATCGCTTCCTGTCCTCAGCACACCTTGCGGCGCTGGACGGTGGCAGCCCGCAGAATGTGCTGCGCGGCCTGCGTGCTCCATTCGACCACGGATTCTAGACAGGCCGAAAGCCCAGCTCGCCTCCGTGCCGCTGGAAGGTCCGCAAGCAATGGTGTACGGGCTCGCGCCGAAGGGGCGCGGCTCCTGCGGGAGCACGGACACGATCTCAGCGGCGGAGTGTATTGGACCCAAAGAACAAACGTGCCGGGGCGGTATTCTCGAACATACCCTGGCCGTCGCCGACTTCATGACGGCGTTAGAGCTGTCGTGCCGCTCGCGGCCGAACATCGATCTGGTCCGCGAGCAGGACATTATCGCCGACGCGCCGGAGCAAACACGGAATGCCCGCGAGCCATTGCGCTGGTTCGTGCGACCCGATCGGATGCGGAATGAGATGTGGT
>CAWHUO010000026.1:0-154367 GCA_963832605.1 uncultured Alphaproteobacteria bacterium | reverse complement strand
CGCAATGTGTCAAAATGGCTTGGGTGGTATTGGCACGGGCAAGCGCATGTTGCATCGGCTGACGGTCATTGCGGTGATGCTTCTGTCCGGATTCGCCGCCGGTCGGGCCGCCGCGCAGGAAGCGATCGGCGCGGTGACCCGCATACAGGGGGAGGCGAGCGGAACGCGTGGCGGCGCCACACGGTCGCTGAGCCTCAATGCATCGGTCTTTCGCCACGAGGTTTTGTCCACCGGTAAAGCAGCGCGGCTGGAAGTCGTGTTCGCCGACAACACGCGGCTGACGCTCGGCGAGCAGACCAGGCTGACGCTCGACAGATATGTCTTCAACCCTGCCGCCGGCCGCGGGACGCTAAGGTTCGCGTTGGTCGGCGCCTTACGGTTTATCTCAGGCCAGGTGTCGAAGCTGGCGCGCTCTGCCGTCAGCGTGACGACGCCGGTCGCCATCATCGGCGTCCGCGGGACGGAATTCTTTAGCGGGCCGATCGACAATCAGGCACTCGGCGTGCTGCTTATCGAAGGTGCCGTGAGCGTATCGAACGCGGCGGGCGCGCAGGTTCTGAGCCAGCCCGGTCAAGGCACCAATATCGCCACGCCGGGCCAGCGCCTGGGCCTGTTACCTTTTGGCCGCCAGCTAAAGTCAACCGCGCCCTCGCCGCCGTGGCGTTCCAATAGGGTGTGACTCCCGTCGTGCTGGGCGGATGACGTGCTAGCTCGACGGGCCGGCCCGATGACAGGCGCCGCGGCGTCCGGGGCTCTGGCACCAATATTGTTATTACCCGCATATCGCTGCGCTCAGTCGGCCAGTGGCGTTGCCTCAGGCCGAGCGCCAGTGATCGGGCATCTTCTTTTCGTTCAGGTGCCGGACGCGAGCGACCAGCGGGGCGTGGCCCTGATTTTTTGCCCAATCGATCGCTTCGCGCTGGGTCTTGAACGTGCCGAGCACGTGGTCTGCATGGTCTTCGACGACGTAGTCTTCGATCGGGCTTCCCTCAGCGCGGCCCTTGGGGCGCGCTTCAATGTAAACGTTCGCCATGTTCTTCCCTCCCGTTGGTATTTTTTGTTGCCGAACAAACAGGGCGCCCCAGTCGGTCGGCGGATCATTTCATTTCGGATCGGCTTAAGGTTCGGCCGATAGTCGCCTTGACCCCGCACTCGGCGCAATAAATCTCGTACCATGGTCGATGCGAAAGCCGTCCGATACGTTTTTGATCGCCGTTTGCAGATCCCCGCTTTCGCTCTCTTCCCAGGTTGCAGAGCCGTTCAGTGCGCACTGCGGGCATGTCACGGGCGTAACGAATCGCTCACGGCTCGCGCGCTTTCTTGAGCGGTCGGGCATGCCCGCAAGATGGCACAGTCCTCACCGATCGGCTAGGGGATGTCGCCTTTGGGTGAAAACCTCGCATCTTTCCCAGCGGACCGTGGCGTGCTCACGGACCTTCCCGCGCGTCCCTGGCTCATCCCGCGCGGCCGCTATGTCTGCGTCGCGCGCCGCCCGCTGTGCGAAAAATCCCTGATCGCCGATCTGTGCAAATGGCCGGGGAAGATGGGTCACTCAGCTGGCGTTCCACGTTTGAATGGATTGGAAAAGTGCTGTCTGTAGCAACTCGTCAAACTCAATGCTGGTTATCGTTGCTTTGCCGGAGCCATTGTCACCGTAAAAATCATCAGGCGATCGAAATTTACTTCGGTACTATCCTGTTTTGGAATCCTATATATCAAATAGCCAAAAAAACTCTCGATCCTGATGCGTCTGACGTACGTAGGTCGGCGGGGAACGACGTTTTTGGTGATTTCAGTTATCATTATCTGAGCTTGCCGAGGAGGTCGCTCGTAACAGCGCAAAACGGTTGTTAGAGAGGCACCATACGCGCTTTTAATCGTGTTCATGTTACAAGCCAAGATAGAGCGACAAGGCGTCAACTTTTAGGCCGAGGCCACTTCTTCGCCTGCTGCCGACCTGTGATCGCGCGGGCGCGCTCGCAATGGGCTTCAGCCTTTGTCACGTCGTGGTGTGGTGGCACCAGCGCGATTTCGCCTCGCCTCTGAGGGTATCTGCCTGCATGTTTCCGCTAACTGAGAAATGTCGCCGAAACAAGGACCGCACTTGACTGGCGTCGCGCAATCAGGTACACATAATAAATCTCGCTCACCTAAAGGACGGCAGCCGGTGACGCCGGCTGACGGAGCGAGAGCGGTTCCCGCGGGCGGCGGCTCGTCACCTCCGCTCCCGGGCGGCTCCGGGGAATTACACCCGGCCGGCACGATGACCGGTCTGCGGGGAAACCCGCTGGACTGGGACAGGAAGGAGCGGGTAACGCCCGCTGGTGACGCATGATCTTCCGATTTTCCGGATCACGCGTTGCAAAGCGCACGGTCTTTCGAACCATCGGGGCCGTGCGCCCGACCAAGTCCCAGGAAGCGCGTATCTGGAGCTGAGCTGTGGCGTTCGTTCGCTGCAGCAAGCTCCGTGGTGGAACGCCGACAGGCGAGCGCGCTGCGCTTCAGCGCGCGCCGCATCGCAAGATGCGGAGGTTGGTAAGACACGTTTGTCGGCGTTCCGCGTCCCTTTTTGTTTTTCTCTCCTTCGTCATTGCCGGACTTGATCCGGCAATCCATGCGGCCGGGAGGCTCGATCGGATTTGCCGATAGGACTCAAGAGCCGCACATCAGCATGGACCACCGGGTCAAGCCCGGTGGTGACGAGGAGTGTGGGCATAGCTCGGGCGCAAATCGCGTCGCGGGAAGGATGCGCTGCGTGCTTCCCTCTCCCGCCTGCGGGAGAGGGTGCTGAGCGAGCGTGGCGAGCGAAGCGGGTGAGGGAGCGTGCGGGAGCGCAATCGAAAGGACTGACCCTCACCCGGCTCCCTCGACCAAGTCGGGGTCGCTACCCTCTCCCGTGAACGGGAGAGGGTAACGGAGAGGGTAAGGAGGGCGCGGATCGCGCCCCGATGGCCTTCGCGGCGGTGCGGCACCATATAGTCCCGGGACGATCGGAGTTGGGAATGCCCGACGGCAACGGTGAAGCTTTCAGCCGGCGCGATCTGCTGTCGTTGATCGGCACCGTCGCCGGCAGCGCGGCGATGTATCAGGCAATGACAAGCCTCGGCTTCGCCGCCGATTCCGCCTACCAGGGTCCGATCGCGCTTGATGGCGATGTCAGAGGCGCTTCCGTTCTGATCCTGGGCGCCGGTTTGGCCGGCATGACGGCGGCGCTGGAACTGCGCAAGGCCGGCTACAAGGTTCAGGTCCTGGAATTCAGTGGCCGTGCGGGCGGCCGCAACTGGACCCTGCGCGGCGGCGACGTTTTTACCGAGCTCGGCGGCTTCACGCAGACCTGCGAATTCGAGCAAGGCCTTTATTTCAACCCGGGGCCGTGGCGGATTCCCTATCATCACCGCGCGCTGCTCGATTACTGCAAGCGCCTCGACGTCGGGCTCGAGCCGTTCGTCGAGCTCAATCACAATGCGCTGATGCACGCTTCGGGCGCGTTCGGCGGACAGCCCCGACGCATTCGCGAGATCAAGGCCGATTTTCAGGGGCAGATCGCCGAGCTGCTGGCCAAGGTGACCGCGCAGGACAAGCTCGACGAAGCTGTCTCACCGGAAGACAAGGAGATGCTGCTGCAAGCGCTCAAATCCTGGGGCGCGCTGGACAAGAACTACGCCTACAAAGCCAATCTGATTTCCGCGCGCTATCGCGGCTACGCCAAGGGTCCGGGCGGCGGGCTTGGGGGAGCCCCGGTCGCTGGTGAGCCGATCGCGCTGGCGGACATTTTGAAGTCGCGGCTGTGGCGCGCGCTGCAGACGTTTGCGGTGCATGAGCTGCAGACCACAATGTTCCAGCCAATCGGCGGCATGGACATGATCGGCAAGGCGTTCGCGCGCGAAGTCGGCGATCTCATTCGCTACGACGCCAAGGTGACGCGGATTGCGCAGGACGCCGGCGGCGTCACCGTGAGCTATGTCGACCCTAAAGCGCCCGCTTCGCCGCAAGTGGCGAAAGCCGACTGGTGCGTCTGCACCATTCCGCTTTCCATTCTCAGCCAAATCCCGATCGACGCGAGCGCCCGCATGAAGGCAGCGATCGATGCGGTGCCCTATATGTCCGCCGTCAAAGTCGGCTTGCAGTTCAAGCGCCGGTTCTGGGAGGAAGACGACGCGATCTATGGCGGCATCAGCTACACCGATCTGCCGATCCGGCAGATCGCCTATCCGAATACGGGCTTCAACCGCGGCGGCCGCGGCGTGCTGCTGGGTGCCTACATTTTCGAGGGCGCCAACGCCTACGAGTTTGCCGCCATGGCGCCGGCGGAACGGGTCGCGCGCGCTGTCGCGCTCGGCGCCAGCCTTCATCCGCAATATCCGGCCGAGTATGAAAACGGCGTCGCCGTGGCCTGGCAGCGCGTGCCCTTTACGCTCGGCTGCGCCGGCTACTGGACCGACGAGGCGCGGGCCGAGCATTACGACAACCTCTGCCAGATCGACGGCCGGATCGTGCTGGCGGGCGAGCACGCGTCGTATCTGCCGGCGTGGCAGGAGGGTGCGATCCTGTCATCGCTCGACGCCATCACGCGGCTGCACGAGCGCGTCGTCAAAATGTGAAAGCTGATGGAATTGCAGCGCCTCAAACAACTGGCGTTCGTTGTGCTGCTGGCGCTGATCGCGCCTGTCGCCCGGGCGGAGAACGCGGCGCCCGCTCCGCCGGCATCGCCGCTGAGCACCGGCTTTGCCTTCTCCGAGCGCACCGGCGAAACGCTCTACGCCAATATCTGCCAGGCCTGCCACATGCCGGACGGCAAGGGCGCGACCGGCGCCGGAGCTTATCCGTCCCTTGCCGACAACAAGAACCTCGAGGCCAGCGGCTATCCGGTCACCGTCGTCGTCAACGGGCAACGCGGCATGCCGCCGATTGGCGAGATGATGAACGACGATCAGGTCGCCGCGGTCGTGAACTATGTGCGCACCCACTTCGGCAATCATTATCAGGATGCGGTCACCGCGGCGGATGTCAAAGCGGTGCGCCGTGAGGTCCGGTGATACAAAGTTGACGGGCAACGATTTAATCGCGGAAGATAGCTTGCAATGACGCCAAGCCGCTTTTTTCAGTATCTCGCGCTCGCGCTGTTCCTGCTGGCGCCGGCCGCGCCGCCCGCCCGCGCCGAAACGCTGCCGCTGCCGTCCAACCTGACGGCGCTCAACTCAGATGAGGGCGAAAAATTCTTTCGCGAAAGCGGCCCGCTCGCGTCCTACTTCCCGATCGCCGACAATTTCGTGACCCAGAAGACGCAGGCCTATTGCGGCGTCGCCAGCATCGTCATGGTGCTCAATGCGGCGGGAACGCCGGCGCCCGCGAGCCCAGAATATCAGCCCTACCACATCTTCACCCAGGACAATTTTCTCGACGAGCACACAGACGCGGTGCTGCCGCGCGACGTGCTCGCCCGGCAGGGCATGACGCTCGATCAGCTGGGCGGACTGCTTGCGCTCCATCCGCTGACGATCGAAGTCCATCACGCCGCCGATGGCGGCCTCGACGCCTTCCGCGCCGCGGCCCGCGACTATCTTGCCGCCAAGGATCATTTCGTCATCGTGAATTATCTGCGCAAGGTGATCGGCCAGCAGACCGGCGGCCACATCTCGCCGCTCGCGGCCTACGATGCCAAAGCGGATCGGTTCCTGATTCTGGATGTCGCACGCTACAAATATCCGCCGGTCTGGGTGAAGGCATCCGACTTGTTCGATGCAATGAATACGACCGATGCGGCCAACGACAACAAGACGCGCGGCTATGTCCTCGTCACCAAGAGCGGCACGGCGTCCCCTGCACCTGCGCAGTGATTGAAGCGCCGTAGCTGAAATGTTTGTGCACAGGTCATCCGCCGCGTCGGGCTTCATCTGCAAGCTGGCGTCCGTTGCGCTCGCCGGCCTGTTGGTGCTGCCGCTCCCGGGGCGCGGCGAGGACCTTTCGAACCCTGAGATCGGCCGCGCGCAAGCCGTCACTGCCGCCCACGGCATGGTGGTCGCGCAGGAAGCGCTGGCGGCGAAGGTCGGCGTCGAAATTCTGCAAAAGGGCGGCAATGCGGTCGACGCCGCGGTCGCGACTGGCTTTGCCATGGCGGTGACCTATCCGCGCGCCGGCAATATCGGCGGCGGCGGTTTCATGATCATTCATCGCGCCTCCGGCGAGGACGTTGCGATCGACTATCGCGAGATAGCGCCGCAGGCGATCAGCAAAGACTCTTTCCTCGACGCGCAAGGCAATGCCGATCCGCAAAAATCGCGCGATTCGGCGCTCGCTATCGGCGTGCCGGGCACGGTCGCGGGCTTGGCACTCGCGGAAAGCAAATACGGCTCCGGAAAATTCACGCTCGCCGATCTGATCGCACCGGCCATTGCGCTCGCCCGCGACGGCATTGCGGTCGCCGACGACACCGCCGATTCGCTGCCCGTCGAGCGGCCCCGCTTGGCGCGCTGGCCGTCCTCGGCGCAAATCTTTCTTAAAGCCGACGGCGCCCCGCTCGCGCCCGGCGACCGGCTCGTGCAGCCAGACCTTGCCGCTACGCTGCAAGCCATCGCCAACGGCGGGCCGCGGGCGTTCTATGAAGGCGCCGTGGCGCAAAAGCTCGCAGCCGCCGTGCAAGCCGCCGGCGGCATGATGACGATCGACGATCTCAAAGCCTATCGCGCCATCGAGCGCACGCCGGTGCGCGGCAGCTATCGCGGCTACGACATTGTTTCGATGCCGCCGCCGTCGTCCGGCGGCGTCGCGCTCATCGAGATGCTCAACATCCTCGAAGGCTACGATCTGGCGCACGACGACCAGGCGCAGGCGCTGTTCCTGATGATCGAGGCGATGAAGCGCGCCTACGCCGATCGCGCCTGGTTTCTCGGCGATCCCGACAAGGTGCAAATTCCGGTGGCACGGTTGACCTCGAAGAGCTACGCCGCCGACTGGCGCGCGACCATCGATCCGGCGCACGCGACGCCGGCGAGCGAGATCCGCGCCGGCGCCGGGATCAAAGCCGAAGGGCGCAACACCACGCATTTCTCCGTCGTTGACGCTTTCGGCAACGCCGTCTCCAACACCTACACGCTCAATTTCAGCTACGGCGTCGGCCTCGTCGCCGCCGGCACCGGTGTCCTTCTCAACAACGAACTTGACGACTTCGCCGCCAAGGCCGACGCGCCGAATGCCTATGGCCTGCTCGGTTACGACGCCAACGCGCCTGGACCCGGCAAGCGGCCGCTGTCATCGATGACGCCGACGATCGTGCTGAAAGACGGCAAGCCGCTGTTGATCACCGGCACGCCGGGCGGCAGCCGCATCATCTCCGCGGTGCTGCAGATCGTGGTCGATGTGATTGATCGCGGCATGGACATCGCGAGCGCGGTGTCGGCGCCGCGGCTGCACAATCAATGGATGCCCGATCAAGTCCTCGCCGAGCCGGGCGTTCCGGCCGATCTGATCGCCGCGCTCGCAGCGCGCGGCGATCTCGTCACGGTGACAAAGTTCCCAACCTCGGCCAATTCGATCGTCGTCACGGCCGGCGGTTTTGTCGGCGCCGCCGACCCGCGCACCAGAGGCGCGCTGGCCGCGGGCTATTAATGGGTTCGCCGACTGAAGGGGTTGATTGAAGCGCGAGGTCAGGTTTTGCCCGCGCCCAGGCCAAGCAGCTTCACCGCGTTCTCTTTGAGAATGAGCGGCCGCACTTCCGGCTTGATCTCGAGCTTGTCGAAGTCGGCGAGCCAGCGGTCCGGGCGAATGACCGGCCAGTCGGAACCGAACAGCACTTTATGCTTGAGGAGCGTGTTCGCATAGCGGACGAGAATCGGCGGAAAGTATTTCGGCGACCAGCCGGATAGGTCGATAAAGACATTCGGCTTATGCTGCGCGACCGACAGCGCTTCTTCCTGCCAAGGAAACGACGGGTGCGCGAGGATGATGGGCATGTCGGGAAAGTCAACGGCGACATCGTCCATGTACATTGGGTTGGAGTATTTGAGCCGGATTCCGGCGCCGCCGGGCATGCCGGAGCCGACCCCGGTTTGGCCGGTGTGAAACAGCGCCGGCAGTCCGGCTTCGGCAATCGCCTCATAAAGCACATAGGCGCTGCGGTCGTTGGGGAAAAATCCCTGCATGGACGGATGAAATTTGAAGCCGCGAATGCCGAAGTCAGCGATGAGCCGCCGCGCTTCCCGCGCGCCGGTCTTGCCTTTGGCCGGATCGATGCTGGCGAACGGGATCAGCACATCCGCGTTCGCGGCCGCTTTCTCGGCCACTTCCTCGTTGGCGTAGCGGCGATAGCCGGTTTCGCGCTCGGCATCGACCGGAAAGATCACCGCACCGATCTTGCGCTCGCGATAGTAGGCTGCGGTCTCCTCTATGGTGGGCCGATTGTTCGGTTGATTGAAATAGACTGCCATGGCGGCCTGCAGCTCGTCATAGCCGTCGTCGGGATGGGTGCCGCACGGTTCCTCCGCGTGCGTATGGATATCGATCGCCACCAGCTCACTGATGTTCACGTAAGCGGCTCCTTACACTTTCAGGCTGGTAGTGGAGCATATCGACAAACGAGCGTACAGCGGGACCTTGCCCACGTGCCGCGCCGGAATTGCTGCGCCCATCGTTGCCGGTGCTGTAGGTAGAATGCTAAGTTGCCGCATCGTTCGGGGGACACCGAACCAATCAAATAACATATGAGCCCCAGGGAGGAGCCGTCATGTTGCAAGTGTATCTGGACCCGGCCACCATCAACAGCCGCAAGGTTCTGGCGGGGTTGGAGTTGCTCGGCATGCCGTATGAGCTCAACCACGTGAATTATTTCGCCGGCGCCCACAAGCAGCCCGACTATCTCGCGCTCAATCCAAACGGGACGCTGCCGGCGGCGAAGGACGGCGACTACACGCTGTGGGAATCCGACGCGATCCTGCAATACGCGGCCGACCTGAAGGGCTCTGACGAGCATTATCCCAAAGACGTCAAGAAGCGCGCCGACATGAACCGCTGGATGCTGTGGGAAGCCGCGCACTGGCAGCCGAGCTGCTACATCTTTTTCATCGAGAACGCCGTCAAGCCGCTGATGAAGGCGCCGACCGACCACGCGCTGCTCGAAAAAGAGACGCCGAACTGGCGCCGGCTCGCCGGCGTCCTCGATGCACGGCTGGCGAAATCCAAATGGCTGGTGGGCGACACGGTGACCATCGCCGACATCGCCGTGGCGGCGCCGATGCACATGCACAAGCGACAGGCTCTGCCGCTCGATGATTTCCCCAACATCCGGCGCTGGATGGCGGAAGTGGAAAAGCTGCCATGCTGGCAGAAAACCCAAGGCGCGGTCGAGGCGGCGCTGACGCCGCATTGATTGGTATCGTGCCGGCGGCGGCACCCGGCGTCGGCGTTCTTGTCATGGTAAGGGCTGAACGGAAATGACCGTCACGACGACCGTCCAATCGACCTTCAAATACACCACCGACACGGGCGTCGCGCCGGAGGTTTACTTCTATGAGCCTCCGGCCGGCACCAAGTGGCGCGAGTCCGGCGACGACCCGCATCAAGTGACGGTGCACGACGGCTGGGATCGCGCGAAATCGTTTTCGCTCGACCGCGAAGGCTTCGCCTTGCGCGAATTCCACTCGCCGTTTGCGCAATGGGACGACGACGCCGCGATCCGCGCGCAGCTTTACCCCGAGGTCGAGGCGTTCGTGAAGAAAGAGGTCGGCGCCAAGCGGGTGATCATCTTCGATCACACCATCCGCGCCCAGAGCAACGTCAACCAGACCCGCTCCGAGCACTCGACGTCGCGCCGCGCGCCGGTGATGAACATTCATTGCGACTACACGCCGAATTCCGGGCCGCTGCGCGTGCGCCAGCTGCTGCCGAACGAGGCCGACGAGCTGCTCAAGCACCGCGTGGCGTTTTACAATTTCTGGAAGCCATTGAACCGTACCGTCGAAGAGCGGCCGCTGGCGATGTGCGACGTCACCACATCGACGGACCAGGACTTCATTACCATGAAGCTGCGCTACCGCGACCGCGACGGCGAAATCTATGTCATGCGCTACTCGCCGCAGCACCGCTGGTGGTACTTTCCGCGCATGACGCCCGATAACGTGATCCTGCTCAAGACCTACGAGTTCGAGACCGACGGGCGCGCCCGTTTCGTCGGCCACAGCGCGTTCGAGGATCCGAACACGCCGCCCAATGCGCCGATGCGCGAAAGCATCGAAATCCGCACCATGGCGTTTTTCTAATTGGTGCTGCGCAGCGCCGCCAGCACTTCGTCGGAGCGCTCGGTCATCAGCATATGGCCGGCGCCTTCGAGTATCGTGAGGCGGCAGCCGGGAATAGCGGCAGCGATGGCTTTGCCGCCCTTCGCCGGGGTCATCAGATCGCGGCTGCCCTGGATCACGATCGATGGCGCGGTGATCATTGCCGCCGCGGCAAGCGCATTGCGATAGTCGTTGCAGGCAGACAGATCGGTGAAGATGACGCCGGGTCCGGCGCGCTCAAGCAGGCGCTCGGCACCGCCCAGCATCCAGAGGCCGGGCATTTCGGAACCACCGAGCGTGGCGTGATAACCGTAGCCCCAAAGCGAGATCATATCGACGGCCGCATGGTCGTTGGCCTTGGCCGCATTGAGAAGATCGTCCGATACCCGCATTTCCGCAGCGGTGGCGATCAAGCCGAGGCTGGTGACGTTTTCTGGATGGCGCGTGGCGGTTTCCAGTGCCACGAGCGAGCCCATGGAGTGACCGACCAGCCTTGCCGCGCGCACCCCGGCAGCCTCGATCAGCCCCACCGTCCAGTCGGCCAACGCCGCGATGGACGACAGCGGCGCGCCGGCCGAATGGCCGTGTCCCGGAAAGTCGGGAGCCAGCACGCCAAAGCCATGCGACGCGAAAGCGCGCGCGAGCAGCACCCAGACCGAATGATCTATGCCGGCACCGTGGAGAAAGACGACCGCCGGCAATGCCGGATCGAAATCGCGCCCGCCGGTACTAACAAATATTTCGCTGCCTTCGACGCTAAGCCGCATCGCTCAAGCCTTCTGCGAGGCGCGCAAGGCCTGGCCGAAATCATCGATGATGTCGCTTGCCGTCTCCAGCCCCACCGAGATGCGAATGAGCTCCTCGCCAACACCAGCGGCAGCAAGCGCGGCTGCATCCATCTGCTGATGCGTGGTGCTCGCCGGATGGATCACCAACGTCTTGGCATCGCCGACATTGGCGAGGTGGCTGGCGAGCCGCACCGCTTCGATAAATTTGCGCCCGGCGGCGCGGCCGCCCTTGATGCCGAAACTGACAATCGAGCCCGCCCCCTTCGGCAACAGCTTTTGCGCCAGCGCGTAGTCCGGATGCGTTTCGAGCGACGGATGCAGCACCCAATCCACGGCCGGATTCTTCCGCAGGAAGGCGAGCACAGCCGCGGTGTTTTCCATATGGCGTTCCATGCGCAGCGGCAGCGTCTCCACGCCCTGCAACAGATAGAACGCGTTGGTGGGCGACAGGCAGGCGCCGAAATCGCGCAAGCCTTCGGCCCGCGCCCGCGTGATGAAGGCGCCTGGCCCGAACTCCTCGGCAAAGACGATGCCGTGATAGCCCGCATATGGGTTGGTCAGCGTCGGGAATTTCTCCGACGCCTGCCAGTCGAAGCGGCCGCCGTCGATGATCGCGCCGCCGATGGCAATGCCGTGCCCGCCGATCCACTTGGTGATCGAGTGCATGACGATGTCGGCGCCGAGTGCGATCGGGCGGCTCAAATACGGCGTGGCAAAGGTATTGTCGACAAGGACCGGAATGCCGGCCGCGTGCGCGATCTCGGCAACCTGCGGGATGTCGAGCACTTCCAGGCCGGGATTGCCGATGGTCTCGGCGATGATGAGCCGCGTGCGTTCGCCGATGGCGGCGCGGAAGCCATCAAGATCGCGCGGCTTGACGAAGCTGGTAGTGATGCCAAAGCGCGGCAGCGTGTGGGTCAATAGATTGATGCTGCCCCCGTAGAGCGAGGCCGAGGCGACGATGTGATCGCCGGCATTGAGCAGCGTGGCGATGGCGAGATGCAGCGCCGCCATGCCGCTCGCCGTGCACACGGCGCCGACGCCGTCCTCGAGCGCCGCGAGCCGCTCTTCCAGTACCGCCGTCGTCGGGTTGGAAATGCGGGTGTAGATGTGGCCGGCGCGTTCCAGGTTGAACAGACCGGCAGCATGATCGGCATCGTCGAACACATAGGATGTGGTCTGGTAGATCGGCACGGCGCGCGAACGCGTGACCGGATCGGGGTGCTGCCCGGCATGCAGGCTCAAGGTCTCGAACGCTGGCGGTTTCGGCGCGGGCATGCCGTCCTCGTGAATGCGAATTATGCGGCTTCACCGCATTGCTCACGCTCCCGCAAATCGCCGAACCGCGCAAGAAGGCCCGAGCTGCGGACCAACTACGAATGATTTCAGGATTTCGCAGCGGGCGAAGAGATTCGACCCCTACTTTGGCAAGGTTGTGCTCTACCCCTGAGCTACACCCGCATCCGTAAAAGGTAAGGCGACGGCGCTTTCCGACGGCTTCGGCGTAGGCGTGCCGTTCTCATAGCGCTAAGTAAGGCGTTGCATGCCGGCGTCAAATGAGGGGATGCCAAATTCGCGAACCCGATCGAAAGTGCACCGCGGATTTTCAGCATAATTCGGCCGTCTCGCTATTGCCCAAGCGCCTCAGGTCGCGCCGGAGCGGTCGTCAGCCGGGACCGCCACCGGTTCGGCAGCCTTCATAGCAACGATCGCCGCCCTCGGCGCGGCACGCGGCCCGGCTCGGCTCGCATCGCATGTAGCTGCCGCCTTTCCTGTAGCAATCGCATACCGCCGACGCGCTCGTCGCTGTAAAAAGTGCGGCCGAGAACCCAAGCAGTGCCGCAACCGCTATAACCCGGATCATGCTGCCATTTCTCCCGCTTTGGACATCATGGAGTTCCCAGCGCTCAACCTTCTCAAGGCGCCATCGTTCCCGACCAGCTTCCGTTGGTAACCGAGAACGCGCTACCGCTTCATTGCGGGCGCAGGACATTGGCTAGTACTGTTGGAGCGGGCGAAGGGATTTCGAACCCTCGACCCCAACCTTGGCAAGGTTGTGCTCTACCCCTGAGCTACACCCGCATCCTTAAGTGGGTAGGCGGCTATGGCCGCAGCCAAGCTATGCCAAAGACCTGAACGCTTTGCAACCGCGGCCCGGCTGGCCTAGAAGCCGCCGATGCCCGTCACTCCGGACGAATTGTTCGCTTATCTGGATAGTCTCGGCATCGCCCACCGGACGGTGAGCCATCCGCCGGTATTCACCGTCGAGGAGGCGCGAGCGCTGCGCGGCCAGGTGCCCGGCGGGCACACCAAGAACCTGTTCCTGCGCGACAAGAAAGGCGCGCTGTTTCTGGTGGTGGCGCCGGAAGATGCGGCGATCGAGCTTAAATCGCTGCATCGTCTGCTCGGCGCCTCCGGGCGCTTTTCGTTCTGCTCGGCCGATGTCATGCGCGAGACGCTCGGCGTCGAGCCCGGCTCGGTGACGCCCTTCGCCATGATCAACGACAAAGCCGGCCGCGTCGCGGTGATCCTCGATGCCGCGATGATGGCGCACGACGTGCTCAACTTTCACCCCTTGTTGAACACCGGCACGACGACGATTTCTCGCGAAGGGCTGCTGAAGTTTCTCGAAGCCACCGGCCACCGGCCTCGAATTGAGGCGGTTTCGGTTCCGCAAGCGTAACTGCAAGCGATTGCATTCGTCCGCCTTCTCCCCATCTAATCAGGCGAACAGGGGAGATTGCGGCCCACCGGGCCCAAAAGGGAAGGCGTATCAGGGAGATGTTGCAGCAAACCCAACCCGCCGCTGCGGACAATTTGATCAAAGATACGACCACGCAGGCGTTCGTTAAGGACGTCATCGAGGAATTGAAGCGGCAGCCGGTGCTGGTCGATTTCTGGGCGTCTTGGTGCGGCCCCTGCAAGCAATTGACGCCGGTGCTCGAGAAGGTGGTGCGCGCCGCCAAAGGCAAGGTGAAGCTTGCCAAGATGAACATCGACGAGCATCCGGCCATTCCGGGCCAGATGGGCATCCAATCGATTCCGGCGGTCATCGCCTTCGTCAATGGCCAGCCAGCCGATGGGTTTATGGGCGCACTACCGGAAAGCCAGGTGCTCGCTTTCCTCGAGCGCCTGACCAAAGGCAGCATCGGCGGCGAAGCCAAGGACCTGCTCAAGGCCGCGGACGCGGCGCTCGCCGACGGCGATTCCGCCGGAGCGGCGGACCTCTATGCGCAGCTCTTGGCCGAGGACAACACCAACGTGCAGGCGCTGGCCGGCCTGGCGCGCTGCTATGTCGAGACCGGCGCGCTCGAGCAGGCGCGGCAGACGCTCGCCATGGTCCCGGAGTTGAAGCGCAACGACTCGGCAGTCGCCGCCGCGCAGGCGGCATTGCAATTGGCCGAGCAGGCAAAGACGCTCGGACCGATCGCCGAGCTGGAGCAGAAGGTCGCCACCAATCCGCTCGACCATCAGGCGCGCTTCGATCTGGCGCTCGCGCTCAACGGCAAGGGCCGGCGGCTCGATGCGCTCGAACAGCTGATGAGCATCGTCAGGCGCGACCGCAAATGGAACGATGACGGCGCCCGCAAGCAACTCGTTCAGTTCTTCGATGCGTGGGGTCCGACCGACGAAGCCACGATCGAGGGCCGCAAGCGACTCTCCTCGATCCTGTTCGCTTAGGCCTCTTGCCCCTTCCGCGGGGAAGGTCAGATGCGTTCGGTCGTGTGCGGAGTACGACATGCCGATCAATGCGATCTACAAGGGGCCTGACGACCTCCCCGGCGTGATCGCGATCTTCCCGCTGCCGGGAGCCTTGCTGCTGCCGCGCGGGCAGATGCCGCTCAATATTTTCGAGCCGCGCTATCTGGCGATGATCGACGATGCGCTCCGTTCGGGGTCACGCGTGATCGGCATGATCCAGCCCGATCCCGCCCATCCCGGACCGGACCAGGCCAAGCCGCATCTGTTTAACGTGGGCTGCGTCGGCCGCATCACCCAGCTCGCCGAGAGCGGCGACGGCCGCTACCTCATTCAGCTCACCGGTGTCGCGCGCTTCCGTGTCGAGGAAGAGCTTGCCATCGGCACGCCTTACCGCCAATGCCGTGTCACCTATCAGCCATTCATGGCCGACTTCACCGCGCGCAAGGGCGAGGATGAAGTCGACCGTAAGGCGCTTTTGCGTGCGCTCTCCAACTTCCTCAAGGCGAACAATCTCAAGGCTGACTGGGAAGGCATCGAAAACGCGCCCAACGAGGCGCTGGTCAACGCCTTGGCGATGATGTCGCCCTATGGCGCCGCGGAGAAGCAGGCGCTGCTGGAAGCGCCGGACCTGAAAACCCGCGCCGAGATCCTGGTCGCCGTCACGGAGATTGAACTCGCCAAAGGCGACACCGGCGAAACCCCGCTGCAGTGACGCGCGACGACACCGGCGAACATCGCACATTGCCGGTGTGATTTGTTATAATTGAGCTTCACTGGAGCTTGACATGTCATCCGATCATCCCGGCGACGTTATCGATCCGAAGCTGTTGGAAATCCTGGTCTGCCCGTTGACCAAGACGCCGCTCGAATACGACGCGCAGAATCAGGAGCTGATCTCGCGCGCCGCCAAACTCGCCTATCCGATCCGTGACGGCATTCCCATCATGTTGCCCGAGGAAGCGCGGCGGATTGATTAAGTCCCACTGGTCGTCATTGCCGGGCTTGACCCGGCCATCCATGCAGCTGCGCCACGTTCTCGGAGAGTCCGCATGGACCCGCGGGTCAAGCCCGCGGGTGACGAAGAACCAAGACACGCGGGAGCGACAATCAATGATCAAAATCTGGGGGCGGAACACTTCCGCGAACGTGCAGAAGGTGATGTGGGCGGTTGGCGAGATCGGGCTGCCGCACGAGCGCATCGATGTCGGCGGACCCTTCGGCAAAAATCGCGAAGCGGCCTATCTGGCCATGAATCCGAACGGGCTGGTGCCGACGCTCGAGGAAGAAGACGGCTTCCTGCTCTGGGAATCAAACTCGATCGTGCGTTATCTGGCGGCCAAATACCGCAACACCGTGCTTGAGCCGGCCGATCTGCGGGAGCGGGCGCGCGCGAGCGCGTGGATGGATTGGCAGCTCAGTGTTCTCGCACCGGCGATCTTCGCCTGCTTCTGGGGCCTGGTCCGCACGCCGCCGGAAAAGCGCGACTACGCCGCCATTGAAGAGTCAAAAAAGAAGACGACGGTGGCCATCAGCATTCTCGACGGTCAGCTGGGCAAAACCGCTTACGTCGCCGGCGACGGCTTCTCCTATGGCGACATTCCGGTCGCCGTCATGGCCAATCGCTACCGGCAGCTCGTACCGGAGCGGCCGCCGCTCAGCCATTTCGAGCGCTGGTATGCGGCGATCTCCGCGCGGCGCGCGTTCAAGGACCAAGTCGCCGCCGTACCACTCACTTGATCATCGTCCGGGGGCGCGCCGAAGGCGCGAGCCCGGAATGACGCGTATTACTCCGCTGCCGCGCGCGTGGCGCCGGATTGCGCCGATACGATCGAATCCATCGCCGCCTGCACACCGCCTTTCTTGTGCGGCACGCCGGCGAGCTTGAGCGCCATCTCAACGGCGCCCAGCGCCCCGATCAGCGTGGCATCGTTGATGTCGCCGAGATGGCCGATGCGGAAATACCTTTTCACGTAAGGACCGAAGCTCGCGCCCAAGGAAATATTAAACGTGTTGAGCGCGACGCTGCGGAATTGATCGGCATCGGAGCCGTCGGGCACCAGCACGGCGGTGATGGTCGGCGAATAGTACTTCGGATCGCGGCAGAGAATTTCCAGCCCCCATGCGCGTATGGCCTGCCGCGTCGCCTCGCCGAGTCGATGGTGGCGCGCGAACACGTTATCGAGACCCTCTTCGTGCAGCATCTCGATCGACGTATCGAGACCGTACAGCATCTGCGTCGCCGGCGTGTAGGGAAAGAAGCCCTGCTTGTACATGGTCAGCATGTCGTCCCAGGAAAAGAACGAGCGCGGCAGCTTGGCGGTCTTCGAGGCGCGCAACGCCTTCTCGCTCACGGCGTTGAACGACATGCCGGGCGGCAGCATCAATCCCTTCTGCGCGCCGCCGATGCTGACATCGACGCCCCATTCATCGTGCCGGTAGTCGGTCGAGGCGAGCGAAGAAATGGTATCGACCAAAAACAGCGCCGGATGGCCGGCCGCATCGATCGCTTTGCGGATTTCGTCGACCGGCGACATGGTGCCGGTGGCGGTCTCATTGTGCACGATGCAGACGGCCTTGATCTCGTGCGCCTTGTCTTCGCGCAGATGATTCTCGATGACTTTGGGATCGGCGCCGACGCGCCAGTCGGTCTTGATGAACTCAGGTCTGAGCCCCAACCGCTCCGCCATGACCTTCCACAGCGTCGCGAATTGGCCGGTCTCGACCATCAGCACGCGATCGCCGGGCGAGAGCGTGTTGACCAGCGCCGCTTCCCAGGCGCCGGTGCCGGTCGCGGTGTAGATGATCACCGGTTGCGTGGTCTTGAAAATGGTCTTGATGCCTTCGAGCACGCGCTTGGCCATCTTGGAGAATTCCGGGCCGCGCTGGTCGATGAGCGGCATGTCGATGGCGCGCGCAACGCGATCCGGCACCGGCGTTGGCCCAGGAATTTGGAGAAAATGGCGTCCGGGAAGGCGCGAGGCATTCTGCGGCATGGTCGAAACTCCTTCGGACGATAGATCCCCGGCCGCGACCGTCCGAAGGTCCCGCGGCTCTCAGTGTTGATCCCCGAATGCGCCATTCGGGTCAAGCGTCTTGTCCGATTCGTGGGCAGCCTCCCGCCGAACTAAAATCGGACAATTTTGATGGAAATGCCGGCGCCGCCCCCGCGCCATGCACTAGCGCTCGGCCCGCAGCGCGCTTTCATGCCAATGCCGCAGCGCCAGGTAATTGATCAGGGAAAGCAAATAGAAGATGGCAATGCCCGCGAGCGAGAGAAGCAACAGTGCGGCGAACATGCGCGGAATGTTGAGCCGGTAGCCCGACTCGGCGATCCGGTAGGCAAGCCCCGAGCCGGCCCCCGCCGAGCCTGCGGCAATTTCGGCGACCACGGCGCCGATCAGCGACAGCCCGCCGGCGATGCGCAGACCGCCGAGTATATAGGGCAGGGCCGACGGCAGCTTGAGGTGCCACAGTACCTGCCCGCGCGAAGCGCCGTAGAGCGAGAACAGATCGGTGAGATTGCGGTCGACTGAGTGGAGTCCAAGCGTCGTATTCGCCAACACTGGAAAGAAGGCCACGATCCAGGCGCAGGCTAGGACCGCGGCATGCTGCGGCAAATAGATCAAAAGAAGCGGCGCAATGGCGACGATCGGCGTCACCTGCAGGATCACCGCATAGGGATAGAGCGAATATTCAACGAGCCGCGACTGATTGAAGAGGATAGCCAGGCCAACGCCCCCGGCCGCCGCGAGCAGAAAACCCTCGATGGTCGTGATGAGGGTGACCCCGAGCGACTGCGACAACAAGGCCCAGTCGGCGACGAGCGTCTGCAGGACCAGGAGAGGCGCCGGCAGCACATAGGACGGTATATTTGCGAGCCGCACCACCATTTCCCAGATGGCAAGGCCAAGCGCCAGCACGGCGATCGGCAACGCGATCCGCAATATCCGATCGCAGCGGTCGCGTAAGTCGCGGCCCCTACCTGCTAAGTCGCGCGCCGTCACGGCTCGCCTCCGACCGCCATGGCCGAGGCCAGCGCTTCCGATGTGCGCCGGCAGAAGGCGGCGTATTCGGCGGAGGTGCGAAAACTCTGGTCGCGCGGATAGGGAGCCTCGATAGCAAGCTCGGTGAAGACGCGGCCCGGCCGCGACGCCATCACCATGACGCGGCTCGCCAAATAGACCGACTCGAAAACTGAATGGGTGACAAAAACGATTGTCGTACGCAGCGCCTGCCACATGCGCAAGAGATCGTCATTGAGTTTAAAGCGCGTGATCTCGTCGAGCGCGGCGAACGGCTCGTCCATCAGCAAAAGCTCCGGCTCGGTAACGAGAGCCCGCGCGATCGAGACGCGCATGCGCATGCCGCCGGATAGTTCCCGGGGATAAGCGGTGCGGAACGCGCCCAAACCGACACGGTCGAGCATGGCCGTGACCCTTCCGCTCGCCGCTTCCGCGGGCGCGCCATTAAGCTTGAGCGGGAGCGCCACATTGTCGAACACCGACGCCCAGGGCATCAGCGTCGGCTCCTGAAAAACGAAGCCGATGCGGCTTTCGTCCTTGCTCGCGTCTTTGGCCGGCATTGCTGCATGCGGCCATTCGACAACGCCTTGGGTCGGCTCGCTCAAACCCGCGATGATCCGTAGCGCCGTCGATTTGCCGCAGCCCGACGGGCCGAGCAGCGCCAGAAACTCGCCCGGCCGGACATCAAGGTCGAGCCCGGCAAGCGCGCGTGTACCGTTGGGAAACGCTTTGCCGATGCTACGCAGCGCGACAAGCGGAGCGGAATGAGTTGCGATCGCAGACGCCATCAGATCGCTAGTGCTTCGGCCGCAGATCGAGCCCGACTTTCTTGTCGACGAATTGCAGCGTGTAGGATTTGCGGTAGTCGAGACCCGCCTTGGCGACGCCGGCACGCACCATTTTGTCGAAGAAATCCTTCATATGCGCGTCAGTCATGGCGCCAATGCCGAGCCTCATAGCGTCGCCGGAATCGACGATGCCGTACTCCTTCATTTTGGCCACCGAATAAGCCAGGAGCTCGTCGGTCATCTCCGGGTTTTGCTGCTTGATCAGCGTATCGCCGGGAGCGTTGTCGCCATAGAGGTAATTGTACCAGCCGATGCTCGAGGCATCGACAAAGCGCTGCACCAGGTCAGGTTTTTTCTCGACTAGATCGCGGCGCGTCTCGATCAGCGTCGAGTAGGCGGAAAAGCCCTGATCGGCGAGCAGGAATATCTTGGGCTTGAATTTGCCTTCCTTCTCGATCGCGAACGGCTCCGACGTCACATAGCCTTGCATGGCGCTGCGCTTGTCGGCGAGAAACGGCTGCGGGTTGAACGTATAGGGCTTGACCTGGTCGTCCTTGAAACCGAAATCGGCCTTGAGCCACTGATAGTAGGTCGCCTGGCCTTCTCTGGAAACGAACAGCGTCAGCTTTTTCAAATCCTCGAATTTGTCGATGCCTTGCTCGGGATGCGCGATGAGGACCTGCGGGTCCTTCTGAAACATGGCGGCAACCTCGATCGTCGGCACGTTGTGCTCGACAGCATCAAAGCCCTGCAGCGTATTGGCGCTCAGATAGAAGTCGATCTTGTCGACCAGGAGCAGCATCCGGTTGTTGGCATTCGGTCCGCCTGGCAGGATGGTGACGTCGAGGCCGTATTTTCGGTAGGTGCCGTCGGCGAGCGCCTGATAGAAGCCGCCATGCTCGGCTTCCGCCACCCAATTGCTGCCGAATGTGACCTTGTCGAGCGTCTGCGCCGACGCCGGACCCATCATGGCGGCGGCCCACAGGCCAAGCCATGCGAAGGGTCTTAGGGACTGCGTGGCGAACGGCATAGGTTGCTCCTTTGCGCCGGTGACGTGAGAATATGCGCAGGCGTTACCCTTGGCGAGAGAGTACCAGCTGATGACATTGCCCAAACGCGACTGGATGGAGATGACGTGGCGGGAAATTGCCGACGCCGGCGCTGCGACGGCGGACTGGATCGCCGTGTTGCCGCTTGCCGCGGTCGAGCAGCATGGGCCGCATTTGCCGCTCGGCGTCGACACGTTCATCGCCGAAGCCTACCTGGCGCGGGTCCGGGATATTCTCCCCGCTGAACTGCCGGTGACGTTTCTGCCGGTGCAGAGGGTCGGCGTTTCGGTGGAGCATCTCGCCTATCCCGGCACGCTGACCTTGTCGGCGGCGACGGCGATCGCTGCCTGGACCGAACTCGGCGAAAGCCTCGCACGCGCCGGGGTGCGCAAGCTCGTCCTGGTCACAAGCCACGGCGGCAATGTCGCGGCGATAGAGTTGGTGGCGCGCGACCTGCGCACTCGGCTTGGGATGCTGGCGGTCACCGTCGGCTGGCACCGCTTCGGCTATCCGAATGACACATTCTCAGGCGATGAGAAGCGGCACGGCATTCACGGCGGCGATATCGAGACTTCGCTCATGCTGGCGGCGATGCCGGCGGCGGTACAAATGGAACTTGCGCCCAATGCAATACCGACAACCGTGGCGATGGCGCACGAATTCAAATGGCTTGGCGCCTATCGGCCGGCCGGTTTCGCCTGGATGACACAAGACCTGCATACAATTGGCGCACTCGGCGATGCCACGCTGGCGAGCGTGAAGAAGGGTGAAGCGGCGCTGGCGCACGGCGCCCAGGCATTCGTGGAACTGCTGCGCGAAGTCCATCTTTTTGACCTTGCGCGGCTGCGCGACGGACCCTTGGCGGAGCCGAAAACTGTTTAGGGCGCACCCCTCGCGCCCATCCGAAGAAGGAGCGTACCATGTTCATCACCACCGAAGACGGTACGGAGATTTATTACAAAGATTGGGGAGAGGGTCAGCCCGTGGTCTTCAGCCACGGCTGGCCGCTTTCGTCTGATGCGTTCGAAGACCAGATGTTCTTCCTGGCGTCGCATGGCTATCGCTGCATCGCCCATGATCGCCGCGGCCACGGGCGGTCCAGCCAGCCTTGGGACGGCAACGACATGGACACCTACGCCAACGATCTGGCGGAGCTTGTCGACGAGCTCGACCTCGAGGACGCGATTCACGTCGGTCATTCGACCGGCGGCGGCGAAGTAGCGCGTTACATCGGCGCGCATGGCACCGAGCGCGTCGCCAAGGCCGTGCTGATCGGCGCGGTACCGCCGGTCATGCTCAAGAGCGCGAAAAACCCGGGCGGACTGCCGATCGACGTTTTCGACCAGCTTCGCGCCTCCGTGCTCGCCGACCGCTCGCAGTTCTGGAAGGAACTCAGCATGCCGTTTTACGGCTACAACCGTCCGGGCGCGAAGATTTCCGAAGGCGTGCGCGAATCGTTTTGGCTGCAGGGCATGATGGCGGGAATGCCGGCCTCATATTTATGCATCAAGGCATTTTCTGAAACCGACATGACCGAGGACCTGAAAAAGTTCGATATGCCGACCCTTATCCTGCACGGGGACGACGATCAGATCGTGCCGATCGCCGATTCCGCCATGTTGTCGGCGGAACTAATCAATGACGCGACGCTGAAGGTCTACAAGGGGGCGCCGCACGGCATGTGCACGACCCACAAGGATCAGGTCAACGCCGACCTGCTGGCGTTTCTGAAAGAATGAGCGCGAGCGGAATAGCCGTCTTTTGAATTGATTTCCTCCAGGGCTCGCCGCTTCGCGGCAGCCCTGGATCAGTCACGCCGCGATTTTCACGTATTCGAAATCGCCGGGCTTGTTGTCTATGCCGATGCGCGGCGGAGATATCCAATTAGCGAACTGGCCGGGTTCGGAAACCGCCTGCATCAGGCTGACAATGAAGTCGCCGTCGGCGCGCGACGGCAGCCACTTGCCGACGTCGCAGTTCCAGGTCGCGTCGTCAACGATCACGCCCGCCGGCGTGACCTTCACGTCTTTGAACTCCCCGATCTGGCGGTGGAAACCGACATGCGGTAGCTCAAGCTTGAAATTGACGCCGGTCTTGCCGATGACCTTGTTCCAGCGCTCGAGGCCGCGCTGGCAATCGGCGGTGTAGTCGTCGCGCAGCCGCATGTTGACCGCGGTCAACGCCGGCTCGTCGACCCGTTTGATCTCGCCGTCGACGAGCTTGAGTACCGGATAGGTCGCGTGCTCGAGCCGGTGATCGTCCTCGATCTTGGTTTCCTGGAAACGGCCCTTGAGGCTGGCGTTGAACGCATTGGCGGCGTTGGTCGAGACTTCCGAGCCGAACAGATCGAGCGACAGCGAATAGTGCAGATTGAGCTTCTTCTGAATGGTCGGCAGGTCGATCACGCCGAGCTTGCGCACTTTGTCGATGTTATATGGGTCGTCGATGCCGGCCGCCTGCATGGCTTCGCAGGTGCGTTGGATGGTGCGGCCGACGCCGGTCTCGCCGACGAACATGTGATGGGCCTCTTCCGTCAGCATGAACCGGCAGGTGCGCGACAGCGGGTCGAAACCCGATTGCGCCAGGCTTTCGAGCTGCATCTTGCCGTCGCGGTCGGTGAAGAACGTGAACATGTAGAATGACAGCCAGTCGGGCGTCGCTTCGTTGAAGGCACCGAGCATGCGCGGCTTGTCGGCGCTGCCGGAGCGGCGCTGCAGGAGCTCGGCCGCTTCCTCGCGGCCATCGCGGCCGAAATATTTCTGCAGGATATAGACCATTGCCCACAGGTGCCGGCCCTCTTCGACATTGACCTGAAAGACATTGCGCAGGTCGTAGAGCGACGGCGCGGTCTTGCCGAGATGGCGTTGCTGTTCGACCGAAGCCGGCTCGGTGTCGCCCTGGATGACGACGAGGCGGCGTAGCATGGCGCGATACTCGCCGGGCACGTCCTGCCAGGCCGGCTCGCCAAAATGGTGACCGAACGGAATCTGTGCGGCCCTCCTCTTTCGGGGCCAGCAGGATGCCCCAGCGGTATTCCGGCATCTTTACGTAGTCGAACTTCGCCCAGCCTTTCGGATCGACCGAGACGGCGGTGCGCAGATACACGAGCGCCTGCTGGAAGCCCTCCGGGCCCATGTCCATCCACCAATCGATGTAACCCGGGTGCCAGCTCTCGAGCGCGCGCAGCACCTGGCGATCTTCAGCGAGATTGACGTTATTCGGGATCTTGGTCGTGTAATCGACGTTCTCGATGTCCATGGCTGGCTCCTGATCGCGTTCACACCCGGCGCGTATCGAACACCGGCTGCTGTCCGGTGCCGTAGCGTTTGAGCGCACCTTCCTCGCCGATCGCGTTGGGGCGTTGGAAAATCCAGTTCTGCCACGCGCTCAAGCGCGCGAAGATTTTCGATTCCATGGTCTCCGGTCCGGCAAACCGCAGATTGGCTTCGAGGCCGGTGAGGCTGTCGGGGGAAAAGCTCGCGCGCTCTTCAAGGAACACCCGCACCTCGTCGTCCCAATCGATGTCGTCCGGTGCGAAGGTGACGAGGCCGAGCCGCAGCGCCGTTTCGGCGTCGAGTATTTTGCCGCGCTCGGCCTGCACCGCTTCGAGATCGGCGGGGTTGGCAAGGAAGCGGCTCGCCAGCCGCGTCAACCCGTTCGACATCGGATGGGGGCCGAAATTGGCGTCGGTCAATACGATCGTCGCCGGCGGCTTGTTGTCGCCCTCGCGCTGGCCGAGAAACATGTACGAGCGGTCACTGGCGAAGGCGAGTTCGGCCAACGTACCGGCAAAGCACGAGCCAGGTTCGATAAGAGTCACCAGCGAACGTGACGTCAGATCGACGCGCTTGAGCACCCGCTTCCACAGGTGGCGGATCTCGCGCGCGAGCCAGTGATCCTTATTGGCGTCAAGAAATCGCTCGTAGGCGATCACATCGCGCGGATCGCCCGCCGACTTGAACACGATCGCGGCGACATCGAACTCATTGAGCCGGATGTTGAGAATTGCATCGTCAAGCTCGCGCGCGAGCTTGAGCGGCCAAAACTCCGAGCCCAACGCCGTCATGGCATCGAGCGATGCCGGCGGCGGTGCGGACGGGCCGCGCAGCATGATCGTTGCTACCCGTCCGCGGCGATCGAATTCGACGGACAGCGAGCCATAGTCGACGCCGTCGGCGGTGAAGGTACGGGAAAGCGGAGCGAGCGTAATGCCCTGCTCGGTGGCGCCACGGCGGGATCGAGCCGCAAATTCCTTCGCGCGCGCGGAAACCATCTCCTCGAATTTGGAGCCCGGCACCACTTCGTCGACCAGCCGCCACTCGACCGCGCGCCTGCCCTTGACGCCTTCCTCGGTGGTGCAGAAGACGTCGGCGTGATCGCGGCGCACTTTGCGCTTGTCGGAGACGCGGGTGAGCCCGCCGGTGCCGGGCAGGACCGCCAGAAGCGGCAATTCCGGCAATGCCACCGCCGCAGAGCCGTCATCGACCAGCATGATGTAGTCGGCGGCCAGCGCCAGCTCATAGCCGCCGCCGGCAGCGGTGCCGTTTATGGCGCAGATGGTTTCGAGCCCGGAATGCTCGCTCAAATCCTCGAGGCCGTTGCGCGTCTCGTTGGTGAATTTGCAGAAGTTGACCTTGTGCGCGTGGCTCGCGCCGGCGAGCATGCGAATATTGGCGCCGGCGCAGAACACCCGCGGCTTGCCCGAGCGCAGGATGAGCGCACGCACCTGCGGATGCTCGAAGCGCAGGCGCTCAATGGCGTCGGCAAGCTCGATGTCGACGCCGAGGTCGTAGGAGTTGAGCTTGAGGTCGTAACCCTCGAACAGCGCGCCCTTCTCGTCGACGTCCATAAAGAGCGTGGCGACGTCGCCGTCGATCGCGAGCTTCCAATGGCGATAGCGCGACGGCGCGGTCTGGAAATCGATCCGCGTCTGACCGTTGGCCAGCGGACGCTCGGGGGCATGGGCGTCAGCCATAACAGCGTTCCCTGATATGTATTATATTTCACAAGTGCATTACATGCTTATATGCACTATAATGCATCAGGCCGCAACCCCAGAGTCGGCCCGTTTGCTTTCGTGGTGGTCGCGCAGCAGCCGATTGATAAAGCTCGAGGTGGCTTCGAGGGTGCGCTCGGGGGCGTCGCGATGGGGGGAATGGCGCACGCCCGGCAGGATCACCGTCTCGACCGGGCAGTAGCACTCCTCTTTCACCGCCTCGACCTGCCGGATCGTGCCGTATTGATCGTCTTCGCCCTGCACCACAAGGATCGGCACGCGGATATAGCCGAGCGCTTCGGTGATATCCCATTTGGCGGTTTCGGGATCGAGCCAGGGCCCATTCCAGGAATAGAAGGCGCAATCGACATCGTCATGCCAGCGCTTGAGCTTTTCGCGCAAAGCGCCGGCGGCGAATTCGTCGCGGGTGTGGCGGATCGCGTCGAGCCCCATCTCTTCGGTGAAAAAATGCGGCGCCATGAGCACCAGGCCGCGGACGCGATGATCCTGGACGCTGCCGGCATAGATGGTCGCGATCGAGGCGCCGTCGCTATGGCCGAACAGGACGCCGCGCTGGAATCCGATGGCAGCGAGCACGCGCGGCAGCACGTCGAGCGCCTCTTCGTCCATGAAGTTGATCGAGCGCGGCATCTTGCCGAGGCTCGACTTGCCATAGCCGGCGCGCGAATAGACGAAGACGCCGGCGCCGGTGGCTGAAGCGAGTTGCTCCGGGAACGCACCCCACAGGCCGACGCAGCCGAGGCCCTCGTGCAACATCACGATGGTCGGCGCCGCATCGGGCCGCGGCCCGATCATGCGATATTCGAGTCGCGACGGGGGCAGATCGAGGAAGCCTTCGTCGGCGAGCGTCATAACTGCCGCTCCTCGATCAACGGCGTGACGATGCGCAACAGCTTGGCGAAGCTTTCCTCTACCGCGTCGCCCGCGGTGTCGACCTCAGCCTCAGCGCGGGCATAGTCGGCGCGGCGGGCTTCGAGGATGGCGACCAGATCTGCCATGGCCTGCCGGTTCTGCGCCATTGGCCGGAAATCACCCTGCGCCATGACCCGGCTCATGTGCTCTTCCGGCCGCGCTTTGATCCATACTGTATGCGTGCGCCGCAGCAGCAGCGCGTAAGTCTCGGGGTTCGAGACAATGCCGCCGGCGGTGGTGATGATGGCGGCCTCATGCTCGGCGATCACGCGCTCCAACGCGCCGCGCTCGTGGCGGCGGAAGGTCGCCGTGCCGGCCATCTCGATCAGGTCCGGGATGCTGGCGCCGTAATCCTCTTCGACGCGGCGGTCGAGTTCGATGAAGGGCCAGCCGAGATGCTGCGCCAGCATCCGGCCAAGCGTCGATTTGCCGGCGCCGCGCAGGCCGACGAGCGCTACCCGCCGTGCCCGATCGGCACTACCGGGCAGCGCGACGCGCGCCGCGATCTCCTTGGCGAGCGCCGACAGCTGACTCTCCGGCACCTGCGCCACCAGATCGAGGATGGCACCGCGCGCAGCACTCGGCGCTCTGGGTTCCGGCAAAAGCGCTGAAATGGGAAGATCGAGAGCCTGCGCGATCGCGCGCAATACGCTGACCGACGGATTACCGACGCCGCTTTCGATCTGCGCCAGGTACCGCTCCGAAGTGGCCGAGGCTTGCGCCAATTGCCGGCGCGTCATGCCCCGCTTGGCGCGACTCCTTCGCACTTCGCGGCCGATTGCGGCTAAAAACGCGGCCGTCAGCGCAGCGTCGCTTTGTGAGGGCGCAACGGACCTTTCAGATAACTTGGTCTTGGCTTTCGGCTTGGCCACTGGTCAAGTACTTATGCATTATAATTCATGCGCTATAATGCATGCAGCGATATTCATTGGCAAGTAGAAGGGCCGCATCGGCCGCGCTGTTCGAACATCTTCCACCAGCCACCGGTTTGCTGCGGCTCCGGCTGCGGTTCGACTTCCCCGACGGCCTCGGGCCCCGGATCGTCCGGCGCGTGCAGGAGCGGGATCACGGCCCCCTGCTTCGGCCGGACCGGCGCGCTGCCGTGCGGCGGCGGCGCGACGATCGGCTCGGGCGGAGCAACCGGCGTTTCGGCTTGCTCCTGCGCCGGCAGCGCAGTGGCTTCCGGCGGCGGCTCGCTAGTGGTCACGAGCGGCGCGGGCATGGACGGTACCGGCTCGATCACCGGCGGCGCGCTAGCCGCACTCTCGATGCCGGTGAGCGGCACGCGCCATTCAAAAGCATCAAGCCGGCCGCTCGGCGACACCGGCAACCAGTGTTTGGAAACGTGCCCCTCGGCGGTCCACGTCGGCTCCGGCGCGGCATTGAACGCGCGCGCCAGCCATTCGCGGGCACGACCTTCATCGTTGGCCGCGGCGCGTTCCAGCTCAGCCATCAATAGCGCGACCCGCTTGGTCGGCGCCGCGAGATAAGAAGCGAGCGCGGCGCGCGCCTTTTCGTATTCCTGCGCATCGATGGCGGCGCGGGCCAGGGCCAGCGCGCCTTCGACATGGCCGGAGGCCTTTTTCGCCAGCGCTTCGATGCGCTTGAGGCGATCGCGCGCCGCATCGCCGAAGCGAAGGTCGGAAAAGACCTGAGCCAGATCAGGATGCGGATTTGCCCGCCATGCCTTGGTGATAATGCGGGCCGCCTGGCGCAACTCGCCGCCCTCGGCGAGCATGCGGCCCGCAAGCGTCGCCGCCGGCACGAATGTCGGCGCAAGCTTCGCCGCTTCCAGCGCATAGGCCTTGGCGGCGTCGCGGTCGGTCTCCTCGGCGGCGAGCGCGCGCGCCGTGAGCATCACCGCACGCTGGCGGCGATAGCTTTCCTTGTCGAGAACACGCTTGTTGGCTTCGAGGAGAGCAAGAGCGCCGGCCCAATCGCCGGTGAGGCAGCGGAATTCGAGCACCGCCTTTCCCGCCCAGCCGAGCGACGGGCTCAAGCGCGCCGCTTCCTCGGCAAACGCATGGGCGCCGCTGTGATCGCCGCGGCGCTGCGCTTCAATATGCAGCCCATGCAATCCCAGCGCCTTGGTATCAGTGCGGCTCGCCATGGCGCGAAGCGCGCTATCGGCCGCCTCGCGGTCACCGGCAAGCTGCGCCGCTTGCGCACTGAGGAGAAGCGCGAGCGGTTCGGCCGGCGCGATGCGCTTGACTTCAGCGTTGTGCTTGCGCGCCGCGGCGAGGTCGCCGGCGCCGACCGCAATGAGGCCGCGCGAGATCGCTTCATAGGCGCGCTCGCCGCGCCGACGGTGCAAATGCCGGCGCAGCATGAACGGCGATGTCAAGATCGCGCGCAGGAGGCTCCAGAGCAGCGCGAGCACCGCCATTGCGGCCAGCACCGCCGCACCCAGAACCATCAGCGAGGTTTCGATGCGGAAGCCCTGCCAGGTGACGATCACATCGCCCGGACGATCGGCAAACCAGGCCACACCGAGCGCCAGCGCGCCGACGATGATGAGGAAGACAACGACGCGGGTCATTGCGAAGCCGGCCCGACAAGCGCGGCGAGTGCATCAGCGGCGATGCGCCGGCTCGCGGCGATGGCCGCTTCACGCGCCTTGGCCTTCGCGACCCAGCTTTCCGCCGCGGAGCGCGCAGCATCCAGCAAGCGGCCGATATCGGCAAGCGCGGCAACGATGTCGCCGCGCGCGGCGTCGGCATTGATCCGCGCGATCACCGACGAAGAATCGTCGCCCGCCGGCGCATCGAGCGGGGTGACATGGACGAGCTGTTGCGCATGGGCTTCCAGCCGCCCAAGGAAGGAGCCTTCGTTCGGCGCCGCCCCGGACGCTTTCAACAGAGCCGGCGTGAGCGCACCGAGTTCGCGCCCGAGCGTTGCAGCACTCGGTATGCCGTCGGCGGCAAAGGGCGCGAGCGGTGCGGTCGCGTTGTCGTCGGCGCCAAGCGATTTCACCGCGGCCAGTTCGGCCTGATAGGGAACGCCGCGTTCGACGGCAGCGCGTAGCGCCTCGGCGGCGACAGTCGCGCGCGCGGCGCGATCGTCGACGGGGGATGTACGCTGCGCAGCGTCGGAGGAGAGCGATTTGACGGCGTTTTCAAGCGCCGCGATGCGGTTCGCAGGCGCATCGAGGTCGCCGCGCTGGACACCGGCCTGAGCAGCGGTCTTTGCCTCCTGCGCCGCCGCCGCTGCAGTCCTGGCCTGGGCGAGCGCGCTCTGCGAGGTTGCCGCGATCTCATCGACGCGGCGCGCCAGGGCGCCGAGCGAGTCGCTGAGCGATTTCGTTTGCGCCTCCGCTGCTGCCAGACGGCTGGCGAGCGCCGCATCGGGCGCCGGCCGCGGCGCTTGCAGCGCCTGTTGGATCTTGTCGAGCCGCGACGAGATCTCGTCGGTCGCCGGGGTTCTCGCGCCTTGCGCAACGGGCGTCGTGAGCGGCGCAGCCGTCTCGCGCATCGGAACCAAACCCGCGAGCCAAAGTCCGGCAAGGATCGCCGCCACTGCGATCGCCCCGGCAACAGCGCCGAAGGCGTACGGCTTTGCGCGACCGATGCGTCCGCCCGGGGCGTTGCCCGCCACGTGATCCTTCACAGCATCCGCAGCCGCGGCATCTTGCGTCGAACCCGCTTGGCGTTCGGTTTCGATCTCCTGCGCCGTCAGATCGATGGTCGGCGGCCGGCGGCGCGGCGTGCTGTCGGGCTCGCTGGTCATGGATTCTCCAAAGGTAAACCGGCCGATTCGACGCGCAGGCCCATTCGCCGCCACGGCATAGTACGGTGTAGGGATGGCGGCAACATTGCAGTCGCCTGCGCGGCCTGGTCCGTAGAAACCCGGCTTAGGCTGCGGGAATAAGCTCAATCAAGGCGGCCTCGGTCGGCTCTATTGCGATTTGGACGTTGGCGGCAGCGGCTTTGACAAGCGGTTCCGCCACCTGGGCGGACATACAAAAATGCGCCGGCCTCTTGAGCCCAGGTTCGTCCAGGCCAGTGCCGCGCATCGCATCCACATATACCGCGGCGCTGCGGTGTGAAAAATGCAGCACGCCGTCGACGCCATCCGCCACGGCTGCGACGACCGCTGGCAGCAGAGCACCCGCCGGGATGGCGCGGTAGATAATGGCCGTGCCCACGGCAAAGCCGCGGGCACAGAGATTACCGGCAAGATCGCCCGACCGGTCAGCTCCGGCAAGATAGAGGAGAGACGCCTTTCGCTTGATGCGCCCAGCGACCAGCTCCATGAGGTCGTGAACGTCGCCGTCAGCCGACGTCACGTCGGCGAAGCCCGCCGCGCGCATCGCCTGCGCACTGCGGTCGCCGACTGCGAACACCGGCAGTGCGCGTAATTGTGAGAAGCGTTTGTGGCCGGTGACAGCCGCCGCATTGGCACTGGTCACCAGGATCGCCATCCACGGGCCGGCGCCAATCTGCGCATCGGCGACCACCTCAATCTGAAGGAGGGGCGCAACGACTACGTCATGGCCGCGCGCACGCAAGGTGGCGGCGGTGCGCTCCGCATCGGCTTTCGGGCGGGTGACCATCAGCCGCACGATCAAGTCCCCGCGAAAAAGTCGGCGCCGGCGCGGGCGCGCAATTCGCGACCGGCGTCGGTGCCCAGTTCTGCCGCCACCTCTCGGGGGCCCTCGCGCAAAGCCTCGAATGCTTCTGTGCCGTCAGGTTTCACGATCATGCCGCGGAAGCGGACCATTCCGCCGCTGATCGCGGCATAGCCCCCGATCGGCGTGCGGCAGGAGCCATCGAGCACGGCGAGAAAGCTGCGCTCAGCGGTAAGCGCCGTCGCTGTGTCAGCGTCGCTGACCATGGCAACGAGTCCGCGTGTCTTGGCATCGTCCGCGCGCGTCTCGATTCCGATGGCGCCCTGGCCCACCGCGGGCAGGAACTCGTCGGGGTCGAAAATCGCCGTCGCCGCCGACAGGAGACCGAGCCGCTTCAAGCCGGCGACGGCAAGAAGCGTCGCGTCCACCTCACCGGCTTCAAGCTTGCGCAGCCGCGTCTCCACATTGCCGCGCAGCGATACGACGCTGATGTCCGGCCGCAACTGTTTCACCAAAGCCTGGCGTCGCGGCGAAGCGGTCCCGACCACAGCGCCCGGCGCCAGCTCGCGCAGCGTCTTGACCCTGTGGCTGATGAACGCGTCGCGCGGGTCCTCACGCGGGAGAAAGCCGGCCAGCACCAGGCCGGGCGGCAGCACGGTTGGAAGGTCCTTGGAGGAATGCACCGCGAGGTCGATGACGCCGGCGATGAGCGCCTCCTCGATTTCCTTGGCGAACAGGCCCTTGCCGCCGGCGTCGGCAAGCGGCCGATCCTCCACGACGTCGCCCGTGGTGCGGATAACCTTGATCTCAATTCGTTGGGCTTCGATACCAGCCACTGCGGCGAGCCGGCTCTGCACTTCGCGCGCCTGAACAAGCGCCAGCGGCGAGCCGCGCGAGCCGATGCGGAGGATAGACGCCTCACCAACCGATTGTGCCATAGGACCTTCAAGTGCTACGCCGCACCGAACCTCATGTCATGATGTGAATATAGCGATGATCGTGCTCGGCATCGAAACGACCTGCGACGAGACGGGCGCCGCCCTGGTCGAGCGGAGCGAGGACGGTCGCGGCCGCATCTTGTCTAACATTGTTCTTTCGCAGATCAGCGAGCATGCCGCCTTCGGTGGCGTGGTGCCCGAGATTGCCGCTCGCGCCCATGTCGAAGCGCTGGATTCCATCATCGCCGCGGCGATGAGCGAAGCGCAAGTTTCCTTTCCCGCGCTTGACGGCGTCGCCGCGGCTGCCGGCCCTGGACTGATTGGCGGCCTCATCGTCGGCCTGACGACGGCCAAGGCCATTGCGCTCGTCCACCAGAAACCGCTCATCGCGGTCAACCATTTGGAGGCGCATGCATTGACGGCGCGCCTCACCGATATGACGCCGTTTCCCTATCTCCTGTTTCTCGCGTCCGGCGGCCATACACAAATCCTCGGTGTGCTCGGCGTCGGCGATTATCTGCTACTTGGCGGAACGGTCGACGATGCCATCGGCGAAGCCTTCGACAAGACCGCCAAACTGCTCGGGCTGGGCTATCCGGGCGGACCGCTGGTGGAGAAGGAAGCGACCCGCGGCGACCCCAAGCGGTTTGCATTGCCGCGACCCATGGCCGGGCGCCACGACGCCAATTTTTCGCTGTCCGGCTTGAAGACGGCGCTCCGCCTGGAAGCGGAAAAAATCGCGCCCTTGAGCGACCAGGATGTCGCCGACCTCTGCGCGTCTTTTCAGCAGGCCGTCAGTGACGTGGTGATGGACCGACTGCGCACGGGATTGCGCATGTTCCGCGAACGCGTCGGCACGCCGAGCGCGATCGTCTGCGCCGGCGGCGTGGCGGCGAACCAGGCGATCCGCAAGGTCTTGCACCGCGTCGCTTTCGAACTCGGCATATCGCTGGTGGCGCCGCCGCCGGCCTTGTGCACCGACAATGGCGCGATGATCGCCTGGGCCGGTGCCGAGCGGCTGGCGCTGGGCCTGATTGATTCGCTCGATGCCGTTCCGCGCCCGCGCTGGCCGCTCGAGCAGGTGGCAAAAGTAGCGGCGCGATAGGGCATCAACGTTCTACTGCTCAAACCGGTCGATGAACCAGCGCAGTATGCGAACCCAGACCTCGTCCTTGCCGACGACATCCTCGATGCCATGTTCGACGTTGGGATTGTCGTTGACTTCCATGACCACGATGCCGTGGTCGGTCTGCTTGAGATCGACGCCGTAAAAGCCATCGCCGATCGGCCGGGCCGCACGCACCGCCACGTCGATCACCTCGGGCGGGGCCTGATCGATGTCGAAGGCGCGGAAGCCGCCCTCGTGTGACGAGCCATCGGGCCGGTATTTCACCACCTGCCAGTGCCCGCGCGCCATGCGGTACTGACACACGAACAGCGGCTCGCTGGCGAGCACGCCGACGCGCCAGTCGAACTCGGTCGGCAGAAATTTTTGCGCCAGCAAGAGATCGGTCTCCTCGAACAGCTCATCGCTGATGCGCTTAAACTCGTTGACCGATTCGATTTTATGCACGCCGCGGGAAAAAGAGCCGTCGGGGATTTTCACCACCATCGGCAAACCGAGCTCGTCGATAGCCTTGGTGAGATCGGTGTCCTCGGCGATGATCACGCTTGGCGGGATCGGCACCTGATTTTGGCCCAGGAGCTCCATCAGGAACACCTTATTGGTGCAGCGGATCATCGAGATCGGATCATCGATGACCGGCATGCCCTCCTGCCAGGCGCGGCGGGCGAAGCGGTAGGTGTGGTTGTCGATCGACGTGGTTTCGCGAATGAACAACCCGTCGAACTCGGCCAGCTCGCCAAGCTGGCGCTTGGTGATCGGCTCGACGTCGACCGACATTTTGTCGGCGATCCGGGCAAAATGCTTGATCGAAGCGGGCGAAGAGGGCGCGGTTTTCTCGTTCGGATCGTAGAGCACCGCAAGATCGTATTTGGCAACCGAGCGGGCTTTCGGGTCACGCCACTCACGCTTGGTGTGATTGTGCAGGGACTCGCGAAAGAACTCGGCCTCACCGTTGGCAAGCCGGGTAATGTTGCGCGGACGAATGC
Organism: uncultured Alphaproteobacteria bacterium; assembly: GCA_963832605.1. Lineage (GTDB taxonomy): Bacteria > Pseudomonadota > Alphaproteobacteria > Rhizobiales > Xanthobacteraceae > BOG-931. The sequence continues at coordinate 120,204 of CAWHUO010000026.1, read as the reverse complement.
GGTCGATGGAAAGCCAGTCGCCGGGCTCCACGATCACTTCGAGCGCGGGGCACCGGAACCAGTCGAACAGGAGGCGCCCGAACGACTCGAAGCGGGGATCACGGGCGATGCCGAAACAGACCATGAGCCTGTGCTCGGCGCCGGGCTGGAAATCGGCGCGCCGGGCACAGCGGTTCAGCTCATCTTCAAGTTCAGGTAGCGCGTGCTCGTAGAGCTTCTGCTCCCGCAGCTCCAGCATGGTCTCGACGGTCGGAACAACACGATGGCCGCGGGCCTCGGCGAGCAGCGAGGCGTAATAGCCCTTCGACTGATAGGCGTAAGAGCGGGCGAGATTGACGAGCTTTGGCCGCCCCATCTCGAACAGGCGCGGCCGCGCCAGGTACTCGGTCGTGGTGATGACCTTGTGCGGGGTCTCGGCGTTGGGCAGGTCGCGGGGCTGGTCGACAAGGATGACCCAGCCGGTCATGGATGGGTCCCTTTCCAGTGCAAAGCAGCGCGCCGACTGAGATGCAGAATCGAGCCGATCATGTGTGCGGGGTCAGGCAAGGCACAAATTGTCATAACCGGGAACGAACCGAATGGCGACTGCGTCGTCCGCGCTGGCCAACTTGTCCACCATCAAAGCCGATTCCCGCGCGGGAGTCCGATATTTTTGCCGCTACTTTTGCCGGCGCGGCTGCACCGCTCCGGGCTTTCGAACCAAGCGGCTTCTCGAAGCGCAGAGCGTCAGCATGATCGTCATAATAGTCGTGGTGCCGACCGAAAAGCCGATAACCCGATTTTTCGTAGCGCGCAATCGCGCGGGTGTTGTGCTCGTGAACTTCGAGGCGCATCGCCCGGCGACGGCGTCGGCGCGCTGCGTGCTCGGCCGCCGCCAACAGAAGCGGTCCGATGCCGCGCCCGCCGATATGGGGAGCCACTGCGATGGAGTAAAGTCGGGCGATGCTGGAGCGCGGAGGATAACGCACCAGCGCGTAGCCGGCGAGCTTGCCGCCGTCCTCGGCGATGATCAGCGAGGCGTTTGGCGAAGCGAGGAAATGGCGAAAGCTTCGTCGCGACAACAGATCGACCTTGAAGACCGCATTCTCGATGGCGAGGAGCGCCCGCAAATCGCCAATCTGGCCGCGGCGCAGCTTTGCGGCGGATAGCCGCCGCAGCGAGGCAGTCACGACGCGCGCCCGGTTTCGATCTGCGCCAGCATTGTCTCCAGTCTCTCCAGCCGATCGGCTTCGCCCGGCGGCTTGTCCCAACGCAGCCGATTAATGCGCGGAAACCGCATCGCCAGCCCGGATTTGTGCCGCGTTGAGCGCTGCAAGCCCTCGAAGGCGACTTCAAGCACCAGCCCCTCGCTCGGCTTATGCACAACTTCACGCACCGGGCCGAACCGGTCGATGGTATTGCGGCGGACAAAGCGGTCGATCTGGATCAGCTCCTCATCGGTGAAACCAAAATAGGCCTTGCCGACCGGGACCAGCTCATCCCCTTCATCGCCGCGCGTCCAGACCCCGAACGTATAGTCCGAATAATAGGACGAACGTTTGCCATGGCCGCGCTGGGCGTACATCAGCACCGCATCGACGATGAACGGGTCGCGCTTCCACTTCCACCACGGCCCCTTTGGCCGTCCGGGCAGATACAGGGCATCGCGCCGTTTGAGCATGATGCCTTCGACCGCGTCGGCATCGACCCCCGCCCCCGCCGGATCTTTCCGCGCTGCGGTGAGGTCTTCCCAGGTCGCGAAGGAAACCAGCGGCGAGAGATCGACGCGGGACTCGTTCAGCCGCGCGATAAAATCTTCCAGCCGTGCGCGCCGCGCGGCGAACGGAAGTTCGCGCAGATCCTCGTCACCGTCGGCGAGAAGGTCATAGGCGCGCAGATGCGCGGGAAACTCGGCCACGAGCTTCGCGGTGACGGTTTTACGATTGAGCCGCTGCTGCAGCACGTTGAACGACTGCACCCGGCCGCCGCGCATGATCAAGAGTTCGCCGTCGATCGCGCCGGACAGATGGAGTGCATCGAGCAAATCGGGGAAACTTTTGGAGATATTCTCGCCGGTGCGCGAATAGAGCCGTGCGATCCTCCCGCCGTCACGAGTGGCGGCCACGGCCTGCACACGGATGCCGTCCCATTTCCATTCGGCCATGAACTCGGCCGGATCGAGCGCGGCGAGGTCAGGCTCATCGAGAGCATGTGCCAGCATGGGCGGCCGAAACGGCGCCGGATCCGCACTCGCCGGCTTGTCCGCACGGCCTTCGAGCCAGGCGAATAGCTCAATGTAGGGCGGCGAGAGACCGGGCCAAAGGAGCTCGATATCCTGCGCGTCGGTGGCACCCAGCGCCGCGACCGCAGCTTTGGCCAGTCGTGCGGATACGCCAATGCGCAAGCCGCCGGTCACGAGCTTAATCAGCGCCCAGCGGCCGGTTTCGTCGAGCGCATCAAGCCAGCGCGCGAGCTGCGCCGGCAGCTCAGCCTTGCCGAGGGTGGAGAGCGTCTCGATGACGGCGGTGAGGGACAGTTCCCCTCCCCCTTGTGGGGAGGGGTTAGGGGTGGGGGTCAAGTGGTTTTGCGCGGGCGTCAACGGACAATGCGTCGCCTCGCGACCCCCCTCCCTACCCTCCCCCACAAGGGGGGAGGGTAACGGCGCCGGCCACATCAGCGCGATGGTCTCCGAGAGATCGCCGACATAATCGTAGGACAGTTCGAACAGCACGGGATCGGTGCGTTCGGCGATCAGGCTGCGGATGAGGCCTGGCTTGGCATGGGGGAAACTTAAGCTCCCGGTGAGCGCCGCGAGCGCCCAGCCGCGCTCGGGATCCGGCGTCGACCGCAAGTAATCCGTGATCAGCCGCAGTTTGGCATTGCGCGCCGGCTCGTAAGTGAGCCGGTCCAAAAGTTCGGCGAAGCGATTCATTTTCCTTCGCCACTTTCGCCGTCATCACCATCTTCGTCGCCGTAACCGACAATATCGAGCGGCCGCGCCTTCAGGCCGCGCGTGGCGCACCAATGCACCAGCGCATCCTCCTGGCCGTGGGTAACCCAGATTTCCTCAGCGCCGGTCGCAGCGATGGTCGCTGTCAGGCCGCTCCAATCGGCGTGGTCGGAGATGACGAGCGGCAGTGCGACGCCATGTTGCCGGGCTCGGGCGCGGATACGCATCCAGCCGGATGCGAACGCGGTGACCGGGTCCGGAAAGCGCCGTGTCCAAAGATCGCTCAGCGCCGAGGGCGGGCAGAGCGTGACCGCGCCGGCAAGCTCGGCCTTGGTGGCGCCGCGCACCACCCGCAATTCGCCTAGCGCAATCCCGCGCGAAGCGTAATAGTCGGTGATGGCCTCCATGGCGCCATGCAGATAGATCGGCGCGTGGTGACCGGCCTGGCGCAGCAGCGCGATAACGCGTTGGGCCTTGCCGAGCGAATAGGCGCCAACAAGATGCGCCCGCTCCGGAAACAGCGCCACCGAGTGGAGTAGTTTGGCAATCTCGCCGCCGGGATCGCCATGATGGAACACCGGGAGCGCGAAGGTCGCTTCGGTTATGAACACATCGCACGGAATGAGTTCAAAGGGCGCGCAGGTCGGGTCGGGCACATTTTTGTAATCGCCAGAGGCGACAACGGAGAGGCCGTTCGCCTCGACGGCGATCTGCGCCGAGCCGAGCACGTGGCCGGCGGGATGGAAGGTGACCTTCGCGCCACCGAGGTTGATGCTTTCCCCGTAGCCGATCGCCTGGGTCGTGCCGGCAAAATTCTCGCCATAGCGCAGCCGCATGAGATCAAGCGTTTCCTGCGTCGCCAGCACGGCACCATGACCGGCGCGCGCATGGTCGGAATGGGCGTGCGTAATCAATGCCCGCTCCACCGGCCGCGTCGGGTCGATATGAAAGGCGCCGAGCTTGCAGCACACGCCGGCCGGCGTCGGCGCCAGGATGTCTTCAGCACGCATCGAAAGTCATAAATAATCATTTCCCTTCGCGGCGCGAGCAGACCATGACCGACACGGGCCCGCTGTTCGTATCCTCCGGCGATCTCATCGCCGACCGGCGCTACAAATGGGCTCTCGATCACGCCGCGCGCGGCGATTTTCCCGGCGCCGCCGAGATCCTTGCGCAAGCGCTTGAGCTCGCGCCAGCTTTTGCGACTGCGTGGTTCGCGCTCGGCGCCATCCGCGACCGGCTCGGCGACCAGGCCGGCACTATTGCCGCGTTCGAAAAGGCTCATCAACTGGACCCCGAAGATTATCATGGCGCCCGGCTCCAGCTCGCCCGGCTGAGCTTGGGCGACGCCACGCCGCCGATTGGCGAAGCCTATGTGCGCCGGCTGTTCGACCAATACGCGGCGCGCTACGACGCAGCCCTCACCGAACACCTTGTCTATCGCGGGCCGGCGCTTCTGCTTGAGGCCGTCGAGAATGTCGTGCAAGCGGCGGGAAACCGGCTCCACTTTGGTTCCATGCTGGATCTCGGCTGCGGCACCGGGCTCGGCGGCGCCGCTTTTCGCCCGTTCGTCGATTGGCTCGTTGGCGTCGATCTGTCACCGGCCATGGTCGCCCAAGCGGCGGCTAAAGGTCTCTACGATCGTCTTATCACCGCCGACATCGCCAAGTTTCTCATCGATGAGGCCGACAATGCGGCGCGATATCATCTCGTGCTTGCTGCCGATGTTTTCGTCTACGTGAATGACCTAGTGCCGATCGTGACCGCAGTCGCGCACGTGCTCCCGCCGGGCGGCGTGTTCGCCTTCACGGCGGAAACCCACAGCGGCGACGGCGCAAAGCTTCTGCCGACGCTGCGCTACGCCCACAGCGAGCCGTATGTGCGCCATGTCCTGACCGACGCCGGCTTTACTTCGGCGTCTATCTCTCCGGCAGCCGTGCGCAGCGAAAGGGGCGTGCCGGTCGATAGCCTTGTAGTTGTTGCCCTGGCCTCGACCTTGCCGCAGGCGAACGCTACTTCTGACTGATGACCGTTATTGAGCGTGCGGCGATCCTACCGGATAATTTCGTGCGCTGGTTCGCCAGCCGCGGCTGGACGCCGCGCGCCCATCAGCTCGATCTTCTGGCCAAAGCGCGTGCCGGCCGCTCAGTGCTGCTGATTGCGCCGACCGGTGGCGGGAAGACGCTTGCCGGATTTCTGCCGAGCCTGGTGGAGCTGAGCGGTGCTGCCAACCTGTCACCTCCCGCCTCGCGTCGCCTAGCGACTTTTACCGCAAGCGCGGAAGAAGAAAAAAGTAAACTCATTTCCGTTGGCCGCGACGTACGCCGGGAAGGCGGACTGCACACCCTCTACATCTCGCCGCTGAAGGCGCTTGCCGTCGACATCGCCCGCAATCTGGAAGCGCCGGTGACTGAAATGCGGCTACCGATCCGCATCGAGACGCGCACCGGCGACACGCCCACATCGAAACGCCAGCGCCAGCGTCGCGATCCGCCAGAGATTTTGCTGACGACGCCCGAACAGCTGGCGCTACTGCTTGCCTCCGCCGACGCGCCCTATCTGTTCGGCTCGCTCAAGCGCGTGATCCTCGACGAGCTGCACGCGCTGGTGGCATCGAAGCGCGGCGATCTGCTTTCCCTTGGGCTGGCGCGGCTGTTTCGGCTTGCTCCTGATCTCACCAGCATCGGCCTTTCAGCGACCGTGGCGGAGCCGCAAGACCTCGCGCGCTTCATGGTGCCGCAACGCAGCGCCGTGGCTGGCTCGGGGCGCGCCGATCTCATCCTTGCTGATGGCGGCGCTGCGCCGCACGTCACCATGCTCGATACGCGCGAGCGGCTGCCGTGGGCCGGGCACTCGGCACGCCATGCGCTCGACGAAATCTATCAGCTCATCAAGGCGCATCGCACTACGCTCGTCTTTGTCAACACGCGCAGCCAGGCCGAGGGAATTTTCCAGCAGCTCTGGCACATCAACGACGACAATCTTGCCATCGCGCTGCATCACGGCTCGCTCGACGTGGCGCAACGGCGCAAGGTCGAAACCGCGATGGCCACCGGCCGGCTGCGTGCGGTCGTCTGCACCTCCTCGCTCGATCTTGGCGTCGACTGGGGCGACGTCGATCTTGTCATCAATGTCGGCGCGCCGAAGGGCGCCTCCCGCATCGTCCAGCGCATCGGCCGCGCCAACCATCGCATGGACGAGCCCTCAAAGGGCGTGCTTGTGCCGGCCAACCGCTTCGAAGTGCTTGAATGCCGCGCCGCGCTCGACGCCATCGCCGAAAACGCCCAGGACACACCGCCGTTGCGCATCGGCGCCCTCGACGTGCTGGCGCAGCACGTGCTCGGTTGCGCCTGCGGCGAGCCGTTCCTCGGCGATGAGCTTTATGCCGAGGTGACGACGGCTGCCCCCTATGCTAATCTGACGCGGGCGGATTTTGATGTCGTCGTCGATTTCGTCGCCACCGGCGGCTACGCGCTCAAAGCCTACGAGCGCTTTGCCCGCATCCGCCAAGGCAAGGACAGCCGCTGGCGCATCACCAATCCCAGCGTGGCGCAACGTTACCGGCTCAATGTCGGCACCATCGTCGAAGCCGATATGTTGAAAGTTCGGCTGGTGCGTTCGCGAGCCTCCAAAATCATTCCCCGCGGCGGCCGGCTCCTCGGCCAGGTCGAGGAATATTTCGTCGAAACCATGGTGCCGGGCGACACCTTCGTGTTCTCCGGCGAAATCCTCAAATACGAGGCCTTGGTCGAGGACGAGGTGTACGTCTCGCGCTCGACCGCCGAAGACCCCAAGGTGCCGGCCTACGAGGGAGGAAAATTTCCGCTCTCGACCTATCTCGCCGCGCGCGTGCGCAGCATCATCGCCCATCCGCAAGAGTGGCGTGAGCTCCCGGTGCAGGTGCGCGAGTGGCTCGAAATCCAGGAATGGCGTTCGCAAATGCCCGGCGCCCGCGAGCTTCTCGTGGAAACGTTTCCGCGTGCCAACAAGCATTATCTCATCTGCTATCCATTCGAAGGCCGGCTGGCGCATCAGACGCTGGGGATGCTGCTGACGCGGCGGCTCGAACGCGCCGGGCTCCGCCCCATGGGTTTCGTCGCCAACGAATACGCGCTCGCGGTCTGGGGCCTCGGCAATGTGGCACGGCGCGTCGAGCGCGGCGAACTCTCCCTCGACGCGCTCTTCGACGAAGATATGCTCGGCGACGATCTCGAAGCCTGGCTTGCCGAATCGGCGCTGATGAAGCGTACCTTCCGCAATTGCGCGATTATCGCCGGCCTGATCGAGCGCCGCTTTCCGGGGGAGGAAAAGTCCCGCCGGCAGGTCACCATCTCGACCGACCTCGTTTATGACGTTCTGCGCAGCCACCAGCCCGACCACGTGCTGCTGCGCGCCGCCCGCGCCGATGCCGCGAGCGGCCTGCTCGACGTACGCCGTCTTGCCGATATGCTCTCGCGCATCCGGGGCCGAATCGTCCATAAGGCGCTCGACCACGTGTCGCCGCTGGCTGTACCAGTTATGCTGGAGATCGGGCGCGAGACGGTTTACGGCGAAGCAACCGATTCACTCCTTGCCGAGGCAGCGGACGAATTGGTGAAGGAGGCGATGCAGTGAGGGGCAGTGCTTCTTCCGCTCATTCCCGCTCAAGCAGGAATCCAGAAGAAGATTCCCGCTACGGCGATGGAGACTGGGAGCCCGCTTGAACGGGGGCGAGTGGATCATCCGATCAGTCTCGCCGGTCTCACTTTTCTCGCCGATCCCGCCGGCGCACTTTATTGGTCTGACGAAAAGCTGTTGGTCGTTGCCGATCTGCATCTGGAAAAGGGCTCGGCCTTCGCCAGGCGCGGCGTGCTGCTGCCGCCTTACGATACGGCGTCAACCTTGGCGCGGCTGGCGCGCCTCATCGAGTACTACGCACCGCGTTTGGTAATCGCGTTAGGCGACAGCTTCCACGACGGCGATGGGCCTTTGCGCATGGCTGGCGCCGACCGCGCCGTTCTCAAGACGCTCCAGCGCGGGCGCGACTGGATTTGGATCGCCGGCAATCACGACCCCGAACTTCCGGGCGGCATCGGCGGCGATTTCGCCGATGTGTTGGCGCTCGGGCCGTTGTCGTTTCGTCATGAGCCGTCAACCGATTCATGCAACGGCGAAATCGCCGGCCATCTGCATCCGCTGGCGTGTGTCTCTATGCGCGGGCGGGGCGTGCGTCGTCGCTGCTTCGCTGGTGACGGCCGTCGCCTCGTCATGCCCGCCTTCGGCGCCTATGCCGGCGGCCTTAACGTGCGCGACCACGCGATCTTAAATCTATTCGGCACGCTCGCCTTCACCGCGCACATGCTCGGCGAGCGCCGGCTCCACGCCATAGCGGCCGAGCGTTGCTTGCCGGATTGAAGCTTAGTCCCTTCGAAACACCACGCTCGCCATCCAGCCGGTCAGGAGCGCCATCATGGCGGTCGCGAGCCCGTAAGCGAGACCGTGGTCGCGCGCCGCGGTAACCACGAACTGCTCGAAACCGACTTTGACAATCTCGAATGCCGAATCCGTGTGGGCGACGAGATTTCCGCCGGCGAACAGCTTGACGTCGACATTGTAGCTGCCGATCGGGACCTGCGCCGGCAGCGAGATGGCCGCACGGAACAGGGTCGGCGTGAGGAAGGTCACGGCGTTCGGCTCCTCGCTGTAGAGCCCGCGTTCACGCATCAGGCTGATGAGTGCGTTGCGGAACGGATCGTTGCTCACCTCGCCGATATCATTGTGGATCAGCTCGGGAAACGGCGTATTGGCAATCCCGAGCTGCAGCCGTCTTTGGTTCTCGGCGCTGGTGATGGCGTCGAGCGGACGACTCGCCAGAACGGCGAGATAGGATGGTGGGTCGATAAAGGTATGCGAATCGGTGTTCACCCAGATGCCGAGCACGCGCTCTTTGCGCCGCGTGCGCAGCGGCTCCCGCGGCCCGGTGACGGTAGCGACAATGTCGTAGGGCCCGCCCCGCGCCGTGGCGGTGTCGCGCTCGACGGCACCGAACAGCACCAATTCCACCCCGGTGTAATTGGACGTGATCATCACCCGATGATTGGTCAGCGACGCAATGAGGCGCTCGGCGGCGGCCGGGCCGGCGTGGACGACGAGGCTCGCCAGCGCGAGCGCCGCTGCGAAGCGCGCATCTCATGGCGCACCCTCGATGACGCGGATCGAGTAGATGTCCTCCGGTCGCAGCACGAGCTGAAAGGCGAAGCGCAGGCCGACCGAAAGCACCAGCAGACCGAGGAAGAGGCGCAGCCATTCGCCGCGGATGCGCTGGCCGGCATGCGCGCCGAACTGCGCACCGATCACGCCCCCAATCATCAGGATAAGCGCGAGCACGGCATCGACCAGGTGATTGGTCGCCGCATGCAGCACGGTCGCCACGACCATGGTGAGGAAGGTGAGCACCATCGAGGTGCCAATGACTGTCGCCGTCGGCACGCGCAGCAGATAGATCAGCATCGGCACCAGCAAGAAGCCTCCGCCGATGCCCATGATCGCGCCGATGAAGCCGATAATGAAGCCGATCACCAGGACCGGGATCGCTGAGACATAGATCTTCGAGCGTTTGAAGCGCAGTTTGAGCGGCAGGCCATGGATCCACATATGGCTGCCGGGCCGGCGCAACTCGGCCGGCTTGCCTTGATGGCTGCGGATGATCGCGCGCGCACTTTCGGCAACCAGCAATGCGCCGACGACGCTGAGCAGTGTCACGTAGGACAGGCCGATGACAAGGTCGAGCTGATCGAGCGCGCGCAGCCAGGTGAACAGCGCGACGCCGCCGGCGCTGCCGACGATGCCTCCTGCTAGAAGCGTGAGCGCCAGCGTCACATCGATGGCATGACGCCGCCAATAAGCCAGCGCGCCGGAGAACGAAGAGGCCGCGACATGCGTGGTTACGCTCGCCACCGCCACGGCCGGCTGCACCCCGATGAAGATCAAGAGCGGCGTCATCAGGAACCCGCCGCCGACTCCAAACATCCCCGAGATGAACCCGATCGCAAAGCCCATCGCCAGCACGAGGAAGACGTTGACGGGAATGTCAGCGATCGGGAGGAAGATTTGCACGGATGAGCTGCCCGGCGCGGGATAAGCGTTTGGCACCGTTCTACTCGCGCGATGCCGCGGGGCATACCGTCCATCGGCAACCGGCGCGCAGATTTGATCGGTCTAGTTAAATTAGGTCACTAAGAGGGGCGCACCATGAGGCGCGGCCCCGATCTGTCGCGGCGAGCGACGGTCCGTCCGCTTTTATCTTCGAGGACCCTCATTGGGCCGGCCACTTCGGGCTGGCCCCGATGGCAACCGCCTCAGAATGACGGATCAAACACTCAGTTGACCTTGGCCGTATCAGGCGCGGCGGCCTTCGCGGACCGCGGCTTGGTCTTGGGCGGCGGCGTGCCTGTCGCCGGAGAGTCCCAGGCCCCCTTCACCGTGATGGCCTCTGGCGGCTGGGGCAGGGGGCTAAACGTTTGCACCGCAAGCCGCGCGGCCGTGAGCGCCTCTTCGTCGAGATGGCTGGCCACTTCGTCGCGTTTCTGGGCCGCGTCCCTGTCGCCTTGCTTGCGCCGCGAGGGAGAACCACTTGTAGGCCTCCTCGAAGTTCTGCTCCACGCCGACGCCGCGCGCGTAGAGAACGCGCGAGATTGTATTGACTGTCGGTGATGCCTCGCTCGGCGGCCTTGTGGAACCATCCAGCGGCGCTGCGATAGTCCGCAGCTCCATTGATGCCCTCTGCATACAGGACCGCGAGATTGTGCATGGCTTTGCCGTGACCCTTATCGGCGGCGGCGCGGTAGAGGTCGCGCGCCGCGGCAAGGTCTTTCTTCACGCCGATGCCTTTTTCGTAAAGCGCGCCAAGCCGGAACTGCGCGGGCGCGAGCCCTTTCTTGGCCGCGCGTTCAAACCAGCGTGCGGCCTCGTCATTGTTCGCCGGAACGCCACGACCCTCAGCGAAACGGACCGCTACCTCGTAAGCCGCCGATGGATCGCCCGCGAGTGCTGCCGCGCGCAACGCCGGTGCGCCGATGGCGACCGGCAGCTTGTCGCCCGACGTCGATGGTGGCGCGACAGCCGGATCGCGCGGGAGCGAAGAGCCGAGTGCGCCGGTGATATCCGTCGGCAAACCAGGCAAGCCATGGCCCGGAGCGTTCGCCGACGTGTCGGCTCCGGCAGCGGGCGCGCCAGGAGACGTCGCGGAGGGCCGGGTAGTGTCCCTTCGCCGCGACTGCTGTTCAGGCCCGGTACCCGTTGCGGGGCCCGGTGTCGCACTTGGCAGCGGCGCGCCGGGTTTCTGCGCGGAATCGGCGCCAGGAGGCGGTACCGGAATGATTGCGGACGGGGTTGCCGCGGGCTGCGCGGGGATTGGCGGCGACAGCACTTCGGTCTGCACCCGCGGCTCAGCTTGCACGTGCGGTGGTATTGTTTGTTCGTGCGGCGTTTCTGGTTGCGCACGCAGCGACTCGGGCTGCGCCTGCGGCGGTTCCGGTTGCGCGCGTGGACGCTCCGTTTGGACTCGCGGTGGCGCGCCGGCGCCATCCTCAAACAGCCGAGAAACAATATGAAACCCGCCGACGACGATGACGACAACAGCGGCGGCGACAACGAGCATGCGCAAGCGCTCGGTCAGTGTCTTTGCCGGCGCAGCGTTTCCGGCCCCTGCGCTCGATTTGACTTGCGGCGCCGCCGAGGCTGCTGCCTGTGCAGCGCGGCGGGCGGCGGCGATGAAATCAGGCTTGCCGCCGCCCGGATCCGGAATGACCGGAGGCTTCGAGCCGAGCACCGCTTCGGACGCAGCAATCCGATCGGCAGCCGACGGCGGCTGGCGGGAGCGGCCTGCGGCGGAGCCGGGCTCCAGTGGATGATCGGGCGGCAAGTTGGGATCGATTGGCGTTCTCGCCATGACCGACCGCTGCGTCGCCGGCTCGGGCCCCGTCGCCGTCAGCGGTGCGACCGGGCTAGCAGACTCCTCAGGGATCGGAGGCGGTTCAAGGGACGGTGCTGGCGGTGACGCCAGCGTGGGTTTCGGCGCTTTCACCGGCAATGGTTCGGCAGGCGCCGGTTTCGCCCTATCGACGCGCATATCGCTTTCGATCATGGCCAGGCGATCGACGACGTGCTCGACAGTGCCCTGTACGGCCTCAAGCGAACTCTTGCGTGCGGCGGTCCGTTTGCTTGATTTCGGCGACGTCATGCTCGATCGCACCGACGGCGGCCGCCGGCTTGTTGAGCGGAGCTTGCTCACCGCCGCTTTTAGGCAGTTGCTCGATGTATACGAGAAGATCGGCGAGTCCGCGCTCGACGCCCTCCAGCAGGCCGAGACGCGCGTCGGAAGCATCGAGCCGCTTGACCAAAGTCGCGATGCGGTCTTCGAGATGCGCGAGCGCCGTGTGATCAGTGTGCGTGAGCTGCACCCACTCGAGCTTTTCGATCAATCCTGACAAAAGCCGCTCGAGCTCCCGAGGCACCGCGTGGCCGGCTTCGGCGGAGGCACTGAGCGCGGCTGCCAGGGTGTCGATACGATTCTCGAGCGCCGAAAGGGTTGGCAGGCTCGCCGCACTGCTGGCGAGGCCATCAACCTTGGCGGCGAGCGCGCGTACGTCCTCGGCGACCTTCGTCAACGTATCATTGGAGGCGACGTGAGAGACGATACCGCGCAAGGCGCCGATCGCCGTTTCCAGCTGTTGCAGCGCGGCCGGATCATCCTTTGCGACGATCGCGTCGACTTTCTTGTCCAACGCCCTGACCGCCTCCTGGAAGCCGACCAGGCTTTCGGCCGGCGTCAGTCCGCGCAGGGCCTCGCGCACTTCCGCTAAGCCACGCTCGACGCCGGCGAGCGCCGTCGAATCGACGCCGGATTGGCGGCTATGATCGATGCGCTGGCCGAGCGCCTTGACCTCGATCTCAAGTGACTCCAACGCGCGCCGGGGCAGTGCTTCCGTCAACGAACGCCCGATTTCTGCGACATCGACGCGAAGCCCATTGATCGCCGTCTCAAGGTCACCCGTCGGTCGCAACGCTTCGATCCGTGTCGTGATCTCGCGCAGTTGCTGCTCGAGGCTGCTGAGGTCGAGCGGCGCATCCCCGGAACGCGGGCTCTCCTTCGGCGGCGGCTGACTTTCCTGCGGACGGGACGAAAGCGGCAGTGGCTCCCGGTCGCCGAACGAGCGTTCCGGCGGAGCCTCGCGGTCGAGCGCGCCCGGCGGCGCCGTGATTTCGGCCGCGATGTCGCCGTCGAGCGAGCGCGGCTGCGGCTTAATCTCGGCCTTGACGCCTTCCTCAAGCGCGCGCTGCCGCGCCTTGATCTCGGCTGCAACATCGCCAGCAGGCGCAAGGGGCTGCACCTTGATCTCGGCTGCGGCATTACCGCCAGCCGCCCTCGGCTGCGCTTTTATATCAGCCGGAACATCCGCATCGAGCGTTTGTTGCCGAGCGGCGACCGCAGCTATTGTTTCGCTGTCGAGCGCGCGCTGCCGTGCTTCAATCTCGGCTATCGCGCGGTCGATCGAAGCATCGCGATTGTCTTCAAACGGTTCGCCGGCAGCGCGTTCGTCATCACGTTCTGTTTCGCGGGGCGGACGACCCTGGCGTTCGGGCTCCGGGCTATGAGCATCAGCCTGGCGATGGCGATATTCGCGATAGGGGCGGCCTTCAGGTGGGACCGACGGCTGATTGTCCTTGCGATCGCGGCGGCGCCGATTGGCCTCAGCGTACCTGTCGTGCTGCCGATTGTCCTCACGCAAGACCGGGCGAAATTGATCATCCGGCTCACGACTGTGACGGCGCTCCTGCGCGGTAGGCGATCGGCCACGCTCGTGATCGTCCTCGCGAAAACTCCGGCGCCATTCCGCCTCCGCGTCGCGATCGCGCCGGCCCGCCTCTCCTTCGCGATCGCGACGGCTCCGATTGGCATTGCGGTGACGGTGACGCTCCCGATCGTCGTTGAAGTTCCGGCGCCTCTGATCGTCAGGCTCGCGGTCCCGGTGCAAATTGGGGCCGGGGCGACGGTTGCGCTCCCAATCGTCACCCTGGAAATGCGGCCGCCGTTGATCATCGGGCTCGCGTTCCGGCTGGCGCCAGTTGGCCACACGGTGACGGACACGCTCTCGGTCGTCGTAATGGAATCGCGGCCGAGGTTGATCCTCCGGCTCGCGATCGAAATCGGCCGGCCACCACTGCTCATCGTCTTCATAGATCGGTTGGATGACTGTATTGAGCCATTCCCCGACCGACATCCCGGATTGGCGCGCGGCTTCACGCGCTGCCGCGCGGGCTTCCGGATGAAGACCTCTCAGATTCCACGGACCGCCCGATTTCATTCTCGCGTCCAAGGCCACATCGTGAGGAGCAGAATGTGCCCCCTGTTGCGAGCCATTGCTCAGAACAGACGACGCGGGAGGGCGCGGTTCTCAGTCCTCGGGATCGAATGTTCAGGATTAGGGTAAAAAAGCCGTTAAAAAAGCCCGCGACCGGTCACCCTTCGTTCACTTGCGGCTCTCCGGTTATCGCCTTCCCATGTACAGGACAGCGAAGACCCCCCTCGACTGTCTTATCGTTGACGCAAATTGGCCACGTTATTACCTCTCGGTTGAACCGGCGACGGACGGTGCGTTGGGGAGGGCAACATCATGCCGACTTATAAGGCTCCAGTTGATGACGTGATGTTCCTGTTGAGCGACGTGTTCCACATCGATCGCTACAACAACCTGCCCGGCTTTGCCGATGCCACGCCGGATCTGGTCGAAGCGGTGCTCGCCGAGGCCGCAAAGTTCTGCGAGGACGTACTCACACCGCTCAACCGCGTCGGCGACAAGGAAGGCTGCCGGCGCCACGACGACGGCTCAGTCACCACACCGACGGGATTCAAAGACGCCTATAAGCGGCTCACCGAAGGTGGCTGGATCGGCGCCTCGGCGCCGGCCGAATTCGGCGGTCAGGGTCTACCGCGCGTGCTGTCGCAAGCTGTCGGCGAGTTCCTCATCTCGGCGAACATGGCTTTCGCCATGTATCCGGGGCTCACGCAAGGCGCGGCGGCGGCGCTCATCGTCCACGGCTCACCCGAGCAGAAGGCTCTTTATCTCCCCAAACTCATCAGCGGCCAGTGGACCGGCACGATGAATCTCACCGAGCCGCAATGTGGGACCGATCTCGGGCTGACTCGCGCCCGGGCGGTTCCGCAACCGGACGGCAGCTACAAGATCACCGGCACGAAGATTTTCATCTCCGCCGGAGAGCATGATCTCGCGGAGAACATCATTCATCTCGTGCTCGCCCGGATCGAAGGCGCGCCGGAGGGTGTCAAAGGTATTTCGCTGTTCGTCGTCCCCAAATACCTGCCGACCAAGGACGGCGCCATCGGCGCACGCAATGGGGTCTCCTGCGGCTCGATCGAAGAAAAGATGGGCATCCACGCTAATTCCACCTGCGTCATGAACTACGACGATGCGACCGGTTGGCTTGTGGCTGAGCCGAACCGCGGCCTGAACGCGATGTTCGTGATGATGAACGAGGCCCGGCTCGGCGTCGGCGTGCAGGGGCTAGCAATGTCCGAGGTCGCCTACCAGAACGCGGCCATCTATGCCCGGGAACGGCTTGCCGGCCGCGCCCTGACCGGGCCGAAGTTCAAAGACAAGCCCGCCGACCCGATCATCGTGCATCCGGACGTGCGTCGCATGCTGATGACCATGCGCGCGTTCAACGAAGCCGCGCGCGCGCTGGTGTTATGGACTGCGCTCAGGAGCGACGTGGCCCATCGCTCCGGCGATGCCAAGGAGCGACAGGCCGCCGACGATCATATGGGCCTGATGACTCCAGTGATTAAAGGCGTGCTCACCGATCAAGGCTTCGCCAACACGGTGATGGCGCAGCAGGTTTTCGGTGGCCACGGCTATATCGCCGAGCACGGCATGGAGCAGTTCGTGCGCGATGCGCGCATCGCCATGATCTACGAGGGCGCCAACGGCATTCAGGCGCTCGACCTTGTCGGACGCAAGTTGCCGCGCGACGGCGGTCGTGCGTTGCAGGCGTTTTTCGCCGAGGTGTCCGCCTACATCAAGGACCATGGCGCCGACGCAGAGCTCGCGCCCTACATCAAGCCGCTGGGTCAAGCCCTCGGCGATCTGCAGCAAGCGACGATGTGGTTCATGCAGAACGCGCTCGGCAACCCCGACAATGCCGGCGCCGGCTCCACCGATTACATGCATCTCTTCGGTCTGGTCGCGCTTGGCTACATGTGGTGCCTGATCGCCGAAGCGGCGAAACAAAAGGCCGCGGCAAGCGGCAACGGCGCCGCCGAACGCATGGCGGCGAAGCTGGTCACCGGCCGCTTTTTCGCCGAACGACTATTGCCAGCCTCGACGACCCATCTTGCGCGCATAAAAGCCGGCGCCGCCTCGACGATGGCGTTGCCGGCGGAGGCGTTCTAGCCACCCGCTGCAATTCCGCGGAACTTGGACTATATGAGGGGTCCGGTCCAACGGACCAGCAATCGCGGCTTTGCGGCATGGCCGCGCGGCCGCCTTCGCCTGCAACGGGTGAGGGTCATCAAGGTGAGGAGACGCCAATGCCCGACGCCTTCATTTATGATCACGTGCGCACACCTCGCGGTCGCGGCAAGGCAGATGGCTCGCTTCATGAAGTGACCGCACTCAATCTCGCCAGCCAGGCGCTCGGCGCCATCAAGGACCGCAACGCGCTTGATCCCACTTTGGTCGACGACGTGGTCATGGGCGTCGTCGATCCGGTGGGCGAAGCCGGCGCCGATATCGCTCGCACCGCGGCGCTGGTGGCCGGCTACGGCGATGGCGTACCGGGCGTGCAGATCAACCGCTTCTGCGCCTCCGGTCTCGATGCAGTCAACTTCGCCGCCGCGCAGATCATGTCGGGACAGCAGGACATGGCAATCGGTGGCGGCGTGGAGTTCGATGAGCCGCGTCGGCATCGGCGCATCCGGCGGCGCTTGGGCGGTCGATCCGACCATAGCGGTCGCGCATTACTTCGTGCCGCAAGGGATTTCCGCCGACCTCATCGCGACCAAATACGGATTCTCACGCGACGACGTCGACGCCTATGCCGTCGAGAGCCAGAAGCGCGCCGCCACAGCATGGAACGAGGGCCGCTTCAGCCATTCAGTCATGACCATAAAGGACGTGAACGGCCTAACCATCCTCGACAAAGACGAGCACATGCGGCCCGACACCACCATGCAGTCGCTGGGATCGCTCAAACCCTCATTCGTGCAGATGGGCGAAATGGGCGGCTTCGATTCCGTCGCCATTCAGAAGCACCCAGAAGTCGAGTTCGTCAATCACGTCCATCACGCCGGTAATTCCTCAGGCATCGTTGACGGTGCGGCAGCAGTTCTCCTCGGCAACGCCAAGGCGGGAAAAAAGGCCGGACTGAAGCCGCGCGCGCGGGTGCGCGCCTTTGCCAATATCGGCTCCGAGCCGGCGATTATGCTGACCGGTCCGGTCGACGTTACGAAGAAGGTGCTGAAAAGGTCGGGTATGTCGCTCGCCGATATCGACCTGTTCGAGCTCAACGAGGCGTTTGCTTCGGTCGTGCTGCGCTATATGCAGGCCTTCGACATCGATCCCAACAAGATCAACGTTAACGGCGGCGCCATCGCCATGGGCCATCCGCTCGGCGCCACCGGCGCCATGATCCTCGGCACCGTGCTCGACGAACTTGAGCGGCGCAATCTATCGACCGCGCTGGTCACCCTCTGCATCGGCGCCGGCATGGGAACCGCCACGATCATCGAGCGGGTATAATTGCGCCGCGACTTCCATGCCCAAGATCGACATCGCCAAGCTCCCGGTGGACAGCCGCTCGAACTATCCGGAGCCGTTCAACCGCGTGGTCGTCGGCCGTTCGCGCAAGCGGCTTGGCAATGCCGCAGGCCTTGATCAGTTCGGCGTCAACCTGACGACACTCAAGCCGGGCGCCGCCTCGGCGCTGCGGCACTGGCATCAGAAGGAAGACGAGCTCGTGTATGTCCTTGAGGGCGAAGTGGTGCTGATCGAGGACGACGGCGAGACCCTGCTTCGGCCCGGCGACGCTGCGGGCTTCAAAGCCAATGTCCGCAATGGGCATCATCTGGTCAACAAATCGGAGCGTGACGCGGTCTATCTGGAAATCGGCACGCGCTCGCAGCATGAGCGCGCGGAATACCCCGATGTCGATTTGCTGGTAATCCGCGACGAGAATGGCGCCCGCTACACTCACAAGGACGGCAGGCCCTATTCGAAGTGATTCTCCCTCTCCCGCTGGGGCGAGGCGAAGAGATGCGACGGGAGATGAGTATGACGTATCAGAATTTCACTTTCGACATCGACGCCGACGGCGTCGCACTTGTCACCTGGAACATGCCCGGGCGATCGATGAACGTCATCGATGCGAAGGTGATGGAAGAGCTCACGGCGATCGTCGAGCGTGTGGCGACCGACGCCGCGATCAAGGGGGCGGTGCTGACCTCGGGCAAGGACGCCTTCTGTGCCGGCGCCGATCTCTCCATGCTGGAGACGCAAAGCCGCGCTTTCACCGAACTGATGAAGTCGCAAGGCGAGGAAGCGGCGAACAAGCGTCTGTTCGAGGAGGGCCGCAAGTTGTCGCAAATCGCCCGCCGCATGGAAACATGCGGCAAACCGTGGGTCGCGGCGCTCAACGGCACCGCCATGGGCGGCGGCTTCGAGCTGGCGCTCGCCTGCCATCACCGCGTCGCTTCCGAGAACGACAAGACGCGGCTCGGGCTTCCCGAAATCAAAGTCGGCCTGTTCCCCGGTGGCGGCGGCACGCAGCGTATCGCGCGCATGCTGCAGCCGGCCGATGCGCTGCAATTTTTGCTCAAGGGCGACCAGCTTCGTCTTAATCGCGCCAAGGCGATGAAGCTCGTCGACGCGGTGGTGCCGCCAGGCGACCTCGTGCGCACGGCCAAGGATTGGATCAAATCCGGAGGCGCGGCCACGGCGCCCTGGGACAAGGAAGGCTTCAAGCTGCCGGGCGGCGCCGTCTATTCGAAGGGCGGCATGATGGTATTCCCGCCGGCCAACGCGCTCTACCGGCGCGAAACCTACGACAATTATCCGGCCGCGCGCGCCATCATGCAGGTGGTCTATGAGGGCCTGCAGCTACCGATGGACCAGGCGCTGCGTGTAGAATCGCGATGGTTTGCCAAGATTTTGCGCTCGCCGGAAGCCGCCGCGATGATCCGGTCCCTGTTCGTCTCCATGCAGGAACTCAACAAGGGCGCGCGCCGCCCTTCCGAAGTGCCGGCCAAGCCGGTGAAGAAGATCGGCGTGCTCGGCGCCGGCTTCATGGGCGCCGGCATCGCCTATGTCAGCGCGCAGGCCGGCATCGACGTCGTGCTCATCGACCGCGATCAGGAAACGGCAGACAAAGGCAAGGCGCATTCGCAAAAGCTGATCACCGATCAGGTCAACCGCGGCCGCGCCACCTCCGCCGACCGCGAGGCGTTGCTGGCGCACATCACGGCGACGCCCGACTATGCCGCGCTGACAGATTGCGATCTCGTCATTGAAGCGGTGTTTGAGGACCGCAAGATCAAGGAAGAGGTGATCGCCAAGGCACAGGCCGTGATCGGACGCGAAACCATCTTCGGTTCCAACACCTCCACTCTGCCGATCACCTCGCTCGCGCAAACGTTCAAGGACCGGGCGCGCTTCGTCGGTATCCACTTCTTCTCGCCGGTCGAGCGAATGATGCTGGTCGAGATCATCCTGGGCAAAAAGACCGGCGATGCGGCGCTCGCCATGGCGCTGGATTATGTGCGCGCCATCCGCAAGACCCCGATTGTGGTCAACGATTCGCGCGGCTTCTATACGTCGCGCGTAGTCGGCACCTATATCCGCGAGGGCCATCTGATGCTGGCCGAAGGCGTACCGGCGGCGATGATCGAGAACGTCGGACGCATGGCCGGCATGCCGGTGGGGCCGCTTTCGCTCAATGACGAAGTCGCCGTCGATCTAGCCTGGAAGATCCTGAAAGCGACCGAGGCCGATCTCGGCGAAAAGGCGATCGATGCGCGGCAAAAAGCATTGCTCGAAGACATAGTCGAGAAACGCGGCCGCTACGGCCGCAAGAATGGCAAGGGCTTTTACGACTATCCGCAGAATGCGCCGAAACGACTGTGGCCCGGTCTCGCCGACCTGCAGCCGACCAAGCTCGATCCCGACACCATAGACGTCGAGGAGCTCAAACGCCGGCTGCTGGCGATTCAGGCGCTTGAATCCGCCCGCTGCATCGAAGAAGGCGTGGTCACCGACGTGCGCGAAGCGGATGTCGGCTCGATCCTTGGCTTCGGCTACGCGCCGTTTACCGGTGGCACCATCTCCTACATCGACGGCATGGGCACCGAAGCCTTTGTCGATCTGTGCAAAGGGCTGGCGAAGCGCTATGGCGACCGCTTCAAACCGTCGAAGCTGCTGCGCGACATGGCAATGACGGGCGATACCTTTTATCACCGCTTTCCGCCGGAAAAGCGAAAGGCCGCCTAACGGCGGTCGGCGCGAAGCAATACTTTCAAGTACCGACCCATTGCTTTCGGGAGCCCCATGGCCCGCGATCAAGTCGATCTGACGCCGATCGAGCGGCGTGACGAGCTCGTCGAGTGGATCGCGCAGGGCATCAAGCCGAAGTCGCAATTCCGCATCGGCACCGAGCACGAAAAATTCGCCTTCACCCTCGAAGGACACCATCCCGTGCCCTACGAGGGACGACGTGGCATTCGCGCCCTGCTCGAAGGCATGGAGCACCTGCTCGGCTGGCAGCCGATTACAGAAGGGGGAAACGTCATCGGGCTGTTCGACGTGACCGGCGGCGGCGCCATCACGCTCGAGCCGGGCGGCCAGTTCGAGCTATCCGGCGCCCAGGTCGAAACCGTCCACCAGACCTCGCGCGAACTGATGGCGCACCTCGCGCAGGTGCGCGAGGTGGCCCAGCCGCTGCACATCGGCTTTCTCGGCATCGGCATGACGCCAAGCTGGACGCGCGCCGAAATGCCGAAAATGCCGAAAGGCCGCTACAAGATCATGACCGCCTACATGCCGAAGGTCGGCAAGCTCGGCCTCGACATGATGTATCGCACCTGCACGGTGCAGACCAATCTGGATTTCTCCTCGGAAGCCGACATGGTCAAGAAGCTGCGCGTGTCGATCGCGCTGCAGCCGGTGGCAACGGCTCTGTTTGCCAACTCGCCGTTCACCGAAGGCCAGCCCAACGGCTTTCTCTCCTATCGCGCGGAAATCTGGCGCGACACGGACAAGGATCGCACCGGCATGTTGCCGTGGGTGTTCGAGAAGGGGATGGGCTTCGAGCGATGGGTCGACTACGCGCTCGACGTGCCGATGTATTTCGTCAAACACGGCGACGACTATGTCGACGTCGCCGGCCAATCGTTCCGCGATCTGATGGCGGGCAAGCTCGCCGGCATGCCCGGTGCTCAGGCCACGATTTCCGATTGGTCGAACCACATCAGCACGATATTTCCGGAGGTGCGGCTCAAGCGCTATCTGGAAATGCGCGGCGCCGACTCCGGCTCGCTGCCGAACTTGCTGGCGCTCCCGGCGTTCTGGGTCGGCATTCTCTATGATGATGCCAGCCTCGATGCCGCGTGGGAACTGGTCAAGCCATGGACCGCCGAGGAGCGGCAGAAGCTTCGCGACACCGTGCCGCGCGAAGGCCTCGCCGCCTCGGTTCACGGTCGCTCCGTATTCGCGGTTGCGACCGATGCGCTCGCGCTCGCGCGCGCCGGCTTGGCGCGGCGCAAGCGCTTCGACATCGGCGGCCGCGACGAAACCCGTTACCTCGATGTCCTGGAAGACCGTCTCGCACGCGGCACCACGCCGGCGCAGGAGCTTTTGGAGAAATTCCACGGACCGTGGGCGGGCTCGGTCGATCCTATCTACGACGAAGAAGCGTATTAGCCGCTTCGTCACTCCAGCCCATAGACCTCTTTGGCCTCTGCAAGCGCCTTCTGGCAGGCGTCGGCGTTACCGTCGGCGTCGGCTTTTCGCGCGCGCTCGAGTGCTGCCTCCGCCATTTCGCGCGCCTTATTTTCGGCGCCCTGCACGGAGCCGGGCGTCGGCTGATGATGAAGCTGCGCGCCGATGGATTGTGGCGCAGTCGGCCCGCTCGCATGTCCCGGAGTAAGGCGCGAGAGGTACCGCTCGACTTCCGCAATCTGCGTGGTGCAGGGGCCTGCCTGAGCGGCGTCGACGCCACCGACGAAGGTCACGGCCGTCAGCAGCATGATGCGTGATCGATTCACAACCGCGCCTCCCTTGAGAGCGACGGCGCTAGGCGCCGACATCCACGAAGCTGAAGGATAATCCTGCGACGCAGCTTCGAGAAGGGCCGTCAGCCACCGGCCTTTGAACTTTATTCCGCCGCCACCCGCAGCGGCGGTCCGTTGGGAGGACCGATCAACTCCGCCAAATCCTTCTCATCGAGCGTCTCTTTTTCGAGAAGCTTGCGGGCGCTGCCCTCCAGCACATCGCGCCTCTCGCGCAGGATGCCTAGCGCGCGCTCCATCGCCGACTGCACAATGGCGCGGACCTCGTTGTCGATGGTGGCGGCGGTCTCTTCGGCGTGTCCTTCTTCACGCCGTGGCATAGGCGGCTCTGGCCCGAGCGTCAGAGGGGTCCTGACGCTCCAACACTCTCCTTTTGGGCATTGCCGGGCTTAAGCGGCCTGGGTTAGCTAGGGTGATGAAGCGGATGGAACGGATCGCTGGAACATCGTCTGCTCTGCCGATGCAGGGCCGCCGTCCCCTACTTGCCGAGTGTTCGCAAGCGGCGTTGTGGCCGTTCTGTTTGGCTGCACTGCAGCGCCGCAGCCGACCTTGCAGGCCGATCCGGCCTTTGCGCGCAAGATCGTGACCTACCCTTCACCCGAGCCCGCAGGCACGATCGTGGTCGATCCAGGAAGCCATTTCCTCTATCTGGTGCAGGGCAACAGCCAAGCCATTCGCTATGGCGTCGGGGTCGGCGCCGAAGGATTTGGCTGGTCAGGCGTCGCCACGATTCACACCAAACAAGAATGGCCGGACTGGTATCCGCCGCCCGAAATGCTGGCGCGGAAACCCGAGCTCAGGGAGCACATGGTCCAACTGCAAAGCGGCATCGGAATGAAGGGCGGCCCCGATAACCCGATCGGCGCCCGCGCCATGTACCTCTGGCAGGGCAACAAGGATACTTTGTACCGGCTTCACGGCACCAATGATCCTACGACGATCGGTCACAACATCTCCTCAGGCTGTATTCGCCTGACTAACGAAGACGTCATCGACCTTTATAACCGCACGCCGATCGGCACGAAGGTGGTGGTACTGGCTACTGCCGGTGCTAACCCGCCTGCCGCCGCCGCGACGCAATAACATTCGCATCAACCTAAAGACCTAACAGGCTCGGGCTCGGAATTGCCATGGCGTCGCCTGTCAACGCCGTCTTCTGTGCGCTGATCGCGACCGCGTTCTGGACTCTGTTGGGCTATGCTCTGGCCCGGCACGTCCTTCCGCGTGTGCTCGCGCTCGGCACGGGTTCCGTCATCGGCTGGGCGGTACACTCTGCCGTGATGCTGCCGGTCTATCGCTGGATCGGATTTTCCCCGATCGCCGTTGTCGGCATTGGCGCACTCTGCATTCTCATTGCTGGATTTTCGCTTTCGTTGCGCGCGCCGGCGAGCGAGGCCGAACCGGCGCTGACCATTCCGCCATGGGCGTTCGCCGCCGCGGCAATCCTCGCGCTCGTGCCAACCTCCGCCATCCTGCCAAAATTTTCCGGCGATGCTGTACAGCTTGCGGAGCCGATCTTCGATCACGCCAAGAGCGCAATCATCGATGCGATGACACGGCTCGGCCTGCCGCCGGTCAATCCGGTCTTTGGCGAGTTCGGCGCGCCGGGTCGCCTCGCCTATTATTATCTCTGGCATTTCAGCGCTGCTGAGATCGCGCTGATCGTTTCTGCAAGCGGCTGGGAAGCCGATATCGGCCTGACTTGGTTTACCGCTTTCGCCTCCCTCAGCTTGATGATGGGGCTGGCGGCTTGGCTGGCGAAGCGATCCGCCGCCGCGATCTGGGTTTTAGCATTTGCCGCGGCAGGCTCGCTGTGGGTGACGCTCTACTGGATTTTCCGCGCCGACGATCTCATGCCAGTGCTGTGGCCGCCGATCGGAATGGCCGGCTGGCTGTTTCAATCGACCTGGGTGCCGCAACATCTGATGGCAGCATCCTGCGTCGTGACCGCGATGCTCCTGCTCACCCGCTATGTGCAGCGACAGAGCTCGGCGCTCATCTTGACGCTGGCTCTGCTCATCGTTGCCGGATTCGAAAGTTCCACCTTTGTTGGCGGCGTCACGTTGGCCGTTGCCGGTCTCATTGCCGCGCCGGTCTTATTCGCTGCAACAAATCCGCGGCTGCGCCTGCGCGTCATCGGCGGATTGGCCGTCGCCGCGTTGCTCGTTGCCTGCCTGGTCGCGCCCTTCGTCCTCGATCAACTGGGCACGGTGCGCGCGCGCGGCGGCGGCAGCCCCATCGTCGTTTCTCCTTACACCGTGTTCGGCGAGCTGTTTCCATATCCGCTGCGCCGCCTTATGGATATTCCCGGTTATTGGCTGATCATCCTGCCGGTCGAATTGCCGGCAACGTTTTTTGCCGGGGTCATCGCGCTGACCCTGGCGCTGCGAAGCGCCATGCCCCGCTCGGAAAAACTCGCCGCCGCGATTTTCGCCTGCCTGGCCGGCGCAGGTCTTGTCGCATCCTGGCTCCTGGTCTCTACGCTCGGTGAGAACAATGATCTCGGGCTTCGCGCCATTATCCCAGCCGGGATGATTTTGATTGTTGGTGCGGCGGCGGGAGCGGCAGGCTTGTTCAAAGGAGGTGGTCGTATTGCGATTATCGTCGTTGCTTTGGCTGGCCTTGCGCTGAGCCTCCCGGACACCGCCAAAATGCTTCACGACAACGTCGCGGGCGAGCGGGCGCCGGACGGCGATGTGTTCGCGCGAACGCCTGAGCTATGGGCTGCAGTGCGCCGCTATGCGGCACCAAGCGCACGCGTCGCCAACAATCCCGCGTTCCTCGAAGACCTGTTGCCCTGGCCCGTGAATATCTCTTGGGCGCTGCTCGCCAACCGCTCATCGTGCTTTGCCGGCCGCGACCTGGCGCTCGCCTACGCGCCGCTGGCACCGGAACGACGCGAGGCGATCAACACCCAATTCATCCGCGTGTTCGCCGGCGAAGGCACGACGGACGACGTGAGCGATATGGCGACGAAATACGGCTGCGAGGTCGCGGTGGTGGTGCCGCAAGACAAGGCCTGGGACCATGACCCGTTCGCCGCAAGTCCCGCTTATCGGCTGGCGGAAAGTCGCGACGGCCGCTGGCGGATTTACGTGCGGGCGAAGTGAAACCCCGTCAAATCCCGGCGAACCAGTTAAAGCCCTGCTTGCTCCAGAACGTTTCTGTGTATGTGTTGGTGACCTCGATCGCCCTGATCCATTTGGCATTCTTGTAGCCGAGCTTGGTCGAGGTGCGCAGCCGCAGCGGATAGCCGAACGGATCGGTAATGGTCGCGTCGGCGTATTTGGTGGCGAGGATGGTCTGCGGATGCAGCGCCGTCGCCATATCGATGCTCTCGGTATAGTCGTCGGCGCAATGGAAGTAGACATATTTTGCTGTCAAATCAGCGCCAACGCGCTCGAAGAAGCTTTTCAGGTTCGGGCCAGACCATTGTCCGATGTAGTCCCAGCCTTCGACACAGACATGGCGAATGATGATTTCTTCCTCGGGCAGCTCATAGATCTGCGGCGCGGTCCACGGCCGCTTGTCGGCGATACGGCCGACCAATTCCAGCTTCCAGGTCGCACCGTCGACCGGCTTTAAATCCTCAATGTCGTAATAGGCGTTGAACCGCGGCGGCTTGACCACCTGGGCCTTGCTGAACGTCGGCGCCAAATGATCGGGCCGAAACAGCGCCGCTTGAACGCGATCGTTCCATGCCGATACCGTGCGCAGGACCTTCTGCACCGGTTCTTCTTCGGTCACGTCGCAGCCGGTCAACAAGGTCAACGCGCCAAGACTGAGCGCGCCGCGCAGCACGTTGCGGCGATTGATGGTGTCGACAAGTGCGCGGCTTTCGATGAGCACACTTTGGTCGCTGCCTTTTTGCGGCCGAAAGATCGATGGCGTGCGCGCCCGAATGGACATCTGGTCACCGCGAAGGCGTTGCTTTTGCCGCGGCCGCGTTCATTGCCTCGTCGTGCACGACCGGGCCGCCGGTGACCATGGCGACGAGGCTCTGCGGCACGAGCAGGGCAAGCGCCACGTGGACGAGCAAAAATCCGACGATCGCAGCCATACACAGGAAGTGTGCGAGACGGATGTTCTGGAAGGTCCCGAACAAAGAAGCGAGCTCGGAAAACTGCACCGGCTTCCACAACGCCAAGCCGGAAATGACAATGAGAACGCCGATTACGATGATGCCGAGATAGAGAATCTTCTGCACGGCGTTGTAATGCGTCAGATCGTCGTGACGGAGGCGAAATCGCAGCGCGTCGCCCACTGTCGTCAGGATTTCAGGTAATGAAATGGGAAAGAGCTTTTGCCGAAAACGCCCGGTGGCGATGCCGTAGCTCAGGTAGGCAAGTCCGTTGAGGACGAAAATCCACATGCCGAAGAAGTGCCACTGCAGCCCGTGCTGCGCCCACTTGCCGATAGTCAGGGCATCGGGGAAATGCAGCCAGCCGAAAATCACATCGTCGTCATAAATCTTCCAGCCGCTGCCGATCATGATGAAAATAGCGACCGCATTGGTCCAATGCATGATGCGCAGCGGCAGCGGATGAAGGCGATGCTCCTTACGCGCAAGTGATTTGACCGGAAGCGTCGAGATCAAGGATGTTCCCTCACACTGGTCCGTGGGCGCGCGACGACATGACACTATGGGCGCAGAAAAAACCTGGCAAATAAAAACCCTTCACAAAGTCGCGTGGCCTTTTTGATCGGGAGAAGGCGAAATGAAAGTGTGGTTGGTGGCGATCGCATTGGCACTGGGTCTTATGACGCCGGCCGGCGCGGCGACGCCGCTGATCGCGAATTCGGCCTTTGTCGTGGCACAGGCCATGGTACCGCCGACCGGTATGGAAGACGACAAAAAGCCGATGCCGATGAATGAGCGCATGCTGCGGCGCTTTCCGCAGCCGGTGCGCGTCGGCGACCTCATCGGCCTGCCGGTGCTCGACGACAGCGCGCGCACGCTCGGCCACGTCCGCCAAGTTGTGCGCACGAAGGAAGATCGGATCGAATTGATCGTTTCCTACGGCGGCTTCCTCGGCTGGGGCGCGCGCCCCGTTGCCGTTCCGATTGAAGTCGTGGGAATCCAAGGCCGCGAACTGGCGTCGCTTGACATGCCACGCGGCGAATATGCGACGGCGCCGACTTGGCACGACGCCGGAGCAGAGGCCCTGCCCGACGATGCGACGATCAAAGTCGCGCTCTCTCGGCGCTGATCGTGCCAATACCGCCGGCGCGGCGATCACGACTTGGTGAAGTCCATAACTTTTTGGTGTTTGCCGACTTGTAGGCAGTGAGCCGGATTTGATTGGCGAGTTAGGCCGCTTTGGCAAAAACTGTTACGCAGTTGCGTCGCACGAGACTTGATTTGAGCCGGCTATTGGGGGTGGCATCGCATGGACGATGCGGATGCTTTGGACGGCAAATGCGTAACAATTGAACGCGCTTCCGCGGGCGCAAAAATCCATCTCGGCGATGTCGGCGCGATAACGACCGCGAAGACAGCCAAGGCATTAGTGACTTGCGGCATTGCTGTTATGGCCAAGGCCTCGGCGCCAGGACGGACCAAGACGCGGTTGGTGCCGCCGCTTAGCTACGAGGAGGCTGCGGCGCTCAATACCGCCTTCCTACAGGACATCACCGACAATCTCCTGCTCGCCGCACATCATGTCGGAATCGCCGGCTACGCGGCCTATGCGCCATCAGGCGCCGAAGACTTTTTCCATCGTATCCTGCCCGCGGCCATCGGCTTGATCGATGCCTGCCTGCCGGATTTCGGCGCCTGTCTCCTGCGCACGATCGAAGAAATTCTCGCGCGCGGCCATTGCTCGGCGGTCGTGCTCAATTCCGACAGTCCGACGCTGCCGACGGCGCTCCTGATCGAGACCTCCGACGCGCTGGCGCGACCGGGCGAGCGCGCCGTGCTCGGCCCCTCGAGCGACGGCGGCTACTATCTGCTTGGCCTCAAAACCGCACACCGGCGGATGTTCGAAGACATCGCCTGGAGCACCGAGCGTGTCGCGGCGCAGACTCTCGACCGGGCCCGCGAGCTTAAGCTCGACGTTCACATGCTGCCGACCTGGTACGACGTCGATGATGTCGAAGGCTTGCGCCGGCTCAATGTCGAGCTGCGACAGCCGCGCCCGCCCAGGCGCGCGCTTGGTCGCGATGTGCCGCATTATCCCGTTGCCACCGCGGCATTGATGCGGAGCCTCCGGGCTGACGGCGAATTCACCCGCGGCCGCGAGGCCGACATGCAAGTCGCGCCTGCGAACATCTAAAGCCGCTGATTTGTCCGGAAATCGATTGAGGGGTAGAGACTATGACGATGGCGGCAGCAAATCCGGCGGTCGATCCGCGGCGCTACTTCGAGAGCGTCCGCCCCGACGGCGATATTCCCGCGCACGAGCCGGTTTGCCTTTATCTGGAGATCACCAACCGCTGCAATCTCCTCTGCACGACGTGCCCTCGCACCTATGAGGAGCTTGAGCCGCCGGCCGACATGAGCTGGGAGCTTTTTTGCTCGATCGTCGATCAGATCCCCAACCTTGCGCGTGCGGTGCTGCATGGCGTCGGCGAGCCGATGCTGGTGAAAACCCTGCCGCGCATGGTGCGTTACCTCAAGGACCGCGGTACCTATGTTTTGTTTAACACCAACGGCACTGTGCTCAACGAGAAGAATGGCCGCGCGCTGATCGAAGCCGAGCTCGACGAGCTGCGCGTATCATTCGACGCCGCCAACGCCGAAACCTATCGCGCCATTCGCGGCAAGAATTATTTCAACCGCATCCTCAAGAACGTGCGCGCCTTCCGCAACCTGCAGGAGCGCGAGGGCAGGCTCAAGCCGCGCGTGTCGGCATGGCTGACGGGCATGCGGGAAACCGTCGAGCAATTGCCGGATTTCGTGCGCGTCGCGGCGGAGACCGGCGTTCGGGAAGTGTATCTGCAGCGGCTGGTGTTCTTCACGGAGGACGCCATCGGCAAAGCGCGCCCGGATCAGGCGCTCTACGAGCAGCTCTCGCGGGAGGAAGCCGCCCATATCGATCGCGCCGCCGCGCTCGCCGCTTCTCTCGGCATCACCTTCAGCGCCTCCGGTGCCGCCTCCGAGCCGGGCATGAGCCTCAAACGCAGCGATAACGGCTCGCCATGGTCCCACTGCCGCCGCCCCTGGACGGTGATGTACATCACCGCCAATGGCCGTGCCCTGCCGTGCTGCATCGCCCCGTTCTCGCAGCGCGGTTATGAAAACTACACGCTCGGCGACGCTACCCAGCAAAGTTTGCGCGAGATATGGACCGGGCCAGCCTATCGCGATTTCCGCAAGGCGCTCACGTCGGACAAGCCGCCCGCTGCGTGCGCAAGTTGCGGCTTACGCTGGAGTCTGTAGCGATGCCGCCAACTTCGAATGGCGCCGCGGTCGTTATTCCAACTTTCAATGAAGCCGAGTCGATCGTCGGTGTCGTGGCCGAACTTCCTCGCGATATTGTCGCGCGGGTCATCGTGGCCGATGGGGGCAGCACGGATGGCACGGCGGACGTGGCACGGCGAGCCGGCGCCGAAGTCATCACCGTCGGCCGCGGCTATGGCCGCGCCTGCCTTGCCGGTGCGACAGCGGCCGACAATTCCGACATCATCGTCTTTATGGACGGGGACGGCGCCGACGATCCGGCGGCCGTCACCGACATGGTCGCCGCTATTGCCTCCGACAACTATGACTTCGTCATCGGTTCTCGCACGCGGGGAAAGCGCGAGGCTGGAAGCATGGGCGGTCATCAGATTCTCGCAGGGCTTATCGCCGGGGCCCTGATCAGGCTTCTCTACGGCGTGCGCTACACGGACATGTGCGCGCTGCGCGCCATCAGACGCGACACCTTGCTTGCGCTTGGCATGCGCGAACTCACCTACGGGTGGAATATAGAGATGCAGATGCGGGTGGCGCGCGCAGGCCTGCGCGCCTTGGAGCTGCCGGTTGCCTACCGCTGCCGCAGCGGCGGAGAATCGAAAGTCGCCGGCAATTTACGCGGATCGATCAAGACCGCCGTCCGCATCATCGCGACCTTCGCCCGCGTGGCGATGGAGCCGGCGCGCAAGCTGGCATCTTAGACCATTTGGCATCTTAGACCATGATGAGATTTACGCAACTCGTAATGCCCGCGCTTGTCGCGGGCAACCACGTCTTTAAGGCTGTGCAGAAGGAGCCGTGGATGGCCGGAACAACTCCGGCCATGATGAACCAATGATCGCACGAACCTAAATTCATCGCGATCTAGACCTTTCGTCGCGCTAAACCGCGACCTTGCGGAGAAAGCCATCGACGCTGCCGCGCAAGCTGTCGGCGGCTTTCTCGACGGCCTGGGATGCCGCCAAGACTGTATCCGCTGATGAGTGCATGTCAGCAATCGCGCCGGAGACACGTTGCAACACTGAAACGACTGATTTCGTGCCCGAGGCGGCCGCTGCGACGTTGCTGGAGATCTCCCTCGTTGCCGCGTTTTGCTGTTCGACCGACGTGGCGATGGCGGCAGTGAATTGCCGGACCTCCTGCATGCGGCGGGCAATGTTGCCGATGGCGCCAACCGCGTTTTGCGTGGACGATTGCACCGCGGAGATTTGAGCGGCGATGTCGTCCGTTGCCTTGGCGGTTTGCACGGCAAGCGCCTTGACTTCGGAGGCGACGACGGCAAAGCCCTTGCCGGCCGCGCCGGCGCGCGCCGCTTCGATCGTGGCGTTGAGCGCCAAGAGATTCGTCTGTCCGGCAACGCTCTGAATGAGCTTGACGACATCGTCGATTTTTTGCGCCGCTTGCGCCAGCCCGGCGATGTCTTCGTTGGTCGATTGCGCCTCGGTCGCAGCCGCTCGCACCACGTCCGAGGCGCGGACCAGCTGGCGGTTGATCTCGGCGATCGATTTCGACAATTCGTCAGCGGCGGTGGCGGCGACCTGGACGCTGCCGAATGCTTCGTTCGAAGTGTCAACCGCGCCTACGGTATGCGCGGTGGTCTCGTTCGACGTCGCCGACAGCACGGTTGCGGTCGATTTCATCGCCGACACGTTGTCGGCGACGGTTTTCAGCACCCCTTCGACGCTCTCGCGGAACCAGGCGATAGCCTCCTCGATGGCGGCGCGGCGCGCTTCCTGCTCGCTGAGCAACAAGTTCTTGCGCTCCGCCGACCGGCGCTCGGTGATGTCGTCGTGCGTGCCGACCCAATAGTTCGAGCCGGGTATCGCCCGATTGACAACCGAGACGGCGCGGCCGTCGGCCGCTTCAGTCACGAAGCTAACGACCTTGCCCGCGGCCATGGCCGAGAGAAGGTCGGCGCAATACTGGTCGGGGTCGCGGTTCAGACTTCCCGCCTTGGCCCGATGGCGGACGATATCGATGAGTGTCGCGCCCGGCTTCACAATGTCAGCGGAAAGACCGTACATCGTCCGATATTGATCGTTGAAAACGACCAAGCGGCCGGAGGCGTTGAACATCACCACGCCCTGGGTCATGTTGTTGAGCGTGAGCGCCAGCAGGCGGTCTTGGTGGTCAAGCCGCCTGCTGCCCATTAAGCGCATCAATCGATGAAGCACCTGAAACATGGTGCCACGTGCCTCGTCTGTCTCCCCTGGAAATTACCTACCCAACATCCATTTACGCTTCGTTAATCAACAATCCGATGGTCAGCTCCATCAGCAATCACTGACTGATCGGCAAGGCTTCGATCTGCTGCCGAGCCACCGGCGGCAAATTCACACGCTCATTCCGCCGTCCACCATCAACAGGCTTCCGGTTGTGAAGCTTGACGCGTCGGAAGCGAGAAAAAGTACCGAGCGGGCCACTTCTTCGGCTTTCACGTGACGATGCAACGGGATGATCTCGTTGAAGAACGCGGTTCCGTCGCGCCCGATCAGCTCGCCCAGCTTCTTTTCCACGTTCAGTTGGAATTGGTTCTCCACCGGACCGGGATGCAGGGTGTTAACCCGGATGTTTCGCCCGGCAAGTTCTTTCGCCAGTACCCGCATCAGACCGACCTGAGCGTGCTTGGCGGTGATGTAGCCGTAGACGCCGGGGTCGCCGGTCACACCGGCCACGCTCGAGGTGATGATGATCGAGCCGCCATCGTTCATCAGCGGCACAGCGTGCTTGGCACAGAGGAAGGCGCCTTTGACATGCACGGCGAGAACCGAGTCGAAAACGTCCTCCGGATAGTCGGCGATCGGGGCGACAACGCCGAAATTGCCGGCATTACTGAACAACACGTCGATCTTGCCGAATTGGGCGACCGCGCTCGCCATCGCGCTTTTGACCTGGTCTGATTTCGTTACGTCGGCCGCATGCCAGGCAAGGCTGTTCACGTCGGCATCGCCGCCAATGTCGGCGGCGGCTTCCTTCAGTGCCGGCTCGCTTAGATCCGTGAGCATGACCTTGGCCCCTTCGGCGAGCAGGAGCTTCGCCGCGGCCGCACCGATGCTGCCGGCGCCGCCGGTGATCACGCACACCTTGCCTTGCATTTGTTTGGACATGGGTTCCCTCCGCCGCGGGCAAACCTAACGGCGGGACCGCCGGAGCGCAATTTCGCAATGGCGGGTCACTAGCACGCTGAAAGTGGCCGGGTTACGAATACGGGCGAAGGGACGATCGAGTACTGGGGCAATGTTTTCGGACGGCGATCTTCGGCGTCTGCAGCGCGCTCCGATGGCCGCCTTCGATGAGGAGCATGGGATGAAAATCGGGATTGTCGGCCTCGGCCGAATGGGCGCAGCAATATCACAGCGTCTGCGCCAGCAAGGCTTTGACGTGGTCGGCTGGGATCACAACGCCAGCGCCAATCAAAAGCTTGCGGCGGACGGACTGCGTATTGTCGCCGATGCCCGAACCGTCGCTGCCGATGCGGACTTCGTGATTTCCAGCGTCACTGAGGACCACGGCGTCAGGCGAATTTTCACCGGTCCGGCAGGTTTCGTCGCCAGCGATGTCACCGGCAAGCTGTTCATCGAAATGAGCACGCTCCAACCCATGACCGGCCGCGAGCTGGCGCCGCTGGTCGAAGCCCAGGGCGGGCGGCTTATCGAGGCTCCGGTGCTCGGCACAATTCCGCAGGCGCGAGAGGGCAAGTTGCTGGCGATGGTTGGCGGACGGCACGAGGATCTCGAACACGCACGTCCCGTACTGGAAAGGCTGACCGGGCGCATTGCCCATATGGGTCCGCATGGCTCCGGCTATGCGATGAAGCTCGCGGCCAATCTCGGGCTCGCCGCCTACGTCCAGGCGCTGGCGGAATTGCTCGCGCTCGGCATAAAGCAAGGCCTCACGCTCGAGCAGATGCTGGACGTCATCCAAGACGGGCCCTATGCCAGCGGCTGGCTCAAGAGCAAGCTCGACGTCTTCAAGGGCGGGAAGGCCGAGATGACGCTCGATATCCGCACCTTGCGCAAGGATATCATGTCGGCGGTGGCGACCGGCGCGCTCAGCGGCGTGCCAATGCCGTTAGCGGCGGGCACGCTGGCTTCGCTGTCGGCGGCGGTCGCCGCCGATTACGGCGACGCCGATCTCGCCGAGTTGCCGAAATTCCTCCGCGAAACAATGCTGCAGAATTTCAGCTAGAAAAGTGGTGGTGCCCAGGGGCGGAATCGAACCACCGACACCTGCATTTTCAGTGCAGTGCTCTACCAACTGAGCTACCTGGGCCCACGCGTAGCGAAGCCCGAAAGTGAGGGTTCGCGCAAGCGCGCGGTTATAGAGGCTCGGTTTCCCACTGTCCAGAATAGGCCGGTAGCGCCGGCTGTAATGGCTTTCGAGGTTCTAGCGCTGCCGCTTCGCCCGAAGCCAAAATGGCGCTAGGTTCCAACACGGGCCGGAGCCGATCGGGAGGAAGCCATGCATAAGGTCTCCATACCAGAGAGCGTCATCGCGCAGGTCAAGGCGCAACGCGGCAAATTGAACCGCTACGACAATCTTGTCGGTCCGAAGACGGCGCTCGTGGTGATCGATCTGCAAAACGCCTTCATGCTTCCCGGTATGCCGGTCGAGGTACCGACGGCGCGCGAAATCGTGCCCAATGTGAACAAGCTCGGCGCAGCGCTCCGCGGCGCGGGCGGCAAAGTGTTTTGGGTCAAAATGAACCTCGAAGGCCAATCCGAGGCGTGGCGCGTTTTCTTCGATGGCGACCCGCGGCAGGCTACATTGTCCGAGCTGACCACGGGTGCTCGCGGCTTCGAGCTTTATGCCGATCTCGACGTGCGGCCCGAAGATACGATTGTCGTCAAGAACCGCTTCAGCGCCTTCATCCAAGGCGCGTCCGATATCGACCGCCAGCTGCGCAGCGCCGGCATCGATACCGTCATCATCGTCGGCACTTTGACCAATGTCTGCTGCGAATCCTCCGCGCGCGACGCAATGATGCTCAACTATCGCGTCGTCTTCGTGTCCGACGCCAACGCGGCCCTGAGCGATGCCGAGCACAACGCGACGCTGGCGTCGATCATCCGCGTATTCGGAGACGTGGTCACCACGAATGAGGTGACGGCACTTTTATCGGCGAAGAACCGGGAAAGAGCCGCCTGACCGGTTCAGTTCGCTTCTTCGCCGCCCTCGTCGCGCCGCTCGTCCTCTTCCTCGTCTTCCGTTACAGGCACGGCATAAACGCCGGATAACCAGCGGTGGAGATCGACGTCGGTGCAGCGCCGCGAGCAAAACGGCTGGAATGCCTCTGCGGCGGGCTTCCCGCAGATCGGGCAGATACGGCGCTGTGCAGCGTCTGGCATGGGCGGAATATGGGACGCGCGCAGCCGTGCGCCAACCTTCTAACCTCGTCATGGCCGGGCTTGTCCCGGCCATTTACGACTTTGGCGCGGCCGGATCTAAAGACGTGGATGCCCGCGACGTGCGCGGGCATGACGGATCAAGGTCGGAGCGTTACAGCACGTTGAGCCAGCCGAAATGGATCGGATAGCCTTCGCCGCCCAACAAGCTCACCGTCTCGTAGAGCGGCAGGCCGACAATGTTGGAAAACGAGCCGACGATCTTCACAATGAAGGTGCCGGCAATCCCCTGCGCCGCATAGCCGCCGGCCTTGCCGCGCCACTCCCCGGAGGCGAGGTAGGCCTCGATATCCTCCTCCGACAGCCGCTTGAAGCGCACGCGGGTTTCTACATGACGTTGCCGAAACGTCTCCCGCGGGGTCACCAAACAGACTGAGGTGTGAACCCGATGGTTGCGGCCGGAAAGAAGCCGCAAGCATTGAGCTGCTTCATCGAGCAGCTCCGCCTTCGGCAGGATGCGTCGACCGACGGCAACTACGGTATCGGCAGCGACGATGAATGCGCCTTTGAGCTCTTCGTCGAGCCGCACCACGGCCAGCGCGATTTCCGCCTTGCTGCGCGCCAACCGCGTGGCGCACGCGCGCGGCAACTCGCCCCGTTTCGGCGTCTCGTCGATATCGGCCGGGCGCAAAGCGTCGGGCTCGATGCCGGCCTGATTGAGGAGCGCCAGCCGGCGCGGCGAGCCGGAGGCCAGCACGAATTTAGGTCTGCCAATCATTTGAACCGGTAGGTGATCCGGCCCTTGGTGAGATCGTAAGGCGTCATCTCCACCAACACCTTGTCGCCGGCGAGGACGCGGATGCGATTCTTACGCATGCGGCCCGCCGTGTGCGCGATGATTTCGTGCTCATTCTCGAGCTTGACGCGGAAGGTGGCGTTCGGGAGCAGCTCCGTGACGACACCGGGAAATTCCAACAGTTCTTCCTTCGCCATTCGCTATCCGGAACTATCGCTCTTGACCTAGCTGGCGGTCAAAATTGGCGCGGAACCTAGCGGATGACGGGCCGTTCCACAACTGGCGAAGCTTCGCTGTTTGTCTCATTCGTTGCCGCGGGTTGGCGGGGAAAAGCGTTGGCGCATGTGCGTGAGCAGCTGGCCACGCACCGCACGATAGGCGTCGAGCCGCTGCTCACGGCTGCCTTCCGCATCGGTCGGATCCGGCGTCGGCCAATACTCGACGTCGACTGCACTGGTGCGGGTGAGTTCGAGCGCGCGGTGGTGGGCTTCAGGCGAGAGCGTCACAATGAGATCGAAATTGAGCCCCTCCAGGTCTTCCAGCTCCTCGAAGGTGATAGGCTTGTGCCGCGAGATGTCGATCCCAAGCTCTGCCATGACGGCGACAGCGAAAGGGTCGAGTTCGCCTTTGCGCACGCCCGCGGAGCCGACATAGATGGCGCGACCAAACATCTGGGCGAAAAGCCCGGCGGCGATCGGCGAGCGCACGGAATTGAGCCCGCACGCAAACAGCACTGCCAGGGGTCGCGTCGGGGACGCCGGCATCGCGGCTCCTCACCCCTTCCAGTGCAATACCGTGACCAAGGTAAACAACCGCCGCGCGGTGTCGAAATCGAGCTCGACCTTGCGCTTGAGCCGCTCCATCAGGATGCGCGAGCCTTCGTCGTGCAACGAGCGCCGAGCCATATCGAGCGCCTCGATACGGTCCGGCGTCGCGCCGCGGATCGCCGCGTAATAGCTGTCGCACACGGTGAAATAGTCCTTCACGATGCGGCTGAACGGCGCCAGCGAGAGAAGGTGAGCGATCACTGGCGTGTCATCGGCCAGCCGGATGTCGAAAACGAGACGATTGCCGTCGATGCGGAGGTTCAGCGCGTAGGGCCCGCCTTCGTGGTCATTCGGCCGAAACGAGTTCTCCTCGAGCAGATCGTAAATCGCGACTGCACGCTCATGCTCGACATCGCGGCTCGCCCGCCCGATCGAGGAACTCATCAAGCGTCACCGCCACGAGGCGGCCGGTTTCGCCCTTGTCGCGGCCGCCGCGCGCCATCAACGGTTGAGCCGAATGGCGATGGAGCGCGCATGGGCGTCGAGACCCTCCGCCGTGGCGAGCGTGATTGCGGCATCGGCGAGCGCGCGCATTTGCTCCGGGCCGCATTTAAGGATCGACGTGCGCTTCATGAAATCGAGAACGCCGAGTCCCGAAGAAAAACGTGCCGAGCGCGCCGTCGGCAACACGTGGTTCGTGCCGGCGACGTAGTCGCCAATTGCCTCGGGCGTATGCGGACCGATGAAGATGGCGCCGGCATTGCGGATGCGAAGGGCGAGTCCCTCGGCGTCAGCCGCCGCGATTTCGAGATGCTCCGGCGCGATGGCGTCGACAAGCGGCAGCGCCTCGTTGAGGTCGCGCACCAGGATCACCGCGCCGAAATCGCGCCACGAGGCGCCCGCAACTTTTCCACGGGCGAGGCGGGCGAGCTCGCTCTCGACCGCGCGCTCGACCGCATCGGCAAGTTTTGCATCATCGGTGATGAGGATCGCCTGCGCGCTCTCGTCATGTTCGGCCTGGGCCAGGAGATCGGCAGCGATCCAATCGGCATTGCCGGTCGAGTCCGCGAGGATCAACACTTCTGAGGGTCCAGCGATCATGTCGATGCCGACCTTGCCGAACACGATGCGTTTAGCCGCCGCGACGTAGGCGTTGCCGGGGCCGATGATCTTGGCGACGGGAGCGATGGTCGCGGTACCGTAGGCGAGCGCGGCGACCGCTTGCGCTCCGCCAACCCGATAAATCTCATCGACACCTGCCAATTTCGCCGCCGCGAGCACGAGCGGCGAGAGTGTGCCACCGGGCGCTGGCACCGCCATGACGAGGCGGGGCACGCCGGCAACCTTCGCCGGCACCGCGTTCATCAGCACGGAGGAGGGATAAGCCGCAGTCCCGCCTGGCACGTAGAGTCCCACCGCCTCGATTGCCGTCCAACGTGAACCGAGCTCGACCCCGAGCGCATCGGTGAAGCGATCGTCTTGTGGCACTTGCCGGCGGTGAAACGCCTCGATGCGATCCCGCGCAAACTCAAGCGCCTCGCGCGCGGCGCGGGCGACGCCACTGAACGCGGCAGTAATTTCCGCCTCTGTCACCCGCATGCCGACGTTGTCGATGTCGAATCCATCGAATTTTTGCGTGTAGTCCCGGAGCGCCTCGTCGCCGCGAGCGGCAACGTCGGCGACAATGGCGCGGACGGTCGCTTCGACGTCGGCCGATCCTTCGCGTTTAGTGTCGAGAAACGCGCGGAATTTTTGCGCAAAATCGCCGGCGCGGATGTCGAGGCGGATGGCCATCATGATGCCTTGTACGCGATGCGGGCGACGCGTATCAGTTCTCTTTTATTATAACAATTCTAATCTTTCGCTTTCTGATTGACAAAAGGCCGGCTGTTCACCAATTGCTCGTATATTCCGCGTTATCAAAGGGGCAGCGACAAGCCCTGTGGCAGTCATGAAAAAGAACACGTTTGCAACGACGATCTCAATACTGCTTGCGTCGATTTTTGTTCTGAGCGTGGGTGTCGCGCGCGCGGATGAACCGGTCATGCTGTCGCTGACCATCAAAGACCGTCAGTTCGAGCCCAACGAGTTGCATGCGCCGGCCGGAAAGCCGATCGTGCTTGCGGTCAAGAACCTCGGCTCCATCGCTGCGGAATTCGAAAGCAGCGAGTTGCATGTTGAGAAGGTGATCCCCCCGGGCGGCGAGGCTGTTCTGCATGTGCGGCCGCTTGAGCCGGGTCGCTATAATTTCTTCGACGATTTCCATCGTCAGACCCAGGGATTCCTGGTCGTGCCATGATCCGCGTGCGGTGAGGTCCCTGTGCTTCCTTCGTTGTTGATCGTCTTTCGTGAAGTCTTCGAGGCCGGTTTGATTATCGGCATCGTCATGGCGGTGACGTCCGGCGTTGCCGGCCGCGGGCGTTGGGTGGCCGGCGGCGTTGCGGCGGGAGTGCTCGGAGCCTGCCTGGTGGCGCTGTTCACCGGCGGACTGTCACAGCTGTTCGGCGGCAGCGGTCAAGAACTGTTCGATGCCTGCATTCTCATTTTCGCGGTGCTGATGCTCGGCTGGCACAATGTGTGGATGGCGCGCCACGGCCGCGAACTTGCCGCCGAGATGCGCGCCGCCGGCGAAGCGGTGGTCGAGGGCTCGAAGTCGCTGGCCGCGCTTGCCGTCGTGGTGATGATCGCGGTGCTGCGCGAGGGCTCCGAAGTCGTGCTGTTCCTTTATGGCGTGGCCGCCGCGGATGGGGGCGCCAGCCTCGGCATGCTGGTCGGCGGCGTGATCGGACTCATTCTCGGCTCGCTCGTCTGCCTGCTGACCTATCTCGGTCTCATTACCATACCGACCCGTTATCTGTTCGCTGTGACCAGTACGTTGATCGCATTGTTGGCCGCCGGCATGGCGGCACAGGCGATCGCTTTCCTGGAACAGGCCGACCTCCTTACCGCATTCGACCAAACGGTATGGGATACCTCCTGGATCCTGAGCAACGAAAGCTTTCTTGGGCGCGCGCTGCACACCCTGATCGGCTATGTCGATCAACCGACCGCCATGCAGCTCATCGTCTATGCGGCGACCCTCGCCGTCATCGCGGTGTTAATGAGGCTCTTCGCCGTGCAGCCGGCGCAACGGTCGCGAACCGCTTAAATCCCTCATCATCTAGGCTGTCGTTGGATCTGCGGCAAAATGATCCGGGCACGCCGCCGCCGAAAAGACCTCGCCAAGATCAGCGAGCTCGACCTCCAGGCACTCGACTTCGAGGCGAATGGCGCCGCCACCCGAGAAGGTCAGCGTGACGATGCCCGCAGGGGGATTACGCCCGGCAAACTCGACCGCAAGAAGATTGAGCAGTGTGCCCTTGTTGGACTGATTGAGATTGCGGCACTTGCAGGCGTTGACGCGCTCGAACCGCAGCACGGTCCGGCAGCGCCGGTAATCGGTTGAATTGCTGTCCTTGAGGCCGCTGGCATCGACCGCATTCATCCAATCAAACCGATTGAGCGCCATCACGAACCGATGCTCCTGCGGCTGCCAGAAGATATCGGCGACCCTGACGAGGGCGTCTTGTACATGGGCCGAAACGACTTCGATGTCGTCCTTGTCAAGCGCGACGAGTTTGAGTTCCTCCATGGTCGTTCCCCCGCTGGCGGCGTCTCTCTGATCGGAAAGTTAGGAAGAAGCCGGGTAGGCTGCAAGGGCCAGGAAGCGCATCTGGAATTCCGACACGCAGTCGGTGTTGCAACGGTCGCGCCGCTCAAGGACCGACCGATTGCGATAGTCCTCATCAGCTGGACTTTGCTCACTTTTTGGCGCGACGCAGTGTTGGAGCAAGGAGTGGGCGGTTCCCGGCACCCATTGCGTTCGCGATGGCCGGCACGGATCAACTGCCGGAGCTATCAACAATGGCCGGGCCTGGCCATGAAAGTTGGATTTGCTTCTCGGCCGATAGGTTGCTAAGAACTACCTAACAAAACTGCTTGTTAACTTGTCCCGCCGTATCTGAGGGCGTCTAAAAGGACAGTGACTGCGATCCTGATGTCTCAACCCCATATGTTGTGTTTGCTTTCACCCCCGTTATGGAATTCAAAGTGCCTTTCTTGAAAGGGAGGATTTATGGCTAAGAAGTCAAAGAAGCGGCGCGCTTGGACGGCGAC
This sequence comes from uncultured Alphaproteobacteria bacterium, assembly GCA_963832605.1. Lineage (GTDB taxonomy): Bacteria > Pseudomonadota > Alphaproteobacteria > Rhizobiales > Xanthobacteraceae > BOG-931. The sequence continues at coordinate 79,480 of CAWHUO010000026.1, read as the reverse complement.
CGAGGTTCGTGAGCTGAAGACAATGGCGAAAAAGAAAACTGCCGCCGCGAAAATAGCCAAGAAGTTGAAAAGAACCGAAGGCGCGACGCGGCAAAAAGCTTTCAGCATCGGGCTTTCGCTCGATTCCCGTTCCTAATTTTACCATCAGCTGAGCTTGCGGGTGCGGATTGACGGTGGCCTGGGTGCAGGCCGCCGCGGTATCGTGCGCGCGTTTAGTCTTTTCGCAGGCGCACAGGCCGCCCATTGGCGGAAGCGGCGGCCCGTTCTTAGCTCATTGCGTGACGAGGGATGATGTCTGGGGGCCGACTACGGGGGGGCTTGGCCGCGGCCGACTTTGCCGCGCCCCCGCGCCGCAACCTTGCCGTCTTTGATTGTAACTAAGTCATCAAGATTTCGCGGGCCGCTAGCTAATTGGTAAGGCCGCCTGTGGTATTCCGCCTGGCACGGTGGTAGGCACCCGCCTGATGATCCAACTTCCCCGCCTCCCGCGGCAACCGCTCGCGAGTTCCGAACTCGCGGCCGCACTCGCCTCCTGCCGGCGGGCCTTTTTCGCCATCGCTCTATTCAGCGGCATGAGCAATATCTTGATGCTCACCGGCGCGCTGTTCATGCTGGAAATTTACGACCGGGTCATACCGAGCCGGAGCGTGCCGACGCTCGTCGCGCTGTTGATCCTGGCCGGCGGCCTTTACGCCGCGCAAGGGGTCATCGACGCGATCCGCAGCCGAATCCTCGTGCGCATCGGGCATAGCCTCGATGAAGCGATGAGCATGCGGGTCTATGACGTCATCATCCGGTTGCCGCTCAAGGTCGGTGGCAAGGCTGATAGCATGCAACCGATCCGCGACCTCGATACCGTGCGCGGCTTTCTGTCCGGTACCGGGCCGGTCGCCTTGTTCGATCTGCCCTGGATGCCGATCTATCTCGCCATCTGCTTTCTGTTCCACACCTATATCGGCTTGGCCGCACTCGCCGGCGCCATCGTCCTCGTCACTCTCACCATCGTGACCGAATTGCGGACCCGGCGGCCGACCCGCAGCGCCACGCAATATGCGATCGCGCGCAACACACTCATGGAGGCCAGCCGGCGCAACGCGGAAGCGATCACCGCGATGGGCATGACCGGCCGTATCGCGCAACGCTGGGGCGATCTCAATCGCAATTACGTGGCATCGAGCGGCCAGGCGAGCGATGTGGCCGGCGGTCTTGGCGCCATCTCAAAGGTTTTGCGCTTGTTCCTGCAATCGGCAATTCTGGCGGTCGGCGCCTGGCTTGTGATCCATCAAGAATCGACGGCCGGCATCATCATCGCCGGTTCGATCCTTGGCGCCCGCGCGCTGGCGCCGGTCGATCTCGCCATCGCCAATTGGCGCGGCTTCGTTGCCGCGCGGCAGAGCTGGGAGCGGCTGTCGCGGTTGCTTGGGCACCTGCCAGTGCGCGCAGAGCCGATGCCGCTTCAGGCCCCGACCAAGACGCTCACGGCCCAGAATGCCGCGGTAAGCCCGCCGGGCGAGCAGAAGATCGTATGCCAGGACGTGAACTTCTCGCTCGCCGCCGGTAAGGCCCTCGGCGTGATCGGTCCGACGGCGTCGGGAAAATCCTCGCTTGCGCGCATGCTGGTGGGGGTGTGGACTCCGGTTCGCGGCAGCGTACGCCTTGACGGGGCCAGCCTGGATCAGTGGTCGCCGGAGGCACTCGGGCGGCACATCGGCTACTTGCCGCAGGATGTCGAATTGTTCGCTGGCACCGTAGCCCAAAACATCGCGCGCTTCGAGGAGCCATCCGACGCCGAGGCGGTCATCGCCGCGGCGCACGCAGCCGGCGTTCACGAGCTCATTATCAATCTGCCCGAAGGCTATGAGACGAACGTTGGCGACCACGGTAGCGCGCTGTCGGCGGGGCAGGCCCAGCGCATTGCGCTGGCGCGCGCGCTTTATCGCGATCCATTTCTGGTGGTGCTCGACGAGCCCAATTCCAATCTCGACGCCGAAGGCGACGAAGCACTGACCCAGGCCATTCTCGGAATTCGTGCCCGCGGCGCCATTGCGGTGGTGGTCGCTCATCGCCCCAGCGCCATCGCCGGCGTCGATTATATTCTGGTCATGGCCAAAGGCCGCCAGCAGCAGTTCGGGCCGAAAGAGGAAATTCTCAACCGGGTGATGCAGCCGAGCACACCGGCTCGGTCGTTGAAAGTAGTCCCCGAGCAGGGAGGAGCAGGATGACGAAGACGCCACCCCGAAGCGCGCACACGTCGATCCGCTGGCACATTTTCGTGGGGGTCGTCGTCGTCGTGCTGCTGGCGGGCGGTCTGGGCGGCTGGGCATCGACCGCCGAAATCTCCGGCGCGCTGATCGCGCCCGGCTCGATCGTCGTCGATTCCAACGTCAAGAAGGTACAGCATCCGACTGGCGGCGTGGTCGGCGAAGTACGCGTGCGCGACGGCGATCGGGTGAAAGCCGGCGACATTCTCATCCGCCTGGACTTGACTGTGACCCGCGCCAATTTGGCGATCGTCACCAAGGGGCTCACTGAACTCTACGCACGCAAGGCGCGGCTCGCCGCCGAGCGCGACGGGGCCGAAACGGTCGCGGTGCCGAAGGAGCTTGCCGACAAAGTCGACGATCCCGAGGTGCAGGATGCGTTGTCGAGCGAGCGCAAGCTGTTCGAACTGCGGCGCAAGACGCGAGTCGGCCAGAAGGATCAGCTGGAGCAACGCGTCCAGCAATTGCGGGAACAGATCACCGGGCTTACTGCCCAGCAGGACGCCAAGTCCAAGGAGATGTCGCTGATTCAGCAGGAGCTTGAAGGCGTACGCGATTTGTGGGCGAAGAACCTGGTTCAGTTCAGTCGGCTGACCTCGCTCGAGCGCGAGGATGCGCGACTGCAAGGCGAGCGTGGTCAGCTCATCGCCGCGGCGGCGGAGGCCAAGGGCAAGATCGTCGAAACCGAACTCCAAATTCTGCAGATCGATCAGGAGTTTTCGAGCGACGTCGCCAAGGAGCTGCGCGAAGCCGACAACAAGATCGGCGAATATGTCGAGCGCAAAGTGACGGCCGAGGATCAGCTCAAGCGCACCGACATCCGCGCGCCGCAGGATGGCGTGGTTTTCCAGTCGACCGCGAACACTGTCGGCGGGGTCATCACCGCCGGCGACGCGATCATGTATATCGTGCCCGAGACGGATACGCTCCTGGTCGAGGCCAAGGTCGATCCCAAGGATATCGATCAGGTCCAGTTCGGCCAGCCGGTCGTGCTTCGCTTTTCCGCCTTTAACACGCGTACGACACCCGAGCTCAATGGCACCGTTGTTCGTATTGCCGCGGATACCAACACCGATCAGCGCACCGGGCAAAGTTTCTATCTGGTCCGTATTTCAATGACAGCGGATGAGATCAAACGGCTTGGCGACGTCAAACTCACACCCGGCATGCCGGTCGAAGCCTTCATTCAGACCGGCGAGCGCACAATGCTTTCTTACCTGGTAAAGCCGCTGCATGATCAGTTCATGCGCGCGCTCCGGGAGAAGTAATCAGGCGCTATTCCCGGGGCGCGATCGATGCCGGTGTCCGGGATGGGGCGCTTAAGTAGCCAAGACCGCAGCGCCGCCGGAATGACGACCTTGGAATTTCCCCGCGCAGCGGTCCTGCTATAAGAAGGGCCTTCCAGAGCGAGGCCGATTGAACCATGAAGCGACTAGCTCGCTGGGCGCGGCAGTTCGGGCTGGCGCGGGCGGTATGCACGCTGCTGCTGTTCGCGTTGGTGCCGCTGCGCATCGCCGATCCGCGGCTGCTGGAAGAGGTCCGGCTGCGGACTTTCGATGACTTTCAGGAGCTGCGTCCGCGCGAACAATCAATAAGGCCGGTCGTCATCGCCGACATCGATGAAGCGAGCCTGCGCGAGCTTGGTCAATGGCCGTGGCCGCGAACGCTGGTTGCCGACCTGGTCTCGCGCCTCAACGCCCTCGGCGCCTTGGTGATCGGCTTCGACGTCGTGTTCGCCGAACCAGATCGCACCTCCCCAGCTGTCGTGGCACAGAGCTTTCGCGGCCTCGACGCCGAGACGAGAGAGAGGCTGGCGAGCCTTCCCAGCAACGACGAAGTCTTGGCGGATGCGATCAGCCACGCGCGCGTCGTCGTCGGTCAGTCGGTCTCTCCCCTTGCCTCGGCAAAGCCGGCGACCGATCTGCCGCAGACCGGGTTCGCCATCCTTGGGCCGGATCCGAGCCGCTTCCTCGACCATTGGGCAAGTTTGCTTCGCAACGTTCCTGTGATCGAACGGGCTGCCGCGGGCCGCGGGGTGTTTACCACGGTGGAGGAGCACGACGGTATCGTGCGCCGCGCGCCGGTGATCATGGAGGAGCAAAGTACGATCGTTCCGTCGCTGACGTTGGAAATGCTCCGTGTCGCCAGCAATTCCGGCTCGATCCTCGTTCGCGCCAATCGCGGCGGCGTTCAAAGCGTGAATCTTCCCCGCTTCAGCTTGCCGACCGATTACAAAGGACAGTTGTGGATCTATTTCAATCATCGCGATCCCGCTCGCTCTGTGTCGGCCATGGACGTGCTGAACGGCAAGGTCCCGCCGGATCGGATACGGGGAAAACTGGTGCTGGTCGGCACCTCGGCCATTGGACTACTCGACACCAAGACGACGCCGCTCGACCCGGTACTGCCGGGCGTCGAGGTCCACGCCCAAATATTGGAAAACGTGCTGACCGGCGCGTTTCTGTCGGAGCCGTATTGGACCAAAGTTGCCGAACTGACGCTCGCGATCGTCTTCGGGCTGGCGATCATCATTGCCGCGCCGATGTTGCAAGCTTCGATCGTAATCGCGCTCGGCGCATTGTTGATCGCCGGGCTGGTCGGCATGTCGTGGTATTTCTTCGTCGCGCACAGCCTGCTCATCGATTTCACCTATCCGCTGATGTCGAGCTGGCTGATCTATCTGGTGCTCACCTTCGTCAATTATTTCCGAGAGCAGAAGCAGCGCCAGCAGATTCGTTCGGCGTTTGGCTTCTACCTGTCGCCGCCGCTCGTCGAGCAGCTGGCGAAATCTCCGGAGAAGCTGGTGCTCGGCGGCGAGGAACGGCGCATGACCATTCTGTTCAGCGACGTGCGGGGCTTCACCACCATCTCCGAGCACTACAAGGACGATCCCCAGGGCCTGACCCATCTGATGAACCGGTTTCTCACGCCGCTCACCAACGCCATCATCGAGCGCAAGGGCACGATCGACAAATATATCGGCGACGCCATCATGGCGTTCTGGAACGCGCCGCTCGACGATGACGAGCACGAGGCGAATGCCTGCGACGCGGCATTGGAAATGCTGGCCCGCGCCGAGGCGCTCAACATCGAGCTCAAGCGCGAGGCCGAGGCCAATGGCGGCGTCTACATGCCGCTGCGTATCGGAATCGGCCTCAATAGCGGACCGTGCGTGGTCGGCAATATGGGCTCCGACTTCCGCTTCAACTATTCGGTGCTGGGCGACACCGTCAATCTCGCCTCGAGATTGGAGTTGCGGACCAAGGATTATCGGCTCTCGATGGTGATCGGCTCGCGCACCGCTGAGCACGCAAGGGCGAAGTTCGCCACCATGGAGATCGATCTGATCCAGGTCAAAGGCAAGAAGCAGCCGGAGCTGGTCTTTACGGTGCTCGGCCGCGCCGAGGTCGACGCGGACCCGCGCTGCCGGGAACTACGCGATCTCAACGCGCGCATGCTGGCGTGCTACCGCAAGCAGGGATGGGACCAGGCGCTTGGCCTGATCGATCAGTGTCGCAAGCTGGCCAATGGCTTCGGCGTCGACGGGCTTTATGACATGTATGTCGAGCGTATCGCGGCGTACCGCGCCGAGCCCCCGCCGCCGGATTGGAACGGCGTCTACGAGGCGGAGTCGAAGTAGTTATTTGTGGGCTCAAGAAATGAAATCTACTCGGTCGCGAGGATGCGCAGGTTAGGCGCGCATTGCCGCGTCGTCGCGCTGGCGTCTGAGCCGTTCAAGCGAATCACGCAGCATCGCAAGATCGACCGGCTTGGGCACCGGTTCTTGAACATTGAGGTCGAGCGACTTGGCGACATGCAAGGTCTCGCGGCAGGTAGCGCCGTCGCAGCCGCTGATGATGACGATCGGCGCCTTGCAGCCGATCGCCGAAAGGTGGCGCAGCATCTCGACGCCGGCGTGCTCGCCGAGTGAAAGATCGAGCGTAATGCAATCGAACGCGTGAGCTTGCGCGAGCGTTGCCGCCTCCTCGTAACTGGCCGCTCCCGCCGGCACGTAGCCGGCTTTGGCTGCGGCCCGGCAGATAATCATGCGGTGCAGATTGTCGTCGTCGATGACGAGAAGACGCTTGGCAGCGACGGATCAAAGTCCGCATCGTGCGCTGCAAGCGACCTTGCCTGTCCGAGCATTTTGACCGCGCCCGAAGATTCCAATGTTAACGCGAGTGATAGGCGAGTTTGTGCGAAATTTGCCTTAATTCGTCAGACAAGATTTCGCGGCTATCTACCGCCGTCCACGCCAACGCGGTTAGTCGACCGTAAAGGCAATCAATCAAAATCGATCAAACAAGCGTCGTCGCCGCGGGCTATTTCGGCGCGCGCTTAGCGAGGATGCGCTGCAAGGTACGGCGGTGCATGTTGAGGCGACGCGCGGTCTCCGAAACGTTGCGGCCGCACAATTCGTAGATGCGCTGGATGTGTTCCCAGCGCACCCGGTCCGCCGACATTGGATTCTCCGGCGGCTCGATCTTCTTATTGTCGAGCGCCAGCAGCGCCGCCACTACGTCATCGGCATCGACCGGCTTGGCGAGGTAATCGACCGCGCCAAGCTTGACCGCATTAACTGCGGTCGCAATGTTTCCATAGCCGGTGAGGATGATCGCGCGAGCTTCCGGCCGTCGTTTCTTCATGGCCGAAATAACATCAAGCCCGTTGCCGTCGCCAAGCCGCATGTCGACAACGGCGAAGGCGGGCGGTGCTTTCTCGACTTGCAACAGGCCGTCGGCAATGGATTCGGCGGTGCTCACGGCAAAGCCGCGGGCTTCCATCGCACGGGCGAGCCGCTGGAGGAACGATTTGTCGTCTTCAACGATCAGGAGCGAGCGTTCGCTGGGTGGCGTGACAATCGTTGCAGTCGTCATGGCGCTGGTCAGAGCATGGGTCATGGCAATTTACTCCACCGCAGTGAATGCCGCGCGCCCCACAATGCCTAATAGTTAAGAGGCGGCGGCCATACCCTCAAGAGGGTCCGCAACCAGCGGCCGCTCGAATTCCGTGCGGCTCCAGAGGACGGTAACCACGGCACCGTGCTGCGGAGGGACCTGGTTTTTGAGCGAAAGCTTGGCACCCGAGCGTTCCAGCAAGGTTTTTGCAATAAAAAACCCGAGACCGAGCCCGAAGACGGGCTCGTCCTCGTCACTGCCTGGCTCGCGCGGGCCGGGCCGCCGATGCGTGACATAGGGGGCGCCGATGCGATCCAGGACTTCCGGCGCAAAGCCTGGCCCGTCATCGCTGATCGTGATGCTCACCTCATCCGCCGTCCATTGCACGAAGATTTCCACGCGTTTGTTGGCGAAATCGACCGCATTTTCGATGAGGTTGCCGAGGCCATAGCGGATGGCGGGATTGCGGGCGCCGGCCGGCTCTGCCGTACGGTCGGGCGGAAGTGTCACGCCAATTGACACTCCGAAATGACGATGTGGCGCCACCGCCTCCTCGATCAGAGCTGAAAGCGGTATGCGATCGAACGGTTCGCCGGTGGGAAGCTCGGTGATCTTGGAAAGAATCTCACGGCAGCGCTGCGCCTGCTCGCGCAGCAATTTCACGTCTTCGGCGTGCGGCGAATTCGCATCGAGCGCACGTTCGATTTCGCGCACGACCACGGTGATGGTGGAAAGCGGAGTGCCAAGTTCGTGCGCGGCCGCGGCGGCGAGACCGTCGAGCTGCGAGAGGTGCTGCTCGCGCGCCAGCACCAGTTCCGTCGCCGCCAAGGCGTCCGAAAGCTGGCGCGCTTCCTCGGCGACCTGCCACGTGTAGACGCCGATATAGCCGATCGCCAGCAGGATCGAGAGCCAGACCCCGACCACATAGGTCTCGGGAAGCTCCAGCGGAGCCTCGCTGTCCCAAGGCAGCTGGTAATGGATGAATACTAACACCGTCGCGCAAAGCATGGCGAAGATGCCGATCAACAAGGTCATCCGCGGCGGCAGCGCTGTCGCCGAGATCAGGACCGGCCCGAGCAGCAGGAAGGAAAATGGATTCTCCAGGCCTCCTGTGAGGTAAAGGAGAGCGGCCAGCTGGGCGATGTCGAGGCCCAACAGATAGGCGGCGCGGTCCGGCTCGAGCCACTGCGTCTGGTGGAAACCGACCCGCAGGGCGACGTTGAGCAGCGCCCCTAGCGCGATCACGGCGAGACAGGGCCAGATCGGAACGTCGAATTCGAGACCGAAGTGCACCACGAGCACGGCCGCGAACTGACCGAACACGGCAAGCCAGCGCAGCCGCACCAAAGTGTCCAGCCGCACGTTTCGCGACCGATGATGAATTCGCGGCAAACCGAACATGCTGCTAATGTAGCGACTGCAGCGGCCTAATCCAAACAAGGCGGGTGACGGTCGGCGGGCGCGGTCGTCGAAGGTCGCGCGGCCTTAAGGCCGCCAGACGGCAGGTGTCGTGCCTGCTTCAACGGTAACGTTGCGCGTTTTTTCAATGACCCGAATAAGTGCGCGCAGCACGTCGGTGACGCCATTGCCGCTCACGGCGGACACGGCGAGTGGCTCCTGCTTTGCCGCGCGTTTAAGCCGGGCCATCTGCTGTTTGATCTCATCGCCGGTCATGGCGTCGATCTTGTTCAGCGCCACGATCTCCGGCTTGTCGGCAAGCTCATGGCCGTAAGCGGAAAGCTCCGCACGTATCGTCTTATACGCCGCGCCGGCGTCGCCGCCGGTGCCGTCGACCAGATGCAAAAGTACACGGCAGCGCTCGACGTGACCGAGAAAGCGGTCGCCAAGGCCAACGCCCTCATGCGCCCCCTCGATCAGGCCGGGGATGTCGGCGAGCACGAACTCGCGTCCATCAACGTCGACAACCCCGAGCTGAGGTTGCAGCGTCGTAAAGGGATAGTCGGCGATCTTCGGCTTGGCTGCGCTGACGGCAGCAAGGAAAGTTGATTTCCCGGCGTTCGGTAGTCCGACAATGCCGGCATCGGCGATCAGCTTGAGCCGCAGCCGAATGGTGCGTTCCTCGCCGGGCTGACCGGGATTGGCCCGGCGCGGGGCGCGGTTGGTCGAGGATTTGAAATGCGTATTGCCAAAGCCGCCATTGCCGCCGTGGGCGAGCACCGCGCGCTGGCCGCGCTCGGTAAAATCGGTAAGGAGCGTCTCGCCATCCTCCTCGTAGATTTGTGTGCCGACCGGCACTTTCAGCACCGCGTCCGGCCCGTTGGCGCCGTGGCGGTCCTTGCCCATGCCAGCGCCGCCGTTCTTGGCAAAAAAGTCCTGCTGGTAGCGATAGTCGATGAGCGTATTCAGGCCTTCGACCGCTTCCGCAATCACGTCGCCGCCCTTGCCGCCGTCGCCGCCGTTCGGCCCGCCAAATTCGATGAATTTCTCGCGCCGGAACGAGACGCAGCCGTTGCCGCCATCGCCGGAGCGGATGTAGACCTTGGCTTCGTCGAGGAATTTCATAGCGCCTGCTCGTAACGACGTGGGAACATCAAATCCAGCACATGAACGAAGAGCTTAAATAGCGGCGCTCCCCGAACGTCCCTCATATAGTGTAGTTATTCGTGTACTGGACTCTGTGTTCGGCGTATTTAGCAATGACGAATGAAAAACGTGTGGTCGGTACTTAAACTTGTTTGCCGCGCGGCTGTCTGGAGAACGACACCCGAGCCGCGGCTGGTGGGCTTACCGAGCCTGCTGATGTGGACCATCGTACTCGCCGCGGTCCGCGTGGCGTTCCAATTCCTGGCAGCCGGCCCCGGCAGCAGCTTTAATCCCTACGGTCTTAACGCCATCGTCGCCTGGCTAGCGCTGGACGTCGCCGTCGCCGCCTTGTTCGTGATACCTGTCGCCCGCGCCACGGCATTGTCGGCGATGCTGGCGCTTACCATTCTGGCCGAACTCGTAATCAATGCCGTCAAGCTTGGCGCAGCCTTGATCCCTGCGCTTGCAACGGCGGATGCTTTTTGGCGCGATCAAACCGTGCCGATTGCGACCTTCGCCGTGGTGTCACTCTGGTGGATCGGCGCCATGGTCGCAGTCCTCCGCAGCTTCGCGCCGCAGCCGCGACTTTCCGTATTCGGCCGCGTCACGGCGCTGTGGATCGCGCTAGTCGCCGTGGGCGCGATCGTCCCGCACGCGCCCGTCTTCATCCCTCGCGACTTCGATATCCGTACCGCCAATGTCTGGGAATCCCTGCACGCGAAGCTCGCGGCGCCGGGGCGGGAGGCCGGCAAGGTGGAGCCGGAAGCTGCGCGCTTGGAGCAGTCGCAACGTTCGCTCCTGCAGGCGGAGGTCGCCCGCCTCGCCCCGCAGACGAAAGGCGCGACCGACGTCTATGCCATCGGCATCGCCGGTTGGACCGATCAGGATGTCTTTCTCAAGGAACTTGACGGCGGATTGGCCGCGATCGGCGGCGTCTTGCCGATCCGGGGGCGCACGCTTCGCCTCGTCAATCATCGCGAGACGGTCGAAAATGTGCCGTTGGCGAACCAGCGCAATTTTGCCGCCGCGGTGCACGCGATCGGCGAAGTCATGGACAAGGACGAGGATGTTCTCCTCCTTTTGATGACGTCGCACGGCGAGCCGACGGGCTTCGGGCTGCGTTTGCCAAGCGAAGTGATCAGCGAATTGACGCCGCAGGAGGTCGCGGAGACGCTCAACAACGAGGGCATCAGGAACCGCATTGTCATTGTGTCGGCGTGCTACGCCGGCGTATTCGTGCCGCCGCTGGCGAATGACGACACCATCGTGCTGACCGCGGCGGACGCCAAGAGCACCTCATTCGGGTGCGCGCCCGAGCGCGACTGGACCTATTTCGGCGACGCCTTCTTCCGCCAGAGCGTGCGCCCTGGCCGGGATTTCCAGCATGCCTTCGACAACGCCCGCACGCTCATCCACGGCTGGGAGCTCATGGACCGGGCGCCGCCATCGAATCCCCAAGGGCATTTTGGGCCGGCGCTAGTCGCCAAGCTGACGCCGCTTCTTCAATTCGGCGAGAGCGCTGGACGATAGTGGAGGCGCGGAACGAAGCGGATTTGATCCGCCGCGCTGCCTTACGTTGCACTCGAAGGCCGATTAGGCGAATTGCCTGCCTCGCCCCCAAGCCTTCAGCGATGCCCACAATCGCCGGTCGAGGCGAAAGCGATCGACCGGTGCGGCGGAATTGATGGCGCGGATACGGGTGAGCCGCACCCCCGTCCATTGGAACGCGCACTTCTCCAGCACGCGGCGCGAAGCCGGGTTGCTGACGCGCGCCCCCGCCTGCAATGTCTCTTGTTCGAGATCGCCGAACGCATAGTCGATCATCGCGCGCACGGCCTCGGTAGCGTAGCCATGGCCCCAATGGCGCACCCCGAGCCAATAACCGAGCTCCAGCCCATCTTCACGCGGATCGATACCGCAGGCACCGATCAGTGCATTGTCGCGCACAATGACAAAGCAAACCTCGCCGTCGCGCTTATTGACGGACGCAATAAATTGTTCGGCGTCGTCGACGCCGTAGGGATGCGGGATGCGTGCCGTATTCTCGGCGATGCGACGGTCGTTGGCCAGCACCGCGATCGCTTTAACGTCCTCGTGACACGGTGCCCGAAGGATGAGCCGCTCGGTCTCGAGGACGTGAGTACAGCGTTCTCGCCGCGTCCGCGCACAATGGTCTTCCGACAGCGTCATCTGATGGGCTCCTGAAAGCGAAAGGGGGAGCCGGCATCCGGTCTCCCCCTTTTCGAAGCCCATTTGGGCCCGCCGGTTCGACTGGATGCCGGCGGACCTCGTGATGATCCACCGTGTTACTGGGCCGCGGCCTCCGTTGCCGGAAGTACGGATACGAATACGCGGCCCTTGGTTTTGCTCTGGAACTCAACGCGGCCGTTGATCAAAGCGAACAAGGTGTGGTCACGGCCGATGCCGACATTGCGGCCGGCATGCCATTTGGTGCCGCGCTGGCGCGCGATAATATTACCGGCCACGACTTCTTCGCCGCCGAAAATCTTGATTCCTAAGCGCTGACCGCCGGAATCACGGCCGTTGCGCGAGGATCCGCCTGCTTTCTTGTGAGCCATCGCTCAAACCTCTCTTCGCCTTTACCTATACCGGATTCGTGACAAAAGCATCACCGCTTCCGTTCACTTCTTTTTGCCTTTGCCGCCGGGCGCGCTTTTGGCTTTGGCTGCCGGCTTCCTGGCCTTTCCCGCCCGCGCCACCTTAGCTTTCGGCCTCTCCGTCGCTCCTGCGCTCGCGGTATCAGAATCCTCCGTCGCCGCAGCGGCCGGAGCCTCCGCCGCGGGCACTACCGTCCGTTTCGGCCGCGATGGCGCAGTCTTGTTGGGCGCCTTGCCGTCAGTCAGGATTTCAGTAATGCGCAGAAGCGTAAACTCCTGCCGGTGACCGCGTTTGCGGCGAGAATTTTTTCGCCGGCGCTTCTTAAACGCAATGATCTTCGGACCGCGCGCCTGTTCCAGCACCTCGGCCGCAACCGTTGCGCCGGCGACGGTCGGAGCGCCGAGCGTCGTACTATCGCCACCGACGACCAGAACCTCGCCGAATGCGATGACCTCACCGGGTTCGCCCTTGACCTTATCGACCTTGAGCACGTCCTCGGCGGCTACCCGGTATTGCTTGCCGCCGGTTTTGAAGACCGCGAACATCTTTGCCCTCGTGTTCGTTCCCGGTACTCGGACATGCATCCGGACCGGCTTTTTCTGCAGTCAATTCTGCGGATTAAAGCGCTTGCGGGAATACCGTAACGGTCTACCCGGGCTGCGCCCGCGTCCTTATGACGGTACCGTAAATCCTTGTCAAGAAACGCAAAGCTGCCGCCAGCCGCGCGCACGCGCAAGCTTTCGGCTGCTGTGATAAGAGAGCGGCGGCAAAAGGGAGCTTGGCATGGCCGCGAGCAGGAACGAGCACAAACAGAAAATCGGCTGGATCGGCGCAGGCCGCATGGGAATTCCGATGGCCGAACGGCTGATCAAGGCCGGCTACGACGTCACCATCTGGAACCGCACGCGAGCGAAAGCCGAGCCGCTGGCCAAGATCGGCGGCAAACTGGTCGATCACCTCTCCGAACTCAAGAACGTGGATGTACTGTTTTCCATCGTCGCCACCGGCAAGGACGTGCAGGAAGTGCTATACGGCAAGAATGGCGTCTGCAGCCAAGGCGGCAAGGTGCCCCCGACCGTCGTCGATTGCTCAACCATCGCGGTCGAGGAATTTGCCGCGATCCGCGACAAGCTCGAGCAACTCGGCGTGGCCTTCGTCGCCGCGCCGGTCAGCGGCAATGCCAAGGTCATTAAGGCCGGCAAGCTCTCCGCTGTCGTCTCGGGGGAAGAAGCGGCATGCAAAGCGGTAATGCCGCTCATCGAGGTCTTCGCCCCGCGCGGGGTCTCCTATGTGGGCGAGGGCGAACTCGCCCGCGTTTGCAAGATCGCGCACAATGTCATGCTCGGCGTGATCATCGAAAACCTGATCGAGATGACGCTCCTGACCAACAAGATGGGCGTGCCGCGCCATGCCTGGCTTGCCTTCCTCAACAACAGCGCGATGGGTTCGATGTTCACTCGCTACAAATCGCCGGCGCTGGTCAATTGCGACTGGACCACCACCTTCACGCCCGAGCTCTTGCGCAAGGATCTCGATCTCGGTCTCGAACTCGGCCGGGAAATGGATGTTCCCTTGCCAGTGACAGCGGCGGCGCGCGAGGTGTTGCAGAGCCATTTCGGCGCCGCGACGTTGCAGAAGAATCCGGAGGAATATTTGCAGAAGGATTTCGCCGCGCTTGCCGAAACAATGGCGCTCGCCGCCGGCATGAAGCTGGAAAGCGAAAACCAGAACGTACCGACGGGATTGGAGAGCTAAGCTAGGCTCTTCGCCCTTCCAGGGCGAGGGACTATGTTGGCCGTGGCGAAAGCCGCAATCAGCACGCGGCCAGCAGCCCCGACAAGCCATCGCGGGCGCTGCCGGCACCCAAACTCTGAAATGATCACTTGCAACGGCCGCCTTCCGTGCAGATCGGGTGATGCCGGCGATGGCGGAAGGCTCTGTGCTGGTGAGCCATCGCGAGGCGGCAGGGCTCGCTGAGTTCCTTGTATTTTGCGATCATGCATTTGGTGATTTGCGGCACGTCCGGGATGAAGTCGGAACAAAACCGCATTGCATCAGGCGCGCACGCCTGCCGGGCCTCAGGGGTGCCTTGAGCCGCAGCGCTGCCGAGGCCAACAAGAAGGACACCGACCGGCAATACCAGCCAGCGAACGAGACGCATGGTACGCAGCATATGGTTGCTTCCCTTGGTTCCGATTGGGCCTTTCCCGACGGCGCAGCCTAGAGCATGATCCGGAAAAGTTGAAACCGCTTTTCCGAAAAGATTATGCTCCACCAAGGAAGCAAACGCGCCGATATTTAGGCTGCGGCGATTGCACCCCGACGGGGCGGCTCGCCGTCGTGGGCTCCGAACCCGATGCGGCTAAGCGGTCGTTAGTGCGAGCCCCAGGCGAAGCCCATCATGGGACGCGTCTGACCCCTGGACAGGTCATGCGCGCATCGTTCGATGGTGCCTTCGGTGAGCTCTGCAGTCGCATTGTCGAACGACAGGTGACGACAGAACGCGCCGTCGGGCAGCGTGTAGACAATTTCGCCGGTCCGCTTCGCTTCGCGCGCATCCGCTGCCGCCTGGAGCAATGGATCGATGATGGCACGGCCGCCGACCAAAAGCGCTGTCACCAGGAGCACGAGAAACAACGATAGAACGACGGCAATGCGGGCGGCTTTTGCCTGCTGTTCGTCCCGCCGCAGTCGCGCCAACTTATGCGCGAGCGTGTTCTGCGCGAGTGCTCGCCCGTCGACGTGACCCCCTACGGCGATCCCCGAATCCATTCCGGCGCCCGCTCCTTCGCCCGCGTGCATGCTTGCATAAGGCAACAAAATGATTGAGCCGCCGATAAAAAATTATTTTCAATTTGATCGAAGCCCGCCTGCCGGCCGGCTGGAACAGGTGGAATATGGTCTGTAAACGCGAACCTCATCAAAGAGAACGCCGGTACAAAGCCGGGAAAGTTTTCGGCGGCCGATAACAAATCCGGGTTGATTTGCATCAACCCTCAGGGCCGGCCCCGCGATAATCTTTCAATGCCCCCAAGCAATGATATGATAGCGCATGCGCACCCAAGTCGCCATTATCGGCGCCGGCCCGGCTGGACTCCTGCTCGGTCAGCTCCTGCACAAGCATGGCATCGACAATATCGTCCTCGAGCGGCAGACCGACGAATACGTCCTTAGCCGGGTGCGCGCCGGAGTTATCGAACAGGTCACCATCGACCTGCTCGACGAGGCCGGCGTTGGAACGCGCATGCATGCAGACGGCCTTGTGCATGAAGGCGTCCAAATCTGCGTCGACGGCGTGCGTCACCGCGTTTCGTTCAAGGAAATGACCGGCAAGGCGGTGATGGTGTACGGCCAGACCGAGATCACCAAAGACCTCATGGACGGCCGCGCCGCCGTCGGCGGGCGCACCATCTACGCCGCTTACGATGTGAGTCTGCATGGAATTTTCAGCGACAGGCCGCGCGTGACCTACCGCGCCGACGGCAAAGCCCAAGAGATCACCTGCGATTTCATCGCCGGCTGCGACGGCTTTCACGGCATCAGCCGCAAGAGCGTGCCGCCCGCGGCGATCGTGACACACGAGCGCATCTATCCGCTCGGCTGGCTCGGCATTCTGTCCGACACGCCGCCGGTTTCGGAGGAACTCATCTACGTCCGCCACCCGCTCGGCTTCGCACTTTGCTCGATGCGCTCGCCGACGAGGAGCCGTTATTACCTGCAATGCAGTCTGGCCGAGGATATCGAATCCTGGCCGGACGAGCGTTTTTGGGAGGAGCTCAAACCCCGGCTCGACGACGAGGCGCGCGAGCGGCTGGTCACCGGTCCTTCGATCGAGAAGAGCATCGCACCGTTACGCAGCTTCGTCGCCGAGCCGATGCGCTTTGGCCGGCTTTTCCTCGCCGGCGATGCCGCCCATATCGTGCCGCCGACCGGCGCCAAGGGCCTCAATCTCGCGGCAAGCGATGTACGCTATCTCTCGCAGGCCTTCGTCGAGCATTATGCCGAGAAATCCGACGCCGGCCTCGGCCACTATTCCGAGCGCGCGCTGGCGCGGGTGTGGAAAGCGGAACGGTTCTCCTGGTGGATGACCACGCTCCTGCACAAGGTTTCCGAGAACCCATTCGATCAAAAAATTCAGCTCGCCGAGCTCGATTATCTGTTTCGCTCGCAAGCCGCCGCGACCGTATTCGCCGAAAACTACGTGGGTCTGCCGTATTAGCGCTGGCGACCATTGCGCACCGGAGGCTCAGCGCACGAGCCCACCATTCAGTCCGAATTGGTCTCCAGAAAACGAGTGGCGCCGTTTTGGATCCGAGTGCGACGATGCATTGGAGTTTGGAACAATGCAGCGAGACCCGTAACCATGGCAAAATCCTACTACAGCATCGTACTCGATCATCCCGCTGACGCAGTGTGGGCGGTGATCCGTCCGTTCGATCACTACGCGTGGGCGGGCGTCGAGAGCGACACAATCATCGAACAGGGCAAGGCGGGAGATCAGGTCGGCGCCGTGCGCCGCGTCACTTCTGGAGCAAATATCACCCGACAGACCCTACTCGCCCATTCGGACGTCGACCGTTCCTATACTTACGGATTTTGCGGCCCGTGCCCGTTTCCGGTGCAGGATTACGAGGCAACGATTCGTGTCGTTCCGGTCATCGCCGACGACAGATCATTGGTCGAGTGGTCGGCAACATTCGACTGCGCCATCGAGGAACGCGACAAATGGACAAAGCATTTCGAGCAGGAGGGATTTGCCAAATGGCTCGCGGCGCTTCGCCGGTTTATGTCGAACGGAAATGACCGGCGCGAAGCAGAAACCGACTTCGCCGCCGAATAGTGAAGTCCGAGGCGCGTCCGCTGGCAGTTACGCTAGCCGCTAGTGCTTTCCAGGAAAGCCGCCGAGGCCGTTGAATGTCATGTAAAGCGAATAGGCACTGACAGCGATTGCAATCGCCATTTCAAAGATAAGAAATGCAACGCCGTATTTGTACCACGGCTCGTGCGGAGTGCTCGCCTCAACAGTTTTCATATCGCAACTCTGGGCTTGAAATCTCACGTCGGCGGTTTAAGTCGCGCCTCAGGCCTCCTGGCCGACAAGGCCGCGGCCAAACAAGCCGTGCTCTTCGGGATGCCGCTCGTAGCGCGCCGCCCAGAAGTAGAACAGGACGAACGGCACGAACATGTAGATGGCGACATAGAGATATCCCATGTGGATGTTGGTACTGCCGGCGAAAATAAGTGGATAGACGATGCCGCCCGCGGTCGAAAGGCCGCCGATGAAACCGGCGGCGATGCCGGGCCGATCGGGAAACAAGAGCGGGACCAGGGCGAAGGTGCCGCCGGTTCCGAACGACAGGAAGATGCCGAACGCTACCAGCACACCGACCGACAAGTGCAGTGAGTTAAAAAGGCCCGCTACCGTCAGTCCAATCATCGCCAGCGTGATCAGGATCAACGCAATCCCGAGCCAATGCAGGCGCGGTGCGTAGGGCAACTCCTTGGCGATGAACGGCAGCGGCGTCCAGCCTCGACGCTGAAACAGGTCCGACATAAAGCCGGAGAACGGCCGAAACAGTGACGCGTTGAATGATTCCACGGCGGCAAACGTGCCGGCCGCGATCTGCAGGCCGGCCACGCCGGTAAAGCCAAGCGCCAACAGTTTATCGTGAAAACCGCGGGTGAAATAACCCGGCAGCCAGGCATTCATCGCGATTTCCAGGCCGAAAGACATCGCGTAGGCGAGCGTCAGGGCGATCGCGATAAACCGGCTCCAAACAAAGACCGCGCCGCGGATATCGCTGCCGCGGCGCGCGGCCACGCGCCGTTCCATCGTCTTGGCGGCGCTGCCGCGAATGAGATACCACGCCGCGACGGCAAGCGCGATCGCGCCCAGCCAGAGAAACGCGCCTTGGTAGTTCGTGCCGAAGATGCGCGGCAGCAGCAAGGCGCCGACGCCGGCTCCGACATTGCCAGTGCCCGCGTAAAGCCCTTCGGCAGTGCCGATCTCGTGGGCGTCGAACCACTGCGCGACGTGCTGAATGCCCACCACGAATGACACGCCCGCAATAGCGACGACGACCCGCTCGGCGAACAGCAGTTCGTAACTTGTCGTGAAGGCCGAAGCGATGGAAACGAGCCCGCAACCTGCCAGGACGACGGCGAATGTCCGCGGCGCGCCGAACCGATCAGCGGCCCAACCGGCAACGATGCGTCCGAGCGGCGCCATCCAAATTGCAGAGCTCGCCAACAGGCCGAGGTCACGGACGCTGAGGTGGTACGTTGCCGCGATGCTCGGGCTGAACGCCGCCGTCGAAAACCACATCAGGAAACACCAAAAAAAACCGACGGTCGCTATCGCCACTGTTCCACCTTGTGGGTACGCATCGTTGCCGGTCCGTTTGAGTTTGCTGGCGTTCAGTGAGCAAAGCGTGTGCCAACACCGATAGCGCCGGGCTGCAGGGCTTTTCTTGCGGGTGTTCCGATCGTGACGCGCGTTGCCCTGTAACCCGTATCCTTTGCGCAAAGACTTTGCCCAAGACTTCCGCATGTTGATCGCGTGCGCGCCACACATTGCGGCATCAGCTGCATCATCAATGGCGCGCAGAGGCTTCGCGAACAAACTCATCGAGGAAAAACGGGACGGAAATCGACGTCATTGACGAAACGGATGCACAGAATTTCTACATGCTGCGGCTGCAGTGAGCAAAACGGACAATCTCCGGAGTCGTCCAGCCTCGTTTAGCTCATCGTTGCACTTATTTCTGGCGGCATTAGCCGCTGGCATGAAGCTTGAATTATGACCTGCGTTACAGCTTGGCAACGGGTTTTGGCGGAGCCGCAACGGTGTTTCGGCGCGCCGGCGAAAACTTTCCATCAAAACGGGCGGGGAGACGAGGAAAAAGACGGATGACACCCGACCAAGTAAAGGCGGTTCAGGAGAGCTTCAAGAAGGTCGCGCCCATCTCGGAGCAGGCCGCGGCGCTGTTCTATGGCCGCCTGTTTGATATCGCGCCCGCGGTCAAGCCGCTGTTTCACGGCGACATGAATGAGCAAGGGCGCAAGCTGATGGCGACGCTCGCGGTGGTGGTCAACGGATTGAGCAATCTCGAGAGCGTACTGCCGGCGGCCAGCGCACTTGCCAAACGTCACGTCGACTACGGAGTAAAGGCGCCCGATTACACGCCCGTAGGCGCCGCGCTGTTGTGGACGCTGGAAAAAGGTCTTGGCGAGCACTGGACGCCAGACCTCGCCACGGCCTGGGGCGCCGCCTACTCGGTCGTTTCCGAATTCATGATCGGCGAGGCGTACGGCCGCATCGTCGCAGCCGAGTGAGAGCGGAGCGTGAGCGAACCGCTCATCGTCGTCGGCAATGGCATGGCCGCGGCGCGGCTCTGCGAGGAACTGGTTCAACGTGCGCTTGGCCGCTATGCCATCGCCGTGATCGGCGCAGAACCGCAGCTCGCCTATAATCGCATCCTGCTTTCCTCGGTGCTCGCCGGCGACGTGCCGGCGAGCGAGACTTTGCTGAAACCGGCAAGCTGGTGGCGCGATCGCGGGGTGACCTTACGCTACGGCGCGGCGGCAACCGCCGTCGATCTTCCGGCCCGCACCGTCACCCTCGCCGACGGCAAAGCGTTGCTGTTTGCCAAGCTCGTCTTTGCCACCGGCTCGCGGGCCATCCGCTTGCCGATTACCGGCAGCAATCTTCCCGGCGTGCTCACGTTTCGCGACATGGCCGACGTCGATACGATTTCCCGGGCTGCGCAGCGCGGGACGCGCGTCGTCGTGGTTGGCGGCGGACTTCTCGGCATCGAAGCGGCTTACGGGCTCGCCAAGGCCGGCGCCAAGGCCACGCTTATTCATCTGATGGATCGCCTGATGGAGCGCCAATTGGACGCCCGTGCCGCATCGATGCTCAAGCACGCCGTCGAGTCCAAGGGTGTTGATGTAGTGCTGGAAGCCGCTACTGCCCGTTTCGTCGGCGACGGACAGGTCGAGGCGGTGGAACTCAAGGACGGCCGCAGCATCGCGGCAGACATGGTGGTCGTTGCGGTCGGCATCAAACCCAATGCGGAGATCGCGGCCGCAGCTGGTCTCGCGGTGAACCGGGGGATCGTCGTGGATGATCACCTCTCGACCAATACGGCCGATGTTTTCGCGATCGGCGAATGTGCCGAGCATCGCGGCGTCTGCTACGGGCTGGTCGAGCCTGCCAACGAGCAGGCGCGCGTATTGGCCGAACGGCTCGCCGGGCGTGACACGCGTTACGATGGCAGCGTCAACGCCACGAACCTCAAGGTTTCCGGGGTCCACGTCTTCTCTGCCGGCGATTTTCTCGGCGCCGCCGGGACCGAATCGATCGTGCTCACTGATCCCGGACTCGGCACCTACAAAAAGCTTGTGATCGCCGAAGGGCGGCTCGATGGCGCCGTGCTCTACGGCGATACGACGGACGCGCTCTGGTACCTCGAGCTTATTCGCGGCGGTGGGGCCATCGAATCCTTCCGCGAGGATCTCATCTTTGGTCGAGCGCTGGCCGGGCGGCGGGCCGCTTAGGGCCAGTGCCCGCCGGATATCAATGGACCGGGCGAAAGCCAGTATGAACGCCGTGTTTCCACTGGCAAAGGCCGTGCGCACCACCTGTCCGTACTGTGGCGTCGGCTGCGGCGTCCTTGCGGTACCGGAGCGCGAAGGCGCTGCGTCGATCTCCGGCGATCCCGGGCATCCGGCAAATTTCGGACGACTCTGCTCGAAGGGTACCGCGCTTGGCGAAACGCTTTCGCTCGATCAGCGCCTGCTGCATCCGATGCTACGCCGGGCCGACGGCTCGCTCTTTCAGGTCGATTGGGACACGGCGCTCGATACCGTTGCCGGGGAATTGCGCACTATCGTCGATCGCGATGGGCCGGGCGCAATCGCGTTCTATCTGTCCGGGCAATTACTCACCGAAGATTACTACGTTGCCAACAAGCTGATGAAAGGCTTTCTCGGCTCGTCCAACGTCGATACCAATTCGCGACTGTGCATGGCCTCCGCCGTCGCCGGTCACCGCCGCGCCTTCGGCGCCGATACTGTGCCCGGAACCTACCGGGACCTCGATGAAGCCGACCTGATCGTGCTCGTTGGCTCCAACGCCGCCTGGTGTCACCCGGTGCTCTACCAGCGGATCATCGCCGCCAAGCGCGAACGCGGGGCGAAACTCGTCGTCATTGATCCGCGGCGGACTGCAACGGCGGAGGACGCCGACCTGTTCTTGCCGATCGCACCGGGTATGGATAGCGCGCTGTTCTGCGGCCTGCTCGCGCATCTCGCCGACGAGCGCGCACTCGATTACGCCTACATCGACCGGCACACGACGGGCTTTGTCGAAGCTTTGGCACGCGCTCGCCAAATCGCCGGGGATATCGCGGCAACCGCTTCAGCCACCGCTCTCGATGCGGCCGACATTGCGCGCTACTTCGAGCTGTTCCGCAAAACCGAGCGCGCTGTCACCTGCTTCTCCCAGGAGTCAATCAATCCGCCCAAGGCACCGACAAGGTTAACGCCATCATCAACGTTCATCTGGCTACCGGTCGCATCGGGCGGGTTGGCATGGGGCCGTTCTCGCTCACCGGCCAACCCAACGCGATGGGCGGACGCGAGGTGGGCGGCCTTGCCAACCAGCTTGCCGCGCACATGGGCTTTTCACACGCCGACATGGATCGCGTCAGCCGCTTCTGGGGCGCGCCGCGTGTGGCGACGCGCGAGGGCCTCAAGGCCGTCGACATGTTTGAGGCAATCGAGCGCGGCACAATCAAAGCGCTTTGGGTCATGGCGACCAACCCGGCCGTGTCGCTGCCGCGCGCCGGCGCGATGCGGGCCGCGCTGAAAAAACTCGAATTGTTCGTCGTCTCCGAAAACGTTCGCAGCAATGACACCATCGAAGCGGGCGCCCAGGTGCTGCTCCCGACCGCGGCGTGGGGTGAGAAGGACGGTACGGTGACCAATTCGGAGCGGCGTATTTCGCGCCAACGAGCTTTCTTGGCGCCGCCTGGAGACGTGCGGCCCGACTGGTGGATCGTCACAGAGGTGGCACGTCGCCTCGGCTTCGGCCTCGCCTTCAACTACTGCCGGCCGGCGGATATTTTTCGCGAACATGCCGCGCTTTCGGCCTTCGAGAACAATGGCGAACGGGATTTTGACATCGGTGCGCTCGCGACCCTTTCAGATGCCGCCTACGATTCGCTCGATCCCGTGATGTGGCCGGCCCGCGCCGGCGAGGCGCCGAGCGAATCGCGCTTTTTCGACGAGGGAGGTTTTTTCACGGCTGATCGCCGGGCTCGCTTCGTCGCGCCGCAAGAGCCGCGGCCGCACGCTGCGATCACCGGCGTGTTCCCACTGCGCCTCAACACTGGGCGCGTGCGCGACCACTGGCATACCATGACGCGAACCGGACTGAGTCCGCGGCTTTGCGCGCACTCGCCTGAGCCATCGATCGAGATTCATCCGGCCGACGCCGAAGCGGCACGGCTCGCCAATGGCGGCTTCGTCAAAATCACGACGCGATACGGCAGCGCGATCCTGAAAGTGTCGTTTCGAGCCGGCCAACGACGAGGCTCGGTGTTCGCGCCGATCCACTGGAGCGACACCACTGCAGGACACGCCCGTGTCGGCGACATGGTTTCGGCGGCCAATGATCTATTTTCCGGGCAGCCTGATTTCAAGGCCACCCCCGCGCGCGTTGAACCATTCGAGTATGCCTATCGCGGCTTTGCGCTGACACATCGCGCTATCGCCTTGCCCGCCGGCACATGGTTTTCGCGGGTGGCCGTTGCCGGTGGCGCCGGCGTTCTGTTTGCCACCAATGAACCGCCGGCCGCCTGGCTCGACCTTGCGCGCGAGCTGATGCCCGCAGACGCTGAGCTCGCTGAATACACCGATCATGCGCGCGGGATTACCCGCATCGCCGCCTTCCGCGCCGGCTGCCTCGACGGCAGCATCTTCGTCGGGCCGGGACACGACCTGCCGCAATGGGACGTCGTGCGCTCGCTGTTCGGCTCCGGAGTCCTGAGCGAGCGCGATCGGCGCGTGCTGCTTTCGGGGCGCAGCAGCGACGGGTTAGTCGAAACCGGACCGGTGATCTGCGCCTGCTTCGGTGTCGGACTTGCCGCAATCCGCGAGGCCATTACCACCGGCGACGCAGCAAGCGTTGCTGATATTGGTCGCGCGCTGCGCGCCGGCACCAATTGCGGCTCCTGCGTGCCGGAGCTGCGCGGCATTATCGAGCGCACCCGCCAAGCCGCCTGATCCGACGCCGCCCAGATTTCACGCTGCTCTCCTGGCCCATAATTCCTTCGAAGCAAGCCGCGCTCCTGCGGCGAGCGCTTCCAGTTTCGCCCACATGATGGAGGGGTGGACGCGTCTGACATACGGGCTCTGGGCAAAGCCGCAATCGGTGCCGCCGATGATGTTTTCGCGTCCGACCAGTTTGGCGAGCCGCGTGAGCCGTTCGGCGACGAGCTCTGGATGCTCAACGATATTTGTTGAATGGCTGATAACGCCGGGAATGAGCTTGCGGCCGGCCGGCAGTTTCACGTTTTCCCATAGCCGCCACTCATGCTCATGGCGCGGATTTCCCATCTCGATGCAGTACGCCCCCGCCTTCACCCGCAACACGAGGTCGACGATGTCCTTGAGCGGCACGTCGGTGACATGCGGCGTATTAAAGCTGCCCCAACAGATGTGATAGCGGATGCGATCTTCGGGGAGCTTCTCGATCGCGTGGTTGAGCGCTTCGATGCGGACTTGCGCCCATTTTCGATATTCGGCCATTTGGTCGGCGCCGAACGCAACGTCAAACATGTAGGGCAGGAACGCATCGTCGATCTGAACCATCAGCCCGGCATCGACGATCGCCTTGTATTCCTCCCGCAGCGCTTCCGCGAGTTTGAACAAGAACTCCTCATCATCCTTGTAATATTCGTTCTTCGAGCGGGGCACCGCGCTTGCGGGAGCGACGACCGGCAGAAAGGCGTCCGCAACATTCGCGCCCTTCAGGGCCGCCTTAAAGACGGCGATATCATGTTGGACTGCGGCTTGGCCTTTGTAGGAGATCGGGCCGACGCACACGGCCGTGCCACGCTTAGGCAGTTTCTGGGTCGGAAAATATTCGGCATAGAAATCGGGAAACAACAGCTGATCGCGGCCGGCGCCGCGCGCTACCTCGACCGCGCGCTCTTCGATGCCGGTGAGGCGATCAAGGACATAGAAGGACCAGCTGCGGAATTTGCCGAACTCGCCATCGCTGACAATGTCGACGCCGGCCTGCTGCTGGCGCCTGACGACATCGGCCACACACTCGCCCAAGCATCGGTCAAACGCTGATTCATCGACTTTGACGCCGTTGTCGATCGCTTCGATGTATCTGGTCAGCTCCGGCGGACGGACAAGACTGCCAACATGCGTCGTCAAGATTCGGTCGTGGCTCGTTGGCATGGCGCAATCCTCCCGTGCTGCCAGAATACTTTTTTATACCTCGGCGCGCGCGATAAGCAGGCGTCCTTTGACATAGTCTGTCAATCCGGACGCGAGACGGTCGAAGAGCAGACGCACGCGGCGCGTCGCCTTCAAGTCCTCGTGCATAACGAGCCAGATTTCCAGCGCGTACTGGACGGCGTTCGGCAACACCGCGACGAGTTCGGGCGTCCGGCGCGCGATGTTCTCCTGACAGCCGCCGATGCCGACGCCGGCGCGCAACGCTGCGAGCTGGGCGAGGTCGCTGTCGCAACGGAAGCCGAAATCCTCCCGAGTCAACCGCCGGGCAAAATCGCCGGCAGCACGAAAGGAGCGATTGTCGCGGTCGAAGCCGATGACGCAATGGCTTGGCAGATCGGCGAGCGAACGCGGCTCGCCGAAGCGGGCGAGATATTCGCGATGGGCGTAGAGCCCGATGCGCGCGGCGCCGATGCGGCGGGCGAACAGCCCGCTTTGTGTTGGCCGCACCATGCGCACCGCGATGTCGGCGTCGCGGCGCGCCAGATCCTCGTTGCGATTGGTCAGCGCGAGCTCGATGGCGATTCCGGGATGCTCGGCGCGGAACGCGGCAAGGATTGGCGGCAGCACCTCGCAGCCGATCACGTCGCTCGCCGTCACCCGCACGACGCCGCGGTCGGCCGCTGCCTCGCCCGAGGCGGTGCGCACCAGCGACGCCGCAGCCGCCGCCATCGCTTCGACATGCGGCGCCAGCGCCAGCGCGGCTGGCGTCGGAGTAAGGCCCCGCGGCGACCGCGTGAACAAATTCAGCCCGAACGCCGCCTCGAGCGCGTCGATGTGACGACCGACCGTCGGCTGGGTCAGGCCGAGCCGCCGCGCCGCGCCCGAAAGACTACCGTCGCGCGCGACCTCGACGAAGGTGCGCAGTTCGTCCCAATGGGGCTGACGTTTAGCCATACGAAATCGTATATCTATTGTACGTAATTATGCAATTTTGTTGATTAGCAATCCGCGTTATTGAGCCGACGTCGCCGCAATCACGCGACCGGCCCTCACCGCGAGGAGAATTCCCATGACAGCATTCGTTTCGCAAACTGGCGTGCGCCAGCTCCTTCGGCTGGAAGGTTTCGCTGAGTTGGCCGCGGCGTTGGCACTCTACGCCCACGCAGGCTTTTCCTGGCTGGCCTTTGCGCTCTTCTTCCTCGCGCCGGATCTTTCCATGCTTGGGTATCTCGCCGGGCCGCGGGCAGGCGCCACGATCTACAATCTCGTCCATACCTACGCGTTGGCGCTGCCGCTCGACGCTTGCCGGTTTTATCGGCGGCGTCCCCATCGCTGCAGCGGGCGGGCTCATCTTGATCGCCCACATCGGCTTCGACCGGGCGCTCGGCTACGGCCTCAAATACCCGACGGGATTCGGCGATACACATCTCGGCCGCATCGGCCGGAGCTGAGTCTGCCACTCAAGGAAGCAGGGACAACCAATGCGCATTCACGCCATCGAGACCGGCCGCGTTCGTATCAAGCAGGCTCAAATCCGAGGCCAAGGACACGGGCTGTGGCGGCAGCTGCAGCCGATCCTGTCGCAAGAATGGGCGGATTGGACCCCGGTCTACGCCTGGGCGATCGAGCATCCCGAGGGCGTGATCGTCGTCGACACCGGCGCGAATGCCGGGCTGAAGTCGCTGCCACGCTGGCATCCATACTTTCAGTTCGCCGTTCGCTTCGATATCGAACCCGAGCAGGAGGTAGGCCCGCAACTGCTCCGCCTGGGTATCGGCGCCCGCGACGTGAAAACCGTCGTGCTGACACATCTGCACATCGATCACGACGGCGGCCTCGCGCATTTTCCCCACAGTCGGATCCTGGCCGACAGCGAAGAGATCGCACGCACGGCCGGCATCGCCGGAGCAATGCAGGGTTACCTGCCAAACCGATGGCCGAAGTGGTTCAACCCTGAACGGTTGGCGTGGCAGAGATCGGCATACGCACCATTTGCGCAGAGCGCACGGATAACGAATGCGGGAGACGTCATCGCGGTTCCGACACCAGGCCACACGCCAAACCATCTGTCGGTCATCGTGCGCGACGGCGAAGATCAAATCATGCTGGCCGGCGACGCGTCGTATCTGGAGTCGACGATGTTGAGCGGCACGGTCGACGGCGTGAGCCCAAACGAATCGGTGGCGATTGCGACGCTCGCGGTTATCCGCGAATTATGCGCGCAGCATCCGACCATCTACCTGCCGGCGCATGACCCGAAATCGGCAGAGAGACTGCGTGCACAGCGCACCGCGATCATAAACAATCCGGCGAACGTCAAGCAGCCCCATGCTCACGCGCTTGCGGCGGAGCTTGTCTGAGCCGAATCCTTTCTTTTTCTTCATCTGTTTTGACGACGAGGCGAGGCTTAATAAAGGAACCCCAGTCACCTTCCGACGTTAATAGATCACTCTGATCCGCAAAGGAGCCTGTCATGCCTACGCTCATGTGGATCGCGTTCTGGTCGAGTTTAATGGGGGTCGCGAGGGGTTGGCAGGAAACCGCATTGCCAATCCGCGTGGGGGCAAAAGACCGCCGCGATCGTCCTGTCAAATAGCTACCCACTCCATCATCTGCTGTGAATTGCGCGTCCCGAGCCGCCTTCCAGAACGAAGGCGGAATGCCGGGACGCGTCCGTGCGACTGCATGGTCTAGTGTTGCAGCCGGCGCACCGCGCCGGTATCTATACGCGCCTTTCAACGCCAGCCCCCGCATCGTCGGGGCGGCTGGCGCGCTTGCCGGAAAAAAAGCGCAGACGACAATCATGGCCCGTCTTGTTATGAAGTTCGGCGGAACCTCCGTCGCCGATATTGATCGCATCCGCAACGTCGCGCGCCACGTCAAGCGCGAGGTCGATGCCGGCCACGATGTCGCGGTCGTGGTCTCGGCGATGTCGGGGGTCACCGACCAGCTTGTCAGGTGGTGCGAGGGCGCGCTGAAGACGCGGCGCATTTTCGACGCGAGTGAATATGATGCCGTCGTCGCCACCGGCGAACAGGTGACCGCCGGCCTGCTCGCGATCACTTTGCAGGATATGGATATCAATGCCCGCTCCTGGCTGGGCTGGCAGCTTCCGATCCTGACGTCAAACGCGCACGCCTCGGCGCGCATCCTCGAGGTCAACGGTGCCGAACTCATCAAGCGCTTCGGCGAGCGCAAGGAGGTTGCGGTCATCGCCGGCTTCCAGGGCCTGCACAAGGAGAGCGCCCGCATCACTACGCTTGGGCGCGGCGGCTCCGATACTTCGGCGGTGGCCGTGGCTGCGGCGATCCGCGCCGACCGTTGCGACATCTATACCGACGTTGACGGCGTCTATACTTCTGATCCGCGCGTCGTGCCGCGCGCGCGCCGGCTCGACAAAATCGCCTTCGAGGAAATGCTGGAGCTGGCCTCGCTCGGCGCCAAAGTGATGCAGGTGCGCTCGGTCGAGCTCGGCATGGTGCACAATGTCCGCATTTTTGTGCGCTCGAGCTTCGATCGGCCCGAGGATATCGACCCGCATGGCACCCCGCCCGGAACCCTTATTTGCGACGAGGAGGAGATTGTGGAGCAGCAAGTTGTCACCGGCATCGCCTTCTCCCGCGACGAAGCGCAAATCTCGGTCCGCGAAGTCCAGGACAAGCCCGGTGTCGCCGCCGCTATTTTCATTCCGCTCGCCGAAGCCAGCATCAATGTCGACATGATCGTGCAGAACGTTTCGTCCGACGGCAAGACCACCGATCTCACCTTCACTGTGCCTGCGGCCGATTTTCAGCGTGCCCTGGATGTCATTACCAAGGCGAAACCGGCTATCGGCTACCAGCGGCTGGACAGTGCGACGGACGTTGCCAAGATCTCCGTCATCGGCATCGGCATGCGCAGCCACGCCGGCGTGGCTGCGGAGGCGTTCCGTGCGCTCGCCGAGCGCGCCGTCAATATCCGCGCCATTACCACATCTGAGATCAAGTTTTCGCTGCTGATCGATGCCGCCTTTACCGAGCTCGCCGTACGCACATTGCATTCGCTCTACGGTCTCGACCGCGCGGCGCCGTAATCGGCCACAAGACAGCGGCCAAAAAGCCCCGACGCTGCAGCGCACAACGCGCAGCGCGTAGAAATCCGCCATTACCGTCATATCGTTGTCTCTGGCTTGCGGTTTGCATGCCGCATTCGATATAGGCTTGAGGGTGATCGCCGTGGGCCTTGGCCCCGGCGAATTCCTCTTCGAATAAGGCCGGTGCGACGCGGGCTTTCGTGCCGGTCACAGTAACGCCCGAGGGATCTCACGCCATGCGTGGCGCGCTCGGCGGTCCGCGCGTGTTGTTGCGCCGACTCCGCGAAGTCATGGCGGAGCCGGTCAGCGCGCAGGAACGCCTCGACAAGATCGTGGTGCTGATCGCCGCCAACATGGTTGCGGAGGTCTGCTCCGTCTATGTCCTGCGCGTTGACACGACGCTCGAACTTTATGCCACCGAAGGCCTCAACCGCGATGCGGTACACCGCACCGTGCTGCGGTCCGACGAGGGCCTGGTCGGACTAGTCGCGAGCCAGGCGAGCGCCATCAATCTGTCGAACGCACAGGCGCATCCGGCCTTCGCCTTCCGGCCGGAAACCGGCGAAGAGATCTACCACTCGTTCCTCGGCGTGCCGGTCTTGCGGGCCGGCAACACGCTTGGCGTGCTGGTCGTGCAGAACCGCGCCCGGCGCACCTATTCGGAGGAGGAAGTCGAGGCGCTGCAAACGACGGCCATGGTGCTCGCCGAGATGATCGCCTCGGGCGAGCTGTCGGCACTGGCCCTGCCTGGCGCCGAGCCCGCCGCGCGCCGATCGGTCCACCTCACGGGTGCGGCTCTGTGTGAAGGCATCGCGCTCGGCCATGTGGTGCTGCACGAGCCTCGCGTCGTTGTCACCAACTACATCGCCGACGACATTCCAAAAGAACTGAAGCATCTCGAATCGGCTGTTGCGACATTGCGCACCCATTTGGACGAGCTGCTCGAACACGGCGACGTCGTCGAAGGCGGCGAGCATCGCGACGTGCTTGAAGCCTATCGCATGTTCGCCCACGACCGCGGCTGGATTCACAAGCTCGAAGAAGCGGTGATGACGGGACTGACCGCGGAGGCGGCAGTCGAACGCGTCCAGTCGGACACGCGCGCGCGCATGCTGCGGCAGACCGATCCCTATCTGCGTGAGCGATTGCATGACCTCGACGACCTCGCCAACCGCCTGATGCGCCAACTCACCGGCCGCGATCATGCGCCCTCACGCGAGAACCTGCCCGAAAATGCCATCCTCGTCGCCCGCTCCATGGGCCCAGCGGCGCTGCTCGATTACGATCGCAAGCGCCTGCGCGGGCTGGTGCTCGAGGAGGGTGGTCCGCACTCGCACGTGGCGATCGTGGCGCGCGCGCTCGGGATTCCTGCCGTCGGCGAGATCGACAACGCCACCGGCATTGCTGATCCGGGCGACGCCATCATCGTCGACGGCTCGGCCGGGGATTTGCACTTAAGACCGCTGCCCGACATGGAAGCCGCCTATGCCGAGCGCGTGCGGCTGCGCGCGCGACGCCAACTCCAGTACCAGGCGTTACGCGATAGACCGTGCGTGACCAAGGACGGCGAAGAGGTGACCTTGCAGATCAATGCCGGCTTGAGCGTCGACCTGCCGCACATCGTCGACACCGGCGCCGCCGGCATCGGCCTGTTCCGCACCGAGTTGCAATTCATGGTGGCGCCGAATTTCCCGCGCGCCAGCGAGCAATATACGCTCTACCGCACTGTTCTCGACGCCGCCGGCGACAGGCCGGTGACCTTCCGCACCCTCGACATCGGCGGCGACAAGGTGTTGCCCTATATGCGCAACATCGAGGAGGAGAATCCGGCGCTCGGCTGGCGCGCCATCCGCCTCGGGCTTGACCGCCCGGCCTTGCTGCGCACTCAACTGCGCGCACTGCTGCGCGCAGCTGGCGGCCGCGCGCTGAAAGTCATGTTTCCCATGATCGCGACCGTCGACGAATTCGACCAGGCGAAGGAGCTGGTCGAACGCGAGCTCACGCATTTGCGCCGGCACGGTCACAAGCTGCCCTCTGAGGTCGAGGTCGGCAGCATGGTCGAGGTCCCCTCGCTGCTTTATCAGCTCGATGAACTACTCGCGCACGTCGATTTTCTCTCCGTCGGCTCCAACGATCTCGTGCAATTCCTTTACGCGGTAGACCGCGGCAATCCGCGAGTTTCCGGCCGCTTCGATCCGCTTTCCGCACCGGTGTTACGCGCGCTCAAGGACATTGCCGACAAAAGCCGCGAGTACGGCAAGCCGGTGACGCTGTGCGGCGAACTTGCCTCGCAGCCGATCGGTGCGCTCGCGCTGGCCGCCATCGGCTACCGTTCGTTTTCGCTCACGCCGTCTGCCGTCGGCCCGGTCAAGGCGATGCTGCTTGACCTCGACTGCCGCAAGGCCGCCGCCTTCATCTGCCCGCTCATCGAGAAATCGACCGGCGGGGTGCCGATCCGCGCGCAACTTGAAAAGTTCGCCGCGCTTGAAGCTCTGCAGATTTAGGACGCGGCCATGTCGGGGGCTTGCCCCCGGTTTGGCGTCCAATTAGTTAAGCAGCAGAAACACCATGCTTCCCGATCAAAAACTCGACGCTCTCGTCGCCCGCCATGCGGCGCTCGAACGCGAGCTTGCTACCGCAGTACCGGCCGAAACTTATGTGAAGCTGTCGCGCGAATTCGCCGAGCTCGCGCCGGTCGTCGAGGCAGTGAAATCCTATCGGGCGGCGCGCCGCGAGCTCGAAGGGGTGGAGAGCCTGATCGATGATTCCTCGACCGACGCGGAAATGCGCTCCATCGCCGCGGCGGAACGGCCGGAGCTTGAAGCGCGGCGCGCGGCGCTGGAACGGCAATTGCGTCTGGCGCTCATCCCCAAGGATGCAATGGACGAGCGCAACGTCATTCTCGAAATCCGTGCCGGCACCGGCGGCGACGAGGCCGCTCTGTTTGCCGGGGATTTGTTCCGCATGTACGAGCGTTACGCCGGCAAGCAGGGATGGACGGTCGAGATGGTCACGCTCAGCGAAGGCGCGATGGGCGGCTTCAAAGAGATCATTGCCGAAATCCGCGGCCGCGGGGCCTTTGCCAAGCTCAAATTCGAATCCGGCGTGCATCGCGTGCAGCGCGTGCCCGACACTGAAGCGTCGGGGCGCATTCACACCTCGACGGCGACCGTCGCGGTGCTGCCGGAAGCGCAGGACGTCGACGTTCCCATCAACGACGCTGATCTACGCATCGACACGTTGCGCTCTGGCGGCGCCGGCGGCCAGCATGTCAACAAGACCGAATCGGCGGTGCGGATTACGCATATTCCATCTGGTATCGTTGTGATGATGCAGGAGGACCGTTCGCAGCATCGCAACCGCGCCAAAGCCATGGCGGTACTGCGCACGCGGCTCTACGATTTCGAGCGGCAGAAGCAGGATGCGGCGCGCGCCGCCGAGCGGCGCGGCCAGGTCGGCACCGGCGACCGTTCCGAGCGCATCCGCACCTACAATTTTCCGCAAGGCCGCGTTTCAGACCATCGCATTAATCTCACGCTCTACAAGCTGCCGCAGATCATGGAGGGCGAAGCCTTAGGCGAGATCATCGACGCGCTCGTTGCCGAGCATCAGGCCGAGCAGCTTGCCGCCGAGGAGGCGTGATGACGATGCCTTCGGTGGAAGTCGCCGCGCTCCCGCCACATGGCAGCGCGGACGCGCTGACGGTTGCCGGCGCGCGCCGCGCGCTCGCGGAGAGATTCCGGACGGCCGGGATCGATTCGCCCGAACTCGACGCCCGCATCCTTGTCGGCCATGCGCTCGCGCTCGATCATGCTCGGACTCGCGGCAGCCGGCGCTCGCATCCTTAACGCCGAGGAAACAGACGCGATTGCCAAGGTTGCCCATCGTCGTTTGGCGCATGAGCCGGTTGCACGCATCGTTGGCAGGAAGGAATTCTGGAGCCTGAACCTGTGCGTCAACGCCGCGACGCTGGTGCCGCGACCGGAGACGGAAACGGTGATCGAAGTAGCGCTTGCCGCGATCGACGCCGACGGACCGCGTTCGCGGATGCTGCGGATCGCCGACCTTGGTACGGGCAGTGGAGCGCTGCTTCTGGCGCTGCTCACTGAACTGCCCAACGCCGTAGGTATTGGTACCGACACCAGCCCCAGCGCGCTTGTCGTCGCGCGGAACAACGCGCAACGACTTGGGTTGACGCGCGCCGCCTTTGTCGCCTGCGACATCGCGGCAGCGCTCCGCGGACCATTTGACCTGATCGTCTCCAATCCCCCGTATATCGCGTCTGACGATATCGCGGCATTGGCGCCCGAAGTACGCGATTTCGATCCGCGAGCCGCGCTCGACGGAGGACCTGAAGGCCTTCACTGCTATCGCGCGATCGCTGCGACAGTACCGGCACTGCTCGGGGCCAGCGGCGCGCTCGTCGTGGAACTCGGCAGCGGCCAGGCGGCCGCCGTTGCCGCTTTATTTTCGGCGGCGGGGCTTGGGCCATCGCCCGCGCGTCGCGACCTTCAGGGCGTGCCGCGCGCTCTGCTCACAAGAAATGCC
This sequence comes from uncultured Alphaproteobacteria bacterium, assembly GCA_963832605.1. Taxonomy (GTDB): domain Bacteria; phylum Pseudomonadota; class Alphaproteobacteria; order Rhizobiales; family Xanthobacteraceae; genus BOG-931. Next base: position 46,061 of record CAWHUO010000026.1, on the reverse strand, counting down.
CCAAACGGGCCATGAGTGTGGAGCATTGGTCCCTGCAAAAAAGCAGCAAAAAAGCACTTGGAATATCGGTCGGAACCGACTAGCTTGCGGTTACGGAATCGGCCCGAGATGATGTGCCGCGCCGCCTTTAACGCCCGGAGCGTCCCTCCTAGAGGCTGGTAGCGCAGGCCAGGTGAAACGAAAGCCGGAACAGCGAAAGCCGGATCGGACGGCAGACGGGATCGCCAGATTCAGACCGAGAAGTTCCATCGGTTTGGCGCGCATTAGTGAGATGTCGCGCACAATGAGGGGTTCGCAACACCGCGGCGAAACCGCTGGTGGGGGCTGTATTGCTAAGGATTTGTGACTGCCAGCAAAGACGCCGCGCCGCGGCGAAGATCGACGATGATAGCGCGTGGGCCGGCCGCGCGCTCTGCAAACAATGCACAGAGAAGATTATCCGGGCCCAATGCATCAGGTCGGAAATACGTTCAGTAAGTTGAAACGGCGGCGTTCGCGTCGCCGCAAATCAGGGGATTGGCGGAATAGCAAACCATGAGAAACGGGCAGAACAAGCGCATGCGGGGTCGTAACCGCAAAAGTGGTCATCATCAAAATCCTTTGTCGCGCGTCTACGAGTTCAAACGGGCCGGACGTGAAAATTCGCGGAACGGCGTCTCATGTTGCGGAAAAATATCTGCAGCTTGCCCGGGATGCGCAGAGCTCCGGCGACCCAGTCGCGGCCGAGAACTATTACCAGCACGCCGAGCATTACTTCCGTCTGATTGCAGCGGCGCAGGAGCAGTTTCGCCAAAGCCAGCCCTATTACCAACAGTCGGGAGATCAACGGGGCAATCTTCCCGACGATGGGTACGACGACGGCGACGGCGAGCAGCCTTCCATCAGCGGCGAACCGTTCGCGCCGCGCGAACCGCAGCCGTTCTATTCGCGCGAGCAACAGCAGCCGCAATCACAGCCGCAGCATCAGCACCCGCGCCCGCAGCACGTTCGGCCGACCAGCGAGGAGGATGTGGACCGGCTGCCGTCATTCATCACCGGCGGCCAACCGCAACAGCAGCCACCGCAAGAAGGTTCAGGCCCTAACGGACCAAATGGCTCCAACGGATATGACGGTTCGCCGGATCGATTCCCCCTGCATCGACGGCGGCGGCGGCATCGTGGCCCGCGCGATCACGCCATGCAGGGCGACGGCGGCGACGCGCCGGTATCCTCCGGTCAGCGTCCGAGCGACGACTGAATTCCGTCATTGAGGGCCGCGCCCAATGGGCCGGCCTTAAAGCGAACGCCACGATGACAGGCTCCGCGGAAAGCCTGTAGCGGACTGCATTCACCGCCCGCGTGGCGCCCGCGCCAATCGGATCAGCACCCAGATCGGCAGCACGATCACGGCTCCGAGCAGGAAATAGCGCCAGAGCCAGAGCACGATATCGAAGCCCATCGTCCAGGTCTGCAGGACGAGCTGGCGGATCGATCCAATGATATTCCACGGATCGAGGCCCACGGCTGCGAGAACGACGCCCACCAGGATCGACAGCAGGATCAGCCGTCCGATTACTGCCAAGGGTGGGCCGCCGAAGAAGCGGTAAACTTGGTTATGGGCCCGCTGGCTCTGCATGCGATGCTCTTGGGCGTGATTTTGGGCCATCGCAATCTCCGCTCGCGCCAATTACCTAAGTTGCCGCATCCTGCGCAAGCGGCATATCAGATCGAACGGCGCGAACTCCGCCGGGGCCGTTGCCTCGGCTTCGCAACTGGCGTTAAGTTGCGCCGCCTTGCGCAACATATTGGGCATTCCGAGGATATTTCATGGCCAAGATCGAGGACCGCGCGCCCGCTGCGGCGGCAAGCCTCAACGACGACATCGGCGAAGAAACGCGGCTCGCCATGTATCGCACGCAAGTCGTGATCCGCGAGGCCGAGCAACGCGCCTACGATCTCTTCCTGCAAAACCTCGTGAAAGGCACGAGCCACCTTTCGCTCGGCCAGGAAGCGGTCGCAGCGGGATTCGCCACCGCCATGCGCCCGGGCGATCTCTCATTCTGCACCTACCGCGGCCACGCCCATACGCTGGCGCGCGGCGTGCCGGTTACCAAGGTGCTCGGCGAACTGATGCAGCGGGACATCGGGCTGATGCGCGGCAAGGGCGGCTCGATGCATCTGACCTCTGTGGAACACGGCGTCATGGGCTCCTATGCCATCATCGGCGCGCATTTGCCGATCGCCTGCGGCGCGGCGTGGCGCGCGCAATACAAGGGCCAAAAGGACGTGTCGGTGTGTTTCTTTGGCGACGGTACGACGAATATCGGCGCGTTCCACGAGGCGCTCAATTTCGCCGCGGTCTGGAAGCTGCCGGTCGTCTTCGTGTGCGAGAACAATCTGTATATGGAATACACACCGATCGGCGATGTCACCGCGGTGGCGCATCCGGCGGCCGATCGCGCCGCGAGCTACGGCCTGCCAAGTATTATCGTCGACGGCAACGATGCCGACATCGTCTATCGCACGGCTCTGTCCGCCTACGACCAGGCGCGCGCCGGCGGCGGGCCGTCGCTGATCGAATGCCTCACCTATCGCTATAGCGGGCATTCGCGTGCCGACCCGGCCAAATATCGGCCAGAAGGCGAGTTGGAAAAGTGGAAGGATCGCGATCCGATCAAAATCTATCGCGAGCGTCTGCGGCAATTCGGCATCGGCGAGGACACCATCACGCGCATCGACACCGACGTGAAGCGCGAAGTCGACGAGGCGACCGAAGTATGCAAGGCGGCGCCGCCGCCATCGCTCGATATCCTCACCACCGATGTTTATGCCGACGGAGGATTCGCATGGCGGAACTGACTTATCGCGACGCCGTCATCCGCGGCATCGCGCAGGAAATGAGCCGCGATCCCGACGTGGTGTTCCTCGGCGAGGACGTGGGCAAGCCCGGCGGCGTGTTCAAGGCAACCGTCGGCTTGTTCGAGCAGTTCGGGCCGGTGCGGGTGCGCGACACGCCGATTTCGGAGCAGGCGATCCTTGGCGCCGCGATGGGTGCGGCCATGACCGGTCTGAAGCCGATCGCCGAGATCATGTTCTCGGATTTCATCGCGGTCTGCTTCGACTACATCGCCAACGAGTTCCCCAAGAGCCGCTACATGACTAATGGGCAGGTCAAAGTTCCGTTGGTCGTTCGCACCGGCAACGGCGGCGGCGCGCGCTTCGGCGCCCAGCATTCGCAGAGCGTCGAGAACTGGTGCATGATGATTCCCGGGCTCAAGGTCGTGGCACCGTCCAGCCCCCGCGACGTCATCGGGCTGATGGCGGCGGCGGTACGCGATCCCGATCCGGTGATTTTCTTCGAGCACAAATCGCTCTATGCGACCAAGGGCGAGGTGCCGGACGGCGAGATCGTCGACACCCTTGGAACGGCGAAGATCGTCCGCCCAGGCAAAGACGCCACCATCCTGGCGCTGGCGTTGATGGTGCCACGCGCGCTCGCCGCCGCCGAAAAGCTTAAGACCGAGCACGGCATCGACTGCGAAGTCGTCGATGTGCGTTCGCTGGTGCCGCTCGACACGCAGACCATACTCGGCTCGGTGGCGCGCACGCATCGCCTGTTCACCGTGGAGGAGAATCCGCGGCTGTGCGGCTGGGGCGCCGAGCTTGTCTCGATCGTCGCCGACGAGGCGTTCTACGATCTGGACGGCCCGCCGGTACGGATCACGACGCCGCACATTCCGCTGCCGGCGGCCGACATTCTCGAGGACCTCGCGCTGCCGAGCGTCGATCGCATCACCGAGCGCGTACAACGCAGCCTTAACGCCTGACGGGAGGAAATGATGGCGGACAAACCGACTCGCGAAAATCCGAGCGGACCAATCGGCACCGAAATTGTCTTCGAAAACGACCAGGTCCGGGTGTGGGACATGCGGGTCGCCCCCGGCGGCAAGAAGGCCTGGCATCATCACAAGCTGGACTACGTCATCATCAACGTCAGCGGCGGCAAGATTGAGCTGGAGAATGTGGACGGCCACTCGATCATCGCCGACGACAAAGTCGGCGGCGTGATCTGGAATGATGCCGGCCAGAAGCACGAGCTGCGCAACTTGAGCGGCAAGCCGTATCAGAACATCCTTGTCGAATTGAAGAACGGAAAAGTATCGACTTAACCGGGTAGTTCCATGGCTATGTACGACAATCTGCTCGCGAATGTTCCGACCGATCTGTGGATCGGCGGCAAATGGCGCAAATCTTCCGATGGTGCCCGCTTCGACGTGATCGATCCGGCCACCGAGAACAAGGTCGCTTCGGTTGCGAGCGCGACCGTCGAGGACGCCAAAGCCGCCCTCGACGCGGCAAGCGCCGCCTTCCCCGGCTGGGCCGCCAAGAAGCCGCGGGAGCGCGCCGAGATTCTGCGCAAATCCTACGAGCTGATCATGCGCGACGCCGAGCGGCTGGCGAAGCTCATCACCATCGAAAACGGCAAGGCGTTGTCGGATTCGCGCGGCGAGGTCGCCTACGCCGCCGAATTTTTCCGCTGGTTCGCAGAGGAGGCGGTACGCAATGTCGGGCAGAATTCGGTAGCGCCGGCCACCGGCGCGCGCATCCTGGTGCACCATAAGCCAGCCGGCATCGCGGTTCTGGTGACACCCTGGAATTTCCCCGCCGCGATGGCAACGCGCAAGATCGGCCCGGCTCTGGCCGCCGGGTGTTCAGTGGTGCTCAAGCCGGCGTCCGATACGCCGCTCACCATGCTGGCTCTGATGCCGATCCTCGAAGAAGCCGGCGTGCCGGCCGGCGTCGTCAACGTCATTCCTTCGCGCTCGTCCGGCAAAGTGGTCGGCGCAATGCTGCACGATCCGCGTGTCCGCGTTGTTTCATTCACCGGCTCGACCGAGGTCGGCAGGAAATTGTTGCACGAAGCCGCCGACAACATCATCAGGCCGGCGATGGAGCTCGGCGGCAACGCCCCTTTCATCGTCTTCGATGACGCCGACATCGACGCCGCGATCGATGGCGCCATGATCGCCAAAATGCGCAACATGGGCGAGGCGTGCACGGCGGCCAATCGTTTTTATGTGCACGAGAAGGTGCACGACGAGTTCGCCAAAAAGCTCACCGCCAAGATGGCCGGGCTGAAAATGGGCAACGGCCTCGATGACGGCGTCGCGCTCGGCCCGCTGGTCAACAAGGACGGTCTCGACAAGGTGATCGAGCTGGTCGACGACGCGGTACAGAAGGGCGCCAAGGTGCTCACCGGCGGCAAAGCGCCGGGCGGGCCCGGCTTTTTCTATCCGGCGACCGTACTCGCCAACGTCTCCGACAACGCCAAAATGCTCAACGAAGAAATTTTCGGCCCGGTCGCGTCGCTGCAGACTTTCAAGTCCGAGGACGAGGTCGTCACCCGCGCCAACGATACCGAATACGGTCTCGTCGCCTACCTCTACACCAAGGACCTGAGCAAGGGTTTGCGCGTGTCGGAGAAACTCGATTTCGGCATGATCGGGTTGAACCGCGGCATCGTCTCCGATCCAGCGGCGCCATTCGGCGGCATGAAGCAATCCGGCCTCGGCCGCGAAGGCGCGCATGAGGGATTGATGGAATTTTTGGAGACGCAATACGTGTCGGTAAGCTGGTGAGCCGCGTCGGGAATTGAAATGAATATCCTCATGCCGCAACTCGGCGAGACGGTCGCCGAGGGTAAGATCATCAAATGGTTCAAGTCGGCCGGCGACGCGGTGAAGCCGGGCGACAATCTGTTCGAGATCGAGACCGACAAGGTGTCGATGGAAGTGCCGGCCACGGAGGCCGGCGTCTTGAGCGAAATCCGCGTACCGGAAGGCGAGATCGCGCCAGTCGGCGCTGTCGTCGGCGTTATCGGGTCTACAGTTGGGGGCGTGGCGGGCACGCCCGCAAAACCTGCGACGGTGGTAACCCAAGCGCCGCAGCAGCCGCCACCACCGACTTCGTATGAGAGCATCCCGGAAGCTAAGCCAACGCCTCTCGCTCAGCGACCGATCAAGCTCGATCCATTCTTCGAGGTGCGCACGCCCGAACGCAATTTTGGCCCGGCACGGCTCTCGGGCGGCATTACCGTCACCCCCTTGGCGCGGCGGCTGGCCAGTGAAGCCGGCATCGATCTCTCGCGTCTGCGCGGCTCCGGCCCGCTCGGCTGTATTGTTGCGCGCGATATAGAAAGCGCGCCGCGGCCGGCGGCAGCCGCGCAGCTCGGCGCATTGGCGGAAGGTCCGACCGCTGATCAGGTCAAGGCGCTGTACGATCCCGCAAGCTACGAGGAAGTCCCGCTCGATGCGATGCGCAAGACCATCGCGGCGCGCCTTCAGCAAGCCAAACGGACCATCCCGCATTTCTATCTGACCGCCGACATCGCCATTGATCGTCTCATCGCGGTGCGCGAAGAGGCCAACGCCGCCGCACTGAACGACCGCGACGGCAATCCGGCATTCAAGCTCTCGCTCAACGATTTTATTATTCGCGCACTGGCACTGGCACTCCGACAGGTACCGACGGCCAATGCGGTGTGGGCAGGCGACCGCATTCTCCGTTTCAAGCATTCCGACATCGGTATTGCGGTGGCGATCGAGGGCGGATTGATCGCTCCTATTATCCGTCATGCCGAGGTGAAATCGTTGAGCGCCATCTCGGCCGAAATGAAGGATCTCGCAGCGCGCGCCCGCGAGAAAAAATTGAAGCCGGCAGACTATCAGGGCGGCTCGTCGGCCATCTCCAATCTCGGTATGTACGGCGTGCGCGAGTTTTCCGCTATCATCAATCCGCCACACGCCACTATCCTGGCGGTAGGCGCCGCGCGCCGGCAGGCGGTTGAAACCGCCGACGGCGGTGTCGCCTTCGCCAGCATGCTCACTGCGACGCTCTCCTGCGACCATCGCGTGGTCGACGGCGCACTCGGCGCCGAGCTTTTGGCGGCGATCAAGGCGCTGCTCGAAGCCCCGGTGACGATGCTGGTTTAGGCTCTTTCTGGATCGTGGTGTTGCTGGAAAGCCGGCCTCCACTTTTCCAGATCATGCCCCAACGGATTGTGCGCGGAATATTGGCGCTTGATGCGCGAGACTTTCGGTGAGCAATACGCACGCTATCGCGCCGAGGTGCCTGCCTTGATACCATTCGTTGTTTGAATCATCCTGCCAATCGCGCACGCGTAAACACTCAGGAGAGAAGGCTTGCCCGAGCAAAGACCGGAGGTGCTTCTGGTTGGGCCGTCACGCCCGGTATTTGAAAGGGGGTTGACCGGCTTTACCGTGCATCGCCTGCCTGCCGCCGACCGCGACGCATTGCTCGGCACGATCACGCATGTGCGCGCCATGGCGGTCACGGCCATGGATCGGGTTGATGATGCTCTATTCTCGCGCCTGCCACAGCTCGAAATCATCGCCAGCTTTGGCGTCGGCTATGATCACGTTGACGCGAGCGCGGCGGCGCGGCGCGGCATCATCGTCACCAACACGCCCGATGTGCTGACCGAAGAAGTCGCCGACACCACGATCGGCCTCCTTTTATGCACCGTGCGCGAGTTGCCGCAAGCCGAACGTTATCTGCGCGCCGGCAAATGGCTCGAACGCCCTTACCCCTTGAGTCCGGCGACGCTACGCAATCGCACCGTCGGTCTGGTGGGGATGGGACGGATCGGCGTAGCGATCGCGCGCCGGCTCGAAGCGTTCGGGGTGCCGATCGTCTATCACACGCGTCAGCCGCGCCCTGAGCTTCCATATCGTTATTTTTCCAGTCTCATCGAGATGGCGCGCGCCGTCGACACGCTGATTGTGATCGTGCCGGGCGGTCCGGCGACGCGCAACATGATCGATGCCAGAGTGCTCGAAGCGCTTGGCCCCCAGGGCATTCTCATCAACATCGCGCGCGGTTCCGTCGTCGATGAGCCGGCTTTGATCGCGGCGCTCAGGGAACGAAAGATTTTTGCAGCCGGGCTCGACGTATTCGCGAAGGAACCAGAAGTGCCGCCGGAGCTCATGGGGATGGAGAACGTTGTGTTGTTGCCGCATCTCGGCTCGGCGTCTCTGTTCACGCGCGAAAAGATGGACCAGCTGGTGGTCGACAACATCCTCGCCTGGGCCACAGGCAAACCGCCGCTGACCCCGGTACCCGAAACGCCTTGGCGTTCGTGGAGCTAACGCGTGATCTGGAAAAGTCGAAGCCGGTTTTCCGAAAAGATCATGCGCCACTGACAGAGGTTCGGGCTCACTCGGCGGCGAGGCGCACTTCCGGCGCAGCGGCGCGAACATCGGCTTCGACGTGGTCCTCGAACTGTACGAAGTTCTTCTGGAACATGGCGACCAACTTGCGCGCGGTCTCATCGAATTCAAGCTTGTTCTGCCAAGTCTTCTGCGGATAGAGCAGGTGCGGTTCGACGCCGGCGAGCTGGGTCGGCACGGAAAAACCGAAATAAGGATCGGTGCGGAATTTTACGTTCTTGAGCGAGCCGTCGAGCGCCACCGTGAGCAAGGTGCGCGTCACTTTGATCGGCATGCGCCGGCCGACGCCATAAATGCCACCGGTCCAGCCGGTATTCACCAGCCAGCAATCGACATCGTGCGCGCTGATCAGCTCGCGTAGGAGATTGCCGTAAACCGAAGGATGGCGCGGCAGAAACGGCGCGCCGAAACAGGTGGAGAATTCCGGCTGGACGCCGACCAAGCCTTTCTCGGTGCCGGCGACCTTGGCGGTATAGCCGGAGAGGAAATGATACATCGCCTGCGCCGGCGTCAGCTTGGCGATTGGCGGCATGACCCCGAAAGCATCGGCGGTCAGCAAAACGATGTTCTTCGGCATGCCGGCGCGGCCGGTGCGCGACGCGTTGGGAATGAATTCGAGCGGATAAGCGGCGCGGGTATTTTCCGTCTTAGAGTTGTCGTCGAAATCGCAGACACGAGTATCAGGATCGAAGACCACGTTCTCGAGCACGGTGCCGAAACGGCGCGTCGTGGCGTAAATCTCCGGCTCTGCCTCGGCGGACAGCCTGATGCATTTGGCGTAGCAGCCGCCCTCGAAATTGAACACGCCCTGGGGGCCCCAGCCGTGCTCATCGTCGCCGATCAGCGTGCGCTTGGGATCGGCCGACAGCGTCGTCTTGCCGGTGCCGGAAAGGCCGAAGAACAGGGCAACGTCGCCATCCGGCCCGACATTCGCGGAGCAGTGCATCGGCATCACGCTCTCCGCCGGCAAATAGTAATTGAGCGTGGTGAAAACGGATTTCTTCATTTCGCCGGCGTATGAGGTGCCGCCGATTAGGATAATGCGCCTGCTGAAGTCGAGCGCGATCACGGTCTCGCTGCGCACGCCGTGGCGTTTGGGATCGGCCTTGAATGAGGGCAGCGAGAGAATGGTGAAATCGGGCACGTAATGGGAAAGTTCGGCATGGTCCGGCCTGATCAAGAGCGCGCGGATGAACATCGAATGCCAGGCCAGTTCGTTATAGATGCGGGTCTTGATGCGATATTTCGGATCGGCACCGCCGTAGAGGTCCTGCGCAAACAACGTCTTGCCCTTGGCGTGGGCAATGAAATCATCGAACAACAGCTGAAATTTTTCCGGCGTGAGCCGGCCGTTCTTCTCCCACCATACGGATTTCTCGGTCTGAGCGTCGGCGACGACGAATTTGTCCTTCGGGCTGCGGCCGGTGTGGACGCCAGTCTCGGCGCAGAATGCCCCGCCCTGGACAAGAAAGCCTTCGCGGTTGGCGATTGCGTGCTCGACCAGCGCCGCGTCGGGCAAATTCCAATGCACCGCCGAGAGATTTTTCAAGCCGAATTTTTCGACGCCATGGGCGGCATTCCGCACACCAGTTTCCTTCACTCTCGCCTCCGCAACTCGTCCGGCCGCGACCGCGGCCTGACCGCCACCGTGATCCGTCCGCCAATGGACGCGCGACCCTATATCGAGCATCCTAGCACCTGCCAAGGCTGACTCCCATCTCAAGCCTAACCGGTGGAAACTGCGCGCGTTCCGCGCTGCAACGCAGCAAGAGCGAGCGGCTAATTGCGGTACCGCTAATCCGGCGGCAGCTTCGGCGAAGGGGCGTTACTTGGCCTGCGCTTTGGCGGCCAAATCCACCAATACCTTGCGGAGTTGATCTACCCTGATGACCCGCTCAGGAAACGGCAGACGCAGAGTCGCGTCGCCGAGCGCCAAATCCGCACCTTCGGGATCGAGCCCGATGAGACGCCAAGAGCCATCATCGGCGTCAAGAAGCTTGGTCGCATAGAGCCGGACGGCTTCAGCGTGATCAGCGTTCATGTGGGCGATCGCGCCGGCTTCGGCCTCGATCAGATTTTCCGCCCCTGAGACATCGGTGAGGACGTCTGCAGCCTGCAAATCGGCGGCGCGCCCAAAACCGGCGTTGAGGTGCGCCGATACGACGCTAAGGCGCCAGAACGCAAAATCGGCGAAGCCGGCGTATAGCTCCGATTTCGGATGACGGGTTAGAAAGCGTCGGCGCACCCGCGACTCGTCGACGTCCTCAGGCCCGAGCCGGGCGAAGGCGCCGAGTACCGTCAGCCGTGGATAAGCGAGCGGATCGCCGCTGCCGACGGATGCAAGCAGCACCGACGCGCGGCCATCGTGTTCAAGATTTGCGGTGTGGGTCGATAGACGTGAAATGAGGATGAGTGGTGAGCCGTCGACATCGTTAGCCACGTTAACCAATGACGCGAACGGATGACCGGTATTGCGGTCGATGGTCGCAAGCGCTCCCGCCCGGATCGTCCGCAGCAGCGTCTTGGCGACCGATCGAGCGTCAAAATCCGCTGCCGGTGCATTTTCGGGCAGCCGATTCGGCATAAAGCCCGGCAAAGAAGTGGAGTTGTCGGCTTCGGCCATGCCTATTCTCCGGTTCCCGCGCTTCCCGCAGCAATTGCCCCGATTTCGCCTTGTACCGTCACACTTCCGCCTCTACATGGGGATTCAAAGGCTTACGGGGCCGGGGCTGGTGATGCTTGCGGCCGACTCATGCTAGAAGGCCGCCATGCCGACCATCGCTCTCGTCGATGACGACCGCAATATCCTCACTTCAGTGTCCATCGCACTGGAGGCCGAGGGCTACCGGATCACGACCTATACGGACGGCGCCTCCGCGCTTGACGGATTTAAGACCGCTCCACCGGACCTTGCCATTCTCGATATCAAGATGCCGCGCATGGACGGCATGGAGACGTTGCGCCGGCTGCGGCAGAAGTCGGACGTGCCGGTGATCTTCCTTACCTCCAAGGACGAAGAGATCGACGAATTGTTCGGCCTGAAAATGGGGGCCGACGACTTTATCCGCAAACCGTTTTCACAGCGGCTTTTGGTTGAACGTGTGAAAGCCGTATTGCGACGCGCCTCGCCGAAGGATGGTGCCACCCCGAAAGAAGCCGACAGCAAGGTTCTCGAGCGCGGGCTGCTGCGGATGGACCCGGAACGCCACACCTGCACCTGGAAGAACGAGCCGGTGACACTGACCGTGACCGAGTTTCTCATCCTGCAGGCATTAGCGAGCCGGCCAGGGGTCGTTAAAAGCCGCAACGCATTGATGGACGCTGCCTACGACGACCAAGTCTATGTGGATGACCGCACCATCGACAGCCACATCAAGCGCCTACGCAAGAAATTCAAGGCAAGCGACAACGAATTCGATATGATCGAAACGCTGTACGGCGTCGGCTATCGTTTCAAGGAATGAGCGCCTAATCATGCGCGACCGGTCATGGACAACTCTTGGTCTCAGTCCATGGCCCCCTGACTGGGACGGCTGACGTGCGGTAGTAATGCGTCCGTGCCCGGCAAAAGCGGGCATGCTCGGAACCCGGCAGACGACGTGCTCGATCGAACCGCAGACATTGCAGAGGGCCGTAGAGAGGCCCATGCGTCGGCCGACGTCGAGGCGAATACCCTCGATGAGGGTTCGACGCGTATTCGCCCGCAGGGGCTCGCCAGGATCGGCCACTGGCTGCAGCGTGCCTGGCAGTTCTTCATAAGCCAGAGCTTCTCGAGCCTCACCCGCCGCATCGTTTTCCTTAACGTCGCCGGGCTGTTGGCGTTGTCCATCGGCATTACCTTTCTTTCGCAATTTCGCGCCGGGCTGATCGACGCGCGCATTCAGAGCCTGTTGGTGCAGGGGCAAATCATCGCCGGCGCGATCGCCGCCTCGGCGACGGTCGAGACCGATTCATCGATCACCATCGATCCCGATAAGCTGCTGGAACTGCATCCGGGTGAAAGTTACGGCCCATCCGAGGATGCGCTCTACGGCATTGATTTTCCGATCAACCCCGAGCGCGTGGCGCCGGTGCTGCGGCGCCTGGTTTCGCCCACCAAGACCCGCGCGCGGATCTACGATCGTGACGGCGTACTCTTGGTCGACAGCCGCAACCTGTTTGGCCGCGGCGACGTATTGCGCTTCGACTTGCCGGCGCCCAACGCGGAAAAGCCGAGCCTGTTCGAACGGGCTTTCATCGCCGTGCGCAGGTGGCTCGGCCGCGGCGATCTCCCGCTCTACAGGGAACTCGGCGCCGGCAATGGGCGCGGCTATCCCGAGGTTTCCCAGGCCTTGAATGGCCAAAATGCCAGCATGGTGCGTATCAACGATCGCGGCGACGTCATCGTGTCGGTCGCGGTGCCGGTGCAGCGCTTCCGTGCCGTGCGCGGCGCCCTCATGCTCTCGACCCAAGGGGCCGATATCGACGACATGGTGGAGGCCGAACGGCTCGCCATCCTCAAAGTCTTTGTTGTTGCCGCCGGCGTCATGGTCGTGCTCTCGATTCTCTTGGCCGGAACGATCGCCGAGCCGGTGCGACGGCTTGCCGATGCGGCGGAGAGTGTGCGTCGCCGGATCCGCTCGCGCGTTGAGATCCCTGATTTCACGCGCCGGCGCGACGAGATCGGGCATCTCTCCGGTACGTTGCGCGACATGACCAGCGCGCTCTACAGCCGGATCGAAGCCATCGAGAGCTTTGCCGCCGATGTTGCGCACGAATTGAAGAATCCGCTTACATCGCTGCGTTCTGCAGTCGAGACCCTGCCGCTTGCCAAGTCGGACGAGAGCCGCGCGCGGCTCCTCAACATCATCCAGCACGACGTCAAGCGGCTCGATCGCCTGATCTCGGACATTTCCGATGCCAGCCGCTTGGACGCCGAACTGCAGCGCCAGGAAGCGGCGCCGGTCGACCTTACAAAGCTTCTCAACACGCTGGTTGCGGTTGCCAATGAGGTGAAGCGCGACGACGGTGTCAGCGTCACGCTCCGCTTTGAAGGCGGCGGCTCGCGCGCATTCCAGGTGCCGGGGCGCGATTCCCGTCTCGGCCAAGTGGTCGACAATCTGATCGAGAATGCCCGCTCCTTTTCTCCGCCGGGCGGCACCGTGCGTGTTACCTGCCGGCGGCTGAAGAACCATGTCGAGATTTTCGTCGACGATGATGGTCCCGGTGTGCGGCCCGATGCGGTCGAGAAGGTATTTGAACGCTTCTATACCGATCGCCCGCACCAGGGCTTCGGCCAGAATTCCGGTCTCGGGCTTTCGATTTCCAAGCAGATCGTCGAAGCGCATGGCGGCTCCATCTGGGTGGAGAATCGGATCAACGCCTCGGGCACGGCCGCAACCCCGACGGTCGTTGGTGCGCGTTTCATTGTCCGCCTGCCGGCGACGTGATGACGGCGCGATTGACGACGGTGCACGCCTCGGCGGTGCTGGTTGGGGCGCGCGCGGTATTGATCCGCGGGCCATCGGCATCCGGAAAATCGCGGCTCGCGCTGGAGCTGATCGAGGCGGCGCGCGTTGGGTCCTTGCCGTTCGCGCGGCTTGTCGCCGACGATCGCGTCTATCTTGAAGCCGCCCATGGGCGATTGCTGGCGCGGCCTGCCGAGGCGCTCGCCGGTCTGATCGAGGTACGCGGTGCCGGACTTTTGCGGGTAGTTTACGAGCCGGCTGCGGTGGTGGGATTCGTTGTCGATCTCGCCGCCCCTGACGCCAGCCGCTTGCCGGAAGCCGACCAGCGTAAGACCGAAATCTACGGTATTGTGCTACCGCGACTTGCCGTCGCAGCGGGTGCGGCGGCCTTGCCCAGCGTCGTGGGCCTTATCAATTCACCCCAGGCTAGTTGGATTTGACGCCGGATTTGCGCAGTTTTGGCTTCATGCGCATCTCTACGTACGGATCGGTCCAAGGGCGTTTGGTGGCAGATTGGTAACCCTAACGCCCGTAAACTCACCTCGCCGTGCGTAACAGCCGCACCGCGTCTGGGTCCCCTTGGCGGCGTCAAGAATTGAATTCGACTTTGCGTTACCGCAATGCAACAAACGCCAAATTCAACCGAAAATGCCTCTTGCGCTTGGGCTTCGGATGGTCAAGATGAGCACGCTTTCGTGCGGTGCAACCGGGGCGCGCCCGCGGGGTGTTCCATGATTGGTCTTGTGCTTGTCACCCACGGGCGGCTGGCTGTCGAGTTCCGCGCGGCCCTGGAGCATGTGGTGGGGCCGCAAGATCAGATTGAGGCCGTCACCATCGGCCCCGATGATGACGTCGAGGAACGCCGCAAAGACATCATCGAAGCGGTCAAGCGCGTCGATAGCGGAGACGGAGTGGCAATTCTGACCGACATGTTCGGCGGCACGCCGTCGAACCTCGCCATTTCGGTCATGAGCCGGCCCAAGGTCGAAGTGCTCGCCGGTATTAATCTGCCGATGCTGGTCAAACTGGCCAAGGTGCGCGACGAGTGTCCGCTGGCCGAGGCGGTCGCCGCAGCTCAAGACGCCGGACGGAAGTATGTGACCATCGCCAGCCGTGTGCTGACCGGCAAATGAGCGCGCCAGCCCCCCGCAGCGAAGAATGCGTGCCTGAGGGGGTGTTCCGCGAGGGCGCCGTGGTCCGCAAGCTCTCTATTTGCAACCGTAAGGGACTGCACGCGCGCGCGTCGGCGAAATTCGTGCAGACGGTGGAAAAATTCGATGCCGATGTCCGCGTCATGCGCTGCGGCGAGACCGTAGGCGGCACATCCATCATGGGACTGATGATGCTCGCGGCCGCACCCGGCACTTCGATCACCATCGAGGCGACCGGCAAAGAAGCGGTGGAAGTCATCGATGCTTTAGCCGCACTCATCAACTCGCGTTTCGGCGAGGACGATTGATCGGCCGCATTCGCGGTACGGCCGGCGGAGACAACACATGATCTTCAAACGATCCGACGTCAACACCGCCGAACGACGCTTCGGCATCAGGCACGGCGCCGCCAACACCCGTCGACAGGCGGTTTGCCGCCGGCCGCGACGCTGCCATCATCAGCTGGGCAACGCGAGCGGCAAGCGGCGACCATCAATTACATCGATCGTCCCGATATTGCGGAAACCTTCGTGGATTCGGTCAGCGGTCTCGTCTTTGATGGTCAATCGCTGCGGATCGAATTTGCCGTCACGCGCATTGACGAGGTCAAACCCGGCGCGCCGATCACCGGCCGCCGTTATCCGGCTTGTCGTCTCGTGTTGCCACCAGCCGCAGCGGTCGATCTGATCAACCGGATGCAGCAGGTCGGGGCGGCGCTGACACAAGCCGGCGTGGCGAAAGCCACACCGCGGCCCGGCGAGACACCGAAATCAGATTGACGCTTAGGCGTTAGCGCGCCTTCGTAGGCGCGACCGCCGCGGCCGCCTTGAGGTCGGCGACCAAGCTTCGATAAGCCGCATGCCGCTCAGCTTCGTCCCGGATTCGCAGGAGCGCCGAGGGGTGAATGGTGATAATTAGGATCGTTCCGTCCGCCATCTCAAGCGGCTTGCCGCGCACTTTGCCGATGGTGACGGTGCGTCCGGTCAGGCTGCGCGCGGCCGTTACCCCAAGCGCGACGACGATCGACGGCTTGACCAGGCTGCGCTCGAAATCGAGCCAAATTTTGCAGCGTTCGATCTCATAATTGTTGGGGCGTTTGTGCAGCCGGCGTTTGCCGCGCATTTCATGTTTGAAATGCTTGACCGCACCGGTGACGAAGGTTTCTGCCCGCACGATGCCGGCATCACGCAGCGCCTGATCGAGAACGCGGCCGGCCGGACCAACGAACGGCTTGCCGGCAAGGTCCTCTTTGTCGCCCGGCTGCTCCCCGACGAGCATCAAGGCGGCCCGGCTTGGGCCTTCGCCGGGAATAACCTGGGTAGCATCGCGATAAAGTGGGCAACGCCTGCAGTTTGCCTCGCTTTCGGCGAGCTCGCGCAGCGATTTGACCGGGGCTGGGGCCTCCGCATCCATGGGGGCAAAATGCTTAACCGGCGTCATGGTTCAAACCATAGACATAAAGGTATCTTTATGTCTTTAGTGCCGCCGCGCCGACGCCTGCCGGAGCGCATGCGTCGACCAACTCTATCTCCACAACGCGCGATCTACTGAGTACAAGGGACCGCCAAGGAGCGCCAAAGGACCGTCATGAGCACGTCGACCAAGCAAAAAGCTGCGCCTGCCGATTACGTCGTCAAGGATCTCGGCCTCGCCGAATGGGGCCGCAAGGAACTCGCTATTGCCGAAACCGAGATGCCCGGCCTGATGGCGACGCGCGAGGAATATGGGCCCGAACAACCGCTGCGCGGCGCCCGCATTGCCGGCTCGCTGCACATGACCATCCAGACCGCCGTGCTGATCGACACGCTCAAGGCGCTCGGAGCCGACGTCCGCTGGGCGTCCTGCAACATCTATTCGACGCAGGACCATGCCGCCGCGGCGGTCGCCGCCAGCGGCACGCCGGTGTTCGCGGTCAAAGGCGAATCCCTTCACGACTATTGGGAATACACCCACCGCATCTTCGAATGGTCGGATGGCGGCGGGCCGAACCTGATCCTCGATGACGGCGGCGATGCCACGCTGCTTATGCATCTTGGCTCCCAAGCGGAATTGTCGCCAGCGGTATTGAACCATCCCAACAACGAAGAAGAAGAGGTGCTGTTCGAAGCCATCAGGCAGCGGCTGGTCAAGAAGCGCGGCTGGTATTCGACGATGGCGAAGAACATTCGCGGCGTCACCGAGGAGACCACCACCGGCGTGCATCGACTCTACCAGATGGAAAAAGAAGGAAAGCTTCTGTTCCCTGCCATCAACGTCAACGACAGCGTCACCAAGTCGAAATTCGACAATCTTTACGGCTGCCGCGAGTCGCTGGTCGACGGCATCCGCCGCGGCACCGATGTGATGATGGCCGGCAAGATCGCGATGGTCGCCGGCTTCGGCGACGTCGGCAAAGGCTCCGCCGCCTCGCTGCGTCAGGCCGGCTGCCGGGTGATGGTCTCGGAGATCGACCCGATCTGTGCGCTGCAGGCGGCGATGGAAGGTTACGAGGTGGTGACGATGGAGGACGCCGCTCCGCGCGCCGACATCTTCGTCACCGCCACGGGCAACATCGATGTCATCACCATCGAGCATATGCGGCAGATGAAGCACCGCGCCATCGTCTGCAACATCGGTCACTTCGATTCCGAGATTCAGGTTGCGGCGCTGAAGAACTTCAAATGGGAAAACATTAAGCCGCAGGTCGATGAGATCGAATTCCCGGACAAAAAGCGCATCATCCTGTTGTCCGAGGGGCGGCTGGTGAATCTCGGCAACGCGATGGGCCACCCGAGCTTCGTGATGTCGTCATCGTTCACCAATCAGACGTTGGCGCAGATCGAGTTGTGGACCAACCCCAGCAAATACCAGAAGAAGGTCTATACCCTGCCGAAGCACCTCGACGAGAAGGTCGCGCGGCTGCATCTCGACAAGATCGGCGTGAAGCTCTCCGAGCTGTCGCAAAAGCAGTCGACCTATATCGGCATCCCGATCAGAGGGCCGTACAAGACCGACCAATACCGGTATTGATGACGATCACTCCGTCGCGTGCGTGCCCGCAGCAGCGGCGGGCACGACCGTGATCTGAAAGCTCATCGGCTTACCGGAGAAGCCGAGGAACGTACGTGTGAACGTGGCGCTTGTGGTGCGCGCTCCGGCATTTGCCAGGGCGGTACTTATTGTCTGACAGGGGGCATCCCCGCTGAGGCAAGCGACCAGGAGCCCATCGCTCTTGGTCGCCGCGCGACCCTCGGCAGACAACGGGTCGACGGACAATGGCCGCGCGCCGGGCAAATAGAATGCCAGCCCCGTGGTGACGTCGTAAGAGCCCCAGAACAGTTGGACCGGCTCACCGGCGAGGTTATCCGCCAGTTCCGCGACTTGTCGAAAATGCGCCCGATACTGATCGTCGCGTCTCGACAGCCTGGCGTAAGCGACAAGGGGCGAGGCGACAAGGGCCACCAACGCCACGGCCAAAGCAACCAGCCCGGCACGCGCCACAGCGCGCTCGTCAACGATGACGTCGCGCGAGGCATAGAGAACGACCGGCAGCAACGCCCAATTCGGATAGGTCCAGTCTGCGGTCAGGCGGAACGGAATAGCCAAATTGGCCAAGGCCGGCAGCACGAGCGGAACCACGAATAACAGGAGCGCCTGGCGGCGCTCGCCGTCGGCCGGCCAGACCAGGTCAGCCAGTGCCGCCCGACTCGGCCGAAGCGCAACGAGAAAAATAATCGGAACAATGGCGTAGGCCGCCGCGCTGATCAGATAATGCCCCGAGCGCAGGAGCGCCGCGCCGAACGATTGTTTGAGCACGAGGGTATCGCGGACGAACGCATAGTTCGCCCCGCCACGCTCGCTCACATACCACCAGACGTGCGGAGCGATCACGATCGCAGCGCCCACGGCCATGACATAAGGCACCGGCGAGCGCCAGAAGCGACGCGCATCGCGTCCGGCAACGGCGGCCACAGCCATGCCCGCCATGAGAAAGACGCCCCAATATTTGCCAAGAAAAGTCAGGCTCGCGAAGGCCCCGGCCAGAAAAGCGTCGGTGACACGAAAACCGCGGCGAGCGCGCATGTAGAACAGCAATGCTGCCGCCCAAAACGGAATCAGGACCGTGTTAGTGTTAAGAATCGCCGTTTTGATGTCATAGAATGGAATAAGAACGAGCGCGAGGAGGCCGAATAAGGCGCGATTTTTATCGAGATGATCGCGCAGCAGTCGCCAAGTGACGGCGAGCCCAATGGCAACAACCGTCACATTTAGGAGGTCTGCCGCCCAGTCCTTGTAGGGAAATACGGCAAACCACAGCGCGAAGATCCAGGCCACTAATGGTGGGTGCTTGTAGCCGAAGGCGAAATGCTGCGCCCACACCGTGGCTTCGCTGATATCGGGATGGACGTCGACCGAGGCCAATGACACGACGTCAAAGATCGTCCAGACGACGACGAAAGCAGCCAGCGCAACGAGCACGATCGTGCCTTCGGCCGTTTCGGTTACGAAGCGTGCTCCAATGCCGCTAAGGCGGTCAGTGAAACCGGCGATCCGCCAGCGCACGCCGTCGCTTGGATCCCGCCCAGCTATCGACATCGTTTCCTCGCGGCAACCAGCCGGTAACCGACCAATCCAAAAACGGGATTGCACAGCCCTTTCCGAGACTTGAGAAAGCTAGTAGCGCGGGCATACGGATAGGGCAATAAGAGTGCCTCAAAACGGAGGGCGCGGCGCGCGGTCTTCAGTCGGCATGGACGGCATTTCACCAGCGAGTTCTTCGGCGGTCCTCGCGCCCACGGCAGAGACCGCGGCCGTGCGCCCGGCGCCGGAACTCACAATCGTCGTACCGACCTTCAATGAGCGAGCCAATGTTCCGATCCTGGTCGAACGGCTCTCGCGCGTGCTCGCGGCCTGCAACTGGGAGGTCGTGTTCGTCGACGATAATTCTGCCGACGGCACCGGCGCCGAAGCGCGCGCCATCGGCGAAACCGACAGCCGCGTGCGCTGCATCCGCCGCATCGGCCGGCGCGGGCTCGCCGGAGCCTGTCTCGAGGGTATGCTGGCAAGCCAGGCCCGCTACGTCGCGGTGATGGACGCCGACCTGCAGCATGACGAGGAGCTTGCTCGTCGAAATGCTCGACGGTCTGCGAGCGGGACGCGCCGATCTGGTCGTCGCCAGCCGCTATCTTGAGGGCGGCTCCGCGGCCGGCCTGTCAAAGCAGCGCTCGCGCGCGAGCCGCGGAGCCAATGCGCTGGTGCATTTGCTGCTCGGCATCGATCTCACTGATCCGATGAGCGGCTACTTCATGATCCGGCGCGACGCCTTCGAAAATCTGGCCCCCCGAATCTCCACCCAGGGCTTCAAGATCCTGCTCGATATCCTGGCGACCGACGGCGGCCGCCTTCACGCCGTTGAACTGCCGTCAGCATTTCGCGAGCGTCAGCATGGCGAAAGCAAGCTCGACTTGAAGATCGCGCTCGACTTTGCCGCCCTAGTCACAGGGAAGCTCACCAATGACGCCGTCTCTGCGCGTTTCCTACTGTTCTGCCTGGTCGGATTCACCGGCATTGGCGTCCATCTGAGCATATTGAGCCTGCTTCTCGCGGCCGCACTGTCATTCGGCGCCGCGCAGGCGATCGCCACCTTGGGCGCCATCACCTGGAATTTCGTCTTCAACAACATCTTCACTTACCGCGATCAGCGGCTCACCGGCCCGCGCTTTTTCACCGGGCTCATCCGCTTTCAGGTGATTTGCGCCATCGGCGCCATCTCCAACGTCGGCATCGCCACCTGGATTTACGACTACGATAAGGTATGGTGGATCGCTGGCCTCGGCGGCGCGCTCGTCGGCACGGTGTGGAATTTCACTGTCACCAGCGCCTTCGTCTGGCGCCAACGCTAGTCGCCCTGCTTTTCGTTGAGCCAAGCTTGCCGCTGCGAGACCTGAGTGTTATCTGCGCCGCATGACTGCGGTTCCGATCGAAAACATCCGCAATTTCGCGATTATCGCCCATATCGATCACGGCAAATCGACGCTCGCCGACCGGCTGATCCAGCTTACCGGCGGGCTCGAAGCGCGCGAGATGGTCGAGCAGGTGCTCAATTCCATGGATATCGAGCGCGAGCGCGGCATCACCATCAAGGCGCAGACGGTGCGGCTCAATTACCGCGCCCGCGAACGGCAAGGACTACATCCTCAACCTGATCGACACGCCCGGCCATGTCGATTTTGCCTATGAGGTCAACCGCAGCCTGGCCGCCTGCGAAGGTTCGCTCCTGGTCGTCGACGCAAGCCAGGGCGTCGAGGCGCAGACGCTTGCCAACGTCTACCAGGCGATCGACAACAACCACGAGATCGTGCCGGTGCTCAATAAGGTCGATCTGCCGGCCGCCGAGCCCGACAAGATCAAGCAGCAGATCGAAGATGTGATCGGTCTCGATGCCTCCGACGCGATCCTGATCTCGGCCAAGACTGGGCTGAACGTGCCCGAGGTGCTGGAAGCGATCGTGCACCGGCTGCCGCCGCCCAAAGGCGACGCCGCAGCGCCGCTCAAGGCGCTGCTGGTCGACAGCTGG
Source organism: uncultured Alphaproteobacteria bacterium (assembly GCA_963832605.1). Classification (GTDB taxonomy): domain Bacteria; phylum Pseudomonadota; class Alphaproteobacteria; order Rhizobiales; family Xanthobacteraceae; genus BOG-931. Next base: position 24,679 of record CAWHUO010000026.1, on the reverse strand, counting down.
TACGACGCCTATCTCGGCGTGGTCGTGTTGTTCCGCGTCGTCGACGGCGTGCTGAAGAAGGGCCAGCGCATCCGCATGATGGGCACCGATGCCGCCTACGAGGTTGACCGTGTCGGTGTGTTCACGCCGAAGCGCGTCGAGCGCGATGAACTCGGCCCCGGCGAGATCGGCTTCCTCACCGCCTCGATCAAGGAGGTGGCCGACACCCGTGTCGGCGACACCATCACCGACGAGAAGAAACCGGTTGCGGCGCCGCTGCCCGGCTTCCGCCCCGCGATCCCGGTCGTGTTCTGCGGACTATTCCCGGTCGATGCCGCCGATTTTGAAAATCTGCGCGCCGCCATGGGCAGGCTTCGGCTCAACGACGCGAGCTTTTCTTACGAGATGGAGACCTCGGCCGCGCTCGGCTTCGGTTTCCGCTGCGGCTTCCTCGGCCTCCTTCACCTCGAGATCATCCAGGAGCGGCTCGAGCGCGAATTCAATCTCGACCTGATCGCTACCGCGCCATCGGTCATCTACAAGATCAAGTTGACCGACGGCAAAGAGATGGAAATTCACAATCCGGTCGACATGCCGGATCCGAACTACATCGAGGAAATGCAAGAGCCGTGGATCGAGGCGATCATTTTGACCCCCGACGAATATCTCGGCTCTGTGCTTAAGCTCTGCCAGGATCGCCGCGGTGAGCAGAAGGAGCTGACCTATGTCGGCAACCGCGCCATGGTGAAGTACAATCTGCCGCTCAACGAGGTCGTGTTCGATTTTTATGACCGGCTGAAATCGGTCTCGAAAGGCTACGCCTCGTTCGACTACCACCTCACCGACTACAAACCGGCCGACCTGGTCAAGCTGCAGATGCTGGTCAACGGCGAGCCGGTCGACGCTCTCGCCATGCTGGTGCACCGCACCCGCGCCGAGCAGCGCGGCCGCGCCATGGCCGAGAAGCTCAAAGAGCTGATCCCACCGCACATGTTCCAGGTGCCGATCCAGGCAGCGATCGGCGGCAAGATCATCGCGCGGGAGACAGTGCGCGCCTTTCGCAAGGACGTGACGGCGAAATGCTACGGCGGCGACATCACGCGCAAGCGCAAGCTTCTGGAGAAGCAGAAGAAGGGCAAAAAGCGCATGCGCCAGTTCGGCAAGGTCGACATCCCGCAGGAGGCCTTCATCGCCGCGCTGAAGGTGGACGTGTAAGCAGGGCTACTGCACCACAATGGTGGTGTCGCGCATCCCTGCCCGCTGCACCAGGTCGAACAGCACCGCAGCGTCGTTCGGATGCAAGCGGATGCAGCCATGCGACGCCGGACCGCCGAGCCGGGCTATGTCGTAACTGCCGTGAATGGCGAAGCCGCCGTGGAAGAAGATCGCATGCGGCATCGGTGAGTTGTAATAGACGCGGGAGAACCAGCGCACGGCCATCCATTGGGGATGGAAGACGCCCGTCGGCGTTCTGTAGCCCGGACGAGCAGTCGATACTTTCCAGGTGTAGAGGTAGGCGCCGTCGACGCTGACCTCCATGGTCTGGGTGGCGCGATCAACCCGCACCAGGACGGCGGCTTCGGCGCTTCTGGCTGCAGGCAAAAACGCCAATGACAGCACAGCAACGATGGCCGCAAGAACAAGACGCGGCATATAAACCCCAGCCCCTCTCATCGTGCGCAGATTATCGTAGTCCCGTTAGGAGAATGTAAAGCGGGCGGGTTACCCAAAGACCTGAGCGTGAAATTGCCGCCCACCGTGATCACATATCCACTATGTCCTCATTCGATCTGTTGAGCATCGGCCATTCCAACATTGCGTTCGAGCGCTTCTTCGCCTTGTTGCACAATGTCGGAGTGAGCTCAATCGCGGATGTACGCTCGGTGCCGAGCTCGCGCCGGTTCCCATGGTTTTCGAAAAACAACTTGTCCGCTGGACTTGCAGCCGAAGGCCTCGCCTATACGGCGATGGGCGATACGCTTGGCGGCCGCCCGCGCGACGACAGCCTCTATCGTGACGGCGTCGCCGACTATGAGGCGATGGCGGCGAAGCCGGAGTTTCTTTCGGGCCTTGAACAGCTGATCGATGCGGCGGCGCACGCGCGCGTCTGCCTGTTGTGCGCTGAACGGGAGCCGCTCGATTGCCACCGCTGTCTCCTGGTGGCGCGCAGCCTCGCCGAACGCGGCCTTACTACCGGCCACATTCTGCACGACGGGACGATCGAATCACACGCCGCCACCGAGCAGCGGCTGCTGGCGCTCGACGGCGAAGGCTGCGACCTGTTCGCGGCTGGACAGCACGAGCGACTCGCGGCAGCGTATCGCCGCCGGGCGCGCGCCGTCGCGTTCCGGCGCGACGGCGACACCCGGAAGAGCGCCTTCGCAGCAAAGAGCCGATAATGCTGGTTCGCTTTCGCTGGTTTGTGGTCCTACTGATCCTGAACGGCAGCCCGGTGCTGGCGCAGGATGCCGGCTCTCCCGATCCGACACCGCCCGGCACGCTCGATGCAACGCCGCTACCGCCCCTCGCCAATCCAAACGATCCGTCGATTCCCGCGAGAGAATTGTTCGGGCGCAAGACCAAGCCGCTCGCCGGGCCCGCACATGCGATCGGCGGCTACGCCGACGGCTGCCTCGCCGGGGGCGTAGCGCTGCCGATTACCGGGCCCGCCTGGCAGGTGATGCGGCTATCGCGCAATCGCAACTGGGGACATCCGAAGCTTGTCGCCTTCCTCGAAAGTTTTGCCACGAAAGCGAAAGCGGTGTGGAACGGCCTTCTGGTCGGCGACATGTCACAACCGCGCGGCGGGCCCATGCTCACCGGTCATTCCAGCCATCAAATCGGACTTGATGCCGACATCTGGTTCATGCCGATGCCCGATCACGTGCTCTCGCGCGAGGAGCGCGAATTCGACTCGGCCGTCAATATGGTCGCGCCCGACCGCCTCGGCGTTGATTCCACGGTATGGACGCACGCGCGAACCGAATTGCTCCACATCGCGGCGGAAGATCCCCTGGTCTCGCGCGTTTTCGTCAATGCCGCGATCAAGAAGGAAATCTGCAAAGAGGCGGGGTCGGATCGCAGCTGGCTTGCGAAGATACGGCCATGGTGGGGCCACTCCGAGCATTTTCACATCCGGATCAACTGTCCGGCGGATAGCCCGGAGTGCAAGCCGCAGCCGCCGCCCGAGCCCAGCGACGGCTGCGGGCATGAACTTAATTACTGGTTTTCGGAGGGCGTGTTGCATCCGAAACCGCCGGAAGAACCGGCGAAACCGAAGCCAGGAGTGACGCTCGGCCAAGCTTCCGCCGGCGTGCCGCCACGTGGTGATGGCGCCGTAATCGGCCGTCATGCCCGCGCTTGTCGCGAGCATCCACGTCTTACTTTATGAACGCCAACAAAATCGTGGATGGCCGGGACGAGCCCGGCCATGACAAGGATGAGGCGCTAATGCGCGGCCGGGCCGAAGAGCACGTGTTGCAGCGCCGCAGTGATGAAAATGAGCACGCACGCGCAGGCGACAATGATCGCCGCAAACGCCGGGACTCTCCGCGCGGGCGATTTCATCAGCGGCGGCAGTCCCAGCCATAAGACATACACGCCGTAGAAGCCGGCCAGTCGGAGGAACTGCAGCCCCGGCGCCAGCAAAAAAATCCCCGTCAGCCAGACCGGCGTATAGGAATAGACTGCGAGCTTGAACGCGCTGCCAAAATCTCTGCGACCGCCGAACATCGGCGCCAGAAAATCGATCAGGAGCGCGAGTACGAGCACCGTGGCGCAGCTCAGCACATAGCCGAAGACGGCACCAAACAGGCCGTTGAAGACCGGCGCCCGAACGGTGCCACTTCCCGGCACCACCACGCCGATCAGGCAGGCACCGATGAAACCGGACAGCGCCGGGATGAGCGCAAGCAGGGCGACGTATCGGCTCAGCAGATCAGCCGCGTCGCTGGATTCGCTCTTGATCACGGTCCACTCGGCCGAAGGAGCGGCGAGGATCGCTTTCGCGCGCGATGCCGCGTTCATGCGTGCAACCCTTTGGCATCGGATCGGATCAAAGCGGCGCCCTTTTCGGCAATCATCATCGTCGGGGCATTGGTATTGCCGGACGTGATCGTTGGCATGACCGAGGCATCGATCACCCGCAGACGGTCGACACCCGCCACGCGCAGATGCCCGTCGACCACCATAAGCGGGTCGCTGGCAAGACCCATCTTTGCGGTGCCGACGGGATGAAAGATGGTGGTGCCGATGTCGCCCGCGGCCTTGACCAGGGCCTGCTCATCGTCGTCGCGTATCGCGTCGCCGGGCAGATATTCAGCGGGATGGAATGGCGCCAGCGCCGATTGCGCCACAATGCGCCGCGTCAGGCGGATCGAATTGACCGCAATCCGGCGGTCGGCATCCGTGGACAAGTAATTGGGCTTGATGATCGGCGCGTCAGCCGGATCGGGCGAGCGCAAACGCACGTATCCGCGGCTCGTCGGCTGCAGATTGGCGACGCTCGCGGTGAAGGCGGGGAATTTGTGCAACGGCTCCCCGAAGCGATCGAGCGACAAAGGCTGGACGTGATACTGCAGATTGGCACGCGCTTGATCCGGATCGGAGCGGGTGAACAAGCCGAGCTGCGACGGCGCCATGGTCAAGGGACCGCGCCGGAACAAAACGTATTCTGCCAGCATCCCGGCAAGACCGAGCGGCGTATGATAGCGCTCGTTGAGGGTCTTTATGCCGTCGACTTTGTAGATCAGGCGCAGCTGCAAATGATCCTGCAGATTGGCGCCAACCCCTGGCCGGTCGGCCACCACCGGAATGCCGTGTTCCTGCAGCTGCTGCGCCGCACCGACGCCGGACAGGAGCATGATCTGCGCCGAGCCGATCGAGCCGGCCGCGAGGATGATTTCCCCGCGACTGCGCGCCGTTCGCGTCATCCCGTCCTGCCGCCAACGCACGCCGACGGCGCGGTGGCCATCAAACAGGACAGTCTCGACTAGGCAGCTGGTTTCGAGGCGGAGGTTCGGGCGATGCAAGACCGGCTTTAGGAAAGCGGTCGCCGCCGACCAGCGCCGGCCACGCTTCTGGTTGACGTGAAAGGCGCAACAGCCTTCGTTGTCGCCGGTGTTGAAGTCCACAACCGACTTGATGTTGGCCTGTTCAGCGGCGGTACGGAACGCGTCGAGCAGATCCCAATGCACGCGCGGCGCCTCGATGCGCAGTTCTCCGCCGATGCCATGCGCTTCGCTCTCGCCCAGGAAGTGATTTTCGTGCCGCTTGAAGTAGGGCAGTACGTCGTCCCATCCCCAGCCGGCAAGCCCGAGCTGACGCCAATGGTCGTAGTCCGCGGCCTGGCCGCGCATGTAAACCATGGCGTTGATCGATGATGAGCCGCCGATCACCTTGCCGCGCGGATAGCCGAGACTGCGGCCGTTGAGGCCTTCCTCCGGCTCGGTCTTAAAACACCAATCCGAGCGCGGATTGCCGATGGCGAACAGATAACCGACCGGAATGTGAAACCAGATCCAGTTGTCGCGGCCGCCCGCTTCGAGCACCAGCACGCGGCTCGCAGGATCGGCCGAAAGCCGATTGGCCAGGAGGCAGCCGGCCGACCCCGCACCGACAATGATGTAGTCGTATTCGCCTTCGATCTCCTCTGCCTCGGGCATGTTCCACTCCTCGCGGCCGAAATCATAACACGCCATGGACAGTCGCGGAGGGCAAGGAGCGCCGCTTGTCCCCGCTAAGGCGACGACGTATTGTCTCTCAGCGACGTGCGGCACGCTGTGCGTGTGCCATGCGAGCCTGGAACGACGGTTCCCGAGGCGGTCGTATCACTTGCTCATTTCGCGGTGTCGCCTGGGCGACGGACGCGAATGGCCGATCTGTCGGAGAACCGTCGTGCGCGGAAAATGCAACAGTCTCGCGGCCTTTTTTGCCGCGGCCATGGCGATTGCGGTCCTTCCATTCGCCGCAACGGCGCAAGAAAAATCGATCGTCGTTTTCGCCGCGGCCTCGATGAAGAATGCGCTTGACGACATCGATGCCGCATTCAGCAAGCAGAGCGGCATCAAAGTCGTCGCCAGCTATGCGGCAAGCTCGGCCTTGATGAAGCAAATCGAGCAGGGCGCCCCGGCCGATGTGTTTCTCTCCGCCGATATCGACTGGATGGACTATGGCGCCCAGCGCAATCTCATCAAGACCGACACGCGCATCAATCTCCTCGGCAATCGTCTGGTGCTCATCGCGCCGAAGGACTCCAAGATCGGCGATGTGAGCATCGGTCCAGGCTTCGATCTTGCCGGGCTTGCCGGCAACGGCCGCATTGCGACCGGCGATGTGCGCGCCGTCCCGGTCGGGCTTTACGCCAAGGCAGCGCTGGAAAAGCTCGGCGTGTGGGCGTCTGTCGAGCAGAAAATGGCGATGGCCGAGAACGTGCGTGCCGCCCTTGTTCTGGTCGCCCGCGGCGAGGCGCCGCTCGGTATCGTCTATGAGACCGACGCCAAGATCGACCCCGGGGTGAAGATCGTCGGCATCTTTCCCGAGGATTCGCATCCGCCGATCGTCTATCCGGTGGCGCTGACAGCGAATGCCAAGCCCGAAGCGGCCCAGTATCTGAATTTCTTGCGCACGGGAGCCGCAAAATCGATATTCGAGCACTACGGCTTCAGTTATTTAATAAAACCGAGCAGTTAAGACGCCATTGCTCTACCTTTCCCCCGCCGAATGGACTGCCGTCGCGCTGTCGCTGCGCGTCGCGATCGTTGCCACGGTGGTCGCATTGCCATTCGGCATCGCCGTCGGCTGGCTGTTGGCGCGCAAAGAGTTCTGGGGCAAGACCTTGCTCGACGGGATCGTCTATTTGCCGCTGGTACTGCCGCCGGTGGTCACCGGCTATCTGCTGCTCATCTCGTTCGGACGCAGAGGCCCGATCGGCGCCTTCTTGGCCGATCACTTCGGCGTCGTCTTCTCGTTTCGCTGGACCGGCGCTGCGCTGTCCTGCGGCGTTATGGGTTTCCCGCTCATGGTTCGCCCGATCAGGCTGGCGCTGGAGGCGATTGACCGCCGGCTCGAGGACGCGGCCGCAACCCTCGGCGCCGGCCGCTTTCTGGTGTTCCTCACCATCACCCTGCCGCTTGCCTTGCCCGGCGTGATCGCCGGTGCGGTGCTTTGCTTTGCCCGCGCGCTGGGCGAGTTCGGCGCCACCATCACCTTCGTCTCCAACATCCCGGGCGAGACGCAAACCATCTCCGCCGCGATCTATACTTTGCTGCAGGTTCCCAATGGCGACGCCGCAGCCGGGCGGTTGGTCGTGGTCGCAATCATCCTCGCGCTCGCCGCCCTCATGGTCTCGGAATGGTTTGCCCGCCGCGCCGGCATGCGCTTCCGGGGGGAATGATCGTGCTGACGGTCGAGGTCGAGAAGCGGCTCGGCACTTTCATGCTTGCCGCGCGCTTCGAGGCGGCGGGCGGCGTGACGGCCCTGTTCGGACCATCGGGGGCGGGAAAGACCACAATCATCAATATGATCGCGGGCTGCTCGTGGTACCCGATCGCGGCTCTATCGCGCTCGACAAGATAGTGCTGTTCGATGCCGCCGCAGGGATCAATGTGCCACCGCACCGCCGGCGTATCGGCTACGTGTTCCAGGAGGGCCGGCTGTTTCCGCATCTGAGCGTGCGCCAGAATCTCGACTATGGCCGGCGAATGAGCGGCCATCCGCGCGATCCAGAGGAATTCGCGCGCATTGCCGCACTGCTCGATATCAACCATCTGCTCGACCGACGGCCGCGTATGTTGTCGGGGGGCGAGCGCCAGCGCATCGCCGTCGGCCGCGCGCTGTTGATGCGCCCGCGTCTGTTGCTCCTCGACGAGCCTTTGGCCTCGCTCGACGCCGGCCACAAGCGCGAAATCCTTCCCTATCTGGTGCGCCTGCGCGACGAAGGGCGGGTACCGATGGTGTATGTCAGCCATACCGCCGCGGAAGTGCGCCGGATCGCGACGCACGTTGTGCAACTTGACGCTGGCCGCGTCGTGGCTGCAGGCGGCCTTGAACTGCTCGACGGAGCCGACCTCGACGCGATTGGCTGACGGACGCTTACCAATGACGGCATAAACGACTATCATCGGCGCCCTTAGCGGCTACGGAAACTGCGTTGCCGGACCGGACACAATACGATGACGCGCCTATATCATCTGTTGCTCACCCGCCGCGTCGCCGTGCTGGCGGTTACACTGCTCGTTGTCGCTGCGGGATGGGCGAACTGTCGCGCCGCAGAACCCAACGAAGAAAACACCGTTCGCCTCATCGTCGATTATGGCGATGGCGCCAGCAAGACTGTCGCCAATCTGCCTTGGGCGAAAGGCAACACGGTCCTCGACGCCATGAAGGCCGCGACAACGCGCCCGCACGGCATTTCATTTGGCTTCACCGGCTCCGGCGATTCCGCAGTTCTCACCAAGATTGACGACGTACAGAACCAGGGTGGCGGAGCCGGTAAGAAGAACTGGCAATACTGGGTCAATGGCACCTATGGTGATCGAAGCTTTGCCGCATTCGAGCTGCACGCACAGGACCTCATCGTCTGGCGGTTTACAACGGAACAGGGAAAATAAATCGATGCCTTCCACGTCATTCGGCCGCCTTAGCGATTTTCGCCTTCCACGGACCGACCTGGTTACGATCGCATGCCTCATCGGGCTCGATTTCGCCGCGCGACTACTGCCGCACGCGCCTGATTTCACACCGGTCGCAGCGACTGCCCTATTCGCCGCGACCGTCCTGCGCGTTCGCACCCTGGCCGTTTTCGTGCCGATCGTCGGCATGATGCTCGGCGATGCCGTGCTCGGCACCTACGACCTCCGAGTGATGACAGCGGTCTATGCGACGCTCGCGCTGCCTGCGGGTGCGGCATTTTTGTCGAGCCGGCTCCGCTCGCGCCTGACCACCCCGATACTGCTGTCGTCCTCACTGATCTTCTTTGTCGTCACGAATTTTGCCGTGTGGGCGTTCAGCCCGATATACGCGGCGAACGTGGCCGGTCTCGTTAAATGCTACGTCGCCGCGTTGCCGTTCCTGCGCAACATGCTCGCTGGCGATCTGTTCTGGGGGGTCGTCTTGTTCGGCGGCTACTGGCTGGCGCAAAAGCTCCAGACCGCAAAGAGCGAAACGCGGACCGCGGAGGCGATTGCGCTCTCCGGCATGGCATTGATGGTCGGCTGCTGATCCTCGCGCCGTTCGCAACTCTCATACCACTTGCATGGATCGCGTCCCGCCGCCGGTAAAATCTGCGACGGCGCTCGGCGTCATGTGCGGCGCCGGTGCCGCCTTGTGCTGGGCGCTAGGCTTCGTCGCCGCGCGGCAGGGCGTCGGCATCGGGATGTCGCCGCTGGTCATCGCCATGGACCGGTTCATCTGGCCAGGACTGGTGCTGCTTCCGCTCGTCGCGCGCGACGGATTCGGCGATCTCCGCGCCATTGGCTGGCAACGCGGCATTGTGCTGACTTTGTTCGGCGGCGTGCCGCTCGCGCTGCTGAGCTACGCCGGATTTTTGTTTGTTCCGCTGGGCCATGGCGGCGTGATTCAACCCTCGTGCGCATCACTCGGTGGGCTTGTTCTGGCAAGTCTGGTTCTGAAAGAGCCGCTGCCGCCGCGCCGTATTGCCGGCGCGCTGGCAATCATTCTCGGTCTTTGCATCATCGGCGCCGAAGCCTTGAAGACCATGGGCGCGCATGGACTGATCGGCGATTTCCTGTTCGTGGCAGCCGGATGTTTCTTTGCCGTCTTCGGCATGCTGTTGCGACTGTGGCGCATCGAGCCGATGCGCGCGGTGACTATCACCAGCATCTTGTCGCTGGTAGGTCTGCCAATCCTGCTGTTCTATTTCGGCAATCTATTGGCGGCGGGTTTTCGCGAAAACCTGCTCCAAGCGGTCGTCCAGGGCGGCCTCGCCGGGGCCGGCGCCATCTATCTTTTTGCGCGCGCCGTCGTGCTGCTCGGCGCCGGCCGCGCCGTCCTGTTTCCTGCGCTCGTTCCGCCGTTCACCCTGCTGATCGGATTTCTTGCGCTCGGCGAGGTGCCGAGCCTTTCGCAGCTGGCCGGGCTGGTGGTTGTCGTGGTCGGTTTCCGGCTGACGCAGCAGGGATGAATCACGCCGCCTTGCGCGTTGCCAGAAATTCGCTGAGACGATCCAGCGCGCGCAAAATGTTTTCCGTCGAATTGGCGTATGAAACGCGCACATAGCCTTCGCCGAGTACGCCGAAATCCGGACCGCCGATCAGCGCAACGCCGGTGTCTTCGAGCAGCGCCGACGCGAGCGCCTTGGCTTTCCAACCCGTGCGCTTGATGTTGGGGAATGCATAGAACGCTCCCTTCGGCGTCGCGCATGATATGCCCGTCAGGCGGTTGAGGCCGTCGACGACTGACTTTTCGCCGCTTGTCGAATTCGGCGACCATTCTCGCGACTTCGTCCTGCGGTCCGGTCAACGCGGCAAGCCCGGCATATTGCGTGGCGGCGTTGACGCAGGAATGCAGATTGACCGCGAGCTTGCGCGCATAGTCGTAAAGCTTTCCTGGCCATACCGCGTAGCCGAGCCGCCAGCCGGTCATGGCGTAGGTCTTCGACCAGCCATTGAGCAGGATGAGACGGTCACGGATCGAGGGATATCGCAGCAGGCAGACATGTGTCTCGCCGTCATAGAGCATGTGATCGTAGATCTCGTCTGACATCACAGCGACGTCGGGATGCCGCTCCAGCCCGGCGACGAGCTTGTCGACTTCCGCCTTCGGCGTCACCCCGCCGGTCGGGTTGGCCGGCGAATTGAGAATGATGAGCCGTGTTCGTGGGGTAATGACGCTCAGCGTCTCGTCGGCGGAGAAGGCGAAATTGTTCTCCTCGCGGATCGGCACCGGGATCGGCCGCGCGCCGGTGAACTCGATCATCGAACGATAGATGGGAAAGCCGGGGTCGGGATAGAGGATGTCGGCGCCGGGCTCGCCGAACATCAGGATCGACATGAACATGGTCGGCTTGCCGCCGGGAAGGATCATGACCGCGTCCGGCGAAACACTGACCTTGAAGCGCTTGTGCAGGTCGGCGGCGACCGCTTCGCGCAGCGCCAGAATTCCGACCGCCGGCGTGTAGCCGTGATGGCCGTCGCGCAGCGCCTTGACCGCAGCCTCGACGATGAAATCAGGCGTGCGGAAGTCGGGCTGCCCGATGCCGAGGTTGATGATGTCGCGACCCTGCGCCGCAAGCAGCATGGCGCGGGCGAGCACGGCGAAGGCGTTCTCTTCGCCGAGCCGGTCAAAGGCGGCAATGGTCTTGAGCATGCGAATAGTTCAGCCCAACTCAGCACGCAAAGGCAAACGCCGCGCGATATTATGCTGCATCGCAATATTCCTTCGCGCGGGCCTCGATCTGCCTTATCTATGCGGTGCAGGTGAGGGCGACCGGAGACGCTGAAATGACCAAGACCAACGGTTCGCAAGGAGCCGGACGGACGCGCTTGCGCTCGCAACTGTGGTTCGATGATCCCGACAATCCGGGGATGACAGCGCTCTATCTAGAGCGCTATCTCAATTACGGGCTCACGCGCGAGGAGCTCACGTCCGGCAAGCCGATCATCGGGATTGCCCAAACCGGCTCCGATCTGAGCCCCTGCAATCGGCATCATCTCGAGCTTGCCAAACGCGTCCGTGAAGGCATCCGCGATGCCGGCGGCATTGCGTTTGAGTTTCCAGTCCATCCCATTCAGGAGACCGGGAAACGGCCGACCGCGGCGCTTGACCGCAATCTTGCCTATCTCGGCCTGGTCGAAGTGCTGTTCGGCTATCCGCTTGACGGCGTAGTGCTGACCACAGGCTGCGACAAAACCACGCCCGCCTGCATCATGGCGGCCGCAACCGTCAACACGCCGGCGATCGTACTCTCGGGCGGGCCAATGCTCGACGGCTACGGCACCGACGGCAAGCTCTTGGGTTCTGGCACCGTGGTCTGGCAGGCGCGTGAGGATATCGCCGCCGGCAAGATCGACTACAAGCAATTCCTCGACATCGTCGCCGCATCAGCGCCTTCCATCGGCCATTGCAACACCATGGGAACTGCTTCGACCATGAACGCGATGGCCGAAGCGCTCGGACTGTCGCTGCCCGGCTGCGCCGCCATTCCGGCGCCCTATCGCGAGCGCGGGCAGATCGCCTACGAGACCGGCGTACGCGCGGTGGAGATTGTGCGCGAGGATTTGAAGCCGTCGGATATTCTCACCCGCGCCGCCTTCGAGAATGCGATCATTGCCTGCTCGGCAATCGGCGGCTCGACCAATGCGCCGATCCATCTCGTCGCTATCGCCCGGCATATCGGCGTCGAGCTTTCTATCGAGGACTGGGAAACGATCGGCTACGACGTGCCGCTCCTCGTCAACATGCAGCCGGCCGGTGAATATCTCGGCGAGGAATATTATCGCGCTGGCGGACTGCCGGCGGTGATGCATGAGTTGCTCGCAGCCGGGCGGATCCATGGCGACGCCCTCACCATCAACGGCAGAACCTTCGCCGAGAACGTGGCGAACTCAAAGGCGAACAACGCCTCCGTGATCAGGCCGTATGACCAGCCCTTGAAACCGCAAGCCGGCTTTAAGGTGCTGCGCGGCAATCTGTTCGATTCCGCGATCATGAAAACCAGCGTGATCGGCCACGAATTTCGTCAGCGCTATCTTTGCGATCCGAAGGACCCGAATGCTTTCGAGGGTCGCGCCGTGGTGTTCGATGGGCCGGAGGACTATCACCGGCGCATCGACGATCCCGCGCTCGGCATCGACGAGCACACCATTCTTTTCATGCGCGGCGCCGGGCCGATCGGCTATCCGGGTTCCGCCGAGGTCGTCAACATGCAGCCGCCGGCCGCACTGATCAAACGCGGCGTGACTTCGCTCCCGTGCATCGGCGACGGCCGGCAATCTGGCACGTCGGGTACGCCGTCGATTCTCAACGCCTCTCCGGAGGCGGCGGCCGGCGGCGGCCTGGCGCTGCTCAAGACCGGCGATCGCGTGCGCATCGATCTCAACAAAGGCACTGCCGATGTGCTGATTTCATCTGCGGAATTCGCGGAACGCCGGGCGGCGCTGAAGAGAGACGGCGGCTATCACTATCCGCCCAGCCAGACGCCATGGCAGGAGATCCAGCGCGCCATGGTCGATCAGCTCGCGAACGGCATGGTGCTTGAGCCGGCCGTGAAATATCGGCACGTTGCGCAGAAATTCATTCCCCGTGACAATCATTGACTGCTTATCCTTTCAACAAATTTTCCGGGCCCAGCTATGAGCACTTCGCGTCCGTCCATTCCCGAAAAACGCCAGGCCTTCCGCACGCTTCACGCGGCCGGCTGCTTCGTCATCCCCAACCCATGGAATATCGGCACCGCGCGCTACCTTGAGGGCCTCGGCTTTAAGGCGTTGGCGACAACGAGCGCCGGCCACGCCCACTCGCTGGGTTATGCCGACGGCGCCCAGAGCCTCGATGCCGTGCTGGCGCATTACCGCGAGCTGGCGGCCGCTACCGACGTGCCGCTGAACGCCGATTTCGAAAATGCCTTCGCCGACGATCCCGACGGCGTGGCCGAGAACGTCACCCGTTGCATCGTGACGGGCGTGGCCGGCTTGTCGGTCGAGGACGCGCCCAAGGATACGGCCACGCCGCTCTACGGGTTCGACCTTTCGGTCGCGCGCATAGAAGCGGCCCGCGCCGCCATCGATCGCGCGGGGGGCGACGTCATCTTGACCGCACGGGCGGAGAATTTCATCCGCGGCGTGAATGATCTCGACGATGCGATACGCCGGCTCAAGGCTTACGCCGCCGCTGGCGCCGACTGCCTCTACGCGCCGGGCATCAGAACCCGCGAGCAGATCGAGGCGGTGGTGCGTGCGGTGGCGCCCAAGCCGGTGAATTTTCTCAACGGCTGGGCGCTTGGCTTTACCGTGAGCGACCTCGCCGCCATGGGCGTGCGCCGGATCAGCGTCGGTGGCTCGCTGGCGCGCGTGGCGATGCACGCTTTCATTCACTCCGCGACCGAGATCGCCAAGGATGGGAAGTTCGATAGCTTCGCCGGGCTCATTTCCAACCCCGAGCTGAACAAGTTCTTTGTCGAAGACCGCAAGAAACTCACGACGTGATCCCCCAATCGGAACCTCATCCGCAAACCGGCCAACCCATCGGCTTGCCGGTTGATGCGACGCCCGCACAGCGCCCCGGCCCAGTGACGTTGCAGGGCCGCTACGGCCGCCTTGAAAAGCTTGGTCCGCAGCACTTCGTGGATCTATGGACCGCGCTCGCCGGCCACGACGATATCTGGACCTATATTTCGACCGACGGGCCGTTTGCCAGAGCGGCCGAGTTTTCCGCATTTCTGGCCAAGCGTGCGGCCGCGGAAGATCCCTACGCCTACGCAATCCTCGACTTGTCCGCTCGCGCCGTCGGCTATTTGACGCTGCTGGAAATCCGGCCGCAAATGCGAGTGATTGAGGTCGGCCACGTCATCTACTCCCCCGCGTTACAACGCACGCCGCTCGGGACCGAAACTCAATACCTCTTGGCGCGTTACGCCTTCGAGACGCTCGGCTACCGGCGCTATGAATGGAAATGCAATGCGCTCAACGCAGCTTCGCGGCGCGCGGCGCTCCGCTACGGTTTTGTCTACGAAGGCACCTTTCGCCAGCATTTGATCGCAAAAGGCCGCAACCGCGACAACGCCTGGTTCTCCATGCTCGACAGCGAATGGCCACAGCGCAAGCTGAACTTTGAGCGTTGGCTGGCGCCGGAGAATTTCGATAGCGAAGGTCGGCAAAAACTCAGTCTAGCGGCGATGAACGGGCAGAAGGCGTGAGGCAGTCATGAGTAACAGACTGAAAGACAAGGTCGCGCTTGTCACAGCTGCCGGCCAAGGCATCGGCCGCGCCATCGCGGAAAAGTTTATCGCGGAAGGCGCCAAAGTCATCGCGACCGACCTCGATCCCAACAAGCTCTCGGGATTGCGCGCCAAGCTGCGCAAGCTCGACGTCCGCTCGCAAGACGATATCGAAACCTTCTGTCGCGACGTCGCCCGCGAGTTCGGTCCGCTCGACGTCCTGGTCAATTGCGCCGGCTATGTGCACCAGGGCACGGTGCTCGATTGCACCGACAAGGACTGGGATTTTTCCTTCGACCTCAACGTCAAATCGATGCATCGCATGATCAAGACCTTTCTGCCGGCAATGCTGGAGAAGAAGTCGGGCTCGATCGTCAACATCTCCTCGGCGGTTTCCTCGATCCGCGGCGTGCCTAACCGTTACGTCTACGGCGCCACCAAAGCCGCGGTGATCGGGCTGACCAAGGCGGTAGCAGCCGATTTCATCAAGCAGGGCATCCGCTGCAACGCCGTTTGTCCTGGCACGATCGAATTGCCGTCGCTCGGCGAGCGCATCACGGCGGTGTCGCAGGAGACCGGGCGGCCGCTCGACCGGGTGCGCGAGGATTTTGTCGCGCGCCAGCCGATGGGCCGGCTGGGCACGCCCGAGGAGGTCGCTTGGCTAGCGCTCTTCCTCGCCAGCGACGAGGCGAGCTACATTACCGGCCAGGCGCATCTCGTCGACGGCGGCATGGCGCTGTAATAACGTCAAACGATGCACATCCTTATCACCGGCGCCGCAGGGATGATCGGGCGCAAGCTGACGGCGCGCCTGGTGGGTGATGGTGCGCTCGGCGGCCGGCCCATCCAGAAGCTGACCCTCCTCGACGTAAGCGCCCCGCGGAGGCCGGAGAATTTCGCGGCCCACGCGGAGACCATCGCCGCTGACCTGGCCGATCCGGCTACGGCGCGCGCCGCCATCGGCGGCCGGCCCGACGTGATCTTCCATCTCGCCGCCATCGTTTCCGGCGAGGCCGAGCTCGATTTCGAGAAAGGCATGCACGTCAATTTCGACGGCTCGCGCGCGCTGTTTGAAGCTATTCGTGCCGGCGGCGGCGGCTACCGGCCGCGGCTCGTCTTTGCCTCGTCGATCGCAGTGTTCGGCGCGCCGTTTCCAGAAGCGATCACGGATGATTTTTTCTTAACGCCGCTCACTTCCTACGGCACGCAAAAGGCGATGGTCGAACTCCTCCTCGCCGACTACACCCGCCGCGGCTTTCTTGACGGCGTCGGTATCAGGCTGCCAAACATCGTGGTGCGGCCCGGGAAGCCAAACAAGGCCGCGTCCGGCTTTTTTTCATCGATCATCCGCGAGCCGCTCAACGGCGAGGAAGCCGTGCTGCCGGTCGACGACAGCGTGCGCAACTGGCACGCCAGCCCGCGCGCCGCGGTCGGGTTTCTCCTTCGCGCCGCCGAGATCGACAGCAAAGAACTCGGGCCGCGTGTGAACCTCACCATGCCCGGCGTCTGTTGCACGGTCGCCGAACAGATAGCGGCATTGCGCCGGATTGCCGGCGAGAAGGCGGTCGCCCACATTCGCCGCGCGCCGGACCCGTTGGTCGCGCGCATTGTTGCGGGCTGGCCCGGTCGGTTCGACACGCGCCGCGCGCTCGCCCTTGGCTTCCAAGCCGAAGGGTCCTTTGACGAGATCATCCGCGTTTACATTGATGACGAATTAGGTGGGCGGATCGCCCCATAGCGTCGGGCGCAGGCTTCCCTCGCCTGCCGCTAGGCGTTTAAGTGCGGCATGCGTTTCGTTTCGACATTAATTCCTGCGACGCTCGCACGCCGGTACAAGCGCTTCCTTGCCGACGTGGTGCTCGAATCCGGCGAGCTGAAGACCGTGCACGTCGCCAATCCAGGCGCCATGACCGGCCTCGATCGCCCGCTGTCGCGGATATGGCTCTCCGATTCCGGCAACCCGCTGCGGAAGCTTCCCTGTACCTGGGAATTGGTCGAGACGGATCTCGGCAGCGGTCCGGAACTCGTCGGGGTCAACACCGGGCACCCGCATCAACTGGTCGCCGAGGCGCTTGAGGCCGGACTGATCCCTGAACTGCGCGGTTACGCATCGATGCGGCGCGAGGTGAAATACGGCGAGAACGCTAACTCACGGATTGATTTTCTTCTCGACGATCCGGCGCGGCCGCCTTGTTATCTGGAAATCAAGAACGTGCATCTCATGCGCAAGCCGCGGCTGGCCGAGTTCCCCGACTGCGTGACCGAGCGCGGCGCCAAGCATATGCGCGAGCTTGCCGCCATGCGGGCGGGCGGCGCGCGCGCCGTGCTGCTCTTCGTCATCCAAATTCCGTCGGCGGATCGCTTCGCGATTGCCCGCGACATCGACCCGGCCTACGCCACCGCCTTCGAGCAAGCGCGCGCGCGCGGCGTGGAAATGCTGGCGTGGCGCTGCAATGTCGATCTCAACAGGATCGAGATCGCAGCCCCGGTTCCTATCGTCGAGGGCTAGCCGCGCCGATGCGGAGATTGCTTGCACTGGGCGGGCTTATGCTTACATTTCTGCTCGATCGGCGGCTTGCGGCCGCTTTCATCGCGGCCTAAAGCTCCAACACCATGACTTACGTCGACGCGGCCGTCGCGCCGCTCCGCAAAACCGGACAGATCAAGATACACGGCCCCGCTGCCTTCGAGGGCATGCGCAAGGCCGGCCGGCTGGCGGCTGAATGCCTCGATATGCTGGCCGGCGAGATCGAGCCCGGCGTCACAACCGAACGCATTGACCGGTTGGTTTATGAATTCGGCATGGACCGCGGCGCCATGCCGGCGACGCTCATGTACCGCGGCTACCGGAAGGCGACTTGCACCTCGGTCAATCACGTCGTCTGCCACGGGATTCCTTCCGAAAAGCCGCTGCGTGAGGGCGATATCGTCAATGTCGATGTAACGTTGATCCTCGACGGGTGGCACGGCGATTCCAGCCGCATGTACGCCATCGGCGAAATCCCCCGCCGCGCCGAACGGCTGATCGAGGTCACCTACGAAGCCATGATGCGCGGCATTGACGCGATCAAGCCCGGCGCCACGACCGGCGATATCGGCCATGCCATCCAAACCTATGTCGAGGCCCAGCATATGAGCGTGGTGCGCGACTTCTGCGGCCACGGCCTCGGCCGCCTGTTCCACGACGAGCCGAACATCGTGCATGTCGGCCGCCCGGGAGAGGGCATCGTGCTCAAGCCCGGCATGTTCTTCACGGTCGAGCCGATGATCAATCTCGGCCGCCCGCACGTGAAGGTGCTGTCGGATGGCTGGACGGCGGTGACCCGCGACCGCTCGCTCTCCGCCCAATTCGAGCATTCAGTCGGCGTCACCGAGACCGGGGTCGAGGTCTTCACTTTGTCGCCGAAGGGCTATACCAAGCCGCCCTATCGGGCATAAGCCGATGTTCTGGGTGCCACGGCGATTTATCTGCTTCGGCCGCGGCATTGACCCGCCGGCCGGCGTTCGACCCAGCTCTGTGTGTACCGGTACGGGCCTTCGCAACCCGATTGCAAAATACCGCAATCCGGTCATCCTTGAAGGCGCCGCTGCAAGGCGGCGCTGAAGGTCGCATCCCATGGATGCAAAGAAGCACGAGAGCGAGCCGGGCCTTGCCGAGGCCACACCGCACTATTACGGCCATCGTGAGCGCCTGCGCGACCGGTTTCGCGAGGCGGGCCCGGAGGCGCTGTCGGATTACGAGCTGCTGGAGCTGGTCCTGTTCCGCGCCTTGCCGCGGCGTGACGTCAAACCCCTGGCGAAGGCGCTAATTGCTGCCTTCGGTTCGTTCGCGGAGGCGATCTCGGCGCCGGTCGCTCGGCTCGCCAGCGTCAAGGGGCTAGGCGACGCCGCCATCACCGAGCTCAAGCTGGTGCAGGCAGCGGCGAGCCGGCTGGTGCACGGGGAGGTTAAAAAGCGGCCGATCCTCTCATCGTGGTCGACCGTGCTCGACTATTGCCGCACCGCGCAGGCCTTTGCCGACCGCGAGCAATTCCGCGTCCTCTTCCTCGACAAGCGCAACCAGCTCATCGCCGACGAGCTGCAACAAGTCGGCACCGTCGATCACACACCTGTCTATCCGCGCGAGGTGGTCAAGCGCGCGCTCGAGCTATCGGCGACCGCCATCATCCTCGTGCATAACCACCCCTCCGGCGATCCGACCCCATCGCGCGCGGACATCCAAATGACGCAGCAGATAATCGCCGTGGCGAGCCCGCTGGGCATTTCCGTCCACGACCACATCGTCGTCGGCAAAGACGGCCACGCCAGCCTCAAGGGGCTGAAGCTGGTGTGAGGGCTCTGCAACGAGGCTAGCGCCTGGACGAAATCGCGGCGCGTATAGCCGGCACCTTTCCTATTTCGGCCAGGTCTTGCTTAAGCTGCGGCAGATTGAATCCAGCCGGGGTTTTGTTCTTGGACAAGAAATCGTCGCTGAGCACGGCATAGGCCTCATCGGCATAATCGACGTAGAATTGCCAACTCATGGTTTCGCCGGTGCTGCGGGCGGTGAAGGTGACGACGCCGCCACGGTCGGCGGCGCGGGGCTGACCGAGCAGCGTGATGCCGGCGTGCCGGGCGAGCGGCCGGTATGCGTCGAGCATGGCGGGTGAGTCGTGGTTGCCGGCCATGGCGATCACCTGTGCGCCGGTGCCGGCGAGGGCGAGCAGCGTCTTGATCAGGATCCGTTGCGCATCGGCGCTGGGCGCCGAGGTGTCGTACAGGTCACCGGCGATCAGTACCGCGTCGACCTGATGCTGCTCGGCCAAGCCGACGATCTCGGTCAGGACGGCTTCCTGCTCGTCGAGGCGGCTGCGGCCTTGAAGGGTCTTGCCGACGTGCCAGTCGGAGGTGTGCAGGAACTTCACAATGACCCTCCCGGGGTCGGTGCTACTAGTGCTTCAAGTGGTGCTTAACAAGGGGCCCGGTATACGGCGTGGCAGGCGGGTCAGTACGGGGGCACGTCGTCGTCAGTGGCGAACGGGACTCGCGACAACATCCGCCCCGGCGGCGGCGAGACTCCGTTCGACGCGGCTGCCCCGACTGCGGCAGACGCGGTGAGGTCGGCTTCGCCTGCGCGGGTTGCCCACGCAGGGAACGGGAAGTCGACCGCGAGCGGGACCGGGATCTCCGGCTGGGAGATGAACATGGTGCCAGGTTTGGCGATGGTGGCACGCTGCCGCTGCCCGGCCGGAAGGAACCCGTATTCGGGCCGGGACGCCTCGGCAGCATCGAGGCGTCCCACGACCCGCACGGAGGAGTTGGCGATGATGCGCCGCTCGACCTCGCTCGCAGTCTGCTGCGCCCCGATAAGGATGATCCCGAGCGAGCGGCCGCGTTCGGCGATGTCGAGCAGAACGTCCTTGATCGGGCTGGCCCCCTCTCGCGGGGCGTACTTGTTCAATTCGTCGATCATCGTGAACAGCAGGCTGCCGGGCCCGGCAGCCTCCTTACGGGCGGTTTCGGCGGCCAGGACGACACCGACGACGAACCGCTGAGCCCGTTCGGGGAGGTTGTGCAGGTCGATCACGGTGACCTGCTGACCATCGGTGGTGATCTCACGGCCGCGGACCGCGCCTGCCGGGCCGCTGGTCCCGGACGGGTCGGGCAGGTCGCCGCGGATCAGAGCGGTCAGCGCACGCTGGCTGGACCGCAGTCGCCGCAGGAACGCGTTGATCGTGCCCGCGCCGATCGCGTTGCCGGCCCACTGGGCCATCGTGGCGTCGTCGGTGACCAGTTCGGTGATCTTGTCGACAAAGTCGCCGTAGGTTCGGCAGATGACCCCGTCGATGAGCACCGCACCATCCTCCCCGGCCGGCTGGGCTTCCCGGGCCAGGCGGCTGGTGACGTTATTGACGACCATCGTGTACTGCTGCCGGTCATCTTCGGCGTCGGCGAATACGTACGGCAGCAGCTGCCGGGCGCTGAACTCCTGCAGGGTCCACCAGAACGCGGTGACGCTGCTGGTCCTACCAGCCACGTGGGGCCGCCCCGTCCGGTCTCCTGGGGTTGCCGGGGCGTAGAAAGCCGTGGACCTGAAGGGTTCAGCCGGAAGGCCGAGACGGGCGTAGTCGCCACGAACGCGTCCCCGTCCGGGCCGGTCAGACGCCGGTTGGGCTGGTCGAGAAACAACAGATCCTCGCCCTTGACCGAGAAGATAAGTGCTTTCGCATTGTGCGCATCGCGCAGCGCGTCGTTCGACCCGCAGCAGTTCACTGCGGCAGATCAGGCCGCTGTTGAGGGCGCGTGGTCCTGGCTGGGCGCCGTCGCCGGGAAGGCCCTCGAAGGTGGCCGGAACGGGGAGGTGGACGACGAGCTGGCCTATGTCGCCCCGTGGGGGTTCGACCCGGCGCAGGTGAGCCCCCCAGTCCTGTTCCTGCACGGCGGCCAGGACCGGGTCGCGCCCGTCGCGCACGGCCAGTGGCTCGCGCGCCGCTGCCCTGCGGCGCAGTTGTGGCTGCGTCCAGACGACGGGCACATCTCGGTCCTCAACTCTGCTGCGCCGGCCATGGACTGGGTCCGGCAGCACGCCAGCCAGGACTGAGCTGCGAGGCCGTGCACGAGGTCGCGGGTGAGGTCAACCCCGGGGCGCGGGTGATCTACGTGGACTACCACCCGGTCGTCGTCTCCCATGGCCGGGGCCCTGCTCACGGTCAGCGACCTGAGCAACATGGCGCAAGGGACTTGCGCCGCCCCGCCGACCTGCTCGCGCTGCCGGAGGTCCGCGCG
Source organism: uncultured Alphaproteobacteria bacterium (assembly GCA_963832605.1). Taxonomy (GTDB): domain Bacteria; phylum Pseudomonadota; class Alphaproteobacteria; order Rhizobiales; family Xanthobacteraceae; genus BOG-931. The sequence goes on along the minus strand of CAWHUO010000026.1, from coordinate 3,042 downwards.
CACCTGGACTTCGGCCGGCCCGTGGCGATCGGGCTGCTCGCGGTCTTGCACTTTGTTCCCGACGCCCACGACCCGGCGGGGGCCGTGGCGTGCCTGCGGGATGCCGTCGCGCCCGGGAGCTACCTGACGATCTCCCGCATCGGCACCGAGTTCTTCCCCGACAAGGCGGCCATGGCCCAGGCGAAGACGGTGCTCGGCGACCGGCGGCGGAGGTGATCTGATACCAGCGTTTCGCCGTGACTCGTACCGCAGGGCCCAGTACGATCGCGATGCTCACCTTTACCACTAGGCCCCGCGCCCCGGGCGTATGCAGGCGTCCTGCGCGCCAAGGAGACGCCGTGTTCCTCGCTTCGAGTTCCTCCTCATACCCGGTACTGGACGTGTTCTGGACGATCCTCATGATCTTCCTGTGGGTGATCTGGTTCTGGATCCTGATCACCATCATCATCGACATCTTCCGCAGCCATGACCTGTCCGGCTGGGCCAAGGCCCTGTGGTTCGTGTTCATCTTGTTCCTCCCGCTGATCGGGGTGCTGGCGTACCTGATCGTCCGCGGCGGCAAGATGCATGAGCGTCAGGTGCGGCAGGTGCAGCGTCAGGAGGAGCAGTTGCGCAGTTATGTCCAGCAGGCCGCGAGCCCGCAGAGTTCGGCGGACCAGCTGGCCAAGCTCGCCGACCTGCGCGACCGAGGCGTCATCACGGCCGAGGAGTTCGACCGCGAGAAGGCAAATCCTGGCCTGAGCGGCACCGGGCCGGGCCTTCGTGCTCCTGCGCCAGGCGGGCAAAGTCATCAGCCTCCGCGGGCCGAGGCGGCGAGCCGCTCGGCGAGCGCGATGACCAGGCCGCGGAGCTCGTCCGGCCGCTCGATGACGAACGGCCGGTCGAGCGAGGCGAGCACCGCAGGCACCCAGTCGAGCCGCTCCGCCCGCAGGTCGACGCGGAGCCAGCGCTCGGCCTGCGGATCCGCGTCTGCCGCGGCCTCCTCGATGCTCGCGACGCTGGCCGGAAGCCGGGCCCGGATCTGCTCGGCCGTCGCCTGGATCCGCAGCGTCACCTGATGCCGGTACGGAGCCGTGGCGAGCCCCGACAGCACGCGCTGGGCCGGGTCGAGCCCGGCGGGCGGCTCGAAGGAGCCGGGCAGGGTCCTCGCGTCCGCGATGCGGTCGAGCCGGAAGGTCCGGTCCTCGCCGATCCCGGGATCCGCGCCCGTGACGTACCACCGGCCCGAATGAGCGACCAGCCCGTACGGGTGCAGGGTGCGTTCGCTGCGCCGGCCGTCGGCGGCGGTGTACCTGATCGAGACCGGCCGGTGATGGCGCACCGCGTCGGCGATGGAGAGCAGGACCGAGCTCTCCGGGGCGGCGAACTCGCCGGGCGGGGCGGTGAAGGCGAGCGACCCGAGCACGGTGTCGAGCCTGCGGGCGAGCCGCTCCGGCAGGACCCGCCGGATCTTGGCCGCGGCCGTCTCGCTCGCCGTGCCCGTCGCCGTCATCAGCCCGGCCCGGCGGCCCGCGACCAGGCCGAGCAGCACGGCGAGCGCCTCCTCGTCGCTCAGCATGAGCGGAGGCATGCGGTACCCGGAGGCGAGCCGGTACCCGCCGTAGCGGCCGCGCACCGACTCCACCGGCACGTCGAGGTCGATCAGGTGGTCCACGTACCGCCGAACGGTCCGCCCGTCCACGCCGAGCCGGTCGGCGAGTTCGGCCACCGTCCGGACGCCGCCCGACTGCAGGAGCTCCAGCAAGGTCAGCACGCGGGCGGCAGGTCGGGCCATGCCCAAAAATTTAGCGGAAATACCGGACCGTTTCTGTCCGGTATTCGTCCTAGCCTGCGAAATAGAACCGAACCGCAGACCAAGGAGATCACCATGGACTTCGTCTCGATCCGCGTCATCACCGATGACGTCGCGCGCCTGGCCGGCTTCTACGAGAAGGCGACGGGAGTGCGGGCGACCTGGTACAGCGAGGACTTCGCCGAGCTCAGGACCGCCCACGCCACCCTGGCGATCGGCAGCACCCGCACCGTCCCGCTGTTCGCGCCCGGCGCCGCCCGCCCGGCCGACAACCGCACCGTGATCATCGAGTTCCTCGTCGACGACGTGGACGGCGTGCACCAGAACCTGGCCGGCTTCGTCGAGGACTTCGTCCAGGAGCCCACCACGATGCCCTGGGGCAACCGGTCACTCCTGTTCCGCGACCCCGACGGCAACCTCGTCAACTTCTTCACCCCGGTCACCCCGGCCGCCATCGAGAAGTTCGCCCGCTGACCACACCGCAGCCGCCCGCCCGCGGCCGCCAGCCCGCCCCTAGCGGTCGCCAGCGAGGTCACCGCTCCGCTGCTCGGCCGAGGTCCTCATCCCGGCTTCATGACACGCCGTCGTACTATGGTCGGGGGATTTGCCCTATGCATGTCGTCGATGTTGTCATCTTCGCCGGCTGGCTGGCCTTCTGGATCTACTGGCTCGCCGCGGCCATCGGTGTTAAGTCCGGCCACACGGATCGACCCGTTCGCCGCTTTCGGGTCGGTATCATCCTCGTCGTCCTGCTGCTGGCGCGGGCCCGGGTCTTCAAAGGGCATGCGGTCATCAGCGATCCATAGCTTCAGGGCATCGGCTTGGCCGTCTTCGTGCTCGGGCTGGCGCTGGCCGTCTGGGCCAGGGTGTACCTCGGCCGGAACTGGGGCATGCCGATGTCCCAGAAGGCCGACCCGGAACTCGTCACCACTGGTCCGTACCGGAACATCCGGCACCCCATCTACTCGGGCATCATCCTCGCGATGATCGGCACGACGATCGCGGTCAGCCTGTACTGGCTGGTCGCGGTCGTATTGATCGGGGCGTACTTCACCTACAGCGCGATCACGGAGGAGCGCTTCATGGCCAGCCGCTTCCCGGAGTCCTATCCGGAGTACAAGCGCTCGACCAAGATGCTGATCCCCTTCGTCTTCTGAGCGTCCGCGTCATCTCCTCGTGACGTTCGAGCGCCTCTGCCAGCCGGGTAGATGTATTGATCAAGCGGTCGGCGAGATCGCCGTGAGGCGGGA
>CAWHUO010000025.1:0-108828 GCA_963832605.1 uncultured Alphaproteobacteria bacterium | reverse complement strand
ATCGGCGCGACGCAAAATCGCCAGCGGGCGATTTTTCCAGCTCTTCCTTCAAGATTAGCCATATATCGCCTTTTTCACAGCCGTCTCATTACTCCGTTTTTTGAGGTAAAAGGAAGTACGGTGGCGTCGTGCCAAAAAGAGGCATGTCATGCCGCGATGGGGGCTATAATTGCATGCCGACGCCGGGATGCCGAGGGGCTACGCCGCCCGCCGCGAGGCGGTCGCGACGGCCGCCCAGCTCCGCGCCATGCCTGAAGGTTGCTCGTCGGCGCTTGGTTTTTCGCCGACACCAATTGGTGCGATCGGCGGCCGCTATTTCCGGAGAAATCCCGTTTAGTCGCCTAGATGATTATTCCATCGGTCAGCCGGCATAAGCGATGATAAGCGACACGATAAGGCCGGCCATGAATAGGCTGAGCGCCGTCGGTGTAAGTCTTTGCCAAAAGCCGATCACGAGCGCTCGGTGCCGAACCCCAAGTCTCAGTGGCTTGTTCAACATGGTGTCCTCCATCCACGCCGCTCCGCAAACTACGTCCCGCTTCAGATGTCAGTACGACCTCGATCCCTCGAAATGGCGGCTCTGCTTCGCCTTGATCAGACTATAGGGACGCCGGCATAGAGCATGACAAGCAGTGCGACGAGGCCGCCGATGAAAAGTGCGAAGGTCAGCTGCACAAGTCGTGGCCACCAGTCGTTTGCGAACGCCGTTAACCGGAATCCTGGTCTCATCGGTGCTTGCGAGACTTTCATGCACGGCGCTCCGCCAGCCAGCGGCCGCTACAAGTGCCGCTGGTGCCTTGGCCCCTCCAAACGCCGCTGCCATGATTCTTGCCCAGACGGCCAAAGCCGCGGGCCCATTCGCTCCCGGCTCGCACGATGACCTTGACGACCCCCGTTGGCGCGACCTGTCCTTCCACCGCGGCAACGCCACCGCCGTCGTTGATGACCTTTCCGTGCGCGACCTGCACGCCAAAGCGATAGCTCACATCGCACGCTCCCCCTTCCGTGACGATCACGACGCTCCAATCGCCGTCATAAGCTGTACGCGCCAAAGCCGGACCGACAACGGCGACGCTGGCGAGAGCCACAACCAGACTCGCTGCGCCCGCGAGGATCAGCTGATAGTTGGTCTCGCGCCGGTTCCCAACTTGCGATGCCGACAAACCAATAGCTTTACCCAACATCTCTCTGCCTCCGGGCTTTGCCGCTTCCGCCGAGAAGAGCGGCCACAGCAAGAACGGACGTACGGGAAGGCGCGACAGAACTCGATTGCACTCACGTATTCGCGGAGCAAACTGAAGTTCAGGTCCATCAGACTTCGGTATGAGGCGAAAGATTACCCCCGATGTGTCGGCAAGAACGGGCGCACGATCAACGCGAGAACAAGATTCGAATGGCGGCGCCTGCCGAGACGAGAGGACCGCTCACCGCAGGCCGGTATACGCGACGTTCTCCACAGACAACGCCTCGCCTTCGCACGCAGCCGCGGCGTGTCCACGACGAACAACCTTCTTCACGGAATGGTCACTTGAAGGTAACATCAAGGGTGTCGATTTAGCCCACCAGCAGCTCTAAACGTGGTCGTCGGTCGAGACTGCATACAGCGCCGGAACGGTTGCAAGCTGATGATGCAATTGCGCGCCGGCCTTCAACCTTCGGAACACGCAGGTCATATCAATGTATGAGTGGCCGACCCGCGGGGCGGCGATTAGAGTTCGGTAAAGGTCGCAACCAAGCCGGCGGCGCAGCGTTGATGGAGATGGTTGTGAAGCGGATGAATCGTCGACAGCTCCTTGGTTCCAGCGCAATCGTGCTGCTGCTGAGTTCGAGGGCTGTTCGCGCAACCGTTATCAGAGGCGGCCTACCCTGGAGGCCCGGATCGGCCGATCCGCCAACTGCGGTGATGCCTGGCGGTTGGTATTATTTTACGCCGCAAGAGGCCAAGACTGTGGAGGCATTTGTCGATCGGCTCATTCCGCCCGATCCGCAAACGCCGGGCGGCAAAGACATTGGCTGCGCGGTGTTCATTGACCGCCAGCTCGCCGGTCCTTACGGGTGCAACGAAAACCTCTACATGATGGGCCCTTTCCAACAGGGGACGAAGCAGCAGGGCTCGCAATCGCCGCAGACCGCCGCGCAGCAATACCGCAAGGCGCTTGCGGCGCTGGACGCTGCGTGTCGCAACAAATACGGCGGCAAGAGTTTCGCGGATCTCTCCGACGAGCAGAAAGACGAGGTCATCACAGGTCTCGAGGACGGCTCCCTCAAGCTCGACGGCTTCGATGGCCAGAGCTTTTTCACCCTCATTCTCACGGACACGCGGAACGGCTTCCTCGCCGACCCGATTTACGGCGGCAACAAAGATATGGCCGCATGGAAGATGATTGGTTTTCCAGGGACGCATTACGACTACCGCGACTGGATCGACCGTCATAATCAGCGCGTGACGTTGCCGACCGTCGGCATCGCCAACCATCCAAACTGGTCGCAATGACATAGTCGGATCGCGTTCGACGTGATTTTGAAATTGATTGCAGCGAGAGCAGTACCATGGCGCGCAGGCTTTCCCGAAAGGATGCAGTCATTGTTGGACTCGGTTGGACCGGTTCCATCTTGGCACACGAACTGACGCAAGCCGGGCTTGACGTTGTTGCCCTCGAGCGCGGCCCGTGGCGAGACACGGCGACGGACTTCCCTATTTCTTACGCACAGGATGAACTGCGCTACCGGCTGCAGCATCAGCTTTTTCTCCAGCCCGCGCAGACGTGTGTAACGTTCCGAAACAACGCCAGTCAAACGGCGCTGCCGGTGCGCAACTGGGGCGCTTTCATGCTGGGCAACGGCGTCGGCGGCGGCGGCCTGCACTGGAACGCCGAGACGTTTCGCTTCCTGCCGACCGACTTCACAACCCGCTCGCATTTGACACAGCGCTACGGCGAAAAGTTTCTGCCCGAGGATATGACGGTTCAGGATTGGGGCGTAACCTTTGACGATCTTGAACCGCATTACGACGACTTCGAATATTTGTGCGGCACCTCGGGCACGGCCGGCAATGTTAACGGCAAGATCCTCGACGGCGGCAATCCGTTCGAGGGAGCGCGCTCGCGGCCGTATCCGACGCCGGCCCAGAAACAAGGATACGGCCATACGCTCTTCGCCGAGTCCGCAAAACAGCTCGGCTACAAGCCATATCCGCAACCGTCCGGGAACCTGTCGCAGTCCTACACCAACCCGCTCGGGGTGACGCTTGGGCAATGCACCTTTTGCGGCTTCTGCGAGTGGTTCGGCTGTGCCAACTACTCGAAGGCAACGCCGCAAACGACGATTTTGCCGGTCCTGCTTCGCAATCCGAATTTCGAGGCTCGCACCGAATGCGAAGTCATGCGGATCAATCTGGATAACCCCGGCAAGCGAGCCACCGGTGTGACCTACGTGAACTCATCAGGCGAAGAATTCGAGCAGCCCGCCGATCTGGTCCTGCTATGTGCGTTCCAGCTCTTCAACGTCCAGCTTCTGCTGTTGTCCGGAATCGGCACCCCTTACGATCCGCAGACCGGCAAGGGCCAGATCGGGCGTAATTTCACCCATCAAACCATGTCGACCGCGACCGGCTTCTTCGACAAGGACAAGTACAATTTCAATCCGTTCATCGCTTCCGGCGCGATCGGCATGTGCATCGACGAGTTCAACGGCGACAATTTCGACCACGGCCCGCACGGTTTTGTCGGTGGCGGCTATATCGGCCAGGTTCGTACTAACGGCCGCCCGCTCGAGAGCATTGCGGTGCCCCCGGGCACGCCGGCCTGGGGCGCGAAGTGGAAGCAGGCGCTGCGCGACAATTATCTGAGCTCGATGATTGTCGGCGGTGCTTGTCACGGCTCGTTCTACAGCTACCGCGACGTCTATCTCGATCTCGATCCCACCTACAAAGACCGCTTCGGCCGGCCGCTGCTACGCCTCACTATCGATCTCCATGACAACGAGCTCAAGATGAGCGCGTTTCTCACCGACAAATATGCCGAAATCCTCCAACAGATGGGCGCCAAGCAGGTGGTCAAGCAGCCGCGCAAGGGCCCTTACGATGTCACCGACTATCAAACATCGCATCTGTGCGGCGGCGCCATTATGGGCGACAACCCGGGCAACAGTGCGCTGAACCGATATCTGCAGAGCTGGGACGTGCCCAATCTGTTCGTACAGGGCGCCACCGCGTTCCCGCAAAACGCCGGCTACAATCCCACCGGTACGGTTGGTGCGCTCGCATTCTGGTCGGCAAAGGCAATCCGCTCCCAATACCTCAAGAACCCGGGGCCGCTGGTCCATGCCTAACATCAGCCCATTGCGCGTGGCGCTTTGCGGTGTCGCGCTGGCGCTGTCGTCCGGCGGCGCGGTCGCCGGCGATATCGACAAACAGGACTTCAGGCAAATCGAGCACGGCCGGTACCTTACAGTGGTCGGCGATTGTGCCGCCTGTCATACATTACCTGGCAGCGGACGCGCTCTGGCCGGCGGGCGTCCGATCGAGACGCCGTTCGGCAACATCCTGGCACCCAACATCACGCCCGACCGACAAACTGGCATCGGCGCGTGGACGGATGACGAATTTGTCGACGCCATGACGAAGGGCACCGGCCGCAACGGGATGCACCTCTATCCGGCCATGCCGTACAACTATTACACCAAGGTCACGCGCGATGATGCGCTAGCGATCCGCGCTTATCTCAACACCGTTCCTTCTGTCTACAATCCGGTGAATCCCAATCAACTGCCGTTTCCATTCAATATTCGGGCGTCCATGATCTTTTGGAACAAGCTGTTCTTTACGCCGGGCACGTTCCATCCGACGGCGGATAAAAGTGAGGAATGGAACCGCGGCGCGTATCTCGCGGAAGGTCTTGGACATTGTGGCGCATGCCACACGCCGAAGAATTTCCTGGGCGGCGACAAGACGAGCGAGCGTCTGCAAGGCTACGCGCTGCAGGGTTGGTTTGCCTCTGATATCACCAGCGATCCGCGCCGGGGCATCGGCGGCTGGTCGGTCGATGAGATCGCAGTTTATCTGAAGACCGGTCACGGCCGCACTGGCGCAGCGAACGGTCCGATGGCCGAAACTCTCAATCTCTCGACATCGCACATGACCGACGACGATCTCAAAGCCATCGCGACTTATCTAAAGAATCCGCCGGATCGCGACGCAAATCGCAATGGAAGCGCACCTGGCACGCCTGACCAGGCGATGATGAAGGTTGGAGCGAGGATTTACGCCGATGAATGTTCCGGATGCCACACGGCAAGTGGCAAAGGAACAGCGAATCTGTTCCCTGCACTCGACGGGTCCGCTGTCGTCCAACAGGACGATCCGGCGAGCCTTCTGCATATTGTGCTACGCGGCGCGCGCAGTGTCGCCACCGGTCACGCACCGACCGGCGCGGCGATGCCCGAATTCGGCTGGCTCTTGAAAGACGACGAAGTCGCGGCCGTCCTTACCTATATCCGCAATTCCTGGGGCAACGCGGCCACCTCTGTGAGCGCAGCTGAAGTTGGAAAAGCTCGGCGTGCCCTGGTCGAGCGGAGCGACTGACGCGGCCGCCGAGAGTGAGGACCCGAGGCAAGCGCACTGCGCTGCAGAAGGGGGCACGGTGCCTATCGACTAAGCTATGTCGTTCCAATTACCACCACGCATGCTTGTTCCACATTCCGGGAGGCGTGGGCGGGGACCGATGAATAATACCTTTAGATAATCGGCTCCTCCGAAGGCCCAATAGCAACTCACGCAACTAGGGCGCACGAATCCCCAACGGAATTCCTGAATGCCGGAGGAGGATTCGTCATGTCCATCACGGAACGTTCCGCGGCAGCATCCGCCGATTACCGTTCACCAATCCAACGTGGAGACGCTGTGCTCTCTAACGGTAGGGCCTTTCAGGAATTCGATCTGCTCGCGCCGCGGACGGATGCCTTGCCGCTGTCCGCCGGCGATGAGTTCTGGCTATTGCGCGAGATGCACCACCGTCTGGCTAATACCTTCGCGATCCTTACAAGTGCGCTTCGGCGCGAGTTTTCCTCGCCAACATCGCTAGATTTTCAAGACTTGCTCACGCGATACGAGGCGAGAATAGTTGCTTTCGGCGATCTGCACCGATCTCTTCTGGTTGGCGCCGCAGACGGTTTGGTTTCTGTACACTGCTATATAGAGAACCTGTGCGAAGCTTTATCGGAGGCGCTGCTAAAGCCGCTGGGCGTGCGCTGCGAAGTTTTCGCCGACGCCGGCCAATCCCCAAGCGAGCGTTGTGAGCGATTGGGCCTCGTGGTTGCGGAGCTCGTGACCAATGCGGCCAAGTACGCGTTTGATGGGCGTAATGGCGGCCGAGTACGCGTCGAGCTCATCAACAGGGGCGACTGCTGGGTCTGCATCGTTTCGGACAACGGAGACGGACTGGCGATGGCGCCGCACGGACTCGGGTCAAGAATTGTTGAACAGTTGGTGCGTTCTTTGAATGGCACCGTCAACAGAAGATCGGGAAGTAATGGCACATCGGTCGCTGTCACTTGCCAAATGTAAGCGAACGGAGGTTTCAATGATTCGAAAGGGCAAAGCAGTTTGGCGCGGAACCGGTCGCGCCGGGAGCGGCAATCTTTCCACGGATTCCGGAGTGCTCGCAGACACCCCGTACTCTTTCAGGACCCGGTTCGAAAACGAGAAGGGTACCAACCCCGAAGAGCTCATTGCCGCGGCCCACGCTGGGTGCTTCACCATGGCACTCGCCTTTGGGCTCCAGGCTGGCGGCTTCACCCCGACTGAGCTGACAACCGAGGCCGCGGTGACACTAGAACCTGAAGGCCAGGGTTTCCGCATTAGCCGCTCGGCCCTGACTTTGCGCGCCCAGGTGCCTAACCTGGACGAGGCTGGGTTCGCTCGAATTGCCGGCGATGCCGAGAAGAACTGCCCGGTCTCCAAGGTACTTAACGCGGCGATCACATTGGACGCTAAGTTGATCTGAATAGTCGATCGACCCTTCTCGATGCGGAAGTCCGGTGATGAGCAAATCCAGATAAGGAGGACCACAATGGCACAGCCCCAGCGAACCCATCAGCCAGATGAAGCCGTTTTCAGGTCGATCTTGCCCGAAGACATCGACTGGAAGCCGTTCCCGGCGTTCCCGCCTTCGGTCCGTCTGGCCGTCGTTGTCGGTCAACCCTCAGAGCCCGGCCCTTACTTGATCAGGGTTAAAGTGCCAGCTGGCGTGAAACTAATGCCACACCGGCACCCCGAGGACCGGATCTATACGGTCATGTCCGGCGTTTTCTACATCGGCCTCGGCGATCAGTTCGATGGCGATAAAATGAAGGCTTATCCGCCAGGCAGTGTCATCGTTCTGCCGGGCGATACGTCGCACTTCCACTGCGCGAAATCCGGGGAGTATGTCACCCAGGTCACGGCGATCGGCCCGTTGGGGATCGAGTATTTGGATCCCGACCACGATCCACGAAGGCGGCATGCTAGTCCCTAGAAACCGTACTCGACTTTGAATAAACCTCGAGCGGAGCAGAAGAACTCGAAGCGCGTGTATTGTTCCGTTGGACTCAGTGGATAAAGGTAGTTGAGGCTCTTGCATGAACCTCGATCCGGTTCTGCTTTCGCGCGTGCAATGGGGTTGGGTGATCGGCTGGCACATCTTGCTGCCGGCCTTCACGGTCGGACTCGCTTCTTATATCGCCGTCCTCGAAGGGCTTTATTTCCTCACCGGCCGCGAGATTTGGTTTCGCATATCCGGCTTCTGGACGAAGATATTCGCGGTTTCGTTCGGTATGGGCGTCGTCTCCGGCATCATCATGCCGTTTCAGTTCGGCACTAATTGGAGCCGCTTCACCGACGCCACCGCCGACGTACTCTCGCCGCTGCTCGCCTACGAAGGATTAATGGCCTTCTTTTTGGAAGCCTCGTTCCTCGGCGTGCTGCTGTTCGGCCGGCGGCTGGTGCCGGCATGGGCCCATTTTTTCGCGGCGGCAATGGTCGCCTTTGGAACGCTGCTGTCCTCGTTCTGGATTCTCGCCACCAATTCCTGGATGCAGACACCGGTCGGCTACAAAATGGTTGATGGACGTTTCGAACCTGTCGATTGGTTCGCGATAGTGTTCAACCCGTCGTTTCCATACCGGCTGCTACACAACGTTACTGCCTTCTACATCACGACAGCGTTCGTGGTGATGGGCGTCGGCGCGTGGCTATTGCGCCGCGGGCGAGCGAGCGGCGACGCGCGGATGATGATCCGCATGGCGCTCGATCTACTCATCATCCTCGTGCCGCTGCAAATGTTTCTCGGCGATCAGCACGGGCTCAATACGCTTGAGCACCAGCCGGCGAAGATTGCGGCCATCGAGGGACGTTATGATACCGTCAAGCCGGTGCCTTTGACGCTGTTCGGCATCCCCGACGACGCCGCGGCGACGATGCGCTATGCGATCGAAATTCCCGATCTCGGCAGTTTTGTTCTTACCCATTCCTGGAACGGTACGATCAGGGGCCTCAAGGAATGGCCGCCGGATCAGCGGCCGCCCGTCGGGCCGCCGTTTTTCGCCTTCCGCATCATGGTGGGAGTTGGATTGATCATGCTGTTCGTCGCCATTGTCGGCCAATTCCTGCGGCTGCGGCGCAGGCTGTGGAACGCCGGCTGGTTCCTCGTGCTGTGCCAATGGGTAGCGCCGCTCGGCTTCATCGCCGTCATTGCCGGCTGGACCACCACCGAGGTCGGACGTCAGCCGTGGACGGTGTACGGGCTGCTGCGCACCGCAGATTCGGTTTCACCCTCGCTGACCGGAGCGAACGTGGGGCTGTCGCTCGCCCTCTATGTAATCGTCTATCTGATCATGTTCCCGACCGGCATTGCCTTCATGCTCGGGCTGGTGCGCCGCGGCCCGCAGCAGCAGGACGTACCCGCGGAGCCCGTCGAAAGCGGGCTGCCGGCACGGCCGTTCGAGAACGCCGCGCGCGCCGCCGAAAACTCCTGAAGACAGCGAGGCTGCCATGGCGATCGATCTCGTGCCTTTATGGACAGTCCTTCTCGGACTTGCTGTTTTTTATTACGTGGTGTTTGACGGCTTCGACCTAGGCGTCGGCATACTGTACGGCTTCCTGCCCGATGCCGGCAGCCGCAACTTGGCGATGAATTCGATCGCGCCAATCTGGGACGGCAACGAAACCTGGCTGGTGTTCGGCGGACTCGGTTTGCTGGCGGCTTTTCCGCTGGCCTTCGCCATCATCATCCCGGCGGTTTATTTTCCGATTTTGATCATGCTGCTGGCGCTCGTCTTCCGCGGCGTCGCCTTCGAATTCCGGTTTAAGCGTCCGGGCCTTCGGAGATTTTGGGACGGGGCCTTCTGCGGCGGGTCGATACTCGCGACCTTTGCGCAAGGAACCGTCCTCGGTGTTTTTATCCAGGGCTTCAAGGTGAACGGTCGGCAATTCGGCGGCGCCTCATTCGATTGGGTCAGCCCGTTTCCGCTCGCCCTCGGAGTGGCTCTGATGTTCGGCTACGGTCTCTTGGGCGCGGGCTGGCTCATCCTCAAGACCGAAGGCGACATGCAGCATTGGGCACGACAGGCCGGCCGCGTCTGCCTCATCGCGGTCCTGATCGCGATCGTCGCGGTGAGCGTTTGGACGCCGCTCACGCATGCCGATATCGCGCGGCGGTGGTTCAGTTGGCCCGATATTGCTTTTCTCTCGCCGGTGCCGATCACGACCGCGCTGATTGCACTAGCTGAATGGTACGCGCTGAGCCGTCGTTACGAATTATTGCCCTTTCTGGGGGCGATCGGGTTGTTTCTCTTGTCGTTTGTCGGGATCGCGATCAGCCTCTGGCCGTTCATCGTGCCGTACCACTATACGCTCTGGCAGGCCGCCTCGTCTGAGAGCACGCAAGCCTTCCTCCTGATCGGCACGCTGTTCTTGCTGCCCATCATCCTGATGTACACGGCGTGGTCCTACTGGGTGTTCCGCGGCAAAGTTAGCGAGAGCGCCGGCTATCACTAGTCGCCCAGCAGTTATGACAAAGACATTCAAAGTTGGCGATCACGTAAGCTGGAACTCGGAAGCCGGGCGGGTCAGCGGCACGATCGTAAAGGTCCACACCAAAGACATAAACTATAAAGGCTATGTTCATCACGCGAGCAAGGATGAGCCGCAGTACCAGATCCAAAGCGATAAAACAGACCACGTCGCCCTGCACAAAGGCACCGCGCTGCGTAGGACGCCGCGCGCTCATCGCTCCAGCATCCATTGTGATAAATGACAGGCGCTGTTTCACGCCGGATCAGCCTCCGGTGTGAAGCCGGCTTGCAGTGAATTTTGCTGATTTGCCTCCAGCAACACGAACCTAAAACGCCCGGCGAGCTACATCTGAAGACGAGACCTGGCGCGTCGAACAGCATCGACAAATAGGCGCCGCCATAGCGCCGCGATCATCCGATTATCATGAAAATGTCATCGAAACTGGCGCGATTTCTTCCGAAATCGTCGCCGTCTCGCCGTGGACCGACACCAAGCCATCAAGGTAAGATGGAGGCTTGCCTTTAGGGTGAAGCATTCGTGTCATGGCGCCTGCCCGAAATCACGAAATGGAGAGCGGGGCTGCTCTGTGGTCCAGGCCTTGCAGGATAAGAGCTGCCGGATACCTAAACAGGAGGAGCACATCATGAAAACGGCCGCGGCGCCGATTCCCTTTGCCGGCTCCTACCTCGGCGAAGCGCGTCATGTATGTGCGTTCTTCAACAGCGAAGACGAAGAGTATCGCGTGTTGCTTCCGTTCATTAAGGACGGGTTCGAGTGCGGCGACAAGGCGGTTCACGTCGTAAATCCGGATCAACGCCATGACCATCTGCAGCGGCTGACCGCGGCAGGGATCGACGTGGACGGCGCCCTGCAGCGGGGCCAATTCGAGCTTCGGATCAACACCGAAGCCTACCTTCAGGACGGCCGTTTCGATCCGGATCGGATGCTGCAGGTATTCGAACAACTGGCCAGCGGCAACGCTACGGGAGGATTCCCGCTCAGTCGCATCGTCTGTCGCATGGACTGGGCGGCGGACGATCAATTGCGCATCGACAATCTTGTCGCCTTCGAATCGCGCGTGAACGATGTCTGGCGCCGTCACGACGATGCGGTCATCTGCGTGTACGATCTGGCGAAATTTGGCGGCGACACGGTTGTTGACATCATGCGAACGCATCCGATGGTCATCGTCGGCGGCACCCTCCAACAGAATCCGTTCTTTGTACCGCCGGAAGAATTCCTCGGCGAGCTTCGCGAACGGCGCGCCGGGCGGGATACGGCGCCCTAGACAGTAGTCCAGTATGGAAACGCATCCCGACCATGCCGCCGCGGAGATCAAGCGCCTCCAGCGCTGCATTAATGACTTGGTCAGCGTGGTCGCGCTTCCTGCCGTCTGGACCGGTAGCGAGCCCACCCAAATCGCTCGCACGCTGCTCGACGTACTCCTGGGCATGCTCGATCTGGATTTCGCCTACATACGGTTGAATGGTTCGTTCGGCGAACAAGCCATCGAAATGGCGCGCGTTGCTCAATCGGGAAAACTGCCGGCTCGGCCGCAGGAGATCGGCGAGATTCTCAACAACTGGCTGGGACCTGACCCGGAGAATTGGGCTCCACTGGTCCGGAATTCCATTGGCAACGGCGACATTTCGATCGTGCCCTTCCGGCTGGGGCTGCAGGGTGACATCGGGGTCATCGCTGTGGGGTCTCAGCGACTGGACTTCCCGGGGCAGACTGAGAGGCTTGTTCTGAGCGTCGCGGCGAACCAGGTGGCGATCGGATTGCAGGAGGCACGGCTCCTGAGCGAACAGAAACGGGTCGCCAGCGAACTCGATCAACGCGTCACGCAACGGACTGAAGAACTTGCTGCAGCCAACGAAGAGCTGAAAAAAGAAATTGCCGAGCGCAGGCGGGCTGAGGAAGACCTGCATGCGATCGAAAGCAATTTCCGCCAGATTGTCGACAGCATTCCCGGGCTCGTTTGCACCATGAGTCCGGCCGGTGAGATTCAACTTCTCAACCGGCAAGTCCTGGAGTACTTCGGCAAGACGTCCGAGGAATTGAAAGACTGGTCCACCGGCGATGCCGTTCATCCGGATGACCTCCCTCGCGTGATCGCCGCTCTTACCCACTCGGTCACAACAGGAATTCCCTACGACATTGAACACCGTTGCCGCCGGGCCGACGGCGTATATCGATGGTTCCAGGTTCGCGCCCTTCCCGTGCGAGACCAGGATGGTCACGTTACCGGCTGGTACGTTCTGCTGACCGATATAGATGACCGAAAACACGCCGAGGATGCCGTCCGGGCGAGCGAACGTAATCTTAGCCTGATCATAAACACGATTCCGGCGCTGGCGTGGTCGGCACGCCCCGACGGTTCCGCCGAATTCTTCAATCGACACTACCTTGACTACGTGGGTCTCTCTTCAGAACAGATGCAGGACTGGGGCTGGACGGCTGCGGTTCACCCGGATGACCTGAACAGCATCGCTGCCGCGTGGCAATCCATTGAGGCCTCTCGTATGGCAGGAGAGACCGAAGCGCGATTGCGGCGTTTCGACGGCGAGTATCGGTGGTTTCTGTTACGCACTAACCCATTGCGCGATGAAACCGGCAACATCGTCAAATGGTACGGGACCAACACTGATATCGACGACCGCAAGCGGGCTGAGGAGCGATTGCGCCGCAGTGAGGCATTTCTCGCCGAAGGGCAACGCCTCAGCTTGACCGGCAGCTTTTCCTGGCGCGTGGACACGGACGAGATCACGTTTTCAGGGGAACTCCATCGCATCTTCGAGCTTGACCGGGATGCGCCGGTGACGCTTGGACTGATTGGTGCGCGAGTCCACCCGGAAGACATCCCGTTGTTGTCTCACAAGATCGAGTTGGCGCGAGGCGGCAGCGACGATCTTGACTACGAGATCCGGCTGCGGATGCCAGATGACAGAGTCAAATACGTGCGCACGATTGCTCACCGGATCCGGCACCCAGACGGTCGACTGGAGTATATCGGCGCGATCCAGGACGTGACCGAGCGCCGACTCTCCGAAGAGGCGCTTGGGAAGATTCGATCGGAACTTGCACACGTCACCAGAATCACGAGCCTCGGAGCAATGACGGCGTCGATCGCGCACGAAATCAATCAACCGCTGGCGGGCATCGTCACCAACGCCGGCACCTGCCTGCGGATGCTGGCCGCCGATCCTCCAAACGTCGAGGGAGCGATCAGAACCGCGCAGCGCACAATTCGCGACGGCAACCGTGCCTCCGAGGTGGTCACGCGACTGCGCGCGCTCTTCACCAAGAACACGAGCATGACCGACACAGTAGACCTGAACGAGGCTACACGCGAAGTGATTACCCTGTCGTTCAGCGAACTTCAGAGAGCCGGGGTCATTCTGCGGCCGGAATTTGCCGACGGCCTCCCGCCCGTCACCGGAGATCGCGTCCAGCTTCAACAGGTCGTCCTCAATCTGCTCCTGAACGCCTCAGACGCGATGAGCGGCGTCATTGATCGTCCGCGGCAGTTGGTGATCAGAACTGAACTGGAGGAAGGCGATCATGTGCGCCTGACCGTTCAAGATGCAGGAGTGGGTATCGACCCGCAACATGTCGAGCGAATCTTCGACGCGTTCTACTCGACGAAAAGCGGCGGTATGGGAATTGGATTATTCGTCAGTCGCTCCATCATCGAGAATCATAATGGCCGTCTATGGGCAGAACCGAACGATGGTCCGGGAGCCAAGTTTTTATTTTCCATTCCTCGACTGCCCGACAGTGTGATGAGCGTCCGCAGTCCTGAACCCCGGAACGCTTCCCAGAGCGGCGTCGTGGGGAATCAGTGATGGCCGAACGTTCGCTCGTGTCGGTCGTCGATGACGACGCCTCCGTGCGCGAGTCTCCGGCCAGACCAGGTGTCTCATCCTCGATATCGCCATGCCGGGCATGTCCGGACCGGGTTTACAGCGAGAATTGACGCTCCGCCGGCAGGAGATTCCAATCGTCTTTATCGCCGTGTACGGAGACGGGGCAACCGTTCAAGATTGCTCGAATGAGGCGCCGTGGAGTGCCTGTCCAAGCCATTCACCGACACGGCCCCGCTCGACGCGCTCAAGACGGCACTTCGGCTATCGGCTACTTAGTGCCTTATCAAGACACTCGACCAGCGCACTTGATTCGAATGGCTTTCTGAGCAAGCAGACCGCACCCACGGCGGCCGCCTTCGCTTCCAGCCCTGGCTCCACCCGCGCGGTGATCATGATGACCGGCATCTTGCGCTTACGGCACATCAAAAGGCGCGCGAGATCAAACCCGCTCATGCCGGGCATGTGTACATCGGTGATCACACAGTCGCATGACTTTTCCCCGTCCGCCGCGACAAATTCTTCTGCGGAAATGAACGCGCGGGCGGCATATCCTAGTGAGCCGAGCGATTTAACAAGCGCCCTTCGAAACGGTTCGTCATCATCGATGACCGCGACTGAGGGCTCTCTTGACACCTTGTCCTTTCCCACGGGCTTGGCCGCAGGCGGCCCAGCACCAAACAGCACTTGTTGTCATGGGAAGGATCGCTCTGAAACTATACAGGGGTATTATACCCACATACGGATTATACCTTACGGCGGCTTGGGCTTGAGCACTTCCGCCATGCGGACAAGGTCGGCCAGGGTTTTGGCGCCCATCTTTCGCATCGCCGCTCCGCGGTGAATTTTCACAGTGATCTCACTTATTCCCAAATCGCCGGCTACCTGCTTGTTCATTTTGCCAGCCGTCACCCGCAGCATGACCTGCTGTTCGCGGGCCGAAAGCGTCGCGAACCGTTGCTGCAACTGCGAAACATCGCCATCGACCGTCCGCCGCTGTCGATCGCGCTCAATCGCGGCGATCACGGCGTCAAGCATGTCCTGATCCCGGAACGGCTTGGGAAGAAAGTCCACGGCACCGCGCTTCATGGCGCGGACCGACATGGGAATGTCGCCATATCCCGTCATCATCACGACCGGCAGCCGAATCCCCAGCTCAATGAGCTGGGCCTGGAACTCCAGCCCGTTCATGTCCGGCAAGCGGACGTCGATAACGATGCATCCGGGTTTATCGACAAGATTTGCGTTCAGAAAATCGCGGGCCGCGGCGTAGGCTTGGGAGCCGAGCCCGACTGAGCTAAAAAGATCCTCTAACGCCTCGCGCAAAGATGCATCGTCATCAACGATGTGTACAATCGCCCGATCACTCGACTGGAGCGGCATTGCAGCGCCATTTAGCAGCACCCCCACCTTTAGGGTGCCAGAGATCGCGCTGCGGATCAACCAACCAAGGTATGAGTTGGCTGACCCCTTAATCTTATGGTCGCATCCATGGCTCAACGGCCCGCTACCGCCACCCTCGGCAGCACGAACGACAGCCGAGTCCAACCCAAAAATAAATTAGGACGCAGCCCTTCCTTACCGAGGACGAAACCATCGAGCTTGCCCCGACGGGCCAGCCGGGGAATTGCACGGTTTGCCAGTACAAATTGCCGGATCGATGGTGATACGTGTAAACGTCATCTTATAAGGCATGTCTCATCAAACGCCGACAGGCCAGTCTCTGAATTGGCGCTTGCATGAACGCCAGTCAATGCCCGCGCGAGACCCATGACCGCCACCGCATTCGCCGCCACGAGCATTCGGAAAGACCCCGGCTATCGCCGCATCGCGACCGAGGAAGCGTGGGCGCCCCCGGAATTGGTTAATCTGTATCGGCGGGTCATTGCGGAGAAGACAATCGACGATCCCGGGTTTTACAGCCTGTGGGGGTTCTTCGCCGGCGCGAGCGAACGCGCGCGGTCGCTGATCGAGCGCATCCAGGACCTCGACGAACGTCGGCTATCGGATATGGACGCGACCGGCATCGATCAGCAAATCGTTTCGCTCACCGCGCCCGGCGTGCAGATTTTCGACGCGGCAACAGCCACCGGCTTGGCGACGCGATTCAACGATGAACTCGCCGAAGCCGTTGGGCGTCATCCGACACGCTTCGCGGGATTAGCGGCGATCGCCCCGCAAGATCCGTCCCACGCCGCGCAGGAACTCGAGCGCGCGGTCAAGCGCCTCGGTCTCAAGGGCGCCATCGTCAATTCTCACACCCGCGGCGAATACCTCGACGACCCCAAATTCTGGGACATTTTCGCCGCCTGCGAAGCGCTGGGAGTGCCGCTCTATCTGCATCCGACGACGCCTTCAAAGGCCATGATCGAGCCCTATCTCGCGCGCGGTCTCGACGGCGCGGTGTTCGGCTTTCAAGCCGAGACCGGACTGCATGCGCTCCGCATGGTCGTCGCCGGCGTCTTCGATCGCTTTCCCGGCCTGCAGGTCGTGCTCGGGCATCTCGGCGAGGCATTGCCTTACTGGTTGTACCGGCTGGATTTCATGCACAACATCATCGTGCGGACGAACCGCTATGCGTCCGCGCCGCCGCTCAAGAAGCCGCTCAGCGCCTATTTGCGCGAGAACTTCCACTACACGACCAGCGGGATGGGTTGGCAGCCGCCGATCATGTATGTCCACTCCGTGATGGGCGCGGACCGGCTGCTCTACGCGATGGATTACCCTTATCAGTTCGTGCCCGAAGAGGTCACCACCCAGGACAACCTCCCGCTCGGCGCCGACGACAAGCGAAAGTTCTTTCAGACCAATGCCGAGCGATTGTTCTCGCTTTGACGGCGACGGACTATCACCGCTCGATGCTGAAACGCGGCGCGAGACGGTCAAGGCTGAAAAGAGGAATGAGAAAATGCACGTAGCCGCCCGCCCACCCCTGCCACCCTTCAGCGCCGAAACCGCGAGCGAAAAAGTGCGCCTTGCCGAAGACGCCTGGAACGGCCGCGATCCTGCGCGCGTCGCGCTGGCCTATACCCTCGACAGCCAATGGCGAAACCGCGTGGAATTCATCAGCGGCCGCGCGGCGATTGAGGAATTTCTCAAGCGCAAATGGAATTGCGAACTCGATTACCGACTGATCAAGGAATTATGGGCTTTTCGCGAGAACCGCATCGCCGTGCGCTTCGCCTATGAATGGCATGACGACAGTGGCCAGTGGTTCCGCAGCTACGGCAATGAGAACTGGGAATTCAACGAGCATGGCCTGATGCGACGGCGCATCGCCAGCATCAACGACATGCCCATCGCCGAGAGCGGGCGCAAATACCGCTGGCCGCTGGGACGCCGCCCGGACGATCATCCGGGGCTCAGCGACCTCGGGCTTTAGGCGGCGGAATTTTGCATCGTCGAACTGAAAAAAATTGAACCTGCCGAACGGCCGATGAACGAAAAGGAAAAAGCCGCGCTCGGATCGATTGCCGCCTCCGCCGGGCTGACCGCGGCGAAGGCCATGGTCGGCCTGCTCACCGGCTCGCTCGCCATCCTGTCGGAGGCTGGCCATTCGCTCCTGGACCTTGCCGCGACGGTGCTCACCTATTTCGCCGTGCGCGTCTCCGGCAAGCCGGCCGACGCGGAACACCAATACGGCCATGGCAAGATGGAGAGCGTGACCGCCCTCGTCGAGACCGCCTTTCTGTTCCTGCTCTCTGCGGTCGTGATCTTTGAGGCGGGACGACTGCTCCTTGGCGCGCGCGTCGCAGCGGTCGAGGCAAAACCTGTCGCTTTCGCCATTATCGCCGCATCGATCGTCATCGACTTTTTTCGCGCACGCACGCTCAGGCGCGTCGCCAAGAAGACCTTGAGTGAGGCGCTCGAAGCCGACGCGCTGCATTTCGGTTCCGATATGTGGTCGTCAATCGCCGTCCTCATCGGACTTGGCGGCGTCGCGCTCGGCTATTCCAGGGCCGATGCGGCGGCGGCGATCGTCGTCGCGATCTTCATCTGCGTTGCCGGCTGGCGGCTTGGCCGGCGCACTATCGACACCTTGACCGATACCGCGCCAGCCGGGGTGAGCGAGCGCGTGACCGCGGTCGCACGGCGTGTGCCCGGCGTCGTCACCGTCGAACGCGTGCGGGCGCGACCGGCCGGCTCGGTGCTGTTCGTCGAACTTGGCGTCGGCGTGAGCCGCGCGCTGCCGCTCGACCGCGTGACCGCCATCAAGGAGCGCCTGACGCACGCCATCGGCGCCGACCTTCCCGAGGCCGAGATCACCATCACCACGGAGCCGCGTGCGCTCGACGACGAGACGGTGCGCGAACGCGTCATGCTCATTGCCCGCAATGCCGGCTTGGCCGTGCACCATGTGGCCGTGCAGGCGCTCGCCGATCGCTTGTCGGTCTCGGCCGACCTCGAAGTCGAGGGCACGCTGTCACTTGCCGCCGCCCATGAGACCGCGAGCCAGCTCGAAGACGCGATCCGCGAAGAGCTCGGGCCGGAGGTCGAGGTCGAAACCCATATCGAGCCGCTGCCAGCCGCCGTCCTCGCCGGCCGCGACGCCGGCGCCCCCCGCGTCGCGGAGATTGGCGAAGCCCTCGTAGCGCTCGCCGCTGGTTCAGTCGGCCTGGGCGAGGTGCACGAGGTGCGCGTGCGCGAAACCGCCGCCGGCGAGATCGTCAATTTCCATTGTCGCGTTGACCCGGCGCTCTCGGTAAGCGCCGTACACGATCTGGTTGATGCCCTCGAGCGCGGGTTGCGCCGGCGCTATCCGACCATCCAGCGCGTGATCGGCCATGCGGAGCCGCGGCGGTGAACCCGAGTGAGCCTACCAATCGCCTGGCTGTCTCCTGCTGGCTACCTGCTTGCCGCCGCCAGCCAGCCGAATGGAACTTTTTTGCAAACCATGTGTTCCACTGCTTCAGGACGCCTTCGAACGGTTTGAAGAGCCGCTGGCAGGCGGGGGTCGATATGAATGAGGGACCGGCGCCGGCCGACGCCTATGTTCCAGTGAGTTTCGTTGAGTCCGAACGGCCGCTACTGGGCACCAGCGAACTTGCCCGGCTGATGCGCGCCTTCGACTGGGAGAGCACATCCATCGGGATGCCGGACGCGTGGCCGAAAAGCCTGCGGACCGCAGTCGGGATCATGCTCACGTCCCGCCAGCCGATTTGGATCGGCTGGGGCCGGCAGCTGATCTGCCTCTACAACGACGCTTACAAGTCAATTATTGGCGGCAAGCACCCTTGGGCGCTCGGCAAGCCCGCCTCTGTCGTATGGCGTGAGATCTGGCCGGATATCGCGCCGATGCTCTCGCAGGCCATGGAGGGCAACGAGGGCACCTATGTGGAAGCCCAGCTCCTCATCATGGAGCGCAACGGCTATCCGGAAGAAACCTACTACACCTTCTCCTACAGTCCGATCCCTGGCGACGACGGCACCGTCGGCGGCATCTTCTGCGCCAATACCGACGACACGCAGCGCGTCATCGGTGAGCGGCAGCTGGCTTTGTTGCGCGAACTCGCCGCGACGACCGCGGAGGCCCGCACCTGGGAACAGGCTTGCGAGCGAAGTGCGCGCGCGCTCGCCACCGATAGCCGCGATCTGCCGTTCGCCATGATCTATGTGTTGGAGCCGGACGGACGCACGGCGGTTCTCGCCAGCACCGCCGGCATCGACCGCGATCACCCCGCGGTAATGGACCGCTTGGCGCTGAACGCCGACAATCCATGGCCGTTAATGGATGTCGCGACGCAGCATCAACCTCAAGCGGTTTTGGGTCTGGAAACGTTATTTCAGGCAACCTTTCCCAGCGGCGTCTGGCAGCAGGCACCTGATCGCGCTGTCGTGCTGCCGATCCTGCCCAGCGGCGAAACCGGCCGCGCCGGCTTTCTCATCGCTGGCCTCAATCCATTTCGGCTGTTCGACGACAATTATTCCGGCTTCATGAAATTAGTCGCCGGACAAATCGCAGCCGCGATCGCCAACGCCGAGGCCTACGAGCAGGAGCGCCGCCGCGCCGAAGCGCTGGCCGAAATCGATCGCGCCAAGACGGCGTTCTTTTCCAATGTCAGCCATGAATTTAGGACGCCGCTCACCTTGATGTTGGGGCCGCTGGAAGATGCGCTGCGGCATCCTGACGAGCTACCGGGCAAACGGCTCGAAGAAGTGACAGTCGCGCACCGCAACGCGCTGCGGCTATTGCGATTGGTCAACACCCTGCTCGACTTTTCGCGGGTGGAAGCCGGCCGGGTGCAGTTAGTTTTCGCAAAAACCGATCTCTCCGGCCTCACCCGCGAACTCGCATCGAACTTCGAGTCGGTTTGCGAGCGCGCGGGGCTTACGCTGGACATCGCCTGCGAACCGCTGCCGAGCGCGGTCTATGTCGACCGCGACATGTGGGAAAAAATCGTTCTCAATCTGCTTTCCAACGCGTTCAAGTTCACCTTCACCGGCGGTATCGATGTGCGGCTTCGCGACGCCGGCGGTCGCGTCGAGTTGTCAGTGCGCGACACCGGTGTCGGCATCCCGCCAAGCGAATTGCCCCACGTTTTCGAGCGATTTCATCGCGTGGAGGGCCAGCGCGGACGTACCCACGAAGGATCGGGCATCGGACTTGCGCTCGTGCGCGAGCTGGTCAATCAGCTCGGCGGTGAAGTGCGCGTCGACAGTGCGGTAGATCGTGGCACTACGTTCACGGTGCTCTTGCCCTACGGCGAAGCGCGCGCGCCGGCGGCTGCTGCAAATTCGGCGCGCGAGATTTCCACGGCCACTAAGGCCACCGCCTTCGTTCAAGAGGCGCTGCGGTGGCTGCCGCAAGCGGCGGATACAAATCCGGCAGCGGCCGAGATTTTACGGGACACGGCAATTCCGCCGCCGAATAGCGCCGTCTCGGGAACGCGCGCGCGTGTGTTGGTCGCGGACGATAACGCCGATATGCGCGACTATGTGAGGCGTCTGCTGACCGACCGCTATGACGTCGAAACCGTCGGCAACGGAGTGGAAGCATTGCAGGCGGTCCGCGAAAGGCGGCCGGACCTGCTGCTCTCCGACGTCATGATGCCGGCGCTCGACGGGTTTAGACTACTGCGCGAGATCAGGGCCGATCCGCAACTGAGCAGTCTGCCCATTGTCCTTCTCTCCGCCCGCGCCGGGGACGATGCCAAAGTGGAAGGCCTGGACGCCGGCGCGGACGACTACCTGATCAAGCCTTTCAGCGCGCAAGAGCTGCTGGCGCGCGTCAATGCGAATATCACGATGGCGAGATTGCGCCGCGAAATCGCCGCCGAAGTCGAAGTGCAAAAGACGCGGCTGCAGGCGGTGCTGGACACGGTTCCGGTGGCGGTCTGGTTCACATTTGACAGCGCGGGTCTCCAAGTCATCGGCAACCGGTGCGCTGCCGAAATGTTGCGGATGCCTGAAACGGCGAACGCTTCGCTTTCCGTGCCGCCGGCACAAGCGCCACAGCACTTTCTCGTTTTCCAGGACGGGGTGGAGCTTCCAGCCGATCGCCTGCCGCTGCGGCGAGCGGTGCGCGGCGAAACGGTGAACAGCGAAGAGATGGAGCTGCGCTTTAGCGACGGTTCCACAACGTCGGGGCTGGTACAGGCGGCCCCGCTGCGCGATCGTTCCGGCAACATCGTCGGCGCGGTCAGCGTTGGTGTCGATATTACCGAGCGCAAACGCATCGAAGAGCATCGACTGCTTCTGCTCAACGAACTGAACCATCGCGTGAAAAATACCTTGGCCACAGTGCAGGCGATTGCCGCGCAATCCTTCCGGCGGCCGCGGACGGATGCGAGCGGCCGCGAAATGTTCGAATCCCGGCTGCTGGCCTTGTCCCGGGCACACGATGTGCTGACCAACGAAAGTTGGGAAGGCGCCAACCTCAATGAAATCGTCGCCCAGGCCATCAGTCCTTATCGCGGCGCGCATTCGAGCCGGTTTGAGATCAACGGATCCCCGGTGCGTCTGTCCGCCAAAATGGCGCTTTCCATCAGCATGGCGCTGCACGAATTGGCGACAAACGCGGTGAAATATGGGGCATTGTCGAATGACACTGGGCGCATCAGCATCGCCTGGCAGAGGCGTCCCCAATCAAATGGTTGGGAATTACAACTTGAATGGCGGGAAACGGGCGGACCGCCGGTGAAGGCGCCACGGCACAAGGGATTTGGCTCGCGCCTCATCGAACGCGGCTTGGCCCACGAACTCGGCGGCGAAGCAAGAATTGAGTATCGCCCGGCGGGCGTTTGGTGCGAGATTAGAGCGCGCTTGGGAGCGTCGTAAGCCGCCCGAGGGGCTGCGAACGCGAGGCGCGAGTAATTGTAACAGAGAGGTAGTGAAATGACCGGGCACGATCAAATCGGAGGGCCGAAATTCCGGACGTGGCTATTGGCAATCGGCGCTCTATTCGGCGCGTATTGTCTCGCTACTCTGGGCGCCACGGGTCTGCTGATGACAACGACGGACATGTCGGCACTGGCTAAGGGGCACGGCGGCGGCGGTCACGGCGGGGGTCATGGTGGTCACGGTGGCGGACACGCCGGCCATGGCGGCGGACACGCCGGCCACGGTGGCGGACACGGCGGTGGCCATGTCGCCCACGGCGGCTGGCATGGTGGCCACGGCGGCCATGTCGTCCACGGCGGGCGTGTCGTTCACGGCGGCCGCGTGGTTGCCGGCGGCCACTATAGGGTGGGTGGACGCTACTACGGCGGCGTCTGGTACGGCCACGTCCGACGCTTTCACGGCGGGCGCTGGTGGCCGTATGGCGTCGGCAGTTGCTGGCAGATGTCCCCGATCGGCTACGTCTGGATCTGCGACTAAGCCTCGCGGCCAACTAAGCGTTTGCGAGATATCCAAGGCGAGGCAATCCACGCATTATTCTGGATTGCCTCGCCTCCCACCGCATCGACCCAAAGCCGCGACGAAAAACCGTTCACGGAATTAGCACCGCCGCACCCTCAAAGCGCCCTACCCGCAAATCGGCGAGCGCCGCATTGGCGCGCTCAAGCGGATAGCGCGTCAGCTGCATCTTGATGCCGGCATGCGGCGCGATCGCCAGGAATTCGTAAGCGTCCCGACGCGTCAAATTGGCAACGGAGAGGAGCTGACGCTCTTCCCAGAGCAGGCGATAGGGAAAGCCCGGAATATCCGACATGTGGATACCGCCGCAGACCACGCGTCCGCCTTTCTTGACCGCCGCAAGCGCCGCAGGAACGAGTGCTCCCACCGGCGCAAAAATGATGGCGGCATCGAGCGGCTCAGGCGGCATCTCCTCGGAGCCGCCGGCCCAGCCCGCGCCGAGCGAACGCGCGAAGTTTTGCCCCGCCGTGTCGCCCGCACGCGTGAAGGCATAGACGCGTCGCCCCTGCCAAACGGCGACCTGCGCCAAAATGTGCGCGGCAGCGCCAAAGCCGTAGAGGCCAAGCGCGGTCCCCTCCCCGGCCATGCGGTAGCTGCGCCACCCGATCAGGCCGGCGCACAGCAGCGGCGCCGCCTCGGCGGCATCGAGATTTTCCGGCAACGGAAAAGAAAATCGTGCGTTGGCTACGGTATGCGTCCCGTAGCCGCCGTCGCGCGTATAGCCGGTGAATAGCGGCGCATCGCACAGATTCTCCCGGCCGGAACAGCAATACGGACAGACCCCGCAAGTCGCGCCAAGCCAGGGAATGCCGACGCGCTCGCCGAGCGCGAAGTCGGTCACGCCAGGCCCAAACGCCGCGACGCGGCCGACGATTTCGTGTCCCGGTACGATGGGAAGCTTCGGACGCGGCAGCTCGCCGTCGACCACGTGCAGATCGGTGCGGCAGACGCCGCAGGCTTCGATCTCGACCAAGATCTCGCCCTTGCCCGGCTGGGGAATCGGCCGCTCCCGCAGCGTCAGCGGCGTCCGTGGCAGATCGAGCACCATCGCGCGCATCACTGACATTCGGCGGCATCCTTGCGCGGCACGCTAACTTCCTGCGCTTTCAATTGGCGGGCAAACCTTTTACATCAAGGCCCATGCGCACCGAAGAACCACGTCCGATCCGCCTGAAGGATTACCGCCCGCCCGACTGGCTGATCGAAACCGTCGAGCTCGACGTCTCGCTCGATCCTACCGCGACCACTGTGCGCGCCAAGCTCAAGCTCAAGCCGAACAGCGCCGGCACGCCGGCGCCGCTGGTCCTCGACGGCGAGGAATTGAAGCTGCGCTCGCTCGCGCTCGACGGTAAGCCGCCGCCGAGCGGTAGCTTCCTCGCTACTCCCGAGCGGCTGACCATCGCGCAACCACCGAACCGGCCGTTCGAGCTTGAGATCGAAACCGTCGTCGACCCAGCCGCGAATACGCAGCTCATGGGCCTCTACCGCGCGGGCTCCACGTATTGCACGCAGTGCGAGGCCGAGGGTTTCCGCCGCATCACCTACTTCCTCGACCGGCCGGACGTCATGGCGGTCTACACCACGCGCATCGAGGCCGACAAAGACGAGGCGCCGGTGCTTCTCTCCAACGGCAATCTGATCGCGCAAGGTGACATTCCCGGCACCAATCGCCATTTCGCCGTGTGGCACGACCCGTTCAAAAAGCCTTGCTATTTGTTCGCACTGGTTGGCGGCAAGCTCGCGCGCGTCGCCGACAGTTTCACCACCATGTCCGGCCGTAACGTCGCGCTGCACATCTATGTCGAGCCGGGCAAGAAAGAGCGCTCGCTCTACGCCATGGACAGTCTCAAGCGCGCCATGCGTTGGGACGAAGAAGTCTTCGGCCGCGAATATGATCTCGATATCTTCATGATCGTCGCCGTCTCCGCGTTCAACATGGGCGCGATGGAGAACAAGGGCCTCAACGTCTTCAATGACAAATATGTGCTGGCCTCGCCGGCAACCGCGACCGACACCGATTACGCCCATATCGAGGCAGTCATCGCCCACGAATATTTTCACAATTGGACCGGCGACCGCATCACCTGCCGCGACTGGTTTCAGCTTTGCCTGAAGGAAGGCCTCACTGTTTTCCGCGACGAGGAATTTTCCGCCGACCAGCGCTCGCGCGCGGTCGAGCGCATCGGCGACGTGCGCGCATTGCGCTCGCACCAGTTCGTCGAGGATGCCGGCCCGCTGGCGCATGCGGTGCGGCCCGAGGTCTACCACGAGATCAACAACTTCTACACCACGACCGTCTACGACAAGGGCGGCGAGGTCGTGCGCATGATCAAGGTCCTGCTCGGACCGGAGCTGTTTCGCCAGGGAATGGACCTCTATTTCACCCGCCATGACGGCGAGGCCGCCACCGTCGAGCAGTTCGTGCAGTGCTTCGCCGACGTCAGCGGTCGCGATTTCACCCAGTTCATGCGCTGGTACACGCAAGCCGGCACGCCGGAGATCGTGGTGGCGCCGCATTACGATGCCCGCGCCAAGACCTACCGGCTCGACGTGAAGCAGACCATCCCGCCGACGCCCGGGCAGCCGGACAAGAAGCCGACGGTGATCCCGCTCGCGGTCGGCCTCGTCGGCCAAAGCGGCGATGACCTGCCGCTCATGCTCGACGGCCATCCGCTCGACCGCGGTGTCATCGAGGTGACAGCGCCGAGCCAAAGCTTTGTCTTCACCGGCATCGCCGAGCGGCCGATCCTCTCGCTCAACCGCGGCTTCTCGGCGCCGATCAAACTTTCGCAGCCGATAGAAACCGACGAGCTGCGTTTCCTCGCCGCGCACGATCGTGATCCGTTCAATCGCTGGCAGGCGGTGCAGACGCTGGCGATGTCGCTTTTGACCGATAATGTCGCGGCATTACGCAAGCGTGCGCCGGCGCGTGAGGACGGCGGTCTCACGGCCGCGCTGAGCGCGATTCTCGCCGACGACAATCTCGAGCCCGCCTTTACCGCGCTGACGCTGACGCCGCCTAGCGAAGCCGATATCGCGCGCGAGATCGGCCGCGATGTCGATCCCGACGCGATCTTTGCCGCACGCCAGCACTTGCGCGCGGCAATCGGCGCGCGGCTTGGCGCGGCGCTGGCCAATACCTACCGGCAGATGATCACGCCGGGCCCCTATCGGCCCGATGCCGCCAGCGCCGGTCGGCGCGCGCTCAAGAACGTCTGCCTCGACCTGTTGGCGGCGACACAAGGGCACGAGGCGATCGCGCTGGCGTTCTCTCAATACCGGGACGCCGACAACATGACCGACCGCATGGCGGCACTGGAAACGCTGGCCAAATACGATCGGCCAGAGCGCGCGGAAGTGTTGCGCGATTTCTATACCCGTTATGCCGACGATCCGCTGATCATCGACAAGTGGCTGGCACTGCAGGCGGCGATACCGGAGCCGGCGACGCTCGAGCGCGTGCGCGCGCTGACTACGCACCCCGCGTTCTCCATGGCCAATCCTAACCGCGTGCGGGCGCTGATCGGTTCGTTCGCGCAAGCCAACCACACCCAATTCAACCGGGCCGACGGCACCGGCTATGACTTCGTCGCCGACACTTTGCTCGCGCTTGACGCTAGAAATCCGCAAGTTGCGGCGCGCCTGATGGGCGCATTTCGCTCATGGCGCGCGCTCGAAGCGGCGCGCCGCGCACGCGCGGAAGCGACGCTGCGTCGCGTCGCCGCGGCGCCGTCGCTGTCACGCGATGTTCACGACATCGTCGCGCGGACGCTCGCCGACAGCTGAGCGGCCCTACCCAGGCAGACATTCGCTCGGCTGGCACGCCGCCGGGAGCGCGCTCGCAAGCAAGGATCCCCGAAGCCGCGATTCCACGAATGACATTGATCTGCATCAACGTATAAGATGCATTCGTAATACATTATTTTCGTAAATGTCGTACGGGTGGCGTTTGTTTGCGCGCGGATTTGACGACGCATGCAGAACAGCAACAAGATTCGAAAAGCCGGGAGCGATCCATGTGGGCAGGGCTGCGGGAATGGTACATTGTGGGCATCGCTTTGTGCTTGATCGCCGGAGGCTTTTTTTTCGCGTCGCACCAGACCTCTCCATCGGCTTCGGCCGCTGCAGCGACAGGTGGGACGTCGCCTCCGTCTGAACTTGGCGTGCAGGCTGAGAAATCGGCACCGGCTTCATCCGTTGCGGCGACTGCTGAGCACAGCTCTCTCCCTACCGCGCCTATCACAACGGCCAATGCTCCACAAACTCCGGCCCAGTCTGCTCCCTCAACGGCGCATGATCAAGGCATGACGCGCAGCATGGCCGCCGCCGACACCCCGGCGACCGTGGCGGCAACCCCGGCTGCAGGCGCGGCGGCGCCGACGGCGGGCGGCGATCCTGGCGCGGGGCGACTCGTGTTCAGAAAATGCCAAGCCTGTCATTCAATGGAGCCAGGCAAGAACATCCTTGGTCCATCGCTTGCCGGCATCATCGGCCGCAAGGCTGGAACCGAGCCCAGCTACAACTATTCGCCGGCAATGAAACAGGCGAACGTTGTGTGGGATGCCAAAACCCTGGACGCCTATCTGAGTGATCCGCAGAGGGTCGTTCCCGGCAACAAGATGCCGTTCCCGGGCCTCAAAACCGAGCATGACCGCGCCGATGTCATCGCCTATTTCGCGGCCTCCGGCTCCGGCTCTCAACCGCCGGCAGCGGCCACGAGCGGCCAGCCCGCGAGCAACACAGCGCAACAGAAAGCGGCGGCAACCAATCAAGCGCCGCAAGCTGCGCCAGCTCAAGCTTCGAGCCCAAGCGCCGAGATCGGCTACGTCGCCGATGCCAAGTACACCCTGCGCTCGGGCATTGCCGAAGGCCACATGGTCTATATCGGTGTCGGTGGCGCGATCGACGGCAAGGCCAATCCGCTGTTGACCGCCTCAGAAGGACAGGTGGTCGAGCTTACACTGATCAATGGCGAAGGCGCGGAACACGACATCGTCTTTCCCGACCAGGGCACCAAATCACCGCGGGTGACCGGAAAAGGGGCGAGCACGACCATCGCCTTTCGCGCGGCGAAATCCGGCGATTTCATCTATTTCTGCAGTGTTCCCGGCCATCAGTTGGCCGGCATGCAAGGCCAGTTTATCGTCACGCCCCGGCCGGCGCCGCAAACTCTTGTCGAAGCCGACATATCGCGCGAGCCGACGGATTTGCCGCCGCCAATTGGCAAGCGCGAGCCGCAGACCGTCCGCGTCGATCTCGTCAGCGTGGAAGTCGAGGGACGACTGGCTGAGGCGACCACCTTCGGCTACTGGACATTCAACGGAAAAGTACCCGGACCATTCATCCGCGTGCGCGTCGGCGACACCGTCGACATTCATCTGAAGAATTCCGCCGACAGCGCGATGATTCACTCGGTCGACTTCCACGCGGTGACGGGACCGGGTGGCGGCGCCGCCGCGCTGCAAGTGGATCCGGGACACGAAAAATCAATGAGCTGGAAAGCGCTTGTGCCGGGTCTTTTCGTCTACCACTGCGCCACACCGATGGTGTCGGAGCATATCGCCAACGGAATGTATGGCCTCATTTTAGTCGAACCGGAAGGCGGCCTGCCGAAGGCAGATCGCGAGTTCTACGTCATGCAAGGCGAGATCTACACGGACGTCCCCTACGGGCAGCATGGCAGCGCAGAATTCAGCGTTGAGAAGCTGTTGAATGAGCGTCCGGAATATTTCGTCTTCAATGGCTCGGTCGGTGCACTCACGAAGCTCCATCCGCTGCAAGCCAAGGTCGGCGACGTTGTACGCATCTTCTTCGGGGTCGGCGGTCCGAACTTCACGTCGTCTTTCCATGTGATCGGCGAGATTTTCGACAAAGTCTACGCCTTTGGCGGCCTGGAATCGCCGCCGCTTGAAGGCATTCAGACCGTGAGTGTCGCGCCGGGCGGCGCGGTCATCACCGAGTTCAAGACCAAAGTGCCGGGCAACTACACTATAGTCGATCACGCGCTGGCCAGAGCCGAACGCGGACTGCTCGGTATCCTGCACGTTGAAGGCCCGCCCAATCCCGACATTTACAACGGCCAGGTAATGTCCGGGATGGGACATTAGCTTCGTGGTGAACACGCCCGCTGCGTTGCGGCGCCGCCTTGAATATGTCGGCCCGGCGATTTTTTCATACGGCTTTCGCCCGTTTTTTCTCGGCGGAGCGGTGTGGGCCGCGCTCAGCGTGGCGTTATGGCTACCGCAATATTTCGGCGACTTGTCGCTGCCGACCGCGTTCAGCCCGCTCGACTGGCACATTCACGAAATGATCTACGGTTACGTCGCCGCGGCCGTGGCGGGCTTTCTGCTCACCGCAATCCCCAATTGGACGGGGCGCCTGCCGGTCAACGGCAGGCCCTTGGCCGGCTTATTCGCGCTGTGGCTCATCGGCCGCATCGCGATTGCCGGTTCTGCTATCTGCGGCGAGTGGCTTGCGGCGGTGATCGACGTTGCCTTCCTTGCGACATTCGCCGCCGTAGCCGCCGGCGAGATCATTGCCGGCAAGAATTGGCGCAATCTTCGCGTCCTGGTCATTCTCGGAGTTCTAATTGCCGGCAACATTGTTTTTCATCTGGAAGTCATCCGACATGGCAGCGCCGATTACGGCATTCGCATCGGCATTGCGGCGCTGATCGCACTGATCATGGTGGTGGGCGGGCGTATTGTGCCAAGCTTCACCCACAACTGGCTTAAGCAGAACAATCCCGGACGGCTGCCGCAAGCGTTTTCGCGGTTCGACGCGGTGGCGCTCGGCGCCGGCGTGCTGGCGCTTGCTTCCTGGATCGCGCTACCCCAATCCGTCGTAACCGGCGTGTTGTTGATGACAGCGGGATTGTTGCACACCATTCGCTATCTGCGCTGGGCGGGCGACCGTACGTTTGCGAATCGCCTGGTCCTCGTTCTCCATGTCGCTTACGCCTTTGTGCCGATCGGCTTCCTGCTGTCGGGGGCGGCGATTCTGTGGCCCGCCTATTGGCCGATAAGTGCCGGCTTGCATGCTTGGACGACGGGCGCAGTCGGCCTGATGACGCTCGCGGTGATGACGCGGGCGAGCCTCGGTCACACCGGACCGAGGCTTATCGCGGCGGTGCCGACGCAGGTGATCTATTTGTGCGCGCTGATCGCCGCGCTCGCTCGCATATTTGCGGCTTTCGAGCCATCGCGCGCGTTACTCTATATTGCCGCGTCCGCCTGGTTCCTGGCGTTTGGCGGTTTTGCCGTATTCTTTGGTCCATTGCTGATGGGGCGCCCG
The DNA here is from genome assembly GCA_963832605.1 of uncultured Alphaproteobacteria bacterium. Lineage (GTDB taxonomy): Bacteria > Pseudomonadota > Alphaproteobacteria > Rhizobiales > Xanthobacteraceae > BOG-931. The sequence continues at coordinate 78,765 of CAWHUO010000025.1, read as the reverse complement.
CCCGTGTGGGCCGATCGAACGTAACTCGTGCGATCTGCGAAGGCTCGCCACCGGCTTGATCCTGCATTGCGCATGGCGCTTGTAATCCCGACATTGAATCGTCGTGCTGCGTGGCGCGTGAATGAGCCGATGATGATCGATAACCCGCAAGGCCCGAAGAATCGGAAACGGATCCGAGCGCTCTTGTTGAGCGATCGCATCGACACGTCCAACTTGGAGCACGATCATGTGCTTTCCACCGCGCCGCTGACCTACAAGTTCGGCGCCGACGGCTTCGTGACGCTGTTTCGCTACGGCGTCGCCGTCCTCATGGGGCTGACAGCGGCGGAGGAAAGCGAAGTCCTGCGCGGCCTGCAGCCGCGCTTGATCCGTCCGGTCAAGCCCTCCGAGGAGGAAACGGTGCTGATCGAGATTGCCTCCGACAAGGACGACCAAATTCTTCCCGGCGGACCGATCTCACTGAAGACGATCACCCCCGAGCACTTGATCGTCATCGCCGATGCCCTGTCGAAGAGCGTCGTACTCGCGCGCGACGAGCGCGAGGTCACTGCCGTCTTCGAGCTGGTCGAGCCTTTTGCCCGCCAGCTCGCCGAGCATGGCCGTGCCGATGCCGGCCGCCGCACCATCCTCAAACACGTGGGCAATGCCCTGCTGGTGCAGCATCGCGTTTCCGGCCGCGTCGCGGTTGCGGAAAAACCCGACGTGGTCTGGGATCGCCCCGATCTGGACCGGCTCTACGCGCGGCTGGAAGATGAGTACGAGCTGAAAGAGCGCGCGGAAGCACTCGCGCGCAAGCTCGCGGTGATCGCCGAGACCGCGGAAATCTTGACCGACATCATCGACACCAGGCGATCATTGCGGCTCGAGATCATCATTGTCGTCTTGATCGCCGTCGAGCTTGTCATCGCCGGCTATCAGACGCTGCACTGACGCGCTGCGCGCCCTTCTTTGAATTGACTGCTTTCGAGCGCTCGGCAGTAGCGCAAAAAACCTTGGGATAGTGTCCTAAAAAATATTGACTCCGCGACTGTTCGGACTCTCGACAAATCAGCGCGCATCGATTCTTATCTGAGTGATTCGGAGGAGATGCGGCACGTCCTTCCGAACGCGGGTGCAGGGGACCGTCCGAACGGAGGCTGGCGATGGCGCGCGCCGACACGGCGAGTGCGTCTCTACGTTCCGATTCGATCCAGGGGCTGGCAAACTCGATTGCCAAGCCCGCGTACCGGCGCCTGTTGAGCGCAGAACCGCTGCTCCGCCGCGCCGTCCCGGTTCTCATCATCGCCTTCCTCATCACCGTCTGCATCGGCGCCGTCGTGCAGGTGCTCGAACAGCGCCGGCAGGTCGTCGGCGAAGCGCGGCAGGTCATCGAGGGGCTTGCCGACGAACTCGCCATCGGATTGGACCATCCGGCAAAAGACGCAAAGGCAAATTCCGGCCGCACCTCCGCGGCGCTGGAGCGCGCCTTGCCGGCCTGGGCCGCGGCGGGCGACTGGTCGATCATCGTCGCCGATTCCGACGGCACGATTATCGGCAGCGTGCCCAATGATCCGCAGAAGCTGGGCCGGCAAATCCTTGACGTGCTCGGACCCTCGCAGCCGCTGACCACATTCGGCGCCGCCGCCGGCACGCTGGAGATCACGCTACCGGACGGCGCCGCCGCGCTCGCCACCGTGCGCGGGTTGCGCAATCCGCTCGGCATCATCGCCGTCGTCCAGAAAGCGTCGAGCGCGCTCGCCAACTGGCGGTCGACCACCGCACTGACTGTCACTTTGTCGGCAACCACCGGCTTCGTGGTGCTGATCCTCGGCTTTGCCTTTCATTGGCAGGCGACGCGCGCGCGCGAGGCCGATCTCATCCACGACACCGTGCGCAGCCGTATCGACACGGCGCTCAATCGCGGCCGCTGCGGGCTGTGGGACTGGGATCTCGCGCGCGGCCGCGTGTTCTGGTCGCGATCGATGTTCGACATGCTCGGCCTGCCGGCGAAGGACGAACTGCTCACCTTCGGCGAATTGAACGCGTTGGTACACAGAGGCGACATCGACCTTTACGAGCTGGCCAGACAACTCGCCGACGCCGAGCTGTCTTCGATCGATCACGCCTTCCGCATGCGTCACGCCGACGGCCGCTGGATGTGGCTGCGGGTCCGCTGCGAATTGGCGCGCCAGGAGGGCGAAGCCGGACCGCATCTGATCGGCATCGCCGTCGACGTTTCAGAGCAGAAGAACCTGGTCGAAAGAACGACGGCGGCGGATTTGCGGCTGCGCGACGCGATCGAAACCATCCCGGAAGCCTTCGTCCTGTGGGACGCCGACAATCGCCTGGTGCTGTGCAATTCAAATTTCCAGGAACTGCATCGCCTGCCCGACGCGGCTGTGACGGCGGGCACACCCTATGAAACAGTGGTGGCCGCCGGCCGCAAACCGATCATCCGCACCACCATAGCCAACGAGGACCGCCAGCCGCAGGGCGCGCGCACTTTCGAGGCGCAGTTGAACGACGGGCGCTGGATGCACATCAGCGAACGCCGCACCAAGGACGGCGGCTATGTCTCGGTCGGCACCGATATCACCAAAATCAAGCAGCACGAGCAGAAACTGATCGAAGGCGAGAAGCGGCGGATCGCAACCATCAACGATTTGCGCCATTCACAGCAGGCGCTAGAGCACCAGACCGGCGAACTTGCCGACCTGGCGGAGAAATACGCCGAAGAGAAGACCCGCGCCGAGGAAGCGAACCAGGCCAAATCGAAATTCCTGGCCAATATGAGTCACGAGCTGCGGACCCCGCTCAACGCCATTATCGGCTTTTCCGAAATCATGGAATCGGCGATGTTCGGTCCGCTCGGCGCGGCAAAATATACCGAATATTCGCGCGATATCCGCGAGAGCGGTCAGTATCTCCTCGACGTCATCAATGACATTCTCGACATGTCGAAGATCGAGGCCGGCGGCATCCACCTCGCGCCTGAGACTGTCGAGCTTGATCGCATCCTGGCAGACAGCCTGCGCGTCATCTGGGGTCGCGCCAACGAAAAGCGCTTGAAGCTGAATTCGCACATTGATCCCGGCATCAGGCTTAAGGCCGACCGGCGCGCGCTCAAGCAGATAGCGCTCAATCTCCTCTCGAACGCGGTGAAGTTCACGCCCGACGGCGGCGAGATCACTGTACGCGGGCGGCTGCGCGGCGGCATGGTCACCATCGCGATTGAGGACAATGGCATCGGCATCCCGAAGGATGCCTTGCATAAGCTCGGCCGGCCGTTCGAACAGGTCGAAAGCCAATTGACCAAGCGGCACCAGGGATCGGGCCTCGGCTTGGCAATCGCCAAGTCGCTCGCCGAGCTCCATGGGGGCACGATGCGCATTCGCTCGGTGCTCGGCGCCGGCACCGCCGTCGTGCTGCGGCTGCCCTTAGAGGCGCGCGAGCGGGTGCGCGCTGAAGCCGAGGCGGAGACTTTCATCCATCAGCCCGAGAGGCTCGGTGTCTAGTGCCTTACGGGGCCCCTCCCAAAATCCGCACGAAACATTCGCGCACCTGGCGCTGAGTTTCTACGAGATAAGCTTGGAGCGCCGGGAAATCCGGCAGGTCAGCGGCCCGGGCGAGGAGCCCGAGCACGCCGGCGCTTGCCGCTTTCGGATCGAACGCCCCCGGCAGGCAGAGCCGCAATATCTGCGTGAGGTCATGGTAGAGCCGCACCGCCGGCCGCAGCACCGCGACGTCTGCGGCGGCGAGCACGCCGGCGCGTGCGGCCTTCTCCAGCATCCGCACGGTCGAGGTATCGAGGATGTCCGGCATGGCGGCAGCATGCACAAGCTGCAGGTATTGGGCGATGAACTCGATATCGACCAGGGTGCCGGCCGCGTATTTGAGATCCCACGGATCGGCATCGCCTTTTTCTTTGGCGATCGCCGCACGCATTTCAATGACGTCGGCGGCGATTGTGCGCGCGTCGCGTTTGCGACGGAGCACGTCGTTGATCGCCGCCTCTACGCGCGCGGCGAACTCCGGCGAGCCCGAGACCACGCGCGCGCGGGTGAGCGCCATATGCTCCCAGGTCCAGGCCTCGCGTTCCTGATAGCCGATGAAGCTATCGATATGGGTTGCCAACGGACCGGAGCGGCCCGAGGGACGCAACCGCATGTCGACCTGGTAGAGCACCCCGTAATTGGTCTTGACCGTAAGCGCGTTGATCAGGCGCTGGGTCAGACGCGCAAAATACTGGCCGCCATAAAGCGGACGCTCGCCGTCAGAGTTCGGATGCTCGGCGTCGAAATCATAGACGACGATCAGATCGAGGTCGGAATTCGCGGTCATCTCGCGGGCGCCAAGCCGACCGAGCGCCAGTATCGCCGTCTCCTGACCGCGGACGCAGCCATGCATGGTGGCGAAGTCCTCCTCCACGCGTCGGTGCAGCGCGCGAATGAGGACATCGGCCAGCTCGGCGAAGATACCGCCGGCCTGCTCGGCCGACACCGAGCCTGACAGGATGCGGGCGCCGATGAGGAACATGCGCTCCTGGCCGAACAAGCGGATCGCATCGAGCACGTCTTCGTGGCCGCGGGACTCACCGAACGCTCGTGCCAAGTCCGCTGCAAGCCGCTTCGCCTCGGGCAGGGCGCCGAAAAAGCTTGGGTCGATCAAGGGATCGATGACATGCGGATGCTGCGCCAGAATATCGGCAAGTCGCGGAGCAGCGCCGAGAATGAGCGCGATGAAGCCCATCAGCTCCGGATTCTGCCTCAGCAGTGACAGCAAGCGCCCCCCGGCGCGCAAGCCGGCAAGAAAACGATCGAAGGCGGTAAACGCGGCATCCGGATTTTCCGCGCGCGAGAATTGATCGATAATCGCCGGGACAAGCTCGGCGAGGTTTTGCCGGGCCTGCTCGCCGCGCAGGGCGCGGTAGGTGGGCGTGCGCCAACGATGCACGGCGGCCGCGACCTCGCGCGGCTGCCGAAAGCCCATTTCCGCAAGGCGGTCGAGGGTTTCGCCCTCGCGCTCCGGCGGCGTCATGAACGATAAGTTCTGCTGCTGCGCCAGCAGTGCCGGCGCGCTTTCGAACAGCCTGACATAGTGCTTCTCCACCGTGCGCAGATGCGTCAGCAGGACGGCGGCGAAATCATCGCGGTCTTCGAACCCGAGAAAATGGGCGAACTCGATCAGCGCCTCGCGCTCAGTCGGTAACGTGTGCGTCTGCTCGTCGGCCATCATCTGCAAGCGGTGTTCGACGCGACGCAGAAAGTCATAGGCCGCCGTCAGCTCGTCGCGCGCCGTGTTATCGATCCAGCCGTCGGCGGCGAGAGCTGCCAACGTCGCGACGGTGGCGCGGCCGCGAAGCTCGGCGTGGCGCCCGCCGGCGATAAGCTGCTGCGTCTGCACAAAGAACTCGATCTCACGGATGCCGCCGCGGCCGAGCTTGATGTTGTGACCTTCGACCGCGATTTCGCCATGCCCCCGATAGGCATGGATCTGCTGCTTCATGGCGTGCACGTCGGCGACCGCGGCGTAATCGAGATATTTCCGCCAGACGAAGGGCGAGAGCTCGCGGATCAGCTTCTCGCCGGCGGCAACATCGCCGGCGCTGGGCCGCGCCTTGATCAACGCCGCGCGCTCCCAGTTCTGTCCCCGGCTCTCGTAATAATCGAGGGCCGCTTCGGTCGAGATCGCGATCTGGGTGGAAGACGGATCCGGGCGCAGCCGCAGATCGACGCGAAAGACGTAACCGTCGACCGTGCGCTGCTGCATGATCTTCACCAGATCGCGGGTCAAACGCACGTAGAACGGCATCGCTTCTACGTTCGGCGCCAGCGTCAACGCGTGAGGATCGAAGAAGACGATGAGATCGATGTCGCTGGAGAAGTTCAGCTCATGGCCGCCCATCTTTCCCATCGCCAGCACGACGTAGCCGCAACCGGCTTCGGGATTTTGTGGGTCCGGCAAAACGAGCTGGCCGCACCCCGCGGCTTCGACGAGCAGACGGCGCACGGCAGCACCAAGCGCGGTCTCGGCGACAGCGGTGAGGGCCGCGGTGACGCGAGCGACCGGCCAGACGCCGCCGATATCGGCGAGTGCGATCAAAAGAGCCGCTTCCGCCTTCATGCGGCGGAGAAAGCGCATCACTTCGGCCGACCCGGGCGCCGCCGCGGCGGCGTCGCGCGCACTGGCGAGGAGCGCGCCAAGCTCATCATCCGGATCGCCGCTGAGCGACCGCACCAAACGCTCCGGATCGGCCTCAACGAGGTCCCATAGGTAAGGCGCGGCTTCGGCGATCCCGCCGAGCAGGCTTGCAAGCAGGGGATGTTCTTCGATGAGCGATTTGAGCGCGCGGCCCGCGGCTTTTCGCCCGTTGCCGGCGAGCCACTCGGCAAGGCGGCGGCGACCCGCCGCCGAGCACAGCGGGACGGCGCCGGCGATGCGCCGGACCAATGCCGTTTCGTCGAGGCTTTTGAGCGGGCGCTTCCCGGGCGCGGGCCGCGGCATCACGCGCTCGCCGGTCCGGCGCGCGGCAGAGCGATGACGCTCCGCAAACCGGGATGATTGTCCTCGAGCTTGAGTTCGCCGCCATGCAAGCGCGCGACCGCCGACGCCAGGCTCAATCCCAATCCCGAACCAGGCTGCGAGCGGCTCTGCTCGAGCCGCACAAAGCGCTCGACAACGCGGCCGCGATCGGCATCGGGAATGCCGGGGCCGTGGTCCGCCACCGTCAACGTGATGCGTTCGCCGTCGGCGCCAGCCCCGACCACAATCTCGGCCGCTTCCCCGTTGATCTTGCTCGTCTCCGGGCCGGCATATTTGATCGCGTTGTCGACGAGATTCGCCAGCGCCTGGCTCACCAGTTCGCGATTGCCGCGCACCGGCGCTGCTGACGGTGCGTCGACCTTGAGCACGACGCCCTTTTCGTCGGCGAGCGGCTCGTACAACTCGCCCACATCGCGCGCGATCTCGGCGGCGTCGAATTCGGTCATATTGCCGCGGGCCTGGCCGGATTCCGCGCGCGCGATCATCAACAAAGCGTCGAAGGTGCGGATGAGGTCGTCCGATTCCGCGATCGTAGCCTCCAGCGCGGCGCGGTAATCGACCTCGCCTTCGGCGCTGCGCAGCGCCTGCTCACAGCGGTTGCGCAGCCGGGTCAGCGGCGTTTTCAGGTCGTGGGCGATGTTGTCGGAGACTTCCTTCAGCCCGCCCATCAGCGCTTCGATACGCTCGAGCATGGCATTGAGGTTTTTGGCAAGCCGGTCGAGCTCGTCGCCGGTGCCGGCGATCGGCAATCGGCCGGCGAGATCTCCGGCCATGATCGTTTGCGCCGTCTCGGTCATCGCGTCGATGCGGTTGAGGACGCGGCGGCTGACGAAGAATCCGCCGGCAAGACCGAGCACGACGACGAGTGCGAACGACCAGCGTCCGGCATTGGCAATAATGCCGTAGATACGTTCCCGCTCCTCAAGGTCGCGCCCAACCAAGAGGCGGAAGCCGTCGGGCAGCTCGACCACTTCCACGAGCGCGCGATGCTCGACATCGTCCGGCGCTTCGATCCGACGGTAGGAGGTTTCAAGCCAGCCCGGATGGTCGAGGACGCCCGGCTCCAGTGAGCCCACATTGCCGGCAAGGCCCTCACCTTTGGGTGTCGTCACGAGATAAACGCTCGACCCTGGGCGGCGCGAGCGCACGTCGATGAACAGCACCAGTCCCCTGATGCCGGCTTCGTTATACTGCTCGCGCAAACGTGCAATCTCCGAGTTGACCGTGCGTGTGATCTGCTCGGTAATGAGCCGGCGTGTGTTCAGGGCGAAATAGCCTAAGAGCGAGACCGCGAACAGAACGAAGATCAACAGATAGACAAGCGTCAACTGAAACGCCGTCGTGCGCAGCAGTTTGCCCAACGCCGTCATGAAGCAAATTCTTTATGGTAATGATTAGGCGTGTGTGCGTTCATGTTTGCCACTCTAGCGCAGGCGCTTCTGGGTCGAAAGGACGGCAGCGGTTATGGGGCCTCTGAAGGGTTTTCGCATCGTCGAGTTCGCAGGTATCGGGCCCGCACCAATGGCGGCGATGCTGTTCGCCGACCTTGGCGCGGACGTCCTCCGGCTGGATCGGCTGACCCCGAGCGGGCTCGGTATCGGTATTCCGACGCGCTTTGAATTGCTGGACCGCTCGCGCCCGTCGGTCGCGCTCGACCTGAAACATCCTGAGGGCCTTGCCCTCGCGCTCGAACTCATCGGCAAGGCCGACGCGCTGATCGAGGGATTTCGGCCGGGCACGATGGAACGCCTTGGCCTTGGCCCGGAGCCGGTGCTGGCGCTCAACCCGCGCCTCGTTTATGGCCGCATGACCGGATGGGGACAATCGGGTCCGCTGGCGCAAGCCGCCGGCCATGATCTCAACTACCTCGCTCTGGTCGGCGCGCTTCATGCCATCGGACGCGCCGGCGCAAAGCCCACGCCGCCGCTGAACCTGGTGGCCGATTTCGGCGGCGGCGCACTCTATCTCGCCTTCGGCATGGCCTGCGCCATGATCGAGGCGCAGCGCTCCGGCAAGGGTCAGGTCGTCGATGCTGCAATGATCGATGGCGCCGCTTCGCTGATGACCATGTTTTACGGCCTGCATGCGGCGGGCCTGCACCGTCTCGAGCGCGGAACAAATCTGCTCGATTCCGGGTCGGCGATCTACGAGACCTACGAATGCGCCGACGGCCGCTTTGTCGCAATCGCGGCGCTGGAGCTGAAATTCCGCAAGGTGCTGTTCGAGCGTCTCGGCCTGCCCTACACGACCGATGATGGGCCGAAGCTGCGCAGCGAACTTGAAAAGGTTTTCAAGATGCGGACCAGGGACGAATGGTGCGCCCTCCTTGAAGGAACCGACGCGTGCTTCGCCCCGGTTCTCGACATGGAAGAAGCGCCGCATCATCCGCACAACGCCGCGCGCGGCACCTTCGTTGAAATTGACGGCGTGGTGCAGCCAGGCCCGGCGCCGCGTTTCTCCAGAACGCCCGCCGGACGACCGAAGCCGCCGCAAGCGCTCGGCGAAGGATCGCAGTCTGCGCTGGCCGACTGGGGCATTGCGGCCGAGCGGATCAAAACACTGTTCGCGCACGGCGTGTTGGCAGAGCCGGAAGTTCAAAGCGTCCCAGCACACTAGTTCATCACGAAGGTGTGGACCCCAGTCGCGGATTCCACGTGCGCGAACGTGAGCGGATCGGCTACTTCGCCTCCTCGCGGATCATATATCCCGCACCGCGCACGGTATGCAGGAGCGGCTGGCCGAACCCCTTGTCAATCTTCGAACGCAGACGCGAAATGTGTACGTCGATCACATTGGTCTGCGGGTCGAAGTGGTAGTCCCAGACGTTCTCCAGCAGCATGGTGCGGGTGACGACCTGGCCGGCATGCCGCATCAGGTATTCGAGCAAGCGGAACTCGCGCGGCTGGAGTTGCAACTCCTGACCGGCGCGGCTCACCTGATGCGAAAGCCGATTGAGCTCAAGATCGCCGACCCGATAGACGGTTTCTTCGCCGCGGCCGCCGCGCCGCCGCGCCAATGCTTCTATGCGCGCCAGAAGTTCCGAAAAAGCGTAGGGTTTAGCGAGATAATCGTCGCCGCCGGTGCGCAGCCCTTTGACCCGATCGTCGACCTGACCGAGCGCCGAGAGGATAAGCACCGGCGTGTCGATGGATTTGCTGCGCAGCGCGCCGATCACTGACAGGCCGTCGAGCTTCGGCAACATGCGATCGACGATCAACACGTCGTATTGGCCGTCGAGTGCCAGCGCGAGCCCCTCCTCGCCGTCGGTAGCGCGGTCGGCCATGTGGCCGACCTCGCGGAAGGCCTTGACCAGATAATCCGCAGCGTCGCGGTCGTCTTCGATGATGAGAAGGCGCATGATGGCGTATCGCCGCACCGGCAAAGCAATATGGGTCGAAGAAACGGTCTCACTGCTATTGATCATATCGTTTCGCACAATTCACCAGGCAATGTAGCCTCGGAAAAGTGAGGGGGTGGCGAGCAAGCCCGCCACCCCCTCGACCGACTCCACCCCGGCGGGGGCGACGGATGCCGGGAGGCAGAGTTGGTGTTTGGTGGGGACGGGCCTCGCGGCCCGCCCCCAGGGTACGCCCGCCAGCGGGGGCGACGGATGCCGGCGGATCGCCCCATTACTCCAGAGCTTGGTTCAGACGAACCCGAGCCAAGTTCTGATGCTTCGTGTGAGCATGATCCTCTGCGAAGACCGATGCTCACTTTTCGGGACCGTGCTCCTAGGCGTTGCCAAGCGGCAGAGCGACAAAGCGTGTGCCTTCGTTCGACTTCACCCGGAACAGCAGCGCGTGCTTGCCCTCCTTGCGCGCCTCAGCGAGTTGCTTGCGGACATCAGTCGGATTCGAAACCGACTTGCCGCCGACATCGAGAATCACGTCGCCGACCTGGAAGCCGTGATCGGCGGCGACACCGTCCGGATCGACCGCGGTCACGACCACGCCGTTGCCGTCGGAACCGGAGGCCTTGCTTCCAGGCGCCAGCGTGAGGCCGAGCTTCGGCACATCGCTATCGGGAACTTCGTGCTGGTTCGGCTGATTCGATGCCTGGTGCTCGCTCGGCAACGTGCCCAGCGTCAGCGTCACGGTCTTCTCCTGGCCTTGGTGGACAAGGCTGAGTTTGACCGAAGTGCCCGGAGCCATGGTGCCGATCTTCCGCGCCAACTCGCGCGCATCGGCGATAGAATTGCCATCAACCGAAGTGATGACGTCACCGCTCTCGATTCCGGCCTTAGCCGCCGGGCTATTCGCTTGCGGCTCGGAGACCAGTGCGCCGGTGGCCTTTTTCAGGCCCAGGCTGTCGGCAATTTCGGGCGTCACCGGCTGAATCTGCACGCCGATCCAACCGCGGGTGACGCTGCCCTTCTCGCGCAACTGCGCGACAACGTTCTTCACCGTGTCGGCAGGAATGGCGAAAGCGATGCCGACCGAGCCGCCCGACGGCGAAAAGATGGCCGTGTTGACACCGATTACGTCGCCGTCGACGTCGAACGCGGGACCGCCGGAATTGCCTTTATTGACCGGGGCGTCGATCTGGATGAAGTCGTCATAGGGACCGGCGCCGATGTCGCGGCCGCGGGCCGAGACGATACCGGCCGTCACGGTGCCGCCCAGGCCGAACGGGTTGCCTACTGCGAGCACCCAGTCGCCAACCCGTGGCGTATGCTCGGCAAGCTTCACATAGGGAAAGTCCTTGCCGTCGACCTTGACCAGAGCGAGGTCGGTGCGCGGATCTGTGCCAATGACCTTGGCGGTGTAGGTCTTGCCGTCGTCGGTCGTGACCTGAACGTTCTCGGCGTTCTGCACCACGTGATTGTTGGTCACAGCGTAGCCGTCGGCGGTGATGAAAAAGCCCGAGCCCTGGCCGGTAATGACCTGATGGCCACCTTCACCATTGTTGGGCATGCCGAAGCGCTTGAAGAAACGCTCGAATGGCGACCCCGGCGGGAATGGCTGCTCATCTTCACTCAGTGAAGACGTGGCCGGCCGCTCCATTTTAACGCGAACCGAGATCACCGCAGGCTTGACCTTGGCGACGATGTCGGCGAATCCGACGGGATGCTGCGGCAGCTGCTGAGCCTGCTGCGACAAATTCTGCGCATGCGCCGGATTCGTAAAGAACGCGGCATTGGGGGCCAAATTCGGCGCGATGAAGATCGCCGCCGCGCCCAGACCGGCGATCGTTGTCGCCAAGAGCCCAAAACGCCGCGCGGACAGAATGCGACGTGAGGGTTGTGTATTACCGTTCATTACCGTCTCCAAATCAGTTGTCCGTCTCGCGACGGGAGGTGCCCCGAGGCCCTTGTTTTGTTAACCGGCAATGTGGCGAGGCGCGCCTTACGGCGCGCTGTCGGCAGCATTAAAAGTTCGTAATGTCAGGAGATGGAACTTTGCCGTTTTTGCCGAACCGGTTCCGGCTCGGAGCGGCCTGACCGTAGCAGGCCCTATAGCAAGGCTTCGGAAGCCATCTGAATTAGCTCCCAGTTGGGATCGTGTCGTCGCGTTACACGTCGCAATCAGGCGAACGCTTAGCTTCCCTCGCGCAAAAGCTCGGACAGCCGAACTTCCTCAGCAGCAGTCAGATTTGTTGTTTGCTCCGCCTTTGGCGCACCCCGGCGCCGCGCCACCACAACCACGATCATGGCGATCCCCATCAGCAAAACAGCCGGCGGCAACCCCCACAGCAGCGCGGTGTGCCATGACAGTCGAGGCTTGAGCAGCACGAATTCGCCGTAGCGGGCGACGAGAAAATCAAGGACTTGGCCGTTGCTGTCCCCGGCCTTCAACCGTTCACGCACCAGCACGCGCAGGTCGTGGGCGAGCGGCGCCTCGGAATCGTCAATCGATTGGTTCTGGCACACCATGCAACGCAATTCTTTCGACAATACGCGGGCGCGCGCTTCGAGGGAGGGATCGGTCAGCATCTCGCTGGGCTCCACCGCGCGCAGCGGGAAAGACGCCACGAACAACAAACAAAGGCCCACAAGAAGAGCGGTGGTCAGCTTGCGCACGCGCAAAATCTTCACCGCACTCACTCCGCGGCCTGAAGCGCCGCCCGCGCCTTGGCCGGCCGTGGCGCCCCGATGCGCAGCCGCCGATCCGAGAGCGACAAGCCACCGCCGACAAACATGATCAGGGCGCCGAGCCAGATCATCAGGACCTGGGGCTTGAAGTAAAGCCGCACGGGAATCGTGCCGTCGGGATTAGGATCGCCGAGCGACAGGTAAAGCTGGCTCGTCCCCCGCGTCATCAGCGCAGCCTCGGTGGTCGCCATGTTGCGGGAGGGAAAGGTGCGCCGGCTTGGCTCCATGGCGCCAAGCAAATCGCCGCTGGACCGGCGTACGGTGAAATGGCCAACAACGTCGCGATAATTCGGGCCCGGCCGGTTGAATGAGCCGTCGAAGGTGAGCCGATAGTGCGCCACGTCGATGACGTCGCCCGGCTTGACCGCGGCTATGCGCTCAGAGCCCCAGGCAGACACGGCCACGATGCCGAGCAACGTGACGCCGATGCCGAAATGGGCAAACGCCGTGCCCCAGGCCGAACGCGGCAACCCCGCCGCGCGCCGCAATGCCGCACCGAGCGGCACCCGCAGGATCAGAGTGCGCTCGGCAATATCGACAATCGCGCCGGCCATGACGAAAATCGCGAGGCCGACACCGAACGGCGCCAGCACCGGACCACCGTGCTGTAGGGCGAATGCCGCAGCAACAGCGACGGCGGCGAGCATGGCGGCGACAAGCAGGCGCTGTGCGGCGCCAAGAAGGTCGCCGCGTTTCCAACCGAGCAGCGGCCCGAACGGCATCGCCAGCAGCAGCGGCACGAACAGCGGACCGAAGGTCGCGTTAAAGAACGGCGGCCCCACCGAAATCTTCTCGCCGGTCAAGGCCTCGAGCGCCAGCGGATAGAGCGTGCCGACGAAAACGGTCGCGCAGGCCGACGTCAGGAACAAGTTGTTGAGGACCAACGCGCCTTCGCGCGAGATCGGCGCGAACAGGCCGCCCTGCTTGAGGAGCGGCGCGCGCCACGCGTAGAGCGCCAGCGCGCCGCCGATGAACACGACGAGAATGGCCAAGATGAAGATGCCGCGCCGCGGATCGTTCGCGAAGGTGTGGACCGAGGTCAGAACCCCCGATCGCACCAGAAAGGTTCCAATCAACGACAGCGAGAAGGCGAGGATCGCCAGCAGGATGGTCCAAACTTTGAGCGCGCCGCGCTTTTCCATCACCACGGCGGAATGCAGCAACGCCGTGCCGGCGAGCCACGGCATTAGCGAGGCATTTTCCACCGGATCCCAAAACCAGAAGCCGCCCCAGCCGAGCTCGTAATAGGCCCAGTACGAGCCGCCGGCGATTCCGACCGTCAAACACATCCAGGCGCCGAGCACCCACGGCCGCACCCACCGCGCCCAAGCGGGGTCGATGCGGCCTTCGAGCAAAGCGGCGATCGCGAACGAAAACGCAATCGAGAAACCGACATAGCCGAGATAGAGCATCGGCGGGTGGAAGGCGAGACCGGGATCTTGCAGGACCGGATTGAGATCGCGGCCCTCGAACGGCGCCTCGGCAATGCGCAGGAATGGATTCGAGGTGACCAGAATGAATAGGTAAAAGGCCGCGGCGATCCAAGCCTGAACGGCGAGTGCGTTGGCCTTGAGCTTGGCCGGCAAGTTGTAGCCGAAGCCGGCGACCAACGCGCCAAAGAACGCGAGAATAGAGACCCACAGCATCATGGAGCCTTCGTGGTTTCCCCAAATGCTGGTGAGCCGGTACATTAGCGGCATCGCCGAATTTGAATTTTCGTAGACGTTGAGCACCGAGAAATCGGAGGTGACGTAGCAGGCGGCAAGCGCTGCGAACGCCATGGCGACGAAGGCGAATTGCGCGAGCGCCGTTGGCGCCGCCATGCTGGTGAGCACAGCATCGTTGCTGCGCGTGCCGATGATCGGCATCGTGCCCTGGATCAACGCCAAGCCGAGCGCCAGCATCAGCGCGTAATGACCGAGTTCGGCGATCATTTGGCGCCTCCGCCGACCGGCATCGCCGCGCGTTGCGCGTAGTCGTCCTTCCAGTGCCCCGACTTTTTCAGGGCGTCGGCAACTTCCTTTGGCATGTAGGTTTCATCATGCTTGGCCAAAATCGTGTCGGCATTGAACACGCCTGAGCCGTCCAGCGTGCCTTCGGCAACGACCCCCTGCCCTTCGCGAAACAGATCGGGAAGAACGCCCTGATAGGCGACGGGCATCTCGCGGCTGCCGTCGGTTACGTCGAAGCGGATTTTCAGATTGTCGGCGCGAACCAGGCTGCCGGTCTTCACCAATCCGCCGAGCCGGATGCGCGTGCCGGGCGCGATGTGCTTTTCCGCGACGTCGCTCGGCGAATTGAAGAACACGATAGAATTGCGGAACGCGTTGAGCATCAGCGTGACGGCGATGGCCAAAACGCCAAGGCCGCCGCCGATCAAAATGAGGCGTCGCCGTTTGCGAGTCATGGCAATCGCGTTCCCAGCATGATGGCGATCTATCAGCCTTCGAGACCTAGCCCTTTGACCAGGTCGTCGATCTGCCTGATCGCGTCGGGATGGTCGGAGAGCGCGCGCTTGGCCTCGGCAGCAGCGCTTTTTGCCTTGTCGCGGTCGCCGAGCACCACATAAGAGCGCACAAGGCGTAACCAGCCTTCAACGTCGGCGCCGTCGTTGTGAAGCCGGTCGGCGAGACGAGCGACCATACCGCGAACCATGTCGCGGCGCGCCTCATCGCTCATATCGGCCGCCGCGGCGACATCATCAGTGCTCGGCCCGGCTGTGGAGGCCGGCGCGCTGGTCGCGCGCGCCAGCGCCTCGCGCACAAATTTTTCCCACGGCGCGCCGGGCGGCGCGTCCGCCAGGAGCGAGCGCCAGATGGCGGCGGCCTGATCGCTATTGCCGTCCTGGGTAGCTGCGAGGCCGAGAAAATAGCGAGCCTTCGCTTCGTGCGGATCGCGAGCGACGGCGCGCTCGAAGGCTGCTTTGGCGTCTGCAGTCACGACGCCGTTTGCCGCGGCGGCCAGCGCCTCACCAAGATCGGCTTCACGAGCCGCAGTATCGCCGTTGAGCGCCAGCGACTTCTTTCTGGCCTCCACCGCGTCGTCGAAGCGGCCCAGCCGCATATAGACCGGAGCGATCACTTCCCAGCCGGAGCCATCATCTGGATTGTGGGCAAGATGCTCTTCGACTTGGCTGACGAGACTGGCGATCGATTGGCGGCCCTGCGGGGTATTGACGCGGGCAAAGGCGGGCTCTCCCGGAATGTTCGGCGAACCAAGCGCTACATAAAGGCCTGGCGGACCGAACGGCAAAATCACCAAAGCAACGACCGCCGCCGCGCGGCGCTGCCGCAAGCTCCGCGGCGCGAATGCCGGCGATGCGGGCAGCGGCTTCTCGTCCGCGGCCGCGATCAGCCGACGTGATACTTCCAGCCGAGCGGCCTCAGCCTCCGCCTCGCCGATCAAGCCGGCGGCCCGATCACGATCAATCTCCTGCAGTTGATCCTTGTAGACTAGAAGATCGCTGCCGCCCCCCGCGGCCTGAGGCTTGCGGCCGAGCGGCCACAATACGGCGAAGATCGCAGCAGCGGTCATCAATGCAAAAATGAACCACAGAATCATGGTGCCATTCGTCCGCGGAGCCGGGGAAACCGCAGCAGGAGAGCGCGGCAGCCATCGAGCCGCGCCGGCTACATCATCACGGCGTCATTGCGGCTGCAATGGGAGCACCGGCGCGGCAATTGCGCGCTGTGACGCGTAGCCCTCCGGCCTGGCGACCTGCGCCTCCCCAGATTACGCGCGCACCGGCTTGCGCTCGAGCCGTCGGCCGGTCTGCACGGCGATTTCGGCTGCCTTGGCCAAGAGCCCGGCATAATCCGCTCCAAACACGGTCCGGCAAAACCGGTCGCGGCTTCCATCTGCGACTGCCGGAATGGCCGGTCGGCATCGCCGGCGTGGCGCAACGCATCGAGCAGCACCTTGGTCCCGGTTTCGAGGTAATGCTGCAGCTCCGAATAGCTGCGGATGGTCATTTCGTTGATCGCAAGCTCATTGGCATAATTGCGGCAGGCACCGACGAACTCGACCAGCATCTCGGCCTCGCCCACGTCCATGGCATCGAGCAGCGAGCCCGGCGCAATCTCCTTGGCCGGCCGCGGCCGCAACAGCCGGCGGACCCGGCCCGGGGCCAACTCGATTTCGGTTTTCAGCATGTTAGAGACTTCGACGCGAACAGCCGCCAACTGCCGGCTCCAGGGCGAATCGACTGAGAGGTCCATTTCCGTGCGCAGGCCGCGTGCGGCGTCGTGGATAGCCTTCAGAAGCGATGTGACCGGACGATGCGCTTTGATCTCCGCGCGCAGGTCGCTGACCATGCATTCGACTTCGCCGAGCACAATCGTGACCGCGACCGCAAAGGGCGTTTCCGCGATGCGGGCGGTGTCATCGGTCTCTGCTGCGCGGGCGGAGATGCGTATCAGCTGCCAGGGCGCCGCCAAGCGGCCCATGACCAGGATCAGACCATAGAGCAGGAGGTCGGCTTTGCTCGGGGCAGCGGTTCCCAGCGTCTTCTGCACCGTCAGTCCCTCGAGCAGTGCCTTGACGGACTCGACCTGTTCGCGTTCGAAGGCACGAATTTGGCTGGGCAGGCGCCGCCCCAATTCGGCAAGCACGTCCCGGCTTGTGAGGATCCCGGCGAGCGTTGCGAGATCATCGAGGGCGCGTGGCGTACCGACCTGAACGCCGAGCCGCCGGCGCGCCTTATCGTCGTAGTTGAGGGCGGCCATCGTCTCCTTGATGCGCAGGACCGCCCGCTCATGCAGGGCGCGGGTCAATTGTTCGGCCTTGACCCGGTCGTCGTCGGCCAAGGCGCGATTGATATCCGCACCCAGTGCTTTTACCTCGGCGGGCATCAGATCGCGCCCCACCCATTCCCAGATCGGCGCGAGCGATACGCGTGCGATGCGCCCAATGCGCTTGTGATCGGCAGCATCGTCGATGACGAACGGCTCGAGCGGCGCGAAGAACAGGCGCGCCGCATCGCCGATGCGCGCCACCGGCTGCCCGTCGGCGCGGATCGTGCGCCGTAGCTCCTGCAGGATAATTTCACCGCCGGCGAGATCCTCACCGCGCAGCACGCCACGCTCGAGCTCGGCGATCAGCGTTGCCCGCGCCTCTGGCTTCAGCGTCCGCAGATAGTCGCGCAGCCGTTCGACGGCCGGCCCGTCGCTCGTCATAGGCACCCCACTTGGGCACACCACCTCACCTGGAGGGCAGTCGACACTTTTTAATCGCCGGGCGCTTAAGAAGGAGTTACGCAAAACGCCCGGAATTCAGCGGTATATGCCCCATTTGCCGGGTCCGAAGCTTCTTTTGACGAAAGACCCGCGGTACCGAAAAACCGCTTGTTCAGCTGACGATGGTCCAGGTGCCATGCTGGGGCCGCGATTGCCCATCGATATACACCGTGTGCGTGTATTGCCGGCACGGGGCTGCGTTAACCTGGTACACCGGGCTGGGGACGACGTTGCCGCAGCGTCCGGATCGGGGCTGCGCCAAGCCACGGGCGCTCCTGAGTACCCGGTTTCCCGCCGCATCTCCCGCGGCGTAAGCCCGCCGCTTGTTCTCGTCGTCGAGGGCGGCACCGATGCGGTTGCCGAGAAGGCCGCCGAACGCCGCGCCGATCAGCGTTCCGGCGACGCGATTGCCGGTGCTACCGCCAATTGCGTTACCAATCGCTCCGCCGGTCACCATCCCGGCTGCGCTCGCCATCGAGCCTGGCCTTACGCTGTGCTCGACAGATGGCGACTTCGCGCGCTTTCGAAACCTGAAATGGGTGAAGCCCATGGCGCAGTGAACGCTAGCCGCCGGGAAGCACGAGCTCTGCGCGCAAACCGCCGATCGGTGCAGTGCCGAGTGTCAGCACGCCGCCATAAAGGCCGGCGAGCTCCACGACAATAGAGAGGCCGAGGCCGGAGCCGGGCTTGCTCTCATCAAGCCGTTGGCCGCGCAATGCCACCTGCTCCCGCTCGGCCGGCGAAAGTCCGGGCCCATCGTCGTCGATGATGATGCGGACGCGCGCTTTGCCGTCGCCGGCGGCGCGATCGGCGAGCACCTCGATGGCCACCCGCGACTGCGCCCATTTGCAGGCGTTGTCGATCAAGTTGCCGATCATCTCCTCGAGATCCTGCTGTTCGCCACGAAAACGCGCGTGGTCGGGCACGTCGACGGCGATGGCGACATCGCGTTCGCGATAGAGCTTCTCCATCGTGCGCGCCAGCGCCGTCACCACCGGAGGGACGTCGATCAGTGTGCCGACGACGGAGGAGCGGGCGGCGAGCCGCGCACGTTCCAGCTGGCGCGCCACCTGGTCGCGCATGATCTCGGCCTGTTCGAGCACCTTCTGTGCCAGCGGATCGTTTGTTCTCGCCGCCGCTTCGTTGACGATAACGGAAAGCGGGGTCTTCAGCGCGTGGGCGAGATTGCCAACATGGGTACGGGCACGCTCGACGATTTCCCGATTAGCTTCAATGAGCGCATTGGTCTCGCGCGCCAGCGAAGCGATCTCGACGGGAAATTCGCCCTCCAAACGCTCGGCGCGACCGGAACGGATGGCGGCGAGGCTCGCGGAAATGCGCTTCAGCGGGGAGAGACCGAAGCGCACCTGCAAAGCCGTGGTTAAGAGAAGCGCAACGGCGAGCGCGGTAAAGATCGCCCCGATAGTACGGTCGAAGCTGAGCATTTCGTCGTCGATCTCGGAGGCATCCCCGGCCACGGCGATCAAATAACGGCCGTCGTCGCCGAGGTCGATATTGCGCTCAACCAGACGCAGCCGCACCTCCTCGGGGCCTTGCGCATATCCTTTTACGTATCCTCCCGTCGCGTCTTCGGCACTGCGCAGCGGCGGCAGGTTCGAATCCCACAACGAGCGCGAGGAGTGCACCTCGGGCTTCGCCGTGTCGAGCCGCGTCACCTGCCAATACCAGCCCGACAGCGGCAGTTCGAACAGCGGCTCGCCAATCGATTGCGGGAACTTGTCATTGCCTTCTTCGGGGGAGGCCACGTCGGCGACGAGGGTGCGCAGATAGACGTCGAGGCGCCTGTCGAAGGCGCGCTCCACAGCGTGGCGATAGAGCGAGGACAAAGCCAATCCCGTGACAATGAGGATGACCACGGTCAAGCCGGTCGCCCAAAGAAACAGGCGAAACGCGAGCGAATTAGCGCGCATCGGGCGGGGTGAGCAGATAGCCGAGACCGCGCACTGTTTGGATGACGTCGACTCCGAGTTTTTTTCGGATGCGGCCGACAAACACTTCGATGGTGTTGGAATCGCGATCGAAGTCCTGGTCGTAAAGATGTTCGACAAGTTCGGTGCGCGACACCACCCGGCCGGTATGGTGCATGAGGTAGGAGAGCAGCCGATACTCATGCGAGGTGAGCTTTATCGGATTGCCGTCGACGGCGACCCGCCCGGTGCGGGTATCCAAGCGGACCGGCCCGCAAGTGAATTCGCTCTTGGCATGCCCGGCCGAACGGCGCAGAAGAGCGCGCACGCGCGCCAGCACCTCTTCGAGATGGAAGGGCTTGGCGACGTAATCGTCGGCCCCGGCATCAAAGCCCTGCACCTTGTCGCTCCAGCGATCACGGGCGGTTAGGATGAGCACGGGCATGGCGCGGCCGGCGCGGCGCCAGGATTCCAGTACCGAGATGCCGTCCATTTTCGGCAAGCCGATATCGAGGATGACGGCGTCGTAAGGCTCGCTCTCGCCGAGGTAATGGCCTTCCTCGCCGTCGAACGCGCGGTCGACGACATAGCCTGCGTCGGTCAGCGCGGTCGCGAGCTGCCGATTGAGATCGGGATCATCCTCAACAACCAGAAGGCGCAAAAACAACTCCGCTCAACGCTCGCCGACAAGCGAGCCTTTGACGGCATCGACGGCGACGTGCGTCACTTTGCCATCATGGGCAAGAACTGTCAGCACGTAGGCGAATCCCTCCGGCCGGCGGCAGAGGCGTGCGCGTACAAGGATCCCCGGCAGTTTGCTCCTGACCGCATGCAGAGCCGCGGCCAGCCGCAGCACAGTGCCATTCTCGACCAGCGTACGGCGCTCCTTCTGGTTGAGACAGGCGTGCGGAAAATCAATGTGGGTCGGCCGCAACGCTTCTTGCGCGCGCACAGGCGCGAGCGCAACAGCGATGGCGATCAGCGCACCCGCGACGACTCGTTCAGGGGTACCCATGCGGCCTGCCTAAGTGTTCACCAGTGAACAAGACCTGAACGACCAATATGGGGCGGGCCTTACTCGCGCAAGCGTGAACGGCACCTGATAAAAATCCCCGGCAGCCCTCACCTCCGCCTATTCCGCCGCTTCGGGAAGCCGCACCGGCCCGTGCAGCGGGCGCTCCTCGACCGCGAGCACACAGGCAAGCGCGATGGCGAGGAAGATTGCGGCCGCGGCGAATACCAGTCGAAACGCCGAAGCGAAATCAGTGTGTCCGGGCGAAAGGTTCTCAAGCGTCATGATGCCGGCATGCTCGCCGGCGCTGCCAAGCACGATGGCGCCAAAGGCGGCGACAATGATTGCCCCACCGAGCAGGCGGAAGAAATTCAACGTCCCCGTCGCCGTCCCCATCTGATGCAGCTTCACGGCATTCTGCATGACAATCGTGCTCGTCGGATACATCGGCCCGATGGCGATTCCCAACACGCCAAGCAGCACGGCGAAGGAACCAAGGTGAAGGCCGGCCGGATCAAAGGCAAGGAAGGCGAGCGTGGCGATGGCGATCACGAGTCCAACGATAGGAACGCGCATGTAATGGGTCAGGCGCACGAGCAGCCGCCCGGTCGCCAATGAGCCGAGCGTGGCGCCGCCCATGAAGGCAATCAGCGCTAAGCCGGAAATGCTCGGCGAGGCGCCGAGGACCATCTGGCAATAGAGCGGGACGAAGATCGTCACGCCGATAATGGTGCCGATGGCAAAAAACGCAGCGCAGGTGATCGTGCCGGTTACTCTGCCGCCTAAAATCGCGAGCGGAATAAAGGGCTCCCGGGCGGTGAGGAGCCGGGCTGCGAACAGCACCCACAGCGCCGCCGAGGCGCCAATCAGCCCTGTGATCTGCCACGACGCCCAGCCGTAGCGCGTGCCACCCCAATCAAGGGCCAGGAGCAACGCGACCGCGGCCGCAACCATGAGCGTCACTCCAGGAATGTCGAGCTGGTGCGGGCGATCGTGCCGGGGCAGACGGCGCAGCGCGCGTGCGGTCATCACCAGCGCGGCCGCGCCGAGCGGCAGATTGATCCAGAAAATGAACGACCAATGCAGATAATCCGTGAGCAAGCCGCCAAGCACCGGCCCCAAAATGCTGGCGCTCATGAACACCACCGCCGTGTAGCTCTGAACGCGCGGGCGTTCGCGCGGCGACAGCAAGTCGGCAATGATGGTCTGGGCGATTGGCAGGATGCCGCCGCCACCCATCCCCTGCAAGCAGCGTCCGACGACCAGAACCCAAATCGTCGGCGCCAACGCGCAGGCAAGCGAACCGACAATAAAGATACCAATGGCCACCAACATGATGGTGCGCCGGCCATGGATGTCGGTCAGCTTGCCAAACAGCGGGGTCGCCGCCGTCGCGGCCAGAAGATACGCAGTCACTACCCAGGAGAGATCGTCGAGGTCAGCGAGGCTCTTGCCGATCGCCGGCAAGGCGGGCGCAACGATAGTCTGCTCGAGCGCGGACAGGAACATCGCCAGCATGATGCCGGCAAGTATGGTGTGGATCGCGGCATGATCGAGCGGCGGCAAGGCCGTCTTATCTTGCGGTCCGCGAGCAAAGGCGGCGGATTCGACGGTCGCGCGCGAAGCGCCGTTTTCCACGCCTGCCGCTTCATCGGTGATACTGGGGGCGATGCTATGGACGTCGGTGGCAGTAACTTCGCGAGGCATGTCCCAGCTCATGTCGCGCGTCGTGTCGCGAGGTAAATCCATTGTAATTCAACGCACCGACGGTGTGGGCATAATCCGCTCTGCCCCCGGCCTCACTTGGCTTGCGGCGCGGCGCCGTGCAACCGTGCTTTCCGCAGAGCAGGCCTGCCGTTTGGTGGACAGGATCGCGCCCGAATCGTTTCAGTACCGCCCGAGAAATATCCGATCCGTGCAACTAACGCTTAAGCATGCACGCGGACGACATGAAACGCTGAACAGATCATGTCGAAGCGAACTCCGACACCGTGTGTCCACTGAGGATTCGCTTGCGCCGCCACTACCGTTTTCTTCGCCGCGCCCCCTTCGGCAGCTTCAGCGGCCAGCTGACGATGTGGTCTTCGAGGTCTTCGTCGGGCACATGCTTCTCGCTCGCCAGTAGATGCGAGCGCACCGAGACCCCGGCGGCATGCACGGTCTCCGGATCGCCGGAGACGAGCGGATGCCACCAATAAAGGTCCTTGCCCTGGTCGAGCAGCACATAGGCACAGGACGGCGGCAGCCAGGTGATGGTTTTCAGGCTCTCCGGCGTCAACCGCACGCAATCCTCCACTTGCTCCAACCGATGCTCGATAGTCGCGGCAGCGGCAGTTTTGGCCGTCCAGCAGGCGGCAACCGACGTCGGTGTAGAAGGTGCGGTCGGTCCCCTCCTCTTCGAGCTTGTTCAGGCAACAACGGCCACAACCGTCGCATAGGCTCTCCCATTCCGAATCCGTCATTTCCTCCAGCAACTTACGCCGCCAGAAGGGATTCTCGTCGGGGCCGTGATCTGTCGCCATCCGTTCTCCCAGCCGCCGTTCACGCCGCCGCCCTACCTCGCCGGGAAACCATATTATCGGTCGGCGGTTATGGCCGTGGCGTGACGGCTATTGATCCCGAGGTAGCGCGGGCGCCGGAAACAAGTCTTACGCCCAATTTGCCCCCAATTTCCATTCACACTGTCATGTTCGCGTCATTGGCCGGCGGCGCTGGCTCGGCTAAATCTAGTCGGCCGAAAAGGAAAAGGCCGGGGACAAACCCCGTTCCGGGAGTGCTTAAAGCGTGACTGAGCTATTGCCCGATCCGGGTGACGACTGGCAGCGCAAGCTTAAGCGGCTGCTGCTCGATCTCGACGCGCGGATCGATTTCGCCGTGTTCCAGAGCGGCAAATGGGCGCGCGAGCTGTTCGAGCGGTTCACGGCGATTATGGACCATTTCCATATCGCCGGCTGGCGGCGCTGGCTCATTGTCGAGCCGCTGTCGGAGGTCGCGACCTTGGGTACCGGCGGGCTGCTCTTGATGCTGGCGCTGGCGATCCCCGCCTTTCGCGAGACTTCGGACGAGGACTGGCTGAAGAAATCCGAGCTCGCCGTCACTTTCCTGGACCGTTACGGCAACGAGATCGGCAACCGCGGCATCAAGCACAATGATTTCGGTGCCGCTCGAAGAAATGCCCGATCATCTCATCAAGGCGGTGCTGGCGACGGAGGATCGGCGCTTCTACGAGCACTACGGCATCGATTTTTTCGGCACATTCCGGGCGTTGCTGACCAACGCCAGGGCCGGCGGCGTCGTGCAGGGCGGCTCCACCATCACCCAGCAGCTCGCCAAGAACCTGTTCCTGTCGAACGAGCGCACCATCGAGCGCAAGATCAACGAGGCGTTCCTGGCGCTATGGCTGGAGACCCGCCTCTCCAAGAACGAGATTCTCAAGCTCTATCTCGACCGCGCCTATCTCGGCGGCGGCGCTTTCGGCGTCGACGGCGCGGCACAGTACTATTTCGGCAAGTCGGTGCGCGACGTAACCTTGCCGGAAGCGGCGATGCTCGCCGGCTTGTTCAAGGCGCCAAGCAAGTTCTCGCCGCTGGTCAATCTGCCGGCGGCGCGCGCGCGCGCCAATGTGGTGCTCGACAATCTGGTCGACGCCGGATTTATGACCGAAGGTCAAGTCTACGGCGCCCGCCGCAACCCCGCGACACCCATCGACCGCCGGCAGGAGGACTCGCCGAACTACTACCTCGATTGGGCCTTCGACGAGATGCGCAGGCTTGTCGACACGTTTCCGAAATCGGTAACCGAGAGTTTTTTCGTGGTGCGCACTGCGCTCGATCCCAATTTGCAGCACTACGCCGAGCACGAGGTGGAATCGGAATTGCGCCAATACGGTCACGATTACGGCGCCAGCCAGTCGGCGGCGGTCATCGCCGATCTCGACGGCGCCGTGCGGGCGATGGTCGGCGGGCGCGATTACGGCGCGAGCCAATTCAATCGCGCGGTCGACGCGCTGCGGCAGCCCGGCTCCTCGTTCAAGCCCTATGTCTATGCCACGGCATTGGCCAACGGATTCATGCCGACCTCAATCGTCGTCGATTTGCCGGTATGCATCGGCAATTGGTGTCCGCACAATTATTCCGGCGGCTATTCGGGCTCGATCACGCTGACGCAGGCGATCACCAATTCGATCAACGTCATTCCGGTAAAGCTTTCGATCGCACTCGGCGACGGCAATCCCAAGCTCGGCCGCGCCAAGATCATTCAGACGGCGCGTAATTTCGGTATCTGGACGCCGCTACCCGACACTCCATCGCTGCCGATCGGAGCCGACGAGGTCAACGTGCTCGAGCATGCGGTCGCCTACGCTACGTTCCCGAACCTCGGCAGGGCAGTGGCGCCGCATGCCGCCCTCGAAGTGCGCACCGGCACCGGCGAACTGGTCTGGCGCTTCGATCGTGACGGCAAGCGGCCCGAGCAGGTCATCTCCCCGCAGGTCGCTCTGGAAATGATCGGGATGATGAATTCAGTGGTTCAAAACGGCACTGGCCGGCGGGCCCAGCTCGACGGCATCCCGGTCTGCGGCAAGACCGGCACCACCAACGGCTGGCGCGACGCCTGGTTCGTCGGCTACACGGGCAACTTCGCCGGCGCTGTGTGGATGGGCAACGATGATTATACGCCGACCAAGCGCATGACCGGCGGCACGATCCCGGCGCTGACGTGGCACAACATCATGGCCTATGCGCACCAGGGCATCGAATTGCGGCCGCTGCCGGGCTTGCCTCCTCCGCAGCGCGCGCCGACGGTGGCCGACTCGACGCTTGCAGGTGAGCCTGCGCCACAGCAGATCCTGCTCACGCGCAAGGGAACCGAAGCTCTGATCCGCGTCGAGCGGCTGCTTGACGATGCGAGCCGCGCGCTGGGGGTCCCGGCGCCCCCTGCCGGAACGCTCGGCGCGCTTGACGACGGCGAGCATCGGGCCACTGCAATCACGGCGGCGGGCGAACTTAAAGCTGCCGGAATTTCCCGCGGCGATTAAGAGCCGTCTTCAAATCATTCGATCGGGTCGAACGTGCGCTTATTCTTCGGTTCCTGTTTCACATTGCTACTCGCGGCCGTCATCGGGCTCGGCGCGACCTGGCTGACGCTTACGCGTGGCGTTGCGTTCGGCGCGCTGACAATCGGCGCCTGGACCGCCTGGCCGAAGAAAGGATCGGTCGACATCGACCCCTATGCCCGCGCCGTCATCGCCCGCACCGGCGAGCTGCCGATTGGCGCGGGCGATGGCGTCGCCTTCTATGCTCACACCGACGAGGTCGGCAACGCTTTCGACGGACGCTGCACTTTCGTGATCAGCGGCATGACGCCGGCAGCGCGTTATTGGACGGTGACGCTCTACGACGCGCAGGGCCGGCTGGTTGCCAATGCGATCGACCGGCATGGATTTACCAGCGCGGAGATCGTGCGCGACGCGAGCGGTCGCTTCGCCATCAGTATCGGCCCGCGGGCGCGGCCGGGAAATTGGCTGCCGAGCGGAGGGATCGAGCAGTTCATCCTCGTGTGGCGCCTCTATGATACGCCGATCGGCGTCGCCTCGCTGACCACGAAGGAAGGGCCGATGCCGGCGATCGTGCGGAAGAGCTGCTCATGATCCGCCTGCCTCTGTGGATTCTTGGCGCCCTTTTGCTCGGCGGCATCGTGCACCTATCGACGGTCCTGGCGATGCCCAAGGCGGCCACGCAGGACGCCTATTCGCGGCTTGCGGCACTCACACCGGTCAACGCGGTCATGCCACTCCCCTCGCCAACCGCGTCGACGGCGATCATGCCGTTCATGGACCCGGCCTTCGCGGTTGCGGTGTGCCGCTATGATCTCTCGTCAGGTGCGCTCAAACTCAGCGCACCACTGAGCCAAGCCTACACTTCGGTTACGTTCTACACGCGCAACAGCGTCGCCTATTACGCGATCAACGACCGCGCCGCCGGCCGCCGCAGGATCGAGCTCGATCTCATGACGGCGGAGCAACATGCTCAAGTGCCCGAGGAGGAGGACGTGACCGCGGCCGACCGGTTGATTATTGACTCGCCCACCAAGCGCGGATTGATCGTGCTGCGGGCGCTGGCGCCGGAACCCGGGCTCATGGCGATGGCGCGCAGCGCACTTGCCGGCGCGCAATGCCACAGCGAACCGGTGCCAACAGAATAATCCCTCTCCTATCGGACGACTGGCTCGGAATGCGCCGCGAGATGGATCGGCACGGCGGCGAAGCGCGGGATCGGCACCAGCTGATTGGCCGCTACCTGCTGCTGCAACAGGGCGAGCGCGACGTCAGCTTGCGCGGCGATATTCTCCGGCTCGGCGACAACCAAATGATCAAGCGCAAACCGATAGCCGGCGCAGCGCTGCGCCAATGAATACTGAACCCAGGCGATGGTCAAATTGTTCTCGCCGACGCGCGCCAAAGCATTCGCCCGGTCCAGCGGACTAAGATCGGGAAGGTAATTCATGCTCATCTCACGCCGCCGGTCGAGTTCGACGACGCGGTGTGCAACCTCGAAGAACGGGCCGAGGCGCGTCACGTCATCGCGGATATCATCGATCAATTTGTTGTAACGGCCGGCGGTCGAGCGATAGCCGGCGGCTTGCAGATGCCGATAGTAAGCGGCGATATCGACCGTCCACAATTGGCGCTGCAGTTTTTGGCTGACGCCATATTCATAGACGACGGCATCCCAGCGCTGGCGGTCGTAAGTCGGCTCGATCAAGGGAAAGGCGAGGTCGCGGAGCGCGCGCTCTTCGTCGGTCAGATTGTAGAGCGAGATCGGCGCCCCGACGCTTGTCGCGGCCTCTTGGCCAACCCAGGCGTGGATGTCGTCGGTCACGACCGGATTTTGCAGCCGGCCAAAGTCGCCAATGCTCGTGCATCCGGCGAGGACTGCCAAAGCAAGAATGCTCCAAGATAGCTTCACCGGCAGCTTTGCCTCGCGTGAGCGACGGGCTCGCGGCGACATCGACGCCCGCCCGATTAGCGGCGTCTCATGCGTCGGCGACCGCCATTCTCCGCCGGCGGATGAGTATGTGGCTCGGCATCCTCCGCGACCGGCCCGTCATGCCGCTCGATGCGGACGACGGGGAGAATGATCACGGTAGCGGACTCGTCGGTGTCAGCGCGGCCAAAGCGAACCACGCGCCCGTCGTCGGGAAATTTGACAATGGTACCCATTGCGGCCAGCCGATGTCCGCTGCCTGCCCGGTCAGCGGACCCCCTGCCCCGATGCACGCGCATCGGCTTCGATATGAATTAGCCGCATGCAGGGTTAACGCTCCGCTAACGGCCGCAACTTAAGACTCAAAGGCAGGCCGCGTGGGGCGCGCATTCGGCGTCGTCCGTCCGGACCCAAGTCCGCTGCTGTGATCGAGTCACGGACAATGGAAGCTCTCAACCATTTCGGCCTTGGCCGCCTCAACGACCTCGGCTTGCGCCGCGGGATCGATATGCGCCCGACTTTGCTGCGTGTCCTCACCGACCTCTATGTGCACAGGCTCAGCCACACCGCCGATGAGGAGCGCCACTACACCGAACTGGCGCTGCGGCTCCTCGAAGCCGTGGATGTGCCGACACGCGTCGCCGTGGCTAGGCGTTTCGCGCGTTATCTTTCGCCGCCGCTGCGCGTCTTGCAAACGCTGACGCGCGATTTACCGGAAGTGGCTGCCGAGTTGCGCTCGCATCCGCTGCTCCAGCCGCCGGCTACGGCCGCTAACACCGCGCTTAAAACTCCTGCACCGCGTGTCGATAAGGAAGACGCAGCTGACGAAATAGCATTGCTCGCGGCTTCGTCCGGCGTGATCGATTTGGCGACCGCCGGTGAACTTAACGAGCGCTTCTTTACGGCCAATGTGGAAGAGCGTCGGCTGATCTTGCTTAATCTTCATATTGTCGCGCCACTGGCACCCGACCGCATCCGCCTGTTACGCGATCCGTCAGTCGGGCAGCACCTGGAAGCGGCGGCGCTCGCTCGCAATCGCGAAGATTTCGCACAACATCTGGCCCGCTCGCTGCAGATACCGCGCGAGCAAGCGCGGCGCATCGCGCGCGACGAGCTTGGCGAACCGGTCGTGGCGGCAGGCAAAGCGCTCAGCCTGCGCCGCGACGCCCTGTATCGCATCCTCATGTTCGTCAATCCCACCGTCGGCCACTCGGTCGAACGCGTTCATGCGCTCACCGCACTTTATGATGAGATGACGCAACCGGCAGCGGAAGGAATGGTCGCAATCTGGCAGGCACTGCATCCGAGCGAGCGCCCACGAGCCGCACATCGGCCGCTCGCGCACGACGACGATGCGCGCCGGCGACCACGTCCCTCCATGACGCTGCAACATGCGCCCGTCGCACCGCGGATCAGCGAGCGTCGCAACGCTTCGTGAACAGCCGCGTTTCAGCCGGCGACGACATCGAGAAAATTACGTCCGGCGCGATCCTCGACTTCAACGATCCAGGCATCCGGATCGAATTTGATCTGCCGCGCGAGATAGGCCTCGACCGCCGCATCCGGCGTCGACTGCGTGGCGAGGCTCGGCGTGAATGCACGCGTCGCCCCTTCTACGGCGTCGAATGCGCTTTGTGGCGCGGGGCCAAACAAATCCGAGGTGCCATCGAGCCTGCTGATCCGGACGAAAACGGCGCCAGCTTCTTCCGCCCCGCGCCTGCGCACGACGGCGAATATGCCCTCGACGTGACAGCGCCGCAGATAGGCGGCAACCCAGAGCGCGGTCTTGAGGCGCATCGTCGTCGTTCCACGCGCGCAGAAAGCGCGCCGGGAATCCATAACCACGGAAAGTGAGCTTTGCGAAGCGCTGATTTTCTTGTGAGCCGCAGCCTCGGAACGAGGCTATTCGATCGGACGTCCCGTCATGGCGGAAAGTTCGCTCAGCAGCCGATCCGAAAGATGGCCGGTCACCGGCAATTTGTGCTCGTTTTCAAATTTCTCGATCGCCACGCTCGTCGGCTCGTCAAGCACACCGGACGGCCTGATTTGACCGTATCCAAACTCGGAGAGCACACGCTGTACCGTCGCAACGCGCGTTGACCACCCGAAGGATGAACCGATGAGCTCGGCGATTGGATCATTGCGCCACGCAGAGACGGTTTGCGGTGTCCGCAGGCCGGGGGTCGACCGTGCAGAAATTACCTCGCCTGACTTGGGCGTGGTCATGACCGCAAGGTTAGGACGACTTTCGGCCTCTGGAGGCGGCGGTGACGTCGGATTGGCGAAGAACCGCGTCGGGTGCGAGCCGCATTGCAAAAAAACGGCATTGACGATGATGATAAGGCTCGTGGCCACGACACCGACAATCGCCAGCGAGTCGACCGGGCGATGCGTCGCTTTCGCCCACAGCCGCGATCCAATCGATGCGACCATGCCGGCAGCACCGGCAGAGCGCGCCGCACTGCGGCGACTATCGTGACGGCGCCTAGGCACTTTTCTTAATCCGAATTTCGAAGGACGACGCCCCGTATTCGCTCACCGTCGCGGATGTCGTCGGCTGCATCGCCGCGTCATTTCGCGAATGGGCGGGCCAATAGCGGGGCGCCGCGACGGCATCCCCGTTGGAAATCTGTTTCGCCGGACGCGCACACTCGCAATCAAGCGGCAGGCGCACGCTGACCCGCGTGCCCTCGCCGATCCGGCTGCGGATGCTCACCTCGCCGCCGTGTAATCGCACCAGGCCTTTGACGATGGACAAACCGAGACCGGTGCCGCCGTAGCGACGATCGTAGGAGGCGCGCGCCTGAAAATACGGTTCGCCGACGCGCGCGAGATCCTCATCGCTGATGCCCACGCCGGTGTCCTCGACAACGAAGGTGATGCTTCCTGCCTCGGCGCGAGCGCCAATCGTGACTTTGCCGCCGCGGTCGGTGAAGCGAATCGCATTCGAAAGGAGGTTGAGCAGGATCTGGTTGACCGCGCGCTTGTCGGCGATCATGTCCGGGAGATCGCCGGTCGCGGTTTTGTAAAGCGCGACGCCCGCTTCGTTTGCCCGCAACGCCAGCAGATCGCAGCAGCCGGCAATGACCTGCGCGGGCGGAAACGGCTCAGGCGTGATCTCGAAATTGTCGGTCTCGATTTTCGAGATGTCGAGAATGCCATTAATGACTGCGAGCAGGTGCTGCCCGGAATCGTTGATGAGACCGGCATATTCCTGACGGCGCCCCGCATCGAGCAGCAAAGCCTGCTCTTTCATCAGCATGTCCGAGAAGCCGATGATGGCGTTGAGCGGCGTCCGTAATTCGTGGCTCATGGTGGCGAGGAAACGGCTCTTGGCCGCATTGGCGCGCTCGGCCTCGGCGCGCGCATCCTCAAGCGCCTGCTCCTGCCGCTTTCGCTCGGTCACATCGCGAAGCACGGCAACAACCTCACGACGGTCATGACCGCCGCCCTCGACTGCCGGCTGCTCGAGCGAGCGGCAGCGCATTTCGATCCACACGAATTGCGTGGCCGGGCGGCCATTGGCGTCGGCGCCTTCACAACGCACGCGGAACTCGACCGAGCGGCTCTCGCCTAATGCCGCCGTATCACCGAGTGCAGTCAGATAAGCGGGTCGATCGGCGACATGGACCCGGCCGAACAGACCTTGCCCTTGCAAGTCGGCGATGCCGCACCGGAACAGCAACTCGGCGGCCGGCGACACGAACAGCACGGCGCCGTCGCGGCCATGACGCGTGATGACGTCGGTCATATTGCGCGCCAAGAGCCGGTAACGGTCCTCTTCGGCGTACAGCAGCCAGAAACTGGTACGCGTCAGCACCTCGGTGCTGAGGGCAAGCCCGGCCGCGTAGAGCGCGGCCGACGCGATGCCGAGTGTGACAAACCCTGCGTGCCCGCCGGGATCGGGCGGCGGCAGCAGGGCGAATTCGCCGGCCAGCATCAGCAGCCCGGCAGCGGCCAGCGCGAAAGTCGAAGCCACTGCGACGACACGGCGCGAGGCCGAAAGTGCCGCCTCGAGCGGCACGACCACAAGCCAAATGGCGGCGAAGGAGAAAATACCGCCGGTCAAAGCGGCCACCGCCGTTACCAGTCCGGTCAAGGCGAGTGACGACAGCACATGGGCGCTCTCATAGCGCCCGGTGCGGGAGAGAAAGTAGGCCGTGAGGATCGGAGCGACGAGCCAAGCAAACACGATCAGCTCGACCGCGCTCGGCGCGCCGCGCAGCATCAGATAAGCCGGAACCGACGCCAAGGCGACGATGCTGCCGAGCAATCGCGGGGTGATAAAGGCGCGATGGCGCGCCGCCGTCAGCGCGTCTTTCTGCGCCGACGGGTGCACCAAAGTCTCAATATAATCTCGTACTGGCGCGAAGAGGCCCACGTTCCCGATTGCACGCCCGACTTTGCAGACGCGCTCCCCTTTTTCTGTGCGGCGATCGTGTCAGACGCCGCTTAAGCGAACGCTAAACCGCCGCCCGCACATAGCGCGGCGCGATGGCAAGGACGTTTTACGCGCCGGGGAGAGGCCGGGATTCGCCGGTCATGGTGAATGCCTCGTTGCCGCAGACGCCGATTGCCGCGCGCACGCTTCCGGCATTTACAAATAAGGCACGTCAGTGCGACGCGTGTTACCGTCAAGTGGGCGGGAAAGGCCCTTCGGCGCGCGTTCGTGCAAATTTTAGGTAAATTCTTTTTTTTCGATTTGATCGAAAATTTGCGGCGTATTGTCTTCGATTATGGGTAAAAACGCTCCTTCACCGCCAACGCGGCTTTCAACGCTGCCTGCTAGGTTGCGCGCTCATGCGGCGATACCGGCCGCTGGGGATGCGGGTCTTATGTTCTTTCTGTTGCGAATGACATTCTGGCTCGGCCTGGTGCTGATCCTGTTGCCCACAGGTTCCACACAACGGACCGCGCCGAACAGCGACGTCAGCGCTTCCGAGGCCATTTCGGCAGCTTCGGCGACCGTCGGAGATCTGCGCGGGTTTTGCGCGCGACAGCCCGACGCCTGCACGGTCGGCTCGCAAGTAGCGACGGCCATCGGCTACAAGGCGCAGGCCGGCGCAAAGATGCTTTACGATGTGTTGAGCGAGGCGCTGGCGCCACGCGAGACCGGATCGATCGCGGGCGTTTCGCCGCGGCACGCCAGCGGTGCAAAGACGGCGTCGGAGAAATCTCCGGTCGAGCGGACCTCGCAAAGCACCTTGACCCCGGCCGATCTGGCCCCGGCCTGGCGCGGGCCACCGCGCAAAGACAGCAAGCACTCCGTATAATCCCCAACGCTGCCGCGGCCCTTCAGGCGCGGCAGACCTCATCGACCTTGCTGGCCCGGCGCTCTATATAACGAGCGACGGGACGCGGGTACGATGGCTGACATTGAAGAAATCATCGACAATTTCTCGGTCCTGGACCAATGGGACGATCGCTATCGCTATCTGATCGAGCTGGGGCGGGAGCTGCCGCCACTTTCGGATGCCGCGCATAGTGACGCCAACAAGGTGCGGGGATGCGCAAGCCAGGTCTGGCTCGATACCAAAGTGCGTCCGAATGGCGCAGGCGGGCCGGTGCTCACATTCGTCGGCGACAGCGACGCGCACATCGTGCGCGGTCTGATCGCGATCCTGCTCGCGCTATTTTCCGACAAACCCGCGCGAGACATTCTTTCGATGGATGCGCTGGCGCTGTTCGAGCGCATGGGCTTGCGCGAACATCTGACGCCGCAACGCTCGAACGGCTTCCGTGCGATGGTGGAACGCATCCGTTCGGACGCCCGCGCGGCGCTAACGGCAGCCGCCGTATGACCGTCTCCACGATGATGTTATAGAGCCCCTCGGGTCTCGGTGCCTGGGGAAGTGCGAGCAATGGCCGTCAGCCATGTCGGTGTAGGCAGTGCGTTCGGCCATCAAAAGTTCCGTGCGGCGCTGACCGATGTATTTGCTGGAGCGATCTGCAGCATCCTCTCGATCGCTTATTGCCTGTCCTACGCGGCCCTCATTTTCGCCGGGCCGCTCACGCATCTGCTGTCCTACGGCGTCGCCGTAACATTCTTGTCCGCCGCCATCGGCGGAGCAGTCGTGGCGCTGCGCAGCTCGCTCCCTTTTGCCATAGCGGGGCCCGACAGCTCCATCTCTGTCGTTATCGCGGCCATGGTGGCGACCGTCACCCAGCGCATTGTCGCGCACGGCGGCGGCGATCTTCTCGAGCCGACCCTTATCGTCATGTCATTGGCGACGGCGTTCACCGGGCTTGTGCTTTGCATTCTCGGGTTCACGCACGCTGGACGCGCCATCCGTTTCGTACCTTACCCGGTGATCGGCGGCTTTCTCGGCGCCACCGGCTGGTTGATGGTCACCGGCGCGATGCGGGTGGTCACCGATCAACCGCCGGCGCTGAGCAATATTGGCGCCTTCGTCAACGTCGGGATCGTCGGCAAGCTTGCGGCTGCTCTGACCGTGGCGATTGCGTTGCATCTGGCATTACGCCGCTCCAAGAGCCCCCTTGTTCTGCCCGGTGTCCTGTTGGCGGCGATCGTGGCAACCTATCTGGTGTTGCCATTAACCGGCTTGTCGCTCGTCGCGGCACAGGCGGACGGCTGGATGTTCCAGCCGCAGCCGGTAGCTGCGCTCACTTTGCCATGGAAAGCCGGCGCGCTTCACAGCTTTTCCTGGGCGTCCCTGCCCGCGCTCGCCGGGGATTTGCTCGCCATCCTGTTCGTCACCATTACAACCTTGTTGCTCAACACGACCGGCATCGAAATCGCGACCCGAAGCGAGGCCAATATCGAGCGCGATCTCAAAGTCCTCGGGATTGCCAATTTGCTGACGGCGGCGCTCGGCGGCTATGTAAGTTGCACCTCGCTGAGCCGCTCGATCCTTGTCCGCACCGCAGGGGCAACGAGCCGACTATCCGGACTGACGGTTGCCGCAGTTTCGGCGGCGATTCTCATCGCCGACCCCTCGTTCCTGGGCTATGTGCCGAAATACGTCCTCGGCGGATTGTTGATCTTTCTCGGCTCCGGCCTCGTCTATCAGTGGATGATCCAATCGGGGCGGCAATTGCTGCGGCTCGAATATCTATCGCTGATTGCTATCGCGTTGCTGATCATCAACTGGGGATTTATCGCCGGCGTTTTGATCGGCGTGGTGATCGGTTGCGCCACGTTTGCGCTGAGCGCCAGCCGCGTGAGCGCGATCAAGTTCAATTTCGACGGCTTCGAATACCGCTCCTCGCTCGATCGCGGACCGCACGAGCTCGCCCTCCTGGCCAGCCACGGCCAGGAGATTCAGGGCATGGCGCTGCAGAGTTATTTGTTTTTTGGCTCAGCCAATCGCCTTTACCAGCACGTTAAGGCGCTGCTCGCGCGGCATCCGGCGTGCCGCTTTCTGATTTTCGATTTCCGCCGCGTGACCGGCATCGATTCTTCGGCGACGCAAAGCTTTGCGCAAATCAAACAGGCGACCACCGAAGCCGGCGCCCGCATCGTGCTCGTCAACCTGACGCCGGAATTGGAGCGGCCGTTTCGCACCGCCGGATTCATTTCCGACGACATCATCGTCGCCTCCGACCTCGACCGAGCGCTGGAATCCTGCGAGCAGGCGATCATCAATATGCATCAGGGCGAAGGCAGCGACTCGCGATCATTGCGCGCCTGGCTGTCCGAAGCTCTCGGCGATCCGCAACTCGCCGATCGCTTGGCCGGATATTGCCGGCGTCTGGACGTTCGGACGGGCGATATTATCGCCCGGCAGGGCGAACCGGCCGCCTCGATGCATTTCATTCTCGAGGGACGCGTCGGCGTTATCGTCGATCTGCAGGAGGGGCGAACGACGCGGGTGCGCAGCCTCGGCCGGCATACGACCGTCGGCGAAATGGGCTTGCTCACCCGGCAACCGCGCAGCGCAACGATCCAAGCC
This sequence comes from uncultured Alphaproteobacteria bacterium, assembly GCA_963832605.1. Lineage (GTDB taxonomy): Bacteria > Pseudomonadota > Alphaproteobacteria > Rhizobiales > Xanthobacteraceae > BOG-931. The sequence goes on along the minus strand of CAWHUO010000025.1, from coordinate 43,082 downwards.
GAGGCTCCGAGCGTGCTCTATGAACTCGACGCCGACGCCTTCGAACGCATCAAACGCGAGCACCCGACGCTCAGCCAAGCTCTGCTCGCTTACGTTATTCGGGTGATGACAGAGCGGCTGAGCTTCGCGAACCGCGTGATCGGCGTCCTGCAGCGTTGACTTGCGTCACGCGCAAATAATAATCAACCGCGCTCCCGGCGACGCCGCCGTTGCTGACCGAGCCCCATTTGTTTGGCGAGCTGCGATCGCGCCGCCGCGTAGTTGGGTGCAACCATGGGATAATCGGGCGCCAACGCCCATTTCTCGCGGTATTGTTCCGGCGTCATATCGTATTGCGTGCGCAAATGACGCTTTAGCGATTTGAACTTTTTGCCGTCCTCGAGGCACACAATGTATTCGGCGGTAATGGAACGCTTGACCGGAACCGCCGGCTTGAGCGGTTCCGTCGGCGTCGTGGCTTGGCCGCCTGAGATCCGCATCAACGCGGCGTACACTTGGGCGATCAAGTTCGGTATGTCGGCGGTCGCAACTGGATTATTGCTCACATAGGCGGAGACAATATTTGCGGCCAGCTGAATGTAACTGCTCTCGCCGGGATTTTCAGCCATGTCAGGCATGATTCTCTCAAGAGTAGTCGCCCCAACTCGATTGTTCTTGCGAACACTTCCAAACATATGACACTTTGAGAATTAAAGCCAACAAAACTTGGAACTGTCTCGGTCAGCCACGAATACCGCAAAAATATATTTGCCAATGTATAGAAGTGGACATTCGGCTAGGTTAGTTTACATTGGTAACCATCCAAACATGCAAAAACGATCCATTCAACCCCGGCGGGAAGTAGAGATCGCTGTGCTCCGGCATTCGAAAACGGAGCCGGACGCTAGGCGTTGTTCTCAATGTGATCGCGCAGCGCGGCAATCGAGCCGAAGCGCAGGGTCCCTTGCGGAAGCTCCGCCGCGATCGATCCATCCGAATAAAGGGTGTACGCCATACCTTCGATCACGCCTGATTTGAGGATCGAAACCGGTGCCGCCGCTTCAGGGTCAGGGGTCGCGGCACCGGCAGCCGCTTCGCTGGGGACCAACTCGGCCGGTGTCGGCGGCGGCGCGGCGACAAGGTGGGCGGACGCTGGCTGAGCGTCCCCACGTACCGGCCAGACCGCGCTGAACACCGAGCGTTTCGCTATCTCCGGCGAGGTCGACAGACCAGATTTTGCCGCGGGCCGCGGAAAGCGCGCCGGCGCGGCCGCGGCAGGACCGGCAGTCCCCGTGTCTTTCGCCTCACCGCTGTCTTCTGCGCGGGCAGGCGCCCGGGGCATCAACGATACGTTGGCCCCTTCATGAGCCGGAGCACTTTCGAGCCGCGCCAGGGTGGGAAATTTCGCGCGCAGGCGCTCGACTGCCGAATCCTCGGCCGGCACCGGCATAACGCTCGCACCGGCGGGTAATGGCGGAGGACCAGGAGCGGCTTGCGGCGTGGGCGGGACTGGAATGCGCACTGCTGGCTCCGGCGGCTCAGCTGTGGCTCCGACAGGCATGACAGGAGCGTCACCGGGACGGGCAGGACGCGGCATTGGCCGTGCGGCGAGTGCGCGTTCGATGCGACGCAACTCATGCACCGTAAGCCCTATGCCGACCAGGATCAGCCCGCCGACAGCCGCGATCGTGCCGGGGGTAACAACGTCGGTATCGAACGCGCCGTCGTGAATCGTCAGGCCCGACACCACCAAGCCCAAGCCCGCGGCGGTCGTCACCACGCCCAAAATCAATAAAAACAGCGACATCGCGCCTGTCCCTTCCGCCCCGATCAAACGCCGGCGACGATAACGAAAATTATATTTTGGTCGCCAACTCGCGACATCGCAAGGACTTAATGCCCATATCGTATATCCGGCTCTCTGGCGGGTACATCTGGTCGAAGCATTCTGGATCCGCGGCAACCTTGGGCCTTAGGCAAGGCCGGTAATACCTTACTCGGCTTGGGAAATCGGATGCAGCCCGCCTTCGACCGGCTTAGCGCGGTCGGCTCATCGCCGCGGACATTGCCGAAACCCTCTGCTTGGGCCTATCTAAGGGAAACCTTGTCCCAGCTGGATCGTTTTACCGATACGCATCCGTCCCGCGCCACCGTTTCCGAATTTACATTGAGGAGCAGACCAATGGCATTCACCCTACCAGACCTGCCTTATCCGTATGACGCCTTAACCCCGCACATGTCGCGCGAGACTCTCGAATACCATCACGACAAGCATCACCAAGCTTACGTGACCAATGGCAACAATCTGGCCAAAGGCACCGAGTGGGAGAACAAGCCCGTCGAAGAGGTGGTTATCGGTACGTTTGGCAAGAACCAGGGCCTCTTCAACAATGCCGGCCAGCACTACAACCACATCCACTTCTGGAAATGGATGAAGAAGGGTGGCGGCGGCGACAAACTGCCCGGCAAGCTCGAGAAGCAGATTACCAGCGACATCGGCCCGCTTGCCAAGATGAAAGAGGATTTTGCCCAGGCCGGCGTGACCCAGTTCGGCTCAGGCTGGTGCTGGCTGGCCGTGAAGGACGGCAAGATTACGGTGACGAAGACACCGAATGGCGAAAATCCGCTCGTGCACGGCGCCAAGCCCATACTCGGCTGTGACGTATGGGAGCATTCCTACTACATCGATTATCGCAACCGCCGGCCCGACTACCTCAAAGCCTTCCTCGATCACCTGGTCAATTGGGACTACGTGGCCGAAATGTACGAAGCAGCGATAAAGTAGCGCGCCTCACGGCGACGAGCGTAAGAAAGCGGGACCTTTCGGTCCCGCTTTTGCAAGCAACGCCGCGAAACCACCTCGTCGATCGGCACAGTGAGACATTGCCCGGGATGCAATGAGAATCATTTGCTGAATCTCACGACTAAACACTCATCCTCTATCGGTCCGATCGCGTCTTTGGCTGCGGCAAAGTTCATCCGCTCACCTGCGGACGCCGTTGTCCGGACGCGGCTACTCGATGCGCTCGCGATCGGCGCTCTCATTGTTGTTGCCGCGATCGCCGCCCTCACCTTTCGCGACTACGGCCTTGGCTGGGACGACTACACGCATTCCCAGTACGGCGACATGCTGGTTTCGCTTTATGGGTCGGGATTCGCCGACAAACGCGCGCTCTCGTTCGTCAATCTTTACATGTATGGGGGCGGGTTCGATCTTCTTGCCACGCTCGCCGCAAAGGTCTTGCCGTTCGACCTGTTCGAAACGCGGCGACTTGTGGGCGCCGCGGTTGGTCTCGTTGGCCTGTTCGTAACCTGGCGGCTCGCGCGCCGGCTGGGCGGCCCATTCGCCGGCCTGATCGCACTCGTCCTCCTCGCCACCTGCCCGCTCTATTACGGCCACATGTTCATGAATGCCAAGGATGCGCCGTTCGCGGTGGCCATGGCGATCGCGCTTCTTGGCATCGTGCGCGCATTTGAGGAATATCCGCATGCCACGCCGCAGACCGTGGCGCTCTGCAGCATCGGCGTCGGTCTCGCGGTCGGCTCGCGTGTCATGGGTGGCTTTGCCCTGTTGAACGGACTGGTGCCGCTTCTGTTCGTCATTAGCATCAGGGCGCGCGAACTCGGGATGGAAACCGGCCCTCGACGAATGCCGCCGCTTCCTCGTGCCGTTCATTCCCGGCGGCATCCTCGCCTATCTGGTCATGGGCCTCGTCTGGCCCTGGTCGGTAGTGTCGCCGTTTAATCCCTTTCGCGCCGTCGAATACTTTTCCAACTTCTTCGAACGGCCTTGGCGCGAATTGTTTGACGGCCGGTTGATCCTGGTTCCCGATATGCCGCGCAGTTATGTGCCGATGCTCGCGGCGCTTACTCTGCCCGAGCTCATGCTGGCATTGGGAGTGTGCGGAACAGCCGGCGCGCTCGTCGTGGCCGCACGGGGCGAACCGGGGCGTGCCGACGCCTTCGCTGGGCGCCGCGCCGCGATCTTGGCCGTTGTCCTCGCCGTCCTGCTCCCGCTTCTCGTGACGGTCGCAACGCGACCGGCCATGTATAACGGCATTCGCCATTTTGTGTTCTTGACCCCGCCGCTCGCCGTGCTCGGCGGGCTTGCGGCGGCATGGATTGCGCGACGGCTGGAGCGATACGGCAGCGCCGCCACGGCGGCGGGCGCCGTCATCCTCCTCGCGGGGTTGGTCTCCCCGATTATCGAGATGGTGCGGCTGCACCCTTACGAGTACACGCACTTCAACCGCATCGCCGGTGGCGTGGCGGGTGCGCGCTCCTCTTACATGATCGATTACTGGGGATTGTCGATACGGCAAGCGTCGCTGGAATTACGGACGGTCCTCGCGCAACGCGGCGAGATGCCAAAGGACGGAAAGTGGAAGGTCGCGGTCTGCGGACCCCATCCGGCGGCCGTGGTGGCGCTGGGTCCGCAATATTCGGCCATTTGGGACCCAAAAGGCGCCGACTTCGCCATGGTGCTTGGCGAGTTCTACTGCGCCAAACTCGATGCACCAATCCTCTTTGATATTGTGCGCGACGGCGTGGTCTATGCCCGCGTCTACGACATTCGCGGCCGCTCGATCCCGACGCTGCTGACCGTGAAGGGTCCTGACGCGTAAAGAGTTACGGTTTGCTCGTCGCGTGCGCAAACTTCCAATACAGCTCGCGGGCGCGACGGTAGAACGGGCCAGGCTGCAAGTTTCGTTCGTCAATACGGACGACTGGCGACACCTTGGTGTAGTTGCCGGTAGAGAAAATCTCGTCGGCCGATTGAAAATCTGAATAGCGCAGCGTCGTCTCAACCACCGTAACACCGGCGTCGCGCAACAGCCCGATCACCCGCGCCCGCGTAATGCCGGCAAGAAAAGTCCCGTTGAAAGCCGGCGTGAAGACCACACCATCTTTGGCCATGAAGATATTGGCGGTGGCGAGTTCGGCGACGTTGCCGAGCATGTCGCACATCAGACAATTGTCGAAGCCGCGCGCGCGCGCTTCGGTCATGGCGCGTGCGTTGTTGGGGTAGAGGCAACCGGCCTTGGCGTCGACCGGAGCCGTTTCGCGGGTCGGGCGGCGGTATGGCGACAGCGTGATGGCCGTGCCTGTCGGCTTCGGTAACGGCGAAACGTAAAGCGTCAAGCACCAGCGCGTGGTTTCGGGATCCGGCCGCACTGCGCCCGTGGCCGCATCCTCCGGCCAGTACATTGGCCGAATATAAAGCTCGGCATCGCGATCGAACCGCTTCAAACCCTCGCGCACCAGCCCGAGCCAAGTCTCCACCGTCACGATGGGCTTCAGACTCATGGTCTTGGCGGATTCGTTAATGCGCGCACAGTGCCGATCGACGTCCGGAGCGGTGCCCTCGAAGGCGCGCGCCCCGTCGAACACCGAGGTGCAGAGCCAAGCCGCGTGGGTGCGCACGCCCATGATCGGCACGTTGCCCTCATGCCAGTCGTCCTCGAAAAACGTCACCGTCTTCGACCAGGTAACGGGCCGGCTCATCGAATCATTCCTTGTATCGGCCTATTGTCCCGGCGACACGGCCTTTGTCACCATGGTTACTTCAGGAGATCGGGCATGTTGAGCACCTATGTCTTCGATGCCTACGGCACGCTGTTCGACGTCCATGCGGCCATCGCGCGCCACCGCGCTCCGGCCGGTCCCGAAGCGGAACGGTTCTCCGAGATCTGGCGAACCAAGCAGCTCGAATACACGTGGACGTTGACGCTTGCGGGGCACTACGTTGATTTTTGGACGCTGACCGAGCGCGCCCTCGACTATGCGCTCGCACGCGTGCCTTCGGTCGACCGCGCGCTGCGGCCGCAACTGCTGGACGCTTATCTCCGGCTCGAGGCTTTTGCCGATGCGCGCCCGGCGCTGACCGATCTCAAGGCGCGCGGCGCACGCCTTGCCATCCTCTCGAACGGCTCGCCGCCTATGCTGGCAGCCGCCGTCGAAGCGGCCGGCCTCACCGGACTGCTTGACGCCGTACTCTCTGTCGTGGCTGTGCGCGCGTACAAGCCGCGGCCCGAAGTCTACGCCCTGGTGACCGACGGCCTCGGCGTGGCGCCCAAGGAGGTCGCGTTCGTCTCGTCGAATCGCTGGGACGTTATGGGCGCTGCTTCGTTCGGCTTTCGCCCGTTCTGGGTCAATCGCGCGCGCCTGCCGGACGAATATGCGGACCTCGCGCCGCTGCGCGAAATCTCCAATCTCGGGGAGCTGGCCACTTTGTCACTTGCCAATGAGCGAGAATGAGGCCTCACGCCGCGTCGTGGTGCGACTCGATCGTCTCGGGATTCTTCAAAGCCGTCACGATCTGCTGCTTGGTCAACCGCGTTCCGTCATCGCCTTCGATCAGCAAGGCAACGCGGCCGCTGGCATTGATGTGACGGGCCCAGCTCATGGCCTCATCAAGGACGTTAAACTCCTTGAACAGGTGGCGATCCTTCTCCAGCGGCGAGATCGACTGCGAGCCGCGCGGGCCGGAATAGACGCGATAGGTCATGGTGGACCTCCCGTTTGCAAAACAAACACGATCAAGCACTTACATATCGGTGCAAAATGCGCCGCTCGTATGCCCGCGCGCCGCGGCGCGTTGACGCGGCTCACTCTATTTCTGCGGTGCAAAAATCTGATCGGCGTAGGGCAACGATGTCGGGCGCTGGATGACGATGAACGCATGATCAAGCGCCCGGTGGCAGGTGTTGCAGCCGGCGCTGAGCTTATCGTAGGCACTCGTGAATGCCGCGCGATCCTTGGCCTCGACTGCCTTTTCGAGCGCAGCAATCCGGGCTCCTACGGCTTTCTCCACGGTGTCGCCGCCAAGCTGCTCGACGTTATGATTAAGCATACCGAACTGAAGGGCAACCTTCTCACCCTGACAATCGAACTGGCGTCCAAGCCTTACGTGTCCGCCAGTGAGAAGGCCAAGGCTGCGAAGGCGAACCCGCCTCGCGAGGCCGAGGCTCACCTGCTGGCATCGTCCGGCGGTTTCACCCGGCTGCCGTCTGGCCAGCGCGTATCATACAACGTCATGGACTGACGTTGATCTACCGTGGCAGGGTTCAACCCTCAGGTCGTCAAATCCGTCTTTCAGCGCGTCGATTTCATAATCGGCGAGCGGCCAATTGCCGCTTTGGCCGGCGAACCAAGCTTGATGTGGCGCTGTTGCTGATGCGCCATGATGTCGCTGATCTTGGGCGGTGCCGCGGCTTCCTGAGCGCTCGCACTGCACGCCGGCACCAGCGCCATTGCGACAATGGTTACAAACATCGACCTCATGAGCTTCCCTCGCCGCACCGGTCGCGGCCGCCTGCAATGCCCAAATTCGTCTGACTCTTTATCATTCTTCAGCTCAGCGGCGTCAGCGGCTCGTTGCACTGCTTCGAAAACGCGTCCTGGCAAGCCTGATAAAGCGCAGGGCAGGCTTTTGCCGCCGCGAGCGCAGCGTCCATGGTCTTAAGTCGCTCGCCCGCCGCGCGTGATTGTCCGTCATAGGTGAGAACCGCATCGGCGCGTTCGAGTCCGCGCTCGCTCATCAAAAAATGTTCGGCGCCGTCGAAATAAGTGGTCGCCGTCCGGATCGCTTCGTTGAGCTTCCTGGTGAATTCGGCGTTGGCTCTGGGGTCCGGTTTGACGACGCGGGCGTGCACTGCGGCGTCGGTGTAGAGAATATTCAGTTTGAAGTAGATTCCGCCGCATTGGGCGAGCGCGAGCCAGTAGGGTCGGCCGCTGAATGCGCCGGGCGCCGACACGACGCTGTCGCGCTTATCGACCGGCACGGCAGGGATTGCCGGTTCGGCGGACGTTTGTCCGCGCTTGTGCCGAGGCGTCTGCGTCTGCGCCTGCGCGCCCGCCATAGCAACAATGAGCACAAGCGAACACAACACCGCCGCTTTGGCGATCATTCCCGGCATGGGGCGATTATAGCCGGACCCTGCGGCCGAATTCAAAACCGCTCCACCCAGGGCCGCAACTCGATCTCCCAGGCCCAGGCGCTGCGATGCTGCTTCAGAAGATCGAGATAAGTCTGCGCAATGGCGTCAGGATCAAGCATGCTGTCGGGCTTGTCCGGCGGCTCGGTCCGGCTGGCGCTGCGAATGCCGCCGTCGATCACAACATGGGCCACGTGAATGCCTTGCGGCTGCAGTTCGCGTGCCAGGCTCTGTGCCAGCCCGCGCAGGGCGAACTTTCCCATGGCGAAGGGCGCCGATTGTGCATAGCCCTTCACGCTGGCGGACGCGCCGGTGAACAGGATCGCGCCGTGTTTGTGCGGCAGCATGCGCTTGGCAGCTTCCTGCGCCACCAGGAAGGCGCCGAATGCAGTGACGATCAGCGATTTTTCCACCTCGGCCGGAACGAGTTCGACGAACGGGCCGCGCGTGCGATAGCTCGCATTGTAGACAAGTACGTCAGGCGTGCCGAAGGCCGCTTCGACGTCGGCAAAGAGCTTGGCCACCTCGGCCGGCTTGGTTGCGTCACAGGCGAAAGCCTTGCCGCCGATCTCCCTGGCGAGCGCCGTCAGATCGGCGGCGCGCCGGGCCGCCAGTGCGACCTTCATGCCGGCTTTGGTAAAAGTCCGCGCCACTGAGGCGGAAAGCCCGGCTCCGACCCCGACAATGAGCGCGGTTCGATAGGATAGCTCAGCCATGCGGCCCTCCCGCTTTACGCCCTTGAGTTTAGCAGACGCCGTTCAATCGACCACGGCGATCGCGTTGATTTCGACAAGGCAGCGCGGATCGGTGGCGAGCCGCACAACCTGCACCGTTGTCGTGGCGGGCTTGGCGTCGCGGAAATACTCGCCCCAGACGCGGTTGAGCGCATCCTGGTCGGACAAGTCAGTCACAAACCGGTCGGCGGTGACGACGTCACCGAACGCAGCGCCGACAGCTTCGAGCCCGCGCTTGAGGTTTTCCAGCGCCGCTCGCGCCTGCCCGGCCATATCGCGCGGCATGGCATCGAACTCCTCCGGCCGGTGCGGATGATGATGATAGACCGGCGCGGCGGTGACACCGGCGAGATAGACGGTCGTGCCGCCTTTGACCTTGATCGCCGGCGCGTAGGGCATCCACAGATCCGGCGCATCCGGCCAGTGAACGTGCTCGATGGTCTTGGGCATGATTTTGCTGCTGCTCCTGTTGCTCCAGGTCGTATTGCTCCAGGTCGTAGTTTATCGTATATACATTAATTCAGGATGGCGATCACCTACGATCCGGCAAAGCGCGACTGGACATTGCGCAAGCGCAGGCTCGATTGACGACGCCGGGACGGTTCTCTGGAACGACGATCGACATTCCCGATTTGCGACGGGACTACGGAGAGCCGCGCATCAATACCGTCGGCTATCTGGGTACCCGGATGGTAATCGTGTGCTGGACGCCGCGCGGAAACGATCGACGCATCATCTCGATGAGGAAAGCCAATGAGCGAGAAAAGGCGCGCTATCAAAAGCGATTTGAAAGCAGTTGATGCTTATCAGTTGCGCCAGGAGGACTACGACGAAATTCCAGAGCTGACCGACGAGGATTTTGCCCGCGGCGTTTGGCACAGAGGCGGCGAGCCCCTCCCGCACGGTCCCCGCGGCCGGCCAAAATCGAAGAATCCGAAGCGACCCGTCAGCCTGCGGCTTGATCCCGACGTGGTCGCGCATTTCCGCCGCAGCGGTCGCGGCTGGCAGAGCCGCATCAACGCGGCGCTCCGCAAAGTGGCGAAACTGCCGGAGAAGAAGCGGAAAAAGGCGTGACAATCCAGGATGAACACCGATGTATGATGAACACCGATGTATAAAGTCCCTCACATCATTACATCCGAAATACTCCGAACTTCGTCTCCGGGATTGGCGCGTTCAGAGCCGCCGAAAAGCATAACGCCAGCACCCGTCGCGTTTCCGCCGGCGTGATGATGCCATCGTCCCAGAGCCGCGCGGTGGCGTAATAGGGATTACTTTCCATATCGAACTGGTCGCGGATCGGCTGTTTGAACTTCTCCTCCGCTTCCGTAGACCAAGTCTCACCCGCGGCTTCGATATTGTCGCGCCTGACGGTAGCCAAAACGCTGGCGGCCTGCTCCGAGCCCATGAGCGACACGCGCGCGTTAGGCCAGGTAAACAAAAACCGCGGGCTGTAGCCGCGGCCGCACATGCCGTAATTGCCGGCGCCATAAGATCCACCGATCACGAGAGTAATCTTCGGCACTTGCGCGCAGGCGACCGCCATCACCATCTTGGCGCCATCCTTGGCGATGCCGCCGGCCTCATAATCGCGTCCGACCATGAAGCCGACGATGTTCTGCAAGAAAAGAAGCGGAATGCGGCGCTGGCAGCAAAGCTCGATGAAGTGCGCAGCCTTGCGTGCGCTTTCCGAAAACAAAATCCCGTTATTGCCCAGAATGCCGACCGGAATGCCGTGAATATGCGCGAAGCCGGTGACCAGCGTGGTGCCGTAGAGCGCCTTGAACTCGTCGAACTCGGAGCCGTCCACCAGGCGCGCGATTACCTCGTGCACGTCGTATTGTTTTTTCAGATCGACCGGCACGATGCCGTCAAGCTCTTCCGGATCGTGTTTCGGCTCGGCCGGCTTCGCCAGGGGGATATCGATCGACTTTTTCGTGTTCAAGCCAGCGACGATGCGGCGGCAGAGCGCCAGCGCATGGCGGTCGTTCTCGGCGTAGTAATCGGCGACGCCGGATTTTTTCGCGTGCACATCGGCGCCACCAAGCTCTTCGGCCGTGACCACTTCGCCGGTTGCGGCCTTCACCAGCGGCGGGCCGCCGAGAAAAATGGTGCCCTGGTTGCGCACAATGATGGTCTCGTCCGACATGGCCGGCAGATAGGCGCCCCCCGCAGTGCACGAGCCCATGACCACGGCGATCTGGGCGATGCCGGCAGCCGACATCGTCGCCTGATTGTAAAAGATGCGGCCAAAATGCTCGCGGTCGGGGAACACGTCGGTCCAGTGCGGCAGGTTGGCGCCGCCGGAATCGACGAGATAAATGCAAGGCAGGCGGTTTTCTCGCGCCACCTCCTGCGCACGCACGTGCTTCTTCACCGTCATCGGATAGTAGGTGCCGCCCTTGATCGTGGAGTCGTTGCAGACGATGACGCATTCGCGCCCGGCAACGCGGCCGATGCCGGTGATGATGCCGGCGGCGTGAATCGAATCCTCGTACATGCCGTTGGCGGCGAGCGGCGATAATTCGAGGAATGGCGCGCCCGCATCCAAGAGTGTCATCACGCGCTCGCGCGGCAAAAGCTTTCCGCGCGAAAGATGGCGTTCGCGGGCGCGCGGCGGACCACCCTCGGCAGCTTCCTGGCGCCGCTCCTGCAGTTCCGCGATCAGAGCGCGCATCGCCGCCTGGTTGGCGCGGAACTCCGGCGACACGGTATCGATAGTGGATTTGATTGCAGTCACGAGCCCCCCTGGTCGATTTCGAATTTATCAATGCACGCCGGCGACATGAACAAATAGTCAGACTTCACGCAACCCGCTGCGTTTGTTGACATGCCGACGCACGGCGTCATTAGCGCGGGCAAATTATCACATGGAACCGAAACTTTCCTGCCGAACCCGCGTTCGCCCAAAGGACCGTATTGGACGTTCCAAATTCACCGATTGCAATCGAGAGGAGACAGCCGAATGAGGATCGAACGAAACACTCTCCTGGCCGGCGTTGCCGCCCTGGCGCTTATCGCCGGGACAGGTTTTGCCTCGGCCCAGGAACAGCAAAAAGATCAAAACAGCATGCAAGGCAAGCAGCCGCATGCCGCCACACAGCAGATGAATAAGGGCCCCGCTACCGGCAAAATGGGCCAAAGCGCTCAAGAGCAAAATCGGACCAACGGCAAAATGGACCGGAGCGCCGAGGAACAAACCCGCAAAGCCGGTCCGAACGCCCAAAAGTTAGGCCGGCAGACGGAACCGAATCGTTCCAACAAGTCTGCAAAGGTCAATTCGCAAATGGACCGGCGCAAGGAAGGCGCAATGGCCCGGCATGAAGGCACGAAAGCGCGTACGACTGCGCAGGAGCAGGGTCGTACCGACCGCGAAAACACCGCGCAGGGACAGCGCAACGGGATGCCGAATACCGCCGAGCGGCAGCGCAACGGCTTCGAGGGCCTGCAGGGCAACGCCTCCGGTATGAACGTGCAGCTCAACGACGAGCAGCGCACCCAGATCCGCACCACCGTGATCGAGGGACGCGGCGCCCCGCGCGTCGGCAACGTGAACTTCGACGTGGCCGTCGGAACGGTGATACCGCGCGGCAGCATCCACGTCGTGCCGGTGCCGGAGACCCTGGTGCACATCGAGCCGGCGTGGCGCGGCTTTCTCTATTTCGTCTACCAGGACGAAGTGGTGATTGTTAACCCCCGCGGCATGAGGATCGTGGCCGTCGTCAACGTCTAGCTGATCGGCGGAGATCTCGAAAAAATGAGGGCGGCACGACAGCCGCCCTCATTTTCTTTTTGTCTTACCGGATCACGTCGGCGCTAGGCGCGCACTTCCTGACGCTGGAAGATCACGTAGCCAATCACGAACAGCAGGATGGCGCTCGCGATCATGCCGACGGTCTGCGGCCAGGCGATCAGCATGCTTTCGCCAATCGGCAGCGGCGCACCGAGCACGGCGCCCTGGAGCTGGCTCAGATAGATCGGACCCAGCGAACGCGTCGTCGGATCAAGCAGCGCCACCACGGTTTCGGCGAACAGAGTCGATGGCGACAGCCGTGCCAAGATCTGTTCCGCTTGCGTGGTCGCCGGTGTCGGCAAGCCGAGCGCGATGTAGCGCGGGTCCGGCGGCGCGATGATCTGCGCCACGGCGCCGGCGAGCACCGGCCAGATGAAGGTAATGAACAGCCACAGACCAAGGGTGACGAGGGCTGCGGTCGCGGCCGAGCGGAACACGATCGAGAACAGCAGCGCCAGCGCGAGCCATACGCCGGCATAGATGATCGTCACCAGAAGAAAAAGAAAACTGCGGCCGATTTCTTCGGCGCCTGGGGGGATTCCGATCAGCAGCAGTCCGAGCCCGATCACCAACAGCCAAAGCGTGATCAGACTGATCGCCAGCGTCATGAGCCCTGCAAGAAATTTGCCGAACAGAAGCGCATCCCGATAGATCGGCTGGGAAAGGATTCGCGACAGCGTGCGCCGGTTGTACTCGCTGTTGACCGCGTCGAAGCCGAGCCCGATGGCCATCAGCGGCACGAGGAAAGAAATGAAGGAAACAAACGAGGGCAGCGGTTCGCGCGAGGTGGTGAACAGGCGGAGAAACAGGAACGGATCCTCCGCCGTGGTCTCCTTGATTTGCTGGATGGCGCCATAGAGCGCCGCGAGCGCCACCAGCACCACGAGCCACTCGAGCACACGCATGCGGATGCTGGTGAGGTGGTCCGACAGCTCCTTGAGCGTGACCACGCCGAGGCCCGCGAAGGCCGAGCCCTCACGCCGCATGGCGCGTTCCTTCCTTCATGGCCATTTCCTCGTCGGGCCTGGATTCGAAATAGCGGGTGTAGATGGCGTCGAGGCTCGGCTCCTGGACGCCGAGATATTTGAGCCGGCCCTGCATCGCGACCACCTCGACGGCGGCTTCAGGACGGACGTCGCGATCGGCGTGCAAGCGCAGCTTGCCGATGCCGGTTCGCTCGACCCCGCTGACGCCTGGGATCAGCGCCAGCCGCTCGGCGAGGCCGGCACCGTCAGCCTCGATATCGACGACATAGCCGCCGCCCAAGACCTCACGGCCTAGCTCGGCCACCGTACCCATCAGCGCGATATGGCCGCCCGAAAACAGCGCGACCCGATCGCACACGCTTTGCACGCGCTCAAGCAAGTGCGAGGACAGCAGGACCGAAACACCGTCCGCTTTGAAGCCGCGGATGATGCCAAGCAATTCCGAAGTGGCATGCGGGTCGAGCCCGGATGTCGGCTCGTCGAGGATGGCGATTTGTGCGCCCTTCATCAGAATCTCAGCAAGGCCAAGACGCTGGCGCATGCCGCGGGAGAAAGTGCCGACGCGTTTATCGGCAAACTCGCCAAGGCCAACGCGATCGAGCGCGTCCGCGATCCTATTTTCCCGTTCGTTCTTTTTGAACCCGATCAAGCGAGCGGTGTAACGCAGATTGTCGGCGGCGGTGAGCTGATCATAGAACCCGACCGTGTCGGGCAGATAACCGACCCGGCGCTTGACCGAGAGCGGTTCGCGCGCCGGATCGAAGCCGAGCACCCGCACCTCACCTGCGGAAATCTCGGTGAGGCCGAGCAACATCAGGATGGTCGTGGTCTTGCCGGCGCCGTTTGGCCCGAGCAACCCGAAGATCTCCCCACGCCCGACGCTGAACGAGATGTGATCGACGGCCGTCGCGGCCCCGTACTTCTTGGTGAGGCCCTTCGCCTCGATGACGGTGTCCTCGTTCATCGGCGGCCGAACCTTGCCACTGCCCCGACCATGACGAGCAGCGCGACGCCGATGATGCCGACACCGGCGATCCCCCACATCGTCGAGGTGGTCACCGTGACGCGGAAGGTAGTGGACGCGGACTCGCCGCGGGCGGAGGCCCGAATCGTCGTCACGTAGTCGCCGGCGATCGCCTTTTCCGTGGGCGTGATCAGCGCCTGCACTTCTTTGTTCTCGTTTGGCGCGATGTGATCGACCGTCTTCGGATCGAAGGTGATTTTCCATCCGCTCGGCGCCGAGCCGCTTAACTCGACGTCATCTGCCGGCGCGGTGCCGCTATTGGTGATGACGACCGGCACCGTTGTCTCTTTGCCGGCTGAAGCGCGGGTCGAGACGAGGCCTTCGCGGCCGCTGACATCGAGCTTCGGCTGGCCGGTGATGTCGAGCGTGAGGTCGGCGGTCGCCGAGGCGTCCTCGGCGCCAATCCGGGCCACGATCTTATAGCTTCCGGCGGCTGCAGTATTCGGCGGCCGCACCTTGAGCTTCACGTCTTTGGTCTGGCCGGGATCGACCGGCACAGCGTTGAGCTCCTGGCTGCCGTAGTTTTCGGTGAACGAGGCGTCGAAATTCTGCGGCGCCTGGGCGGCGAGGCTTACGGTGAGCTTCTTGCCGCTGTCGTTCTTGATGCCGAGCTGATATTCGAAGCTCGACCGCGATGTGCCGCGCAGTTCGGGAAGCTGCGGCGTCAGCGTCAGCTTGGCCGGCAGATCCTTGGCGAGCGTGACTGCGATTGGCAGCTCCGCGTTCGTCGAGCCGCCAGTCGCAGTGACCGTCAGGGTCTGTGTACCGATGGCGGCTGTCTTCGGGACATCAAGCCGCAATTCGAGCGACACGCTGGCATCCGTCGCCGGCATGGCGGCGGCGACCGGCTGGCCGCCGCCCATCAGCGTCGCGGTCCACCCCGCAGGCACACCCGAAACCGACAGCGCCAGACGTTCCGGCGGCAGGTTGTAGTTGCGCAGGCGCAGACTGATGGAAGAGGTCTCCCCCGGCCGCAGCGTCACCGCCGGAAAGTCGCTCATCAGATAAAGGCCCTTGACGTCCTTGGGGGCGTCTTCGGCGTGGGCGATAGGCGCAAACAGAGCCGCGACAGCGGCAAAGGCAACAGCGGCGACAAATCGATATCGCATTGGCGTTTGGCTCCCGTGCAGAAAATGAACCAATGCCTCACCGCGGCGCTCAGAGAGCATGGGGCGAGGAGGCCGGTATTGTGGGCGCAATCGTGACAAAATCATGCAGACAGTAGCCCATTTGGCAAGACTTGTTTAGCAAAGCCCTGCGGTAGAGAGCCGCAGTTTTAGCGTTAAAGTACGTCGATGCGCCGCAGGGCAGAAATTAGCGCCGGTCTCCTCGCGTTTCGCCGCCGGAATGAGCTTGAGGTCCTGCTCGCCCATCCGGGCGGCCCGTTCTGGGCCAAGAAAGACGATGGGGCATGGACGATCCCGAAGGGCCTCGTCGAACCCGGCGTTGATCTCCTCGCCACCGCGTTGCGCGAATTTAGCGAAGAGACGAACCTCACCGCCGCGGGTGACTTCATTGCGCTGACGCCGGTCAAGCAGACCAGCGGCAAGGTCGTGCACGCCTGGGCTTTCGAGGCGGATTTTGATCTGACCGGATTCGCCAGCAACACGTTCGAGATCGAGTGGCCGCCGAAATCGGGAAAGCGGAAAAGCTTTCCTGAGATCGACCGCATCGCCTATTTCACGCCCCCGGTCGCGACGACGAAGATTATCGCCTATCAGCGGCCGTTGCTTCTCGAACTGCAGCAAATCGCCGCGGCCTTATGGGCTTCCCAAAGACACGGCCCCTTATAGGCTCCAAGGGATCGCCCATGAGTGAAGGCCTGGGGGCGTGCGCCAGCAAACCGTGCTCATATCCGGTATCGGCATCGCCGGCGCGACGCTCGCCTACTGGCTGGGTCAATTCGGCCTAGCGCCGACCCTCGTTGAGCGCGCTGCGCGGCCTCGTACCGGCGGCTATATCATCGATTTCTGGGGCCGCGGTTACGACATCGCCGAGCGAATGGGCCTCGTACCCGAACTTAGGAAGGAAGGGTATGACGTCCGCGAACTACGCATCGTCGATACGAAAGGCAAGCGCGTCGGCGGTTTCGGCGTTGACGTCTTTCGAAAGCTCACCGGCGGGCGGTATGTCAGCATTGCGCGCGCCGATCTGGCTAAGTTGATTTACCAGAAGATCGAGCACAGTTTCGAAACGATCTTCGGCGATGGCGTTGCAGGCATCAGACAGGACGAGGACGGCGTACACGTCGAATTCGCCCACGCGCCGGCGCGGCACTTCGACTTCGTGATCGGCGCCGACGGGCTGCATTCCGCCGTCCGCAAATTGGTGTTCGGGAGCCAAGACCAATTCGAGAAATTTCTGGGTTACTACGTGGCCGCTTTCGAGGTCAAAGGTTACCCAAACCGGGACGAGCGCGTTTATGTCAGCTATGAACTTCCCGGCAAACAAGTCGCCCGGTTTGCGATGCGGGAAGATCGCACGTTATTCTTGCTGGTGTTTGCGACCGATCAGCCCTTGCCTATCGCATCGCGCGATGCGCCTTCGCAGAAGGCGCGGCTCCATGCCGAATTCGATCGGGCCGGTTGGGAATGCCGTCAAATGCTCGCTGCCCTCGATGATTGCGATGATCTTTATTTCGATTCCGTCAGCCAAATTCGCATGAATGCGTGGTCGCGCCGGCGTGTCGCGCTTGTCGGCGATGCTGCATTTTGTCCGTCGCTCTTGGCCGGCCAAGGCTCGGCCCTCGCCATGATCGGAGCCTATGTACTTGCCGGAGAGCTGGCTGCGGCCGGCGGCCGATGGCAAACGGCGTTTGATCGCTATGAGCACTTACTGCTGCCGTTCATGACGAGTAAGCAAAAGGCCGCGGAGCAATTCGCTCGCTCGTTCGCACCGAGAACGCAATTCGGTCTCTTCGTGCGCAACCAAGTCACGAAAGCGCTTGCCCTTCCTTTTGTCGCCGATCTGACGATGGGGCCCCTCATCCGCGACGCGATCGATTTGCCCGATTATCCGACCTAGAGTGGGGCAAGGCTTAGCTTCCGTCCCGCTCCCCTTTGGATCAAACAATTTGCCGTTCGCGTGCAAAAGCCACCCAGATCGAGTTGCCGCCAGCAGCCCGCAACGAAATGAATAATAGAACTTCCCCAGCCAGCGCCGCTTCCGGAGATCGGGCGAGCAAAGTCCCGGAGGTCGCGCTGGTCTTCTGGATTATCAAGATCGCCGCCACCACACTCGGCGAGACCGGCGGCGACGCCGTAACGATGACGCTTGATTGGGGATACCTTGCGGGCACGGCACTGTTCCTTTCTGGTTTGGGCGTACTCGTCGCGATTCAGATCGCCGCCAAGACATTTCATCCTTTCCTGTACTGGGCGACCATCGTGGCCTCGACGACGTTTGGCACGACCATGGCCGATTATGCCGACCGCTCCCTGGGCATCGGCTATGCCGGCGGCTCGTCGTTGTTGTTCTGCTGCCTGATTGCGGTGCTCGGGCTCTGGTATTGGTCGCGCGGCACCATATCGGTGGAGACAGTCAACAAACCGCAAGTGGAAGTTTTCTACTGGGCCGCAATCACACTCTCGCAGACGCTCGGAACGGCTCTCGGCGACTGGACAGCCGACGACACCGGACTAGGCTATGAGGGCGGCGCGCTCGTATTCGCGGCCGCGCTAGCGGTGGTTGCGGCGGCGTACTATTGGACCAACGTTTCGCGCGTTCTGCTGTTCTGGATTGCGTTCATCTTGACGCGACCGCTCGGCGCCACCGCGGGTGATTTTCTCGACAAGCCGGTCAGTGAAGGCGGACTGGCCTTGAGCCGTCCCATCGCGTCGGCGGTGATCGCGGCTTTTATCGTTGCATGCATCCTCGTCCTGCCGCAGCGAGCCGGAAGCCACCCGGGGGAATCCGGCGCTGCGTCGTGAGCTGAGACGCACAGTCAGATTTCAATATGTCAGTTGCAGCGCGAGGTAATAAGAAAAGGCGTTGGTCGTCGCGGCGTTTTCCAATCCGCGTCCGACAGAGAACAAAAGGTGGTAGGTTTTGTTGAAATCATAGGTGCCGCCGAAGTTGAAACCGGTGCTGTCCCTGCTGCCGAGCGGATAACCCGGGCTGCCGGCGCCGCCTGTCGTCGACGCCGTTTCGTGGAAGAGCTCGCCGCCGAGAACGAGCGCGTCGGTGAAGTGATATTGCATTACCCAGCCGGCGAACCAGAAGTTCTGGTTTCCTGGACCCGGGTTGATCCAGTAGCCGCCGCCCCCATAAGTCGTCCACCTGCCGAAGTCTTTATCCAGCCAGATGGGAAAGAAGACGTGCGTGCTTCCCGTCCCGAGGTCGCGGTTTGCGTTCCCGGTCGGGAAATCCAGAAACGGGTAAAAGCCGATCTGCGGCTACCAGTCCTTGGGTTCGGCGTTCAGAAAGCGATATTTGACGCCGATTTCCGTATCGCCCGGGCCAAATTGCGTACCAACTCCCTCCCATCGAGCAAAGGCCAGCGGTACTTGCAAGTGAAGCTGAACATTCTCGACGGCACCGTAATTGGCGTCGATGCCAGGCAGTCCACCGGCGAAAGCGCCGGTCGCGAAAGTTCCGATCGAATAATTATTGATTTCCCAGCGGCCGGGCTCGACGGGCACCGGATCATCTGTGAGGAAAGGCGGTCCTGCAACGGAGACACGCGATGAGAGCAACAACACCAACAGCGCCGACCCAGGACCGATGAGCGCGAGCCCCATTCGCCTGGCCGCAAGTGTCGGCGTGCCTCTCGTGCTTTTCCCTGTTCTGATCCGCTGCCGCCGCAAGCTTATACCGCGATCGCCGCTTGTCATGAGTGAAACGTGAGGCGGAGCTACAGCATCACCGATACGACGCGGTCTAGCCTTCCTCTCGTTTGACTTCCGGCCAATCGATCTCATCGTGCGGAAGCACCCAGGTCTCGCGCCGGGCCGCCTCCCGCCATTCGCTCCATGCCGGCAGCGCCATGAGCGCGCGCATATAGGCGCGTGCGGTAGCGCTCACCTCGACCGCGTAAGTGTGGAAACGCCAAACCACCGGAGCGTACATCGCATCAGCGGCGCCGAATGCACCATAAAGAAACGGCCCGGCCGTCCCGAAACGCGCACGGCAGTCGTTCCAAATTGCATCGATGCGCGCGACTTCGGTCGCGGCGTCGGGCTCGAGTGCTTGCGGCGCCACAGGCCGCCGGACATTCATCGGCAATTGCCGCCGCAGCGCCTGAAATCCGGCGTGCATTTCGGACGCTATCGCCCGGGCATGAGCGCGCGCCGGCGGGTCGTCAGGCCACAACGCAGCCGCGGGGAATTTCTCGGCCAAATATTCGAGGATCGCCAGCGATTCCCAGACCGCGGTATCGCCTTCGATGAGCACCGGCACCCTGCCCGCCCCGCTCAACGCCGTCACGCGCGCCTTAAAGTCAGGCGCATCGAGGGAGATCAGCGTTTCCTCAAATGGGATGCCGGCGACTTTCATGGCTATCCAGGGCCGGAAAGACCAGGACGAGTAGTTCTTGTTGCCGATCACCAGTTGGAGCCCCATAGCGCGCCTCTTTCAGCTTGCATACGAGAATGAGCATACCGCTCTGGTGCGGGCAAGAACGTGCCGCTACGCGGCGCGGTCACCGCGGCCCGCCGGACAGCGAGGAGCATGCTCCGCGGCCGCATTCGCGAACGCGCCGCTCAGGGAGCGGGAAAAAATGAGTTCGTCTTGCCGGTGAGCCGATAGGCAAAAAGACCGATCCACTCGTGCACCGCCGTGTCCGTTCGGCGCAGGCCTTCGCTCAGCGAAGCAAATGGCCGTACCAGATCGTTAGATCCGCGTGTACGCCAGTCGACGGGATAGGCCTCGACCGGAAAACCGGCCGCCCTGAATGCCGCCATCGCGCGCGGCATGTGGTAGGCCGACGTCACCAAGAGCCAACGCCGCCCCGGCTGCGGGTTGGCAATCAGGCGCGCGAACACCGCATTCTCGATGGTGTTGCGCGATTGTTCCTCCGCCGTGATGCGGTCACGTGCGACACCCAGATCCTCCAATTGCCGGACTGCGAAGGGTGCCTCGACGCCTTCGTCGAACAACACGGCGTTGGTGCCGCCGGAATAAATAATGCGCGCGTTCGGATAGCGCCGCGCCAGTTCGGCGGCGACGGTGATGCGCTCGGCCGCCTCGTCGAGTGCCACCGCGCCACGCGCTGCCGAGATATCCGGCGAGATGGCACCGCCGAGAACGATCATGCCGTCGGGCGGCCCGCGAGAAGGGTCCCAAGGCGGGAAGCGCTGCTCCAACGGCAGGATCAGCACATTGCCGAGCGGCGACAATCCCGCGACGGCAAGGAGCACGAGGCTCGTCACGATCAGCCAACTGGCGAGCCGCGTGAACCGCGTGCACAGCAGAATGAGACCGACCAGTCCCATCGCCATCAAGAAGTTGGACGGCAGGGCGAAGAAACCGAAAAGCTTGGACAGGATGAAGAACATCCGAGCGCGCAATGACGATCTAAATGATCAAGCCCGCGACTTCCGCCACGCCGCGTAGCGCGCTTTGGCGTCATCGTTCGGCGGGTAAAGCCCCGGCAGTTTCACGCCGTTCTCGACTTCGCTGAATACCCAGCTTTCGTAGAGTTCGTGCTCCGCCCCCTCATGCGCAACGAACTCCAGCATCGCCTGCGGAATGACGACCGCGCCATCATCATCGGCCACGATCACATCGTCGGGAAATATGGCGCAGCCGCCGCAGCCGATCGGCTGCTGCCAGCCGACAAAGGTCAATCCGTTGACGGACGCCGGCGACGCGATGCCGGCGCACCAGACCGGCAAGGCGCTGATCAACACGCCGGCGCGGTCGCGGACGGCGCCGTCGGTGACCAGCGCTGCGACGTTTCGCTTTTTCATGCGCGCGCACAGAATGTCACCAAATATGCCGGCGCTGAGCACACCCATGGCGTCGGCAACCACCACTGCGCCTTCGGGCATTTCCTCGATCGCCGCGCGCGTCGATATCGGATGGCCCCAGCTTTCCGGGGTGGCGATGTCCTCGCGCACAGGCACGAACCGCAACGTGAACGCGCGCCCGACGAACCGCTCGCCCCGCGGAACGAGCGGCTTTGGACCATTCATCCAGCAGCGGCGGATGCCCTTTTTCAGCAGCATGGTGGTTATCGTCGCGGTCGTCACCTTGCGCAGAATTTCGAATAGCGCGTCGCTCATCATCCGCCTCACATAACTGGGCCTTTGCGCAGCCAATTTGCGATGCGCTCAACGGCTTCGCGCATTTCCTCGCGCGCGCCGGCATAGCAGAAGCGCAAATAGTTCCTGCCGCGCAGCGGGTCGAAATCGACCCCGGGGGTCGCGGCTACGCCAGCCTCCTCCAACATCCGCGTTGCGAACGCAAAACTATCGGTCGAGAACCGCGAAACATCAGCATACAGATAAAACGCACCGTCGGCCGGGAGAAATGAATCGAGGCCGGCGCGCGGCAATCCATCGAGCAAAATGCGGCGGTTTTCCTCGTAGCCGCGCCGCACCGCTTCCAGCTCCGTTCGCCCCTCGAAGGCGGCTTCGGCCGCGATCTGCGCCAGTGTGGGCACCGAGATCGCGAAATTCTGCTGCAGCCGCTCGACCGCCCGCACCAGCGGCGGCGGTACTACCATCCAGCCGATCCGCCATCCGGTCATGCAAAAAAATTTGGAGAAGGAGTTGACGATGATGACATCGGACGAAATGCGCGCGGCGCACTCCGCGGCGAAGGCATAGTCGAGGCCGTGATAGATCTCGTCGGAGATGACCATGATGCCGGCATCTTCGGCGCAGCGAATCAGTTCGCCGAGCGCCGATGCGGTCATCATGGTGCCGCTTGGATTAGCGGGAGAAGCCACCACCACGCCCTTGAGCGGGCTCACGCGGTGGTGGGCAATCAGGGTTTCCCCGGTCATCGACCAACGCGTCGGCGCGTTCGTCTCGATCCCGACGGGCTCGCAGCCGAGCGCAGCGAGGATGTGGCGATAGGGCGGATAGCCGGGCAACGTTACGGCCACGCGATCCCCCGCCTCGAAAGCGGCCAGGAAGGCAAGAATGAAGCCCCCCGAGGAACCGGTGGTGACGACAATGCGGCCTGGATCGATGTCGAGCCTATGCCATTCGCCATAGGCGCGCGCGATGCGCCGGCGCAGCGAACCAATGCCGAGCGTTTCCGTATAGCCGAGGGAACCTGACTCAAGTGCGGCGTGTGCGGCGGCGATCGCCGGTCCCGGCGCCCCTGCCGCCGGCTGACCGACTTCCATGTGGATGATGCGGCGGCCTTGCGCTTCGAGACGGGCAGCCGCGGCCATTACGTCCATCACCATGAATGGCGGCACCGCGCTGCGCGCGGACGGCTGCACCAGATGTTTGGCTCTCTCAAGCATCTTCGCGCCTTGACGATACGTGGTCGGGTGAAGCCGCCCCGGTGCTGCCGTATTCGGCGGGTTTCGTGAAATCTTGCTTGGCCTGTGCAACGAGCCGGTCCTGTCCGGCCCTGTGTTGACCCTAACTGGTTCCGTCCATAGCCTGGGTCCCCGGACCGAGGGACC
Organism: uncultured Alphaproteobacteria bacterium; assembly: GCA_963832605.1. Classification (GTDB taxonomy): domain Bacteria; phylum Pseudomonadota; class Alphaproteobacteria; order Rhizobiales; family Xanthobacteraceae; genus BOG-931. Next base: position 20,045 of record CAWHUO010000025.1, on the reverse strand, counting down.
CGAACTTTGTCCCAGATGACTGTCGCCAAATCTCCTAGCAAGGTGCGCCCGGCGGGGCCAGCTTGGCGCGCCGTCGCCCTGGTCACGGCAACGGCAGTCGCGCTGGGAAGCCTGCCGGCGCAGGCCCAGACCGGAGCCCAAGCCGGCATCCCGATGATTCGCGATGCCGAGATCGAGCAGCTGCTGCGCGACTACTCGCAGCCGATACTGCGCGCTGCCGGCCTTTCCCAGCAAAATGTGCAGGTCGTCATCATCAACGACAAGGCGTTCAACGCATTCGTCATGGATGCGCACCGGATTTTCGTGAATTCGGGCGCGCTGATGCAAGCGACCACGCCCAACCAGATCATCGGCGTCTTCGCCCACGAGACCGGACACATTGTCGGCGGCCATCTGTCTAAAATGCGCCAGGAGCTCGCCAACGCGCAGACAGCCGCGATCGTCGCCATGCTGCTTGGCGTCGGCGCCATGGCGGCGAGCGCGAAGACCGGCAACATCGACACCGGCAATGTCGGCATGGCCGCGATCAGTGCGCCGCAGTCCTACCTGCTGCACTCGCTTCTGTCCTACCAGCGCGCCCAAGAGGAGCAGGCTGACCGCGCCGGCGTCCGGTTCTTGACCATGACCGGTCAGTCGGCCAAGGGCATGTATGACACCTTCAAGCGCTTCTCCGACGAGATGATGTTCTCGGCGGCCTATATCGATCCCTACGTGCAGAACCACCCGATGCCCGCCGAGCGCATGGCCGCGTTGGAAACGTTTGTCAAAACCCCCTATTGGGACAAGAAGGATCCGCCAGAACTCCAATTCCGCCACGACATGATGCGCGCGAAGCTCTATGGCTTTACCGAGCGCGCAGAAACGGTGTTGCGGCGCTATCCGTCATCCGACACGAGCATACCGGCCCGTTACGCCCGCGCCATTGCCACCTACCGCTTTGGCGACGCGCGGTCCGCGCTTTCGCAGATTGAAAGCTTGATCCAGGCGATGCCTAACTATGCTTATTTCCACGAGCTCGAAGGTCAGGCTCTGCTCGAAAGCGGACACCCTGCCGAGGCGATCGCGCCATTACGACGTGCCGTCCAGCTCGCTCCCAACCCCGCGCTCATTCAGATCATGCTGGCCCAAGCGCTGATCGCCACCAACAACGTCAAAATGGCACAAGAAGCGATTCCAATTCTTCGCGCCGCCGTTATCAAGGAGCCCGAAATCCGCCGATGCCTACGAGCAGCTTGCCATGGCCTACGGCCACAATGGCGAGCTCGCCGAGGCCGACCTCGCCTCGGCGCAGGCCGCTTTCTCGCGCGGCGACAACAGGACCGCGCGCGAGCTGGCGGCGCGTGCTAAAACGCGTTTCCCCATTGGATCGCCGGGCTGGGTGAAAGCCGACGACATCGTGGCATTCAACAAGGGAAAGAACCCGCTTCGAATCGGTCAATGATCGCAAAAAGGACAATCGCAATGACATCGAGCCCGCGCAACGCCCTGCTGATCGCCGCCGCCATGTTCCTGGCGTCGCCAGCCGCGACTCTCGCGCAAGCACAGACGTTTTCCGCCGACCAACGCCAAGAAATCGAAGGTATCATCAAGAACTACCTGCTGCAGCACCCCGACGTGATGCAGGACGTTATGACCGAGCTGGAAAAGCATCAGCAGGCGGCGGAAGTCGAGAAACATCGCGCCGCCGTCGTGGAGAACAACGCCACCCTTTTTAGTTCGCCGCATCAAGTCGTGCTCGGCAATCCGCATGGTAACGTCACCATGGTCGAGTTCTTCGACTACAACTGCGCCTTCTGCAAGCGCGCGCTCTCCGACATGCTCGATTTGCTGAAGACCGATCCCAATCTGAAATTCGTCCTGAAGGAATTCCCGGTGCTGGGCGAAGGATCGGTCGAAGCCGCCCGCGTCGCCGTCGCCGCGCGCATGCAGGACGCCACCGGGAAGAAGTACATCGAGTTTCACCAAAAGCTCTTGGGCGGTCGCGGCGCGGCCGACAAGGCGCGCGCGCTCGCAGTCGCCAAGGACGTCGGCTTCGACATGGCGCGCCTCGAGAAGGACATGACGAGCGACGAGGTGAAGAAGACGATCGACGAGAACATGAAGCTCGCCGACGCGCTCGGCGTCAACGGCACGCCGAGCTATGTGGTCGGCGACGAGGTCGTAGTGGGCGCGGTCGGCCTCGACGCACTGAAGGAAAAAATCGCGGCTGAGAGGAAGTAGCTCCCGGCGCGCACTAGCCAAATTGGTGCGCGCAATCAGACACGGCCAAAGCCGCGCCGGCTTGAGTTTCCGGCAGGCTTCCCCTTTGCGGGTGCGTTCCTTATAAACGGACCCGGCGTAGCGGGCCCTGACCCGCGGCGATGATATCCGGGTATAGCTCGCGAAATGGCGAAGACCGTCTACGTCCTCAACGGACCCAATCTCGATTTGCTCGGCACGCGTGAACCGGAGATCTACGGCCGCGCCACCCTCGCCGACGTCGAAAAGCTTTGCCGCGCGACAGCGGAGCGGCACGAATTGGCGATCGAATTCCGCCAGTCCAATCACGAAGGCCAAATCATCGATTGGATTCACGAGGCCCGCGCGGAGAACGCAGCGGGACTTGTCATCAATGCTGCGGGATACACCCACACCTCCGTCGCGATCCTTGACGCGCTTGCGACCATGGAAACTCCGGTCATCGAGGTGCACATCAGCAATGTGCACGCACGCGAGCCCTTCCGCCGACGCTCCTATGTGTCGCAAATCGCGCGCGCCGTGATTTGCGGATTTGGCATCAATGGATATGCACTCGCGATCACTGGCCTCGCCGCCATGATCAACGCCGAGGATTAATCGTGGCGCGCAAGTCTGGGAGCCCGCCAATGCCGAAAACGCCGCCGATCGATCACGATGCAATCCGCGATCTGGCGAAGCTGCTCGATGAAACCGGCCTTACGGAAATCGAGGTGCAGCGTGACGGAGTATTGATTCGCGTCGCGCGAAATTTGAAAGGCCCCGGCCGCATCAGAGCGGCGGAAACCGCCCTTGGTGCGGCCCCCGAGCTGGTCACGGCGTCTTCCGCTGCGCCAATGGAACCGACCCAGCATCCCGGCCTTGTCGCTTCGCCGCTGGTGGGCACCGCCTATCGCGGCGCGGCGCCGGGCGCGCGGCCTTTCGTCGAGGTCGGGGGCCAGGTGAAGGCCGGCGAGACTCTGATCATCATCGAAGCGATGAAGACGATGAACCAGATTCCCGCGCCACGCTCCGGCACAGTCATCCAGATCCTGGTCGAAGACGGCCAACCCGTCGAGTATGGCGAGCCGTTGATGATCATCGAGTAAGCGAATAGCGATGGCCATGGGCAAACAAGTTTCGGGCTTTCGTATTCGCCATTCGCTACTCCCTATGCGCCTCTAAGGCCCAGATGTTCGACAAAATCCTGATCGCCAACCGGGGGGAAATCGCGCTGCGGGTGCTGCGCGCCTGCAAGGAGCTCGGCATCCCGACGGTGGCGGTGCATTCGACCGCTGACGAGGACGCCATGCATGTGCGGCTCGCCGACGAGAGCGTCTGCATCGGCCCGCCGCCGGCCAAGGACAGCTACCTCAACGTTCCGGCGTTGCTCGCCGCTTGCGAAATTACCGGCGCCGACGCCGTGCATCCGGGCTATGGCTTCCTCGCGGAGAACGCGCGCTTCGCCGAAATTCTCGCCGACCACAACGTGCAATTCATCGGTCCGCGCCCCGAACATATCCGCCTGATGGGCGACAAGATCGCGGCCAAGCGCGCCGCCATCGAGCTCGGCATTCCGACCGTTCCCGGCTCTGACGGCGGCATCGGCTCCGACGAAGAAGCGAGCCGATTGGCGCGCGAGATCGGCTTTCCGGTCATGCTCAAGGCCGCCGCCGGCGGCGGCGGCCGCGGCATGAAGGTCGTTCGCGCCGCAGAGCGAACTTGCCTCAGCGCTCGCTACGGCGCGCGCGGAAGCGAAGGCGGCCTTCGGCGACGACACGCTCTATCTGGAGAAATATCTCGAGCGGCCGCGGCACATCGAAGTTCAGGTTCTTGGCGACGGCAAAGGCCGCGTCATCCACCTCGGCGAGCGCGACTGCTCGCTGCAGCGCCGTCACCAGAAAATCTGGGAGGAAGGCCCCTCACCGGCGCTGAACACCGCTGCCCGCGATCAGATTTGCGAGACAGTCGCCAGAGCCATGCGCGACATCAAATATCTCAGCGCCGGCACCGTCGAATTCCTCTACGAGGACAGCAAGTTCAACTTCATCGAGATGAACACGCGCATCCAGGTGGAGCATCCGGTCACCGAGATGATCACCGACATCGACCTCGTCGTAGAGCAAATCCGCGTCGCCGCCGGCAACGATCTTGCGTTGGCGCAGAGCGACGTGAAGTTCCACGGCCACGCCATCGAGTGTCGCATCAATGCCGAGAACCCGGTCTCGTTTCGCGCCTCGCCGGGCAAAATCGTCCATTACCACCCGCCCGGCGGACTCGGTGTGCGCATCGATTCCGCCGTCTACCACGGCTATGCCATCCCGCCATTCTACGATTCGCTCGTCGGCAAGCTCATCGTCCACGGCAAGACGCGCGGTGAATGCCTGATGCGTTTAAAGCGCGCGCTCGACGAGTTCGTCGTTGACGGCATCGAGACCACGCTGCCGCTGTTCCGCGCCTTGGCGCGGGAAGCGGAGATCATCGACGGGGATTACCACATCCACTGGCTCGAAGAGTTCCTGGCGCGCGGCGCCATCGAGCAATAGCCATTGGCGCCTTGTCCGGCTGTCCCTTTCACCGCATCGGTGAGCAGCGGTCCGACCGAGGCCGGCGCGTAGGGCTTGGCAACAAAAATCGAGCCCGGTACCCGCATCTGCGGGTCGAGCATGTTCACGCGTCCGGAGGCATAGACAACGGGCAGCTCGGGCAATAGCTCGCGGGCCCGAAGGGCGAGCCCGATACCATCCATGCTGCCGGGCAGATTGATATCGGTGAATAGGACATCAACGGGTGCCGATCCCAGATGCCGCAGCGCGTCCGCTGCATTGCTCGCAGTACTTACCGCGAAGCCCTGCTCTGACAGCGATTCCGCCACCCACTCGCTGATGAGAAATTCATCCTCAACGAGCAAAACACGGATCGGCTGGATATCACTGATAACGGTTTCCATGACGTCAGTTTTTGAGCTTGTGCACTGCAGCGTAACGCGACGCGAGGCCCAAGTATTCAAGCTGGCGAAAGTTTTACCGAAATTGTAGTTTACAGTTGATTAAAACGGTCCACGGCGTCGGACCCGCGTGGGTGCCTCAAGCGAATGGCCCAGAGTATTGCGTTCACGCTTGAAAGAGCCGCCTGCTGTTGGCAAACGAAGCACATGGCAAGCCGGGAATCTGCTCTCGTCGATATTACGCCTGAAGTCCTGCTGAAGGCTTACGCTTGCGGCATCTTCCCCATGGCGGAAAGCGCCGAAGACCCCGCCCTCTATTGGATCGAGCCGGAGCGCCGCGGTATTATTCCGCTCGATCGATTTCACGTACCGGACCGCTTGGCCCGCACGGTGCGTTCGAGCCGCTTTACCGTCGTCGTCGATCGCGACTTTGATGCCGTGGTCGACGGTTGCTCACAACCGATGCCGGGACGCACCCGCACCTGGATCAATGCGCGGATCCGTAACCTTTACCGTAAGCTCTACGAACGCGGAGACTGTCATACGGTCGAGGTGTACGAGAGCGGCAAGCTCGTCGGCGGCCTCTATGGTGTCAGCCTGGGGCGCGCCTTTTTCGGCGAAAGCATGTTCCATCGCGCCCGCGACGCCTCGAAGGTCGCGCTTGTACACTTGGTGGCCCGGCTCAAGGCCGGCCATTACCGCCTGCTCGACACCCAATTCGTCACCGAACATCTGCGGACCTTTGGCGCCGTCGAGGTCTCACGGCCCGCTTACCACAAGCTGCTCGATGCCGCCCTGGTCGGCGAAGGAGATTTTGGCGCGCTTTCGGTCAATCGGCCGATCTCCGGCAGCGCCGCGCTTGCGCGCCTTGCAGGCGTGTGATCCGCCTTATTGCGGCACCTGGACAGCGGGCGCGACAGACGGCGCCACTTGCTGGCGCGGCGGCGCAGCCTGCCGAGGCTTGGGCGACGCTGGACCGCGACCGCCCGTCGTGGCGGAAGCTGGCGTCGGTTGAACCGCCGGCTGGGCGATCTGCGTCGGCAATGGCGAAGCGCAATCGGTCAACCAAACGTCGTAGATCGGATGTTCGACCGCGTGCAGGCCGGGGCTCGAAGCGAACATCCACCCAGTGAAGATGCGTTTGATCTCGCCCTGGAGCGTCACTTCGTCGACTTCAACGAAGGCGTCGGTATTGGTCGCCTCGGTCGGGGGGCGCGTGTAGCACACGCGCGTGGTGACCCGTAGGGCGCCGAATTGCACGGTTTCGCCGATCGCTGCGTCGAAGCTGATGGTGCGGCCGGTAATTTTATCGAGGCCGGAAAACACGGCACGGGCGTTATCGATCTTTTGCGTCGGCATTTCGGTGACGACGGTGTCATCGGGTTGCGGTGACGTGTCCGCCGGCTGCGGCGGCGGTGGATTGGCCAGTTGCGGCGTTATCACGGCGCGTTGGGGGGCTGCCGGAGATTGTGGGGCAATCGTCTGATTTGGCGCCCCCGGCGGCGCCATGGTCGCGCCGGGAGGCGGCGGCAGCGGCTGCGCCTGTATGTTGGATGGCGGGGGTGCTGGAAAGGGCGCCGGAAGCGGGGCCGGCCCCGGATAGTTGACCGGAGGCGGCTGGGCAGGGAACGCGCTGTTGGGAACATTAGCCGGCGGACGCGGCGGCGCATCGCCGAAAATAGCTCCCAATTGCGCGTGAGACGGTCCTGCTACGAGTGTTCCGCCCAGCGCAGCCGCTAAAGCGGTGGTACGGAGCATGAAGCGTTGGGAGTAGCGACCGGATGAAGGCGTCATCGCGCTGGCCCGTTAACACTGCGAATACGGCGCGGAAAGGGCGAGCGCCTATCCGCCCGGAGTCCAGGCCTTGTAGTCGCCGGTCGCTTTGGGACGGCGCCCCTGCGCCAAAGTCGAGCCGCTTGGCCGGTGGGCGCCCGGCGTGCCGGTCAGATTAGGCCGGTGCGGCTTCTCCCACGGGTGCGGCTTTATCTTGTCCTCGGTTGGCGGCACGTCGACAACGTGATGCAGCCAGCCATGCCAGCCCGGCGGTACGGTGGAAGCCTCCGCGACCCCGTTGTAGATCACCCAGCGTCGTTCAATGCCTAGCGTCGGATCGATCTTGCCGTTCCTGGTGCGGTAGTAGCGATTGCCGAATTGGTCCTCGCCGACGAACTCGCCGTAAAGCCTCGTCCACACTTGGGTTCCGAAGGTCTGGCCGTTCCACCAGGTGAAAAAGCGCAGCAGGAAAGTCTTCATTGCCGACACCGCCGATCGCGCGTTGGCCGTTGCCTGTGAACGTCGCGTTGATGCCATTTCACGCCATGGCTGTCCAGGCAAGCATCAGCCGGAACCGGCCAGACTACGTATCCGTTCTTACCGACGGCTGACTGGGGTTTCATGTTAACCTGTTTTGGCATGTGGCAAGCCGTCGTCGAACACGTACAAAACCGTTTTGGCGTGACGCTGTCATCCGCAACGGATTGGACCATCTCAGCGGCCTTACTGGCCGGCGCCGCAATTGCGGCGTTGGTGTTGTATGCCACAGTTCTTAGCCTTATGCGGCGATTTCTCGGCGAGCGACGACCTTTCCTGCGAACGGTCCTCGGCGCGACCAAAGGGCCGACACGGCTTGGCCTCTTGATCTTTGCGCTGGCCGTTGCCCTGCCCACGACGCCGCTTTCGGCCGATACTCAGGGCGCGCTGGCACGGCTCTTGGCACTGGCGACCATTTGCCTGCTCGGCTGGATCGCGGTGACCGTGCTGCAGATTGCGGCCGATCTCTATTTGTTGCGCTTTAGAATTGATGTCGCGGACAACCTCTTGGCGCGAAAACACGTCACGCAGGTGCGCGTTTTGCTGCGCGTGCTGGACGTCGTGATCGTGCGGTCACCATCGGATTTGCGCTGATGACTTTCGACGCCGTGCGCCAGTACGGGGTCACCTTGTTTGCGTCGGCCGGCGTTGCCGGCATTGTCGCCGGCCTGGCGGCGCGGCCGCTGCTGAGCAATTTCCTTGCCGGCGTGCAGATTGCCATGGCCCAGCCGATCCGCATCGACGACTCCGTCATCGTCGAGAACGAATGGGGCAATATCGAAGAGATCACGTTCAGCTACGTCGTTGTCAGGCTGTGGGATTGGCGACGCATGATCGTCCCGCTGAGCTATTTCATCGAGAAGCCGTTTCAGAACTGGACCAGGACCGGCGGCGAGCTGATCGGCACTGTATTTCTCTATGTCGACCATACCGCGCCGGTCGATGCCATCCGCAAGAAGCTGACGGAGATCGCTTCGCAGTCCAAGTTATGGAACGGGCAAGTCGTCAATCTGCAAGTCAGCGACTGCAAGGAAACAACGATCGAGCTGCGCGCGCTCATCAGCGCCAACAACGCATCGGCGGCCTGGGATCTCCGCTGCGAGGTGCGCGAAAAGCTCATCGAATTCCTGCAGCGCGAGCATCCCTACGCGCTGCCGCGGCGCCGTTACGAAACCTTGGAAAAGGCCGAAGGCGGAGAAAAGCCCGCAATGCAATCGGATGAAGTGCGGGAAGTTCGCGCGTCGCGCGGGCGGTAAGCAAAACTCCTGCGGCCCGCGCCTACCACCATTGCTCCGGCGTGAACCGTCCCGCCGCCTGCTCGATGACGGCGCCGAGCGCAAACAACGTCTCCTCCTGAAACGGCCGACCAATGAGCTGCAGCCCTAGCGGCAGGCCCTGGGCATCGAGGCCACTTGGCACTGAAATCCCCGGAAGCCCGGCCATGTTCACCGTCACCGTGAACACGTCGTTGAGATACATCTCGATCGGATCGGCGCGGCCCTTCTCGCCGATGGCAAAGGCAGCGGACGGCGTCGTCGGGGTCAGGATCGCATCGATGCCGGCGGCAAAGCATGCCTCGAAATCGCGCTTGATCAGCGTCCGGACTTTTTGCGCCTGCAGATAATAGGCATCGTAATATCCCGCCGACAGCACATAGGTGCCGATCATGATGCGGCGGCGCACTTCCTTGCCAAAGCCGGCGGCGCGGGTGCGCTCGTACATTTCGGTGACGTCGCCGCCGGGGACCCGCAGTCCATAGCGCACGCCGTCATAGCGCGCGAGATTGGATGAGGCCTCGGCAGGCGCGACGATGTAGTAGGCCGGCAGCGCGTACGCAGTCAGCGGCAGCGAAATGTCGACCGTCTCGGCGCCCGCATCTTTGAGCCATTGGGCCCCCTGCTGCCACAGTGTCTCGATCTCCGACGCCATCACCGGCATCCGATATTCCTTCGGGAGGCCGATGCGCATTCCTCTGACTGAAGCGCCAACGGACTTCTCGTAGTCGGGCACCGGCAGGTCGGCGCAGGTCGTGTCTCTTGGATCATTGCCGGCCATCGAGCGCAGCAGGACCGCGCAGTCACGCACCGTGCGGGCGAACGGCCCGGCTTGATCGAGCGACGACGCAAACGCCACGATCCCCCAGCGCGAGCAGCGGCCGTAGGTCGGCTTGAGCCCGACAATGCCACAAAATGCCGCCGGCTGGCGGATTGAGCCGCCGGTATCTGTGCCGGTGGCGCCGACGCAAAGGTTCGCCGCCACCGCCGCGGCCGAACCGCCCGAAGAGCCGCCGGGCACAAGCTTTGCCTCCGCGCCGCGCGGACGCCAGGGCGACACGACCGGGCCGAAATAGGACGTCTCGTTCGATGAGCCCATAGCAAACTCGTCGTTGTTGAGCTTGCCGAGCAGCACCGCGCCGTCGCGCCACAGATTGGCGGTGACCGTCGATTTGTAAGTGGGGACGAAGCCTTCCAAAATATGCGAACCCGCCGTGGTACGGATGCCCTTGGTGCAGAACAAATCCTTGATGCCGAGCGGCAGGCCTTCAAGCGGACCGCCCTCGCCTTTCGCCAGCCGCGCATCCGCGGCCCGCGCCATAGCGCGGGCATGATCCGGCGTTTCCAATACAAAGGCGTTGAGCGCGCGCGCCTTCTGGATGGCGGCGAGGTGCGCGTCGGTAAGTTCGGTTGCAGAAAATTCCTTGCTGCGCAGCGCATCGCGTGCCTGCGCCAGCGTAAGCGAGGTGAGATCTGTCATCCAGCCTTCTGATCGTCGCCCGCCTGCGTGGGACTGCCTTCAGGATGGGCGGAATTTTGCTCCGCTTGCACTTCTTTTTCCTCCTGCGTCGCGAGCGTCTCGAACGCACCGGCGAGAAACGGCACCGGCTCGGTCGGGAGACCGTCAGCCGTGATCAGCCCCCGGCGTCGCAGATACGCGAACCACATGGCGTCTTGTTCACAAGCGACGCACATCACTCCACCACCTTGGGCACAACAAAAAAATGGTCTTCCCGCGCGGGCGCGTTCGCGAGCACGTCGTCGGCGATGCCGCCGTCGGTTACTTCGTCCTTACGCATCTTCATCGCCATGGGGGTCACGGATGTCATCGGCTCGACGCCGGCGACATCTACCTCGGCCAAGCGCTCAACGAAGGCCAGGATAGCATTGAGCTCGCCCCGAAGGTGCTCGACCTCATCTTCGGCAACCGCGACGCGCGCGAGATGCGCGACCCGGCGGACGGTGTCGAGATCAACCGACATGACGACAGCTCAATCCTCAAATGCGCGAAGCGCAACGCCGAGCCTATAGCAGAGTGCTCATTTCCCGCCAACCATGCGGTTATTCACTTATTTCCGTTGCTTTCGCTCGCATTGTGCCTGCAGGCCGATGCGCCTAATTTCGGGCCGTGATGCACTCTTTTCAACCGGTTCATGTCATCGGTGGCGGCCTTTCGGGCAGCGAAGCCGCCTGGCAGATGGCGCGCCGCGGCGTACCCGTGGTGTTGCACGAAATGCGCCCTACGCGCTCGACAGCCGCGCACAAAACCGGACACTTGGCCGAACTCGTTTGCTCGAACTCCTTCCGCTCCGACGACGCGCAGGGAAGCGCCATCGGGCTTCTGCATGAGGAGATGCGGAGGCTCGATTCGCTGGTGATGCACGCAGCCGACGCCCAGAAGCTGCCGGCGGGCGGCGCGCTTGCGGTCGACCGCGAGGGCTTTGCCGCAGCGATAACCGCGGCTATCGACGCTGAGCCGCTGATCGAGATCACCCGCGGAGAGATTTCCACCTTGCCGCCTCCAGACTGGGACAATGTCATCATCGCCACCGGGCCGCTCACCTCGCCCGCGCTTGCGGAAGCGATCGGCGCGCTCACTGGCGAAGCGGCGCTCGCCTTCTTCGACGCCATCGCGCCGATCGTGCATCGGGATTCGATCGACTTCGAGAACGCCTGGTTTCAGTCGCGCTACGACAAAGCCGGCCCTGGCGGCACCGGCGCCGATTATATCAATTGTCCGCTGACGCGCCCGCAATACGACGCCTTCGTCGACGAGCTTCTCGCCGGGGAGAAATTCGCGGCGCATGATTTCGAGACCGCGACACCCTATTTCGAGGGTTGCCTCCCCGTCGAAGTGATGGCCGAGCGCGGACGCGAAACGCTTCGCCACGGACCGATGAAGCCGTTCGGCCTTACTGATCCGCGTCAGCCGGCGGCAAAACCCTATGCCGTCGTGCAACTGCGCCAGGACAACAGGCTCGGCACGCTCTTCAACATGGTTGGATTCCAGACCAAGCTGAAGCATGGCGAGCAAGTGCGCATCTTTCGCACCATTCCCGGCCTCGAAAAGGCGGAGTTTGCGCGGCTCGGCGGCCTGCATCGCAACACCTTTCTCAATTCGCCAAAACTGCTGGATGAAACGCTGCGTCTCAAGGCGATGCCGCGACTGCGCTTTGCCGGACAGATCACCGGCTGCGAGGGCTATGTGGAGTCGGCGGCCGTCGGGCTTTTGGCCGGCCGCTTTGCCGCCGCCGAGCGGTTGGGCAAGGAACCGCGTCTGCCGCCGCCGACCACGGCTCATGGGGCGCTCGTCGGGCATATCACCGGAGGCCACATCGAGACGATCGATTCCGGTCTGCGGTCGTTTCAGCCGATGAATGTCAATTTCGGCTTGTTTCCGCCGCTCGGAGGCCATACCGCACACGGCGTAAAGAAAGGCGACCAGAAACCGGCGCTGTGTGCGCGCGCGCTCGCCGACCTGGAAGCCTGGATCGGCGCGGCCCTGCCACACGCGGCCGAGTGATTTTCAAATTTTATGCTAGACGCATCGGGCATGATTGAAGGCGAAGACGCAAAAATACTGGCTGCGCGATGGCGCAGCGGCGTCATGCTCAAGCGCGACGTTTTTTCTACGATCGAACGCGGCCATTTTCGCACCGAGGCCGGCGAGGTCGACGCGGTGCTCCGTCGCATCGACGCCGTGCCGTGGTGGAGCCGCGGACTGGCGCATCTCTTGTTCCGCCGCGAACGCCGAGCACTGGCGATCGCCGGACCGCTTGGGATCTGTCCGCCGCTTCTTTTCGCGGGACGTCGGGTGCTGGTGCGCGGCTGGATCGATGGCGTGCCACTGCATATCGCCAAGCCCCACGGCGACACCGGCTACTTCCGCTCCGCCAAGGCCGCAATGCGGAAGCTGCATCGCGCCGGAATCACCCACAACGATCTCGCCAAAGAGCAGAACTGGCTCTATGCAAACGGCCGCGCCTATCTCACCGACTTTCAGCTCGCCTCCTGCTTCCGCCGCCGCAGCGCGTTGTTCCGCATCGCGCGCTACGAGGATTTGCGGCATTTGCTCAAGCACAAGCGCCGCTATGCGCCGGCCGCACTCACCGCCGCCGAGCGCCGCATGCTTGCGCGCAAGAGTTTGCTCACCCGTATTTGGATGGCGACCGGCAAGAAAGTCTACTATGCGATCACGCGCGGCCTGAACGTCACCGACCGCGAAGGCCGCGGCATCCGTTTCACCCGCGAAGCGCCGGCGATCGCCGCGCGTCTCAGGACGCATCCGCGGGTCCGCGATGTCGCCGTCGTCGCCTTTCCCGACCGCCGCACCGGCACCGGCCTCTATGCGTTTGTCGAAGGGAGCGCAGGCGACCTCGAGCTGAGCGAGTTTCTCGGCCGCACGGCGCCAGAGCATTTGCAGGTGGTCGACGCCTTGCCGCGCAACGCGCAGGGCGAGGTGCGCAGCGAAATTCTCGAACTTGTGGCGATGAACCAGCTCGATCTCATCAGTTCGCTGATCAAGACCGATGCCGAACGCGCGCTGGTCGGCCGCATTGTTTCCGAGCGCCGCAATCTCCGCGACCGCTTCGCGTTTTGATCCTCCCGCTGACCACGACTTGCTAATTCTCACGAGGCGGTGGACGTCGAATAAGAGGCGCCAGCAGCACACATCGCAGGTAGCACGCCGGCCTCGCTGCTTTCATTTCTGCGATCTTGAATTTCCTTCCGAATACCGTTCCTTCGCCCCGATTGAGGCTAGGTGGCGCCCAGCGGCCGCCATTATTGCAGCAAACACTTTACAGGGTCGGGGTACGGGGCAAAATCAGCACAAAGCAAACGATGTTGCGGTACCGCGTCGCGCACGCGGCCGTCTCCAAAAGGATGAAGTTGTGGCCAGGGCAAGCCCCTAAGCTCCCAAAGCCGTAAGGCGCCCCGGCCACGGGCCTCGGCGGGCGTATTTCCGCCGAGGCCGCCAATCTCTCCTTTGCGCACCTTTGCGCCCAACCACTGTGACGAAGATCACGGGATCGCCGGTTTGGCGACGCTTCGCGCCTTGAGCGCGGGTCACCCTGCGATCCGCGCGGGATTTCGCGCCGCGCGCCACAGGAGCCATTGCCGCCGCCACGGTGGGATTTCGGCAGGCGTGAAAGGCCCGCTACGCTCCAGCCGGTCCAGCAAGGGGCGCACGAGCGCCAGCGGCAGCAGAGCCGGCATCGCTTGCTGTGGCAGCGCCGCCATCAAATCGCGGGCGGCGCCGAGTTGGTGGCGCGCCACGCCTCGCAGTTCGGCGAGCGCGGCCGAAGACCGGCCGACGCTCGGCCGGCAAACAGGTCGTGCACGCGGACCTGATGGCGCTCCAGCAATTCCATCGGCACATAAAGCTGACCCCGCGCCGCGTGCAGCGGAAAAGCGCGCAGCAGACCAGCGAGGGCGTGCGCTATGCCCGCCGGTCCGGCGGCGGACCCGGCGTCGCCATCGGCGAGAACTTGGGCGGCGAGAGCAAATAGCGCCGAGGATGTCCTGCTCGCATAGGCTTCAAGATCAGCCAGCCCAGCCATCGGCTCGTCGTAGAGGTCGAAACGGTGCGCCTCGATGAGCGCCGCCAACGTACTCTCTGCAAGCTCATGGCGCTCGATCGTGGTCAGAAGCGCGGCGGCGACCGGGTTGGCGCCGGCCTCCTCTGCCCGTTCGCCGATTGATGACGTCGCTCCACCATTGCAGGCGGATTTCGCCAGGCAGCGCCGCATGCGCCACGTCGCGCACCCGCGCGATCTCGGCGTTAAACGCGTAAAGCGCATGCAGCGCACCGCGGTGCTCCGCCGGGGCGAACAGCGAAGCGATGAAGCGATCATGGTCGGCCGCACGAACAAGCTCGGCGCAATAGGCGAACGCGTCCTGCATAGCGCCGAGCTTAGCAGTATTGGAGCATGATCCCGAAAAGTGGTTACCGGTTTTCGGACAAGATCATGCTGAAACTAAAACTACACCGCGATCAGTCCGGCGCCAACACGGCGGCTTTCCATCAACATCACATTGTAGGTGCGCACCGCGGCGCCGGTCGTCATGGCATCGAGGGAAATTTGCGCGTCGCGGAATCGCGCACGCAAAGCATCCGGCACGATCCATGGCTCAGCGCCGGTACCGAGAATGAAGAAATCCAGGTCGCGGGCGCGGGCAAAGACGAGCGCCAGCGCTTCGTCGGTCAGCGCGGCGGATGCCGCAACCGGCCACGGCCAAATACCGTCCGGCAGGCACAAGAGCGAGCCGCGATGCGACATTCCGGCAAAGCGAAAACCCCCGCCGCCGTGGGCATCGATCAGCGCCTGCTGCGGCAGATGCGGAAGATCGACTATCGCCGGGCCCTCGCGCCGCCGCGGCGCCGGCGTGGGTGCCGACGGCGCGGTCGGCGGCGCCAACGGCGCCGCTGCCTCGGTGTCCTCCGGTTCGCCTTGCCGCGCGCGGCCGACGCCGAGATAGATCAGGATCGGCGAGGCGATGAACACCGACGTATAGGTGCCGACCAGCACCACGCCGAACATCATCGTCGCCGTGAAGCTGCGGATCGCCTGGCCGCCGAACAGCAGCAGAGCCAGCAGCGACAGCGACACCGTCAGATGGGTCACGATCGAGCGCGACAGCGTCGCATTGATCGACGCGTTGAGCAGGTCGGGCATCGGCATGCGCTTATAGCGGCGCAGCATCTCGCGGATGCGGTCGTAGATCACCACCGTGTCGTTGAGCGAATAACCGAGGATGGTGAGCAGCGCGGCGATACTGGTCAGGTCGAAGTCGATCCGCGTCAGCGACATGAATCCGACCGTCAGCACCAGATCGTGGACGTTGGCGATCATGGCGCCGAGCGCGAACTGCCATTCGAAACGGAACCAGAGGTAGATCAGGATGGCGCCGATGGCGAGGACGAGACCGATGGTGCCGTAGGAGAGCAGCTCGGTCGATACGCTCGGTCCGACCACTTCCACGCGCCGGTACTCGACCTCATTGCCGAGCGCGTCGCGCACTTTCTGCACTGCCTGCTGCTGTGCCGCATCACCGCCTGGTTGCTCGGAAATGCGGATCAGCACGTCGTTCGGCGCGCCGAACTGCTGCAGCTGGAAATCGCCCAAATGCAGCGAACCGATGGTGCCACGCATCTTGGCGAGATCGGCCGGGCCGGCCTTGGTTTGCACCTCCATCAGCGTGCCGCCGACGAAGTCGATGCCGAAATTCAAGCCGTGAAAGAAGTACAAAAGGATCGCGGCGATCGACAGCATGGCCGATACCGGAAAGCTGATGCGCCGGAAGCGCATGAAGTCGAATTTTGTGTCATCGGGAACGATGCGAAGGAGGCGCACAGCAATTCTTTCTTGTTGATTAAATCGGTACCGTGCGCGGTCGCCACATACGCACCCAATAAGCCACGATCAGCCGCGTCAACGTAAAGGCGGTGAACAGGCTGGTGAGGATGCCGATGCCGAGCGTCACGGCAAAGCCGCGCACCGGGCCAGTGCCGATATAGAACAGAACCGCGGCGGCGATGAAGGTGGTGATGTTGGAGTTGAGAATGGTCGCGAGCGCGCGGGAAAAGCCGGCGTCAATGGCATTGATCGCAGTGCGGCCGGCACGAACCTCCTCGCGGATGCGTTCGTAGATCAGCACGTTCGAATCCACGGCGATGCCGACCGTCAGCACAATGCCGGCGATCCCGGGAAGCGTCAGCGTAGCGCTCAACATCGACAGCACACCGAAAATCATCGCCACATTGATCGCCACCGCGATATTGGCGAAAAGGCCGAACAAGCCGTAAGTCACCAGCATGAAGACGACGACGAGTGCGGCTCCGACATAGGCGGCATGCTCGCCGGCATTGATTGAATCCTGCCCGAGGCCAGGTCCGACCGTGCGCTCCTCAATCACCGTCAACGGCGCCGGCAAGGCACCGGCGCGCAACAGAATCGCGAGGTCGTTCGCCGACTGAACGGTGAAACTGCCGGAGATCTGCCCTGAACCGCCGAGGATAGGTTCGCGAATGACCGGCGCCGATATCACCTTGTTGTCGAGTATGATGGCGAACGGCTTGCCGACATTCTGTTGCGTCGCCTCGGCAAACTTGCGTGCGCCGCTCGAATTGAAGCGGAAATTCACCACCGGCTCGCTGGAGCGCTGATCGAAGCCCGGCTGTGCGTCGACAAGATCGGCCCCGGACACAAGCACGCGCTTCTCGATCAGGAATTTCTCCCCGTGTTCACCGTCGAGAATTTCGGAGTCCGGTGGCAAGTGCGTAGCCAACGCCTGCTCCGGCGTCATCGACTGATCGACCATGCGAAAATCGAGCTTCGCGGTCTTGCCGAGAATTTCCTTTAGCCGCGAGGGGTCCTGCAGGCCGGGCACCTGGACCAGAATGCGGTCAGCACCTTCGCGCTGGATCGTCGGCTCGACCAGCCCGAGTTCGTTGACGCGGCGTTCGATGATCTGAATCGACTGGTCGACGGCCTGGCGGATACGCTCGACGATCGCCGCGTCCGACGGGGTCAGCGTAATGAGGCCGCCGTTCTCGGTAATGTCGACGCTGCGCTGTCCCGAAGAACCGAGGATACCGGACAAGCGGCTGCGACAGCTCGCGCAGCTTGCTGACCGCGTTGTCGATGTCGCTCTCGCGCGTGATGCGCACCTCCACGCTATTGCCATGGATTGCGCGCCCGGTGAACGGAATGCGCGCTTGGCGCAAAATGCGCAGTATGTCGTCGTTAATGCCCTGCAGCCGCTCCTTGCGCACGGCGGCGGTGTCGACCTCGAGCAGCAGGCTGGAGCCGCCCTGCAGGTCGAGACCGAGCACGATGTGGCGCTGCGCCCAGGACGGCCAAGTCCGCACGCGTGTTCTCGGAGAAGAAATTTGGCACCGCAAACAGGCACACGATGAGCGCCGTCAGCAAAATTCCCGCCGCCTTCCATCGCGTGAAAAACAACATGCGCTGTTAGTCCTCGTTTAAGATCGCGCCGCGGGCCATAAACCCCTTTCCTTGCCCCCTTGCGGGGAGGAGCGAGGGGTCCGTCAGCTCGCGCTCTCGTCCTTTACCGGCTCGCCCTTGGCGCGCACCTCGGACACCATCGAGCGCATCTGCCGCACCCGGACGCCGTCGGAGATCTCAACCTCGATCTGGTCGTCGTCCACGACCTTGGTGACCTTGCCGACAAGTCCGCCATTGGTCACTACGGTATCGCCGCGGCGCAGCGCCTTGACCATCGCCTGATGCTGCTTCACCCGTTGCTGCTGCGGCCGCAACACCAGAAAATACATGATCACGACGATCAGTATCAGCGGTAGCAACGACGTGATCATGCCGCCGCTGTCGCCGCCGAGGCCAAACGGCAGGCTTTGCGCGTATGCGGGCGTAATCAGCATTGCTCCTCCGGTCCGCTGTGGGACGCGCCGGCCTAGCGATGAGGGCCGATTTTGCGCGGGAAATCGGCGCGGACTATAGCGGCCACTGGCCTAATTGCAATGTTGCGGCGGTCCCAGCGGCCCGGCTTGCGAGGGCTCCGGCAGCCCCGCTAAGGGGACTGGCGGGAGCTGGGCAAAGGCATGGCAAAATCCAAGCGAGCCGGTCGGAACAGGGCAACGCAAAAGCGCGCCCGCGGCGGGTCAAAAAAAGCAATCCTCCACGGCCAGCGCGAGCGCCGAGAGCGTGCTCGCTCGATCGCCGAAGCTCTGGAACGTATGGCGCCACCCTCGCCGTCCGGGCCCGACTTTTCCGCCGCCGAGGCGTTCGTCTGGCATCCCGAGGAGCGAAGGCTCGCCGCAGTGCGCCGCGTCAACCGTGTCGAGATGTCGCTTCTGAAGGGCATCGATCGGGTGCGCGATCTTCTGCTGGAGAACACCGAACGATTTGCACGCGGTTTACCGGCCAACAACGCGCTCCTGTGGGGCGCCCGCGGCATGGGAAAGTCCTCGCTGGTCAAAGCCGCCCACGCCGCCGTCGGCGACGCGCATCCCGCCGCCGCGCTCAAGCTGGTCGAAATTCATCGCGAGGACATCGAGTCGTTGCCGGAGCTGATGGGGCTGCTGCGAAATACGCCGCAACGCTTCATCGTGTTCTGCGACGATCTCTCGTTCGAAGCCGAAGACACCTCCTACAAGGCACTGAAGACGATGCTGGAAGGCGGCATCGAGGGCCGGCCGGAGAACGTCATCTTCTACGCCACCTCGAACCGCCGTCATCTGATGGCGCGCGACATGGTCGACAACGAACGCGCCACCGCGATCAATCCCGGCGAAGCGGTCGAAGAAAAAGTCTCGCTGTCGGATCGGTTCGGCTTGTGGCTTGGGTTTCACCGCTGCAGCCAGGATGAATACCTCGCCATGGTCGAGGGCTATGTCGGCCGCTACCGCATTCCGCTTGCCGGCGACGAGCTGCGCCGCGAAGCGCTCGAATGGGCGACCACGCGCGGCGCGCGCTCCGGCCGCGTGGCATGGCAATACGTGCAGGATCTCGCCGGACGGTTAGGCGTGCGCTGCGGACGACGGACGACTGAAGGCCCCGCTGAGAGCGATCGTCCTCGTCGTCTGTCGTCCGATCTCAGCGCCGCTAGGTACTGCGCCGGATCGACCGGCGTCGAGCCTTTGCGGATCTCGAAGTGCAGTTGCGGCGAGGTGACGTTGCCGGTCTGGCCCGGACTTGGCGATCACCTGGCCGCGTTTGACCGCTCGCCCGCTTGACCATGATTTCGCTGGCGTGCGCGTAAGCGGTGACGAATCCGTTGCTGTGGCGCACCAGCACCAGATTGCCGTAACCCTTGAGCTCGTTGCCGGCATAGGCGACGACGCCTCTTCGGCCGCCTTGACCGGCGTGCCTTCGGGTACGGCGAGATCGATGCCGTCGTTCTGCAGGCCGTTTGGCTTCGGTCCGAAGCCGGCGATGACACGGCCGCGCACCGGCCAGCGGAACGTAGGCAGCGCGCCGACAGCTTCCGCACTCTTGACTGCGCCCTGCGGCTCGGCCGGCGCAACCGGTGCGGCAAGCCGCGCACTGTGCGGCGATTCGGCGGTGGCAACGTTCTGGTTGACCGGGGGCGCTACGCGGCGCTCGGCGCCGCGGCGCGACCGGCGCGGCCGCCATCCCTGCCGGCATGTCCGGAATGATGATGCGCTCGCCGATCTTCACCATGGTATCCGGCGGGATATTGTTGGCCTTAGCGAGCGCCAGGACCGACTTGCGGTAAAGCCGCGCGATGCTGTGCAGGGTCTCGCCCGGCGCCACGACGTGGACGCCTGCAGCCGGCGCGAGCGCCGTCCGCGGCGA
>CAWHUO010000024.1:0-78223 GCA_963832605.1 uncultured Alphaproteobacteria bacterium | reverse complement strand
CAATCGCCGGCTCGCGCCCGCCGCTAGTCGCAAGGCGGCCGTGAGATCCTTGATCGGCACGCCCGCCGAATGTGCAAAATCGTTGGCGGTACCCAGGGGGAGGATGCCGAGAGAACACTCTGCAGGCAGCCCGGCTGCGTAAGCTGCGGCAAATACCTCGTTGATCGTGCCATCACCGCCGCCAGCGACGATGCAATCGATTTGCCCTCGACCAGCCTCGACAACGGCTTCGACGGTCAGTCGTGTGGCGTCGCCGGGCTCCCACGTAACCCGCACCTCCACACCGTGACCGTCCGTGCGTACGGTCTCGACGGCCGCTCTCAGGCGAGGATCAGCGGCTGCCTTTCCTGCAGAATATGCGGATAGTTGCCACGGGCCTCGACTTTCTTTCTCAGAAGTCCGCCACACCGGACCGCGCGACCCGACCGTGCCGCCTTGCTGAAGCCACGCCATTAGCACCCAACAACCTATCGCCCAGGCCGTTCCGATGCACCAGCCTCCAACAATATCCGTTGGAAAATGAACGCCGAGATAAATTCGGCTCAGGCCGATGAGCGCCGTCAGCAGGGCCGCGAGTGACACGAAGTAAAGCTCCAATACCGGTGAAGGATAGGCTCGCGCCAGAAGGGCGGCGATCGTAAGGTAGGTGATCGCAGACAACGTCGCATGCCCACTTGGGAAGCTTGTCGTGAAAACCCGCGGCGCATGACTGGAGACATTTGGCCGAGGCCGCGCGAACACGACTTTTAGAAGATTGTTGAGCACAAGACCCCCGAGCACGGCAATCAGCATCAGCCAAGCCACTCCGGGCTTGCGAGCCAGGAACGATATCCCGCCACCGCCAATGTGATGATCAGGAGCACCATGATGCTGCCGAGACTTGTTACGTCCGCGCCGCTTCTTGTAGCCATGGTGGACCGATAGGCTCAGGCTCCTTCGCGGATTTGCGAAGCGCACGAATGACACTTTTATCAAACTCGGAGGGTTTGCGTGTTGTCACGTCAACGGCAACGGTGCCAAACACGAAGAGAAGAGCTGCTATCGTCAAAAGGGAAATCAGCGCAATTGCCCCGTCAATTCGTGCGAGCGAACGTGGGCGGGGCATACATGATGGAACCCAAGGTTCGAAAGATCAGGTGATTAGTTCGAAATCCAGGTCCGCGACCCGCCACCGACAAGAAGAGTGTAAGACAGATTTTGCTGAGTGCATTAGTCTGATAGTGGGGCGCGAACGCATCAACATCCCCGTGCGGCGGCTCGCGACGTCTGCCTAGCTTCCGATCGCCGACGCTCGTTGCATTGCAGCCAAACGACGCGACGGACCCTTAGTAATGCTGTCTGCCCGCCGCACCTCAAGGAAACAGCGCCACCTGCTCGAGCCCCATGGTCTCGGGAAAACCGAGCATGAGGTTCATGTTCTGCACCGCCTGGCCGGACGCGCCCTTGGTCAGATTGTCGAGCGCCGCGCCGATAATGGCGCGGCCGGCGATGCGGTCGGCGGCGACGCCGATGAAGGTCATGTTTGAGCCGCGGACGTGCCGGGTCTGCGGAATCGCGCCGAACGGCAGCACATGGACGAACGGCTCGTTCGCGTAAGACTTTAACAGGATCGCATGAAGGTCCTGCGCCGACGCCTTTGTGCCGCGTACATAAATCGTCGACAGGATGCCGCGATTCATCGGTACCAGATGCGGCGTGAAGCTGACGACGACCTCGCGGCCCGCGGCTTTCGAAAACTCCTGGTCAAGCTCAGCCATATGGCGATGGCGCCCGACGCCATAGGTGTGAATGCCTTCGGAGACTTCCGAGAATAACATCTCCTCCTTCGCCGCCCTGCCCGCCCCGGTCATGCCCGACTTGGCGTCGATGACGATCTCGTCGGGATCGATCGCTTTGGCCGCAGCAGCGGAATGAGCGCAAGCTCCGCACAGCTGGTGTAGCAGCCGGGATTGGCGACGAGCTGCGCCGCCTTGATCTCGGCGCGATAGATTTCGGTCAGGCCGTACACCGCCTTCGGCTGCAGCTCGGGCGCGGCATGGGCATGGCCGTACCAGCGCTCATAGGCGGCCGGGTCGGCGAGGCGGAAATCGGCGGAGAGGTCGACGATCTTGATCGCCGGCAAGCGCGCCAGCAGAGCCTTGATGACGGTCTGCGTGGTGCCATGCGGCAGCGCGCAGAACACCAGATCGAGACCCAGCGCCGGCCAATCGGCGGCCTCGACCGAGGTGAGCGTCGGCAGCGGGTATGGCGCGAATTGCGGAAAGACATCGGCCATGGCCTTGCCGACGCGGCGATCCGCCGTCAGCAGCACGATGTCCACCTGCGGATGGCACAGCAGAAGCCGCACCAGTTCCGCTCCGGTATAGCCGGAGGCGCCGAGGATGCCGATCTTCGCTTTTGCAGACATGATTTAATCCCGATACGAGCTTTTGGGCTTAGAGCGCAAAGCCGATCCGCGGGCAGGATTTTGGGAAAAGTGAATGCCGCGGAGCCGGCGGCACGAATGTTACGCGCGAACGCGTGTTCGTGCCGTGACGATACGGCGACGACGCCTGGCGGCGGCGGCGGTAATCGACCGGATGATCGTGGGCAATCGGATCATGGGCGGCCATATAAAGGCGGGACGCGGCAGCGTCAATGTACGTACGCAGCCGTTTCTCCACCGTAGCTCATGCTTTTGCCATCGGCGTGGCATAGTTGCAGCTTGATTCGTCGCCCTCGGGCGCACGGATCGATTCCGCCAATATCATCGCCAGGAATGAAAGCCGCGCATGGGAAAAGCTGCGAAAACGCCGCGACCGCCGAAGACGCCCGACCTATTCGCTAGCTTGAGCGAACCGCGGGGCGGCGCGCGCCGCGCTTCCCGTGCCGGCGGCACTGCCGCGCGCGGCATGGCGGGCAAGTCCGGCTACACGGCCAAGCACATCGAGGTCCTGGAGGGGCTTGAGCCGGTGCGCCGCCGCCCCGGCATGTATATCGGCGGCACCGACGAGAAGGCGCTGCATCATCTCTTCGCCGAGGTGATCGACAATTCCATGGACGAGGCGCTCGCCGGCCATGCCGACTGGATCGAGGTCGAGATGGAGGCCGACGGCTTTGTCACCGTCACCGATAATGGCCGCGGTATTCCGGTCGATCCGCACCCGAAATTCCCGAAAAAATCCGCGCTCGAAGTCATCATGTGCACGCTGCATGCCGGCGGCAAATTCGAACTCGAGGTCTACGAGACCTCGGGCGGCCTGCACGGCGTCGGCGTCTCGGTCGCGAACGCGCTGTCGGAGCGCATGGAGGTCGAGGTCGCGCGCGGGCAAAAGCTCTACCGCATGGCGTTCGAACGCGGCAAGCCGAAGAGCAAATTGCAGGATGCCGGCAAGGCGCCGAACCGGCGCGGCACCAAAGTGCGCTTCAGGCCGGATCCGGAAATCTTCGGCGCCAAGGCGCATTTCAAGCCCGAGCGCGTGTTCAAGATGACGCGCTCGAAGGCGTACCTGTTCGGCGGCGTCGAGATTCGCTGGTCGTGCGCCAAGGAGCTGTTACGTGGCGTCGAGGGCGTGCCGGAGCAGGCGACGTTCCATTTCGCCGACGGATTAAAGGATTATCTCTCGGAAACACTCGCCGACGCGACGCTCGTGCATCCGGACATCTTCACCGGCAGCGTCGGCAAGATCGGCGCCCACGGCGCGGTGCAATGCGCGGTGGCGTGGACCGCCGACGCCGACGGCTTCCTCAACTCCTATTGCAACACCATTCCGACGCCCGATGGCGGCACCCATGAATCCGGACTGCGCGCGGCACTCACCCGCGGGTTAAAGGACCACGCCGAGCGCGTCGGACAAGGCAAGCGCGCCGCCGCCATCACCTCCGACGACATGATGACCGGCGCCGCCGCCATGCTATCGGTGTTCATCCGCGAGCCGGAATTCCAGGGCCAGACCAAGGACCGGCTCGCCACCGCCGAGGCGCAAAGGATCGTCGAGCAGGCGATCAAGGATCCGTTCGATCACTGGCTTGCCGGCAATCCCTTGCAGGCCAACAAATTGTTCGACTTCGTGGTCGAGCGCGCCGAGGAGCGCATCCGCCGCCGCCAGGAAAAGGACATCGCGCGCAAGTCCGCCGTACGCAAGCTCCGCCTGCCCGGAAAGCTTGCCGACTGCACCAACAATGCCGCCGAAGGTTCTGAGATTTTTGTCGTCGAGGGCGATTCCGCCGGCGGCTCGGCCAAACAGGCGCGCGAACGTGCTTCGCAGGCCATCCTGCCGTTGCGCGGAAAAATCCTCAACGTCGCCTCCGCCGGCAAGGACAAGCTGGCGCAAAACCAGCAGCTCGCCGATCTTGCGCAAGCACTCGGCTGCGGCACCGGCATCCATTATCGCGACGAGGATCTTCGCTACGGCCGCGTCATCATCATGACCGACGCCGACGTCGACGGCGCCCACATCGCTTCGCTGCTCATTACTTTCTTCTATCGGGAGATGCGCGGCCTGATTGACAACGGCCACCTCTATCTCGCGGTGCCGCCGCTCTATCGGCTCTCGCACGGCGGCAAGATTTTTTATGCACGTAACGACAAGCACCGCGACGAAATCCTGAAAAAGGAATTTCACGCCAACGCCAAGGTAGAGGTGAGCCGCTTCAAGGGGCTCGGCGAGATGATGGCGGCGCAGCTCAAGGAAACCACCATGGACCCGAGGAAGCGGACGCTCCTTCGCGTGGTGCTGCTCGCCGATGCACAGAAGGACACCGAGAAATCGGTCGAGCGGCTGATGGGCACCAAGCCCGAGGCGCGCTTTGCCTTCATCCAGGAGCGCGCCGAATTCGCCGCCGAGGATTTGCTGGATGTGTAATTTTCCCTCTCCCCTTGTGGGAGATGTGGACTTAAATAACTTATTGATATTATTGCCTATTCTATAAGACAAATTGCCTGTGTATCTGGTGTGTAGATATTTTTCCAGAAAACGATCGATTCCACTCGATTAGACCGCCGTTGGCGGGTTCAATTCAACATTCTAGCCATCCGGATCGATTCGTCACAAGACCTATAGCGCAAACAGAAAGCGGGATCGTGCCGGCGCGCTGCGTCTGCTATGCGTTCTCCGTTACCAGCTGTCGCGCCGCACATACTCGATAGTTACGGTCAAACCCATTTGCGCCAAATATTTGATGTAAGCGCGGGGCATGGATTGCACGTCCACGATCGAGGTCGCCACGTCTAGCAAGCGATGCTGATCACTGATGAACTCTTCCAGCCTGGGCGGCGGCCTGGAAAGATCGAAGACGGATAACTGGCCGGGGCTCGCCAGGAACAATAGCTGGGGCCGCGCCATGCACCAAATGCGCTCGTAGAGAGCGCGCGTAGCTGCCGCAGAATTGTCTTCCGACTTGGCGAAAACAATCACGGGGTCGCGATCGACGAAGAATATGCTCTCTGCGCCAACCTGAGCCGCGAGGGTCTGCCAATCACCTCTGTCGACCCAATCCTTCAATGCTGCGGGCTTCGGTTCCGACATCGCTGATATCAGCGTGCCTTGATCGAACTCCAGCTGCTTGTAGGCAGCAGCAAGAAAGTCCGCGGGAAAGTCCGGAGTTTCGGGTGCGCGGGCCATGCGCGCTACGTCCGGCCGGGAGCGAACGATATCCCGATGACGCTATGGCGAGCTGTCATCTTCGCGTTACTCATTTTGGGCTTTCAATGCAGCAAAGGCCTCATAGAGAAGCTGGTTCAATTTTTTATTGTGCTGCGCGGCATACGTCTTGAATTCGCGACGAAAATCGGATGGGACCTTGAAGTTGAGCGGCATTGCTCCAGCAGAAGAAACTTCCCCAGTTTTCTGCGTTAGCCGCCTGACGCTCTGATTTTTTCTGCGTACCTGGGGCTTAGCCATAAATCCAGCGCCTTATTTCCCGTAATATAAAAATCGGCCGACGATTATGCTAGCCGATCACCGCTTAGAATATGACGAAAGCACGAAAAAACGCAATCGTGTTTTCGGTCCAATTCGTATGCATACCCCGGCATGCATCGAAGTTCACACGCGCGCGCTGTCGCGATCGTGCTGCCGAATAACAAGTATCCCGTTGCGGAGCGTGAAGCGTTCACTGGGATAATTTGCAATCGCCGTGTCGAGCGCAGCGTGGCCAATCGCGACGCTTGTTGATGCTACGACGACCGTCGGCAATCGGCTGGTCGTCACGTTTTCCTTGACATTCGTCCCCATTTTCGTTACATATAATGCTGCGAATCTCGCTCACGTAAGGGACGCCATCGCGAGGGTACTCCTGACGGCGGAGCGAGTGCGGTGCCCGCGGGCGGACCGATACAATCCGCTCCCGGGCAGCTTCGGGCATCATGTTGACCGGCACTACGACCGGTCCGGGAGGTGCTTTCCCTGGACTGGGACAGGCGGGCGCGGGTAACGCCCGTGGAAGAGCGCGAGGCCTGCGCCCCCCGGTTGGGGCGCCCGTACAGGGCCGGACGTCCTGCCGCGTCCCAGGAAACCTGGCCTGGAGTTGCGCCCAACGGGCGAGAGCCCCGACGGTAAGAGCCGCGGTGGAACGCCGACAGGCGAGCGTGCCCCCTCGCGGGGTCCCCATCGCGCGAGCGCGATGGGGTGGCCCCTACCCTCCCCCGCAAGCGGGGGAGGGAAAAGAGACCAGGGCGCGCGCCGCATCCGAAAGATGCGGAGGTTTCGAAACACGTTTGTCGGCGTTCCACCTCTCTTTTTTGCTGGAAGCGAGTTCGAAAAGAAAGAAGTTAGAAGCCCGGATGAAGCCAACGGGTCCGGCCCGAAGTGGCCGGCCCGATGACAAGCTCCGCGAAATCCGGGGTCGCGAATGGCGAAATGGCGCATGGTGAATTTGGAAAAGGACGCGGCGAAATAGCGAGTGGCGAATAGGGAATAGGGAAAAGGAAAGCGAAAGGCGCCGCGAGCGTGCTTTCGTTTGTCCTCCCCCCTGAAAGGGGGAGGTGGCGGAGCGAAAGCGACACCGGTGGGATCAGCCCTGCCTTCGCCGTTATTCCGAGATGGTACAGCGGAGGCTTGTTGATCCTCTATGCCTGACGAAAATACGGCCGGTCCTTAATGCGCAACAGTGAACAGGGCATCACGCCCCATTAAGCCCACCGACGAT
Source organism: uncultured Alphaproteobacteria bacterium (assembly GCA_963832605.1). Classification (GTDB taxonomy): domain Bacteria; phylum Pseudomonadota; class Alphaproteobacteria; order Rhizobiales; family Xanthobacteraceae; genus BOG-931. The sequence continues at coordinate 71,095 of CAWHUO010000024.1, read as the reverse complement.
CAGAACTGAGCGAGCTTGACAGGCAGAAACCTCGACGAGGCTTCCAGCCTGGTATCGATCTTGCCGGCACGTAAAGTGATCAAAATAGAACAGAACTCCATCCGGCCCAGATCAGCACGATCAACGCGTCTCTATCAGGCATCAGGCCGAAATTTAGACAGCTCCGGTTGCCCGCCCCGCCCCCACCCCCCGGCGACCGGAGCACCTTTTGGACCCTTCAATGAGACCCTGATCACACAATGGTGTGAAGCTCGTCTCTTCCGAACGGCGGGGAACCTTCTGCGCGGCCCGCGTTTGCATTCGCACCGGGGAAAGTATCTGCGCGTAAACGAACCTGTAAGGAGCCGCCGATGCCTGCCACACTGTCGCCCGGTCTTGTGGAGGAAATGCCTGCCGCGCTGTCGCCCGATCTGCTGGCGAAAATGGACGCCTATTGGCGCGCGGCAAATTATCTTTCGGTCGGCCAAATCTATCTAAAAGACAATCCGTTACTCGAATCTCCGCTGAGGTTGGAACATATCAAGCCGCGTCTGCTGGGGCATTGGGGCACGACACCAGGATTGAACTTTCTCTACGTCCACCTCAACCGGCTGATCAAAGAGAACGACCTGAACATGATGTATGTCATCGGTCCCGGCCATGGCGGCCCGGGCATCGTGGCGATGACCTATCTCGAAGGCTCGTACACCGAACGCTATCCGGCGATCGGGCGCGACCGGAATGGACTGTGGCGGCTCTTTCGGCAGTTCTCCTGGCCTTACGGAGTTCCCAGTCACGTATCGCCGGAAACTCCTGGCTCAATTCATGAAGGCGGAGAACTGGGATATTCGATTGTCCACGCGTATGGTGCCGCTTTCGATAATCCTGGTCTGATCGTCGCCTGCGTGATCGGCGACGGCGAAGCGGAAACCGGTGCGTTGGCCACCAGTTGGCACTCCAACAAGTTTCTGAACCCCGCGCGTGATGGGGCGGTTCTTCCGATCCTTCATCTCAATGGGTTCAAGATCGCAAATCCGACTGTGCTCGCGCGCATCAGCCGCCAGGAATTGACCGACCTGATCCGCGGTTATGGCTATGAGCCGCATTTCGTCGAAGGCGACGTCCCCGCCGTGGTGCATCAAAGTCTGGCTGGCACGCTTGATACGATCCTGGCCGAGATTCGCAAAATCCAGAAGGCGGCGCGTTCCGCTTCGGACATGGTGCAGCGGCCACGCTGGCCCATGATCGTGTTCCGCACGCCAAAGGGCTGGACCGGGCCGAAGTTCGTGGACGGCGAGCCGGTCGAGGGGACATGGCGCGCGCATCAGGTTCCGATCGCGAATTTCAAAAATCCGGAACATCTCAAGCAACTCGAAGATTGGATGAAGAGCTACCGGGCGCACGAGTTGTTCGACGAACGAGGCAAGTTTCGCGAGGAGTTCGCCGCACTTGCGCCGACGGGCCATCGTCGCATGGGCTCTAATCCGCACGCCAACGGCGGGCGAATTGCTGATCCCATTATCGATGCCCCACTTCCCCGACTACGCTGTGACAGTCCCTAAGCCGGGCAGCGTCGGGCGGAATCAACGCGGGTTCTCGGAAGTTTCCTGCGCGACGTGATGAAGCTCAATCTCGACAAAGGAAATTTCCGGCTCTTCGGCCCTGACGAGACGGCTTCGAACAGACTAGACGCCGTCTACGAAGCTTCCGCCAAGGAATGGATGGCCGAAATCGAAGATGTTGACATCAATCTCAGCGTCAAGGGGCGCGTCATGGAGGTGCTGAGCGAGCACCTGTGCGAAGGCTGGCTCGAGGGATATCTCCTCACCGGACGCCATGGTCTTTTCTCGTGCTACGAGGCCTTCATCCACGTCATCGATTCGATGTTCAATCAGCATGCAAAATGGCTCAAGGTCAGCAAGAATATCCCCTGGCGGAAGCCGATCGCATCGTTGAATTACCTGCTCACGTCGCACGTCTGGCGCCAAGACCACAACGGCTTTTCCCATCAGGATCCCGGCTTTATCGATCATGTCGCCAACAAGAAAGCTGATATCGTGCGCATCTATCTGCCGCCCGACGCAAACTGCCTCTTGTCGGTTGCGGATCACTGTTTACGCAGCCGCAACTACGTCAATTTGATAGTTGCCGGCAAACAGCCGGAGTGGCAGTGGCTCGACGTCAATTCCGCCGTTCGCCACTGCACGGCCGGTGCAGGCATTTGGCGGTGGGCCAGCAACGATGCCGGCGATCCGGATGTGGTCATGGCATGCGCTGGCGACGTGCCGACCCTTGAGACGCTCGCCGCGGTGACCATTTTACGCGCGCATGTCCCCGATATCCGCATCCGTGTCGTAAACGTGGTGGATTTGATGGTGTTGCAGCCGCAATCGGAACACCCCCATGGTCTGGAGGATCAGGATTTCGACGAATTGTTCACGACCAACAGGCCGGTGATCTTCGCCTTCCATGGCTATCCCGCAATGGTCCACAAGCTGACCTACCGCAGGCGCAATCACGACAATATTCATGTGCGTGGCTACAAGGAGGAAGGCACCACCACGACGCCGTTCGATATGGTCGTACTGAACAATCTCGATCGGTATCAACTGGCGCTCGACGCCATCAATCGTATTCCACGGTTCAGGGATCAACGGGACATGGCGGCCGCGCGTTACTGGGCGGCCATGGAGCGCCACAAGCTCTATATCAGCGAGCATGGCGACGATATGCCGGAAGTCCGTGACTGGCGCTGGATCTCGTGAGCGCGATATCGCCTCCGGACAGCGCATGACGGACGCTGCGTAACGCCAACCGTGGTCCGTCATACGACGCGGTCACCTGCGATCAGCGCCCGCACGGTCTTGGTCGGCGCGACATCGGGGTTGAATTCGAAATTCAGCCGCGGCCCGCTATAGCGCTGGCGCGGAATCTGCGACCATTCCGCGATGCCGTAGGGCGGATCAGCGAAGCGCGGCTGGCGTCGCCTGAACGGCGTGCGGCGGCGACAGATAAGCGTGCAGGGCCGCGACCACCTGCGCGCCTTCGCCGACCGCGGCGGCGACGCGCTTGATCGACCCCGAGCGGATGTCGCCGATGGCATAAACTCCGCGACGGCTCGTTTCCAGCGAGCGCCGGTTTTCTCCGGCGTCCGCTCCGGTCAGCACGAAGCCCTTGGGGTCAAGCGCCACGCCCGATCCGGACAACCAGCCGGTATTCGGGTCGGCGCCGATAAAGAGGAACAAGTGGCGAATAGGGCGTCGCACCGTCTCCCCGGTCTCGCCGCGATGCCAGTGCACCGCGGACAACATGCCGTCGGCGCCTTCCAGCGCGGTGACATGGGTGCGCGTGAGCACTTCCACGTTGGCGAGCCCGCTGATCCGGTCGACGAGATAGCGCGACATGGTCGAGTCGAGGTCCCCGCCACGCGCCAACACCCAGACTTTGGCCACGCGCGATGCAAGAAACACGATGCCCTGACCCGCTGAGTTGCCGGCGCCCACAACGACGACCTCTTGGTCGGCGCATAAACGGGCCTCGATCTGTGACGCCCAATAATGGACGCTGGTGCCTTCGTAGGCGTCGAGATTTTCCACCGCCAGCCGCCGGTAATTCACGCCGCTCGCGATGACGATGGATCGCGTGCTGACGCGTTCGCCGCTGGCAAGTCTCAAAACAAAGGGCGCGGCGTGATCGTCCGGTGCCTCGAAGCCGATGACCTCGTTGGGGATGGCAGTCTCGACCCCGAACTTATGGGCCTGGTTATAAGCGCGTGCCATCAACGCTATGCCGCTGATGCCGGTGGGAAAACCAAGATAATTCTCGATGCGCGCCGAGGCGCCGGCCTGGCCGCCGAACGAGCGGCTATCCAGCGTCAGAACGGAAAGTCCCTCGGATGCCGCATAGACGGACGTGGCGAGGCCCGCCGGTCCCGCGCCGACGATGGCGACGTCATAGAGCCGGAGCGGATCGATCGGGCTGACCAATCCGATGCACCGCGCCAGCTCGGTCTCGCTGGGATTGCGCAAGACCTGTCCGCCCGGACACACGACCAGCGGCAACTGTCCCGGATCGACGTGGAAGCGATCGATCAGTGCGCGCGCTTCGGGATCGGTGTCGGGATCGAGCATCATGCGCGGCGTCGCGTTGCGCGCGAGAAAGCCCTCGAGCCGCAGCACGTCAGCATTTTCGGCGCGGCCGACGATCACCGGTCCGCCCGTGCCGGATTGGAGCATTTGCATGCGGCGCAAGATCAGCGCGCGCATCAGCCGTTCGCCAAGCTCGGCTTCGGCGATCAACAAAGCCCGCATTCGCTCTGGCGAAAAGATCAGCGCCTCGACAGGCTCGGTAATTACGCCCTCGCCGAACGAAGGCCGGCCGGCGAGCTGCGCCAGTTCGCCAACGAACGCGCCCGGGCCGAATGTGTAAAGGTGCTGGCGTTTGCCATGGGCGTCGTAGCGGTAAACGTCGACCTGGCCGCCGAGAATGATGGCGAGGCCCACGCCGACTTGGCCGATTGTCGCCAGCGTCTCGCCGGCCGCGAAGCGGCGAATTTCGCCGAAGCGCCGCGCGCGCTCGATATCCATCGCATCGAGATGCGGGAAGATCTGGTCACGTCGCGTCTCAATGATCGAAGGACTACTCATCTCGGCACTTTCCCGAACCGGTCGCACTTGATTGACCCGTTGCGGAAGCTGCGCTGTCTATCCCGCGCTTGGTCCCGCTTACGGCCACACCTGAAACATTGCCTTTCCACCGACACGCCGGGTCGCGCAATCCGCAGGGCGGATTAGCGAAGCGTAATCCGCCGATATGACGGGCCGCAACTCCTTGCTGTTGCTATTTTTCCCCATAAACGTTTGTTTATTCAAGACTTGAATTTAGACTCCAGTGCCGATGCATTCTTGCGAGCTCCTCCTTTTATTTCATTTTTTCGTCATTGCCGGACAAAAGGCGCGAAGCGTCGTCTTCGTGCCAAATGATCCGACAATCCATGCGGCAGGAAGCCCATTCGGATTTACGACAGGTCTCAGGAGCCGCAACTCAGCATGGACCATCGGGTCATAGGCGAGCGAAGCGACGCCGGTCTTCGAACCGCTAAAGCGATTTTATTTGATTCCGATCACATTCTCGGGCGGCGGCCAGCGCTATCTGGCTGATACTCGGAATTTCGGTACGGCCGCTGCGGAACGAAACGGTCGAAAAAGAGATAAGCGGAGTTGGGTGATGCATGACGCGTTTTCGGAGTTGTTTTTATTCAAAGGGCGCATCGGGCGCGGCCGTTTTTGGTCGCTCACCGGGCTTTACTTGCTCGCTTTGATCGTTGGCGTCGTTGCGTTTGTCGGCCTCGGCATCATAGTCAATACCGGCCCGGGAGGCTCGATCACGCTCGTTATGGTGCCGATTGGTATCGCCTTCACCCTATTCATGTCTGTCGCGATCGCCGGCATTGGAGTTCCGCCGCCTGCATGATCGCGGCAAGACCGGTTTTTGGCTGCTGCTTTACTATTCATTGCCGCTGTGGACGTCCAAGCATGCCGGCCTGGACACAGCCGGACTTGCGTACTTACTTGTCACGCTGGGCGTTGTGTCTTGGGCGTTCGTTGATCTGGGCGTGCTGCGCAGCGACGCCGAGAGCAATGGTTTTGGCCCCAACCCCTTTGGCAAACGCCTGCAGCCGCAGACATCTTAAACGAAGGAAGCAACGAGCTGCTCAAAGCGGGCGTTTGCTTACCTCCCCCCTCTTCGGTCATTTGTCTGCCGAGGCGCTATTCGCCACCTTATCCGATGGGGAGAAATGCAGCTTCAGGTCCGCATCCACTCCACCAGCGCCTCGGTCACCGCCTCCGGCCGTTCGAGCGTCGACAGGTGGCCGCAGTCGGGAACAACAACAAGCCGCGCGCCCGCGATGCCGGCGACCATCTCCTGCGACAGATGCGGCGGCGTCAGCTCGTCGCCGTCACCGACCAGCACCAGGGTCGGGCATTTGATGGCGGCGAGCGTGGGACGCGAATCCGCCCGCCCCATGATCGCCTGCTGCTGGCGCACAAAGGCCTCCGCGCCGGTCTCTTCAGCCATGGCGCGCACGAGGCTTTTCAGGACCATGTCGCCATGACGCATGCGGTGCACGAGGAGCGGGAACTGGACGTCGGCGACTTCCGCGAAGCGGCCGGCCTTGGTGAGTTCGATGCGGTTCCGGCGGCCTTGCGTCTGTTCCGGCGTCTCAGGGCGCGCCCCGGTATCGAGCAGCGTCAGCTTGGCCACCCGCTGCGGCGCCTGCCGCATGATCTCGAGGGCGATGTAGCCGCCCATGGAGAGGCCGGCGAGCGCAAAGCGCGGCGGCGCCGCAGCCAAAATCCGGTGCGCGATCGCGGCGATGGAGTCGTCGCGGGTGTGATCGGCGACGGTGACCGGGCCGAACCGCCACAGCGCCGGGATCTGCTCGGCGTAAAGGCGCGCCGAACAATTAAGTCCCGGAACCAGGACGATCGGCAGGCTATCAGACACGGCATCAGACATCGGCAATCGCTCTTTTTCAGTGCATCGGCTAAAAGTGAAGAAATCCTCTTAACTTACTGCGGCGCCACAGGTTGACTTTCAGCGGCCCGACCCTATGTTCGCGGACGCGTAAAGCACGGCAGATTCGAAAAAACTCCCGTGTCTCCTCCGCTTAATCCATAGGTTGTCCGCGCCCGGCGCGGCCCTGATTTTGAGGGTTTATGTCCTTTACCCATCTCGGCTTGTCCGAAAAAGTTCTCTCCGCCGTCGCGGCGGCTGGCTACAAAACCCCCACCCCCATCCAAGATCAAGCCATTCCCCACGTGCTCGCAAGGCGCGACGTGCTCGGCATTGCGCAGACCGGCACCGGCAAAACCGCAGCCTTCGTGCTGCCGATGCTGACCATGCTGGAGCAGGGTCGCGCCCGCGCGCGCATGCCGCGCACGCTGATCCTCGAGCCGACCCGCGAACTGGCGGCGCAGGTGGAAGAGAGCTTCGTCAAATACGGCGCCAACCATAAGCTTAACGTCGCGCTGATCATCGGCGGCGTCTCGTTCGGCGATCAGGATACCAAGCTGACGCGCGGCGTGGATGTGCTGATCGCCACGCCCGGCCGCCTGCTCGACCATAACGAGCGCGGGCGGCTGTTGCTCAACGGCGTCGAGCTCCTCGTCATCGACGAAGCCGATCGCATGCTCGACATGGGCTTCATTCCCGACATCGAACGCATCTGCAAGCTCGTTCCGTTCACCCGTCAGACCCTGTTCTTCACCGCCACCATGCCGCCGGAAATCCGGCGCATCACCGAGCAGTTCCTGCACAATCCGGTCCGCGTCGAAGTTTCCCGTCCCGCCAGCACCGTCGCGGCCACAACACAGCTGCTGGCCAAAGCCGGTCGCGAGTCGCACGAGAAGCGAGACGTGCTGCGCAATCTTATCCGCTCGGCGGATGGCATGAAGAACGCCATCATCTTCTGTAACCGCAAGCGCGAAGTGGCCACGCTTTATCGCTCACTGCTGCGCCACGGCTTTTCGGTGCAGGCGCTGCACGGCGATATGGACCAGCCGGCGCGAACGGCCGCGCTCGAGCAGTTTCGCAAGGGCGAGGTTACGCTGCTGGTTGCCTCCGACGTCGCCGCGCGCGGCCTCGATATTCCCGAGGTCAGTCACATCTACAATTTCGACGTGCCGCATCATGCCGACGATTACGTGCACCGCATTGGCCGTACCGGCCGCGCCGGCAGAACCGGGACGGCGATCACCCTCGTCGCCGGATCGAATGATGCAAAGGCTGTCGCCGCGATCGAGAAGCTTATCGGGCAGCCGATTCCATGGATGAGCGAAGTGGTCGGCGCTGCTCCGTCGCCGCAGCCCGCGGTGTCCGGACGGCGCGAAGGAACGCCACAACCCAGGCGCGGACGTCCAGATCGACATCGGCAGCCGCTTCGGCCGGCCGCCTCTGCCTCGATTGCGCGCATACCGCAGCGTCCGCCGCAACCGGCGAAGCCGCGCTCCGAAGATGGCGACGCGTCGCATCTGCCGGCGTTTTTGCTGCGTCCGGTGACGCTTAAGGCTTAGCGCGCCAGCGATTTGATCGTCCCATCGCTGGAAGAAGGCGCGCAGCGCAAGCCGTTGCGAGTGTTCAAGTTTGGACAACTACAAACTGTTTACCGGTCCTTCACTGCTTTCTCTTAGCTTTTCGCCCCAGATACATTCACGACGGCCCGTGGCGCTGTCGAAAATTGACTTGCGATTCTTCAAGGCAATTGGAGACGAACTATGGCGGTGCCCCGCGACGAGCACGAACGCGAGCGCACCCATGAATTCGCCGAGATTGCGCTCGGACAGATCCGGGCCTTGGCGCAACCGGCGTCGCCGCGAAATTTCGAAGTCTGGTATCACTACGCGACCGGCTACAATCCGTCGCTCAATGAATCCATCAACCGCATCCTCGAGCAAAAGGGTACGCTCAGCGAGGCGGATATCGAACATATTCACAGCACCTACATCGCACCGAGCGGCGTGAGCGAGCGGATCGACAACGTCGGCTCGCGCGTGCTCGACGAGATCAAACAGGTGCTCGACATGATCGACGCCGCCGCCGGTTCGGCGACGAGCTATTCCGAAAGCCTTGCCGACGCCAGCGAAAAGCTTGCCGGCACCGACGATCGCGAGACGCTTCGCTCCGTCATCGAGCGCCTCGTCGACGGCGCCAAGGAAATGGAAGTCAACAACAAGAAGCTCGAAGCGCGGCTCTCGGCTTCGCGGCAGGAGATCGAACAGCTTCAGCACAATCTCGAGACGGTGCGGACCGAAAGCCTCACCGATCCGCTCACCACGCTCTCGAACCGAAAATTCTTCGATGCCGCGCTCGCCAAAGCCATGGCCCAGGCGAAAGACACCGGTCAGCCGCTGTCGCTGCTCATGGCCGACGTCGATCATTTCAAAGGCTTCAACGACAAATACGGCCATCTCACCGGCGATCAGGTCTTGCGCCTCGTCGCCATGGCGGTGAAGCAGAGCGTGCGGCGCGAGGACATCGCCGCGCGCTATGGCGGCGAGGAATTCGTGATCGCGCTGCCGAACACGAGCCTGCAGCGGGCGATCATGGTGGCCGATCACATCCGCGCTGCCGTTATGACCAAGGAATTGATGAAACGATCGAGCGGCGAGCGGCTCGGACGGGTCACGATTTCCATCGGGGTGGCGACGCTGCGCCCCGACGACACCGTCCAGATATTGATCGAGCGGGCGGACGGCTGCCTCTACGACGCCAAACGCGGCGGCCGCAATCGGGTGAACTGCGAGAGCAATCTTGACGACAACGGCGGAAGTAAAACAGCAGCGGAGCGTGTGGCGTAGCAGTTATTGAGCCTAACCGCGACCCGGTGAGCCAAGCGCGGCAACAGCGGTCTTGAGACTGCTTGGATTTCAAGCGCGCGCCATGTCCCTGCCGTCGTCCAGAATTCCTTGTCGGAGCGCGACCAGAACGAGCTCGATGTCAGAGGCGGCGCCGAGCTTGCTTTTGATGAGGTAGCGCGTGTTCGCTATGGTTTTTGGACTGACGTGGAGAAGATCGGCGATGTCCTCCGTCGTCTTTTCCGCAAGCAGCAGGCGCAAAATCTCAAATTCGCGCGCCGTCAGCACGTCGGTCGCGGATGGTTTGTCGCCGATCCGGCTCAGCGCAAGCTCATGATCGATGTCAGCGCTGAGCGCGATTTTGCCGCGCAACACATCGAAAACGGCGCGCAGCAGCGCTTCCGGCGGGCTGCTTTTGGTGACGTATCCTTTGGCCCCGGCGCGGATCGCTTGCATGGCGTAAGCGGCATTCTGATGCATGGTGAAAACCAGAATGCGCGCCCCGCCATCCCACTGGCGGATGCGCTTGATGGCCTCGACGCCGCCGAAACCGGGCATGGTCAAGTCCATGATGACGAGGTCAGGTCTGGTCGCCTTGAACAGACGGTAAGCCTCGGGGCCATCGCTCGCCTCGGCCACGACCTTCAGTCCGGGCTGGTTTTGCAGCAGCGCGCGGTAACCCTCGCGCACGATCGCGTGATCGTCGACCAGCATGATGGTCGCGCCGTTCGTCATGCCGCTTCGCTCATTTCGCCCGGGTGGTTTGAAATCGGCGGGACCGGAATTTGCGCGCGAAGCATGAGACCGCTCCGGCCGGTCGTCTCAAAGCTCAATCGACCGCCAAGCGCCGCAATCCGCTCGCGCATGCCGAGCAAGCCCATGCCGGGTTTGACGCTGGCATGGTCGGCACCGCCTTTGCCGTCGTCGTCGACAGAGAGCTCTACATGCGCGCCCTGATCCGCGCCGGCGGCGGCCTCGTGCATGCAAAGACGCACAATGACCCGCGAGGCCTGCGCATGCTTCGCCGCATTCGTCACGGATTCCTGCGCTACTCTGTAAAGGCTTGCCGCGAAGTCCGTCGGCAAAGCATCGAACTCGCCCGATAGCTCGATCGAAAAGCGCGTCCGTTCGCCGCTGCGGCTATTCCATCCTGAGATCAGGCTTTCAAGGCTTGCGGCCAGGCCAAGCTCCTCAACATCCGGCGGGCGCAGCCTCAACAGCGCGCCGCGCAACGCCGCCATCATATGGGCGGAGGTACGCGAAATACTTTGGCACTCCGGCAGCAGCGTCGGGCAGTCCCGCGCCGCGGTTTGACCGGCGGAGGCCGCCAAGGCGCCGATGCCCGCGAGGCATTGTCCGAATTCGTCGTGCAATTCTCGCGCGAGATGCTGACGCTCTTCGTCCTGAACCGAGATCAGACGCCGGGTCAGCGCATCGCGTTCCGCGAGTGTGGTCTCGATCGTCGCGGCAAGGTGATTGAACACACCGGCGACAGCGGAAAGCTCGGCGAGGTCGAATGACGGCAAGCGCGTCGACAGATCGCCGGCAGCGAGGCGCTCAAGTCCCGCTCGAATGAGCCGCGTCGGCCGCAAGGCACTTGCCAGCGCGGCGTAGGCGAGGATGCAAAGTCCAAGAAGGGCGCAGCTCATGACGACAAGCAACCGGCTCGTCTCCCGCCAGCTTTGCGCGATGAGGACTTGGGAGTCGAGCCATACGACGGCCTCGCCTTGCGCCGAACCGCGGAACAGCACCGGGCGCGCCGACTCCAACCTGGTATCGAAAAGCCGCCGGTAGAGACCGGCGAAAAGCTCTGGCGCGCCGACGTCGCCGGGCGCCGCGCCGCTGCACAGCCGCTGAACGATATCGCCGCCGGGCGCGCGATAGCCGATACAAAGACCGGGGCCTGCTACCGCTGCCGCCACCCGTTGCAGGTCGGGAAACCGCTCGGGCGCGACCCTGATCCAGTGCAGCTGGTCCTGTTGCAACGCAAGGTCCTTGGCGACGACATCGGCTGTCCGATCAGCCCTCACACGCGCGTCGCGGTCCGCTGCAAAAAGCGCATACGCCACTGCGGTGACGCAGCAAAGCGCTGAGATTGCCGCTACACGCAGCGCAAGTCGAAGCTTAAGATCGATCGCCGGGCCTTGCATTGGCGTCGTCCACATGGGTTGAGCGGCCGCAGCCGCGTATGGCCCAGTTTAGAGCCGGAACCGGGGCCACGGAAAGCGAGAGGGCTGAGATCGGGAAATTTGCCCGGCCGTCGCCGGGATGCATTCGGTTTCACTGCATGCCCGCGTTTTGCAAGATGCTGGCCCAAGGACCTGGGTTTGCCCCATGCGTTATTCACTTCGCCTCAATCTACTTCTCGTTTTGATACTTGCAGCTGCGCCCAGGGTACTGACGCCCGCTCTGGTCTCCGCTGCGGCTGACCAGGAAAGCCGCGCCACGATCGCCGTCTTTGACTTCGACTATATCGATACGTCGGGCGAAGAGCGCGATCAGCGGAGCGAGCATCAAGCGCGGCTCAGTCGCTTTATGAACGCGCTCAAAGGCGATCTCGCGACGCCGGGGAAATTCCACGTGGTCGTCCCGGTCTGCCGCCCCGATCCATGTTCGCTCGCGGGCACAACGCAAGGCGATGTATTAGGCGCAGCCCGCACAGCCGGAGCGGACCTTCTGCTGATCGGCACTATCCGCAAGATGAGCACGCTTGTGCAATGGGCGAGCGTTGAGGAACTCGACGCCAAAACCGGGCGGCTGGTGTTTGACAAGCTTTTCACCTTCCGCGGCGACACCGATGAGGCCTGGGCGCGCGCCGAAGCATTCATCGCCGATGAAGTTACAACGCACAACAAGAGCGACCTATGAGATACTCCTCTTTCTTTGCCCACCGGAGGCTTGCCGGCTGGAGCGTTGTCTTGCTGCTGGGCGTCATGCTTGCGGCTTCGCACGCAAGTGCCGATCCATCGCCAATCAAGCTTGCGGTGTTTGACTTCGAACTGGACGATTTGAGTGCGGGCGGCGGTGTCGCCGGCGACAAGGCCGCCGACACCGAGCAATTAAACCGGGCCGCCAATGAGGCGCGCCGGCTCATTGGGCAATCACGGCGCTATGCGCTTGTTGATGTCGCGACCGCCGACGACGCCGCAGTCAGAGGCCATGGCCTACGGGAATGCGACGGCTGCGAGGCGCCCATCGCGCGCAAGCTCGGCGCCGATCAGTCCTTTCTCGGGGTCGTGACGCGGATCAGTCGCACGGAATACGTTGTACGCTTCCAAATCCGTGACGCGCATAGCGGCGAGGTTGTGCTCGCGCGGCAAAGCGGCCTTCGCATGGGCGCGGACTATTCTTGGGATCGCGGCACGGCATCCCTAATCAAGAGCAGCCTGCTCGACAATCCTTAGCGCCAAAGCGGTGTTGTGATGCGGACGCGTCAGCCGCAGAGCGCGGGCAAGGCCGCGCTTCTTTGCAGGCACTTGCGGCGACAAGATTTGCAAGGCGGTCAGCGAACGGTGTTCGCCGTAAGACTCAGAGCCTTTACCCGGCTTCGTCGTGCGCCGGCTCGAGCTGCACCGACTCGCCGCAGCCGCAGGCTGAGGTCTGGTTGGGATTATTGAAGACGAACTGGGCGGACAGCTTGTCGACCTTGTAGTCCATCTCGGTGCCGAGCAGGAACAGCACCGCCTTTGGATCGATGAGGATGCGTACCCCCCGGTCCTCGATCACCTCGTCCAGCGGATTGACCTTTTCGGCATATTCCATGGTGTAGGCCATGCCGGCGCAGCCGCCATTCTTGACGCCCACGCGTACGGCGGCGATCGGGCGCTCGGCTTTCGCCATTACCGCCTTGATGCGATCGGCGGCGGCTTCCGTAAGCCGCATCACTTGAGGTCTCGGCCGCGGGCTGGCCATGGTCTTCACTTCTCCTTGCTCGCCTCATTGAAAGGCGGACCCAGACGTTTCGATCTGGAATAACTCAAAAATCTTAAGCGACCTCACATGTTTATGTAATGCGCGCGAACCGGGCGCGCAACTCACCACATATTGAGTACGGCGCGCGCCTCGTCCGACATACGGCTCGGGTCCCACGGCGGATCCCAGACGATGTTGACCTTGGCTTCGCGCACACCGGGCACGCTGGCGACGGCATTCTCCACCATCGCCGGCAGTTCCGCCGCCGACGGGCAGTTCGGCGTAGTCAACGTCATGTCGATCTTGACCAGGCGGTCGTCCTCGACATCGACCTTATAGATCAGGCCGAGTTCGTAGATATCGGCGGGAATTTCCGGGTCGTAGACGGTCTTGAGCGCGCCGACGATCTCGTCGGTCAAGCGGGCCAGTTCATCCGCCGGAAGGGCCGAGGACTGTTCTGCCGCGGTGGCGGCGCCGCCGATATCGGGGCTCGGTTCGTCCATCATGCGAAGAAATCCTGAGCTTTGCGTAGCGCCTGCGCCAGACAATCCACCTCCTCGCGCGTATTGTACATGGCGAAGGACGCGCGGCAGCTCGCAGTCACGCCGAAGCGGGCGAGCAAGGGCATCACGCAATGGGTGCCGGCGCGCACGGCGACGCCCGAGCGATCGATAATCGTCGCCACGTCGTGCGGATGCGCGCCTTTCATTTCGAAGGAGACGATCGGCCCTTTGTCCTTGGCGGTGCCGAAGATGCGAAGCCGGTTGATTTCCCTCAGGCGGTCGTGGGCATAACGCATGAGGCCCGCTTCATGATTGCGAATGCGCGATTTGCCGACCGACGCAACATAATCAATCGCCGCGCCGAGCCCGATCGCTTGCACGATTGACGGCGTACCGGCCTCGAACTTGTAGGGCGGGTCGCCGTAAGTGATCCGGTCCTGGAACACCTCGCGGATCATCTCGCCGCCGCCATTGAACGGCGGCATGGCGGCAAGGTGCGCATATTTGCCGTAAAGCACACCGATCCCGGTTGGTCCGTACAGCTTGTGGCCGGTGAAGGCGTAGAAGTCGCAGTCGATATCCTGCACGTCGACATCGGCATGCACGGCCGCCTGGGCGCCATCGATCAGCACAGGAACGCCGTGGGCGTGCGCAATCCGCGTGACCTCTTTGACCGGCACCAGCGTGCCAAGCATGTTCGACATATGCGTGATCGCGACCATTTTGGTGCGCGGGCCGATGAGCTTCTCGAACTCGTCGACAAGGAAATTTCCCTCGTCATCTACGGGTGCCCACTTGATCACCGCGCCCTGCCGCTCCCGCAGGAAATGCCAGGGCACGATATTGGAGTGATGCTCCATGATCGAGAGGACGATCTCGTCGCCGGCTTTGATGCGCTCGCGCCCAAACGTATAGGCGACGAGGTTGACGGCCTCGGTGGCGTTGCGGGTGAAGATGATCTCTTCCGGCCGAGCGGCGTTGAGAAACGCCGCCACTTTGCCACGCGCGCCCTCATAGGCCTCGGTCGCCTCATTGGCGAGATAGTGCAGCCCGCGATGCACGTTGGCGTATTGCGTGGTGTAGGCCCGCTCGATGCGGTCGAGCACCGCCTTGGGCTTCTGCGCCGAGGCGGCGTTGTCGAGATAGACGAGCGGCTTGCCGTAGACCTGCGTGGCCAGAATCGGGAAATCCGCGCGGATGCGGTTCACGTCATAGGCGCCGTTGGTCACCAGCTCATGCATGCTTGCTCTCATTGCCAGCCTGCGACCGGGTCTTGAGCCAAGCAACAACGGATTCCATCAGCGCCTCGCGCACACCGGCATGTTCGATGCCCTCGACCGCCTCGCCAAGGAACGCCTGAATTAACAGCGCTTCGGCTTCGGCGGCCGGAATGCCGCGCGCCATCAAGTAGAACTTGAGCTCCTCATCGAGTGCGCCGGCGGTAGCGCCGTGGCCGCACTGCACATCGTCGGCAAAAATTTCCAGCTCCGGCTTGTTGTCGGCCTCGGCGCGTTCGGACATGAGCAGCGCCCGCGTCATCATCTTGGCGTCGGTCTGCTGGGCGTGCCGGCGCACGACGATGCGGCCCTGGAACACGCTATGGGCCTCGTCATCGAGGACCGCTTTGAACAGCTCCCGGCTCTGACAGCCCGGCGCGATGTGGTTGGCAACGAGCGTGGTGTCGGCATGCTGGCGGCCGTTGATCAGAGTGGCGCCGCGAATGCCGGCGACGGTGTCCTCGCCGTCGAAATTGAGGAACAGCTGATTGCGCACGACGGCGCCGCCGGCGGTGAAGGTAAAGGAGTTGAAGCGCGCTTTGGCGCCGATCGCCGCCGCCAGCGTCGACACGTGCAGCGCCTGCATGCCTTCGCCGATGATCTTGACATGATCGACATGCGCTTCGTCGCCGACGAACAATTCGAGCGCGGCGTTGACCTGATAGTCGCTTCCGGCCGGGCCTTCGTGGCTCTCGATCAGCATGACCCGCGCGCCCCTGCCCACGGCCACGAGCGAGCGCACGAAGCTCGCCGCCGGCGTCTCGGAGGCGACAAAGATCAGATGCAGGGGTCGTTCGATGGTCGCGCCGGCGCCGATGCGAATGACCGCGCCGTCGCCCATCAGCGCGGTATTGAGCGCGACGGCGACATCGCCTGCCGGCGCGAGCTTGCCGAGTTTTTCCGCAAGCACCGGATCGTTGTCGGCAAGCGCAGCGGCGAGCGAACCGATCTCCAGTCCGGCTTCCAGCGCCGCGGTGTCGGACAATTCCGGCACGAACGCGCCGTCGATGAAGACCAGCCGGCGGCATTCGACGTCGCCGAGCAATTTTCCCGCCGTCTTCGCGCCGGCAATCGCCGCGGCATCGGGCGGTCCCGCAAGCGGCTTCGCGTCGCGCATCAGCGCGCGCAGATCGGTGTACTTCCAGTCCTCGATGCGGCGATGCGGCAGGCCTTCGCGGACGAAAAGGTCAAAAGCAGTCGCGCGCCGTTCGGCGATCGCCGCCGTGCCCGGCAGCCGCTCGCGCGCCTGGGTAAAGGCGTGCGCCAAAGCGGTCTCCGCCGCCGTCTTGATGACCTTTACTTCCGCCATGGCATTCATTGTCAAGCTTCAATCAGACCGAGCCGGCGCTCGACCCGATCGAGCCGTGCATCAATTGGGTCGATGCGCACCGAAACGTTGGCGACGGCTACTTCCACCGCACCCATGCGCTGCGTCATTTCCAACTGACGCTCATTGAGCGTGTCCAATTGTTCGCGGATCAACCGCAAATTTTGCAGCACGATGTTCTCCGGTTCAGCCACAGCAGCACACCTCCGCGGCTTAAGCCGCCTCCTCCTGATACTCGGCATAGCCGCGCGCTTCGAGCTCAAGCGCCAACTCCTTGCCGCCGGTGCGCACGATGCGGCCTTTGGAGAGCACGTGGACCACGTCGGGCACGATGTAGTTGAGGAGCCGCTGGTAATGGGTGATGACGAGGAACGAACGCTGCGGCGAGCGCAGCCGGTTGACGCCCTCCGAGACAATCCGCAGCGCGTCGATGTCGAGGCCGGAATCGGTCTCGTCGAGCACCGCAAGCCGCGGCTCGAGCAGTGCCATTTGCAGAATCTCGTTGCGCTTCTTCTCGCCACCGGAGAAGCCGACGTTGACGGCGCGGCGCAGCATGTCCTGATCGATGCTGAGTTTCTTGGCGACCTCGCGCACGGTTTTGAGGAATTCCGGCGTGGACAGCTCAGCCTGGCCGCGCTTCTTACGTTGCGCGTTCAAGGCGGTGCGCAGAAACGTCATGGTGGCGACGCCGGGGATCTCCAGCGGATACTGGAATGCCAGGAACAGCCCAGCCGCCGCCCGCTCGTCGGGCGCCATATCGAACAGGTTCTTGCCGCCGAACCGGACCTCGCCCGCCGTCGGCGTGTAGCCCTGTTTGCCGGACAACACATACGCGAGGGTCGATTTGCCCGAGCCGTTCGGGCCCATGATCGCATGCACCTCGCCGGCATTCACGGTGAGGTCGAGACCTTTGAGAATTTCCTTGCCGTCGATTGCGACGTGCAGATTTTCGATTTCCAGAAGCGCCATTCCAAAGAACTCCAGTAATTCGTTTGCCCGGCTAGCGGCCGCCCCAACGCCAGCGCCATTCGCCGTCGGTCTTGCGGAGGCAGACGACGCAAAGCGTGAATAAGACGGCTGCGTCGAAGGCCAGCATCGCTGCCAAAGCCCAATAATGTCGCCCGGTCGGCCGCAAATAGAGCGACACCGCCACCATCGCGAGTACGGTTCCGAGCGTCACCGCCCAGCCTTGCCACGTCACCGGCGTGGCACCGTAGCCATAACGCTTCGGTTTGAACCAATATTCGGCCATGGTTTGGCTCCGCCTTCAGCCCACCGAGCCCTCGAGCGAGACCGAAATCAGCTTCTGTGCCTCAACCGCGAATTCCATCGGCAATTGTTGCAGCACGTCCTTGACAAAGCCGTTGACGACCAGCGCGGTCGCTTCCTCGGCGGAGAGCCCGCGCTGCATGCAGTAGAACAGCATGTCCTCGGAAATCTTCGAGGTGGTGGCCTCGTGCTCAAACACGGTCGCCGAATTCTTCGCCTCGATATAGGGCACCGTGTGCGCGCCGCATTGGTTGCCGATCAGAAGCGAGTCGCAATTGGTGAAGTTGCGCGCGCCGGTGGCGCGGCGGTGCGCGGTGACCAGCCCGCGATAGGTGTTGTTGGAGTGGCCGGCGGCAATGCCCTTAGAGATGATGCGGCTCGTCGTGTTCTTGCCGAGATGCAGCATCTTGGTGCCGGAATTGACCTGCTGGTAGCCGTTGGAGATGGCGATCGAGTAGAACTCGCCCCGTGAATTGTCGCCGCGCAGGATGCAGCTCGGATATTTCCAGGTGATGGCGGAACCGGTCTCCACCTGCGTCCATGAGATCTTGGCGTTCTTGCCGCGGCAATCGCCGCGCTTGGTGACGAAATTGTAGATGCCACCGCGGCCCTCGGCATCGCCCGGATACCAGTTCTGAATGGTCGAATATTTGATCTCGGCGTCATCGAGCGCCACCAGCTCGACCACCGCCGCGTGGAGCTGGTTCTCGTCGCGCATTGGCGCGGTGCAGCCTTCGAGGTAGCTCACATAGGAGCCGCGATCGGCGATGATCAGCGTGCGCTCGAACTGGCCGGTATTTTTTTCATTGATGCGGAAGTAGGTCGACAGCTCCATCGGGCAGCGCACACCCGGCGGCACGTAGACGAACGAGCCGTCGGAGAACACCGCTGAATTGAGCGTAGCGAAGAAATTGTCGCTGATCGGCACCACCGAACCGAGATACTTCTTCACCAGCTCGGGATGCTCATGCACCGCTTCCGAGATCGGCATGAACAGGACGCCGGCCTTGGCGAGCTCGGCCTTGAAGGTGGTCGCCACCGACACGGAATCGAACACCGCATCAACGGCAACGCGGCCGTAACCGTTGCCGCCCTCGCCTGCTTCAGCTTCGCCGCCGCCGGGCTTCTGGATTCCCAGCAGCGCTTCGCGCTCGCGCAGCGGAATGCCGAGTTTTTCGTAGGTGCGCAGAATCTCGGGATCGATCTCGTCGAGCGATTTCGGCCCGTCTTTCTTCTTTGGCGCGGAATAGTAGTAGAGGTCCTGGTAGTCGATCGGGCCGTATTCGACCTTGGCCCATTTCGGCTCGCGCATGGTCAGCCAGCGCTTGTAGGCATCAAGCCGCCAAGCCAGCATCCATTCCGGCTCGTTCTTCTTCGCCGAGATAAAGCGGATCGTATCTTCGGAAAGGCCCTTGGGAGCCTTATCGGATTCGATCAGCGTCTCGAATCCATACTTGTATTGATCGACGTCGATACGGCGGACCTGATCGACGGTCTCTTGTACTGCCGGCATTCGTCCCTCCGCTCACGGTTTCAAGGACCGCGGGTTGGATGTAAGTCGGTTATGGTCGGTGTCCGTCCCTGGTCACCTCTTAGCCGTTCGAACCATCGAAACGACCGTAAAATCCGTCATTTACGCAGCCATCCCCGGCTGCTCTTTAGAACCCTTAGATAATGCACCGGCGACCTTTCTCCAAGCGCCGAGGAACCGCTCAATGTCGGCTTTCGTCGTCGTCGAGCCGAGGCTCAGGCGTACGGCGCCGCGGCTGAGCGCGGGCGAAACTCCCATGGCGGCAAGGACATGGGAGGGTTGGACCTTGCCCGACGAGCAGGCGGCGCCGGACGACACCGCCACCCCTTCGAGATCGAGGGCGATAATGGCGGTCTCGGCCTTCACCCCTTCAAGCGCAAACAGCGTGGTATTTGGCAAACGCTCGGCCCCGGCGGCGAAGATCACGGCTTGCGGCGAGGTGGCGCACAGCCCTTCCTCCAGCGCCTGCCGCAGCGCCAGCATATGGGCGGCTTCGCCGGCAATCTGCCGCCGCGCCGCCGTGGCCACCGCGCCGAACGCCGCGATGCCGGCGACATTCTCCGTACCGGCGCGCGCGCCGCGTTCCTGGCCGCCGCCGCGGATGAGCGGGTCGGGAAAGTGAATGTCCTCGCGCCCGCGCACCAGCGCCCCGACGCCTTTAAGTCCCCCGATCTTGTGGGCCGAGAGCGTCAACAGGTCTGCGCCGAGCGCGCCGATGTCGCAGGGAATACGCCCCGCCGCCTGCACGGCGTCGACATGCAGGAGGCCACCGGCCGCATGCACGATAGCCGCCGCCTCGGCGACGGGCTGGAGCGCACCGGTTTCGTTGTTGGCCAGCATGATCGAGACCAAAGGCCGCGAGGCTTTGATAACAGCTTCCGCCAGCGCATCGAGCTGGATGCGCCCATCGGCATCGACGGGAATGTCTTCGATCGCTTCGCGCGGAAAACGGCCGCCGGCCCGCACCGAGGCGTGCTCGACTGCCGACATAAAGAGCCGGTCGCGCGGCCGCTTTTCCTCCGCCGTCTCAATCGCCGGCGTCAGCGCCAGCATATTGGCCTCGGTGCCGCTGGAGGTAAAAATCACATTCGCCGGCCACGCCACGACCAGCTGCGCCACGTTCTCGCGCGCACGCTCGATCAGGTGCCGCGCCGCGCGCCCCTCGGCGTGCACCGAGGAGGGGTTCCCGGTCAGCGCCAGAGCCTCCAGCAAGGGGCGCTCCGCCTCCGGCCGCAACGGCGCCGTGGCGTTCCAATCAAGATAGACCCGCTCCGCCATGCTCGTGATGCTTGCTTTTTAACCCCCGGCTCGTGCTAGAAGTCGCGACCTTAAGCTTTCGCCGGCTGCATGCACGTCGCCAGATTTGAAAATCTGAAATGGTTTTAAAGGCTTACGTGCGACCGGCGGCAACGTCAAGCGCCGCCGATTCCGCGACGCCGACCACTCACTGATCGAGGTTCAAAGAAACATGCCCGAAGTCATCTTTACGGGACCGGGCGGCCGCATCGAGGGCCGTTACCACCCGGCGCGACAAAAAAACGCCCCGATCGGCATCGTGCTGCACCCGCATCCCCAATTCGGCGGCACGATGAACCACCAGATCGTGTACCAGCTCTATTATTCCTTCGTGCACCGGAACTTTTCCGCGCTGCGGTTCAATTTCCGCGGTGTCGGGCGGAGCCAAGGCGGTTTCGACCACGGCATCGGCGAACTCTCGGACGCCGCCGCCGCGCTCGACTGGGCGCAATCGGTCAATCCGGAAGCGCGCAGCTGCTGGATCGCGGGCTTCTCGTTCGGCGCCTGGATCGGCATGCAGCTCCTGATGCGCCGGCCCGAGATCGAGGGCTTCATCTCGATCGCGCCGCCGGCCAACCTCTACGACTTTTCCTTCCTTGCCCCCTGCCCCTCCTCCGGGCTGATCATCCACGGCGACAAGGATGCGGTGGTACCGCACCGCGACGTCACTACGCTGGTGGAGAAGCTCAAGACCCAAAAGGGCATCGTCATCGAGCAGAAAGTCATTCCCGGCGCCAACCACTTCTTCGACGGCAAGGTCGAGCCGCTGATGACCGCGATCAGCGGCTATCTCGACAAGCGGCTGGGCACCAAGGGCGGCCGCGCCAACAGCGCGGCTTGAGTTCACGTCATCGCCGAGGCGTCTAATCTGCTTCAACTCACGCGCATTAAAGATCATGGCGCCGCAGCTCCCTTCTTGACGGTTCCGAGCGGCAAGAAAAGTGAGTGTGGGCGACTGGCAAACGGCTGAAATCCCTGGTGCCGATAGAAGGCAACCGCATTTTCATCCTTCGCCTCGACAATAAGTGCGAAGGCTTTCACGTCGCCTTTGAGGACGCGTAGCGCCGCATCGGCAAGTAGTGCGCTGCCAAGTCCTCGATGATGAAAGCGTTGATCGACGGCAAGACGGCCGATCTGCGCCGCCGGTAGCA
Organism: uncultured Alphaproteobacteria bacterium; assembly: GCA_963832605.1. Classification (GTDB taxonomy): domain Bacteria; phylum Pseudomonadota; class Alphaproteobacteria; order Rhizobiales; family Xanthobacteraceae; genus BOG-931. The sequence goes on along the minus strand of CAWHUO010000024.1, from coordinate 49,494 downwards.
CCGGATAACGCGGCAGGCGTTTGCGGATTTCCATCGGCAGATCATTAGCGTCCACGCTTGTTGCCGCCAGTGTGTAGTAGCCGGCGATGCTGCTTGTCGGGGCCTCCACGGCGACAAAGCAACTCGCGATGAGCCGCTTCACATCCTGCGAGGCTTGCTCATGCAGGTAGCGGTCAAGCGGCGGTGCCCCGCAGGCAAAGGTCGAGCGATCATGGGCGCCGAGCGGCTCGATGAAGAAAGCGGCTTTCACCGCGACGCTTTGATCAACGTCCGGTGACGGCGGAAGGCTCGGCGCAGCGCCGGAGTTGGCTTGGGAGGATTGAGGATCGCCTCCGCAAACGCGCGCTGATCCTGGACCGAGAGCCGGATGATCTGAGCCCGTTCGATGGTCCGGTTGGCCGCTTCTTCCGCCGCAGCGACCACGAAGTCGCTGACGCTGCGGCCCTGAATCTCAGCAGCGCGTTTGACCACCGCGAGTGCGTCGGGCGCTATACGCGCCTCGATGCGCGCAGTGCGGGTTGGCTCCTGGGGCATCATGGTCCTCTTGAAGTCTTCATGTACGGTGTTTTCCCGGACATTGCAAGACCTGTGCGATCGCGACAATATCAGGAATGAGGGTCATTTCCCGGCGCCGGCCACTTCTTCGCAGGCAAGATAGAGCCGCTGGTAGCGCCCCCTATCTCATCCGGCCGCAGCCACGAAATTTGCCGATCGCTTCGCCCTTGAATTTCCCTGCGTTTGCCGATCAGGCGCTGCTGAAAAACTCCGGGGTGACCACGAGGCCCATCGCCTGCATCGCCTCGCCGAGCTCGGCGACGTAGCCGACCGTGCAATCGGCCAGCTTCTGTCCGTTCGGCATAATGATGTCTGAGAACCTTCCGCCGCGCTCGGCCGCCGCCTTCATGCGGCCGACCAGTTCGACCGCTTGCTCCAGGCCGACTATTGGTTTTGCCATTGTGTTGCTCCCCCAGCGTCAATCTCCAGGGCCGCGAACGGCAAGCCGACGAACACGTGCAATCGGTTTATGCAGCCTGATCGTGGCTCGCGGTTGCCGTCCCGCGCGCCTCATTGATCGCCGCAACCGAACGCTCGATTGCCGACCACAGGCGCCCAATCTCGGACGTAGCGACCGAATCACGCATAGCCTCGCCGATGCTCGCGCCGGCGGCAAGGGTAAGCACGTAGCCGGCGCGCTGACTGATCTGCCCCGCCCACACCGGAATCGCGAGCTTGTCCATGAACGCGCGCGATTGCGCGACAGCCGGCGCTTCCTTGTCATCGCGCTTGGGCGGTGCGGCATTGAGCACGACGGCATAGGGCTTGTCGCGCTCGCGCGCCGCCGCCACCGTCTCGCGCACGGCGTTGAGGTCGAAAAATCCCGGCCGCGCAGGAATAAGCACCAGCGTGGCTGCGCGGATCGCCTCCTGCGCCACCACCCACATGCTCGGCGCGGTGTCGATAAACGCCCACTCGCAACCCTCCACCATGGCGTGGGCGAGCGCGCGGTCGATGCCGCGAGCGGCATTGCGCAGCGGCAACCCGGCGTCGGCGCGGAGCGAATGCCAGAGCGTCAGCGAACCCTGCGGATCCGCATCGAGAACAACGCAACGGTGACCGGCGTTATGGGCGAACCCGGCGAGATGGGCGGTCAAGGTGGTCTTGCCCGCGCCGCCTTTTCGGGACGCCACCGCGATGACATTCATTGCGTGATCCCCCGATTCCACTGCGAAATCATGCTCGGCCACATATGGTTAACAAATGGTTGCCGCCGCCGGCAGGCCGCTTGACGTCGTCACTCGGTGCGTTCTTGGCATCGCCGGATTTGCGATCGGGGCTCCTACGGCCACAACTGCTGCCTTGACAGCTTCCGTAAGGACCCCGAACAACCTCCCGACGCCATCTCCCCATTAGCACTGTTTGTTGTGACCCCGATGTCAAACGCCATCTATCCTTGTCTGAACGGAAAGCCCGTCCTCATTTCTGGCGGAGCCTCGGGAATTGGCGAAGCGCTGGTCAGGAGTTTCGCGGCGCAGGGCGCTCGCGTCGGATTCGTCGATCTCCAGGAGACAGCCGGAGCCGCCTTGGCCGACGAGCTTCAGGCGGCGGGCCAGACCGCGGTCTTCCAGCACTGCGACATCACCGATACCGGCCGATACCAGGACGCGATCAAACGATTCGAAGACATGCACGGCGCCTGTCTCGTGCTGATCAACAATGCCGCCAACGACACCCGGCACGACTGGCGGCAGGTCACGCCGGATGAATTCGCCCGTCACGTCGACGTCAATCTCCGGCACAGCTTCTTTTCCATTCAGGCCGTTGCTCCCGGCATGATTGCCGCGCGCACTGGCTCGATTGTCAATTTTGGCTCGATCAGCTGGATGATCGCGCAGGCCGGTTTGCCGGTCTACGAAGCGGCGAAGGCGGCCGTCCACGGCCTGACGCGTTCGTTCGCGCGCGAATTGGGCCGCTACAATATTCGGGTCAACACCGTGGTCCCGGGATGGGTGATGACCAAACGGCAGCTCGATCTCTGGGTGGACGACGCTGCCAACGCATTGATGGATCGAAGTCAGTGCCTCCCGGGGCGCCTGCAGCCCGAGGACATTGCCGCAATCACCCTGTTTCTTGCTTCCGACAATGCGCGCATGTGCTCGGCGCAGAACTTCATTGTCGATGGCGGCTGGGTCTGACGACAAAGACGCGCAAAAAACCGCAGCGCCTCGCGCACGGTGACCAGCCGACAGCCGTTTGCGCACGCCGCTCCCAGCGCGAACGCAAGGCGGCCGGTTGCTGCATTACCGGAGTTCGCCAGCGATCGTGTAGAAATTGTCGTGAGAGCAAATTACCTTGAAGTCGCGCCGATAACTCGAGGCGTAATCGTGGGCGGCGCGGAATTCGTGCAGCACGGAACCAAATTCGTCGAATAATGATGATCGTCCCAGGGATTAAGATGGCGTCCAGTTTGGTCAGGCAATAGAGCGCCGACGAATATAAATCGCAGTCCGATGTTTACGATTATTCGGCGATCGTTTTTAAATTCGGCGAGAAATTTGGGGAGCGTTTCCTGAAATAGCCCGACGACAAAGCTGACGCGGGAATCGGACGTTTCCGGTCTGCGCCCACCAGTGTCGAAATGACCGCTTCTGTAGTTGCTGTTCCAATCTTCCGGCAGACCGGTGAAGCAATCAAAGCCGAAGACTCTGCTGTCCGGCGAGCGATTCTGGTTGGCAAAATACAAGATGCTGTGGCCGCGATGCACGCCGAATTCCAGATAATCGATAGCGCCCGGAGATCGGCTGGCAATAAACGACCACATTTTCTCCCGTGACGAAAAAGCCGGAACATTTGAATTTTGTCGCCGGAAGTTGCCCAATAGCGGCTGGCGGTTCACCTTGTCGACAGTCGCGCTGTATCGCATGCAGCGTCCGTAAGCGTGCTTGAGCGCGTTCGCCAGCGCGTGTCGGTTCCGCTTTGCCTGCGCAAAAAACGACATCGATTCCTGTTCCGGAACGGAGGCAACCAGACGACATGACCGCCGGCTCTCAAGCTGAAGCAATTAGCCGCGCCAAATCCTTAACACGCGGCAGCCGCCGACGATTTGAATTCAAAGATCAACCTTAATTTGCCGCGCTTTCACGGTGTCGCCAAAACCCCCCCGGTGAGCGGGCGCGGCGCGCCGGTCGTACCCGGGAATGTAATCGGCAAGTCGCGCAGGCAGCGCACCGCCATATAGGCGAAGGCCTGCGCTTCGAGCGAGTCGATCGACCAGCCGGCGGTGTGTGCGGTTTCGACCCGCGCCGGCGCCAAGCGCTCCGTCAGCATGCGCATCAGCGTCGGATTGCGCGCCCCGCCACCGGCGACGATCCAGGTTTTCGGCGGCCGCGGCAACAGCGGCACGATAGATGCCACTGAAGCCGCAGTGAGCGCGGTGAGTGTCGCCACGCCATCCTCGACGCTGCGGTCGGCGAAGGTGGCGCCGACCCAGTCGCGAAAGTCGTTGCGGTCGAGCGATTTCGGCGGCGGCTTTAAGAAGAACGGATGCGCCAGAAATCGCGCGACCGCATCTTCGTCCACAGTGCCTGCTTGCGCCGCCCGACCGTCGGTATCGAGCAGCTGCCCGGTGCGCACGCGCACGAAATCGTCAACCAGCGCATTGCCGGGCCCGGTATCGCAGGCGATCAGATTCTCGCCGTCGATGACGGTCACATTGGCAACGCCGCCGATGTTGAGCACGGCGACCGGAGACTCGCGGCGCAACCGCTGCACCAAGGCACGATGCAAGACCGGCGCGAGCGGAGCGCCCTGCCCGCCGGCGGCGACGTCCGCGGCGCGAAAATCGTAGACCACGGGAATGCCAAGCCGCGTCGCAAGAACGCGCCCATCGCCGATTTGCACGGTCAGGCCGCGCTCTGGCCGATGCAGCACCGTTTGGCCGTGAAAGCCGATCACGGTCACATCTTCCGGCTTGACGCCGTTGGCGGCGAGGAAGGTTTCCACGGCCTCGGCGTGCGCGGCGTTCACCCGCGCCTCGGCCTCCGCGAGGCTGCCAGGCCGGGACGCGCGGTCGGTCATGTTCGCCGCCGCGGCAGTGGCGCTGCGCAAGAGCGCGCGCTCGGCCTTCGAATAGGTCCGATAGGCGGTCGGGCCGAACCGGGTGATGACCTCGCCGTCGGTCTCGATCATGGCGACGTCGACACCGTCCTGCGACGTGCCGCTCATCAGCCCAATCGCCAGCGCCGGCGCCGCGGGCGATAGCGATTTCGAGGACAATTCGGGGGCACTAGGCATCTTCTTTTCGAGCGTTCCTTGATTGAATCAGCCTCCGGACCTGTTATATCAGCGCCGGCTGAATTTCTAACTCGTCATGCCCGGCCCTGTGCCGGGCATCCACGTCTTAAGTACCAAAGAAGTTAAAGACGTGGATGGCCGGGACAAGCCCGGCCATGACGGTATGAGCCACGATCATCGATGAGCACCTACAAGTCCGATTTCCTCAATGTCCTCGCCGCCCGGGGCTTCATTCATCAGGTCTCGGAACCCGAGGCGCTGGATGCGCTGGCGCGTTCGTCAACGATCACCGCCTATATTGGTTTCGATTGCACCGCCCCGTCGCTGCATGTCGGCTCGCTGCTGCCGATCATGCTGCTCTACTGGCTGCAACAGACCGGCCATCGGCCGATCGCGCTGATGGGCGGCGGCACTACGCGGGTCGGCGATCCGTCGGGCAAGGACGAGAGCCGCCGGCTTTTGACCGACGAAACCATCAACGAGAATCTGAAAGGCATCCGCGCGATCTTCGACAAGTTCCTGAAATTCGAGAGCCACGGCGGCAACGCCATCATGGCCAACAACGCCGACTGGCTCAACACGCTCAACTATATCGATTTCCTGCGCGACGTCGGCCGCCACTTCTCCATCAACCGCATGCTCGCCTTCGATTCGGTCAAGCTGCGGCTCGAGCGCCAGCAGGAATTGTCGTTTCTCGAATTCAACTACATGATCCTGCAAGCCTACGATTTCGTCGAGCTTTATCGCCGCTATGGCTGCGTGCTGCAGATGGGCGGCTCCGATCAATGGGGCAACATCGTCAACGGTATCGATCTCGGTCGTCGCCTGCATAACGCACAGCTATTCGCGCTGACCTCGCCGCTTATCACCACCTCCTCCGGCGCCAAGATGGGCAAGACCGCGGCCGGTGCCGTCTGGCTCAATGCCGATCAGGTGAGCCCGTATGACTACTGGCAATATTGGCGCAACACCGAGGACGCCGATGTCGGCCGCTTTCTGAAGCTTTTCACGGTGCTGCCGCTCGACGAGATCGAACGGCTGGCGGCACTCAAGGGCAGCGAGATCAACGAAGCGAAGAAAGTTCTCGCCACCGAGGCGACCAAGCTAGTGCATGGCCGCGCGGCAGCCGAGGAAGCGGCTGGTACTGCGCGCAAAACATTTGAGGAAGGAACGCTTGCGGCGACGCTGCCGACCGCTGATGTTTCTGGTGGCGACCTCATCCGCGGGCTCCGCGTGATTGATGCGGCAGTTAAAGCGGGGCTGGTTTCCTCAAACGGCGAAGCGCGGCGCCTTATCCGGGGCGGGGGTCTCAAGGTCAACGATAAGACCGTATACGATGAATCATTGCTGCTGACTCCGGAAGACCTTACCCCCGAACGCGTGATAAAACTCTCGCTCGGCCGCAAGCGCCACGTGTTGCTCAAGCCGGTCTGACGAAAAGCTTAGCGGGCGTCGTCGTCTGCGGCGCCGTCGCCGCCAGCGGGAAACTCGAATACCTTGCGCAACAGTCCCGGCGCCAGCGCGGAAATCGGGTTGATGCGCAGCGTAGGATTACCCGGCCGGCCGACCACCTCGTAGGTGATGCCGAACAGACCTTCCTTGTCCCCACCCATAAACAAGCCGACTACGGGAATCTGTCCGAGTAAGTTGTTGGGGCCATACAGCGGCACCAGCGTACCGCGCATGTGCATGTCGTCATGCGTGTAATCGACCAGTCCTTCAAGGGTGCCGCCAAGCAGCGGTCCGCGCGCGACACCGTTGCGCAATACGACCCTTCCCGGCATACGGGCAAATTCAACGCGCATTCCCGAGAAATCGATGGAGTTGGTGTTGCGTCGGCTCTGGCTGCCGCTGGTGACGGCGCGTTCGAGCTGCGTCTCGTCATGAACGGCAAAACTACGCACGCTGAGAATGCCCTGCTGCGTCGCATTTTCCGCCGACGGCGGGTCCATGGCAATGGACATCTGCCCGCCGGTCATGCGCGAGTAGATGTCGGTGAAGCGAAAGAAGGCGCCGGCGTCGCTGCTTTCCAGATAGACCACCTGTCGCCCATTGGAGCGTCCGCGCAGCTCGCCGGTGAGCGTCGCATCCCGCCCAATCTTAGCGCCGAGGCCGAAGCTGCGAATTTCCCCAGCGCGGCGCGACATTTTCAGGTCGATACCGCGCAGCGCCTCGCCGTTGAAGCCGACGACTGCGCCGATTTTCAGGTCGAGGTTGAAGTCCGGGACATGGTGCTTGGCGTTCGGCACCGACGACGCGCCGCCAGTCGCAGTTTTGAGAAAGCCGCGCCCGTCATAAACATCACCGCGCATGACCACGCGCAGCGCGCCGTCCGGGGCGCGTTCAATCTTCAGGTTGGCCCGGTCGCCATCGGAGAAACCGTAGGCCGGGAAATTAGCCGATTGCACGTCCCCCGCGCCGTCGAAATCGATCGTACCTTTGACGCCGCCGCCAGCGCCTTCGATCAGGAGATCCTCGATGCGCATCGACTGCGGCTTGGTTGTCAGCGTGAAGGTCGCACGCGACGGCTTGCCGGACGGCTTCGCCCAGCCGGGCAGAAGCCCGTCGATCTGCGCCTGCGTCAGATCCGCTTCGATGGCGAAACGGCCCTCGTGATCGGACGTAGTGGCAAGGCGGCCGGTGAGCCGGATCGGAATTCCGCCGGAGATCGCCTCACCCATTGTATCGAAGCCGAGATTACTGCGCGCCGCCTCGTCGAGCGTGCCGGCGATGTGGACTTCGGCCTCGGCATCGCCACGCATCTTGCGGTACTCAAGACTGGCCGGCGTGCCGCCGATCTTCACGTCGCCCTTGATCTGAAAGCCCTGCGGCGTGGCGCTCGCCCGCAACAGCGCGGCTTCGACTTTCTGCCCCATGATCATGTGGTCGGCAGAAAAATTGGTCGCATCGAGCGTGATTGCATACGTGGTTGATCCCGGCGGCAAATCGGCCTGGATCGGTATCCCCAGCGTGACCTGCGCGCTCGTCGTCCCGCGAATCGTCGCAGGATCGAAGGGCGCATCCGAGGCGTTCTGCAGAGCGTCCATGTGCACAAGTTCGGCCGCGGCCGGTGCCGGACCCTCGAGCTTGAAGCGGACGCGGGCCACAGGCGGTTTCAGGGACGTGTCGGGTACCTCGAATGTGCCGGACGTCATGACAAGCTTGCGCCCTGAGGGCAGATCGGCGGTCGCCTTGCCGAGCGTGACGCCGGCGCTACGGCCGACAATATGCACAGTGAGGTCGGCGTCGCGCAGCGCCGGCAGGTTGTCGACCGGCCGGATCACGCAGTTGGTTACCAGCGCCTCGATCGAGAGCCCGTCGTCGGGAACCGGCGGGCCGCCGGCCTTGAGCGTATCGAGCGGCGCATTGGCCGCGATCACGATGCGCTCCAGCGTGCCGCTTGAAAGATGCACGTTGATCCAATCGCGCACCTCGGGGTTGGCGACTATCGGCCACATGCGCTTGAGCGACTCCACCGGCATGCGCGTGCCGGCGAGGCCGGCTGCCACACGAACGCCGCCGCCGGAAAAATCCACATTGCCCGACATGGCCACGCCGACAATGGAGTTGCCGATGTCGCCTTCCTCGATGGAAAAGCGCTGCTTTGCCCCGTCGTAGCGGCCGCTGATGGCGATGCGGTTGAGGACCAAGGGATCGCTTGGCGGTCCCGGAGAGGTGAGCACCATGGTGCCGCCGCCGATCTTGAACAACCAGGCGCCGCCCGCTTCCGGCGGGGCCTCGACCTGGCCGATCAGCGTGATGCGATTGCCGCCCGAGAGAATCTGGAACGGCACCGAAAGAATGCGGCTCCCGGCATCCCAATTCAGCTGGAACTCGGCGCGATCGATGGCGAGGCGGCTATACTGGTCGTTCATGTCGACGATCGAACTGGCGTCGGCGACGATGCGGCCCGTGAGGGTTTGCGGCATACCGTCCGGGCCGATCTCGCCACTTACACTTGCCGACAACGGCATGTCAATTCGCCAGCTTCCAGCATCGAGACGAGCGGCCAAGAAAAGGTCGCGCGCCAAGACGCGACGGGCTTCGAGTTGGATTTTGCGGAAGCCTTTGCGGGTTGGCGTCGCGGCCGCAACGATCGACCAAGGCTGTGCCGCGTCATCGGAGCCGATAGTGACCTCCACGCCGCCGCGCAGGCGCTCCACCGCGATGTTGATATCCTGGAACGTCCAGTGCTTGCCGGTGCGCGCGTCGTCGACGGTCAGATTGCCCTTCTTGAGCCCGAGCTCGCGCAGTTCGTGGCCGTCGAGGCCGGTCTGGCCGATGCCGTCGATCCAGGACAATAGCGCTGCGAACACGTCACGGGCGCGGCGCGACGGGACTTGCTGGATGTCGGCGGGCGGATTGATTGCGGGCGCGGAGCCTGCGGGCTTCGCGATTGCGCGCGGCGCGGTCGTAGTCGGCTCCCGTTTCTCCTGCGCCGAGCGCAGGAGTTCGGCGGCGGCGGAGGATGGCACCGATGCGGTCGCGATCGGGTACGCGTTAGCGCCGGCGAAGACGGTGACGCCGCCATCCTTTTCGATCCGCACCGCCATCTCGGCGCCGACCAGGTTCAAGGCTTCGGCGCGCAGATGGCCGCTCAACAGGCCCAAGCCGGAGAGGCGGACCTCGGCCTTTGGCGCACTCGCGACTACGGCGCCGTCGGCGTCGCGCACGACGATGTCGCGGATGCGCACGGCCATGCCGCCGTTCTCAGTACGCTCGATCTGGGTGCCGCCGACTTCGACGCGGTGGTTGCTGCCGAAGTTCTCTTCGATCGCGGAAGCGAGCCACGGCGTCACGACGTCAAGTTGAACCGGCCCGCTCCCGAGCCGCCACCACAAAGCGAGGCCGCCGATGGTCAGGAGGCCGCCGAAGATGCCAATCCCGATCGCGAAGCCGCGGATAAAGTGCCAGTAGCGCCCCAAGAACAGTCGCACGAAAGCCAGCAAGAGGGATGCAGCGGCGCCATCGTCCGGAGCCGGAGCGGCGTCAATGGCGGCAAATCGCGCCGGCCGGCGCAAGCCCAGGCTGATGACCGATCGCCTTCGCGGAAGCGCCGCGCGCTGCCTTTCCTGGTTGGTCATGCCCCTCGGGCGTCCCCTCGTCCGTGGTGCGGTTCGAAGCTGCTGCGTTCAGAACGACCCGGCGCCATCGACCCGGTTCACGCGCACGCGTATTCTGACAGGTCACAATGCCCCTTGGAAAGCGTCGAAAGGAAGGCATATGCTGAGTAACCTCGTCCCCGGCGCCAAAGCCCCGGCGTTCACGTTGCCACGGGATGGCGGCGGAACCGTTTCGCTTTCCGACTTCGCCGGCCGCCCGCTCGTGCTCTATTTCTATCCGCGCGCGGACACGCCCGGTTGCGCCAAAGAGGCAATCGATTTTTCCCGCCTCAAAGGAGCCTTCAGCAAAGCCGGTGCCGAGATTCTCGGCGTTTCCGCCGACCCGGTGTCGGCGCAGGACAAGTTCAAGACCAAGCACCGGCTTTCGATTGCGCTCGCCTCAGACGAAAAGCACCGCATGCTCGAGGCCTACGGCGTATGGCAAGAGAAGTCGATGTATGGGCGGAAGTTCATGGGGATCGTACGTACGACCGTGCTGATCGGACCCGACCAGCGCATTGTCCGCGTGTGGCCGAAAGTCTCCGTCAGCGGCCATGCCGAAGAGGTGCTCGCCGCCGCTCAGTCGCTGTGAAGATTCTGATTGCGCATGAACGTTTGCGAAAACCGGCGGCGGCCGAGGGTCAAGTAAGGCTGGGCTTTTGCGGGCATCGCGCGTGATGTTGCCGAAGCATTTACCCAAGCCTCGAAAATGCCAGCGGCTCTTTCCGTAAAATTAACCATACGTCCCTCAAATGGCGCCCCGGGCGTGCCGGACCACGCGTTCGGCGACGGTGGGAGCGTCAATGTCGGGTGGGAAGGCGGCTCAGGAGCGGCAGACGGCGCGCTTTAATACGCATTTCAATACGCATATCGAGCCGCGAGCGCGAAATCGGGGCAGGGCAACTGCCGGCGCGGGCTATACGATCGCCCATGCCGGACGGCAGATCAGGTTTGGGCCGGTCGCGTTCTGGATCGCCGTCGGCAGCGTCGTCATCATGGCGGGGTGGTCGGTGGCGACCGCGACCTATTTCGCCTTCCGCGACGATCTCCTCAGGGGCTTGGTGGCGCGTCAGGCCGACCAGCAATACGCCTACGAGGACCGCATCGCCGAACTGCGCGCCCGGATCGATCGCACCACCAGCCGCCAACTTCTCGACCAAGAGCAGTTTGAGCAAAAGCTCGAGGATCTGTTGCGCCGCGAGGCGGCGCTCGAAATCGCATGCCGCGGCTTTGACGGGCATTTTCGACCCGACGACGAGGGGCTCGATCAGGCCGCCGCGAGGTACCCAGGAATCTGCGACAGGCGCCAAGCCTCCCAGCGACTCCCCTCGTATGCCGGACAATCACGATCGGCGATCGTTCCTCGAACCGGATTGGGCGCCGACCAATCGCAAGGCTGGCAAAGATGCCGATATCAACGCCAAGCTCGCGCACGCCGAAGCGTCGCTGGAACGTGTCGAGCACCGGCAGTCCGCCGCGCTGGCTCAGATGCAAGAGCGCTACGAAGGCAAAGCCCGCAAGATGCGCGGCGTGCTCGCCGAACTCGGCCTCAAGCTCAATGGCGCGCCGCAGCCCGGGACTGGCGGCCCGTTCGTCCCGGTCAAATTGCCGGGTGAAGGCAACGGCTTCGAACGCGCATTCACGCGCGTGAACATCGCGCGCGCGCAAACCGAGCAGCTGAGCCGCAGCCTGGTTTTTGTGCCGGTGCGCAAACCGGTGACGGGCGAAATCGATCTGAGCTCCACCTTCGGCGTGCGCGTCGATCCATTTCTGCACATACCCGCGATGCACACCGGGATCGATTTCCGCGGCGACCTCGGCGATCCGATCCATGCTACCGCCGCCGGAACTGTCACCGCGGCCGGCTGGAGCGGCGGCTACGGCAAGATGGTCGAAATCGATCACGGCAACGGGCTATCGACCCGCTATGGCCATCTGTCGCGGATCGACGTCACTGTCGGGGACAAAATTAGGATCGGCCAGATCGTCGGCCGCATGGGGTCGACGGGCCGCTCGACGGGGCCGCATCTGCATTACGAGACCCGCATCGATGGCGAAGCGGTCGATCCGCGGAAATTCCTCAGCGCCGGCGACAGGCTGAAGGGAGCGAACGGCGAATAGGCGTAGTGAATAGGAAGCGCTGATAGTCGAGTCTCGCTATTGCGCCGCTCGCGCCTTACTATTCACTTCCCGACATTCGCTATTCGCCTCACCATGATCCGCGTTCACCACCTGAACAATTCGCGCAGCCAGCGCGTGCTATGGCTGCTCGAAGAATTGGCTGTCCCATACGAAATGGTGCGTTACCAGCGCGACAAGAGAACGATGCTGGCGCCGGCGGAACTCAAACGCGTGCACCCGCTGGGCAAATCTCCGGTAGTCGAAGACGACGGCAAAATATTCGCCGAGACCGGATTGATCATCGAGTACCTGGTCGGACGTTATGGACCGCAACTGGCGCCGCCGCGCGATTCTGACCTCCATTGGCGTTACAAATATTGGCTGCACTACGCCGAAGGCTCGTTGATGCCGCCGCTGCTGCTCAAGCTAGTCATCGACCGGCTCGGGCTTTTGGGGTTGCCGGCCCGGGGGTTCGTGAATTCGCAGCTGAAGCTTCATCTCGACTATTTGGAGGCTGAGTTGGCTGGGACGCCATGGTTTGTCGGCGAGCACTTCTCAGCCGCCGACATCATGCTGAGCTTCCCGCTCGAAGCGGCGCGCGACCGCGCCGGCCTCGATCAGACGCGCCCAAAGCTTTTCGATTTCCTGCAACGCATTCACGCGCGGCCGGCTTACAAGCGTGCGATCGAAAAAGGCGGCGCTTACCGCTACGCCTGACGCGCGCGGCGCTGGGCAATTCCGATCCTGTCCGGACATTGCGGGTGTCCTGGAACACCTGCCGCGCGCCGCGCTAATCATCAACGGCCGGGGCGATATCGTCGAAATGAATGCGGCCGCGCGGGAACTGCTGTCCCGCAAGCGGCCGCTGCGCCAGATCGGTAGTCGCCTATGCACAGACAACAATGCCGATCAGGTCAAATTGGATGCCGCGTTGTCGGGCATGCGCGCACATGGCAGTGCGATCACCGCGGCGCCGCAATCGATCGTCCTACAGACAGACCACGCAGACGCGCCACTGACCCTTGTGGTGCAGGTGCTGTCAGCCGAACCTTCAAACGCGCACGGTGGCAATCTCGCCGACCGGCTGGCGATGGTGTCGATCCTGGCGCAACGGCCGCGCACCGGCACCGAGCAAGATGCGATGCGACACTTGTTCGGCTTGTCGCCGATGCAGGCTCGCCTCACCGCCCAGCTGCTGACCGGGTGCAGCGTCAAAGAGGCCGCCGCGGTGCTCGGCATCACCGAAGGCAGTGCGCGACAATATTTGAAGCTGATTTTCAATAAAACCGGCGCGCGCCGGCAAGCGGACCTCATTCGCATCGTCAGCGACGGCCTAATGCTGCGGGCGTGAGGAGCGAATAGCCAGCGGACAAGAGCGTGGCAGCCTGACATCCGCAGCAGTGGCGGCAAAGCCACTATTCGATCGGCTGCAGCGCGCGTCCCACAGGTCCGGCTATGAGGATCAGCGACAGACTTGCAACCAATGCCGCCGCGATGGCGCCGAACATGGTCGCGGCCGAAACGACGGCGCCGGCGATCAGCGCCCAACGCCAGCCTTCGATCGAAAACGGCGCGATCGGTGTGAGCCAGCGGATCAAAAAGATCATCGCCGGCGCCCCGAGAAAGGCCAAGGCCCCGCAGAGCAGCATCAGCACACCGCGCCGCCGCGGCGGCAGCAGGTCCGAGAGATAGGCGGCGGTTAGTGGCGGATAGGCGCCGAGCGCGAGGCCCGAGATGAAGCGGAACACCGTCATCCAGGCATGGTGGGACTCGCCGCCACCCCCAGCGAGCTGGCGACGAGAACGGCTAACGCAATCTGTAGCGCCGCGCGCCGGCCGCCGCGATCCGCCCACCCGCCAAAAGCCGGCGCGCCAATCGCGCCACCGGCGAAGACGGCCGCCAACAGCAATGACACTTCGCCGCGCGAGGCATTGTAAGGCGGGGCCAGAAAGATCGCCGAAAAGGTGTTGCTTAGCGCGACTTCGCCGATGTCGGCCGCGAGCCCAATCGTGCACAGCGCCAGAATTATAAAGTGCAGTGCCGTCAGTGGCAGACGGTCGAGGCGTGCGGCGACCGCCATCGCGTCTTCGGGCGACGCCATGTCTTTGCCGTCCGGCGCCACCGTCGCCACCGTCAAGCGCGCTCGCTTTGTGCTTTCCGGGTCGAGCGTTTCCGCTCGACGAGCTCGCCTGTCGGCGTGATTTCGGCACAGCAGCCATAGAGAATGAAGCGACACATCTCGCGGTAGCGGCTCGCCAGGTCGCGGGGAGCAACCGGCGGCAAGCGCTGAATTCACGCCGCGCGCACCGTTGGCGACCGCCTGTGCAGCCTGTGCCGGCGTCACGTCCGTTCTGAGTTTCATGAGACCGGCGCCTTCAAGCTCGGCGATGAGCTTCGCCAGTTCGGCTTCGAAGGAAACTGCCACAGCCGTGACAATGTCATTGCAGCGCTTGAATACCTCGGCGTTCAGTTCGACGAGATGGGGCGAGGCATTGGCCTTGTGGCGCGTCGCGCCAAAGCGAATGTTGATGATCCCGGCAAGGACATCGAGAGCGCTGCCGCCGTCGGCGCGCAGCGCGCGGCCGGCAGAAAAGCCCGCGCGCAGCGACACCTCGTTGTGATATCGAACGGTGGCGCGAAACGCCTGCTCCTTGTTCGCGAAGTAATAGTACAGCGCGCGCGCCGTGAACCCGCAGGCCTCGGCAAGGCCTAACATGGTGAGCCTGCGGTAGCCGTGGTCGAGGAACGCCTTATCGACCCGCAGCAGCAGATCGGGTCCGGGCTGCAGTCTTTTCTTGGCCATTGCTCGCCAATCCGTCGGTGACCCGCACGCTGCTCCGCCGCCGCAGCGCGTGCACACGATCAGATTCTTTTAGCGCAGGCGACGCCCCTATTCCACATCCTCGACTTCCACTGGTGCGGTGCCGAATGCCTTTTGCGCCAGCGCCGCCGCCATGAACGGGTCGAGGTCGCCGTCGAGCACCCCGCCGGTGTTGGAGGTGGATACGCCGGTGCGCAGGTCCTTCACCATTTGATAGGGCTGCAGCACATAGGAGCGGATCTGGTGGCCCCAGCCGATATCGGTCTTGGCGGCCTGGTCGGCGGCGGCTTTCTCCTCGCGCTTCTTCAGTTCGGCTTCATAGAGCTTGGCGCGCAGCATCTGCCAGGCCTGGGCACGGTTGCGATGCTGCGAACGGTCGTTCTGGCACACCACCACAATGTTGGTCGGGATGTGCGTCAGGCGGATCGCCGACTCGGTCTTATTCACGTGCTGGCCGCCGGCGCCGCCGGCGCGCATGGTGTCGGTTCGCACGTCGGATTCCTTGATATCGATATTGATGCGATCGTCGACCACCGGATAGACGGTGACGCTGGCGAACGAGGTATGCCGGCGGGCATTGGCGTCGAACGGCGAGATGCGCACCAGCCGGTGCACGCCGCTCTCGGTCTTCAGCCAGCCATAGGCGTTGTGGCCCTTGACCTCGATGGTGGCCGATTTGATGCCGGCCTCTTCGCCCGCGGTCTCCTCGATGTAGTCGACCTTGAAGCCGTGCTGCTCGGCCCAGCGCACATACATGCGCATCAGCATGTTGGTCCAGTCTTGGCTTTCGGTGCCGCCGGCGCCGGCATGCACTTCAAGATAGGCGTCGTTATTGTCGGCCTCGCCGGCCAGCAGCGCCTCAAGCTCGTGCCGCGCCACCTCGGCCTTGAGCTTGCGTAAGCCGGCTTCAGCTTCGGCGATGACTGTTTGATCGTTCTCGGCCTCGCCAAGCTCGATGAACGTGACCTGGTCATCGAGCTCCTGCTCGATGCGAGAAATCGCGCCGAGCTGGTCGTCGAGCGCGGTGCGCTCCTGCATCAGCCGGCTGGCGCGCTGCGGGTCGTTCCACAGATTGGGATCTTCGGCCTGCCGGTTCAGCTCGGCTAGCCGCGCGCGCGCCTTGTCGACGTCAAAGATGCCTCCTCAGCAGCCCGACCGACTGCTTGATTTCGGCGACGATGGTTTGGATTTCCGCGCGCATGGCAGATTTGAGATATCAGGCGTCAGACGCCGGCTGTCAATGTTTCGCGCTGCGGCGCCTTCCCGCAACGTCAGCTACTTTAATACAAGCCGCCGGTCCCGGTGCGGATGGCGCGCTCGGCGTCGGGCGATACTTGTTGCGGTCCGCCGGTGGCGGATTCCGCCCCGATCACCGAATAGTTGTCGGGCGGAGCAGTGCCGGGCTTGAAGGCCTCCAGGATCACGTGGGTGTCGCCCGGGCCCGCGCGCATGCCGGTTTTCGAGTCGACGCGGATCAGCTTGATGCCGGGCGGCACGCGGAACGGAATCGGCGGTTTGTCGGCAAGCGCGACTTTCAGAAAATCGCGAACGACCGGGGCCGCCAGATGTCCGCCGGTAGCAAGCCGCGCGATGTGGCGCGGCTTGTCATAACCCATATAGACGCCGCAAACGATATCCGGCGAAAAACCGATGAACCAGACGTCCTTTTCCTCGTTGGTGGTGCCGGTCTTGCCGGCGATCGGCTTGCCGACATCGCGAACCACCGTGGCCGTGCCGCGCTGGACAACGCCTTCCATCATCGAGGTGATCTGATAGGCGGTCATGGGATCGATGACCTGCTCGCGGCGATCGATCAGCGTCGGCTCGGGCTGGTTGTTCCACTTGTCCGCATCACAGCCGCGACACTCGCGTTCGTCGTGCTTGTAAATGGTGTGGCCATAGCGGTCCTGGATGCGGTCGATCAGGGTGGGCTTTACCCGTCGGCCGCCATTGTCGAACATCGAATAGGCGGTGACCATGCGCAGCACGGTGGTCTCACCGGCGCCGAGCGCGTAGGAGAGATAGGGCGGCAGATTGTCATAGACGCCGAACCGTTTGGCGTATTCGGCGATGAGCGGCATCCCTATGTCCTGCGCCAGCCGCACGGTCATGACGTTGCGCGATAGTTCGAGGCCGAAACGCAGCGTCGAGGGGCCGTAGAACTTGCCGCCGTAATTCTCCGGCTTCCAGATGCCGCCGCCGCCCGGTCCGGTATCGACCTCGATCGGCGCGTCGAGGACGATGCTCGAGGGCGTGTAACCGTTGTCGATGGCGGCGGCATAGACCAGCGGCTTGAACGACGAGCCGGGTTGCCGCAGCGCCTGGGTGGCGCGGTTGAACTGGCTCTGGTCGTAGGAGAAGCCGCCGACCATAGCCAACACGCGGCCAGTATGCGGGTCCATCACCACCATGGCGCCGGAGATTTCCGGCAGTTGGCGCAGTCGGAACTGGCCTTGCTCTTTCGCCGGCTCGACATAGACGACGTCTCCGGGCGAAAGGATCTGGCTCATGCGAACGGCCTGCTTGGCCGGCGTACCTGCCGGCTTCGCCCACTTGACGCCTTCGAGCGGCACGATGCCGATTTCGCGGGCCTTGACCACGGCACCGCCGGGGTCGCGCTGCGGCTGCAGGCCGATGCGCGCCGATTGATCATCGACCTGCAGCACCACGGCGAGCCGCCAGGGATCGATGTCGGACAGCGATTTCACATCGGCGAGTTTGACGCCCCAGTCACCGTCGATGTCGATCTTGGTGATCGGCCCACGCCAGCCCTGCAACTCGTCGAAATTGACGAGCCCGTCGATCATGGTCTTGCGCGCCAGCACCTGCAGTTTGGGATCGAGCGTCGTGCGCACGGAGAGCCCGCCTTCGTAAAGCTTCTTCTCGCCGTAATTCTCGAAGATGTAGCGGCGGACTTCCTCGGCGAAATATTCCGCCGCGAAAGTGTGAGCGCCCGTCGGCCGCACGGTAACGTTGAGCGGCTCCTTCTTGGCTTTTTCGCCGGCCTCGGCGGTGACGTAACCGTCCTCAACCATACGGTCGATGACGTAGTTGCGGCGCGCGATGGCCTCGTCGCGGCGGCGGAACGGATTGTAATTGTTCGGGCCCTTGGGGAGCGCGGCGAGATATGCGGCCTCGGCAATCGTCAGCTCGTGCACCGACTTGTCGAAATAAAGCAACGACGCGGCCGCGACGCCGTAGGCGCCGACGCCGAGATAGATTTGGTTGAGATAGAGTTCGAGGATCTTGTCCTTCGAATAGGTTCGCTCGATGCGCAGCGCCAGCAGCGCTTCCTTGATCTTGCGGGTGATCGACACCTCGTTCGTTAAGAGGAAGTTCTTGGCCACCTGCTGGGTGATGGTCGAGGCGCCCTGCGGCCGCCGGCTGCTTCCCAAATTCTGGACATAAAGCAGGGTGGCGCGCGCGATGCCGTAAACGTCAATTCCCGGATGCTGATAGAAGCTCTTATCTTCGGCCGCGATGAAGGCGTTGGTGACGAGCTTGGGTATCGCCTGGATCGGCAAATAGAGGCGGCGCTCGTTGGCATATTCGGCCAGCAGCGAGCCGTCGGCGGCGTGAATCCGCGTCATCACCGGCGGCTCGTAATTCTGCAGTTGAGAGTAGTCCGGCAAGTCCTTGGAAAAATGCCATATTACCGCCGCAGCCCCGGCCACGCCAACAATGAAAAGGATTGTCCCCGCCGCAAACAGGAAGCCCAGGAACCGGAGCAACATTTTCATTGCAAACGCCCTGCCCCGTCGGCACCCGCGCCCGATCGGTTCACACCCTGCCCTGCGGCCAAAGCACAGTGTGGCGCTACTGGCTCCAGCCCCCCGGAAGCTTTACCCATCGCGTGTCGTCGCTCCGTTTTTTGTTCAAACTGAGGCCATTCGGGGCATAACAAGGGCGCCGTTCGAGCCTCAATTCGCGCCGGCGCGGGCCCCGACCAAGTGGGTGGCAAAATAGGACTCGATCGCCTGCGCGATCGTCTCCGCCGTGCGGTTGCGCCAGTTGTCGGAGAGCAGCGATTGCAGGTCTGCCCGATTCGACACGTAGCCGAGCTCGACAAGCACCGAAGGCACGTCGGGCGCCCGCAGAACCCGGAACCCCGCCGATTTCAGCGGCTTTTTGTGCAGCCGTGTCGCCGTTTTCAATTCGCCGACCAGTCGATGTGCAAACTGCAGAGAAAAGCCTTTGGTCTCGCGCTCGGCAAGATCGAGCAGGATACCAGCGACGTCGTCCGGTTCGGATTTGAGATCGACGCCAGCGATGACGTCAGCCCGGTTCTCCTTTTCGGCCAGCCGCGCCGCCTCCGAATCCGAGGCGGTATTGGAAAGCGTGTAGACGCTGGCGCCCTGCGCGTCGCCCTCGCCGTGCGGAAGCGAGTCGGCGTGAATGGAGACGAACAACGACGCGCCGGCATTGCGAGCCATGTGCACCCGCTCGGCAAGCGGCACAAAGGTGTCGTCGGTCCGCGTCATGAGGACGCGATATTTGCCGGTCTTTTCCAGGCGGTCGCGCAAGCGCTTGGTCAAATCCAGCACGATATCCTTTTCCAAATCTCCGCTTGGGGCCTTCGTACCATTGTCAATGCCGCCATGGCCGGGATCCAGCGCGACAAGCGGCCGTGGATCGCCGCTGTTTGCGTCCGGGCTGCTCGCGCGCGGTAGCTCGGACCGGGTGAGCCGGTTGTCGAGATCGATCCTGCGCAAATAGCTCTCGCGGTCCGTGGCCGCGAGATCGAGGACCAGGCGAGCCGGCGAGCCGTCCGCTGCGTCGATGGCGAAGGCCTTTTCGATGCGCGCGGGCTTGGTGAGGTCAAAAACCAGGCGCGATCCGCCTTGCATGACCAGGCCGAAACGAAAAGCCTTGATCAAGCCGCGCCCGCTCTCGCCGGCCTTCGGCGGCAGCTGGAATGTCACCTGAGGAATGTCGAGGACGACCCGATAAGGATCGGCCAGCGTAAAGGCGTGAAGATCGATCTTGCGGCTCAAATCCATGACGAACCGCGTCTGCAACTCGTCGCCGCCGAGCCGGGCATCCGTGACGACCGGAAACGAATCGGTAGCCGGCGGGACCGGCGCAGGCGACCGTTCCTCGGCTGATGCGGCCGTGGCGCAGAGGAGACCGAGGAAAGCCCAGCTCGCCGCCCGGAAAGCCATCGGTTTTCCCAACCTCCCCGCCCCTCTTACTCCATTAGGCACGCGTGGTTAATCGAAACTTAAGTGCCTATATAGGAGACGGCGCGGACAGTCCGAGCGGGCGCCTGCGAAGAGTTCCCGCCGGACAAATGTCAGATGTGGCTTGCCAATTCCGCACCCGCGGCCTTAAGAAGATGGGGCTGACGGTCAAAGGTTCCGGTTGTGTCCCGTCAGGGCATCCGGCAGGTCCGCCGCGATGGCTCCCGAACCGATAGCGGGAGCGCAAGGCGGATGCCGCTTATCGAACCGGTCCGGCGCAAACGAAGCGCCGACCGATGCTGGCGAATAAGCGAGCCCGATACCCTAAAGGAGAAGGGCAACCGGCGCCCACCGTGCGGCGCGCGTGTCGGCGGCTTTAAGCGGCTGCCGAAGCGGTGTCGCTGATACCGTGAGCACTCAGAGTAATCGCGGCGGCTTAGAGCGCCGCCGTCCACCACGGTTTGGAGTTCATGTTCGAGGCGCAAGCGGTTGGATCGGCTCGGTACGGCGGCGCTCACTTGACGCGCGCCGGCCAGCGGGCCGATTTCCGTTTGCCGCGCTCGAAGTTCTCGATCCGTTTCATTCACCGACAAATGGGCGGCTCCCCGTGCGCTCCATCGCCGCTACGGCGCGAAGCGTACGGCACGCCAGCCTTTACGAGATCTGCCAATGGCCAACAAAATGCTCATCGACGCGACCCATCCGGAGGAAACCCGGGTGGTCGTCTTGCGCGGCAACCGCGTCGAGGAATTCGATTTCGAGTCCGCACAGCGTAAGCAATTAAGAGGCAACATCTATCTGGCGAAGGTGACGCGCGTCGAGCCGTCGCTGCAAGCGGCTTTCGTCGACTATGGTGGCAATCGCCACGGCTTCCTGGCGTTCAGCGAAATCCATCCCGACTACTACCAGATCCCGGTCGCCGACCGGCAGGCGCTGATCGACGAAGAAGGTCGCGCCCAGCGCGCCGCTGAAGACGAGGACGATCACCGCTCGCGCCGGCATCGCGGCCGCAGCAGACCCGCCGTGCATCGCGACGATGAAGTCGTGCGCGGCCACCCGGTCGAGCCGGCACCCGTCGAAGAAGCCCCGACCGAAGAAAGAACCGAGGAACAGGCCGAGGCCGGCGAAGCGCCGACCATCGCTCAATCGTTCGTCGAGACCGAAGCGGATGAAGCGGCCGTCGAAGCCGAGGATACGGAAGGACCGACGACGCTGCCGGAGGAACAGCTCCTGTCAGCGCTAACACCGCCGAGTGCCAGCGAGGGCATCGAACCTCACACCGCCGGAGCGCCCGAGCCAGCCGAAGCGACGTCGGAAGAGCAGACCGAAGAGCAGTACGGACCGACTGGAGAGCCGACGGCAGACGCCGAACTCGTTCCTGATCATGGCGCTGAAATCGCCGCTGCCGAGAATGCGAACGCAGCGGCCGACGCGGTGGAGCGGCGCGACCTCGCCGACACCGGCGAGGCCCGGGAAGCTAATGGCGACGATCACGGCGAGGAAGAGGCGGAAGACATCGTTGAATCCGTCGGCGGTGCCGATGCGTTAGAGGAAGTCCCGGATCGTGCGCCGCGCTACCGCCGCCAGTACAAGATCCAGGAAGTGATCAAGCGCCGGCAAGTCATGCTGGTGCAAGTGGTCAAGGAGGAACGCGGCACGAAGGGCGCAGCGCTCACTACCTATCTGTCGCTCGCCGGCCGCTATTCGGTGCTGATGCCGAATACTGCGCGCGGCGGCGGCATCAGCCGCAAGATCACCAGCGGCGAAGATCGTTCGCGGCTCAAGGAGATCGCGCAAGAGCTTGAAGTTCCCGAAGGCATGGGCGTGATCGTGCGCACGGCCGGCGCCAGCCGCACCAAGACCGAGATCAAGCGCGATTTCGAATACCTGCTGCGGCTGTGGGAGACCGTGCGCGACCTGACGCTGAAATCCACCGCGCCCAAGCTCGTCTATGAGGAAGGTTCGCTGGTCAAACGCTCGATCCGCGACCTCTACTCCAAGGACATCGATGAAGTCATCGTCGCCGGGCCGGAGGCGTATCAGGAGGCGAAGGACTTCATGCGCATGCTCATGCCGAGCCATGCCAAGAACGTGAAGCCTTACAGCGATACGCAGCCGCTGTTGTCCCGTTACGGGGTGGAGAACCAGCTCGACGGCATGTTCTCGCCCGTAGTGCAGCTGCGCTCGGGCGGCTACATCGTACTGAATCAGGCCGAGGCGCTGGTCGCCATCGACGTCAATTCCGGCCGCGCGACCCGCGAGCATCATATCGAGGACACGGCGCTCAAGACCAATCTGGAAGCGTCGGACGAAATCGCGCGCCAGCTGCGGCTGCGCGATCTTGC
The DNA here is from genome assembly GCA_963832605.1 of uncultured Alphaproteobacteria bacterium. GTDB lineage: Bacteria > Pseudomonadota > Alphaproteobacteria > Rhizobiales > Xanthobacteraceae > BOG-931. Next base: position 27,134 of record CAWHUO010000024.1, on the reverse strand, counting down.
CGGCCTGATCGTCATCGACTTCATCGATATGGACGAGAAGCGCAACAACCGCTCGGTCGAGCGCCGGCTGAAGGAATGCCTGAAGCAGGATCGCGCCCGTATCCAGGTCGGCCGCATCTCGCATTTCGGTCTGCTGGAGATGTCGCGCCAGCGCATCCGCACCAGCGTGCTCGAAAGCTCCACGGAGAAATGCCCCTATTGCGGCGGCAGCGGCCATGTCCGTTCGGTGTCGTCGCTCGCTCTGCAGGTGCTGCGCGCGCTCGAGGAGCAGCTGATGAAGGGCGCGACGCACAATCTTATCGCGCGCACCCGTCGTGATGTTGCGCTCTATGTTCTCAACCAGAAGCGTGCGCATTTGCGGGCGCTTGAGGAACGATTCGCCATTACCATCACGATCAGCGCCGATGACACGCTGATCGCGCCGCAAGCGTTCGCGATCGATCGCGGCGAGCAGGTGCATACGATCGAAGCCGCCAAGGCGCTGGCCGCACGCAGCGAGACAACGGCGGCCGCGCCACTCGAAGAAGAGGACGACCTCGAAGAGGCTGCCGCTCTGGAAGCGGAGGAAGGCGAGCAAGACGAGGTGACCGCGGCAGAAGCAGTGTCCGAGCAAGCGGAAACCGAAGGCGAACCGCGCCGCCGGCGCCGGCGGCGGCGCCGCGGTCGCAATGGCGGCGAAGCCCCTGCGCAGCCGCACCGCCATGAAGAATTCGCCGAAGCTGGCGCCGAGGCCGAGACGATGGAGGAGATGCCCGCCGACGATCTCGCAGAAGAGGTGGGCGAAACCGTCATTATCAACCGAAACGAGTCCCAGGGCGATGGCGAGCGACGGCGGCGGCGACGCGGCCGCCGTGGCGGCCGGCGCAACCGGCAGGAACGGGAACGCGAGGGAACGCCAGCGGCGTACGATCGCGACGCGTACGAGCCGGAGCCTGCGCTCGCGACCGCCGAAGACTTGGTCGCGCCGCTTGCGACCGAACCGGATCTGCAAGAGGCTGTCGCCGACCTCGATGCAGCGCTGCCCGCAATGCCTGCGCGGGGATCAGCCGAGCCCAGGGAGGCGGAGGCGCAAACCTCCGCCCCGCCCGCCGAGCCGGAGCCGCCGCGCCGCCGCTCGACGGTGCGCGAGCCGGCCCCGATCGTTGGCAACAACGACGTAGGCCCGGCGGCACCGGCGCCAACGGCAGCTCCAGCCCCGCAGCCGGTGATCACCGAAGCCGGCGATAGCGAAGACGCCAGTCAGCCGCGCCGGAGCGGCTGGTGGTCGCGTCGCTTTGCCGGCGGGTGATCGACGTTGACACCTGCTCCCATAAGGCGGCTCGGAGCGCGCCATGAAGGGCCGGTGGGTCGACCGTGAGGCCGAGACCCTTGTTGCGCACGGCGCCAAATCCGGCGTCGAGCGCGACTTGGCGCTGCGGGTCTACACAACCAGATTGCTCGGCGGCGACCCCAGACTGGTACTACACGGTGGCGGCAACACCTCGCTGAAAACGCGCGCGCGCGACCTCCTCAACGAGGAGGTCGCGGTTTTGCGGGTCAAGGCCTCCGGCGCCGACATGGCGGCGATCGAACCCGAAGGCTTGCCGGCGGTCCGGCTCGATCCGCTTCGCCGGTTGCGCGCACGTGAGACCGTCGCCGATGAGGAGCTGGTGGCCATCGAGCGCGCCAATCTTATCGACCCGACGGCGCCTAATCCCTCCGTTGAGATCATGCTGCACGCATTTTTGCCGCACAAATTCGTCGACCACACCCATGCGACCGCGGTGCTCAGCGTCATCGATCAGCCGGATGGCGAGGGCCGCTGCGTCGAGGTTTTTAGGGGGCGGCTCGCCTTCGTGCCCTACCTGATGCCCGGCTTCGGCCTCGCCAGGAAGGCGATCGAGGTTTTCGAGCAGGAAAAACCGAGCAACGGCCTCATTCTCAGCAAGCACGGCATCGTCACGTTCGGCGAGAGCGCCCGGGAAGCCTATGAGCGCATGATCGAAATGGTGTCGCTCGCCGAGGATTTTATAGCCCGCCGCCGCGAGGCCGTTGCGGTGACCGCGCCCGTCGCAAGCAAAATTGCGACGGTCGCCGAGATTGCGCCGATTGTGCGTGGCGCCTGCAGCGTCAGGGACGAGCACGTCGAAGGCGCCTGGCGGCGGCTGGTGCTCGATTTCCGCTCTAGCGACGCCGTGCTGAAATTCCTGCAAAGCAAGGATTTGGGCCGCCTCAGTGAAAGTGGCGTGGCAACGCCGGACCACACCATTCGCACCAAGAACTGGCCGCTCGTATTGCCGCATCCGGAGGCCGGCAAGCTCGACTATTTTGCGCGCGCGGCGCATGAAGCGGCGGATGCATTCACGGCGCGCTATCGAGATTATTTCACGGATCACAACAAGCGTATCGGCGGCAGCAAGAAAGAACTCGATGCCCTGCCCCGCGTCGTCCTCGTGCGTGGGCTCGGCCTGTTCGGTCTTGGCGGCTCGAAACGCGACGCCGCAATCGCGGCCGACATTGCCGAGGAATGGATAGCCGTCGTCACTGATGCCGAAACCATCGGCCGCTTCGAGTCCATTTCCGAAGCCGAAATGTTCGACGTCGAGTATTGGCCGCTGGAGCAAGCCAAGCTCGGCGCCCGCAAGGAACCGCCGCTCGCCGGCCAGATTGCCGTGATCACCGGTGCCGCCGGCGCGATCGGCGCTGCGACGGCAAAGGCCTTCGCCGCAGCTGGCGCCGAGGTCGCCCTGCTTGACCTGAATCTGACCGCCGCAACTGAGAAAGCCAAAGCCATCGGGCCGACGGCGCTGCCAGTGCAATGTGACGTCACTGACGCCGCGTCAGTGCATGCGGCGTTCGCTCAGGTGGCCGAAAATTTCGGCGGCGTCGATATTCTGGTCGCCAATGCCGGCGCCGCCTGGCAGGGCCGCATCGGCGAAGTCGACGAAGACGTGCTGCGCGAAAGCTTCGAGCTCAATTTTTATGGCCAGCAGCGAGCGGCGCAGGCGGCCATCAAAATCATGCTGGCGCAGCGGACCGGCGGTTGCCTTCTGTTCAACGTCTCCAAGCAAGCGGTCAATCCCGGCCCCAACTTCGGTCCCTATGGCATCCCGAAGGCCGCGCTGCTCGCGCTCATGCGCCAATACGCGCTCGACTACGGCGCCGACGGCATCCGCGCCAACGCCGTCAATGCCGACCGCATCCGCTCGGGATTGTTGACGGAAGAAATGATCGCCTCGCGCGCCAAAGCGCGCCGCTTGAGCGAGAAAGACTACATGAGCGGCAATCTGCTCGGCCGCGAGGTGACGGCAGACGACGTGGCGCAGGCGTTTTTGCACCAGGCGCTGGCGCTGAAAACCACCGCCGACGTCACCACGGTCGATGGCGGCAACATCGCCGCGGCCATGCGGTGACGGTTCGACTGACTACTGGCGATCATCCGCCGACAGCTCACATGCCGGGCTAGCTCTGCTTTTCGATCGCGCCGCCACTGTCGGCCCAGTCCTTGAACCCGCCGAGGTCATAGACCCGCGACAATTAGGGCGAGGGTACTACGCAGACCTGCCGCTCAATCGCTCGACAAAATCACGTTCTTGAGGATCGGATAGACTTGGTTCTCCCAGCGCTTGCCTGAGAACACGCCGTAGTGGCCGACGCCGGCCTGCATGTGGTGGCGTTTGAGATACGGGCGCAGCTTGCTGCAGAGATCGTGCGCGGCGACGGTCTGGCCGACGGCGCAGATGTCGTCGCGCTCGCCCTCGACCGTCAGCAGCATGGTGCGGCGGATCGCGCTCGGCTGGATCGTCTCCCCGCGCCATTTGAGCTTTCCGAGCGGCAGCGCGTATTCCTGGAAGATGATGCGCACCGTCTCGAGATAGAACTCGGCGGTGAGGTCGAGCACGGCGAAATATTCATCGTAGAACGCCTTGGTAGTCGCCGCCTTCTCGTGTTCGCCGTTGGCGAGATTCTCGTATAGCTCCTTGTGCGCCTTCACGTGCCGCTCGATGTTCATGCTCATGAACGCGGCGAGCTGCACGAACCCCGGATAGACACGGCGGAACGCCCCAGAATAGCGCATCGGCACCGAGGCCGTGAGCATGCGCTCGAACCAGGCGATGTCGCGCTTGTTGGCGAGCTCGTTGACCTTGGTCGGATTGACGCGGCAGTCGATCGGCCCGGCCATCAGTGTCATCGAGCGCGGCTGCGCAGTGTTTTGCGTCTGCGCCATCACCGCAACGGCTGAGAGCACGGCGACACAGGGCTGACACACCGCGAGGATGTGCGAACCCGGCCCCATGACCTCAAGGAATTTGATCAGATGCTCGACATATTCGTCGACCCCGAAGCGGCCGGCAAACAGCGGCACGTCGCGCGCATTGTGCCAATCGGTGATGAAGACGTCGTGGTCGGGCAGCAGCGTGCGCACCGTCGCCCGCAGCAGCGTGGCGAAGTGGCCGGAGAGCGGCGCGACCAGCAGCACGCGCGGCTGCGCCGCCGCGATATCCTTCTTGAAATGCAGAAGCGTCCCGAACGGCGTCTTGTGCGCCGCTTCCTCGCGCACCTCGACCTCGCGATTGCCGACCGTGACGGAGCGGATGCCGAAGGCTGGCCGCGTATGGGTCAGCCCCATCCGCGCGATCAGCTCGTAGGCCGCGGTCAGGTTGCGCATGCCCTGGCCGTCGGCCAGCAACGGCCGCTGCCCCGTGGCCATCGCCATGGTGGCCCACGCTCGCACCGGCGTCATAAAATCGGATTGGGCTTGATAGGCGAGGTACAGCATCCGTGTCCACGGGCGCCGCGGGCCGCCTGCGACGGCACCTCGACCACCCCCCAACCAGGAGAAACTAGTGCATTTTTTGTTGCGCTGCGACAAAATTGTGTAACATCCTATGCGGTGGGGACGGTGCGCGGGAATCGGGCGAAATACGCAGGCGCCATCATCGCTCGCCAGGCGATCAACTGATCGTAACCATTTGATAAGGCCTCATTTTACCAAACGAGACGAGCGCGATGTCCAAGGCCACCCTCACCATTGCCAGCAAGAATTATGGCTCGTGGTCGTTGCGCGGTTGGTTGCTCTGCAAAATGGCAGACCTCGACTTCGAGGAGCAACATGTCGGCACCGACGACCCCTCGACTCGCGCTGAATTGCTTTTGCTGTCGCCGTCCTTCCTCGTCCCCCGCCTAATTCATGACGGGCTCAAGGTCTGGGACACCCTGGCGATTGCCGAATACCTGCACGAGATCCGCCCCGAGGCCGGCCTGCTGCCGGCCGATCAGGCGGAGCGCGCCCATTGTCGCTCGATCTGTGGCGAGATGCATTCCGGTTTCAGCAATTTGCGTTCGGCGCTGCCCATGAACCTCAAGGCCCATTTCCCCGGCTTCAAGTCGTGGGCGGGTGCGCGTGGCGACATTGAGCGTATCACCACGATCTGGCGCGAATGCTTTGAGAAGTACAAAGGGCCATTTCTCTTCGGCGGCAAGCCATGCTCTGCCGACGCCATGTACGCGCCGGTATGCGCGCGCTTTGTCACCTACGATGTCGCCCTCGACCCGGCCTCGACAGAGTATTGCCGCACCATTATGGCGCTGCCGCTGATGCAAGAGTGGATCGCCGCCGCCAAGGTCGAGCCTGACGAACTCGAAGAGCTGGACGTCGAATTCTGAAGGCCCGTCGTTCCGAGGCCAGCCATAGCCCGGTCATCACGCCGCCACTCGACGTGAGTACGGATTCCGGGCTCGCCACTTTCGCGGCACACTGAATGACAAAGCGGCATCGGAAAAGGAGCCAAAATGGCGGCGCCAAGGATTCTCGTCGTGTTTTATTCGCGCTCCGGAACCACTCGGACGATCGCCGAGTCGCTCGCAGCCGAGCTGAAATGCGATGCCGAGGAAATCATCGCCACCAAAAGCCATGCCGGCTTTCTTGGCATCACGCGATCGCTGATCGAGGCGATGCGACAACGCCCGGCGCAAATCGCGCCGGCAAGTCGCAGTCCAGCGTCTTATGATCTCGTCGTCATCGGAACGCCGGTCTGGGCTTGGTCGGTCTCCTCGCCCGTCCGTGCTTATCTGGCGGAGAACGCAAGCAAGCTTCCGCAAGTCGCGTTCTTCTGTACGATGGGGAGCCGTGGCGACGACGGCACCTTCGCGCAAATGCAGGATCTCGCCGGCAAGGCGCCGCGCGCCACGGTCGCGTTCAAGATGCAGGACGTCGTCGCCGGAAACTTTCGGCCGCGGCTTGCGGAATTCGTGCAGGCTTTAGGAACGTCCGGCTCCTGAAAGGACGGGCGCTAGACGGTTAATCCCATTTCGGCTGGCCGGAAAACGCAAAGTTGATGAGGCGGCCGCTCGGACTCGCCAGCTTCGAAATCTTGGCCATCTCCGCGTCACTGAGCGCAAAGTCGAAGATCGCCGCGTTCTCGGATAGCCGCTCGACCCTGCTGGTGCGCGGAATGACCACGATATTCTGCTGCACCAGGAAGCGCAGCGACACCTGTGCCGCTGTCTTCTTGTGCGCGGCGCCGATCCGTTTGAGCACCTCGTCGCCGGCGGCATTTCCCCTGGCGATCGGACTGTAGGCGACAACAGCCATGCCGTGCTGCCGAGAGGCGGCGATGACTTTCGATTGGTCGAGGAACGGGTGGCATTCAATCTGATCGCATACCAAGGGTTCGCTGGTGGCCTGTGTGGCCTCTTCGATCAGGGCCACGGTGAAGTTGGACACGCCGATATTGCGCGCGAGCCCTTCGCGCTTGACCTTGGCGAGCGCGCCGAGGGTTTCCTTCAGCGGAATTTGCGGATTGGGCCAGTGCAGCAGCAGGAGATCGACCTCGCTGACGCGCAGCCGCACCAGACAGTCGCGGGCCGCCCGTTCGAGTTCGCGCGGGGCGAAATGCGCCGGCCAGATTTTCGTGGTCACGAAAACATCTTCGCGCCTGACGCCGGAGCCATGCAGGCCTTCGCCGACATCCCGCTCGTTATCGTAGATTTCCGCGGTGTCGACATGCCGGTAGCCCAGCCGCAAAGCCTGCTCGACCACGCGCGCGCAGCCGCGGCCGCGCAGCTCCCAAGTGCCCAGACCGAGCAACGGGATGTGCACGCCTTTGGCCGCGACGATCGGAACGTTTTGTTTGTTGGTGTTCACGTCAGCCCTTGGAGCATGATCCTGACTGCGCCCCCCCGGACTTGATTGGGGCTGGAAAACGGTTTTGCAAAAAGGTCATGCTCTACCAAAATCACAGAGCGCCATTTGGTTCAATCCAGGACGATTGCGTTCCAAAGCCAGCGATCAACCCTGGCGCCGCTTGCCGCCCAGCACCGCAAAGGCTGCCTCGGGCGCCTGCTCGATCACCTTGAGCAGCGCACGAGCCGGTCCGCGCGGCGAACGCTTGCCCTGCTCCCAGTTGCGCACGGTCTCGACCGGCACGCCAATCCGGGCGGCAAAAGCCGTCTGGGTGAGACCGGTCTGCCCGCGCACGTTGCGGGCATAAGCGGCATCGAGGAAACGGCCATTCGCCGACAGCGCGGCACCCCCATTGCCGCGGGCCGGCGCCGACTGACCGTCGGAAAATGCAATAGAACGCTCGCTGCCATCGGGCAGGATTTCCACCAAACGCCCATCCGCCTTTAATCGCACGCGCAGCATGGCGATTCGCTCCGGCGCTATTTCTAGAGCGCCGGCATCATAGCTGATTCGTCGTCGATTCAATGAGTTAGTCCATTAATGCAAAGCAATAGGCCAATGAGCCGGCCAGTTCTATGAACGAATCAGCCAATGGCCTGGTCCGCTATTGAGTTAATTTCGGCTGACGCCTGTCATGTCGCGGCGGTACTGGCATTAGAGTTTTGACCGGGCACACCGCTTGTGCAGCGCATCGGGCCAAGACAGTGAGCAATTCCGACCGCAAAGTTTTTGTCTGGGATGCACCCACGCGGCTGTTTCATTGGTCGATCGTGGGGCTGATCGCGGTGGCGTATCTGACGTGGCGGTTCGACTGGATGGACTGGCATGCCAAAGCCGGCGATGCGGTGCTGACGCTCCTGGTGTTTCGCGTGCTCTGGGGTTTCTTCGGCAGCGAGACCGCGCGATTTCCTCGCTTTGTCACCTCCCCGGCCGCGGCTATACGGCATTTGACGCACGTATTCGGCCGCGAGCCGGATCGCCAAGTCGGCCACAATCCGGCCGGCGGCTGGATGGTGCTGCTACTCCTGGCGCTACTCCTGATCGAGGCGCTGAGCGGCCTCTACGTGCTCAATGATGTGGCCAATGAGGGGCCCCTCACCGAGTTCACCCCGGCCCGGGTCGCCAACGCCATCACCGCCATGCATTGGATTTTTTGGGACGCGCTGTTGGCGGCCGTCGCGCTGCACGTCCTGGCGATCGCGATCTACGCGGCGGCCAAGGGACACAATCTGCTCACGCCGATGGTCACCGGCTTTAAAACCTTGCCGGCAACCGTGCCGCAGCCGCGCATGGCGGATCCCATGCGCGCAGGCATCCTCCTCGGCTGCAGCGCGCTCGCCGTAGCCGCGCTGGCTAGTTTCGTTTAGCCGCGATCAGCTTTTCGGCGGCATCACCTGACCCCGAATCTCGCCGGCCGGATGCGCCTCGGTATGGACGTTGATGTACCATTCGCCGCCGGTGAACTGTTGGGCCTGTTCGGGCGTCAGCGTGGCTTCGCCCTTGATCGGGCTTTCCACTGGGCTGCCCTTTTTGCTGATCCAGATCGCGACCGGACCGTTCTTACCTTCCGCCGCCGGCCCGTGGAAATGCGCCATAGTGGCCGCGCCGGAAAGCCCGCTGTAGCTGACGCTCCAGGTCAGCATCCGCGTCGCCGGGTCGTAAGTGAGATCGGCTGTTCCGGAACCGGAGGTCTGTACCGGAGGCACTTGCTGCGCACCGGTGAGCGCGACCTTGAAAGTCTCAGGCGCGGCCTTCGCGGTTACGGCCCAAGCGAAAACGGCGGCTGAACACGCCGCCATGATGACAATGCGACGAGAAATCGAAATCTTCATAGCTCGGCTCCTTATGACCGTGTCGCCCCCCCGGCGGAATGAAAACCAAGATCGACGCTGACAGTTCTGACGCGAACCGCCGTAATTTTATTGTTCGCCGCCGATGCGCGGTTCCGCGCGGACAGGACCGCCTGCAATCTATCCGGCCTCACAATGCAAGTCGATGACACCGGGCAGCCGATCTTTCGATGTTATCCCGATCTCTCTTCGCATATCGCGATCACCGCCTCACATTCGGGTGAAGAACTTCAGCAGCAAAGCCCGGCGCGCGGTCTCGCGGGCGAGGCAGGCGGCGCCCATCGGGATCGCTATCGTTCCCTGGATTTTCGCGTCGTAGAAGGCGCACGTTGCATCGCGCGAGGCGATCCAGGCCCGCTGCATGTCACTGAGCTTCGCCGCTTGCCGGGGATCGAGATCGTCGTGCAGGCTCTTGTAGTTCTCGTTGAGCAGGTCATCCCAGATGAACGCTTCGCGGCGAAAGCAAGCGGCCATCCCGTAGGTCGATTGACCGCCGTCGGTATCTTCCTGGCACGGCGTAGCGACCAGATTGAACAGGCATTGCCGTTCGGCCTCAGTCACATCGTCCTGGTTCTTCTCTGCGCAGGCGCGAATGGCCGAGATCTGCTGCGCCGTCGGCTTATCGTCCTGGGCGCAGCCGGTTTCCGGCGCCCCGCTTGCGAGAAAAACCACCAAACAGGCTGGCGCGATCCAGTTTGACCGACGCGACATGGACCATCTCCCGTTGCGCTTTGACGAAGCCGCGACAAACCGACAAAAATACCGTCCAACCGCGCTGGCGCGGACCAGAACAGGGGATCGATAAATGACGAAGCTCATCCGCGGCGGCACTGTCGTCAACCACGATCATTCGCAGCGCGCCGAGGTTCTCCTGCGCGACGGCGTGATCTCCGCGATCGGCGCCAATCTCGAAGCGCCGGCCGGCGCCGAGGTGATCGATGCCGGCGGCTGCTACGTCATGCCGGGCGGCATCGACCCGCACACCCATCTCGAGCTCATGTTCATGGGCGCGGTAACCGCCGACGATTTTGAATGGGGCACCAAGGCGGCGCTGTCGGGCGGTACCACCATGGTGGTCGACATGTGCATCCCGAGCCCCGGGCAATCGCTGTTGGCCGGCTATCAGGATTGGCGCCGCAAGGCCGAGGGCGCGGCCTGCGACTACGGCTTCCACATGACGGTCAGCGCCTGGGACAAGCAGGTGTTCGACGAGATGGAGACTGTCGTCAAAACCTACGGCATCAACACCTTCAAGCATTTCATGGCCTACAAAGGCGCGTTGATGGTCAATGACGACGAGCTCTACAACTCGTTCCTGCGCTGCGCCGCGCTCGGCGCCATGCCGCTCGTGCACGCCGAGAACGGCGACCTTATCTGGCACCTGCAGCAGCAATACCTCGGCGCCGGCATGACCGGCCCGGAAGGTCACGCCTATTCGCGTCCGCCAGCGGTCGAAGGCGAAGCCACCAACCGCGCCATCATGATCGCCGACATGGCCGGCTGTCCGGTGTACGTCGTCCACACGTCGAGCCGCGAAGCGCATGAGGCGATCGCCCGCGCCCGCGCCGCCGGCAAACGCGTGTTCGGCGAGCCGCTGATCCAGCATCTCGTCCTCGACGAGGAGGAATATCGCAACGCCGACTGGGACTACGCAGCGCGGCGGGTGATGTCGCCGCCGTTCCGCACCAGGGAGCACCAGCAGAGCCTGTGGACCGGCCTGCAGTCGGGCTCGCTGCAGGTGGTGGCGACCGACCATTGCGCTTTCACCACCGAACAAAAGCGGTTCGGCCGCACCGACTTCACCAAAATCCCCAACGGCACCGGCGGGCTCGAGGACCGCCTGCCGGTGCTGTGGACCGCGGGCGTCAAGACCGGGCGCCTCACCAAGGAGGAATTTGTCGCGGCGACGTCGGCGAACATCGCGCGCATACTCAACGTCTACCCGCAGAAGGGCGCGGTCGCGGTTGGCGCCGACGCCGACCTCGTCATCTGGGACCCCACGGCCAGCAAGACCATCTCGGCGAAGAAGCAGATCAGCCGCATCGACTACAATGTGTTCGAAGGCTTTCGCTGCACCGGGCTGCCGCGCGCGACGCTGTCGCGCGGCGAGATCACCTGGCTCGACGGCGATTTGCGCGCCACGGCCGGCGCCGGCAAATATGTGCCGCGCGATCCGTTCCCGGCCGCGCATGTCGCCAACGCCACCTGGCGCGAGCTCAATGCCCCGCGCCGCGTCGAACGCGCGGAAGTGACACCGTAAAAAGCATTTTGATGGACCCGATTGGCATGCCTGAATGCGTCATTGCCGGGCTTGACCCGGCAATCCATGCTGCAATCGCGCTGCTCAACAGCCGCGAGGTTTCAATCGCGGCGCCTCAGCATGGATGCGCGGGTCAAGCCCGCGCATGACGGGTATGGGGGAGTTAACAATGCAGAACCTCCAGATAAACGCCCGGCGGCTCTGGGACACGCTGATGGAAACCGCGCAGATCGGCGCCACCGCCAAGGGCGGCATTTGCCGGCTCACGCTCACCGATCTCGACCGCCAGGTGCGCGACTGGTTCAAGGCGCGCTGCGAGGCGCTCGGCTGCACGGTTTCGGTCGACGAGGTCGGCAACATGTTCGCGCGCCGGCCGGGCAAGGACGAAAACCTCGCGCCGATCGCCATGGGCTCGCATCTCGACACCCAGCCGACCGGCGGCAAGTTCGACGGCGTGCTCGGCGTGCTCGGTGCGCTCGAAGCCATGCGCACGCTCGCCGAGACCGGCTACGAGACCAACGCCCCGATCGAGATTGTCAACTGGACCAACGAAGAAGGCTCGCGCTACGCGCCGGCCATGCTCGCCTCCGGCGTATTCGCCGGCGTGTTCACCCCCGACTTCGCCTATGCGCGCACCGACCGCGACGGCAAGACCTTCGGCGACGAGCTCAAACGCATCGGCTATCAAGGCGAAGGGAAAGCCGGCGCCCGCAAGTTTGCCGCCATGTTCGAGCTGCACATCGAGCAAGGCCCGGTCCTCGAAGACGAAGCCAAAATGATCGGCATCGTCCAGGGCGTGCAGGGCATGCGCTGGTACGAAGTCACCGTCACCGGCCAGGAGGCGCACACCGGCGCCACGCCGATGCGGCTGCGCAAGAACGCGCTCCTTGGCGCCGCCCGCATGATCGAGCGCATCGACGCCATCGCGCTCGAGCACGCGCCCAATGCCGTCGGCGCCGTCGGCCTGATCGAGAACAAGCCGAACAGCCGCAACGTCGTGCCCGGCGAAGTGTTCTTCACCGTCGATTTCCGCCACCCGGACGACAACGTGCTCGACGTCATGGAGGCGAAATTCCGCGCCGCGCTCGGCGAGATCCTGCAGCCTCTGAAATTATCCTACAAGGAAGCACGCATCTGGGAATCGCCTTCGGTCAAATTCGCGCCCGAGCTGATCGACTGCGTGCGCATCGGCACCGAGAAAGCCGGCTTCAAGTCTCGCGACATGGTGTCGGGCGCCGGCCACGACGCCGCCTACATCGCCCGCGTCGCGCCGACCACCATGATCTTCGTGCCCTGCGCCGGCGGCATTTCGCACAATGAGGCGGAGTCGACGAGCTTCGACGAATGCGCCGCCGGCGCCCAGGTGCTGCTCAACGCCGTGCTCGAATACGACCGCCGCCTGGGGTGATTATTTCCTCATCCTGCCCCGCGAAGCGGGGAAGGGGGACCGCCCGAAGGGCGGTGGAAGGGGCGACGGCTGCGAGGTAAACCGCCTGTCAGCACGCCCCCTCCACCATGCTTCGCATGGTCCCCCTCCCCCGCTGCGCTGCGCTTCGCGGGGGCGGATAGCGCCTCACGCCCCGTTCCCCCATGTCCGCCCCAGCACGCGGAGCCAGTTGCGGAAGCATACCTTCTCGATCAGCGGCTCGCTGAAGCCGCGCTTGCGCATCGCCTGCACCAGATTTTGCAAGCGGGCGGCATTGCCGAGCTCGGCCGGGATCAAGGCGCCATCGAAATCGGAGCCAAATCCGACAGCGTCCTCGCCGGCATGTTCGAGCATGCGCGCGATATGCTGGATGATCAGTTCTGTCGGCGTGTCTCTATCCTGACGGCCGTCCGGACGCAAAAAGCTCGCCGCGAAATTGACGCCGACGAGGCCGCCAGATTCGCCGATCGCCGCCAGTTGCTTGTCGGTCAGATTGCGCGAATGCGGGCTGATGGCATGCGCATTAGAGTGCGTCGCGACAAGCGGCGCGTTGCTCATTGCGGCCACGTCCCAGAAGCCGCGCTCGTTCAGATGCGACAGGTCGATCAGAATCCTTAAAGCGTTGCAGGCGCCGATCAGCGCCTTGCCGAGGTCGGTCAGGCCGGGCCCGGTGTCGGGCGACGACGGGCAGCGGAACGGCACGCCGTGGCCGAACGCATTCGGCCGGCTCCACACCGGGCCGAGCGAGCGCAGCCCGGCCGCGTGCAGCACGTCCAGCACTTCGAAGTTCGCGTCGATCGCTTCGGCGCCTTCGATATGCAGCACCGCCGCCAGCACGTCGTCGGCAAGGCAGCGTTCGATATCGCCGGCCGTGCGGCAGACGCGCACGCGCCCGTCCGACTCCCGCTCGATCCGGTAGAGCAGCGACGCCATGGCGAAGACGACCCGCTGCGCCTCCGCCACATCGACCGCCGGCGGCGCCGCGGTACTGCCAACATCGCTGCCGACGACGCTCCCGGTGTCTTGCGGAGGCGTTTCGCCGCCGGCGCTCTCTTTTCGTTTCGGAGGCGGAACGAAGATCGCAAACAAGCCGCCAGCAAATCCGCCCGCCCGCGCTTTGGGCAGATCCAAATGGCCCTTGTCCTCGCCCTGCAGGAACGCCGCGACCGCCTCCGCGCTCGCGCGGCGATAAAGCCGCAACAGCACGTCATTGTGGCCGTCGAAGATTGCAATGCGCTTGGGAGAGGTCACCTGTGGTCCTTTGCTGTTAAAGCATCGAAGCGCGGCTTAGTCAGTATAGGGTGGGCAAAAGGCGCGCAGCGCCGTGCCCACGTTAGCGTGAACGCTTACTGCAAGTCAGCACGTGGGCACGCTTCGCTTTGCCCACCCTACACTCGCTCACATCTCGGAATAGCGACCGGTGGCCGAGGTCATGTCCGCGGCCGCGTCAACGAATGACGCGGACCTCTACACCGGGCACTGCACCGGCCCCGCTCCGGTCAGCCGTGATGGCCGGAACGCCTTCACGCTCGGCGAGCGCAAGACAGGCGCGGTCGCCGAGCGAGAGACCTCGCCTCAGCGTGGTCGATCGCAACAGACCGGTGCGATGAGCCAATTCAAAATCAAAATCGGCTGTCGTCAGCGCGATGGCCCCCAGAGCGGCACGCGCCTGCCCGTCGGTGCTGCCGCGCTCGACCAGCTTGGTGACAACTTCGGCGTAGTTCACCGTCGAGATCAGCGCGTAATCAAGCACCGCGGCGACCAGGTCGGCGCCCGGTTCGGCGTTCAGGACGGCGAGAACTGCCGAGGAGTCAAGAACAGCGTCAGCCATTTTGCTGCTCGTGCTCGACCTCGCGCCGCCGATCTTCCAGGAGTTCATCGACCAGGCTTACGCCCTCGGGCACAAACTGCCGGACAATCGCCTGCGCCCGGCGCACCGCAGCTTGCCGGGTAAAAAGGTGCAGTTCGCCATCGCTCACCGAGGCAATCAGGGTATCCCCTTCGGCAAGCCGCAACGCCTCGCGGAACGCAGCCGGGATGACAACGCGGCCGTCGGGCCCAAGCCGCAGACGCATCGGGGCCGATCCGGCGCCTGCGGTCTCGCCGGCCGGAGACGCGCGCTCGGCGCTGCGTTCTTCTTCCCTGACCAGAACATTGCGGACGAATTGATAGCGGGTGCCGAGAAACCGCGCGATATCCGCGCGTTCGTATCCGGCGCGGCTTAGCACCCGCATTTTCTCCGATTTACTGCCAAGGCCCCGCGTCAATTGCCGCATCCGGCGCCGATCGATCGGCATGACGATCTCCCGTCGAGATGTATCATATCAGTGATATATGGCGATAAGTTTTGATACTGTCAACGCGATGGGGTATCCGCCGCTTGATCATGACCTCTTTGTGCCTGCCAAGCGGCATGCTGCGATGAGGCTGAATCGGAATTATGGTGAATTAAGGGGCGTCGCATCGCTGCCGATGGCGCTGGCGGTTTCTTGCGGCGCTTCGCAGAAAACGCCGCGACCGCGTCCGCACTGGCGCGCCGGTTCAGCCGCAACAACACGTCATTATGGCCGCCGAAGATCGGAATACACTTGGGCGAGGTCACCTGGGGTCCTTTGTCTTCACCGAGCAAAGTAGCGCGTGGGGCGGATCCACCTGAAAGCATAATCCGTCGGTTCTCCGCGGCGAATATCGGAATGCGATAAAGGACGCTTTGTTCGGCGAGAAAATGGGCGCGGGCCGCGGGTTACTGACAAAACCGATGACAAGATCACGCCGCCACTGTGGCGTTTTCAATAGGCAAGGAATGGAATAACTCACTCTCCGCGTTGCGCACCTCGACCGACCAGCCGATCCACGCGCCCGATGAGCTGCTTTTCAAGTCCCGTGCGATCGCTTCGGCGAATTCGATCGCATCGCGAGGACCTTGGAACTCGGCTCCTTGAAAGTCGTACACCGCCTCGTCCTGCCTCGTGTAATCGAAGTAAAAGCGCGTCATGAAACATCTCGCCATCGACCACAAGAGCAATTCAACTTCGCCATACTAAGCCGGTCGCTTGATCGAACGCTTCGGCGGGAACTGAACGCCGACGGTATTCTCCTGTTGCCAGGCTACCGTGCATGGACGGCGCAATTGTCCATCGTACGACAGCAGCAGAACGAATTGTTCCGGCAATGCGTCGGGGGTTGGCAGCTTGAGTTCGTGCGCCGGTAGCGGAAACGTCGAGCATCGCGTAGGCTCCTAAAGTCGAGCCGTCGATGCTAACCAGCTTCGCACCTTGACGAACAAATCGCCGGAGAGTTTTGCGTTTTTCAGAGCCCATAGATTATCTCGCTTGAGCTTGTTATTCCTCGCAGCGTATGGAATTACGTCCTGCGTTTTTCGCCTCATAAAGGCTCGTATCCGCGCGCTCAAGCATCGTCCGCGGGCGCTCACCGCGTCGGTACGTCGCCACGCCGATCGAGACAGTGATCGCGCCTAGGCTGTCCCCCGTCGGGCGTCGCTTTAATTCGCGGCTAATAATCCTCTGACGGATCTGTTCGGCCAGCACGGCGGCGCCGTGCAAGTCGGTTTCCGGCAGGATGACGGCAAACTCTTCGCCGCCGTATCGCGCTGCCACGTCCTGGCCCTTGGTTGATTGCTTCAGCGTAACGCCAATCAATCGCAACACGCTGTCGCCCATCAAGTGCCCGAAGCGATCGTTGAAGCTCTTGAAATGATCGATATCGATCATGAGTACCGAAAGCGGCAGACCGTCTTTATTGGCCGCTTCCGTGGCCTGCTCGAGCGCACTATCGAAGCGGCGGCGCGTCGCGAGCCCGGTGACGGGGTCGAGGTTTGCTTCCGCCGTGACCGCGGTCAGGGCTTGCTGCGCCGAATTCAAGTTCCTGCTTCGACGCGATAAGCCGCTGCTCCATGGCGATGTGCTGCAGCTCAATCGCTCTTAATGATTTGATGAGCGCGTCGGAGATCGCACGCACCGCCTCTCGATCGATCGAACCCGTGAGCTGGCTTGAGGCGTCGGCAAGATCCTCGCGGCCCTGTGCGGTCGAGAGGATCAACTCGCCAAGCATGCCCACGACATTGTCGACTTCGGCGGACAATTTGGTGCCGACGCTTCCCAGAACCGAGCCGGTCCGCGACGACGACAGGAATTCATGATAAATATTATCATGCTCCGCCATCGACAACGCGCCCCGGTCTTCGATCAGGCGGTTGATCCGGCGATTGAGCTGCTCATTACGTCCGCTCACGTAAGTGTACCAAAGCTCGAATCCGGTCGGATCCGCCGGCAATCCTAATGCCTTGATTCTTTCGATCGCTTGCTCCGCCATCTTGACCGTATAATTGTGATCGCGGCCGCTCATCGTTTCGATCTCTGCCAATCCCATCCCTTACCCCAGCGGACCTTTGCGCAATTCAAGCAGGCGGTTGGGGCACGTCGCGTCTTCAGTACCGGCGTAGTCGGCACGCGCGGCCGCCAACCTGGCTCTGCTTACGTCATTACGGTGGGCCCCAATGGGATAAGCGGCAATGTGGACGTCGTGCGCGAACCCGTCGGGGTAGGTCGATAATATTTTCGCTGTTTATTGTGCTGAACTAAGGAAAAAGTTTAGTTAACGCGCAACGGCCTTAGCCCGCGGACCAAAGGTAGCGGCGGCATCAGCGCTGTTGCAAGAAATACCGGCTAACGGTTCAGCTCTACCGCGCCTGCCGTGCTGGCCGGGTATGACGCGCGATTTCGGCACGGCAGGCGAGATAGCTGTCGCCGTGGGCGTCTAGACGAATCGCACCCCCACATACCTCGAGTTCGATCCAGACAACCTCACAGTTTCGCTGGACGCTCCGGTCCTTGAACAGGGCCAATGTAAAAGTGCGCGGCAAGGTCTCTAACGGGTGGGCGACCGCCAGTCGCGCCCCGCCGTCTGAAATATCCCAAATGACGCAGCGCACCGGCGGCTCGTGCTCGCCGAGGATAACTTCTGCGGCGCGACGCATCGGGCGTCGCTGGGTCTTGCGTTTTTCCCGAGGCTGCAAAAGCATCGTTGCCTGTTCCAGGCGTCGGGCCCTTACGATGGCCGCAAACCTTTAACAAAAAGCCACGAATAGCGGCTTCGACAAACAAACTGCTATATTAATCTGCTATTTAGTCTCTGATGGCAGATTTAGCCGCGTCAAGATGATCCGGCCGCTCCGATCCGATCTGGCGGACCGCAAGCGTCGGTGTCCTGCATACTTGCGCAGCGCGGAACCAAAGCCATGGCCGTGGACCCCTCAATGCCCGTGCTTGTGGTCGACGACCACAGCACGACAGTCCGCATTATCTGCAAGCTGCTGTGGCAGCTCGGATTCGTCAACGTAGACGAGGCCGGCGATGGCAACGTCGCCCTCGCCAAGATGCGCGCCAAGTCCTACGGGCTGGTGATTTCGGATTGGAACATGGAGTCGATGACAGGATTTGATCTGCTTCGAGAAGTACGAAGCGATCCGGCCCTGAAACGAACGCCATTCATTCTGGTCACGGCTGAATCCAAGACCGAGAATGTGGTCTCGGCGAAGAAAGCCGGCGTCGACAACTACATCCTCAAGCCATTCGATGCCCACACCCTGAAAGCCAAAATCGACTCCGTATTCGCCCCAGCAGGCGAGCGGCAGCCGTCCTCCAGAGCGGTGTGAAAAACCAGGATCCGCCCGTCAGCGAAATTAAATAACCACCGCGGCCCTTGGACCGGGGTGTGAACCTCCTTAAAACCGGGTATGCAATTCATGGCTAAAGACCGAATTCGCGCGGATCAGGGGCGAGATGCGAAGAAGAACACGCTTCGTCACACCCGGCGCTCTCGCTGGCGCTCGCACATCCTGGCCGCAAGCTTCAGCGTAGTTGCTTTGCTCATTTTCCTGGCGATCGCGGCTCGATCGGCGACGGTATGGTTTTCCCGGGCTTCTTCAGAACGAGACCTGGCATCGACTATCTCAGAAGCCACTCACACTGGAACGATCATCGTTCAGGAACCGCGTGAGAGGTGCAAGCAGATGAAGTTCGACAACGACAGTGGCCGCCCAATCGGGCAGTTCAAGCCTTGCGACACTGCCGACATTCTCGATGCAAACGGTGTTCCGATGCCCACCGGCACAATTCGCCGTCTCGACGCGATCAGCAAGTCGTTTTCCCGGAATTGATATTCGGCTCAACGCTTAAGTCCGCAGGTTCGGACGCTCGAAGACGCCGCACGTGCACGAAGTTCTAACAGCTTCATTCCACCACCGGTGGGCCTACTTCCACCTGTCGCGGTTAGCGAGCACGGACCATTCAAGAATATCGCCGGTCTGCATCTTCAGCATTGCAATGACGCCACGGGGCAACGGCTGCCACGTCGTCTCGGCCTTTATCGTTGACCCAAAATTCAATGCCACCTGATGTTTCCATAAAGCAGCCGCCGTTCTTGTGGATGGATTCAATCAGCAATGGATTCTTATCGCCCCCAGACTAAATTTGAGCAAGTCGCTTTTATATAGCCGACTTGGCCACGTTAAGGGCGGCTGCGAGACCGACGACGAAACGGTCCATCCCGGCGGTGTCTCGGAATTCGATTTGATAGCAACGGCACGCCTGGATTGCAGATCGCAGATTTGCTTTGATTGAGGGTCGCGTCCACGCTCGTTGAAGCGTTGTCCAAGGCGATCTGGGCAGTTGGCGCACAGCAATACCTGCGCTTCCTCCAAGGCTAGCGTCGACTTTGACCTCAAGGCGAACCATTGCACCAAATGATCGGCAGACTCATAAAGCTCGGCTTTTGAAATTCGCAATCGAAGCACTGATTTGCTGCATTGTCGTTGGCTTACTGAACAGAAACCCCTGCCCCATATCGCAGTCAAATCCGGAGAAAGTTTGAAGCTCAGCCTTCGTTGAAATACCGACCGCAACGGCTCGACTCCCGAAATTATGAGCCAGCTGGATTAGCGTCTTGCAAATGTTCGCATCACCGGTGTTGCTCGCCGAGCTCTGGACGAGAGAGCGATCAATTTTGATTTCGGCGAAAGGGATTTGCTTAAGCGCGCTGAGGCAGGAAGTTCTCAGCGCGAAGTTGTCTATCGCCATCGAAACTCCGGCCTGCTGTAGCCTGGGTAAGCGTGCCTTCAAACCCTCGATATTGTTGACAACCTGACGCTCCGTCACTTCCAAGAGCAATCCCGGCCAATCTCCGCTTTCAGGACGGTGCAACAATGCCAGGTCCGCAACCGGCAGCCGCAGCAGATTATCGGCGCTGATATTGATCGCAACCTGCAGCGAGACGGCCGCTTGGTGGAATTGCGTGCTCGCCTTGAGTGCGCTGAGCAGCGCCAGACGCGACAGCTTGAGAAGCGCGTCATCGTCGGCGCCCTTGAGGAATTGTTCCGGCGTGAGCAGGCCAAGCTTTGGATGACTAACGCGCGCCATGGCTTCAACACCAACTATCACGTTTGCCTTCAGATCAAACTTCGGTTGGTAGAGAAAGGTGACATAGTTCTTGGCCAGCGCGTCGCTCAGGGAGACGCGTTCCGATGACGGCGCAGGCGTGCCGAGCCGCCGATCAGAAATGATCTTATGAATTGTCGCGGCTTTAATGGGCTTCTGAATGGGCGGCAGCATTGTCAGCGAGCAATCCGCGCCGATGGTGAAAAAGCTCTCGAGTGTTTTCGGCTCGCAGCGGCCAAAGAGCTGCACGGCGCCGGGATAGTCGCATTCCTTGAGCGCCAGGAGCGCCCGAACACACTCGTGCGGCGCTGCGCTGTTCAGATTGACAAAGACAATATCGGGATTTTGATCGTCGATCATGTCCACGAACCGGGCGCTGGTCGAGAACTCGACGACGTCGATATCGTCGCGACGCAATTCCTTTGCGATACCCTGCCGGAAGGCAAAATCATCGTCCAATAAGAAGCACAGCGGATTTGCCGATCCGCCGGGCTTCGCATTGATGGCGACTTCTCTTTGAGTGTCAATCATTTAAGGCCTCGGCTTCAGAATCGTTCGAAGCACTTTGAGAATCGTTTCCGGTAACGGGGTTTAACGAACAAGGGTTAAGCATTATTAATTATTCGAAACGGGCGCAGCCGGGATGGACCGAAGCGTAATCCGGATCAGCATCTCAGCTGCTCAACTCGATCGTTCCGGGCGTCGCTACGATCGCTCGATCATCATTGCCGGATTTGATCCGGCAATCCATGCTGCCGTTCCGTAGCGCGAATGTGCGGCTGCCGTTCATGCGCCGAACTTTAGCATGGATACGCGGGTCAAGCCCGAGTATGACGACCTGGATTGGCGTCACTGTTGAGGCGACTTTCTCTTGACATTCGTCCTTCTTTCAGTTACACATAGCGAATCTCGCTCACCGAAAGGACGTCAGTCGGCGACACCGGCTGGTGGAGCGAGAGCGGTTCCCGCGGGTGGCGGCTCGTCACCGCCGCTCCCGGGCGGCTCCGGGTTATACGCCCGGCCGGCATGATGACCGGTCTGCGAGGCAACTCGCTGGACTGGGACAGGAAGGAGCGGGTAACGCCCGCTAGTGACGCGTGATCCTGAATCACGCGTTGCAAAGCGCACGGTCTTTCGAACCATCGGGGCCGTGCGCCCGACCAAGTCCCAGGAAGCGCGTATCTGGAGCTGAGCTGTGGCGTTCGCTCGCTGCAGCAAGCGCCGTGGTGGAACGCCGACAGGCGAGCGCACCCCGCTGGGTGCGTGCCGCGCCCGTAAGGCGCGGAGGATGGACTAACGCGCCTGCCGGCGTTCCGCTTCCTTTTGATTGCCGGAAGTTTGTAGGGTGGGTAGAGCGAAGCGAAACGCACCGCACGAACATGGTGGGTTACGCCGCTCCGCGGCTAACCCACCCTACTTGCCGGAGCGTGATCGAGCCGAAAGCCAGGTCCCACCGCCGGCTTGAGGCGTGACGCGATCCCGCTCTGCGGGAGTTTTTGGAATGAAGACGGCATAGCTCGGGCGCGGATCGCGTCGCGAGGAGGATTTGTATGTTCGCCTTCTCCCCGCACGCGGGGAGAAGGAGCGCGCATGCGTCGCGGGAACGGATTTCTATGTTCACCTGCATGCGAGGAGAGGGAATGCGCGGAGCGTGCCGCCAGGAAGGATCGAGCTTTGCCTGTTCACCGTTATCCCGAAGCGGCCGCCACTTCTCCCCTCTTCGACTCCAGGGTATAAAGGCGGTGACAAACGGATCGATCTTTTATCGCTCGTCAATCGGGAGGGAAATCATGAAGTATCTCGCTTTTGCCTTGGTTGGGTTGTTCTGGCTAGTCGGCTCCGTTCCGGAAGCAAATGCTGCCGTCGTCGCCTGTGGGTCGGGCTATTACTATCACGGTGGCCGCTGTGTCGTCGTGGCTCGGCCGGCCGTGAGGCCCGTCGCGCGTTGCTACTGGCGAGCTGGCGTAAAAGTCTGCCGCTAAGATTGAATACTCGGCCCGGGAGCTTGGCGCAGGCGGGCGGACTGACTATCCCCTCCCCGCGCAGGCGGAACAAGTGTCACCGCGTCTTTTCGAAGATCTCGCGGCCGATGAGCATGCGGCGGATTTCGCTGGTGCCGGCGCCGATCTCGTAGAGCTTGGCGTCGCGCAGCAAACGGCCGGCCGGGTAGTCGTTGATGTAGCCGTTGCCGCCGAGCACCTGGATCGTCTCCAGCGCCATCCAGGTCGCGCGCTCGGCGGCGTAGAGAATGGCGCCGGCGGCGTCTTCGCGCGTGGTCTCGCCGCGGTCGCAGGCTTTGGCCACCGCATAGACGTAGGCCTTCAGGCATTGAGCGTGACATACATGTCGGCGAGCTTGGCCTGGATGAGCTGGAAGCGCCCGATCGGCTGGCCGAACTGGGTGCGCTGATGCACGTAAGGAAGAACGAGGTCGAGGCAGGCCTGCATCACCCCGAGCGGCCCCGCCGCCAGCACTGTGCGCTCATAGTCGAGGCCCGACATCAAAACGTTGACGCCGTTGCCGACGACGCCGAGCACGTTGTCGGCCGGCACCTCGCAATCCTGGAACACGAGCTCGCCGGTGTCGGAGCCGCGCATGCCGAGCTTGTCGAGCTTTTGCCCGGTCGAAAATCCCTTGAAGCTTTTCTCGACGACGAAGGCGGTGATGCCGCGCGAGCCCGCGGTCGGATCGGTCTTGGCATAGACCACCATGGTGTCGGCGAGCGGCCCGTTGGTGATCCACATTTTCGTTCCGTTGAGCACATAGCGGTCGCCGCGGCGGTCGGCGCGGGTGCGCATGGACACCACGTCCGAGCCGGCATTGGGCTCCGACATCGCCAGCGCCCCGACATGCTCGCCGGAAATCAGCTTCGGCAGATAGCGTTTCTTCTGCTCGGCGCTGCCGTTCTTGCGCAGCTGATTGACGCACAGATTCGAATGCGCGCCATAGGACAGGCCGATCGCCGCCGAGGCGCGCGAAATCTCCTCCATCGCCACACAATGGGCGAGGTAGCCCATGCCGGCGCCGCCCCACTCCTCTTCCACCGTGATGCCGAGAAGCCCGAGCGCGCCGAGCTGCGGCCACAGCTCGCGGGGAAATTTGTTGGAACGGTCGATCTCGTCGGCTTTCGGCGCGATCTTTTCCTGCGCGAACGAGCCCACCGTCTCGCGCAACATGTTGAGATCGCTGCCGAGGCCGAAATCGAGGCCGGGAAGGCTGTTCGGGATCATCACGCGCTCCCTCCCCGGCTCTACAAGCGGCCGGTTGAAACCCCGACGATAGCGGCTAGCGGTAAGCCTGTCAGCGTGCGAGGCGGCTTAAGCCGTCGCCGCAGCCGTCGCCGCCTGCGTCTCGCGCGCGACGAGCTTATCGATCTCGTCGGCCGGGACCGGCTTGGCGAACAGGAAGCCCTGCATTTCGTCGCAGCCGGCGAGCCGCAACAAAACCCGTTGCTCGTCGGTCTCGACGCCTTCCGCCAAGACTTTCATGCCGAGCGCGTGACCGAGCGTGACGATCGACTGGATGATGGCGCCGGTGCTGCCGGAGGCGCCGAGCGAGCCGACAAAGGCGCGGTCGATCTTGATGCGGTCGAAGGGAAATTTTTGCAGATAGCTCAAGCTCGCATAGCCGGTGCCGAAATCGTCGAGTGCGATGCTGACGCCGAGCGCGCGCAACGCTTCGAGCCGGGCCTGCGCCTGCAGCGGATTGTCGATCAGGATGCCTTCGGTCACCTCCAGTATGACGCGCGAAGACGCGATGCCGGTCTCCGCCATGACCACGGCGACCAGATCGACGATCCAGCGATCGCGGATCTGCAACGGCGAAAGATTGACCGCCACGGAGAGGTTCGGCCACCGCGCGGCATCGGTGAGCGCGCGGCGCAGCACGATCTCGCCGAGCTGCGACATGAGACCGGCCTGCTCGGCCAGCGGAATGAATACCGACGGCGCGATCGGGCCGCGGCTTGGATGGGTCCAGCGCAGCAGCGCTTCGACCGCGACGATGGCGCCGCCGTCGGCGGCAACCACCGGCTGATAATGGACTTCGAATTCCTGCAGCGAGATCGCGGTTTGCAATTCGCGCAGCAGAAAGCGGCGCTCGGCGTACTCGATTTCGATCTGCGGTTCGAAGGATCGGGTCCGGCCGCGGCCCTCCTGCTTGGCCGCGCGCAGCGCGAGACCGGCGCGGCGCGCAACTTCCTCGCCGGTGGCGCCGTCCTCGGGGGCTCGCGCGGTGCCGATGCAGGCGGTGATCTGCCACATCCGGTCCATGAAGATCGGACGTTGCAGCGACCCGCGCAGCGCGTCGGCGAGCGCCGTCGCAGCGCGCCGATCATTGCTGCTCATGATGACGGCGAACTCGTCGTCCTCGAAGCGCCCGAACATCGCTCCCGGCGGCAAGCCGGCTTGCAGATGTTCGGCGACCTTCATCAGCACTACATCGCCGCCGGCCCGGCCCAGCGTATCGTTAACCTCGCCAAAGCCGTCGGGATCGATGAGCGCGAAGGCGACAATGCCGGAGCGAGGCTTCGCCAGGGCCTCGTTCAATCTCTCGAGCATCGCCTGATGGTTGGGCAGCCCCGTCAACGCGTCCTGACTGGCCAATTTGCGCACGGTCGCCGCGCTCCGGTCGAGGGATTGCACGAGCTGTCGCGACGCGCGCATGCCGAGAAACGCGCCCGCCGCCAGCGCCGCACCAACCGCTGCCAGCAGCGCCCACAGCTGGTCCAAGGCGGCAACGAGAGCGCCATCGGCCACCCAGCTGAACCAGCCGATGATGCGGCCGCGGGCGTCATGCACGGACCGCAACTCGCGTCCGCTATCTGCAGGCGGGTCAAGGTCGAACCGCAGGTTCTTGAGGTTGGCGCGACGTTCGATGGATCGGATTTGGGCGTCGTCAAATTCGTCGCTGTCGCCGAACTCGGCGTGAAATTCATCGAGCGCTTGCTGCAACGCCGCGTGTTGTTCGGCCTCGAGCCGGTGCTCGCTGATCTGCGTGGCGGCAAAACCGATGGCGGCGCAAAGGATGATGGCGCCGGCAAAAAGGAGCGGCAGGAAGGATCTGATGCGCGTAGCTTTGCCATTTCCGTCGCGGACAGCCAACGGCATCGGCGCCGGCTCGCGTGAAAGCCTCCGGTTTGCCGCCCACCACTTTCGGGCTGCCGCGGCGACCGTCATACTCACGCCCCGTCTTCGGAAATTGCCTAGTCTTAGGTCTAAACGGCTTGGATTAACGGCAAGGAAAGACGGAAAAGCGTGAAGGCGTGCCCACTTTCAACAGCCCCGCAGACTGCCGCCGTTCGTTAATGTTGCATTAATCCGCGCTTCCCTAGTGTCCCCCCTGAAGGGGCGGGCCCGGCGAGTACCAGCCGGGGACCGAAGTGGGCATGCAGGGTCTGCGGGCGTCGTTTGTTTTTATTTCTGCTGCTGCGCTTGGCGCGACCGCCGGTATAGCCGGTGCGCTCGCTACGGCGATGCCGGCACAGGCGCAGGAATGTCCTGGAAATCCAGACGCGCTGGGCACCAGCCGCGTGCTGGTCCTCGAACCCGGCGAGCTGACGCGCGTCGGCCTGATGCAATACCATCAAACGTTGCGGCTCGCCGACAAGGAAGTGGTGTTGACCTTCGACGACGGTCCGCTGCCGCGCTATTCCAACCCAATCCTCGACATCCTTGCCGCGCAGTGCGTGAAGGCCACGTATTTTCTGATCGGCAAAATGGCCCGGGCTTATCCCGCTGCGGTGCGCCGGATTTACGAAGAGGGGCACACCATCGGGACGCACACCGAGGATCATCCCATCCGATTGCAAAAGGCCTCGCGCGAAAAGATGCGGCAGGAGATCGACGATGGCATCGCCGACATCGGCACGGCGCTCGGCGATGCCACGGATCTGGCGCCGTTTTTCCGCATCCCCGGCCTCGAGCGCTCCGACATCATCGAAGAGGAGCTAGCCGCGCGTCGCTGGTCGTCTTCAGTGCGGATGCGGTCGCCGACGATTGGCACCACCGCATCAAGCCGGCCGAGATCGTCCGCCGCGCCATGAGCCGTCTACAGGCGCGCGGCAAGGGCATTTTGCTGCTCCACGACATTCATGCAGTAACGCTCGCGGCTTTGCCGGAACTGCTCAAGAAGCTCAAGGAAGAAGGCTTTCACGTCGTGCACGTGGTGCCTGCCGCCGCCGATCGGATCGAGACCGCCGGCGCGTCGCGAACGTCCGACCGGAGCAATCCGAACTGGCCAACATCACTGTCGCGCCGCCGGCCAATCGCATCGAGTTGCCGGCGCCGGACGCAATGTCCTTTGCCACCGATTACCGTCCCGGGCACCGCATCATGCTCGCGGACCGCTCGGCAAGCGCCGCTTATCTCGCTGCCGCCGCGCCAAGGGAATGGCCCAATTTCTCCGGCGCCGACACCCCGCCCGCCTTTCCACAGGCGGAATTACCGGCACCGGCGCGGCAGGACTATCTGGATTATTTCGGCGGCGGCCCGACCGTCACCTCGATCGCCGAATAATAGGCGGCGAGGTCGTCGACGTCCTTGTCCTTGAGCGTCGGCGCGACCAGAGACATCATGTCGTTCTTGCGCGCCCCCGAGCGGTAATCCTTCAGCGCCTTGATGAGGTAGAGTTCGCTTTGCCCCGCAAGGTTGGGTGCTTCCTGGATTCTTGTCGTGGTTGAGCCCATGGCAGGTCTGGCACAGGAGGGCCTTGTGCCGCCCGGCGGTCGCATCACCGGCCGCAAACCCGTCGCTCGCGGCGCACGCGGCGGCTGCACACCCCGCGATCAAGGCCAACTTCATTCGCAGCGCCATGGTCCAACCAAACGGTTTGGCTATGCAGTTCGGTGCTCGTGCTACAAAAAGGTGGCGCCGCGCCCACTGAGCGCGGCGCCGCCGACAGACAATCACACTCTATTTGCCGTCATACCAGATGCGATAGAGCGCGCCGGCAAAGTCGTCCGACACCAGCAGCGAGCCGT
>CAWHUO010000023.1:0-8095 GCA_963832605.1 uncultured Alphaproteobacteria bacterium | reverse complement strand
CTGTCATCGCGGGCCTGGACTTGCGCCGCGATCAGCATGCTGCCGAGCCAGAGGAGAACAATGATCCCGAGCACCACGGCGCATGCGGCAACCACGCCCACGAGCCGGCGAAAGTCGCGGTTGGCGTCATGATCGCGATTGTCGAGCGGCCCCGCATCGAGATGCGGCCAATCGCCCTGCGTTTCCTGGCGCACGTCATGCGGAACCAGGCCGAAGTTTCGGCTCATGACATTCCCTTTCACCGGCCAAGCACCTCAAGCGTGACGAACCCGACGCCGCCGACGCCGATCAGCGCCGCAGCGCCTTGCGACAGGTCTATGTCGCGACCTCGAACGAACGGCCCGCGATCATTGATGCGGACGACCACGCACCGGCCGGCATGGCAGACGCGCACCTGCGTCCCGAACGGCAGCGTGCGGTGGGCGGCCGTCATGGCGTGCGGGTCGAAGCGTTCGCCGCTCGCGGTGCGCGGACCGGATTCCGCGCCGTACCAGGACGCGATCTCGGCCTGCGCCGGTGCATTCAACGAGAACGCAAGCGCAGTCGTGGCGAGAAACGCTCGCATGCACATCATCCGTTCGATTTGCGGCGGTGGTTTACGAAGTCGCTAGCGGCAGCGGATCAAAGCTCCGCTCCGGTCAACAAGAGCTGCGCGCTGGCGTTTTGCGAAGCAAATACCCCGAACCCGCCCGCGGTGAGGCCGCTGGAAACGGTCGTGTAAATGAACGCGGCGCTCGAGTTTGAACTTTTGAGGGCGATTGCTGATGCAGTCTCCGAATTGCCGGTCGTGTAATCATAAGAAAAAAAATGCGCCGCCGAACTTATGGTGACCCCGGTTACCGCGACCCTGGTCGGCGGATATTGAAATTGATACTCGGCATTGGCGGTCGTGTAAGCGCCGCCCGTCACGATGTTGGTCGTGCTGCCCGTCGTGGCATTGAACGCGAAAGGCAAATATCTCTGACAGAACGTTAGCTCGGTCGGGATCGGCCGCAGCTCCGGTGGCGGCGGAGTGGAGTTGAGACCCGTCGAGGCGCCCGGCGTGACGCGGAAATCGCACTCGGTGATCTGCACGGTCTTGGTGTTGGCGCCGAAATTGTTGCCGAAGTCGAAGATGATCTCCAGGCCGTTATAGGAATTCGCGTTCGTCGCGAACGTGTAAGAGACCAGCGTCCAGGCGTTCGCCGGGCAGGACTGCAGGCTGACCGCGCTCACATCGACGTTGGTGTAAGTCCCGTTATCCTGACCCGTTGCGCGATTGACGCTTAGCTTCGGCGTAATCGCGCCGCCGGTGCCGTTGTAGATCTGCGCCTGGACCGTCACGGTCTGGCTGCAGAAGGCCGCCGCAATCAGGCTTTCGATGCGCTGCTTGACGATCAGACCGGTGACGGATGTCGCGCCTGTCACCTGCAAGCTGTTTTTTGTCAACAACCGGCCGCCGGCCTGCGCCCAGGTGACGCCTGCGCCGGTTGGCGCGATGTACCAGCCATCGGGCCCGGTTTGCGTCAATGCCCCCGCGGTTGTGCTGGCGGCTCCGGATGTCCCGCGTTGCCACACGTCCATCGTGCCGTTGCGGAACTTGTTGAGCATCCCGCCCGGCTCGCCGATCGTGACGGTCGTGCCGGACGCGGTAATGCTGCTGCCGCCGCTCGATGCGATCGAGATGGTGCCGGTCAGCGCGTTGACCGATGCGACCGGCGCGACGGTAACTTGGTCAATGATGGTCCACTTGTTGAAGCCGTTCGATTCGAGGGCGAGATAGCCGTAGGCGGAATTAATGACGGCGCTGGCGGCGCCGTCGATAAGATCGGAACCGTTGGCCGTCAGCGTGATGGTCTTGGTCGCCGAACAGGCCCCGGATTCGTCCACGACCAGCAGGCGCGATCCGGTCGGATAGGTGCTCGCCGCCGGCAACGAGACCACGCGCGCGGCGGTGAGCGCGATGTATGCAACCGTGCGGTCCGCCGTGAGCGCGCTGTAATTGCCGTCGCTCACTTGCGTGCGCGCATTGGTGACGACCTCGGAGAGCTTCGCCGCCGGCCAGCCTCCGGCGGTCGCGCCGTCCTGCACCACGACGCGATTGTTCGTGGTGTCGACGACCATCTCGCCCTGCGCGCCGGTGAAGGAACCGACTTGCGAGGCGCTGCCGCGCCGATATTGGACCTGAACCGCACTTGTCATTTTTGCTTCCTTAAGCCGTGCCGAAATCGAGAGCGAGCTCGACCGCCAGCGTCAGCGATGCGCCGAAGTCGTCGTCGGTGCCCGCCGTTGCCGTGACCAAGCCGAAATCCCAGGGCCCGCCGCCGACCTGGATCGCCTTGGCGACCGGGTGATCGATCGCCACGCCGGTCGGTGTGTAGCTGTAGACGGCGCAGGTCGAGATATCCTGCCCGCCACCGCCGAAGACGTTGAAGCTTTGCAGCTTGATGGAAAGCACCTGGCCGACGTATTGCGCCGGCAAATCGTATTTAAAGACGGTGCTGTCCAGCCGCGCGAATTGCGCGCCGGTCGCATGCGCGGAGATCGATGTGCCGTAAAGGCCGCGATAGAGACGATAGAGATAAGTCAGCGTATAGTTGTTCGCCGACGTGAGCGTCGATGTCGCATAAGACACCAGCTCGGAATCGACGATGCACAGCGTGTTGGCAAGCTGCGCGTCGAGGTCAGTCGCGGTCGCCAGCGTGCCGCCGCTCTCGGCCACGTTGACGGCGAGCGTGTCGGCCGTGTCCGGGTTCGCCCCGCTGTAAGACGGCAGCGATGCCGTGAGCACGCCCTGCCGCGCCGGCCCGATAATGGTGCCGATCTGGTTATACGACGTGCCGTCGCTCGACAGCCAGACATTGGCGCCACCCCAGTTGGGATCGGCGACACCGCCGGAGCCGCCGGAGGCCGCGATCCAGACCTGCGCCGTCGCCCCTACCAGCACCGGCGGCGGTTCGAAAATGATCGGGATATTGACGGCATCGGCGGCGACCGCGCGATCGATCGGATTATTCGTGACCGGTTGCGTCGAATAGAGCGTCGCGGTCGCCGCGCCGAGCGGGAACTCCTCCGCCGTGACGCTCAGGAAGCCGTTCTCATCCTCCTCGACCTCGGTGATGCGGATCGGCGCATTCGACAGCCCGAGGATCGGGTCCGTGACCGTCACCAGGTCCATCGGATCGAGCAGGCAATACTCCCATGACAGGCGGAACTTGTAGGTGTTGCGGATGCAGAGGGCGCGCTGCAGGATGAGCTGGCCGGAAATCAGCGCGACGTTCTGGTCGCAGATTTCATGCGCGGTGACCGTCGGCGCGATGCGCATGCCGTAGAGCTCGATCGCGTTCTGATCGCGCGACTCCACGCTGGTGAGATTGTAGGCATTGTCGCGCTCGGCGATTTCAAGACGCCAGACGTTGTAAGCCTCATAAGGATCGGATCTCGAGACCTGCAGCGGGTCCTCGTTATGCTCGACCTTGAAGTCGTCGTCGCCGAGATTGTAGATCGGCGTCACTTTCGGATTGAACGCGATGCCATTGCCGGTGGCGGAAAGGTCGCCGTAGGAGATGAACCGCAACAGCCCACCCGACCATACCGCGGCGGTGTTCGTCAGCTGCAGCCATCGCGCCAGGATGCTGGCGGCCTGTTCCTGATCGGTGAGCGCCGGGCTCAGCGCCAGACCGGTCGCCCGGCAATAGGTCTGGTACGAGGCGTCGCCGCCGCCGCTGGCGCTCCACAGCGTGGTCGCGTCGATGGACGCCTGCGGAAAGCCGACGCCATATTGCGCATTGGTCAGAAAGTCATTGACGATTTGCGCCGGATCGGCGTCGACGAAGCCAAATCCGGCGCCGCTGCCGACGGCGTCCTGGGCGTTATATCGGAGCTGACCGTATCCGGAGCCGCAAAAAATTCCTTGGACCTCGAAGTTGTGGTTGTCCAGCGTCGCCGTGGCGCCCAGGCTGTAGTCTGACGCGCAGACATACGCCGTGCCCTGATAGGCGAGCGCCTGCGCTGGGTATGCCGTCGCCAGATAACTCCACGTGCTTTGCGGCATCGTTCCGGTAAACAGCGACAAGCCGAGTCCGCTCAGCGTGTAGACCGATTGGTTCTTCCAGATTTGGTTGAGGCCGGCGATTGGACCTTCGCACAGCGCCATGATGACCGCGGCGCTGTAGGTGTAGGTGCCGGCGCCGCCGCCGAACAGGCCGCCCTTGCCGCCATTCTTGCCGCCGCTGTCTTGCGTTTGGAAGTTGTTGTACCAGATGACGTTTGGCGCCAGCCGCGACGTGCCCCATACGATCGGGATCGGTAGCGTATTGACCGCGGTCTGGATTTGCAGACCGGTATAGTCGGGGGTCATCGTTTGCGACGATCCGCCGCCGAACAGCCCGCTCATGGCTTAGTCGCCCAGTAACTGAAGAAGCGCGGCGCGCGCTTCGGGTCCGACAAGACGCTGTTGTGTCTGGTCTGCTCTTCCAGGACCCGGCGCGCCGGGTGGAACGCATGCACGATCGTCAGCGGTGTCGCCGCGCTGACGATGCCGCCATGCGAATAGCAGCGGCCGTAGCGCAACACCATCACGTCGCCGGGTTGCGGTTCGCCGACCTCGGCGCAACGATCAAAGACAAACCCGAGGTAGCGTTCTTCGCTGCGATGCAGATGCCAGTCGACCGGATAGGGCCGCGGATCGAACGGCGCGCATAAACCGCTGTCGACAAAGACGCGGACGATCAGCATGCCGCAATCGACGCCGACGCCTTTGATGTCGGCGCAATTGTGATACGGCGTGTCGATCCATGATCGCGCCGCGGCCACGACGACCGCGCGCTCGCTGCTCTCGATGTCGGTCATTTTATAGCGCCATCTGTGGCGGCGGCACGTAGGGGAAGCCGCGGAAATTCGCGAGATTGTTGAACTTGCTCTGGCAGGTGCCCGGCGTATGATCGCAGCCGTCGTAGACCGTGAACGCATCGCCGGGCACCGGAACGCTTTGCAGCGGATAACCAAGCCCGAGCGCGTTGCCCGCTGTCACGCTGTTGACGTTGGCCGTCACTCCGGCATTGGCGCCGGAGGCAAAGCTGATCGAGCCTTGCAGGTGATTGGTGTGGATGAGCGACCACCGCTCGGGCACGCGCCGCGTCCGCGACAGCAGCAGCGGCGGCGCGCTGCTTCCGATCGCGCCGAGAATGCCGGTACGCTCGCCGCGCAACTCGGCGCGCGCCGCATTCGCCGCGCGCTCCGCCAGCAAACGTCCCGGCGCGGCGGCGGCGCCGCGAGGTTCGCGCTTCTCGAGATCCTCATCCAACTTCAACGGTATCTCCTCTGACGCCCGCGCCCCGCAGAACGAGCAAAGCGAAACGGAAAGCGACGCAACCCTGTCCATGCCGCGCAGTCCGCATCTGCCGCGCTTGCGGATGTGCTATAGGCGCGTTGCATGTGCTGTGTGCAGTAAGGAATGCCCTGTTCCAGATCGGCCTCCGCCGCGCCGCAGAAAAAGAAATTTTTCGTTCCCGGCTGGCCATGCGGCCACCGGCAGGTCTTGTTGGTCAATTCAAACAGCGTCTTGTGCTGCCTGACTGCTGCCGGCGCGGCTTGCGGGTGCTTGCCGCGTTTGCCGCCGTGGCGCCGGCGGGCGGGCGCCGTTTCGGCGCAGCGCTCTGCGGCGAACTTCGCTTTGGCCGCCGACGCTGCCGCGGCCTTGTCCGTGCGCAGCCGAAGCCGATGGACTTTTCCTAAGACCGCGGAGCGCGACAGACCGCCAAGCCGGGCGGCGATCGCGGCCGCCGTCAGGCCCTCATTCCACAGCTGCCTCAAGAGATCGATTTGCTCGCGGGTCCACGATTCGGCTGGCATGACTTGTCAAACTCCGCCGAGGGCCCACGGCTTGCGAGCGCCGGTCAGACCTGTGAGGGTTCTCGATGTGGCGTCGCCGCACCGAATGAGCGGGTTGCTGACAGTCACCGTTTGTGATATAGTCCCGCAAAATGGGACAGTCAAGTCACAATTTTAGACGCTAGGCGATATGAACGGAATCGGTGACAATAATCGCATGCCACGCCGCACCCGACCCAGTAAGCAGATGACCGGCCTGTACTACGCGCGAGAAGCGCGCGGCATGTCGCGCACGGAATTGGTCAGGCGATCGGGCATTTCCAAACAGCAGCTGTCGCGCCTGGAGAATGGCCATATCCGGCTGCGGCTCGACCACCTCAAGCCGTTCGCCGCGGTTCTCGGCTACTCGCCGGAGCAGATTCTGCTGTGGGGACGCTACCCCGGCACTCCCGGCAGCCATATCGAATCAAGCGACGTGCTGCGCGAAGAGGCCGCGCACGACGAACCGCTGGGCCCGTCTCCCGGGCAGGTGCCGGAACTCGACACCCGCGCCGGCCTCGGCGGCGGCGGGGTGCCGGCGCGCGAAGTGCGCAAGGACGGACGCCACGCCGACCCGCTGAAGGCCGAAGGTTGGCTGTTTCCGCAGAGTTACGTACGCGAGCAATTGCACTCCTCGGCCAGCCGCCTTCTGGTCCTCGACACCACCGGCGACAGCATGGCGCCGACCATCGTCTCCGGCGAGCGGGTGATCGTCGATACCGGCCACAAGACGCCAACGCCGGACGGGCTCTATGCCATTCGCGACACTTTCGAGTGCATCGTGGTCAAGCGGCTGCAGGTCTTGCGTTCGTCGCGGCCGACGCGGGTGAAAGTGATCTCCGACAATCCGAATCATCCGAGCGAAGAGACCCCGCTCAGCGAGCTCGAGGTGGTCGGCAAGGTGCTCTGCTGCCTCAAATTGTTCTGAGCAAGCGCCCTTCCCTTTTCAACGCCCAGCCACGCCGAATCAGTCAGACGACGGACTTTGCCGCACGCCGCGGCGGGCGGCGGGATCGATCGCGATTTACGGTCGCGTCACCGATATGGCAACATTCGCTTGACAAGCGTCCTATTTCTAGTAACAAGCCGACGACATCGAGCCGCGCCTGCCGTGACGGCCGCGGCGAACCAAAACGCGATCCGCGATGCCGTTTGCCGAACATTCGACCGTTGCGCACTCGCCGCGGCAGCACCGCGAGAATGAACGCATGCGTCGCGCTGCCGCGGCGGCGCGGGTCGGACCGACCCCGGCCATGGCGGTGGCGCTGGCGCAGATCGGCGCCGCCTTCGATGAAGCCGCCACCATCAACGCCTACAAAATCAGGGTCGAGCGGCTGATCCGGCTTGGGCCTTGTCATGCTGCGGTGCGCGCCCGCTTCGGGGCGCGCGCGTCCATGGTGTTTGGCCGCGGCCTCGACTCTGCGGTCGCCCTCGTCGAGCGCTGGTGGCGCGACGAGCGCAAGGCGTTTCAGATCGCGAGCGCTTTAGGCTGCGCCACCCGGCTCTCGCTCGAAGTGTTGGGCGAGCTACGCCTCATTCTGCGGCTGATGCGATGGAAAAGGATGCACGGGGAATTCCGCGAAATCGTCGCGATGCTGTGCGCGGCGCCGATCACAACGGCGGCGGTGGATCGCGACTAGAGATTTGTGTTACGCGTCTCTATCCCGCCGCGAATTGGTCTCCCAATGAGGCTTATTTGCCTCAGCGTGGAGCCGCGGAAGTATCCTTTCAACTTCAGTTACCAGCTTCTGTAAGTTGAATGACTGACCCCAAAAAGTAATGTCTGTTGTCTGGGGATCGTATATTCGGAACAGATCTATGTCGTCAGCGCCCAAGATCATGTTCTTAGGACCAACGTTATAGTCGACGTAATTCTTTCTTTGTGACTGGGCCCACCATTGGTCAAGGCGCTCGTCGAAATGTTCGAAATTGTTTCGCATCGTTACTTCGCGCAGAGGAGAAGTGTCATCGACGCCAACGCTATCTCGAAGAGCCTTTCGCTCCCTTTCAAATTTTCCACCTTGGCCCCAAAATGCCTTTGAGATATTAGCTCCCGCATTAAGGATATTTTGAACGGCGTAAAATGCGCCCTCAAGGTCTTTCTGGCGAAGACTACCGTTCAACTCAGCGGCGGCGCGAAGCAAATACTTGCACTGCGTTTCAACTTGCTTCTGAAAGGTCCGCAAAAGCATAATATCCATTGGCACTTCCTTGCGGATCGGATCGGCTTGTTGAGGCACCGCTA